>CAWEXU010000014.1:0-42087 GCA_963813075.1 Methanotrichaceae archaeon
CGAGCGTGCGGGAGGGCGGACAAGTGTCGGATTTATAGCGAGACGATATATCATCTGCAGAAATCGAATATGCGTGGTTCACGCAATGAAGCGATTCAATCTTCTGCTTGATCCGAATAATCTAAATACTGTTGATTGATACAACTAAACTCGGAGCCACTTAATGAAGCCAAGAGTTTTTCTTTCTCATTCGAAAAAGGATCGCGAATATATCGAAGAATTAGCAACGGATCTGCGTTCAGCTCGAATAGATGTTTGGTACGATGATTGGGAAATCCCACCTGGAACCTCTCTTCGGGCCAAAATATTTGAAGAAGGTATCACGGAATGCGAATCCCTCTTTTTTATATATTTGACTAAAAATTGAAGAGACTCTTCCTGGGTTCGACGGGAGCTGGATGCTGCATTCGTTCTTGAACTTGAAAAGATTGGTGGATTCATAGCGATATTTGTTGATTCCGATGATACTAGGCAGTCATTATCGCCGGATCTTCGATCACTCCGCATTCCGACGATTAATTCTGAAAACTATTCCAGATGCCTACTTGAATTAACCGCGAAATCTTGGGAGGCGCTTTTGAGAAAGAGAATTGTGAAAGCAAACGAAACCAATAATATTAATATTATAAGATTGGAGAAGAAAATTGTGGAACTGGATCTCGAATTGACTAAGTTAAAACTTTTGGGAGCCATTGATCGAGATAAGATTTTGCAAGAGCTAACTGAAACAAGTTTTGACTTGGATGGCCATTCGATTAGCTTTGTACAGATTTTTCAATCAGTTTCAGAAAATCTTGCTCGTGGAGTGTCAAGTCTCTGGATTGGATCACTAATAGGAAATGCATGTGGTTTAACAGCGAGCCAATGGAGGGAACTCAAAGGAGATTTGGAATCAGAAGTAATGGGCAAGTTAGTAATTTTAGGATTAGCCAGGGTTCAGCCACCAGTGGGCTCATGGGATGAGATTTTCTATCTAACGGACTTAGGGATAGAACTAGCACTTGAAATCAAATGTCAATCCAAGGAAAACCAAAATGACTAATCTTAAGACATAAGATTGGCTCCGGGTAGAATAATGATTTTCATTATTTCCTCTTCCCTTCACGAACGCCAGGATCGATGGCGATGCTTCGTTGGTCTCGTCACAACGGAAAGTATGTGAACCGAAATTATCCCTTATCTGAAAAGCCCTGCTTTCTCCAGGCATCAAGCACTTCATCAAAATCAATTTTTGTGTGTTCTAAATTCCAGGCTCTATAAAACGATGTGTCCTCGCTGCTTGGTCTTGGACTTGGCTTATTGATTTTGATTCTAGTTGGCATAATAACAGAGTCTCCTAATAAGATGCACTCACCTCGCCTTAGAGTCGAGAACATACTTGAAATTCCTCTGATTGAATCGGGCAGCAAATTCTTTACGTATGCTTGGTCATCGGGATTTGTTATTCTAAGACACATAAAGGTATTACACTGCGAAAGAATTGTGGCAGACACTTCCCTGGGTCTCTGACTAATGACCGTTAGACTTACTCCATACTTCCTGCCTTCTTTCGCGATTCGTTCGGCTGAGGTTCGTGCTGATCCGTTTGAATTATCCACATCATTGAGATAGATATGAGCTTCATCGCAAAAGATGGCTACTGGGTGTGAAACGTTGTTGATATATTTAAACCAATAAGCAAAATCGAATATGCATCTCAGTAGAAGAGAAATAGCAGAATTTCTGACATCAAATGGAATGGAACTCATATTAATCACAACAAGTTTCTTTATGTTTCCATCAACTTCACCTAAAATTTTTCTAAAAAGGGATTTCCATCGAAGCTGAAGTATTATACCTCTCTGGATGGAATATCAGATTATAGCGCCTATCGTTTAGTCGCGAATCTATCCTCATGAGCAATCTAGTAAATACTCCATTAAGTGGCCCTTTTATTTTATCACGCTTGCCATCGACCATTTCGACGTCAAGTCTCTTGAATTCATCTAAAATATAATTAAAATCAAAATATACAGGAGTGTCAATCGTGATTTTGGGTAATCCTAGAGTTTTATTCTCCGAATATTCTTCTTTCGCTTCTTGGAGCAAATCCCTAAATTTTGCTATTTGGTTTGGAGCTGCGAACTCAGTACGATCAACCATCAATCCAAGCAGTTCTTCGCTATTCATCAGCCAATAAGGCAATTCCAATTCAGATGCATCGATGTAATCACAATAGTCACCAAAAGCATCTTTATATTCACCATGCAAATCAAACAGAATCATTGTAGATTTAGGAAAAATTGATATGCTCTGCAATATTGATGCAACTGTCCATGATTTCCCGCTTCCAGTTTGCCCTAAGATAGAAGCATGTCTTGTCAGAAATGCATCTAGATTTATTTTTGCATCTTGATCAGGAATTAGAGATAATTTTCCTATAGAGAACTTTCCTTCAGCGTAATTCTTATAGATATGATCAATTGTTTCATTCAACACTGCGAACGCTTCGCTGTTAACCGTAGGCAATATGTCCGTTCCTATTTCAAAATCTCCGGAAATGGTAATTTTGCCGATTGGTATTACGGAAAGTATTCGTTTAGGCGATTGTATTGGATACTGCCCATCTTTTCCCGCTTGCCTCAACTCAGAAATTGATATATTATCCTCTCTCATTTGAATTCCTGTAACTATGCATAAGAGTTGACCGACAGGCAATGATATCTTTATAAAGCTACTTGGCTGGCCGATCAATACTGGTTGAGGTCCCGCCTCCGTATTGACGTTAATTGACATCGTCTCTGGGACACCTATTTGATCGGAATCACCCAAACGATCCATTAATGAAACAGATATCTGATCACCAGATACACTTATTACCTTGCCTATTTTATAAGCACTCATTTATAAAAGCTCCAATCCTGTATTATTACATAACAAATTTACAAAGGCACTAAATTTCCACATATCAGATTTTTCATCAATTTTTATATTGTTTATACTCATATTATTTTCTGTTAAATAATTAAAGGAAGGATATATATTAAATTGCCCAATATTTTCTGGTTCGGACTTAAATAGACCAGTAAATCTGATCTGTACCCTCACGAAGTTTGGGTACTATCAGTTGATCGTTTATATGTTGATCTCTTAAACTCGAACCGCAACACAGAATATATTTGCATTGATTACCAATAATTTGAGAAGAATATCGGAACAGTTTGTCGTATGGATGTTCGAAAGCATCAAATACTTTTTCCATTCTTGGCAGAATCATTGAACGAGTATTATCTCCACTAAGGTTCTCACTCGTTTCGATCACATCTTCACCATTCTTATACCACGAAATTGAACCATGCAATTTGATTAACCGGATATAGGGTTCTTTGTAATCTTCAAACATACTTTCTCTATTTATTCTACCGTATTTTAATTCTAATCTATCGATATCAAAGTATCGATTCAATATGCCTTCAAAACCGTTATAAATTGGTATTTTCGCGTTCATAGCGGCACGCTCAAATAACATATCATAATTTGTCGTAAAAATCCAAATGCATTCATTTCTATTCGAATGCAACTTCTTCACAGCTTCCAAAAATTTTATATGGTATTTCAAATTAATGTTTGTTGTGGGAGTGAGTTCTTCAATTATTTTGTTCCTTATTGATTTTTCTAATTCATCCGCAGACAACTCTACATTATGCTGATATCTATAAATAGCATCGGACAGGACCTCGATATCAGGAATACCTTCATCCAGCGAATAAAAAATGTGCTCCGCCTTTAAAATAGATTCTATCTTACATCGTTCATCACTACTTAATCGCGAGACAACTTTTTTTGTTAAATCTACCGTTTGGGGATAACCTGCTTCCACAGATGTGCCTGCCCCAAAGAAGAAACCAATATTAGAGCATCCTGAACTTATTGGGAAAACATCTTCTAATTTTAGTACCATGTTTAATCCTTTAAAAAATATATTTGGCCCAGTTAAATTAACTATACATTTTACTTTTTTGTCCTCTTCCCCTTCATCGCTTCCACAAACGCCAGGAACGGCGGCGATGGCCTGCCCGGCCGGGACTTCATCTCCGGGTGGAACTGGGAGGCGAAGAAGAACGGATGCTCCGGTATCTCGCAGATCTCCATCAGGTCACCGTTCCTGCCGGAGAAGATCATCCCCTTCTCCTCAATGGGCTTGATATAAGCGGGATTGACCTCATAGCGGTGCCTGTGCCTCTCCACGATATTGGTGCTGCCGTAGATCCGGTGCGCCAGGCTGCCCTCCAATAAGTGTGCGGGATAATTTCCCAGGCGCATAGTCGCTCCCATATGCCTGATCTTCTCCTGCTCAGGCAAAATGGCGATCACCGGATGGGGGGTGTCACCGAACTCAGTGCTTCCCGCCCCCTCCAGGCCGCAGACGTTCCGGGCATACTCGATCACCGCCAGCTGCATGCCAAAGCAGATCCCCAAATAGGGAACCTTCATCTCCCGGGCATACTGCACCGCCTTGATCTTGCCCTCCGTACCGCGGGAGCCAAAGCCGCCCGGCACCAGAATACCGTCCGCCTCCCGCAGGATCAGATCGGCTGATCCGTGCTCCAGCTCCTCGGCATCGATCCAGACGATCTCCGTCCGGACGCCAGCCTCAATCCCCGCATGCTTTAAGGATTCCCGAATGGAAAGGTATGCATCCTCCATCGGATCGGCACACTGCTGGCCCACGGTGTACTTGCCCACAATTGCCACTTTGACCGATCCCGTGACCGCTTCCATTTTTTTTACAAACTCGTCCCAGTCCTTCTTCTCCTCCAGAGGAAAGAGCCTCATCTCCTTCATGATGTACCTGGCAATGCCCTCGGCCTCCATCTGCAGAGGGATTTTGTAGATATCGTCTGCATTGTGGGCGCTGATCACCGCCTCCTTCGGCACATCGCAAAACTGGGCGATCTTGGCCTTGGTCTCTGGGAGCAGGGGATTCTCACAGCGAACCACGATCATGTCCGGCTGCAGGCCCAGCTCCCTCATCACCTTCACGCTATGCTGAGTGGGCTTGGTCTTCTGCTCCCCATCGGTGGTTGAGGGGGCAAGGGTTACATGGACAAAGAAGATGTTCCCCGACTCCTCGTACTTGAGCTGGCGCATGGCCTCGAGGAACGGCATGGACTCGATATCGCCCACCGTTCCCCCCACCTCGATCAGGCATATCTCGCAGCCGCCATCCCGGGATACCTGGCGGATGCGCTTTTTGATCTCCTCGGTGATATGGGGGATGATCTGCACCGTCTTGCCCAGATACTCCCCCCGCCGCTCCTTCTCGATGACTGTGCTGTAGACCTTGCCGGTGGTGATGTTGTGGTCTCGAGTCAGCTCGACATCCAAAAAGCGCTCATAGTTACCCAGGTCCAGGTCCACCTCTCCTCCGTCCTTGAGAACATAGACCTCTCCGTGCTGAAAGGGACTCATGAGCCCGGCATCGATATTGATATAGGGATCGATCTTTATGGCCGTGACTTTATAGCCCCTGTTCATGAGCAGCCGGCCGATGGAAGCCGCGGTTATGCCTTTCCCCAAGCCGCTCATAACTCCGCCTGTGACCACGATATATCTCATTGTTTACGCCTTCAGGAGCGTAGCCGCTCCGTATATGATAAGGGTGACGATTAAAATCGACGATACGAGAGCCCCTGGGAACTCCGGGATGCTTTCGGTGATGAATGTCAGAACCAATGCGACAACAAGGCTCAGAAATATAATTGCCGGTATGATCTGCATCATCCCGATGGTCCTGAAGTCCTCCTCCTCAATCCCGTCTTCAATCTCCTCAAAAGAGATCTGATCGGAATCAGCCAGCTCTCTAGGAATCTCATCCCTCTCCACCCTCTCCTCCGATCCGAAGGGCGTTCTTTGCCCGTCCTTTAGCCCAAAGAAGCTCTCCAGGTCCTCAGCAGCCTCGTCTCTCTGGGACAATCGATCTTCCTGGTTTGGATCAAAGGGATCAGGCTGATCAATGGAGCGGTCGATACGATCACGATCAGGGTAATCATCGGCGGCAAAATAATCATCGTCCCTCGATGAGTATCCCTTCTCCTTCAAGGTGCCAGTGCGCTCCTGATTGTGATTATTGCCGTCCGTCTCGGAAAGCTCCTCAACCCGGCGAAAACGGCGGCCGGATCGATACCTCTCTAGATCCTGATCCTTTGAGAAGGATAGGTGCCTGCCATCTTTCTCATCCTCTTCGCTCTGGTTATCCTTCGCCGGGATGAATTCCGTATCAGGATCCTCGGATGATTCGTATGGACCATGGCCCTCATCCTCATGGTCATCATCCTCTTCGCCATCGTCCATTCCATCGGGATCGATTATATCATGATCAATCCCATATGCATCTATCCCATCTTCTTCCGGATTCCTTTCCTCTTCCTGATAATCCTCTTTTTGCACTCCCTCTGCCGGGGCAATGTCGCGGATGCGGGCTCGAGAGGAGACCCTGCCCAACCTGCGAGATGGGCCGGATCGTCCAGGCTTCACCGGTTCGGTGCCAGAATGCCGATCGGAGTTGGGGCCCATGGAATCCCGCAGAATGGTTATGGGCACCCGGCTCTGACCATTGCTGCCTTTCAGGATGATCTCTCCATCCAGCCGATCTGTATCATCGGGCATTCGGGCGAAGACGGGTATGATCTGTTTCCCATCCACATGGTCATCTGATCTTCTGAAGCGAACCGCCTTAATGACGGGATTGCTGGCCAGGAGGGAGATATCAGACGGCTCTCCATCATTGATGATCACCAGGTTGAAAATGGTCTCCTCGCCGGGAAGAAGATGGAGGACGATGGGCGTCTTGGTATCGCTTCCCTCGTTGATGCGAACAACATGATCCAATCCCAAACCCCCTCACTAACTACTGTTACATAATATTGTATAAATATTTCGCCTGTGAGCCCCGAGCCCATCTCTTCCCCGCTTCTTCATACCGGGCTCTGAGCGAGGATCCGGCCAGACGTCCTTGCCGGCTTTGAGTATCGATCAGTCTCGCAGATCTGGAGGGAGCATATTTGGAATGCCGTCCTCGATGGGGTAGATCTCATTGCAGGCCTGGCAGCAGAGCTTGCCGGTTAATATCTCCACCTCATTCTCTTCGAATACCTCCAGGGTTAAGTCCCCTTTGCACAGGGGACAGGCCAGAATGTCAAGAAGATCGCGTTTCATCGCCGGGGACATCTGTTCTTATAAAGTATATATCTTTGGTTCCAGATCAGAATTATCCGATTCCGGCGGCCCATGATGGCACTGGACCTTTGCCGCGCTCACCTCAATAATTGCGACGCATTCCTCCAGAGAATGGCCTCTTTTTCCTCCGGCGATAGGTCCAGCCCCTGGATTATCTCCGCTGCCCTGCCCGGCAGCTCCCAGGGATAGTCGCTGCCGAATATCACCCTATCCACCCCGATATCCCGGATCAGCTCAGCCATCTCCTTTCTTTCCAGATAAAAGGAGACATAGGCGGTATCAAAATGGACATTTCCTTCTGCGGGAAGAAGATGCCTTTTCGCTTCATCCCACATTCGCATCCCACCCAGATGAGCCAGCTCCATCCTGAGATCGGGATAGCACTGGACCACTTTAGCAAAGCGCTCCGGCGTCCCGAAGACCTCCTCCCTTTCCAGAGGGTCCCGGCCGGTATGGGTCACCAGAATCATCCCTCTTTTGATCAACCCCTCATAGAGTCTCTCGCAGCCAGGGTCATCGGGATAGAACTCCTGCAGCAGGGGCATTATCTTGACCCCCCGTATGCCGCAGCCGGCCAGCCGGTCCAGCTCAGCCTCCAGGTTCTCCATAAAAGGATGGATAGCTCCAAAGGGGATCAGGCCCTCTGCGGATACGGACAGGACCCAGTCGTTGAGGCTGGACACGTCCTCTCTGCCTTTGGCCAGGGGGAGGAGAACTGACCTTTTGATCCCGGAACGACTCATATGCTCTTTCAGATCCTGGGGCGATCCGCTTCCCGGCACCTCTACCTTGAGCTTTCTCCTTGCGGCGGGCAGGATCTTGGCCGCCACCGGCGGAGGATAGATGTGGGTGTGAAAGTCTATTATCATTCAGATGATCCCCATCTCCGTCAGCCTATCGGGTAGATAGGTCTTGGTGACAAAGTCCAGCCCCTTTCCGGCAAAAGCCTGCTGCTCAGCCTTCTTCTTGAGGTCTATCTGCAGGCGGATCTGCCGCTCCCAGTAGGGATTGGCAAACCTGGGATCGGTAAGCTCGCTCTTCAAGCGCCTGAAGATCCTTGTCCGTGAGCTTGTCCGTGGACAGGTTGTAGTCCACGATATCGCTGGGCTGCACCCCCAGGAAGCGGGCTCTTGGGGGTTACCAGGTGCTCGGAGAGGTGGGCGCTCTTGATCGCCCCGTAGGCGATGCTGGCGAAGATGCGATAGGACCAGGGATCGCCATCGGTAAAGACAACCACCGGCAGGTCCAGCTCAGTGTTCAGCCTCTTTATCATCCGCCGGGTGGACCGGGCAGGCTGTCCTTTGATGTGAACCAAAATGGCATTGTACTCCTCATCAAAGCCGTTCTCGATCAGCCGGGCGTACATCCCGCCGGTCTCAATGGCCATGACCATCCGGGCATCATGGCTGATGAACTCGATGTTGTCCACGTTGAAGGGTATCTGATAGCCTGCCTCGCCCACGTCCTCCTGGCAGTGCATCTCCTTCTCTCCCCGGCGGGTCTGCTCTTTCAGGCGCAGCGGCCCGAAGACTGCTGCTCCGTCCTCCTCCGGCCGGACGTGAAAGTCCTCCCGGTGCAGATCGGTTACGATCTCCAGGTCCTCGATCAGCCGGTCGCTCTCCGCCTGCTCATGAAACTTGGCTATATCCCAGTTCTCGGAGATGTAATAGATCTCTCTTAATGTCGAGCCCCGATTGTTCTTGAGGTGCTCATCTATCAGCAGCTCGGTCAGGTGGACGGTCTTGAGAAGGGTCTTGGCTCCGCGCACCGTCTTGACGCTGCGCGTAGTCTCCTGGTCTCCATAGATCCAGACGTCGTCTTTAGTGGAGAACTCTATATTGCCCTTGGTCCGGGAAGGCAGGGATATATGAGGCACCACCCCCTGCTGAAACTGGCCGTAGAGCGACTCGGCCAGGCCGAGGAGGTTTTTTTCTGCCTTTTTCGACCGGGAATCCCTCTTCGCCTTATTCGAGCTCTTCAGATCCTCTGATTCTGCCATGACCCTCACTCCATTCGCCCAGATTCTATCATCTCTCAGATCCTACCCTGATCAGATCACCCAGATCAAATCACTCTGGCGCCGGTGACGATCTCCGGGTCCAGACCCTCTACCACCGGCTCCTTTAGCTCTTTGCCATTCGCTCCGATCTGGTAGCTGATGGTGGCCTTCTGGCCCGCCCCGAGGGAGAGCTTCCAGTGGTGGTCGTATCTATCCCCCAGAGAAATCACCTTGGCCGGGGGACTGACTGAGTCCGCCTTCTCCCCCAAAAGCTCATGCAGCTTGAAGGATCTTACAAGGTCGCTGTGGTTCTCCACCATCAGACGGACCAGGATATCCGGCCGTCTTGCTGCTCAGTCTCCCGAAAGATCAGCAGGTTGCCCATGATCCTGGCCACCACCGGTCCGATGTCTGGCTCCGGGCGGTCCAGGACATCGGATAGCTTCTTGGCGATGCGAGGCAGGATCTTTCTGATGATCTCCTCCTTCTCCCTTCTTTCGGACAGCAGGCTCTGCCGGCTCAGGTAGCGGCGGAGCTTTCGAGCCACCTCTTTGAGCCCCAGCTCTATCTCCACCAGTATCTCCGGCATATCGGCCACCGCATCCTTGCTCTCCGAGGTGAAGGGGATATTGGTGGAGGCGATATGCACCAGCAGCACAGCCGGGCCGACGGGAATGCCGCTTCCTGCAGACTGGCTCAGGGAATAGTTCTTCCAGGATACCGATTCCACGGCATGAGTTATGGCGCAGGCCCCCTGCTGGTAGACCAGAGGGACGCGATTGGCGAATCTGAGGATCTCTAGCCGGCCTTCTCGAGTTAGCTCACCGCCATAGCCCAGGCCAACCTCAACCAGGAAAGGATTGCCTGAGTAGACTGATACCGGTCTGGTGCTGGTGGCGATGAAGTCCAGCCGAAACTCCTTTTCCAGACCCGCCCGGATCAGATCCTCTCCTATGGGGGATAAGCAGTCCACCGGGGGCGACTTAACCCGTATCTGCTTGAAGGCGGATAGCAGGCGCACTGCCTCCTCGTGCTCCAGGCTTGAGGGAAGCGCTTCCGGGTCCAGATCCGCTTTTTTGCATAGCTCCTGGGCGGAGATGGAGCCGATGGAGGAGAAGGTCTCCTTTAAAAACACCCGGAGCTTTTTCTTGTCGGTATAGCGCAGGAGCTTGATCAGCTCCCCAAGCTCTATCCCCTCCGGATGGGGCTGGATGGCATAGGCCTTCTTGGGAAGGCTCTCTGTGGCTCGCTCGAAGACCTCCACATTCCCCTCCGGCTCCACCAGGGTTATGCGGGCATGGGGGTTGACGATGGCAGCGCTCTTTAAAGAGCCATAGACCGACTGCCTGCGGCTGCGAACATAAGAGCCCTCCATCTCCATCTCCACCCGCGTTCCCCGCGGCCTCTCCCAGTCCACCTCCTCCGCTTTGATGATCTCCGGCTCGTTTTTTGAGGTATTGATCATCAGCTCACAGTAATATGCGGGCCTGTCCGGGGCGATCTTGGAGATGACCCTTGTCGGCCTGCCGCTGGTGAGCTGGGAGTAGAGCACCCCGGCGGAGATGCCTATGCCCTGCTGCCCTCTGCTCTGGCGCAGAGTATGAAATCGAGATCCGTAGAGCAGTTTGGCAAAGACGCGCGGGATCTCCTCAGACACGATGCCCGGTCCGTTGTCCTCCACTATGACCTGGAAGTACTCGCCGCTCTTCTTTATCTGCACGAATATGTCCGGCAGAATGCCGGCGTCCTCGCAGGCATCTAAAGAGTTGTCCACCGCCTCTTTCACACAGGTTATCAGGGCGCGGGGTGCGGAGTCGAATCCGAGGATCTGCCGGTTCTTCTCAAAAAATTCAGCTACGGAGATGGCTTTTTGCTGTTTGGCCAGCTCCTCAGCGATCTCCATAAAAGGGGATGATGGGGCTTAAAGCTCGGCCCCGACCACGGTCTGGGTAGCGTTGACGTTATCGATCTCTCTGATGACATCGACCAGCTTATTGAGCATGCTCAGGCCCTCGACCTCAATGATCACCACAAAGTCGAACTCGCCGAATACATGATACACATCCTTGATGCCGTCGATCTCCTGCAGAGCATTGTAGACCGTCTTCTCCTGTCCCGGCACCACCTTAACCATCGTTACACCAATTACCATATTGACTCACCTCTTCACATAGAGCTTATGTAGATTATATAAGACTTTTCAGCTCTTCTTTCCGAGGTTGAAGGTCTCCACCTCTTCGTCCTCTCCAGCCTCAGGCCAGGAATCCAGCGATCCTCCCTTCTTGGGCCTCGTTTTCCTCAAAGACTGCTTTTCTTCCTGCTTTTCCATCTGCCTGGCATCGGCCCCTGCCTCTGGCTTCGCTTCCGCTACAGTCTCTTGATCCTCTTTCTGCCCATCTTCCCGTACCTCTTCTTGCCTGGAAGGAATGCCAACCGGCCCGAAATCATCTTTGGGAGCTACCGTCTTCGCGATCTCTCCTCGGGCTCGTCGGCTGTTTTCGCCAGGTCGACCTTCAGCGAGGTGAGGGCACGAAGGACCATCCGCCGGTAGCGCTCTACATCCGTATGGTAGTGCTCCCGCGCCCGAACCGCATCCTGCTGATTGGTGGAGGGAAAGGCTCTGTCTGCGGTGGCAAAATCGCTTGACAGGGGAGCTGGTTCGGCCTTATCGAGGATTGAAAGCCTCTCTAAAGTTCGCCTGGCAGTATCCATTATCCACTGATTTCTGGTTGCCTCGTCCACCCTCTGGATGGACTCGGCGCGCAGAGATATGATGATATTGCCGTCCTCCGTCTGATACAGATTGGGCTTTCCCACAATGGAGACAAATGCGGGTGCATCAATGCTGGCCAGTATCTGGGCGGCCTCCGGCTGGTACTGGCCGGCGTAGATCAGCATGCTGCCCGTTGGGTCAACCACTCTTCCTCGCCAGTACTCCGTGTCTCCCCCAATATCGTCCTTCTCGGTCAGCGTCCCCACGAATAAGACCCGATTGCATTTCGCTCCGGTGGGAGTGAGAAGATATTGAGGAGCGTACTGATGCTGGTCCTCGCCATCCCGGAAGGAGTAGTTCGAGCTCTTCAGCTCTTCGGCGAATATCCTGCGCGCTACTTCTCTGGAGAATGCGGCCATTTAGATCGCCTCCACCTGGCTTATCAGCTCATCTACACTTGATTCTGTAACCGGCATCAATTCATTTATGGTCTCCACCAGAAGATAGCGATCGACCCTCGGTCCAGTGATGAGGAAATATCTTCCCACCAGCTTGCTCTCGATAAGGGCGCGGACCACCTCGTGATCGAGCGCCTCCATAGCCATCATCCTGGCGTCCTCCATTGTCAGACCCACCAGACGCTCGGTGGTCTCCCGGTTGATGAGTACATCCTGCACCCGGCGGCCGTCGTCCAGCACCGCCTTGATGCGCAGGTCATATGTGCCGTCCACCTTTCCGTGCTCAGTGCATACGCCCTTGGCTAAAGAGCGCTTGCACATTGGGCAGCGTTTGATCAATCCCGAGCCCTTCTGCACATCCACCAGAGCGCCGGAGAACTCCGCTGCCTGCGAGCCGATCTCTACATCAACGTCCAATGGCTCGATCTGGCTGGTGCGGTTCAACTTCACGCTGAACCTCCCCTGGAACTCGTCTGTGACCATGTTTCTCAAGAGGTAGCTTTTCCCCTCTTCCAGGTTGGGAAGGTCCGCTTTTGCCCATTTCACAAACTTTATCGAGCCGGTCTCGTCGCCGATCAGGCCCGATTGGGAGATGGAATCGCTGTTTGGCTCCCAGAGCTGGGCCACCTTGACCTTCAGGTCGACCCACAGTCCGGGCTCGCTGATCTCTATCACCTTCATCTCCTGCGCTGCCCTGCTCGCTGATCTTGCCTCCACTTCCTTCTCTAAAGGTTCGATCAGGCTGGTGCGGTTCAGTTTTATGCTGAACCGGCCCTGAAACTCATCTGTGACCACCTTCTTCAGAGAATAGCTCTGGCCCTGAACCAGTTCCGGCAGCTCGGACTTCTTCCATTTCACAAACTTCATTGCTCCTGAGCCATCGCCGACCAGTCCGGTCTGAGAGATGGCCTCAGTCGCCGGCTCCCAGAGGTCGAGGACCTTGACCTCCAGATCCACCCACCGGCCGGATTCCTTGATCTCAGAGATCTTGACCTTCTCCGAGCTGGCCCTGGCCTGTGGAATTATGCCGTGCTCCTTTTGGAAGTAGTTCAAAACCGATCTTCTTGCTTCCCCTTCAGGCACGCGAAAATCGTCGATTAGCTTTCTTAGGCGAACCTCAATCTCCTCATCTGGGACGGAGATGTTCTGATCCTTTAAACGAGCCGATATCTGATCTATCAATTCTTTCATTATCTGTCTGCCCCCTATTTTTTCATTGAGAGGTAGATCTAAGTAGGCTCTGGAACTATTTAAAGAAGATCAGTGCAGTCCGAAAGTAATTCCTCAAAACAACTTTAAGAAACATGAGCTGGATTATCAACTGAGGTATGGCTGGATGGAGATTGTTGCCTGGTTTGGAAGGGTTGATCTGGAGACGGGATCGATATCTTTAGCGGGAGGTCCGGAGGAGATGATAGACGCTCTCCTGAATGGGGCTCATTATGCCGGCCCTCCCATTCAGCCCGACCTGCGCCGCCTGGCATTGATGCATGGATATGTGACAGACGACCTCGATTATAGTGGCCGGCTCAGAGAGGTGGCACTGGGCCTGGTCATTCGCCGGCTTGCCCTGCTGGCCGATGCAGAGCAGGACCTCCTCCAGGCAGTGGAGGCCATAGACGATATGTCCGAAGCGACAAATCTGCTGGACGAGAGGCTCTATGAGTGGCACCGTCTGCATGGTCAGAGGATCGTTCACGGAAAAGACCTGGCTTTATTCCTCTCTGAAGATCTTATATTGGGGCCTTTTGCCAGGGCCATTCTGAGCCTGAGGGAATCGAAAAAGAGCATGGAGGAGGAGGTGAGTGCCAGGGCGGAAAAGCTCGCCCCCAACCTCTCCACCCTGGCGGGGCCGGTCCTGGCGGCAAGGCTCATATCCAAAGCTGGCGGCCTGCGCCGGCTGGCCCAGATGCCCTCATCCAGATTGCAGGTCATGGGGGCAGAGAAATCCCTCTTCAAGCACCTTAACGGCCACGCTCCCTCCCCCAAGCACGGGGTCATCTTCCGTCATCCTGCAGTCATGGGATCCCCAAGGAGGCTGCGGGGAAAGGTGGCCCGTGCTCTGGCCGGGAAGCTCGCCCTGGCCGCCCGGCTGGATTACTATGGTGCTGGCCCCTCCCAGGACCTGGCTGCATCCCTGGATAGAAGGCTGAAGGACATAAAACGCAGGGACGGCAGGGGCAGGGCAGGGATAGCATCCGGGATGGCCTCAGGGAAATTGAAGGAAGGAACAAGCAATAAGGATAACAGGAAAGAATCAGGATCAAATTTATATTAGATGCACCTCTATGGCGCTATGAGATGGTGGTGTGCATATGAAATGGTGGCAGTCCGGATTATTGACCATATCGGCATTTAGCCTCATCGCTTGCCTGGGCGTTCTGGTACCCCTGGCAGGTGCCGTCCCACAGAATATGACCGAGCACTCCTGGATCTACAATCAGGGATACTCGGATGATATGCGCATCTTTCAGTCAACCAGCGGCCTTCACGGCCAGAAGCTGGTAACCGGGACCCGAGGTACAGGCACCATATCCCGCTCCATTGATGCTCATGTCTACGGCGGATTTGAGGATGGCTTTAATGAGATCTGGGCTAATGAATGGGGGGTCTACCAGAACAAGCCATCTTTATACACCGAGCCCATCACCAGGAGCGACCTGAGAAATGCCCTCTGCGCCAAGAACTATGAGGTGGGTTCGGTCTATTCCGAGAGCTACTCTGAGGTCCGGGACCTGGTAAAAGATACCTCGGTCAGCCAGACCAATGAGAACTCTGTCTACAGCATCCACACCGAAGCAGATGGAACGGCAAGGGTGGGTGCGCGGGTGCAGAAAAGCGCCAGCTCAGGCCCTGCCTATATCATGACTGGGAGCTATAAGGGGTACACAAATATGAGGATGCAGCTGGAAAGCGGCAACGCTTCCATCTTGACCCTCCCCTGTCCCTGAGGCAGCTATATTTTTCACCAGCTTCACCATCTTTTCTTCAGCATCCTTAGCTCAGCATCCTTAGCTCAGCATCTTTTGCTTCACTGAGAATTCCATTTCCCAAATTAGACCAGTGGCCGAGGCTGCTTTTTTTCTGGTAGGACGGGCAGCGGCATGGTGTTTATCAGCAGGGGCGAAGAGACATCCTTTGCCCTTTCCACCAGCAGCTCCTTTCCCCATTGGGTCAGGCCGAAGAGGGGGACTGCAGTTCCCACCTGCACCAGAGGCTTTGCCTGCTCCCGTATATGCCTGGAAGCGCAGCTGGTGACTATATCCGCTGCCCTCAGGATCCTTTTAGCGTCATCCAGACTGATTCCCGTGAGATGGACGCCGATTATCATTATCCTCACTTCCGCGGACCTCTCCAGTTCCCTCAGCCTCTCTGCCGTCTGGGCATCTGCAACCGTCACTGCGAATCTGGAGAATCCTGCGCTTATGGCATAGGCAGCACCCAGCATCTGATCGATCAGGCCGCTCTCGGGAGAGAGGACATATCCTCCCCGGGACTTTATGCCCTCTATCACCTCTGGGATGGGGTCCGTCTCCACCAGTCCGGAGATGTAGCCGCCCATCCCCTGGACGAGAGAGCCATTGGAGGTGATGACCGTTCCTGCACCATCGCATACGGTAACGGCAGCATCGATTATGCCTTTTTCAAGGCCGGTCATCATCGACTCGGATGCGCCAAAGCCGACGAATGTGCCCATCTCCAGCTTCCGGCGTTCGGAGAACATTCCATGCTCTTTTATGCGAAACTCCATGTTGGCCGCCGCAGACTCCTTTGTCACTTTTTTTATCCCTCGGATCTTATCAAAAAGAGGGCACCATTCGATCACCGGCTCAGTGGCGTCTTCTACCTTCTCCTCGCTAACCTTGATAGCTGACTTACCCAATAGCTCCATTTTATGCATATCGTCCACTCCATGAGGCTTTGTCAGAGTCTATACCATTCTGATTGCCTCTTCATATTGCTTTGCTTTTTCTATATTCGAAATAAAATATAGTTTTTATGTTGTCTATTATTCTATCTCAATGGAATTATTTTTGACGAAACTTATATATATGTTACCATTCGTTATGCGCCTGGTGAGAGCTTTGAATACATCAGCCGCCGCTGATATTACTGTCGAGCGCGATGAATTTGCATCCATACTGATGAAGGTAGGTCTCAAAAGGAACGTGGCCAAGGTCCTGACCTATCTGGCGGGAGTGACCGAGGCAACCAGTCGGGAGATAGAGAATGGATCCGACCTGCGCCAGCCTGAGGTGAGCATTGCCATGAGGGAGATCCGCAGGCTGGACTGGATTGAGGAGAGGGATGAGAAGAATCCCGGTAAAGGTCGACCTTATCGTATCTATAAGCTGAACAGGACCCTCCCGGAGATCGTCCAGTACCTGGAGTCAGAGAATGCAAAGGAGTCGGAGAGGGTGATGAAGCAGATAGAAAAGCTCAAATCCTTGAAATCCAATTAAAATATTAATTAATACAATTTAAATCGAGGGGGAGGTCAGACTCCCTTTCGAACTCTACTGTGGTGTTTAATCAGTGCTATCATTCCATGATGTTTCTACGTTTTTTATAGAGTATTGCTTTCCTCTATGCAAAAATCTATATACTAATAGATTACTAGAATATGGCAGAATAAAGTAGAGGGGGATGGATATGAAGTACATCATAGACGATGCAATGGGCAGAGCGGAGGCTGAGAGCAGGGTCAAGCCCTCCAGCATGATCCAGAGCGATGAAGAACTCGTATCGGTTCTGGAAGAGCTGACCACCGTCATCAGGGTTATTGGCTGCGGAGGAGGAGGCTCGAACACCATCGATCGCCTGGCAGAATGCGGCATCCAGGGGGCGGAGCTGTTTGCCGTCAACACCGATGCTCAGCATCTTTTGCATATCAATGCCGACCGCCGTTTCCTGATCGGCAGGCGCACAACTCGGGGCCTGGGAGCAGGCAGCCTGCCTGCCATTGGGGAAGAGGCAGCGCAGGAGGATATAGATGAGATCAAAGCGGCAGTAGATGGGGCAGACATGGTCTTCGTCACCTGTGGTCTTGGCGGGGGCACAGGCACCGGAGCCTCGCCGGTAGTGGCAGAGGCCGCCCGTGAGGCGGGAGCCCTTACCATTGCCATAGTCACCCTTCCCTTCAGCGCAGAGGGGACGATCAGGATGCAGAATGCGGAAGCCGGCCTGAAGAGGCTCCGGGATGTCTCGGACACGGTGATCGTGGTGCCCAACGATCGACTGCTTGATGTGGTTCCCAACCTTCCCCTGCAGGCGGCCTTCAAGGTGGCAGATGAGGTGCTGATGCGTTCGGTCAAGGGCATCACTGAGCTCATAACCCGTCCCGGCCTTATCAACCTGGATTTCGCCGATGTCAGAACGGTGATGACCAATGGCGGAGTGGCCATGATCGGCATGGGCGAAGCAGAAGGAGAGGAGAAGGCACGTGACTCCGTGGTCAAGGCCCTGCGAAGCCCTCTCCTGGACGTGGACGTTTCCTGTGCAACATCCGCCCTGGTGAATGTGGTGGGTGGACCGGATATGACCATCACCGATGCGGAGACTGTGGTGGATGAGGTCTATCAGAAGATCAATCCCGATGCCCGGATAATCTGGGGGGCGCAGATAGACCAGAGCCTGGACCATACCCTGAGGACCATGCTGGTGGTCACAGGAGTCTCATCTCCACAGATACTGGGAAAGGACATGGGCAAAAGGGTGACCTCCAGACATGGCATAGACTTCCTCTCCCGCCGGGCGCGCTACTGAACCGAACATTTTCATGGCCGGGGAGAGCCCCTATGCTCTCCTTTCTGCTCACCTTTCTGCTTTTTGCGTGCTAGCATGGACCATGTCAATCGATGGAGTTATAAATCCGCACACCCAAGAAGTATCGATTTTCCTTTGAGCGGATGTGATAATTATTCTGACCGAGAAGGTGAGCGGGGAGCTTGAGATGCTGCAGAGGCACCTGCTCATACTCAAGCATGTGGTGGAGAACGAGCCTATTGGCATACTCAAGCTGGCGGAAGAGACCGACATACCCAGCCACAAGGTGCGCTATTCTCTGCGAATACTGGAGCAAGAGGGTCTGATCAAGGCAACAGCTCCTGGAGCGACTACGACCCATCAGACCGCCCAGTTCCTGTTGGAGCTGGACTCAATGATCGAAGAGCTTTCCAGGAGGGCAGAGGAACTGAAAAAGATCAAGATCGCGAGGTAAATGCTCTATCTTCAGATCGCCCTTGCCCTGCAGGAGCTCTCAGAGGCAGCGCGCAGCGAGAAAGCGGCATTGATTGCCCGCATGATTTCGGAATTGAAGCCGGAATTGCTCTGTCCGGCAGTTCGCCTCCTTTTGGGCCAGCTCTGGCCGCCCTGGGAGGTCAGAGAGATGGGGGTGGGGCCGGAGGGGCTCTCAGCCGCACTGGAGGAGATATCGGAAGGGGATATCCCTGGGCTGAGAGAGAGAACAGGGGAGATGGGGCTGGTGGCAGAGGCTGCACTGGCCAAAAAAGGGCAGCATTCGCTCGCCGTTGAGCCCCTGCAGGCCATGTCCGTCTATGAGCAGTTGAATCGAATATCTCAGATTCGGGGAAAGGACTCCGAGCAGAGGAAGAACGCCTTTCTCCGGGGCCTCTTCCAGGTGGCGGATCCACTGGAGGGGAAGTATATCGCCCGCACCGTCCTGGGAAATATGCTGGCCGGAATCGGCCCTAAGACCATGCTTTCAGCTTTTGTCCTGGCTTTTCACACCGACAAAGATCAGCTTCAAAGGGCCTATGGCCTCCTGCCGGATCCGGGTAGCATCGCCGTCATGGCAGCCAGAGGCCAGCTGGAGAATGCCCGCATTCTGCCTGGCATCCCTCTCAAGCCCATGATGATATGCTCGGAAAGGGCATTGGACCATAAGACCGAAGAAGCGACGGAGGGAATGGCAGTCTTTCCCAAGTACCCTGCTCTCAGGGTGCAGGTCCATAAGACAGGAGCCGGAGCATTCATATTCAGCTCCCGGCTCAGGAACATCACCACCGCCCTGAACGGCCTGGCTCAGAGATTGGGGGGCATAGATGAGGAATTCATCATCGACGCCGATCTGATCGGCTTTAAGGATGGAAAGATCTGCTCCCAGTCGGATATGATCAGGCATATCAATCGCCGCCGGCTCTCCCGCCGGAGCAGCATATCGCCAGCCCTCCTGGCCTATGATCTTCTCTATCTCTCTGGGACGGACATTGTCGGCCTGTCCTTTCTGGAGAGGAGAACCAGGCTGCAGGAGGCTTTGGGCGAGCCCAGGTCCATGCCCTTCCCGGGGATATCGATTGTCCCACAGCTGTTCATCAAAGAGATGGACTCACTTTCTGGCCATCTGGACCGGCTGAAAGAAGAAGGCGGGGAGGGATTGATGGTGCGCAGCCTGGAAGCTGCCTACCATCCTGGCGTTTGCAGCAGTAGCGATTTTTTCATTGAAGCCGGAGCATACATATCGGCTGTGATCATCCGGGCGGAGTATGGGCGGAAAAGGGAGGATCAGATCTTCTCCCGCTTCCATATCGCTCTGCGAAATGGGGATGATCTCGTGCCAGTGGGCTGGATAGGAGGCCAGCTGGGCCAGAAGGATATCATAGCCCTAGACCGCCAGCTGAAGGCCCTGGCAAGAGAGTGGGATGAGAGGGGCGCTGCCGTCATCCCTCAGGTGGTGGTCCATCTGAGGACGGGAAAAGTTCGCAGGAGCGAGAAGGGCTATACCATAATTCGTCCCCAGATCGAACAGATCGATTTTTCCGCCTCCTGGGAGGATGCAGACGAGCTGGATAGGCTTCTTGCCGTTTGTTGCCAATGATCCTCAGAGCATTTGACCCCTGGAAGAGCGAGCTATGCACCTGTCCTGCCTAAGCTGAGCCTCAATCCCTACACCGGATGCCAGCACGGCTGCCTGTACTGCTATGCTTCATCATATATTCCCCGGTTCTCTTCCTGCCGGCCCAAGGTGGACCTTTTGAAGAGGCTGGATCGGGAGTCATCAAAAAGCAGCTACAGACTTTTTTGTGGCCATCTCCAATAGCTCTGACCCTTATCCGCCCATGGAAAAAGAGCTTAGATTGACCCGAGGGTGCCTGAGGATACTGAAGGAGAAGGGCTTTGGGGTTCAGATTGTGACCAAGTCCGATCTGGTGGCAGAAGACATCGATCTATTGGCCGGAATGAGGGCGGCGGTGGCGATTACTGTCACCACATTGAATGAGTCCCTCAGCCGCAGGCTGGAGCCGGGGGCGCCATCGCCAAAAAGAAGGCTCTCCGCCCTCAAAGAGCTCTCCG
Organism: Methanotrichaceae archaeon; assembly: GCA_963813075.1. Lineage (GTDB taxonomy): Archaea > Halobacteriota > Methanosarcinia > Methanotrichales > Methanotrichaceae > Methanothrix. Next base: position 20,702 of record CAWEXU010000014.1, read on the forward strand.
ATGCAGGGATTCCCGTTTCGGCCAGAATCGATCCCATCATCCCGGGAATCAATGACCAGGGGTTCGGGGACCTGGTCTATTCTCTTTTCTCCTCCGGGGTCAGACATATAACTGCGTCCACCTATAAGGCCCGGCCAGACAACCTGAAAAGGATAAAGACCGCCTTCCCAGAGGAGGGTGAGGCACTGGAGGTCCTATTTTCCCGGGGAGGAAAAACTTCAGGCAGCCGCTATCTGCCAGAGGAGGTGAGACGGAGCATCCTGGGTGGCTTAGAGGCTCAGGTTCTGAAGGCTGGCATCACCTTTTCCACCTGCAGGGAGGGATTTGTCTTCCCGCAGGGCACAAGCTGCGATGGCTCCCATCTGTTGCCCGTGATTGCAGACTGAAAAGTTCCGTAAGCTGAAGTTGGAGAGTTGGATGCATCCCGCGGGGTATCGGGTTACGGGATATCATGATTATTCTCAGATCGACAATCAGCTAAGTTGAATTCGATCTGCAGCCTCAGCTTGGCCGCGCTTCCAGATATTAAAAAAAATCATAAATGCAATGCGGCAACCTTAAAGTGTTCTTCTTCCACGAAAGTTTATTTATATGAAGAATACTAGAATCCACGACAATTCTTCTCAAAAGGGAGGATGTTCAAGCCACAGTCATAAGTGCCATATGCAAGTGAAAAAGGAGGTATTCAATATGAAGAATGTTCTGGCTATCACCATGGCCATCATGATCTCAGCCATTGTTTTGATGCCTGCTCTAGGTTACACTGGGGAGACGGATGCAAATCCGTCTTATTCAATAACCACGACAGGAAATCAGTCTTATACTGCAGCCTCTACAGGAGGCCAATCTTATACCGCAACCTCGACCGGAAATCTTTCTCATACCCTGGGCTCTGCAGGAAGGACCGGCTATAGCTTCATGACCGGAGTTGCCGCTCATAATCTCACCAGCGATATGGTGAATACTGTTAATTCTGTAAACACTACATCTGTCCAGGGCATGAGAATGCCTTATTCTATCAAGTATGGAGCTACTTCCAATTACTCGATCAAGCAGGGTTCCATCATACCATACTCGATCAAGCAGGCTTCCATTTTGCCATACTCGATCAAACAGGGATCTATTGCGCTATATTCCATCAAGCTGATGGATGTCAATAATACCATGCGAGACAGCTACCAGACTGTGAAGCTGGAGCCAAGAAAGCTCGGCAGTGTCGCCGGCAGAGAGACCGTTGCATTGGCCGCGGAAACTCCATCGGTTGCCGTAGCTGAGACTCCGGTGGTCCAGGAAGTAGCAGCGAATGAGACAGTTACCCTGAATGAGACTGTTGCATTAAATGAGACGTTTGTATTTAGCTGGATGAAGGTACCAGGAGCCGACGACGATCGACTTAAAGAGTATCTTGGGACGAGATATAATATCAATTGGATATACACAGCAGGAATTGTCAAGAGCCAAGACGGCAAGACCATTAACATATCCCAAGAGAATAAAACTCTTTCACTTGCTCTGAATGACGAAGAATCAGAAGTGATGTTGAAGATCGATAACATTACAATTGATAAATTCATTGCGAAGATCGAGAATGGTGAGCTTGGCATATACAAAGAGACTGTTACACTGAACGAATCTGCAGTTGCAATTGAAGCTGCCCCCGTTGAAGCGGTTATGACTGAAACCGCGACCTGTGTAGAGGTTGTGACTGAAACCGCACCTGTGGAGGTTGCAACTGAAACCGCACCTGTGGAGGTTGTGACTGAAACCGCACCTGTGGAGGTTGCGACTGAAACCGCACCTGTGGAGGTTGTAACTGAAACCGCACCTGTAGAGGTTGTAACTGAAACCGCACCTGTGGAAGTTGTGACTGAAACCGCACCTGTGGAGGCCGAAACTGCTGAGGTGGCTCCAACTGAGGTCGTAGCAGCGGAGATGACATCGGTTGAAGAAGTAGCAGCACAAGCAGCTCCCATTGAAGCAGCAGCAACTGAGGCTGCACCAATTGAGGCTGCAGCAACGGAGGTCGCACCAGTCGAGACAGCTGCACTGAATGAGACATTTGTGTTTAGCTGGGCGAAGGTACCTGGAGCCGATGACGATCGACTTAAGAGGTATCTTGGAACGAGATATAATCTCGATTGGATATACACTGCAGGAATTGTCAAGAGCCAAGACGGCAAGATCATTAACATATCCCAGGTGGACGAAATTCTTTCACTTGCTCTGAACGATAAAGAATCAGAAGTACTATTAAAGATCAATAACAATACAACTGATAAATTCATCGCGAAGATGGAGAATGGTGAACTTAACATATACAATGAGAGCGTAGCTCTGAACGAGACCGCAGTTGCAATTGAAGCTGTCCCCGTTGAAGCGGTTATGACAGAAGCCGTGGCTGTAACCACTGAGCCAGCAACAACGGAGGTTGTGACTGAAGCAGCACCTGCTGAAGAGGCAGCACCTGTTGTAGAAGCGGCACCTGTTGTGGAAGCCGCACCTGTTGAAGAGGCAGCACCTGTTGTAGAAGCCGCACCTGTTGTAGAGGCCGCACCTGTTGTGGAAGCCGCACCTGTTGTAGAGGCCGCACCTGCTGAAGAGGCAGCACCTGTTGTAGAAGCCGCACCTGTTGAAGAAGCAACACCTGTTGTAGAGGCAGCTCCCGCTGCAGCAGCAACCAGTGCAGTCGCCACCGCAAAAGCCGGGCGGGGATATACCATTGAGGGCGTGGTCTTCGAGGATCTGAACGGAAACGGAGTCAAGAATGTAATCGAGGATGGACTGGCCAATTGGACCGTCAACCTTGAGCAGCCTGAAGGTGTAGTCGTCAAGAGCGTCAGTTCTGCAGCAGACGGCAAGTTCGTCTTCCTCAACCAGCTTCCGGGCACATATACCATCAAAGAGGTTCTGCAGCCTGGCTGGACTCTGGTCGCACCAGCTGAGGGCAAGCTTACGGTGGAGGTCATAAACGAGAGTGTGACACACCTGGGATTCGCCAATAAGCTATCCTGAGCAGCTTGAATCCGGGCAAAGGCCGCATCACCCAAAATCGGTGTCTGGGAGCTTCCCAGACCCTTTTTCAACCAAAAATCTTTCATAGATTGGGCGAGAGATAAAACCGCAAACTAGTGGGGGATAATTATGAGATTAAACGTTGCACTGATATCTTTAGCGCTGCTCCTGATGATTTGGGAACCGGTGGCTTCAATAGGTATGAGCAGCTCCAGTGGCAGCAGCGGCTGCGTAGCGAGAAATGCAATTGAGGCCTACTGCGTCAACCATGGAGGATGCCCTAAAGACGGGAACTGCTATTTCATGGATGGGAGCTATTGCGACCTGCAGTCGTTCTACAATGGAACCTGTCCGGGTAGAGCCTACTACGAGGACGCCATCTGGATGGCCGAAGCCTATGCCTTCCTCTATGGAGATTATAATCCTCAGGGACAGTATTATGTGCCCGGTGTTAGCTCTTCGTATTACAACTATCCCTATGCCTATACGGGAAAGGAGGGCTCTTACTACTGGCCGGTGTATGCCCCAGGATACGGCACCGCATACGGCACCGCATATGGCACGGGATACGGCACAGGAAAGTATACATCTTAAAAGCCATTAACTTAAGAAAAGAAAGAAATCATGAGGCAGAACGCTGTGTCAGCCTCGGTCCATCATTTTTGGTCCCTTTTTTCTATTTCAATATATCTTTTTTGAAGGTTTCAAAGCCGATCTCCTCGATGAAATCTCCCAGACGCTGTTTCTTGGCGTGATCCCGGTAATAGTTGACGATCTTATCTATGAGGGAGAAGACCTCATCATCAGACAGGTTCTCCGCCAGCAACACCCCCAGCCTCGGCCTGACCCCGCTGCTTCCACCGACCAACAATCTCCAGCCCTTGGCGGTGCCGATCAGCCCTATATCCTTTACTGCAGGCTCTGCACAGGAGTTGGCACACCCTGATACCCCCATCTTGAACTTCCAGGGAAGCTCCATTCCATGATACTTCTCGTCCAGCTTCAGGCCCACGCCCACAGCATCCTGCTGACCGCGCTTGCAGAATGTGGTTCCCGGACAGATCTTGATGCTGCGAACGCACAGGCCAATGGCCGCGCCAGTTTTCATCCCCAGGTCAGCCCAGGCATTATCGATATCCTTCTCGTCGATGCCCACAATGGCGATCCTCTGGGCGGATGTGATCTTCAAAGCCTTGGCATGATACTTCTCAGCCACATCAGCAATCCTTCGAAGGCCGGCGGGATCGATTATGCCGCCTGCTATATGCGGGGCTATGGCAAAGGTCTCTTTATCCCTTTGAACAATGGCCCCCTTTTCCAGAATGTCTTTGGACATGCTCAGCAACTCCTATTATTTTGGATTAGATTGAAGTTCGGTTTGAATTTGTTCGCCAGGAACTGGCTGGGTTTGCCGGGCAAAAAAGCTTTCCTATTGAGTCCTGTTTAAAAGAGCTGTTTTCGCTTAAAGTTAAAGATCTGGGAAGAATATCCGGATTTTGAACTTCGGGATGGCTGAAGAGGAGCTCAATTTAACATTGAGTCTCAGTTCCTCTATCAGCATCTCTCTATTGACATCATGCATGCGCCTTTGCCTGCAATGAGGCCCCGCTAGATCTGCTCTTGCGATGGCGCGAGCGTTTTCCCGCCAATCCATCGCTCTTAACCCACTCACCGGTCTCGTCGTCCTTTTCGTACTGCTCTTTTACGGCCGACCAGGCTGATTCGTGAGATGCCCTCTCGCGGGCTGTCTCATCTCCTATATCCAGCTCATCCCAGCAGCTATTGAAGGCTTTCATGTATATGGTTTTGGCCCGGCTGGGCAGATTTCGGACGCTCTTGGGCAGCTCGGTTAGGTTTGCGTATGGCATCTAATACACCTCCTGTATGTGTTTAAGTCATGATAGCTTTCTATTACTAATAGCCTGGTTAAAAGGTTTTGGGCCGATCTGCTTTCCATATTGATTCAGACTAAAGAATATTTATTATCAATAAAAAAGTAGCACGGGCCGGATATAGATGCAGTCCGCATGGTGCAGCGGACGGCAGCAATCCAGCCGGTCAGAGTGCGAAAGCACGATTCATGTGCACCCGTCTTTTCCGCCCTGAAATCCGTCCGCCTACTTTCTCATGGCCGCCTTGGCCTCATCCAGCTTTGCCATGGCCGCTGCCCGGTCGGCCTCTGCCTTTTCTTTGCGGGATTGTGCCGGATCTGATGCCGTCTGTGTCACGGCTGCAGTATCTTCAACCGCTGCTATCTGTGCCGGCTCTATGCTGGCGGAAGCATCCACGCCTGGAGCCTCGTCCATTGAAGCTCTCTGGGGTGGCGGTGGCATTTGCAGAGATGGCCGCGGTCTCATTAATCGCAGTGACATCGGAGCAATAGCCAGGGGGAATGGGGGTTATGTTCTCGTCGACTGTTATGTTCATATAAACCAGAAAATTGAATAATGTATCCTCATCAAGGTTGCTGTCCATGACTATCAGTGCCGCTGTCTGGTTGTTGGGTTGGTAGGCAGCTAATATTGAAGGTCCCAGTGCTCCCCAAATGGCAGGCTTCTCGCCGATGAAAAGCTCGTTTTCGCTATAGTTTGCTAACAGTATGTTCTTATCAGCACTGGCGAGCAGGGATTTCAACTCCTCCGTGTCGAGCAAGCCCTCCGGACGCTGGCAGGGATATAATAGAAATATATCGATTGCACTTTCATTCAGGAGGATGGATGTCTTAATGTCCTTTCCGCCGGGATAATTCAATGTCTCCTGCGCTACTGCCTTTGCTTCTGCAGCCGATGGCACGATAGTGACAAACTCTGCATAGGTATTCACTTCGTCACCAATGGGCATTCTCAAGGGGATGAAATTCTCCTCTATATCCTCTTGGGCAGCGGCGGGATTCGCTGCCAGAAGGCCGAGCACAATGCATAGAGAGATCAGCAATCCTATACCTGCTGGCCAGCATGTTTTCGTAAACTTCATTCACTCCACCTCATTGCTATTTCGATTATATACTTTCGACTACTCCGGGTTTATTTGTTTCGGTTTATAACTCTCTAACTATTTAGCGTTTTCCTAATTTATTTTGTAGAGTGCATCCGTTCTTTCCGCCCCTGCCATCATCAATGATGAAGAGACTGCGATATGATAATATACCTGAAATCCAATATATGCAGATATTAAAATCATTGGTTGTGTGATCGAGGGAAGTGGAAAATATGGATCGCTTCCCTGGCGATCTTGAGGCGAAAAAACAAAAAGGAGAGGAGATAAGATTTGAAATCAATTTCAAAGGCAGCCATTTTTGTCGCTGCACTGACGATCTTTGCCCTCAGCGCGACGGCATCGGTGGTCATAAATGAGATAGAATTGAACCCTCCAGAGGGTGGGGCAGAATGGATCGAGCTTTACAACTCCGGGAACGATAGCGTCGACATCAGCGGCTGGACGGCCACCATCACCGATGGCAGCTGGAAAGGGGAGCTATCTGCTGCTCCTGCGGGGACGATTCTGCCTGCGGGCGGATTTTATGTACTGGACGGCCAGGAATCCTGGAACCACACTGACGGTGGATACGGCACCCTTTATGCGGCATCTGGTGAGGAGGTGGACAAGACCGCCCTCCGCCTGGATAGCCTGGGAAACGACTTCACCTTTGGCAGGCATCCAGATGGATTTGATACAAACACCGATGGCGATTGGGGCCTGGCTTCTGCTACCCGAGGTGCCTCCAATATTCGCTGAGTCTGCTGTGCCGATATGGAAAGATTAAGCATCAATCGGTTGCGAATGTGCTATAAGAATGTGCTATATTGAGGACATGGATATGAATATGAATAATATGGATATGATATCGAAAGGTGGTCATATAGCGATTCTGGCCTTTTTTTGCCTTATGGCAGTCTCTGCGTCGGGGTTATGCAATGTGGTCATCAATGAGGTCGAATTGAGTGCGCCCCATAACGAATCTGTGTGGGTTGAACTTTACAATGCCGGAGAGGCTCCGGTGGACCTGACCGGCTGGGTTGTTGAGATAGAGGATGGGGCCTGGAAGGGCACCATAGCTCTCGATGGCATCATCGATCCTCTGGGGTTCAAGGTGGCAGAGGGCGAGGACACCTGGGTGACAACCGGTAACGGTACAGTCAATCTCTATGATGCCCTGGGAGAGGTGGTGGATCGGGCGTCTCCTCAGAACGACCAGAGCCACACTTACTTCACCTATGGCCGGATCCCGGACGGTAAGAGGACGGGAACCAGTGCTGACTGGGCCCTCCTGAGGGGAAGCCGTGGCATGTCCAACGGAATGGAGGTACAGGTATAGGCCAAAGACTTGAAAGAAAGCTGTGGGGATGAGCCCGGCGAGCAAGTGAGATGCAGGCATCTCAATAATCCCCAACTTTTGCCGGATGAAGCCTTCAATCTATCTGCAGAGTATAGGCTACATCCCTCTTGAAGCTCTTTGTATGCTCGCTGGTGTTTATGATGTTCCCTTGAATGTCCCTTTGGGAGACGGCGATGGTGTGCGTCTTATCTGACCCGACGGTGAAGCTGGCAATGCCGTCTAGTGATCCGTCAGCTATATCGCTGCTGTAGAAGACCCCGTTCAGATAGACATCGTATCCTCTCATCCTCTCGCTTTTTATCGTCACCATCGCCTTTCCAATGGAGATGGATCCCACGTCCAATGGCGAGGTCGAAGCGGTATCGTTCACTGAAACCACGTCTAAAATTAGAGCATTGCCCGGCTCGTTCTTCTGAGAGGCTAATATGAAGTGCCGACCCTCCTCCTCCACTGTAAGCCTGAGGAGATGATACCCTTCCAGCAGCTTGAAGCTCCAGTGATCTTTTGAGCCGCTGGCATAGGATAGGAGATAGATGTCCACATTGCCGTATTCGGGCAAGTAGAGGATTATATCCACCTCCTCCCCTGGAGCGGCTTTGAGGTAGTGGCTCCATTGCATGTCCTTTCGGATCCACAGCTGGCAAGAGAATGGCAGGGGGTTATACTCTGAGAAGTTCAGAAGATGCGAGCCGATTTGCAGCAGTGCCGGCTCGCTTCCGCTCAGGTTGAAGGCCAGGGGATTGGATAGCACCGTGGCTTTTTCTTCTCCTTCCTCTGCCTCGTCGCTCACCCAGGGGCTTTCTGTCCAGCTATGATTGGACTGGGGCAAGGCCTGGGCCGATGCTGCCAGGAGCAGGATCGCGGCCAGCAGCCTGATCGATTCTCGGAGGGGGATGGAAATTGGAAGAGGTAGGCATCTCATAATAAAGAATCAGCCATCATTGCTTTAGAGCCTGCCGGCAGAACGGGGTAAAAAATAAGATCTCGGGCCCTGATTGGCCCGGAATCTGGCCTGTGGGCCTCACATGCTCTCCAGAGCGGATATGCCCAATGTCTCCAGGGTGGTTCGCAGGGCATTTTTGGCCGCTCTGGCCAGAGCCAGCCTGGCTCTCCCGCAGCTCGGGAGAGGCATCCAGCACCGGGCTGAAGCGGTAGAAGAGGTTGAAGCCCTCCGCCAGCTCGCGGGCATATGTGGCCAGCTGGTGGGGCTTCAGCTCCCGCGCTGCTCTGTCGATGACCAGGTCAAACTCTGCGATCTTCTTGATCAGGGCGACCTCGTACTCGCTGGTCAGCAGATCGGCCTGGAACTCGCCATCAGAGCCCCCCTTGCGCAGGATGCTGCAGGCGCGGGCATGGGAGTACTGGATGAAGGGGGCGGACAGCTTCTCGAAGTCCAGGGCCTGCTTCCAGTCGAAGGTGGTGGCCTTGTCCGCGGATACTTTTACCACATCATAGCGCACCGCTCCGCTGGCCACCTGGCGGGCAACCTCCTTTAAAAATTCCGGGCTCTCATCCGGCCTTCGGGCCCTGACCTCCTCCAAAGCCTGCTTTTCCACCTCGTCGAGTAGCTCGTCTGCGGAGATGAACTTGCCCTTGCGGGTGCTCATGGAGCCGGTAGGCAGGGATACGAACTCGAATATCACCACTTCCGGCTCCCGGACGCCCAAAAGGCCCAATGCAGTTCGTAGCTGTCCGGAGACCAGTTTATGGTCCGCTCCCAGGATGTCCACCGAGCGATCGGAGTTGGCCGACTTCCAGCGGTGGTAGGCCAGGTCGCGGGTGATGTACAGCGATGTGCCATTGGCTCTTTTCAGGACCATCTTCTTCTCAAAGCCGTATTGGTTCAGGTCCAGTTGAAGGGATCCCTCCTCCCAGCCGACCAGGCCGGTCTTCTCCAGCCGTTCTACGATCTCGGCCACGCTGCCGTCCCGCACGAACTGTGACTCCCAGTGGTAGCTGTCGTGGCGGATGTTCATCCTCTGCAGGGTCTGTTCGATTCCGCCGATAGCATAGCGGACGGCCGCCTGGACCTTGGCGGTGATCTCCGAGTCGCCCGCCTCGTAGAGCTGGATCACCCGGTCCGCCTCCTCCCGGATGGCGGGATTGCTCTCCATCTCCTTGTTGGCGGCGATGTAGACCCGGGCGGTGGCATGGTCCGGCTTGCTGCCGTCCAGCTGGAAGTGGTCCAGGCCCACCACCACCATCGCCTCCTGGCGGCCCATGTCGTTGACGTAGTATTGCGCGTCGACAGTGCAGCCCGCCCGGCGCAGTATTCTGACCAGGGTGTCGCCGATCACCGAGTTTCTGATATGGCCCACATGGAGCGGTCCGTCTGGATTGGCGGAGGTGTGCTCCACAATGACCTTCTCTGTCATGCGACCTGTCCAGGCGTTGTCTGCCAGAGCCTGGTCCAGGACGGCGTTCAGAAACGCCCGGTTCATGAAGAAGTTCAGGTAGGGGCCGGCAAGCTCTACCTTCTCTACGTAGCGGAATTCCTGGGGGATCGCCTGGTGGATCTCTTTCGCTATGGCTGCCGGATTCCTTTTCAGCACCGGTGCCAGGCGGAAGGCTACGGACGAGGCCAGATCGGCCTGAGGGCACAGGTCAAGGCCCAGGCTGTTTATCCCCTCCTCCGGGGTATAGCCGCAGCGATCGAGGGCGCTTTTCAGCAGGCCCTCGACCTCGCTCATAAAATCAAGAAACATGGAAACACCATAATTGAATCTGAGTGCAGAGAAAGGATGAATCGATATAAGGGTTACGTTGTGAGCTTTTTGGTTCGGATCCCGTTCATTGTCTAAAGCTAAATAGTCCGGGGAAATAAGAGAATTTATGCAGAAGCTCGCGCCTTACGGCTCATGGAAGTCGCCCATCACCTCGGATATGATCGCCTCCCAGACGATCGGCCTGGAGCAGATCGTCCTCGACGGATCCGATGTCTATTGGATAGAATCTCGCCCGGCGGAGGGTGGAAGGTGTGTTATCTCAAGATACAGTCCTGGAAAGGAGATCGAGGACATAACCCCAGCGCCCTTCAACGCCAGGACCCGGGTGCATGAGTACGGCGGAGGGGCATACACCGTCTTTGGTCGCACCGTCTTCTTCTCCAACTTCGCTGATCAGCGGCTCTACCGCCTCGATCCGGGCTCGGTCCCCCGGCCCATCACCCCCGCCGGTGAGCGTCGATATGCCGACGGGGTGATCGATGCCCGCCGCAACCGGATGATCTGCATCTGCGAGGACCACCGCCATCCCAGGCAGAGAGGCGGCCAATAGCATTGTGGCGGTCGATCTGGATGGCGAGGAGGAGATGCAAGTTCTGGCCCAGGGATACGACTTTTATTCCTCTCCCCGCATCAGCCCGGACGGCGGAAAGCTGGCCTGGCTGTCCTGGAATCATCCCCAGATGCCCTGGGATGGAACCGAGCTGTGGACGGGCGAGCTGGAGCAGGACGGAAAGTTGGGCGCAGTGGAAAGGGTGGCCGGAGGGCCAGATGAATCCATATTCCAGCCGGAGTGGTCGCCTGACGGCATTTTGCATTTCGTCTCCGACCGGACGGGATGGTCCAACCTCTACCGCTGGCAGGACGGGCACGCTTCGGCGCTCACCGATATGCAAGCAGAGCTGTCCAGTCCTCAGTGGCGGTTCGGCTTTTCCACCTATGCCTTTCAGTCCCCGGATCGCATTATCTGCACCTATACCAAAGATGGCATCTGGAAGCTGGCCCTTCTTGATACATCCAGCTTGAGGATCGATCCAATAAAGACGCCTTTCACCGATATCTCCTACCTGGAGAGCCTGGCAAGGATCACGCCCTCTTCATCGCCGGCTCTCCCGATCAGCCCACCTCGGTGGTGAAGCTCGACCTCCCCACCGGGGATATGGAAGTGCTGCGCCGCTCCAGCCGGGCGGCCGTCGACGAGGGTTACCTCTCCCGGCCGGAGGCCATCGACTATCCGGCTGGAGAGGGACTCTGGCCCATGCCTTCTACTACCGGCCGAAGAACAAAGACTTCCAGGCTCCATCCGAGGAGCGCCCGCCATTGCTGGTCATCAGCCACGGTGGCCCCACCGGAGCAGCCTCCAGCGCCCTCAACCTGATGATCCAGCACTGGACCAGCAGGGGAATTGCGGTGCTGGATGTGAACTACGGCGGCAGCACCGGTTACGGCAGGGCTTATCGAGAGCGGCTCAAGGGCAAATGGGGGAAAGTAGACGTCGACGACTGCGCAAATGGGGCCATCTTTTTGGCGGAAAGGGGAGACGTTGACCCTGACCGCCTGATCATCCGGGGCGGGAGCGCCGGTGGGTTACACCACACTGGCCGCTCTGGCCTTCCGCCGGACCTTCCGTGCCGGGGCAAGCTACTATGGAGTGAGCGACCTGGAGATTCTCGCCCGGGAGACCCATAAGTTCGAGTCGAGATATCTGGACGGTCTGGTGGGTCCATATCCAGAGCGGATCGATCTTTATCGAGAGCGCTCTCCCATCCATTTTCCGGAAAAGCTCTCCTGCCCGGTGATCTTCTTCCAGGGCACCGAGGACAAGATCGTCCCTCCCAATCAGGCCAGGATGATGTTCGACGCCCTGCGAGCCAGAGGCCTGCCCACTGCATTGGTGGAGTTTGAGGGAGAGCAGCATGGCTTCAGGAGGGCTGAGAACATCAAAAGAGCCCTGGACGCGGAGCTGTATTTTTACTCCCGGATCTTCAATTTCCAGACCGCTGAGCACATCGAGCCCGTGCCGATAGAGAATCTATAGCTCTAAATCTTCTTTATCCTCTTTTTCTCATTGATAAGCTATAATAGCCATGAGACACAATTTTATAAGGAGGTGTCAAACTTGAAATCCATTGCAGCAATTCTGCTGCTTTTGCTGCTATCTCTCTGTCTGCCAGCCGCCCTGGCAGCAGACGATAGCTCCTCTGTAGAGGCCACAACTGCCATCACCCTGCCCGTGGACTCCGTCACCATCTATCCTGACGGCCTGATGGCAGTGAAGAGGACGGGATCATTGGATGTGACCGAGGGAGCCCATAAGTTCGTGGTCAATGTGCCGGATAAGGCCGATCAGAGTTCGGTCCTTCTCTCGGTGAGCAATGCCACCACCGAGAGGGTGGTCTACGAGGCAGACCCCATCTACACCCTGAACATACTGTCCGCTGGATCGCAGAGATTCGATCTGAGCTACCTCATGTACGATTCCGCTGCCTGGAAGCCCATATACGACCTGCACCTCAGCGAGGATAAGGTGCTGGTGAAGTCCAATGCCGTGGTGAGCAACCGGGGTGGTGAGGACCTGAAGGACGTGCGGCTCAAGCTGGTGGCCGGTCTCTCTCCAGTAGTGCAGGCAAGTCCTGCTCCCAGAAGCCTGGGCGCGGCAGATGCTAAAATGGCGTATGAGGTGGAAGAAGCGGCAGTGGAAGAAGCGTATCTTCCCTCCACGGGCGAATTGGAGACCCTTTATATCTTTGAACTGGAGGGACGAAAGGACCTGGCCATGGACAAGGAGATCGGCTTCCCCCTATTCGAGAAGGAGTCTCCCCTGGTGAGAGTCTATACCTGGGAGGCCAGCTGGCAGCCGGAGGGTCCGGCTGATGAGGAGATCCGGGTGAACAACACTCTGGAGAGCCCCTGGCCGGAGGGGAAGGCCATGCTCTACCGGAATGGTGAGTACGTCTCTACCATCCAGATGCCCTATACCCCGGCCGGCACCAATGCCTCCATAGTGGTCGGCACCTCTGCCGATCTGTTGCTGGAGCGAAAGCTCTCCGACTATAACCGGACCGAGGAGATCAGAGCGATAAGTACGCCTGAGGGCAATCGCACTGTCAAGGAGATCCGGCAGAACTGGACCTACCGTCTGATGATCAAGAGCAACCTGGACCGGACTGCAGCTTTGGAGGTGACAGATACAGTACCACAGGAGGCGGTGATGATCTCAGTCTCCCCCGAGCCTGATGAGAGAACGGCCACCACTTTGAAGTGGAAGCTGGATATCATGGCACGCCAGGAGACCTCGATCAACTACACCTACCAGGTGAAGACGACGGAGAGCCTGGACAGAGGAAATTGATGGCAGATCTTTCTCATTTTTTTAGGAAAAATTAATTGGCCAGTGGACAGCAGCGCTTAATCCACCTGGACCCTCTGGGCATTGACCACTACCAATTTCGGAAGATGCACCTCGAGGATGCCGTTATTGAACACTGCTCGCACCTGCTCCGGCTTGACCTCCGCTGGCAGCTTGATCTCCCTTTTCAGGCTTATGGAGCTAAGCTCCCGGTGCAGATATTTACCCTCCCTGGGGTCGGCCCTGGCATCTACGTACAGGCTGTCCTCGGTCACCCTCAGATCGATCTTATCCTTGCTGGCGCCGGGCAGGGCCACCAGAGCTATCAGCTCGACATCGGCATCTATGAGGTCGATGGGTGCCTGGTCCAGGCTCTTTACCTCGCCCATCTCGCCCGTCACATCGCCCAGGATCTTCCTTGCCGCCTGGCTGGCCTGGCTGGACATTCTGGCCGCCTCGACCGCCGCTTTGCCGATCATGCGTTCCAGATCGCTGGTACCTGAAGAATCGGATCTCATAACTGGAAATAGCGCTCTGTTCTCATAAAGCCTTTTGCATTCACTTTAATTGCGCTCCCTGGAAGCGTCCGTAGCCCGGTCCGGCCACCAGATCATCATCCCAGACCACAGATCCCCTTATGATCGTCATCCGGGGAAGGATGGCCTTCATCCCCTCGAAGGGAGTCCAATCCGCCCGGCTGTGCAGTCGATCGGCCCTTATCTCCACCACCCTCTTGGGGTCGACTATCACTAAATCGGCATCCTTTCCCACACTGATTGCCCCTTTTTTTGCCAATTCGAAGATCCTCGCCGGCCCGGTGGCCAGAGCATCCACCAATCGGTCCAGGCGAAGAAGGTTCCTCCTAACGGCATAGAGCATCAGCGGCAGCATGGTCTCCACCCCAGGAACCCCGGAAGGGGCCTCCCAGATGTCCTCTCTCTTCTCTTCCGGGAGGTGGGGTGCATGGTCTGAGGCCAGAATATCGATGCTGCCCGTCCTCAGCCCCTCCCAGAGCCGATCGTTGTCCGCCTGACTGCGCAGGGGCGGGTTCATCTTCAGGAATGAGCCCTGCTTTTTATAGTCCCCAACATTGAGGAGGAGGTGGTGAGGTGTCAACCTCGCAGCTCAGCCTCATGTTTGGTCTTAGCCTTATTATGAGCTAATCTTTCGGTCCCGGCGGTGGCATTCTCCTCTTCAGCCCGCTCCTGCCTGGCCCTTTCAATCAGATTCAGCCCCTGGCCGCAGCTTAAGTGGCAGATGTGCAGATGATCCGACCAGGCCAGAACCTTCTCTATCGACCGGACCTCAGCCTCCACCGGCCGGGCGAGAGAGTGGACCTCGGGATCCTGCCGGCTGGATAAGGCCGTTGCCAACTCCCTAATAATAGAGCCATCCTCAGCATGAATCGTAGCCAGCAACTCGAGCCTTTTTGTCTCGGCGAGAATCCGAACAATCTCCGGGTCGCTTAGCTCATAGCAGAATATCTCCCCGATGGCCTGGGCTCCTGCCTTTTTCAGCTCCTCGATCTTGCCCGGACCGCCATTGATGCAATAGTCCACCACGGAGCTGGCTCGCGCCCGATCCAGCTTCAGCTCGAATGACCCCCGGTCCAGGGTCCTGGGATCGGTGTTCGGCTGATCGATGACTGTGGTGATCCCTCCGGCGGCTGCGGAAGTGGATCCGGAGAGCCAGTCCTCTTTGTATGTCGGTCCAGGATCGCGAAAATGGACATGAGAATCGATGCATCCCGGCAGGACCAGCATACCTTTAGCATCGATCCTCTCCGGTGCCCGGTGAGGGCCTCCCAGGGCCGCGATCCTCCCCTCATTGATCCAGATATCGATGCTCTTCAGCCCGCTTTTGGTATAGACCCGGCCGTTTGATACCGCCAGATCAAAGTTTATATCCAAACCTCCTGAGCAAGAGACGTCTCTCTTCTGTCTGCTGGTCGTTCTCCGTCCCCCTGGGCACGAAGCCATCGATCACGCCCATGATCCCTCTTCCTAGATCCGTCTCGGCCACCACCACTTCCAGGGGATTGGCAGTAGCGCAGAAGATCCCGCAGACCTCCTGGATGGATTTGATGGCATTGAGAACGTTTATCGGAAAAGCCCCTTTCATCAGCAGCACGAAGGTATGGCCGCAGGCCAGGTTGAGTGAGTTTTTCTTTGCCGCCTCAACCAGCTCTTTATCATTTCCCTCAGTGCGCACCAGACAGTCGCCGCTGGCTTCAGAGAATGCTATGCCGAACTTCGCTCCGGGGGCGGTGCCGGCCATGGCCTCATAAAGGTCCTCTGCCGTCTTTATGAAATGGCTCTGCCCTAAAACCAGGTTCGATCCCTCTGGGATTTCCATCTTCACGATCTTGAGTTCCATCTTCAACCCTTCGAGGATCAATATTGCCGCTGGCAGGACTTATACTTTGGTCTGCCTGTTCGGCCTACTTTCTCAGGCCCTTCTTCGGCCCATGATATTGAACGGCCATCTTTTTGGTCTTCTTCAGAATGAACCAGGATGTGAGATAGTAGATGGCCATAAAGAGCACCGCAGAATAAGCCGCCATGACAATGGATTCTGTGAAGCTCAACCTCAACAGAAAATATGAGTATGGAATATAAATCAGCAGCACGAAAGCCGCGGCAATGGCTGCCTGCTGAATCAGTGAATACTGCCGGAAGCGCAGGATGATCGCCGAATAGCTCAAACTGGGAAAATTTACCAAGGATCTTTCACCTCTTCCTCATTGAGCATCCCCTTCCTGATCATATAAAGCCTTGTCCACCAGAGATTGACCAGGGGGGCCAGGACGAAAATGCTCGCCAGACTGCTGATCAATGACATCAACTGATATGCTTCCTCGTTTCCCATGGAGATAAAGCTGCCTGCCATCTCTAAAACCAGGGATAGAGCCACCACCACCAGCCACAGAATCAGGACATCGAACTTGTTGTAGCGGAAGAAATCTATAGCTGCCCTTAAGGCCTGCACCGGCCCGGTATCCTCAATCACCAGAGCATAAGGTGCAGGTGGATAATATGATTGACAGGACCAGGGCATAGAGGATGAACAGCAGAAATCCCGCCAGGATCACCCCCAGCCCTTCAAGGCTGTCAGGATTCCCGGATACTGCTTCGCCAAGCTGCTCCACACCGGGGAGGAGGAAGATGAGCCCGGCCATCGTCACCAATCCTACAATGAGGCTCAGGAGAAACATATTCCAAAAGTGCTTCCTTCCCGCGGACCACATGGCCGATGTCCTCGATCTCCCCTCCACAAGAGCCTGCCTGGCCATGCCTATCGCACCGGCATTGAAGTACGATCCCACCAATGAGAGGGCTGCAATCATGCCCAGGATGAGGAGGATTATGGGGAGAAGATCCTGCCAGTCCATCCCGGCAAACAGCTCCTCCATTGCCCCCGGTTCCTCTAAATTCTCCAATTGAGTCCAGTCCTCACCCAGCAACGGAGTTGCCGCCAGGAATATAGCAACAAAAAAGACAACGACGATCAGGATCGAGGCGAGGCCGCTGTAGATAAAGGGAATGCAAAGGTTGAGGTTCTTCTTCCAGATTCTAAAGCCCTTACCGATCAACTGTCCAATCTCTTCCATCACAATCCTCCTGTCATCTCTGGATCCTGTGGCCCAAATGATGCCATGGCTTTTTCGCCCTTCACTCCCATTTTATCTCAGTCCCTGATGCACTGCGCCCCTGGCCAGAGGCGGTTTTGTATCTTCAGGCCAATTTTTGCCTCAGAGATCAATTGATGAGATCTTTTTCTGGATTCATTCTTCATTTATCTTCCCTTTTCTGACCATATAAAGCCTTGTCCACCACAGATTGGTGAGAGGAGCCAAGACCAGCAACTGCGCAGGTATTACGATCAATCCAGCATTGAGGCGATGAGACTGCAGTGGAATGGGATGCACAGGTTAAGGTTCCTCTTCCAGATGGAAGATCCCTTGCTGATAAGCTTTCGATATTTTCCATCTCAGCCTTCCAGACCCTTCCAGATCAGGTCGCCCACATGGTGGATTGACTTCACTGCCTTTCCCTCCCCCTTCATCTCCGTCCCGGCGACCAGTGCCCGGCCGATGGCCAGGGGCTTTTTATGCCTCTCCTCCACGATCACCACCAGGTCTCCGGGGGCGATCTCCGGGTCGGCGGAGACTATCCCCGGCTTCATGATGTCCGCCCCGTTGACCACAAACCGCACAGCACCAGAATCCACCACCACTAGTCGCTTGCTCGGTTCCAGATCGATGGCTCCGAGAACGGTGAAGAAGGGCTCGTCCTCCACGATCATTATTAAAGGCCTACCGTTCACGAAGATGAGGTCAACGCATTCGTCGCTGATCGCCCTCTCCAGGGATGCTTTGCGCAGGATGGATGAGTCATCGAGGAATGGTTCAATGCATGCTACAACCTTTCTGGCATCGCTCCCCTTGAGGTGGTGCCTGGATTTAATCTTCATATCCTGTAGCTATCCCGATAGGTTTAAATATGCAACGAGCAAGTCTGGAAATCGTAGCCTTTTGCGGTTATCAATGCTGGAGAGAGGATTAATGGGTCAGAGACCGCTTGATATTCTGAATGAATCACTGAATGGGCCCGTCATAGTTAAGCTCAAGGACGGAAGGGTTTTCCGGGGAGAGCTTCAGGGTTATGATATCCACATGAACCTGGTGATGGACAAAACGGAAGAAGTAGCAGAAGGGGCGGTTGCCCGTAACATCGGTACGGTAATCGTGCGCGGAGACAATGTAGTTTATATTTCACCTTGAGGTGTTTTAGATGAGCAAGGGTACTCCTTCAATGGGCAAGCGCCACAAGAGCTCGCATATCAGATGCCGGCGGTGTGGTAGCATCTCGTTTAATTTCAAGAGAAAGGTTTGTGTTCAATGCGGCTTTGGCAACTCAACGAAGCTCAGAAGCCATAAGTGGATGAGAAAAGCGGATTACTAGAGAGCGAAAGAAGATCTGAAGAGGCAAGATTTGCACGATGCCTGCGGCGTTGTAGGGATCTCATTAAATGAGACGGCCAATGGCGCAGCCAAATCCATCTATTATTCCCTCTATGCTCTGCAGCATAGGGGGCAGGAGGCTGCCGGCATCTCGGTGCACGATGGCAAGTCCATTCGCACCCACCGGGCCATGGGATTGGTCTCGGAGGTCTTCGATGATGCCCAGATCTCCCTTCTGCGTGGCCGGGTGGGCATCGGTCACGTCCGATATGCAACCAGCGGTCGTTCCACTATAGAGAACAGCCAGCCTCTTTTAGTTAAATACAAGGACGGTGCCATAGCCATCGCCCATAATGGGAACCTGGTCAACTCCAATCAGCTCCGGGAGCAGTTGGAGGAGGCGGGGGACATATTCTATTCCACCTCGGACACCGAGGTAATAGCGCACCTGTTTGTCAAAGAGCTCCTCCACTATGACCTGCAGGAGGCAGTGCGCGCTCTGATGAAAAAGATCGTGGGCTCTTACTCCCTGGTGTTTCTCTGGGGGGATACCGTCCTTGCCTTACGCGATCCACTGGGAATCAAACCCCTGTGTATCGGAGAGGTCGATTCAGGGTTCATGGTGGCCTCGGAGAGCGTGGCCATAGATACCTTAAACGGCAGGCTGATAAGGGATGTCAAGCCGGGCGAATTGATAGTGATAAGGAACGGCGAGATGAATTCCTATCAGCTAGCCCGTTCCCCCCGGCCCGCTCACTGCATCTTCGAGTACATCTACTTCGCCCGGCCGGACAGCATCATGGATGGCCGCCTGATCTATGATGTGCGGGTGAACATCGGCTCCAACCTGGCAGGAGAGCATCCTGCCTGTGCGGACACCGTTGCCCCCATTCCCGATTCTGGCATAACCTTAGCCGTGGGCTACCACCAGCGTTCAGGCATAACTTATAGGGAGTGCCTGATGAAGAACCGCTACATAGGCCGGACCTTCATCATGCCCGATCAGAGCATGAGGGAGACGGCAGTGCGCCTTAAGATGAACACCATCCGGCCGAACATCGAGGGGCATAAGCTAATCTTAGTGGACGACTCTATTGTGCGCGGCACCACCAGCCGGAGGATTGTGAACATGGTTCGCAAGGCAGGAGCGGAAGAGGTGCACGTCCGCATAGGCAGCCCGCCCATACTCGCCCCCTGCTATCTGGGCATCGACATGGCCAGCCGGGATGAGCTGATCGCCGCCCATAAGACCGTCGCCGGGGTGGAGGCGGTGATAGAAGCCGACTCTCTGGGCTATGTGAGCCACGAGGGGCTGGTGGATGCAGTGGGCATACCAAAAGAGAACCTGTGCATGGGGTGCCTGACCGGCCTGTATCCGGTGGAAATACCGGGAGAGAAGTGCATGGCGGAGCAGACCCGGCTCTCCGAGTACCTTGACGAAGGCTTTTTGAAGGGCTCTATGTATTTATCTCAAAAAAAATAGAATTTATAAAAAAATTTTAAGCTGAGGGCGTTGGTGGTTTAAGCATTACCAAAGCTACTACAATGCCAACAACAGCCAGGATAATTACATAGGGGAATACATTGACGTATCCTCCCAGCATGTCCTTTGCTGCACCTGCCATCAGGTTTCCGATTATTGCGCCCACACCGTAGGCTGTGAAGACAAGTCCGTAGTTGCGAGCATAATCCTTGGTGCCGAAGTAGCTTGCTGTAGCCGCAGGGGCAATAGCCAGCCAGCCTCCCAGGCAGAGCCAGAGTATGGAGAAGGATATGGCGTACATATTGACATTTGTAGGATTCAAATACACCAGCAAAGATGCGATTATGATCAAAACGTAGGACAGAACGGCCGCTCTTGGTGGAGTAAGCTTATCGGTCAATGTGCCGAAGATCGGCCTTCCAACAGCATTACAGAAGGCGAAGGGCAGAACCAGGTTTGTCATCAGAACTCCGGCGGCAATTACTTCCATATTGGCATTGGCAGCTATCTCCAAGCCAGCTGGTTTGGCAACTCCTATGGCCATTAGACCGGCCAGGGCACCAATGACGTAACAGATCCACAATCCCATGAAGGTCTTGGTCTTTGTCATCTCACTTCGGGTGAATTCTGATTTTGGTGCGCCTGCAGCAGCCACAGGTGGCTTCCATCCACTGGGACACCAGCCCGCGGGCGGGAAGACGAGGAACATGGAGAGGACCACAATCAAAATCAGGAATATAATGCCAAGGGTACGGAATGTATTGAAGATGCCCATGCTTGCAGTCAGCGAATCGGCCATTTTCCCTGTGATGAACGCGGAGAAGCCAAAGCCAAGGAGAGTCAATCCCACTGCCAATCCTCTCTTATCGGGGAACCATCTCGCTGCCGTTGTGATTGGGCAGTTATAAGCTATTCCCACGCCTACACCCGCAACTAACCCATAAAGAACAGCGAGAGTAATCGGTGAAGTGGCGAACGAGGCTAAGATCCAGCCCAATCCCACAATCACGCCGCCAATCATTCCTACCTTTCGCGGACCCATCTTCTCAATATATTTACCCACAAGAGGCATAGTCAGGGCGAACATAGCCAGAGATACGATGTAGGGCAGTTGCATCTCGATTGCACTTACCGTTAGTCCGAAGCCGCCTGACGATACTGGGTCTGTAAATATCTGCTTGAGCGGAACACTGAGTATGCTGTAAGCGTATACTGCACCCAGACATAGCTCAATGATCGTGCCGATTAATATCAATAGCCAACGCCCTGATTCAGCGGGCATGCCTAATATCTTCACATCATCTGCCATAAGTCTAACACCTTTTAGAGTGATATTGTATTATTCTCATTCAACACAGGCAATAAGTATCGATACAAATCTATCAAGGAAATCTCTGTAAATTGAGCCTATTAGATCCCTCCCTATTCCCTCCATCGCCTTTGAATGATAATCCAATGGCTTCGAACTAATTTCGTCTCCCATATATTTAAATATAGCGGCAAATTATCGCTATTATCGA
>CAWEXU010000015.1:0-4267 GCA_963813075.1 Methanotrichaceae archaeon
TCAGTGCCATGCCAAGGACCTGCATCCAGGAGAGGGTATCGTGCAAGATGAGATAGCCGAAGACCACTGTCACCACTGGAATGAGGTTTAGAAAGGCCGAAACCACCGTTGCTCCCAGCCGCCTGGTTGCATAAATATAAAAAATGTAGGCGAAGCCGGAGCAGAAAACCCCTAGAAAGAGCAGATTAGCAAGTACCGGCAGAGAGATCTCGGATATCGCGGGCCATCTTTCGATCTCCGGGATGACAAGGGGAATAAATAGAATTATGCTGACTGTTGATTGAGCAGCGGTTAAAGCCAGGCTGGGGTAATTCTCAGAGAGCCTTCTATTCAGTAGGGTGTAAAATACCCAGCAGACGATCGCTCCCATGACCAGCAGATTGCCGAAAAACCTGGCAGATGATAGATCCACTTTCCCATCGACTGTGACCACCAGAACTACCCCAATGGTGGACAGGACCAGGCAGAGAATCATCTTCCAGGTGACCTTCAGCCGGAAGAGCATAGCTTCGGCAAATAGGGTGAATATGGGAAGAGCGGCCACGATCATCGAGGCATTGGATGCCGTGGTATACAGAAGGCCGGTATTCTCCAGGGAAAAGTACATCACTATTCCAAAGAAGCTGGCGAGGACGATATATCCCATGTCCCTTCGACCTATTTTGAATGAGGTCCCGGTAAAAAAGACAAGAATTATCAGAGTCGATGCAGCGATGATCTGCCTGAAGAATGCTATCGATACGGGCGGAATCTGTGACAGGACCACCTTGGTGCTTATAAAGGAAAAGGCCCAGAATAAGACATCCAGGATTATGAACAATACCGCCAATTGATACTCTTTCTGCCCGGCCATGAAACCTCTCAATTATAATATTATTGGCTCGGAGGATTCAGCCACAATTGACCGCACAATCCCACGTTATTCACCTGCATTATCCCCTGAATTGCAGGATGCCACTTGTATTATAGTCCTTTCCTTTCGGCATTGATCGACCGGTAGACGGCGAGGAGGAAGCCGTAGAGGGTAGGGCCGACTATCACCCCGATGATTCCAATGACAAATATGGGTGCGGTATAGGCGAGCAGGGTGAGTATGGGGTGTATCCGGGAGCTCATCATGGCCAGGTGAGGGCGAATAACGTTTTCAGGGATTACCATGAGCACCACCGTTCCAAATATCAGGAGGATCAGGCAGCGGAAAAGGTCTCCCACGATCAGATAATAGACTGCTATGGGAATGAAGACGAACGGCGGCCCCAGCAGGGGCATGAGGGTGAATACCGCCACCACCACCCCCATCAGAAATGGATAGGGGATGCCTAGCAATGAGAAGCCAATCGCTGCCATCACTCCGCTGAGCATGGAGGTGGTGAAGTAGACGGTAAAGAGGGTGTGGTAGATGCTGTAAAGCTCATCCAGAAAACGCCTGACAATATCCTGCTTTTCCTGGGGGACCAGATCCACCGCCTGATCAATAAAAACCTTGCCGTCTATGAGCAGATAATAGGTGAAGAAGACCACCACGATCAGATGGGCAAAGAGAATGGGCAGGTTGGAGCCAAAGGTGGTGAGCTCACGCTGCAGAATGGGAAATATCCAGGTGGCGAACGCTATGGGAATGTCGCTTATATCCTGCGCATAGCGCAGAACGATCTCGATTATGGAGTTGTAAAGCCAGGAGGGGATAAAGCTCTTGGACCAGGCATCGATCTCATTGATGGTCTCATCAATCTCCACATCTGATATGGCCCCTGATGACTGCAGATAGGACAGCTCCACCAATAGGGCGCTGGTGATCCCCAGAATCAGGGAGAGGATAAGGATGAAGACCAGCATTATGGATAAAAATGAGGATATCTGCTTACTTCTTGTCAGCCTGAAGAACAGGGCATAGAGGGGCTTGAGGAGAAAAACGAGCACCACGCTCAAGAGGATGGTTGTCAGGAAGTCCTTGGTCAGGTAAAGGGTGAGAAGGATTATCAGAAAGACGAAAATTCCCGCCCCTATGTCGAACCTCCGCCCAAGATTCATGCTCTCCTTTCATTTTTTTGAGGGCTTAAGCCTTTCGATATTTTTCTTTTGATCAGCCGAAAGCATGATCATGTCGCCCGAAATCTCCATTATGAAACAGCTTGGGACAGAGGAATGGATCGATGGGATATGAGATATCGCTGGGTATATCCTGGAGGGAGCTGGAAAGGATAGCCTTTCCAGCCAATTGCAGTTTATCGCTGTTTCGAGACAAATATGAGATACGGCTTGCCGAAAGGGAGGTTCTCCTCAGTCCTTGCGGCCTTCGGGCCAATGAAGATGTGTCTGTTCTCATCCTGCGCTATCTGATCGGCAGATCGAAAAAAGGATACAATCCTCTGGGTGAATGGATCTCCATCAAAGAAACCACTGGGGGGAAGCTTTTCTGCACCAACTTCACCCGCCGGGCCATCAGGCCGCTTGTAGAGTGGTTTGGTCAGGATCCTGAAGAACTAACTAGGATACTCCGGGAGGATTTTGCCGGCAGGATGGTGGAGGGTGCGGATGTGGCGGTGGAGGTGGAAGCCTTTCCCGGCGTATTTGTCCGGATCTTTTTCTGGAAAAGCGATGAGGACCTTCCTGCAGATGCCACAATGCTCTTTGATCGCGCTCTAACTGAGATCTTCATCATGGAGGACCTGACTGTTTTGCTGACGATATTGGCAGAGGATATCTTGAAGGCAGCAGACATCAGGAAGAGTAAAGTGTAACCTCAGACTAAAAAATTATTATCTTCTGCCTGCGGGAAGATTCAGTGGAATGGATAGATGCGGACGATACTGCATGTTGATCTGGATGCCTTCTATCCCTCGGTAGAGGTCCGGGAGCATCCAGAGCTCGAGGGAAGGCCGGTTATCGTGGGCGCTGATCCCAAAGAGGGCAGGGGGCGGGGCGTTATAAGCAGCGCATCTTATGAGGCGAGGAGCTTTGGCGTCCGCTCAGCCATGCCCATATCCCGAGCCTGGAAGCTCTGTCCGGAGGGGGTCTATCTCCGGCCAGACCATGAACTCTATCGACGAGCATCCAATAACGTGATGAGAATTTTGAGGAGCCATACCGAGAGGTTCGAGCAAGGGGGAATAGATGAAGCCTACCTTGACCTCTCCAGTCGAGTGGATGATCTCGATCAAGCCGCCAACCTGGCCAGGACAATAATGCAGGAGGTCTTGGACAGCGAGGATCTGAGTTGCTCGGTCGGAGTCGCCCCAAACAAGATGCTGGCCAAGATCGGCTCGGACTTCAGAAAGCCCTTTGGATTGACCGTCATCAGTGAAGAGGGAGCTAAGGAGTTCCTCTCTCCTCTGGGAGTCAGGAAGATACCCGGAGTGGGACCGAGGACGGAGGAGATGCTGCTCGATCTGGGTATCAGGACCATCGGCCAGCTGGCAGCAGCTGATCCCGACCGCCTGGCAAGGCAGCTGGGAAGCCTGGGAAAGAGGCTCTACGAGCGTGCCCAGGGCATCGATCCGAGCGAGGTTGTGGTGAACTATGAGACTAAATCCATTGGAAGAGAGGTGACATTTGAGAGGGACATAAAAGATGCGGCCCCCATATTGCAGTTGATGGACGGGCTGGCAGAGGAGATTTACGGTGAGCTGATCGAGTGCGGCTTTCGCTTCAAGACCATTACAGTCAAGGTCAGATACGAGCACTTCGATACATTTACCCGCGCCAGGTCTCTCTCTTTTTCCACCAATGACCTGGACATTCTCCGGAACAATGGCAAACGACTGGTTGATCAATTCTTGAGAAAGAAAAAGAAGGTCAGGCTGGTTGGCCTGAGGGTCTCGGCCTTAAGCAGGGTCTATTCTAACTCCCGCCGAGGCCAGCTCCCGCAGACCGTGCCATCTCCAGCAGCTCCCCTTTCGCCAGAACGGCATCCGGGGTGATGCCATCTACCATGCGAATGATATCCACCACCTCAAATCCGAGCATCTTCAATGAGTACATCCTGTCCTCCATCAGCTTGAACTGTCCGCTGAACAGGAAGAAGTATATCGGCGAGCCGAAGACCACTGCATCCGCCTCTTTCATCTCCTCGAAGAGCCTTGTGACATCATCATCCAAGCGGCAGTGATCATGAGACTTGCAGTACTCGCAAGCCTGGCAGCCGGAGTACTTCATCTCATTGAGCAAGTATTTGGAGGTATCAAGCCCCGCCTCCCGGGCTCCTTCCAGAACCCTTGAGACCAGGGTGTCTACGTTGCCGTTCTTTCTTGGGCTTCCCACAATTCCA
>CAWEXU010000016.1:0-97609 GCA_963813075.1 Methanotrichaceae archaeon
CTTGCCCTATCTTTATCTATACCATGAGCAAGGAGGTCGTCCTGATCGGCAGGTCCAATGTCGGCAAATCCACCCTATTCTGGGAGCTTACCGGAAAGAAGGTCCGGATAGGCAAGCGTCCCGGTATCACCCAGTACCCGTTCAAGGCCAGGGTAGGGAACATCTTCTATGTTGATATGCCCGGCTACGGCTTTATGTATAGAACAACAAAAGCCGACCAGGAGAAGACCAAAGACCTGATCGTCCATTATTTTGAAGAGCATGCTGAAGAGATCCTCCTGGCGGTGCAGGTGATCGACGCCGCATCCTTCCTGGATATAGCCGACCGCTGGGAGGGACGGGGTGAGGTGCCGATGGAGGTCGAGCTATGGGAGTTTTTGGGCGATTTGGGCCTGCACCAGGTACTGGCGGCAAACAAGATGGACCGCATCGCCAGGGAGGATAGGGATGGAGCACTGGACCTGATCTGTGAGCGGCTGGGGATGCTCCCCCCCTGGACCCAGTGGCCGGATAGGGTCGCTCCCATCAGCGCCAAACGCGGCCAGGTTGAGCCCCTTCGATCCATCATCTCAAAAAAGGTGTCTGTAGCCTGATCAGGGCAGAGGTGCGGGCGATATTCCCCTGGCCTCAAACTCCTTGATCACCGCCTCTCTGATCTCATTGCCCACTGCCTTGGCCACATTTCTCCCCGGAACGGTCACTTCCAGCCTGAGGATCAGCTCTGCATTCCTGGAGCTGACGAGCTGGACGCTCAATGGCCTGTCCTTTAAAACTTGAGAATGACCGCCCGCCTTCTCCAGAATTATCTCCCTCGCCCGATCTATGTCCGCCGCCTTATCCAGGTCGAAGTCCACCGACCAGGTGATCTCTTTCTCCCTGATCGTCCAGTTAGTGACCGGCTCTGTGCTGATGATGCTGTTGGGAACAATGATCCTGCGGTTGTCTGTGGTGCGAATCACCGTATGCCTCAGGGTCAAATCCTCTATCTGGCCGTATTCATTTCTGAAGTCCACCAGATCACCCACCCGGAAGGGCTGGAATATGGCGATGAATATCCCGGAGGTGAAATTGGAGAGGGAGTCCTTGGCCGCATAGCCTATGGCCAGGCCGGCAATTCCCGCTCCGGCGAGCATGGCAGCGGCTACGCTATGCAGCTGCGGCACCTGCAGTATGACCAGCATCAGGCCGACCAGATATATGGTGGCAGAGACGATCCTGCGGATCATGAGCTGCATGGTCTGGTCCATCCTCACCTCCACCCGGTTAACGATTTTGGGGATATGATTTCGCAGCATGCGATCCACCAGACCTGCTGCCGCTCTGGTTAGAATTATTATAAGTATTATTACTATTAAAGTCACGAAGATATATATAACATCAATACCCTCAATGGCATCTGCCAGGAGCCGGAGGGAGGCGAGATCTATATGCCTTCCAGCTATCGAATCCACCTGATACTGTATCTGGTCAGCCATGAGCTGAGGATCTGCCAGACTCATCGCTCTCGAGAGATCCATCATTGATGGGATGGAAAATGAATATTTAAAGCTTCTGCAAAAAAATTTTCTATATCTTCAGATCCATTTCTTCCGGTGGAAGTATGCCAGCATTACCCCCACAACCAGCAGCATCAGCACCAGGACCGCAGGATATCCCCAGGGGTGCTGCAGCTCCGGCATATGGGTGAAATTCATGCCGTAGAGCCCTGCCAGGAAGGTCAAGGGGATGAATATGGTGGAGATGATGGTCAAAAGCTTGATCACCTCATTGAGCTTATTGCTCAGGCTGGAGAGATAGGTCTCCAGGAGGGAGGCGGACATATCCCTGAATGTCTCAATGTTTTCGATCACCTGGATGGTGTGGTCGTACACATCTCTCAGGTAGATCCTGGTGGTCTCGGAGATGAGGTGAGAGTCCATCCTCTGCATGCGGCTTATTGCCTCCCGCAGAGGCCAGACCGATTTTCGCAAAAAGAGCATATCCCGCTTCAGATTGTATATGGCGGGAAGGATGCCCGGCTCCGGATTGGAGACCACCGAGTCCTCCAGCTCCTCGAACCTGTCGCCAAGCTTCTCCATGATCACAAAGTAGTGGTCGACGATCGAGTCGATCATGGAGTAGGCCATGTAGTCGGCACCCTGCTTTCTGATCCGGCCTTTGGATGTCCTCAGCCTCTCCCTGAGGGGCCGGAACACATCCACATCCTTCTCCTTAAACGATATTATAAAATTGTTGCCTACGATTATGCTCACCTGGTCCATGTCGATGCTGAAATCTCCCATCACGTCGTCCCCTTCCTCCTCGTAGTAGAGCATCTTGAGGACGATGAATATGTAGTCCTCATAATCCTCAACTTTGGGACGCTGGTCGGTGAGGATGTCCTCCAATACCAGGGGATGCAATCCATAGCATGCACCCAGCTTTTCCAGAGAATACACCTGCCGGGGACAGTCCACGTTGATCCAGGTCATATAAGGCCGGTCCCTGGATATCAGACAATCCTCAACCTCATTTGTCTCCGTTTCAAAAAAGTGATTCTCATCATACTCTATCACCGTGAACCTGGGCAGCTCCCGGTTCGGCTGCAATTCCCTAGTCGCGGACCCATTGGGAACTGGGTCTGAATCCGATTCAGAGGCCGGGATATCCGGCTGGATATCCGGCTCTCTTTCCGATTGCATTGAGGACGATACATAGGGCGATTCAGAAGGAGATTCAAGAGACGATTCAGGTGCCGATTCAGGTGTCGATTCAGGAGGCGATCCAGCAGGAGAGGGATTGATTGGAGCATCAGCGCGGCTGCTGGAAGGGCGATCTGGCGAATATTCATCCCTTTTCGGTCCCTGCAAGCCACTAACCTCCTATTTCCATCCGCTTTATATTGCCCGCTTTCGCTTCAATTATCGCTTTTATATTTCTGCCAGGCACCTCTTAAATCATCCTCCCGAGAGAGGATAGATGGCCGTCACCACTAAGAGCACAGTGAGGATGCTCATGATAATGGTTGTGCTCCAGGCGATCAGATTGAAGAGCTTTCCGTTGGTGTATTTTCCCATGATCCTCCGGTCATTGATCAGAATGAGAATAAAGAGCAGCACCATCGGTAGAAGGGACCCGTTGATCACCTCTGAGAGGACCATTATCGCCAGCAGTGGCGCATCGGGAATCAGTATGAACATGGCACCAAACGCTATCAGCAGGGTGAAAAGTAGATAGAACTGTGGTGCATCCCCAAACCTCTTGTTCAGACCGGATTCCCAGCCCATCCCCTCACACAGGAAATAAGCAGTCGAAAGGGGCAGGATGGAGGCGGCAAATAATGAGGCATTGAGAAGCCCGAAGGCGAAGAGCCACGCCGAGTATTCGCCCGCCAGGGGGAAGAGAGCAAGAGCAGCGTCCTTTGCCGTCTCAATTCTTATTCCGCCCGCAAATATGGTCGCGGCGCAGGTGAATATGATAAAATATGATACGACATCCGTAATCAGACAGCCCACATAGACATCCCATTTGGTGTATTTGTACTCGGAGATCTTGATACCCTTCTCCACAATGGTGGACTGGAGGTAAAACTGCATCCAGGGGGTGATGGTCGTCCCCACGATCCCGATCACCATATAAAGATATCCCGACTCCAGGCTCAGGCTGGGGGTGACGGTCTGGGTGAAAAGGAACTTCCAGTCGGGTTTGAGCATCAACCCGGATACGATATAGGTGATATAGACCGAGCTGGCGACGAGAAATATCTTCTCTAGGGTGCGCCGGTTGCCCATGACCACCATCGACCAGACCAGGACAGCAGCCACGGGAACGGATACATACTTGCTCACCCCGAATATCTCCATGCTCGCCGCCACTCCGGCGAACTCGGCAGTGGTGGTGCAGAGGTTAGCGATGATGAAACCCAGGAGGAGGACCACCGTCGGCTTAATTCCGAATCGCTCCCGGATGAGATCGGCCAGACCCTTGCCCGTGACCACCCCCATCCGGGCGCACATCTCCTGCACCACGAACAGGGCGAAGGTTATGGGTATGAGAAGCCACAGGAGTGAGTATCCAAAATGTGCCCCGGCGATGCTGTAGGTGGTGATTCCGCCGGCATCGTTATCCACGTTGGCGGTGATTATCCCCGGGCCGATGATGGCCAGGAACACGGCCAGCCTGGCCAGAGAGATCTGAGGTACCCTGCCCCTCAGGCCTGAACCCAAATTCATCAGGCCATCCCTCGGACCCGGCGCAGCTTATGGTAGTTCCAGGGCATGCGCTTCCTGAGGTCCTCGGGAATTATCTCGTCTAAAGCATCGTCGAAGGTCACTATCCCCAGGATCCTACCTTCCTCGTCCACCACGGGAATGCACAGGAAATCGTACTTGGAGAGCAGGTTGGTGACCTCTTCGATGGTCGACGTGGGAAGGACGCTCAGGATCTCTTTTTTCATGACAATGCTCGCTATATCGTCGGGGTCGGCCAGTATCAGGTCACGTAGAGACAGGACTCCCAAAAGTCGACCGGAATCGCTCTGGACATAGATGTAATAGATCATGTCCACCTCTTGCCCCGATCTTCTGAGAATGGAGAAGATATCCGATACAGTGCAATTGGAGGGTACGGCGACGTAATCGGTGGTCATGAGGCTGCCGGCAGAGCTTTCGCTGTAGGCCATAAGCTCTCTGACCTCCTCCGCCTCCTCCTCGTTCATCAGGTCCAGCACCTCGGAGGCCTTGTTCTCGGGCATGATCCCCAGGAGGTCGGCTGCATCGTCCGGATTCATGTTCTCCAGGATGTCTGCCACGTCGTCGCTATCCATCTGATTGACCATGGTGGCCTGCACCTCCGGGTCCACCTCCTCCATCGTCTCCGCCGCGGTCTCTTCTTCCAGGGAGTCGAGGATGAGAAGACGATCCTTGTTGTTCAGATCCTCCAGGATATCGGCAATATCGGCAGGATGAAGATCATTGATGGTCTTTCTGGAGATCTTGAGGTGAAGGCTCCGCAGGTTGGGGTCCAGAGGATCGATATAAGACCAGGGAACAATGCGGTTGGGCAATTTCGCCATCAGGCCGCCGGACAGCCCGCCAAACCCCAGCCTCCTTATTATTCCCTTGAAGCCGACGTCCACCCCCACCAGGCAGAGAGACCTTTTGATCTGGCCGAGGAGTATGTCGTTTACCCTCACCACCTTCAGGCCGTCGATGTCCACGATCTGCCGGTCAAGAATGGTCTCGGTAACCAGCAGCTCATCCTCAGAGAGCTTTCCCGGCGGTATCTCGTCTCTGGAGACATCCAGACGAATATCGCCATTGATGCTGCTTACGCTGGAGATGGGCAGGATGACCTTCTCTCCCAGGATGTTGGAGGTATAGACGATGCGCGAGATCTCCAGCAGGGTATCGCCAGGCCTGAGGGTGAGGTCGGCGAGCTTTCCCACCGCATCGCCATCCCGATCGTAGATCCTCATTCCCTGCAGCTGGCTGAAAAAGCTAACCCGGTTGGAGCCGTTTGTTGCCGCCTCTTTGACCCATAGGGGGCCGGTAGCTGTTATCTTCTCAGCGATGCTCTTGGATGTGCGCCACATATCACCTCAATACCTCAACACCACAATCCTTCAATACCACAATCCCTCGTTTGCCAAATCTCGATGATCTGAGTTTGCCCTAGACTGGCGGGCTCTCCTCTTTCACCCGGTCCAGCACCACTATCTCCAGGAGGTTCTCAATCCCGTCCACTGTCCGGATGCCCTCGTTGATGATGGTCTTCAGCTCCTCCAGGCCCCGAGACCAGACCTTGAGGAAGAGGTCGTACTCTCCCAATATTCCGTAGACCTCGGTGATCTCCGGTATCGAAACCAGAGCCTGGACCGCTCGATCATGGCTCTCGGAATCGGTCTGGACCAGCATGATGGCAGTTACGGTATAGCCAGTGGCGGCGGGACTGGCGCTGATGGTGAACCGCTCAATAACCCCCTGGGATTTCATGCGCTTCAGACGAAACTGCACTGTGGCATCGGCGATGCCCGACCTTCGCGAGATCTCCTGCAGGCTCATGCGACTGTCCTCTCGAAGGTTAGTGAGAATGGTCCTATCTACTTCATCCAGCTCCAAGCCATCGCCCGCGTCTATCTTGTATTTTATTCAATATTCTCTCTTGATATTGGCAGAAAACCAATATTGCCATATAAAGATTCCTATTTGACCAAGTAGGATATTAACGAATACGTATTTCACTTAAATAATAATTTTAGTAGAGTGAACTAAAATACTGGCTTAAACTTTTAAATTAAAAAGGAATAATAAAATATTTTAATAACTTGATGACCTTTGCACATCGAAATCCCCTTCCAGTGACATACTGGATTTGATCTTGCTTTTGCCCAATCCACCCTGGGTTGATGAATAATTATGAGAGCCTTTGACACTGGACTGAGAGCTGCTGCTCACGCCCTCTGGACCGACCGCTGTGCTGCCGGAAATGCTGCCCATTCCGGTAACATATGAGGTCACAGAATTTTTGCCATCAGAAGCATTGATTGCTTTTGCTCCAGGTGCAGTGGTGTTGAGGGTCGTCCAGTTCAGTGTCTTTGAGTTTATGATAGAGACGTTCTTGGCGGTGGAATTGGTGGTATTATTGGAGGATAGATTGATGAGCCTTGGATAGCTGCTGGATTGTCCTATTCGATTGGGCCGGATCTAGCCCGATGCTGAAGAATGTGCCGTGTTTTTCATTGGCCTGCTCGCCGTTAGATGCGAGACCGCGCTGCAATTGGGCGATTTTATCATCCATACTCAGGGCATCCACATTCAACGAGCCTTCTATGGGTCTGGCAGACCCGGTTATAGTAAGCCCTTCAGATTCAATGCCGTTCGCCACGAGGAAAAGCGCTGCCGTCCCGACAAATAGTACCAGTAGTGCCATTGCTGCCTTCATAAATCCCACCTTCATGCTGTAAGCATTATAGACGAGACAATACAATTTAATCTTTCTATGAAGCACAATGAATGACAACCGACGGTTTGAGAAATTTCGAGCGCCCGGAGGTTGTTTTATCGGGGATCTAATGAAGGGAGGCAAAAGTCTTGGGAGTAGGAGGGAGAGAAAAGAACTACCGACTTTTGCCGATATACTATACGTTGATCGTCTATATAAGCCTTTTCCTCGGCCAATCACGCCGAATCTTCTCATGGTCTCTTGCTAATGGTTTCTCAAGACATCAATGATATTAATAATCAGATTATTTTAATCATTAGAGGGCAAAATATTAGATATGCCTCTCTTATCATCCCCCGGCAAGAGGGCTGGATCGCGATAAATAATTCAGTGGCCCGATATCCAGCATTCATAGGACCGCTTAGATGGTCTGGTTCGAAATGCCTCCATTGACCTGTGCAGACCACATATGCTGAAAATAGATAAATATATATGCAAAAAGCTCTTTATGTTAGTGTATCTGAATTCTAGAAAATTTACAGATGGAGGCTAGACATCATGGAAGACCAGAATCAAAAGAGCGGTCAGAGCCTTTCAGGCAGATCAATAGTTAGCTCTGCCAGGCTCATGAAGAGCATTCCGAAGGAGATGAAATCTCAGTTTGCGGGAATGGTCGATCTGAAGACCTTCCTGCAGACGCAAGGGGCATTGTCAAAGGCTGATATGCAGCTATTGGTGGATCAAGCGCTTGTCCTGGTAGAGGGATTTTACGTTCATATGCCTCTAAAGAAAGCCATGCATGCCATCGATCCGGTTCAACAGCTGCGACTCATGAAGTATCGATTGAGCCAGATGCCTGATGGTCAGGAGATAGAAGAGCTGCGCTTTCATAGTGATATGCTTAAGATATTCAGCACTCTTCGCGACCTGCATACCAACTATATTCTCCCGAATCCATTCGCCGGCAAAACTGCATTCCTTCCTTTCCTCATCGAGGAGTACTATGAGGATAAAAAAAGAAAGTATATGGTAACAAATGTGATGAACGGGTTTATCCATCCCACATTCCGGCCAGGGGTCGAGATAATCTACTGGAATGGCGTGCCTATCGATAAAGCAGTTGAGACCAACGCAGATCGACAATCTGGCAGCAATCCGGAAGCACGACACGCCCGAGGTCTCGATAGCCTGACGATCCGACCGCTGATGGTTACATTGCCTCCCAATGAGGAATGGGTGGCGATAGGCTATCTCTCCTCAGAGGGCGAAGAGCTTGAGCTGAGGCAGGACTGGCTTGTGATGCCCAATCAATGGGTTCCATTCGCTTTTGGCGCTGCTTCTCTGACTGATAAGGCATTGGCGCAGGGCAGCGATATCAAGACCCTGATGATTCAAGAGGCAAAAAGAGACCTGTTTGCACCTGAAGTGGCGGTTGCCAAGATCAGGATCGCAAACAAAGATATCTCTCGGGCGGCACAAGAAGGCTATCTCGAGACCTCGTTACCGGATATATTCAATGCCCGGGCGGTGGATACGCCATATGGAACTATTGGATATATCAGAATCTGGACATTCTCTATCGGAGACGACGACCAGTTCCTCGATGAATTCATTTATCTGCTTAACCAGCTTCCAAAGAACGGCCTGATCATAGATGTTAGAGGTAACGGCGGCGGCCTGATATATGCAAGTGAACGATTGCTTCAGATTCTCACCCCTAATGAGATCAAGCCCGAGCCAGCCCAGTTCATAATCACTCCATTGACCCTGGAACTTTGCCGGAGGAACTCGACTCCTTCGGATCTGGTTGATCTATCACCATGGTTAGGCTCAATGGAGCAATCTATTGAAATTGGTTCCGTATTCTCCAAGGGAATGCCGATTACTCCTGAGGTCCTTTGCAACAATATAGGCCAATTATATACCGGCCCGGTCATACTGATAACGGATGCTCTATGCTACAGTGCGACTGACATCTTTGCGGCAGGCTTCCAGGATAACAATGTGGGCAAGATTCTTGGCGTGAATGAGAATACCGGCGCGGGAGGTGCAAATGTCTGGGATCATGATCTGCTTTTATATCTGATGGGAAGCAGCGGCTCTCCTCTGGAGCCCCTGGAGAATAGGGGTGGAATGCGAGTCTCAATAAGGCGTCTCTTGAGAATAAAGGAGCATGAAGGCATGCCTTTGGAGGACCTGGGAGTCAAACCGGAGTTCGTCCATAATATGACCCGCTCTGACCTCCTGAAAAATAATGAGGATCTGATTAACCATGCTGCAAGTATCATCTCCCAGATGCCCGGGTATGAGCTATCAGTCCAGTTGAGCAAAAGAAGCGATGGCGGCTTTGATGTCAGCGCAAAGACAAAGAATATCACAAGGATGGATGTCTATTTGGAAGATCGTCCACAGCAGAGCCTCAATGTGATATCCGATATCACTGAATTTATCCTGGACAAGCCACCGGCCGATGCCCGTTTTATGGAGCTTCGCTGCTATAAAGAGGGAAAGATGGTAATAAGGCAAAGATTCGGAATCAAGTAACCTGGCCCAATCCTGCCGGTCAAATTGTGGCGCTGAACCCCGCTGCAAGAAGCAGGGCATAAAAAGAGCCTCAATTTGACTTGCCTTTCCCAGGCATATGATTGGCTGTGATATGATAAGCGGTTATATGAGAGGCTGTGCTATCAGATGGTCTTGCGAACAATTGCACCCACCTGATCGCAGCCACTCTTTTTGCCGGTTTAACGCCGGCTCATCCCAGGTTTTCCACTGCGGCCTTGCCGGCGGGCTCTGCACTGGATTCAAGGACATTTATCTGCAGAGCATCATTGAAGGTCTCACTTCCCTCTAGTGAGGCCGCGGATATGCTCACGCTGTATTTGCCGGGAAGGACGCTGGCGTTCCAGATGCCAGTGAACTCATTTCCTGAGGTCTTGATCAGGACCACATTTCCGGCATCTATGCCGGTTGAATTCTTGATGGTGGCGCTGGCGGTGATGCGGCTATTGCTATCAGAAGCGCTGGTGTTGTCAATTGTGGGCACCTCACCAGCGGTGGCAAAGACGGCGGTGATATTGACTGTGCTTCCGGCGCTCACATTTATCGGATCGGCATTGATGCTCACCAGGACGATGGCGGGCTCTGAACTGATGGAGGCAGTGGGTTCCGTCTGAGCGGGAGTGGCAGTTGCAGTGCTATCCGGGTTCTCCTCTTCGGCCCCGGATTCTCTGTCAAACTGAGAGCTGGTCATGCGCGCTGCCTTCGGCCCGAAATCCTGTGGGGTTTCATTTATGGGAATGCCCTCCAGGAAACTGGTTGCGCTTTTTGTCCAGTCCTCTTCCTTTGAGCAGGTCGAGCATCCAGCGGATGCGCTGAAGCTCAGGGCCGCAGTAATCATTATAACGACAATGCTAACCGGTATTAACGCTGATATCTTCATGTATTCTCCTCATGTTAATGATGCCCGGATGTATAAATACAAGCAGGCTCCTTGTGCCCGTTTGCACTTTATTTATATCATCCTAGCGCCCGAGAATGCTGCCAGTCATCCCTCAGCCATGCATTTCATTCTTCCCTGGCAGTCGTATTCAGGCAAAACGATAAAATCATATATAAGCAGCATCAAATTCTCATAAAGATGAAAAGGCTTACTGCTTACGTCTCGGGCAACGTGCAGCAAAGGGGATACCGTGCCAGGGTCACGGATATAGCCCGGATGCTGGGATTCAAGGGGACGGTCGAGAACCTGGATGATGGCCGGGTCAAGATCATAGCCGAAGGCGATGAGGACAAGCTGCGTTGGTTTGAAGAGGCAATCTGCATCCAGAATACCCTGATTAATGTATCAAGCATAGAGAAGGAGTATTCCGCTCCAAGGGACGACGTCAGCCGGTTCTATAAGCTGGTGGAGAAAGGAGAGACGGATTCTCGGCTGGATACGGCGGCAGACCATCTCAAAAATCTGATCGTTGCCGTGAATAATATGAATCAAAATATTGGCGGCAAGATCGATCAAATGAATGATAATCTCAGCGGCAAGATCGATCAAATGAATGATAATCTCAGCGGCAAGATCGATCAAATGAATGATAATCTCAGCGGCAAGATCGATCAAATGAATGATAATCTCAGTGGATCAAGATCAGATCAAATGAATGATAATCTCAGCGGCAAGATCGATCAAATGAATGATAATCTCAGTGGAAAGATCGATCAAATGAATGATAATCTCAGTGGAAAGATGGATGTAATGATCGACCTGCAAAAGGACACTCTATCCGGCCAGGAGACTCTCATCGAAGAGGTGAGGCAATCCAGGGAAGAGATAAAGGGTCGCATGGACCAGAGGTTCGATAAGCTGGAAAGCGATGTAGCAGAAATGAAGGTGGCCCTCAAGGCAAAGGGAATCATATAAATTTCTGCAATATATTTCAAAAGCCGAAGAACACCCTTTTCTTATCCCTGAACCTTCCGGTGGGCAATAAGGTCAATCCCCCTCTATCTTTTTCTTCCACTCCTCTGCCTCCTTCGCCAATTCCGGCTTTCCCAGCACCCTGGCCAAAGCTCCTATGGCCTCAAGATAGCGCACCATCTGGTCTAAGTAGTTGATCAGATCGCCCTGGTAGGCATACATCCCATATCGATCGCTGAAGTAGTCGATGATCTCCTCCGGGCTCTTGCCTTCCGCCCGCAGGTCAAGGATGGACAACGATATGCTCTTTTGGATGCAGCCGCAGTAGGGAGACTCCTTGCAGGTGCAGCGGAGAAAGTCGCGGACGAAGTCCAGGCAGTACCTCTGAATCTTCCTCTCCAGTTCATTCAGATCAGGACTGCTCAATAGATCCAAAAATGAGCCATGCATTGCCCTCTGGGAGACCTGCATATGCAGCTTGGTGGATATGTGCTCGGCAAACTTCAGATAGAGAGCCTCGAAACCCTCCAGCTCCACCGCCACTTCCAGAGCGGATCTACCTTTCCCAACTCTTTTGGCGATGAGATTGGTCTGATCCGGAGTGAGAAAATGGGCTGCCGCTGCCGCTCCAAGGCGGGTGGGCTCAAAGCCCCGGACCAGTCCTGCCCTCTCTAGAGATTTTAGGGCGCTGTCCAGGTCATCCAGACCTAAGGTTAGATCATGCAACTTCTCCAGATCCTGGCGGGACCGAGCGACTACCGCATTGGCCAGAACCTCCTCTTGCTGCTGCTCATCAGAGAACTCCGGGGCCACATCCTCCATCACCCCATGCAAAAGGGCAAGCGCCACTTCATCCTCTGACTCCCCCCGACCAGAGGAGAACCGACGGCCCGGCTCGGCCAGGATATAGACCAGTCCCAGATCATGATAGCCCGGCCGGCCTGCCCTTCCCAGCATCTGGTTGAACTCGTGCACATTAAGCCATTTGATGCCCATGGCCAGAGACTCGAAGACCACCTGGGAGGCAGGAAAGTCAACCCCGGCGGCAAGAGCGGCAGTCGTCACCACCGTCCTGATCTTTCCCTGGCCGAAGAGCTCCTCGATCCTCTTTCTTTCCGGATACTGCAGGCCGGCATGGTAGGCTGCCGCACCGGGTATGGACTGGGCGAGGTTATAGCAGTTCTTGCGAGAGTTGGTGAATATTATGGTCTGACCGCGGTAGCCGGTAGACGAGGTCAGCCTCTCTGCCTGGGCGGCCAGCTCCCGCAAAAGCTTTCCCTTCTCTTTGCCCGAGGAGAAGATGAGATGGCGCTCAATGGGCACCGGCCGCACCTCATACTCCACTAAAGCGGCATTCAGCCTTCTCGCCAGGGCCCCAGGATTTCCCACGGTGGCGGAGAGGAATATGAACTGCGCTTCGGGGGCAGCATTTCTCAGGCGGGCGATCATCCCTGCCAGGCGGTGGCCGCGTTCAGCATCCTCAAGCATATGGACCTCGTCTATCACCACCGTTCCCACCTGCCCCAGGCTTTTTTTCGTGCGGATCACCTGATCTATGCCCTCGTAGGTGCCGGCGATGATGTCTGCATTAAGGCTCTGAGCAATCTTGCGGCCCTTTCCCAGACGAATGCGGCTTGTCCCCACCCGGATGGAGGTCTGAAAACCCAGTTGGTTATAAACAGAAAGCTGATCGTACTTCTGGTTGGCCAGGGCCACCAGGGGCACCAGAAACAGCAGTTTGCCCTTTCCCTGCAGAAGGTTCTTTATCCCCGCCATCTCTCCGATCAGGCTCTTGCCGGTAGCGGTAGCCGAGACGACCAGCTGATTCCTTCCCTCCAGGAGGCCGGCCGAGATCGCTCTGGACTGGACGGGCAGGAGTTTTGTCAGCCTGCGGCGCAACAGCTCCTTGAGGGGGCCGGGCAGGTCGATTGAATCCAGGGGCAGACCAGAATCATCCTGGCTGGCGGGAATGAAGTCAAACCGGGTCAGCTCGGGCTCGAGCCTCTGCAAAGAGAGCAGCCCTATGACATCATCCAAAGATCGCCTCTTTTTCAGGATCCTGGCCAGATGGGACTTGGCAGGGCGGCTCAGGTGATGAAAATCAGCCTCTCTGAGAAGCTCTGCCGCAGCACAGTTCTCGCAGATCCGGGCTCTCTTGTAGGTTATGGCATCCTGCCCCACATAGGTCACCCTCTTCTGCCCAAGACAGTGGCCGCAGACCTGGACGAAGCGGTACTGCAACTGGTAGGACCCCAAAAGCTCCAGGAACTTCTTCTCCAGAACCGGGTCACCCCGGACGAGATAAATAGCCCCGGCTTTGCGAAGCAGCCTCATGGCGTCCTCCGGAGGAAGATACCTCTCCGCTTCGTTCTCCTTTTTGACCAGGAACTTGAAGACCCTGGGCCCCTGAGGCATATCCTTCAGGCGCAGATGGCCTTCGAAGAGAACCCGATCCCCGCTCTGGGGCAATAACAGTATGCGAGACCTGTCCGCCTGGGCAAGAACCTGAAAAGTCATCTTTGAATCGGTATATCCAGTTCAACCAATAGTGAGGTCTATCAGCTCGTACTTCAGGCCCTCGGACTCCAGACGGGTGAGAAGACCGGGAATCTGCTCGTCCACGCTCACCACCAGAGAGCTGACGCCATGGTATGCCGCCTCTACAGCGAACTCCTTGGCCCCGAAGAGCACATCCGGCTCCCGTCCGGCCTTGCGGAGAGCTCACCAGGGCCTCGATCCCCAGGCACCCCACCATTCTCTCCTTCCTGAGCAGATCTTTCAAAACCTCCAGGTCAACCCCTCTGGATCCACCCATCTGCACCCTGGGGACCTTGCACAGGGTCACCTTTCCCTCTTCCAGGCTTATCAATCCCCGCAGGTCCGAGATGCCTACATCCTCCCCGGCGCTGGCGCTGGCGATGATAATCCCGCTGGCCTCGATATCCTCTTTTCTGTTGGCATACAAAAGGCCGCCTCTCATCTCCAGGGAGACCCGCTCCCCCTCGACCAGATCGGATTCTGCTATTGCCGTCCAGACGGATACATGGCTGATGATCTCCTCCATCACCACCCGAGCATATCGCTTCAGCTCGGCGGCGCTCTCCAGAAGCCACTCCACCCCCTCTTTGGTGATGCTGTAGCGCATCCGGCCGTCAGTTGTTACCAGGCCGTCGGCTACCAGCTCCTTGATGTACTCGGAGATCGCCTGGGGGGTGACACCCAATTTGCTGGCCACCTCCTTTTGGCGGAGGTTGGGCTGATGAGCGGCAATCTCAACCAGAATCTGAAAACGGGAGCTTTCCCTCTTGCTCTGCAGCACGTTGGCCATCAGAATCCTCTTATCAAAAATCCTCTTCGTAGGGCTCTATCCGCTGCCCTCGCACCGCCAGGCCTTCTGCTCTCTTGGCCACACCACGAATGAAGACCTGACTGAGTCCCAGCTCCCGGGAAAGGTTGGAAAGCGAGTTGTTACCTCCGTGAACCATCTTCTGCAGTGTCTCAGTTACCTCTCTCAGCTCCTCATCAGACATAAAGGTGAGACTGATCAGCTCGCTAAGATCCTCCATGGTGGCTCCGAAGTTGGCCTGGATGCGAGAGTAGGTGGAATGATACTCCTTCTCCGGGCTAGCCCCGGGCTCAGGCACCCTCCACTTCGTCTCTATCAGGCCGCTCTTGCGCAGAAGAGCTACGCTCCTGTGTACGCCTGCCTCATCGCCGAAAAGGCCGGCTAGCTCACGCTCAGTGCGCCATTCCCGGCTCAGCTCATCGAATATTTTTTTGTGGACGGCTGAGCCGAAGGCCTGCAATAATGGAACCAGATCTGATGGATCATTGATGATCCGTGTTCTCTTCCCAGTCACAAGAACCTCGCGGTGATAATTCGGATTGACATTATGTCTTTTCTTTGATAAACCTTTTGAGGATCAGATCAGCCTGACCGTCTCCAGGTTCATGGGAGCCATGGTAGGAATCCGGTATCTTTTGTAGACGGAGCTGGCCAGGTCCAGGCAGTTGCCCTCTTCGCCGTGGTTGGTCAGAACCCGGCCCGGCTTGGGGTAGATGCGCCGCAAGTACTCCATGAGCTGCTGGCGATCGGAGTGGCCGGAGAAGCCATCGACGGTGGTAACCTCCAGATTGATCTTCACGGTCTGGGTCTTTCCATCCACCGATAGGGGCACCTCCTTCCAGCCCTTCTGAATCCGTCTGCCAAGGGTTCCTTCTGCCTGATAGCCGACGATGACCAGGTTATTCTTCTCATCCGGGCCCAGGCGCTTGAGATACTCTATCACCGGCCCGCCATTGAGCATGCCGCTGGTCGCCAGGATCACGCAGGGCGGCCCATCAACGATCTCCGTTCTCTGCTTGGGGGACTCCACCTGCACAAAGCACTCCGCCAGGAATGGATTGATCCCCTTATGGAATATCAGGTCCCGCAGATCGTTATTGAGGTACTCCGGGTAGGTAGTATGAATAGCAGTGGCCTCATAGATCATGCCGTCCAGGCAGACCGGCACCTCATCGATCACCTTCTTTCTGATGGCCTCCTCCAGGACTACCATCACCTCCTGGCTGCGGCCCACAGAGAAGGCGGGGATGATGACTTTGCCTCCCCGGTTGATGGTCTCCTTTACCACCTTTATCAGGTTGACCTCCGCCTCCTTGCGAGAGGGCTGGATGCTGTTCGTCCCGCCGTAGGTGGCCTCGGTCACCAGGGTCTCCAGACGGGGGAAGTTGCATACCGCCGGATCGAAAAGCCTGGTCCTCTCGAACTTGTAGTCGCCGGTGAAGGCCACATTGTACAGGCCGTCACCGATATGGAAATGGGCTATAGATGAGCCCAGGATGTGCCCGGCGTTGTGCATGGTCAGCTTGGTATCCGGGGCAATGTCGGTAACATCACCGTAGTTGAGGGTGATGGTATGCTTGAGGGCCTCGCGAATCATTCCTGAGTCATAAGGAATACGGTTCCCCTCCCGGCCGGCGATCTCGATGTAATCCAGCTGCAGCAGAACGAAAAGATCTCTGGTGGGCGGAGTGCAGTAGATGGGCCCCTCATAGCCGTACTTATAGAGCATTGGAACAAGGCCGGCATGGTCCAGATGAGCATGGGTAAGGACCACCGCATCGATCTGGTTTAAGGGATAGACCTCAGGCACATAGAGGTATGGGGTGGCTGAATCATCCGATCCCACATTTATTCCGCAGTCGATGATGATCCGGGACTCCGGTGTGGAGAGGAGCATACAGCTTCTTCCCACCTCGCGACAGCCGCCAAGAGTGGTTATTCTGACCCACTGGTCCTTGGAGGCGATATCCCGGTGGATCTTCCTGCCCACGGTGCGCAGGATGCTCTTTCTCTCGCTCTGCACGCTGCGCAGGTAATCCTTGATATTGGCTATGGTCGTGGATCTGACCGGCGGGGTTCTGACCACCTTTGGCGTCCAGCCGATGAGCTTTGTTATATCTCGCAGGGTGGCGCCATGGCGACCGATCACCAGGCCGGGCTTTTCCGCCTCGATCTGCACCTCACCGGTCTCGCCGTCGAAGTGGTAGTCGGTGAGGACCGCCTCTTTGGGCACGACCTCCTGGATCTTGACTATTGCCGTCTCAGGATCCGCCAATACCTTCAGGTCAGGCCGGACCACTACCCTCTTGCGAAGCTCTTTGGCGAGGTTCCTTATGATCTCGCCGTCATCGGCCAGTTTCTTGGGGTCATCGGTATATATGACCAGCTCTGGACCCTCGAACTCCAGCCCCGTGACATTGATATCCGGGGGCAGTTTGCTCTGCACCTTGCGTTTGAGCTCAAAAAGTACTTCTTCTACTGACAATATTACACATCCAAAAAAGATTAAATGAGATTCATTATCTCCGTATATTCCGGCTCGCCTACCTCCTCATATTTATCTGTAATTCTAACGAGCTCGATTTTATCACCAGAAGCGGAATCTCGCTTCAAAGCGTTATGAATTGCCCTGGCCGCCAGGACAGTGCCCTCTTCGACGCTGATCCCCGGTTTGTACATGGCCTCCAATACGCCGTAGGCGACCGGAGATCCTGAGCCTGTGGCTACAATCCTCCGCTCTTCGATCTGACCTCCCAGGGCATCCAGAGAGTAGATCCTGGGGCCGTATCTATCCACGCCGCCCATGACGAGCTGAACCATAAAAGGATAGTAGCGCCTGGATGAGAGAATATTAGCGAGCATGGTTGTGACGGCCTTGACCGTCAAGCCCTCGCCCCTTTGCATCTTGTAGAGCCTGGCCTCAACCT
The DNA here is from genome assembly GCA_963813075.1 of Methanotrichaceae archaeon. GTDB lineage: Archaea > Halobacteriota > Methanosarcinia > Methanotrichales > Methanotrichaceae > Methanothrix. The sequence goes on from CAWEXU010000016.1 coordinate 17,609, forward strand.
GAACCATCCGGACTAAAGACTGGGCATCACCTACACCTCCGGCAGTGGTCATACCCACCAGGTCGTCGATCTGATAGATCTTCTTGGCCTGGCTGCTGGCTATAAAACTGCCCATGGTAGCTCGGCTCTCCGATGCAAGGACTACACCTCCATCACAGAGTACACCTACCGTAGTTGTACCTTTGAACACCTCGACCATTCAATTACCTCAGCTAAAATCGGAAAATGGACAAGCATGCTTGGATTCTGGAATATAAATACTTTTTGCAGGCCAGAGGCATCCTTCGATCGGCTGAAATACTGAGAGCGTGCAATGACCTGATGTGATCGATTTAGCAGACTGGATCTACAGGTACTACATCCACCCCATAATCTATGATACCAGCTACAACCCGGTGGACACGATCACCTGGGCGGTGGTGCTGGGCCTGGCCATACTGGGGCTGGTGAAGCTCTTTCGACGCTGCCATCTGGCGATAGACGAGCGGCTGATCTATGCCACTCTGCCCTACATCCTGGCGGGCTCGAGCTTGAGGGTGATCGAGGATGCCCAGCTGCTCGATCCGCCCTGGAGCTATCTATTAATCACTCCTCTCATATTCTTCCTGGTCTTCCTGATCACCGCCGGATCTCTGATCATCACGATAAAACTTCAGGGGGAAGAGTTCCATAAAAGCTACGCCGCTATAGGCTTTGCCTGGACCCTGTTCAACCTCGTACTTCTTAGCGGAGGTGGGGCTGGAGAACGGCTGGGTTATCGGGGCGGTATTCGTCCTGGGCTCCGCCCTGACAGGAGGATTGCTCCTCTCTCGCCAGGCAATACCCAGCCTATCCTTTTTGGATGACAGGTTCAACCTCATGATCATCTATGCCCATATGCTCGATGCCAGCTCGACCTACTTGGGAGTGGACTGGTTTGGCTACTATGAAAAGCACGTCGTGCCAACCTTCCTGATCGATCTCGCCGGAACGGCAGCGGTCATGTACCCATTGAAGCTGATCGTGCTCCTGCCGGCTCTCTATGTGATCGATAAGTCCATTGAGGACCGGCCACTGAGAAACCTGACCAAGCTGGCTCTGATCACCCTGGGCCTGGCCCCGGCGGTGCGAAATACTCTGCGGCTGGCGCTGGGCGTTTGAGAGGGAAAAGAGAGCAACTTTCGGAATAATGAGAGTTCAAGATATGGAATTGCCTCTCTTGCCAATGCCAGATGCGATAGATCTTAAGTGAGAAAGGAGACGAGTTACAGAATGGGCTGTGTCAAGGTCAAGAGAGTAAATAAATTTATCTAATATGAGAAGGCGGGAGATCTGGAACGGGCTTCTGATCCGATGCAGATCTGTGTGGACTATGAGAGGGAGATAGGCCATCCGGATGCGGAAAAGTATGCTCAGCGCCTGGATGATATTCAAGGCAGATTGAAAAGGAGATGAATGGATCCGGAATGAATAGATGACTCATCTGATCGCCTCAATCCGATCGAATCCAAATCCTACATGGTAATGTTTTTAGCGTCAAAGGTCAAATTAAAAAGCCGGGTTGAAGATGCAGGCAATGGATATTCTAAAAGGCCATATCCAGGATATTAAGTCCGGATTTTCCGTGAAGCGAATAGGCATTTATGGCTCCTTTTCACGGGGAGAAGAGAAGGAGTCCAGCGACATTGATATTTTGGTGGAGTTCGAAAAGCCTACCTTCCGCAACTTCATGAACCTTTCCTTTTACCTGGAAGATCTCTTCGGAAGAAAAGTGGATCTTGTCACCGTCAAGGGGCTGCACCCACGCATCCGGCCATATGTGGAGAAGGATGTGATCTGGTCTGAATAAATGTGATAAAAAACGAGCTTCCAGTTCTCAGATCCAATATTCAGCAAATTCTCTTCGATCAAATCACCATCATTAAATAGTAAAATGGCGATTTCCGTCGCTATTTGTGCTCACTATAGAGGGATTGACAATGACCAGCGATGTTCGCAATAAATCAATGGACCCAGCCTGCCAGGAGATGCTCCGCGCCTGCGAGAAGGCCGGCCTGGAGACGGCCTGGGATAGACTGGAGAAACAGCAGCCTCAATGCGGTTTTGGCGAGCTGGGCATATGCTGCAGAAACTGCAACATGGGACCCTGCCGAATTGATCCATTTGGGGAGGGAGCAAGCGCGGGCGTCTGCGGGGCCACAGCAGACATAATCGTGGCCAGAAACCTACTGCGGAGCATTGCCGCCGGGGCCGCCGCCCACTCCGACCACGGGAGGGATGTAGCCCATGCCTTCCAGATGATAGTGGAGGGCAAAGCCCCCTCCTACGGCATCAAGGACCAGGAGAAGCTCGACCGGCTGATGAAAGAGTACGGTGTGGACAGCCCTGCCCTGCTGGCCGCAGCCATATTGGCAGAATTCGGCAAGCAGGACGGCCCCATCCAGTTCACCCGCCGGGTCCCTCCCCAGAGGCTCGAGCTGTGGAAGAAGCTGGGAATCGACCCCCGGGGGGTGGACAGGGAGATCGTGGAATGCCTGCACCGAACCCACATGGGCGTGGACAACGACTATGTGAACCTCATTCTGCACGGCCTCGTACCAGCATCTCCGACGGCTGGGGAGGCTCCATGATCGCCACCGAGCTGCAGGATGTCATCTTCGGCACCCCTAAACCGATATTCTCTGAGGCCAACATGGGCGTCTTGAAACCCGATCAGGTCAACATCATTGTGCACGGCCACGAGCCCCTGCTCTCGGAGATGATAGTTGCTGCGGCAACTGATCCGGAGATGATCGAGCTGGCGAGAAACGAAGGAGCGAAGGGGATCAACCTGGCCGGGATATGCTGCACGGCCAATGAGCTGCTCATGCGCCAGGGCGTCCCGGTAGCCGGCAACTTCCTCAGCCAGGAACTGATAATTGCCACCGGCGCGGTCGAGGCGATGGTGGTGGATGTGCAGTGCATCATGCCCGCCCTGGGCCCCCTGGCCGGCTGCTTCCATACCAAATTCATATCCACCTCACCCAAAGCCAAGTTCCCCGGAGCGATCCACATGGAGTTCCATGAGGATACTGCTGGAGAGACGGCAAAAGAGATCGTCCGCACGGCGATCAAAAACTTCCGCCACCGCGATCCATCCCGCGTCCAGATCCCCGATATCAAAACCCGATGCATGGCCGGCTTCTCGGTGGAGGCGATAGTCTCCGCTTTAGGAGGTAGCCTTAGACCCGCTGATAGAGGCCATCAAGAGCGGCAGCATCCGGGGTATAGGTGCCGTGGTGGGCTGCAACAACCCCAAGGTCACCCAGGACTTCGGCCATATCGGCATGGTGCGGGAATTGATCAAGAACAACGTCCTGGTCCTCACCACAGGCTGCAATGCCCAGGCCTGCGCCAAAGCCGGCCTCCTCCAGCCGGAAGCAGCAGAGAAGGCAGGCGACGGCCTGAAGGCAGTCTGCCAGGCGCTGGGAGTGCCCCCGGTCCTCCATATGGGATCTTGCGTGGACATCAGCCGCATTCTGGTCGCTGCCGCCGCCCTGGCCAACGCCCTGGGAGTGGATATCAGCGACCTGCCGGCAGCAGGAGCCGCTCCGGAATGGATGAGCGAGAAAGCGGTATCCATCGGCGCATATGTGGTCAGCTCCGGGGTGTTCACCGTCCTGGGAACTGTGCCCCCGGTCATGGGAAGCAAAGCAGTGGCCGATCTCTCTCACCTCCGGAGCGAAGGATGTGGTCGGAGCATGCTTTGCCGTGGAGCCGGATCCGGTGAAAGCCGCCAGCCTGATGATTGAGCATATCGATAGCCAGCGCAGGAAGCTGGGTTTGGCGTGATTGCAGATGAAGGAGAATAAGGAGATATTCGTCCGCCTGGAGAGGTGCATGGGCTGCCGATCCTGCGAGATGGCCTGCGCGATAGAGCACTCCGCCTCCAAGAGCCTTTTCGGCTCCATATCGGAGAAGCCTGTGCCCGTTCGCCTGCTCTATGTGGAGAAGGCGGAGGGCAGGAATGTGCCCATGATCTGCCGGCACTGCGAGGATGCTCCCTGCGTTGCCGTCTGCCGCACCGGAGCCCTGGTCCAGAATTCACTCACCGGAGTGGTGGAACGCAATGAAGAGAACTGTATCGGCTGCTGGATGTGCGCCATGATCTGCCCCTACGGGGTGGTGGGCCGGAAGAGCGAGGTGAGAATGGCGGTGAAATGCGACCGCTGCAGGGATCTGGATGTACCGGCCTGCGTTCAGGCCTGTCCCACCAGAGCCCTGGTCTATGCCAGCCAGAGGGAGTTCATGGAGATGATGAGAAAGGAGGCCGCAGCTCGCATAGCCCGCGAGGCCAGGGCTCTGGCCAGGGCATAAACTTTTTTTTATTTTTCGCAGCACCTATTCTTCACGTCTCCTATTCTTCATGGTTCCTCCGCTCTCTCCGTGGCGTGGAATCTCTTTTCATGTGCTGCAATGGCATCCATTACAAGATCTCTGTATGCGGAAGTGGGAGGTTTTTTCAGGCCGATCATCAGGAGATCTCTGACGACGTCGCTTTTGCTGCGGCCAGAGGCCAATATCCGCTTCTCGATCGCCTCCAAAACATCATCATCCACTAATACAGATAATTGTTTCATAAGACGATATAACATAATATTTGATTGATAAAGTTTTCGTAGTGTCTGCAGATTACGGCTGCAGATACGGCTATGGATATGGCTGTGGATATGGCAGAAGATGCGGCTGAAATGATGTCTCTGTTCAGATGATGACCGTTTAAATAGAGATGGAGCGCAATCCTAATATACCATAATAAGTTATGTTATACTATGAAATCGGATACGGCAAAAACGGCTGTTCTCCAGGAAGAGACAAGGATTTTCACTACACCGCAATGGATTATTGAGCACTCGAATTCGTATCAGTGGATGAAGAATAAAGGGCTTCAAGACTGAGGATGAAATGCGCAAGTGGTGCTCGGACAATTACATAGAATTCTGGGATGAGATGGCCAAGACCTACGTCGATTGGTATCAAACCCTATACCCAGATTCTTGACGATTCCGAAAAGCCCTATTACAAGTGGTTTACTGACGGCAAGATCAATGTGGCCTACAATGCAGTCGACAGGCACGCCCACTCCGAGAAACGCAACAAAGTAGCTTACTACTTCGTAGGCGAGCCTGTGGGGGATACAAGAGCTATCACCTACTATCAGCTCTATAGAGAAGTCAACAAGCTGGCCAACGCCCTCAAGAGCGTGGGAGTAGAAAAGGGAGACCGAGTTGTAACCTACCTCCCTATGATTGCAGAGCAGCCCATCACCATGCTGGCCTGCGCCAAGATCGGAGCTATTCATACCCTGGTGTTCTCTGGGTTCTCCTCAGGCGGCCTGGCCAGCAGGGTCAACGATGCCGAGGCCAAGGTCGTCGTCACTGCCGACGGCTTCTACAGGCGCGGAAAGCCCCTGCCCCTCAAGCCTAATGTCGATGAGGCCTTGAAGAACTCACCCTCTGTGAAGAAGGTGATAGTAGTAAAGAGGACGGGAGTCTCTGTGCCCATGACTGAGGGCCGAGATGTCTATTATGACGATTTCGTAGCTGGCCAGTCCGCAAAATGTGAAACAGTACCCCTTGATCCAGAGGACAGGCTGTTCATTCTCTACACCTCCGGCACAACCGGCAAGCCCAAGGGTATTGAGCACGCTCACGGCGGATACGCGGTTGGTGCAGCCCAGACAACCTCCTGGGTGCTGGATGTCCACGATGATGATGTCTACTGGTGCACGGCTGATGCAGGCTGGATCACCGGACACTCCTATGTGATCTACGGTCCGCTGATCCTGGGTGCCTCCAGCATCCTGTACGAAGGCTCTCCCGACTTCCCGGATCTGGGCCGCTGGTGGTCCATCATTGAGGAGTATGGCGTCTCTGTATTCTACAGCGCACCCACTGCGGTTCGGATGTTTATGAAATCAGGTGAAGAATTCGTCAAGAAGTATGACCTGTCCTCCATCAGAATTCTGGCATCTGTAGGCGAGCCGCTCAATCCAGAGGCCTACATATGGTTCAGAAAGAACATAGGCTCCGACCAGGCTCCGATCATGGACACCTGGTGGCAGACCGAGACAGGATGCCATGTGGTTGCACCGCTGGCAATGACACCTGAGAAGCCGGGTTCAGTCTGCTTCCCGCTGCCCGGCATGAACACCGATATCTACGACGAGGATGCCAACTCGGTCCCACTGGGCTACGGGGGCAATATCGTCCAAACGGCTCCCTGGCCGTCCATGCTCCGCGCCTTCTTCAGAGATGAGGTCCGGTACAAGAAGGAGTACTGGGAAATGTACTGGCAGGCCAAGCCCGGCACATACCTGGCAGGAGATAAGGCCACCCGCGACAAGGACGGATACTGGTGGATCCAGGGCAGAATAGATGATGTGCTGAAGGTTGCAGGGCATAGAATCTCCAACGCAGAGGTTGAGTCCGCCGCAGTATCTCACCCCAAGGTCGCCGAGGCGGCTGTTATCGGTGAGCCCGATGAGGTCAAGGGCGAGAAGATCGTTGCATTCATCATCCTCAAGGAAGGAGTCAATGAAGAGGAGTCGCTCAAAAAGGAGATCTCCACTCACGTAAGGAAGGTCCTGGGCCCGGTTGCTTATCCGGACAAGGTTTATTTCGTCAAGGATGTGCCCAAGACCAGGTCCGGCAAGATCATGCGCCGCGTCATCAAGGCTAAGGCGCTGGGAAAGGATACGGGTGACGTGTCAGCACTATCCAATCCGGAGGCGGTAAGCAGCATACCACAGATCAATTAGCCGGAAACCATACCTCCTTTTTTTCGCCGCTGAAACGAGCCTTTTTCGTGAAATCTGCAACATCCAAACTTGCTATGCCCAATCTGCTCTATGTCCAAACTACACTTTGCCCAATCTACACTATGGGAGTCAGGCTGATCAGGTTCCTGTCCTCCAGCAGCATATTGTAGGGCTCGGTTCTGGGTATGACCCCATACAGGCAGAGCCCTCCATTCAGCTCATTTACCAGGAAATAGGTGTCAGCAGTGTGAATAGCCATGTTCATGCTCTCCTGGCCGCTTTTCACCACCAGCACATTGATGTCGTTGGTCTCCTTCCAGTTTCGGATCATGAGGTTGGTCAGGTTCAGCGATGCCTTATAGCCGAAGGAGAACTCAATTGAGTCCAGGCCGATTATGTTCAGAATGGGCCGGCCGGTCCTTTCCCGCAAAGCATCCCACTTCTCCAGCAGCTCCTTTCCCCAGGCTTTTGGGTCATCTCCTTCCGGCTGGGAGACGATGACATTGGTGGGCACGAAGATGTCCCGGGAGCTGAGCTGATAGCCGATGCTGGGGAGGATGAACACCCCCCTGCCGTTCTTGATGGCATTTGAGGCCAGGGCGGTCAGGATCTGGTAGTACCTCTTGCCCACGCCGTGGTCTATCTCCAGGACGTTGCACGAGCCGTACTTCAGGCCGCCGGTGACGATATCCAGGTCTGGGATGCCGGTAGAGATCCGGTCTTCAGAGGGATCAGGAACCCTCACCCCATCGCTCGCTATTCGCGCATCATTATGCTCCCGGTAGGGCTCGAAGAACCTGAACCGGCCGTTGTGCAATGTGACGGTATAGGTCTTCTGATTTATCTGGACTCCGCGCAGCTTTTCCAGCTTGATCTGCCGGAAGTAGCGGGTCCTCATATTCCCTTCTGTATGGCCGGGCAGGTTGAACTGCTCCATGGTCACCACCCCGTCGACGATATAGTCCAGGGGCATCACATTGGCGAACTCGGATACGAAGATGAGGTGAGTGTCCAGATCGCGGGCGAACTCACAGATGTTCTGCTCGAAGCTATGCTGAGATGTGCCGATCAGGTGGGAGGTATAATTCAGCACTGCATCCCAGCTGTCGATGATGATCATCGGATCGTCCATCTCCTCCGTCTCCTCGAAGAAGACCCGGAAGAAGTCCAGGACAGCATAGTAGTTGGAGAGGTCCTTGCCCATCTTTCTCAGGCTCTCTAAGAGTTTGGTTTGAGTGGCATTGACCACATTCCTGGGAACGAGCACCTCTTCGACCCAGGGATTGGTGGCATACAGCCGGCGCGGGTCCACTCGGGTGGATATGTACACCCCGTTTCTCTCCTGGCACAGGCTGCTCATGATCTCCAGGGCCAGGGTGGTCTTGCCCGTTCCCGGCATTCCCTTGATCAGCAGCGTCTGGCCTTTATCGACATGGAAGAAGTCTCTGATCTCCTTTGGTATGGAGGTCTGCTCACTGCTCTGCATATATTCTATCCTCCATCAACTCTGTCTGAGGTATCACAGGCGCATTTCCTGGCGCGCTTCATCAGCTGGCATATCTGTTCCGATTTAACCCGAAATGAAAAGTAGACCGTCTCATCCTCGCCATTATGAAAATCTATGTCCATCATGGGAAGGGCCTCCACCTTCATCGTCCCCTCCTGTTCTTCCCCATGCTTCGCGCTCGTGCTCCTCGTCCTCCAGAGCTTGGAAGGTCCCACCTCCACGAACTCGACCTCCCCTTCAGAGCTGAGCACAGAGAGATATTTTATCACCGTGGTCTTGCTGACTCCCGCCTTCTTGGCCACATCAACCGTGGTTAAGCCCACCTCAGACTCACCTATGACTTCCAGAATCCTTTCCTTGTATGAGGCCATTTAGAGCCACCAACTCCTTGTATGACCAAATTCTTGTGGAGTGATTACCATTTAATGATCACGCATACCTATCATCTATCATGATATTTCAATTTTTCATATAGCTAACTGAACGCTGAGCAATATTCTCAGGCAAAAATTCGAAAAAATTATATGCTGATCGATCAATTCCCAGATCAGCAGGACGAAGATCTAGAGGAGATATATGGCAGAGGAAGGGAAAGATAACAACCAGGTGTCTATGGATCAGGGATATCTGGATTCCTGGCCGCCGGTGCGGGGCGAGTACCGGCTGGGCGACCCCAGATCAAGTGTGGCGGTGGTCACTCTGGCCAGCAACTTTTATCCCCGGGGTGCTGCCATATCCGGCCCCTGTAAGACCGAAAACCTGGGCCTGGAGAAGATCGTGGCCAATGTCATCAGCAACAGCAACATAAGAGTGCTCATTCTCTGCGGAGCGGAGTCCAAGGGCCATCTGCCGGGCAATACCCTACTTGCTCTGCACAAGAATGGCATCGACGAGAATGGGAGGATTATCGGATCGAAGGGAGCAATACCATTCATCCAGAACCTCTCCCGTGAGGCTATCGAGCGCTTTAATAGGCAGGTGGAACTGGTGGACAGGATCGGCCTGGAGGACATCGAAGAGATCGAGAGGCTGGTCTCCCAATACAACCACCAAGCAGAGCCTTTTCCCGAGGAGCCCTACCAGGTGTTCAAGAGAAAGGCGGCCCGCCAGGAGATTTTATCAGGCGACAGCGACCTATTCTTTGGGGAAGGGGTCAGCATGGACACTGGCAGTTGGATGGTAGCGTCCGAGGTATGAGATAATGTTCCGTTTCAAGAATGAGCAGTCGATAGTGAATGTGGCCGGGGTGAGGTTTGGAGGCCAGCCAGGATCGCTGCCCACCGTCCTCTGCGGCACCATCTTCTATCAGGGGCACAGGATTGTAGAGGACGATGAACGGGGCATATTCGATCATGCCGCCGCGGAGAGGCTGGTCATCCGCCAGGCAGAGCTCTCCGGGGAGACTGGATGCCCTGCTGTTCTGCATATCTATGCCCGCACCATACCCGCCCTCCTGAAGTACCTGGATTTTGCTGAGACGGTCTGGTCAGGGCCCTTTATCATCGACTCGGTGGAGAGCAGCACCCGCTCTGTTGCCCTATCGGTGCTCTCGGAGATGGGCTATGCGGACAAGGCCATCTATAACAGCATAAGCCTGGCCACCGATGAGGCCGAGGCCGGGGCACTGCAGGATTTTGAGGTTGACAGCGCCATCGTTCTCGCCTACAACCCCGGCGAGCCGGGGGTGGAAGGAGCGATGCAGATCCTCGAGACGGGAGGAATGGTAAAGGAAGAGGGACTGATACCCCTGGCAAAGAGGCTTGGGATCAGCAACATTCTCATCGATCCAGGGGTGGTGCCATTGGGCAGCGGAGCAGGATCAGCTCTGCGCTTTTCCGTGGTTGCCAAATCGCGCCTGGGACTTCCAGTGGGCTCGGGAATTCACAATGCCGTCAGCTCCTGGCAGTGGCTGAGAGAGAAAGAGAGGACCACCCGGAAATGCTGCGATGCCGCTGCCGCCTGCATGCAGCTTGCTATGGGGGGCGACTTTCTCCTCTACGGCCCCATAGAGAGCTGTGAGGTCATCTTCCCGGCTGCGGCAATGGCCGATATTCTGGTGGCTGAGGCGGTAAGGGATCTGGAGATCTATCCCGAGGCCACTCATCCCCTCTTCCGCCTGGTCTAATTTTTTTATCGGGGATTTTTGGAAAGGATTATTACCCGCGAGGAAGTGTCCAGTGCATGTATCTGTCTCGCGATGAAGAGGCCATATACCGGGGAGATAAGGGTGAGACCCTCCGCCGGATGATGGAGATCCTGGTGGCTTTAGGCGACATTTATGGGGCAGAGAAGCTGGTCCCTGTGAGGTCGGTTCAGATCGCCGGGGTCTCCTACAAGACTATCGGAGACGCCGGCCTGGAATGGATATCCGATCTTGTGGGCCAGGTGGTGGTGCCCAGCATTCTGAATCCTGCCGGGATGGACCTTCTTCGCTACAAAGAGATGGGAATCAGCCAGGAGTTTGCCAATAAGCAGCAGGAGACGATCGAGGCCTACCGCCGGCTGGGTGTGACGGTTGACTGCACCTGCACCCCCTATCAGATATACGATCGCCTGGCAAGCCGGGGCGATCACCTGGCCTGGAGCGAGTCCTCAGCAGTCTCTTATGCCAACTCCGTTATCGGTGCCCGAACCAATCGGGAGGGAGGACCCTCTGCCCTGGCCGCGGCCCTGATCGGCAAGACCGCTCTATATGGCTACCACCTGGATTCCAACCGGATGCCAACTCATCTGGTCAAGGTGAACGCTGACCTTCAGGGCTCTGACTATGGTGCCCTGGGATTTCTGGTGGGAAAAGAAGTGGGTGATGGAGTTCCTCGCTTCCGTCTTCGCTCTATACCCCGCAGGGATGAACTGAAGGCCCTGGGGGCGGCACTGGCAGCCAGCGGCTCAGTGGCCCTTTACTATGTGGATGGAGCGACTCCTGCTCCGCCCGCGCCTGGAGCAGATGAAGTGGCTTATGAGTCCATCAATATTGAGAAGGAGGAGATCGAGGCGGTCTACAGCGAGCATAGCGGATCGGATGCGGATATAGTGGCCCTGGGCTGTCCTCACTGCTCTCGAGAGGAGCTGGAGAGGATCGCCGATCTCCTGGACGGGCAGAAGGTGGCAAAGGAGATGTGGATCTATACCGCCCGGAAGATCAGGGATGCCTGTCCCGATCTGGTGGAAAGGATAGAATCCTCCGGGGCCAGGGTATTTTGCGATACCTGCATGGTGGTCTCACCGGCCACAGAGGGATACAGAAAGATGATGGTCAACTCCGGCAAGGCTCTGGTCTACCTGCCCGGCCTGGGGGGAGTGGATGCCGCCTTCGGCAGCCTGGATGAGTGCGTGGATGTTGCCCTGGGGAGGAATAGATCATGAAGGAGATTCCATGCCACAAAGTGGCTTCCGGCAAAGCCCGAGGCCCCGCTCTGGTAACGGGAATGGCCATCTCATTTCTGGGCAATGTCGATCCGAAAACGGGTGTGGTCGTCGACCCCGGCCACGAGCTGTTCGGCCAGAAGATCAGCGGCAAGGTGCTCATATTCCCTGGGGGAAAGGGCTCTACCGTGGGCTCATATGTCATCTACCAGCTAAAGAAGAAAGGTCTGGCCCCGGCGGCCATGATCAACCTCCTCTCCGAGCCGATTGTGGCGGTGGGCGCCATCATCAGCGGCATCCCTCTGGTAGATCGGGTGCCAGAAAAGATCATGCAGGTGAAGAGCGGAACCTGCATCGAGGTCGACTCAACCCAGGAGCGCATCAGGATCTTTGATTAGATCTGAAAATAATCTGAATATAGTCTGAATCAGATCTTACCAAATATATCCTGCTTGTAGGCTCCTTTCTCTCTTTTACTCCTGGCCAGCATAGAGGCATCAATGGCCTTGCGGTAGAACTTGTCTGCATACTCCTTGGCCATGCGGGTGGCAGAGAAGTTTGGACCGTTCATCCTCATGGCCTCCTTCATCACCGTCACCCAGCCATGAGGGATGCCGTCCTCGGCTATGTTATAGTAGAGAGGCACGATCTCCTTTTCCAGCAGGGTGTAGATCGAGGCTGCGTCCTTTGCATCTCTGTCCGCCCCCTCCTCCGCCCCGGAGAAAGCCCAGCCGTTCTTGCCATTGTATCCTTCAATCCACCAGCCGTCCAGGATGGAAAGCTGGGGCACTCCATTCACCGAGGCCTTCATGCCGCTGGTCCCGCTCGCCTCCATGGGCGGGATGGGATTGTTCACCCAGACGTCGACCCCATGGACCATGTACTGGGCCAGCAGCTCATCGTAGTCCTCGACAAATGCTATCCTGCCACCAGACACTCTATCCTTGGCAGCATTGAATACCTGCTGTAAGAGCATCTTGCTCAGCTGATCGTCCGCATGCGCTTTTCCGGCAAAAATGATCTGTACCGGCTTCCAGGGATCATGGAGGATCCTCCTCAGCCGGTCGATGTCCTGCAGGAGGAGGGTAGGCCGCTTATAGGAGGCAAAGCGTCTGGCAAATCCCAATGTGAGGGCGGATGGGTCAAGGAGCACTCCGGAGGCCATAATCTGGCCCGGTTCGCCCCCCCCTTCCAGCCATTTGTTCCGCGCTCGCTCCTTTATCTTCGTGATCATCATGCTCTTCATGGCATTGTGATGGTGCCAGAGGACTTCGTCCGGAATCTCGCAGACCAGCTCCCAGATCCGGCTCTCATCATGCTCCTCCAGCCAGGTGCGGCCCATATAGCGGCTGAAGATCTCATCTCCCAGCCGGCGGTCGATCCAGGAGGGGACATGAATCCCGTTGGTGACATAATCGATTGGCACCTCATCCACGGGGAGACCGGGCCAGAGATGTTGCCACATATTCCTGCTCACTTCTCCGTGCTTCTTGCTCACCGCATTGCGGTAGGCCGAGGTGCGGAGGGCAAAGGCAGTCATATTGAACTCACCTGGCCGGTCGGGGTTCAGCCCCATCTTGATGAACTCCTCCATGGAAAGATCCAGGGTGGGAAGATAAGAACTCAGGTATTTCTCCAGGAGAGGGTAAGCGAAGGCATCATGACCCGCAGGAACCGGGGTGTGAGTGGTGAACACCGTGGTATTTCTGACCAGCTCGAAGGCATCGCGGTAGCTCATCCCCTGCTCGACCATCTCCTGGATCCTCTCCAGCACGGCAAATGCAGGATGGCCTTCGTTCAGGTGAATGACGGAGTAATCCTCACCCAGGGCGCGCAATACCCTTGCCCCGCCAATCCCCAGGACTATCTCCTGGCGGAGGCGCATCTCCCGGTCTCCAGTGTAGAGCCGGTCGGAGATGACCCGGTTCTGGGGCTCATTGGCCTCGCTGGAGGTGTCGATCAGGTAGAGCTTTATCCTTCCCACCTGGACCATCCAGACCTCGAGGATGATTGGAGGGTCCATAACGGGAACCCTGATCGATACGGGATTTCCATCCTCATCATACAGCTTATGGATGGGGGCATTCTCTCGGTCCAGCATCTCGCAGGCACCAACCTGCCAGCCGTCTGCAGAGACCATCTGGCGGAGGTAGCCCTGGGGATACATGAATCCCACACCTACCAGGGGGATGCCCAGGTCACTGCACTCTTTCAGGTAATCTCCGGCCAGAAATCCCAGGCCGCCGGCATAAAAGGGGAGAGCATGATGCAGGCCGTATTCTGCAGAGAAGTAGGCAATGGCACAATTATCCGGCTCTCGGCTCCCGGCGCAAAACCAGCTGCTGGCCGGCTCCATATAGCCCTCAAACCTGGCCATCACAGAATCGTAATGCCTCAGAAAGTGAGCATCAGTTGATGCCGCTTTTAGCATATGCGCATCCATCTGGTTGAGCATCTTCACCGGATTTTGATTGCTCAGATACCACCCCTGCCTGTGCAGGAGCTTGAACAGCTCCCTGCCCTCAGGATGCCAGCTCCACCAGAGGTTATATGCCAGCTCCCTTAATCCTGCAATCCTTTCCGGCAAATGGGGGAATTTGTCTTTGATGCCTTTCATGAATTTTTTCAGCTCCAAGCAAATTCCCATGCGGTTTTCCTCAGAGATATAGCCTTCGATATCGGATCGAATAGCCACAGAATGGTCTTCTGGGGTCATAGAATTATAATTTTTTCAAGGACTGTCATATTGTTCTCACTATGTACTATAATTCTCAGTCTGTGTCATAAAACGCTTATACAAACATGACAAAAACCAGCGGTATAGAACTGGTAATGTACTTTGCGCCAATCTATGAGGAAGAGGGAAAGATCAGGGTGAGGGCAATGAATGAAATTGAGGCACTGATTCGGAGGCGCGAGCTTCTCATCGAAAGGATCTCAAAAATGGATTATGAGGTCCAAAAGATAGATCATCGCATCGCTTACCTGGATGGGAAAGGGGCGGAGCGCATTGATGCCTTTCAGTTACAAAAAAGGTTGATGAATGAGGTGTCCATTTGAGTTTCCTCATATGCTTCAGAGCATTCTAAATCCCTGCCAGCATATTCACCCTATCCATGGCCTCCAAAAGATTTTCACCTTTTGGTGTAGTCTCATAGAGCTTCTTTTTTCCATGCTGGACCTCTAAGAGATTGTTCTTAACCAGAAGATCCAGGTAAGGCTCCACGGTTTTAAAATTAAGGTTTGCCTGATATACAACATGGGTCTTAATGGCACCATCCTTGCATATATTCAGGATCTGGGAGATTATCTCTTCTCTATTTCTCTTCATATACCACCACACTCCTAGTTCTTATATTCGATAAGGTCCTATGTTCTATATTATATGTCCCTACAATTTAAGGCTCTATGACACAAATCAAGAATTATAGCACAAAACGTGAACAATATGTGATCTTTTTTAATTTACAATAGATGTTGATGTGCTATTTGATACAACGATGCACTGCCAAAGGGCTGATTGCCTTCAAGTGCAAAAGACATTTTGGGTGGAGTTGACATTATAAAATGTATCAATCTTGCCACCAGGATACACCACAGACAGCTTCTCCACCTCATTTTTCAGCGGCTTATCCTCGGTGCCAAAGGGACAGGAGTAAAATAGATAGCAGTTGTCGAGATTCTTCCCTGCTCCATCAACCTCTAAAGCCGCACCATTCTCATCTGCTTTTATAAGCTTCACATCTCTGTATCCACCGAGGAATGAGACCAGGTCCGGCTCCAAATGCCGGCATCCCAAAGCGAGTACATAAAGGCGGGTAAATGTATCAAGAGTATAATTGAGTTCAAATATGGCCCGATCTTTATCCAGATGCATTGTGACCTCCTTGACTTCGATATACTCCGCTCTAGCGCTGCTCGAGAAAGAAAGGGCAATTGCTGCCAGTATTAACAGAGTTAGAGCTACATACCTCATTCATTCACCCGGTCGTTTTAAGAATTGATGGTATAAACAATATTAAGCCCATTACCAAAATAAATATTATAAATATAATTTGTTGTCGCTTTTGCGCTGACTTGTACTTCGATTCGCAGAGCTCATCGCAGAAGCTCTCGTCTGGGCGCACGGAATTGCCGCAGACCAAACAGTGTTTATGCGGTGGGATCTCTGTCATCCAATCATCGTCCATTGGAAACATGTAGGGGGAAGTAGATAAGGTTTATCCTTTCTCGGAAATAATTTGATAAAATTTTGATAGATTGTGTGGACTCTTGATACTGGACTCTTGATACCATGTTTTAATATAACCATTAATTACAACAAATTTTCTGCTCAAATTCATTTCTGCAAACTATGGCGAAAACGAGTTACAGCAATAGAAATAGCCGGCTGGAAAGCTGCGATATGGTATCCTGATTCCCTTTTTAGATATATGACTTACGAAATAACATTATCAAATAGATCATGCATTTTGATATAATTTTTTAGATTTTCCTTTCAAAGAGGAAAGAAATTTAGCTCTATTTTTCCATTGGAAATAAAGGGGTTTGATCGAATCGGATTTCTCACCATTCTCACCAATTGCATTAACTATAAAAGGTGCCTTGGCAAGTAGTACTCATGCCAAGATTACCATTGATAATCTTCCTGGCCTTGCTCATCTGGCTTGTTCCGGTTGACGGCGCAAGAACTTATATTGTGGATGACGACGGCTTTTCTAACTACATTACCATTCAAGAGGCCGTTTCTGCAGCCAGCGATGGAGATACGATATACGTTAAGCCGGGAAACTACAGTGAGGAGGTCGTCCTGAACAAGAGCCTCAGCCTTATGCCACTCCTGGGAGAGAGCGGTCCGATAGTGCTCAGAGGAGAGGGCAAAGAGACAGCAATCACAATATCTTCAGATGGCTGCCTCATCGAAGGCCTAATCTTTCAGGGCTATTCGGGAGCTGGTGTAAAGCTTCTTTCTCGGGGAAACAGCATTAAGAAAAATGTGTTCGAAGATGCCAGCCCGGCCATTTTAGCCTCCGGCTCGCTAGAAAACTCGATAAGTGAAAACCTGATTAAAAACTGCTCGGGTGGAGTGGCTCTAAGAGATGCCTCCAGCAACAACAGCATTGAGAGAAATGAGATCACAGGCTGCAATATATCCGTATTTCTGGGAGAGGCGGATGCAAATAGAATTGTTGAGAACAACATATCAGATTCTTATTGGGGTATATGGCTGGATAATACCAGCCGCGTCCAGGTGGAAGGAAATCGGGTCAGCAGCAAGAACTACGGCGTCCTGCTGGTAAATGCAAGCAGCATCATTGTTGCCGACAACCTGGTTTCAATCGAGCAGGGAGGCCTTAACACCAGCCGCGCCGCGCTCCTCGCCAATGTCAGTGATGTCGATTTAGAGGATAATGAGATCATTGGCGGACAGATCGGTCTGGCCGCTTTGGAGTGCCACAATACCCGGTTGCAGAATAACAGGATCTCCCAGAGCAAAAATGCCACATATATACAGGATTCCGCCGGCCTAAAGATCAATAACAACAGCATTCAGAATGCCGAGTTTGGCCTGAGGCTGGAAAACTCGAGCAACAATTCAGTCATTGGAAACCTGGTGGAAGATTGTGTCATTGCCCTATACTTCAGCGCCGCGGAAGATAACCGAGTTCTTGAAAACCGCTTTGTGGGCATAAGCGATACTGCGATGCAGATCGCATCCTCTGATAGTTGCGAGATTCTGGAAAATGATGTCACCGACAGCGCTCGGGGGATAATACTGGTGGAATCCTCTGCCAATCTGCTCCAGGCTAACCGCTTCCAGAATGTGACCTGGGGCTTTTATGTGGAGAGCGGGACAAAAGAGGGCTTTAATAACACCATAGATGAATCCAACATTGTAGACCTCGTCCCTGTGGCTTATCTATTCGACCGGTCAGGAATAGAGATCAGGGACCGAAGAATAGCTCACCTCACCATGGCATACTGCAGGAATGTGACGGTGGAAAATATAACTGTAACTCGCGATGCCATCTTCCTGTACGATTCCATGAACAACAGCATAAAAAACAGCAATATATCTAATTGCTTTGGCATGCGGCTTGTCAACTCCTCCGGGAATGATATCCTGGGCAACCTGCTGATAGCCAACAAATACAGTGGAATGCTCCTTTTTGCCTCGGACTGGAATCGGATTGAGCGGAATACCGTCTCGGACAACGAGCAGAACGGAATATCGCTCCTTTCCTGCAACCGGAGTATCATTCGCGATAATGCCGTCCAGAGAAATCAGGTTACTGGAATCTGGCTTAATCTCTCTGACTCCAACCAGATCTACGAGAACAATATAACCGCCAATTCCCTGGGCAGTCAGATCTTGCTGTCCAATGGGAACGAGATCTATCACAACAACTTCATCGACAACATAGAGCATTCGATAGATTCCGATGGGATCAACAGCTGGGATGCTGGCAACACCACTGGTGGAAACTACTGGAGCGGCCAAACAGCTAAGGGCAACCCCAGCAGCAGCTGGCCCCGACCGATCAAAGGAGGAAATGCAATAGATAGATATCCCTTCCAGGATGCGAGCGGCTGGCGGGCGGCATAATTACTGCCCTGCTTATTTTTTCTCGATCCAAGCCATTTGAAACTGAAGCATTTGAAACCGCAATCTTCTTAAGATGATGTCAGAATAATGTAGAGAATATGGCAAGAAGGAAGAACGAAGGAAGTGGCCTACAGTCATCAGCCGGCCTGATGAGATACTTTGAGGCCGATGACGACTCGATCAAGTTCAGCCCCAAAATGGTTCTCGGTGCCTGCACCGGCGCGGGAGCAGTCATTATGGGCCTGAATATCGCCTTTGGCCTCTGGCCTTAGTCCAATCCCACGAGGAAAAAAATCAATTTTTTTGTAGCGGCCTCAAAGGTAGCTTAGGCTTTTGAGTTGCCGCTATCCTTTAACTCATTGACTCATCCTGCTATCTTTGACACATCTTTCTTGGTTTGGTTAAGCAAAATCTGCCAGGATCTCCTTTAAGTCCGCCAAAAACAGATCGATGTTTTCATGGCTCATATGGGTCATAAGGATCAACCTCAACGCTCTGTTCGGCTCCCGAGTTATGGAAACATGCCAGTCGCGATCCATTAGCCTTTCGCGAACTCTGGATGTCTCAGGAACCTTCAGAGAAACAACATTCATCACCGGCTCGATCAGGGGCTCAACACCGATCTCTTTTGCCCCCCGGACCAGATGATCGGTGAGATCCATGCAGTAGCTCACCATCTCCCGGAATCCAGCTCTGCCCAGGTGCATCATCACCGCATAGGTGGCGGCGGCGGCAGCACCGCTTCTGGTGCCGGTCAGTGAAGCCTGTCTGGCTTTGGTGAGATAATGGGTCTCGGTCTCCAGAGCGTTCATGCACTCCTGGCTGCGGAAGAGCAGGCCGCCGGCGGGAATGGTAGCGAGGCCCATCTTATGAGGATCTATGGTGATCGATTTGACTCCTGGCAGGGAAAAATCCCAGGCAAAGGACCTGTCCAGGAAGGGGATGACGAATCCGCCAAAGGCCGCATCGACATGGAGATGAACCCCCCATTCAAGGGCCAGATCGGATAGCTCTTCGATTGGATCGACCTGTCCGAACTCTGTAGTTCCCGCTATTCCCACCAGGGCCACCGTCTGCTCGTCGATCAACGACTTCACTGAGGTGAGATCGACCCTTAGCTGGGAATCAAGTTTCGCTTTGCGCACCTCTAAAGAGAGAAGATCCCCGATCTTGTCAAATGAGAAGTGGGCGGATGCGGGAACCACTATATTTCCATTCTTTTTGCCAGACTCATTTCTGGCCGCCCGGATGGCCTGGATGTTCGACTCCGTGCCTCCGGTGGAGATGTAGCCCCGGGCATCAGGACAGCCCAGGAGCTCTCCCAGCATATGAACTACCTCCCCTTCCAGCCCTGCTACGCCCGGAAACAGCCCCGGATCGCCCAGGTTTGTCTCCAGAAACATGTCATGAGCCCTTACCGCAATGGGATGGGGGCGGGTGCACATGGTGGAGAAGAAGCGGTCGTAGCTGTAGTCGCGCTCTCTCGTCCTCTCCAGAATGGCGATTACTTCCTCCGCGGGAAGGGCTTTTTCTCTCATAGATTCAGTCTCTATTTCTCAGAGCATCCAGGATCAGGATCTTCTCGCTCCTGGCCACGGTATCCCTGACTGTAGCCACGGCATCGATGTTAGCGGATATGCTGGTGATACCCATCTGCACCAATTTTTTGGCCATCTCCGGATATGATCCTGCCTGGCCGCAGATAGAGGTCTTGACTCCTGCTTCGCGACACTGCTCCACCACATACTCGATCAGCTTCAGGACGGCTGGATGAAGCTCGGAGTACAGCCCGGCCACATTCTCATTGTTCCGGTCAACTGCCAGGGTGTACTGGGTCAGATCGTTGGTTCCAAAGGAGACGAAATCTATTCCATCCTCAATGAAGTCCTCAATGGTCAGAGCCGCTCCTGGGGTCTCGATCATGACGCCCACATCGATCTTATCCAGGTCCAGGCCTTCATCTCTCATTATGGCCTTGGCCTTCTGGAACTCGCTGACATGCTGGACCATGGGCAGCATGATGCCCACGTTGGTCAGGCCCATCTCATGCAGCCTCTTGAAGGCTCTGATTTCCAGGCGGAAGTGATCGGTCTCGGTCATATCCCGTCTTATGCCTCTCCAGCCCAGCATGGGGTTGTGCTCATGAGGCTCGCCCTCTCCTCCCTCCATGGCCCGGAACTCGTCCGTGGGGGCATCCAGAGTGCGCACCCAGACCGGCCGGGGATAGAAGGCATCGGCAACGGTCTTGACTCCACCCACCAGCTCCGATATGTACTCCTCAGTCTTCCCGTTCTTGATATACCAGTTGGGGGTCTTGCCCATGCCTAAGATCATGTGCTCGATCCTGAGAAGTCCCACTCCATCGGCCTGAGTGGCGGCTGCTGCCTCTGCCCTGTCCGGCTCGCTGACATTGACCTTGATCTCCGTGGCCGTCACCGGCTTGGAGTAGAAGACGCCTCCCGCCGCTGTGGGGGCTGCCTTTGCTGGCGCGGCATGGGCCACCACTCCCTCGTAGACAATGCCTTTGCCACCGTCCACGGTGATCTCCATGCCGTCTTTGAGAATGCTGGTGGCCTTCTTGGTCCCCACCACTGCCGGACATCCCAGCTCCCGGCTGACGATGGCGGCATGGCAGGCCATTCCACCCTCATCGGTGACGATGGCACCGGCACGTTTCATCCCTGGAACCATATCCGGCATGGTCATCTTGGTCACCATGATGTCCCCCTGCTTGATCTTGTCCAGGTCCCTGCCGCTGGTGATTATCTTTACAATGCCGCTGGCCACGCCCGGCGCTGCACCCAGCCCGTTCAAAAGGATCTTGCCGCTGCCGGATGCTGCTGAGCCCGCGGCCTTCTTCTCGCTGCTGATGGTGGTGATAGGACGGGACTGGAGGATGTAGATCTTGTTTTTCTCCACTCCCCATTCGATATCCTGAGGAAGGCCGTAGTGCTCTTCCAGGATCTCGCCGTATTTGGCCAGCTCGATGATCTCATTATCGGTGAGGACCACTGCCTCCTTCTTCTTGGCAGGCACTTTGGTAGTGGTCGTCTTATGAGTCTTGGGGTCTCTGGTGATCATGATCTCTTTGGCAGCGATATACCTGTTCACTATCTTCTTGGTCTTCCGGTCCACCACATAGTTGTCCGGCGAGACGCTGCCGCTGACCACGGACTCCCCCAGACCCCAGGCGGCCTCAATGACCACCAGTGGCTCGCCAGTGCTCGGCTGGGAGCTGAACATAACTCCTGCCTTCTCTGAGTCCACCATCAGCTGCACTATGGCGGATAGATTGACTTTATTGTGCTCGAAGCCCTGCTCCACCCGGTAGAAGATGGCTCTGGCCCCGTAAAGGGATGCCCAGCACTTGCGCACGGCATTGAATACGTCCTCTGCGCCGCGCGTATTGAGATAGGTCTCCTGCTGGCCGGCGAAGCTGGCGTCGGGCAGGTCCTCGGCGGTGGCGCTCGACCTTACAGCCACGTAAACCTCTTTGCCCTCTCTTTTGCACAGCTCCTGGTAGCGGGTTTTTATGGCATCTTCAATATCCTTCGGCACCTTGGCGTCCATAATGAGCTTCTTTGCCGTCTGCTCGGCTCGATGAAGCTCAGTCTCCTGGTTTACATCGACTTTGAGGGCCTCGAAGAGCTTATCCGCAATGCCCGCCCGGTTGATGAAGTCTCTGAAGGCCTGGGCCGTGACCGCAAAACCACCAGGAACGGGAACGCCTATATTGATCATCTCGCCGAGGCTTGCACCCTTGCCGCCGACAATGGACAGGTCTTCCTTGCCGACATCCTCCAACCATACAACAGCATCCATCAAATCATCCGCCCAATATTACTGGTCAATATGACCACCCCTCCATCATAACATTATATGAAGCTTTCACATGATATATAGAATATATACAAAAGCATTTATCCAGGATCATTCAAGTCCAGACAGCATGTTCAAACGCTTCTCCGGGGCAATAGCAGCAAGAAAGATGCTTCTGGAACGATGCCTTCCCCTTAAGGATATCGAAGAGCTTGATACCTCAAGTGCAGTGGATCGAGTGTCTGCGGAGGACATCCACTCTCCGGTCAATCTTCCTGCCTTTGACCGGTCGGCCATGGACGGCTTTGCCGTGCGCTCCATGGATACCAGAGGCGCCAGGCCTTCCGGTCCCCGCTTTATCCAGGATTTCATCCCTCTGCGCACGGGGATGGCGGTTCCTGCAGGATATGATGCC
The DNA here is from genome assembly GCA_963813075.1 of Methanotrichaceae archaeon. Taxonomy (GTDB): domain Archaea; phylum Halobacteriota; class Methanosarcinia; order Methanotrichales; family Methanotrichaceae; genus Methanothrix. The sequence goes on from CAWEXU010000016.1 coordinate 40,101, forward strand.
ATTGTGATGCTGGAGGATGCCAGGGCTCGCGGCGAGGTGCTGGAGGTGACGGCCGAGGTTCACCCCTATAAGAATGTGGCCAGAACGGGCGAGGACGTGATGGAAGGGGATATGGTCTTCCCGGAGGGGCACAGGCTGCGCCCTCCTGATCTTGCTCTCCTCTCTGCCCTGGGAATTCATAGGGTCAGGGTTTATGCAAAACCAGTTGTGGTCATAATCCCCACTGGCGGGGAGCTGGTGGATATCGGCGCTCGCAGGCTTGAGCCCGGAGAGGCCTATGAGATCAACGGCCTCATGGCCCGGCTCTACAGTGAGAAATGGGGTGCAGAGGCGAGAAAAATCGATCTGGTTGCTGATGACCCTGAAAAGATTCGCGAATCAATAGAGGCTAATTTGGATGCAGACCTGATTATAATCATCGGCGGGACCAGCGTCGGAGAGAAGGACTATGCTCCCCGGATCCTGTCCGAGATGGGAGAGCTATATGTGCACGGGGTGCGCCTCCAGCCGGGCAAGCCCACGGCCTTCGGGGATGTGGCCGGTAGATCGGTGGTCTGCCTGCCCGGCTATCCGGTGGCGGCACTCTCCAATCTGTATCTCTTCATCCGCCCGGCCATAAAGAGGATGGCCCATCTGGATGACAAGCCGCATCGGGTCCAGGTCCAGGCTGGCGCGGAAGATGCCCTCCAAGCCCGGCTACTTAAGCCTGGTCCGGGTGGCTTTCAGAGAGGATGGCCAGGTGGAGCCGATCATGGTCTCCGGAGCGGGGATACTGAGCTCCGTTGCCCGGGCGGACGGCTTTGTGGTCGTGCCCGAAGAGCTGGAGGGATTCGAGGAGGGGGATATGGTGGAGGTCGTGCTTTACGAATGAGAGAATGAAGGGAGGAATAGGTCAATACTCAGGAATCATGATCTGGCAGCGATCAGCTATTTCGAGGGCTACCTGGCGAAAATTATCTCTTGCTTCGCTGACCCCTTTCTGGTGCGATCCGATGGCACCATCAGCAGGCAAGTAGATGAAATATCGGCTTATGGGCTTCTTGTGCCATGGGCACGAGGCTTCTGTAGTGCTTGATCAGCCCCAATCGATTTCCGTTTTCTCTCTCCTCCATCGATCTGCATTCTCTCCCCAAGAGCTCTTCAGAATATACCCTTGGGATTCGCTCTGCCCAGCGCCTGTATGCAATAACGGAACGGCCCATCTTCTCTGCTTGCTGCATCATGACATAGCCTATTGGCGTCATTTGCCCTCCTGGCAGTTCAAGATCTTTCACCGTATTTTTCTTCAGGCGTTCCTGCCATCCGTTGCGCCATTCCCTTACCGAAGGGCCCAGATTCTTTAATCCTTGCAGCGAGAATAGATCTGGCATTAATGGAACCACCAAATAATCAGCGGCTATAAGTATCGAACGATTGATTGCACCCAAATTCGGACCGAGGTCAATCAAAGCGACATCAATACCGGATCTATCAATAATTCGCCACATTATGCGCCAGAAGGCCGATTCTACTCGAAATGCTCTCTCCTTTCCGTCAAGGCAATGCGGCCATTGCTGGGATAGCTCATCTTCAAAACGCGATAATGCCAGATCTCCAATGATCAGATGGATTCGCTCATCAATCTCCTCTGCATAAGGATTCTCTGCAATATCGCCAACATCACGAAGCAGAGGTTCTATGCTGCCATAGATTGTCCTGCTATGATCTCCATCAGGCCAAAATTCCTCGAGTTGTTCTTCATCCAGAAATGATGCGGTCAGATTGGCCTGGGGATCGAGGTCCGAGGCTAATACTTTGAGCCCCAAGTCTGCATACATCCAGGATAAGTGATAGACCAGTGAGGTCTTTCCCACCCCGCCTTTGTTGTTGAAAAATGCAATTATTGGAGCGCTCATGCTCGCCTCCTCACTGTTGCAAGAATATAGTTCTCCTCGATGGTGAATTCGGGAGGAGGATTGCCGTTGTCGAGCAGTTGCTTTCTGGCGATCTGAATTCCCATGCCGAATTTCTGCACATATCCCAGCACATGCATGGCTTCCGCAAGATGGGGATTTCGATAATCAGTGACTCCGGGCTGTCCAAAGTTCACTTTGGTGACAAGGCCGAAAGGTCCACCTGGATTGAGTATCTCAATGCGATCTGAGAACCAGTAAATGCGAACTGGTGCATTGGTCCCTTCGTAGGTTCTATGGAGGATCGAATTGCGTATCAATTGCTGGAGAGCTGGAAGGGGATACTCTGATCTTCTGATTTCCACTGATTCTGAGACAATCGATACAGATACAGAATTATTGGCATCGAGGATCTCATCAATCCTTCGGAGAAGATCTGAAATTGGGCCTGTAATCTTCTTTTCGTGCCTGATCGGATCCGTTAAATCGGCACCCTCTAGCCTTATAAATTGCACATAACCCCCAGGTATGAAACGAAGAGTATCCTTGCCTAGAACCAGAATTCCCAAAACAGTAGGCTGGCCGTCAGGGGTCAAAAATCGCAGTGCTTTGAGCTTATCTTCCATCGACCGGGTATTCTGGGCCAGGACGGATGGATCGATTGCATGAGGCAGGTATTCGTGCTCAAATAACTCCCGGTCCAGGTCCTCTATGGTGGCAGAAGGGACTGGCTGGAGATCGAATGGAAGGTCCCTGGAACGCCTCCTCTCCGCAAGGCGTTTTTCCTCCTCTGGCGTTGCTCTTGCTCTGCGAGGACCGACTCTGACCCAGGTTACTCCGTTTAACCTAACTGGAGGAGAGTTCGATGGCTCGACCTGAACCAAGACCATCATGCAGCCGTTTATCACCATTTTATGAACGGAAATTGACGGAAATGGCTGAATCTTTCCATCATCCTTCATAAAAGATATAGCTAATAATAATTTATCAGTAATCTCCAGATTTGAGCATGATCCGTCATCATTGGCTCCAATGAATATGAATCCTGGTTTATGATGATTGGGCAGATCATTTGCGTATGCGCATATTGCCTGGCGAATTTTATCTGGATCGGAGAGAGATGCCTTTCTTTCAACCAGATCTGATTCTAAATCTTTGAGCATATACTCAAGCTCTTGCTCGTCCATTTAATCCTCCGATACTATATCTCTCTCTATACATAATATATTTGCTCAATTCTCTTTGGCAATAGGCTGATTGAGCTACATTACTTTTTCTCTCATTCTCATTATTCAGCTCTGCCGTTTAAAGTGAAACCATCATTTTTTATCCCTGCAGCTCTATTCCAGTGCGGTGACCTCCCCTGAACACCGGCCGACTGCTCGTAAAGATCAACAGGCTATCTGCCTGGATGCTCCTCATCTTCATGATCATCTTCCTGATATCGGGCTATGCCTGGTACAACAGAACACTCCTGCCCCTGCAGCAGGCCATACATATGCACACCGAGCTGGACCTCTACCTGCTGGTCTTTTTCCTCATGCACACTCTGATCAGCATCAGGTTCACCCTGGCACGCTGGAGAGTAGGCCACAATAGATTGGTGAATGCACTTCTCATCCTGGCCGGAATCCTGTTCTTCTGGTTCATCCTGGGCATCAGATAAAATAAGAGGAGAGGAGACCACAACATTTATAACTCAACGTTACTAACCATAAGTTCAATGGATGATTATGAGCGACATGTTGGATCCTGTTGAGCTTCTTGACATTCTGGGGAATGAAAATAGAAGGCGCATCCTCCAGCTCCTTTCCTTCCGCCCCTTTTACTTCAATGAGATGGCTAAGAGGCTGGATGTAGGGCCGAAAGCGGTGATCGACCACCTGGTGATGCTGGAGAGAGCGGGGCTGGTGGAGTGCTATCAAGAACAGGGAAGGAGAAAATACTTCCGCATAGCCCGGAGGACCATCCTGGAGGTAGCAGTCTCTCCTCACTCCTACGGGGTCCGGGCATATCTTTCTGAAGATGCTCCAAAGGACGCCCTGGACTTTGATGAGTCGGAGGCCTCTTTGGATCTGAAGCTGCTCAAGGATGAGCTTTTGCTCCTGGATAAAAAAAGGCATGAGCTGCGCGAGCTATTGGCCGAGATCGAATCGAGAGAGATGGAGATCAAGCAGAAAGCATCCTGTGTTGCCGGATTTCAGGCGGCGAACCAGTTGGAGTCGGAGATCATGACCGCACTGCTCTGCGGCGGTGCCAATGCCACCGACCTCGCGGCCAGGCTGGAGGTGCCCGAAGCGGTGGTTTTAGATAGCTTGAATAAGCTCAATGAGCGCGGTGCAGTGCACTTAAGAGGTCAGGAATGGAGCATATGAGAGCATCTTCTGATAACCCTTCATATAACCCTTCAATAGCGTCCCCGCCAACTGCAGACAATTCCTCCCCAGAAAAACCCGGCCCCAGCATCGAGGAGATGGTCCAGGGAGGCACGAAGCCCGCAGAGGAAGCAGTCCTGCTGCGAGTGGCAGAGGCCTATCATAAGGATGCGGGTAAGGGTGTGGCCAGAATCAATCCCGTAATTCTCGCCCGGCTGGGAGTGGAGAACGGCGGAGTGGTGGAGGTCAATGCCAAGGAGAAGGTCTATGCCATTGCCTGGCCCGGGACTCCTGAGGACCCCCAGGATATAATCAGGATCGACGGAAACACCAGGGCCAACCTGGGGACGGGAATAGACAACCGGGTGAATATTCGCCGGGCCACGGCCAAGCCCGCCAGGAAGATCGTGGTCGCCCCCACCCGCCAGATCCGCCTCATGGGAGGGCAGCAGTATCTCTTGCGCATGCTCCAGGGAAGGGCGGTGGTAAAAGGGGAGATGCTGCGGGTGGAGATGATTAACAGCAACCTCAATCTGGCAGTGGTGAGCACTGTTCCCAACGGCCCGGTGCTGGTAACTCAGGAGACGATAATCAGCATCACCAGGGAGACCCTGGATGAGCTGGCCCTGCATGTGCGGGACATATCCTATGAGGACATCGGCGGCCTGTCCAGAGAGATCAGAGAGATCAGGGAGATGATCGAGGTTCCGCTGCGCCATCCGGAGCTCTTCAACCGGCTGGGAATCAATCCTCCTCGGGGAGTGCTGCTGCACGGCCCACCGGGAACAGGAAAGACGCTCATCGCCAGGGCGGTGGCAGGCGAGACCGACGCCAACTTCATCTCCATCTCCGGGCCGGAGATCGTATCCAAGTTCTACGGGGAGAGCGAGCAGCGGCTGCGCCAGATCTTCGATGAGGCGACAAAGTCTGCGCCTTCCATTATATTCATCGATGAGATCGACTCCATCGCCCCCAAGAGGGAGGAGGTCTCAGGCGACCTGGAGCGGCGGGTGGTGGCCCAGATCCTCTCTTTAATGGACGGCCTCTCCTCCCGGGGTGAGGTGATAGTGATCGCGGCCACCAACCGCCCCAATGCCCTTGACCCTGCCATTCGCCGGGGAGGCCGATTCGACCGGGAGATTGAGATCGGTATACCAAACAGAAACGGCCGGCTGGAGGTGCTCTATGTCCACACCCGGGGCATGCCTTTGGATGAATCGCTGGACCTGATGGAGATCGCTGACTCTACCCACGGTTTTGTGGGAGCGGACCTTTATGCCCTGTGCAAAGAGGCGGCCATGCGCACCCTGGAAAGGGCTCTGCCCGACCTGGATGTGAAAGAGGACATTCCATTGGATGTGCTGGACAATCTCAGGGTGACCAGAGAGGATTTCCAATCCGCCCTGAAGAAGATTGAGCCCTCGGCGATGAGAGAGGTCTTCGTCGAGGTGGCAGAGGTCCACTGGAATGAGGTGGGTGGCCTGGATGAGGCCAAGCAGTCCCTGGTTGAGGCGGTGGAGTGGCCGCTGATGTACCCAGAGGCCTTCGCCTCGGTTGGCGTCCGGCCGCCGCGGGGAATTCTGCTCTACGGCCTTCCCGGAACGGGCAAGACCCTCCTGGTCAGAGCCCTGGCCACGGAGAGCAATGTCAACTTCATCAGCGTCAAGGGCCCGGAGCTATTGAGCAAATGGGTGGGTGAGTCGGAAAGGGCGGTCAGAGAGATCTTTCGCAAAGCCCGCCAGGCTGCTCCCGCCCTGGTGTTCTTCGACGAGATCGACTCCATTGTCCCCGCCCGGGGAAGCGGATCGGACTCTCATGTGACCGAAAGGGTGGTCAGCCAGTTTCTCACAGAAATGGACGGCCTCTTGGAGCTCAAAGACGTGGTGATCGTGGCGGCCACCAACCGGCCGGACCTTCTGGACAGCTCATTGCTAAGACCTGGCAGGTTTGATCGTTTGGTTTATATCCCCATGCCGGATAGACAAGCTCGTCAGAAGATACTGGAGATCTATCTCTCAAAGATGGCCGCCCATGAGATCTCAGCTTTATGGCTGGCGGATATCACTGAGGACTTCAGCGGCGCTGACCTGGAGATGCTCTGCCGGGAGGCGGGAATGCTCGCTTTGCGGGAGCATATCAGGCCGGGAATGAAGAAAGAAGAGTTGATAATTGATAAGATCCTTGTTACAGAGAAGCATTTCCAGGAGGCCAGCGAGTATATCCGGCCACATCTGTCAAAAGATATGCTGCAGGGATATATCAAGATGATACATGAATTCCAGGTATGACCAGGTTAGAGCCTGGCCCACATGGTCTGATCAATATTTGAAACTGAACAAAAGAATGGCAAATTTAATGATTTGGAAAGAGAAGAGCATGCAGACAAAGCACCAAATATATAGTCAAGAACAACCAATAATTGCTGTGAGGACCAAAAAATTGACTTCAGAAGACGAGTCTAATGAACTGCTCGGCGATATCGATTTCAAGGATACGAGCAGCATAACCGTACCTGAAAGCCTCATAGATCAGGTTATCGGCCAGGACGAGGCGGTTGAGGTGATCAAGAAAGCAGCAAGCCAGAGAAGGCATGTCATGCTAATCGGGTCGCCTGGTACTGGCAAGTCAATGCTGGGCAAAGCCATGAGCGAGCTTCTTCCGGTCGAAGAGCTGCAGGATGTTCTGGTCTATGCCAATCCAGAGGATAACAATACCCCCAGGGTTCGCGTCGTGCCCGCGGGCAGGGGAAAACAGATCGTCGATGCCCAGAAGCTGGAGGCGAGAAAGAAGGTCCAGACGCGAAATATGTTCTTGATGATCATCGTCATGGCCCTGATCGTCTACGCCTATTATATGGGCCAGCTCCTGTTCGGAATCATAGCCGCAGCATTGCTATTCATCTCTTTGCGCTATATGCTGCCCAAAGAGGATGCCATGGTCCCCAAGCTGCTGGTGGACAACAACGGCAAGAAGAAGGCACCTTATGTGGATGCCACCGGCGCTCATGCTGGGGCATTGCTGGGTGACGTCCGGCACGATCCTTTTCAGTCTGGCGGCCTGGAGACCCCATCCCACGAGAGGGTGGAATGCGGCTCCATTCATAAAGCCCACAGAGGAGTGCTGTTCATCGATGAGGTGAACACTCTCCGGCCGGAATCGCAGCAGAGCCTCCTCACTGCCCTCCAGGAAGGGGTCTACCAAATCACCGGCCAGAGCGAGAGGAGCTCCGGTGCCCTGGTGAGGACCGAGCCCGTGCCCTGCAGCTTTATCATGATCGCTGCCGGGAACCTGGATGCTGTACAGGGAATGCATCCCGCTCTGAGGTCGCGCATCAAGGGCTACGGCTATGAGGTCTACATGCGGGACACCATGGAGGACACCCTGGAGAACAGGAACAAGCTGATCAACTTCGTGGCTCAGGAGATCGTAAGAGACGGAAAGATCCCCCATTTCACTCAAGATGCAGTGGCGGAGATCATGAGAGAGGCCAAGAGGCGTTCGGGCAGGAAGGGACATCTCACCCTCATGCTCCGCGACCTGGGTGGCCTGATCAGGGTGTCCGGGGATGTGGCCCGGGCGGAATCCTCTCCGCTCACCGAGGTGAAGCATGTCTTGCTGGCCAAGAAGATGGCCCGTTCGGTCGAGCAGCAGCTGGCGGACAGATACATGGAGAGGCGCAAGGACTACAGCATGTTCCACTCCTCTGGGGATGAGATCGGCAGGGTCAACGGCCTGGCAGTCATGGGCGACTCGGGCATTGTGCTGCCCATCATGGCCGAGATCACTCCTGCTCAATCCAAGGAAGAGGGCAAGATCATCGCCACCGGAAAGCTGCAGGAGATCGCCCGTGAGGCGGTCACAAACGTCTCTGTGCTGATCAAGAAGTTCCTGGGCGAGGATATCACCAAGAAGGATGTGCATATCCAATTCATAGGCACATATGAAGGAGTTGAAGGCGACAGCGCGTCCATCTCCATCGCCACGGCGGTCATATCCGCCCTGGAAGGAGTGCCTGTGAAACAGACCGTGGCCATGACCGGCTCGCTCTCAGTGCGAGGGGATGTCATGCCTGTGGGCGGGGTCACTCAGAAGATCGAGGCCGCAGCCCAGGCGGGAATCAAGACGGTGCTCATTCCCAAAGCAAATATGGGTGACGTCCTGATAGATGATGCCATAAAAGACTTAATCGAGATCATACCAGTAACCAATATCAGTGAGGTCTTTGAGTATGCCATGGGCAGCCAGAGGACCAGGCTGATAGAGAAGCTGAAGAAGTTCGCCACTGAGAAAAAGATCGGCATCAATATCCCCGAGACGATCCCTACCCCTATCCGGAGCATCTGATCGCTTGACGGCGACGGCGGAGTTCTATGATACCCGCATTCTGCGGGGCAGTCGAACCAGGATCGTTCTGGACAATGGGAAACTTGAGGAGATAGCCCAGGTGCCCTTCCAGGGGGCATCTGTTCGCGCTCTTTTTGGCGGTGCCTGGGGTTTTGTAACCACCGATCGAGTGGACGATCTTGGCCAGGAGATCGATCTGGCAGGACGCATCGCCAGGAAGATCGACCGGAAGGAGGATCTTCGTTTGGCCGAGGCTCCGCCGGGCAGAAGCGTCGTGGTGCCCGTTAAGAAGGATCCAAAAGACCTCTCTTTGGAGGAGAAGGTAGCCCTCCTCAGGGAAATCGAGGACGCAGCGAAGGCTGATGGCGTATCCTCGACCCAGGCGGTTTACTCGGAGATGGATCTGGTAGCCCACTACACCAGCTCTGAGGGCCTGGACCTGGAATCAAAGACGACCAGAATGGGTTTTGTGATCAGTGCAGTGGCTCACAGGAATGGGCTTTATCAGACCGATGGCGAGGGCAGAGCCGGTGTGGGTGGCCTGGAGATATTCGACCGGGAGGACCCCATAGCTTTGGCCAGGCAGGTGGGGGAGACGGCGGTCGCCCTGCTGGATGCCAGGGCAGTTAAAGGCGGGACTTATCCTGTGGTCCTGGACCAGGAGCTGGCCGGGGTTTTCGTCCATGAAGCGGTGGGCCATGCCACCGAGGGGGACATAATCCTGGAGGGCGACTCGTGCCTTGAGGGAAAGCTGGGCCAGAGGATCGGATCGGAGCTGGTGACGGTCAGGGACGACCCCAGCCTGATGCTAAACGGCTACTATCCCTTCGATGATGAGGGCAGCCTGGCCCAGGAGACGGTTCTGGTGGAGAATGGGGTGCTTCGGTCATACCTCAACACTCGCGAGACGGCCGCCAGGCTGGGGGGTGTGCCGCGCAATGCCCGGGCGGAGGGGATGAGCCGGCCGGTGGTGCGGATGAGCAATACCTACATTGCCAATGGCGACTGGAAGCTGGAGGAGATCTTAGAGGAGCTGAAGGATGGTGTCTATCTGGCAGGTAGCCGGGGAGGGCAGGTCAGCACTGGCGAGGGCGTCTTCCAGTTCAATGCCAAGAAGGGCTATATCATAGAGAACGGAGAGAGGACACAGCTTCTTCGTGATGTATCCTTATCCGGAAAGATCCTGGAGACGCTATTGCATGTGAGGGCGGTGGGCAATGACCTGAAGTACAACAGCGGCAGATGCGGAAAGTCAGGGCAGCTGGTGCCGGTGAGCGACGGATCGCCTCATTTGCTTGTTGACAGCGCCACGGTGGGCGGAACGGGATAAAGAAGGACTGAAGAAGGACAGAAAAAAGGTCAGAAGAAAGTATCAAGGAAAGATAAAATTAAGCTGGTCTTTATGAGGGTCTGGTATAGCTGCCATTCAATGCTCGATCCAGGCTGCTGTTGACCAGCTCCTGGCTGGTATTGGTTATCTCTGATTTCAGCCAGTCCCAGGCGGCCCGAGTTGCCCGGTCCAGTTCCTCTCCTGCCGCATCCTCGATTCTGGATAAAAGACCGTTCTGGCTTCCGTTCTGCAATCCATCATTCTTTATCTCTTGCTCTTGACCGGATCCGGGCAGGTTCCCTTTCAGCCTCTCTCGCAGATCCTCCTCCACTCTTTGCAGAGGATCAGAGATGCTGTCTTGAGAGTTGCTTTCCTGAGACTTATTATCCTGAGACATATCGTCCTTCCAGTTTTTTGGATCGAACTCATTGTCCGTCTGATTAACCAGGATCGCATGGCCGGAATCTACCAGCAGGATATTGAAGTTGGGATAGGGCATGGGCTGGCCGTAGGCTCCGGCGAGATAGGCTACTGCGACCAGTCTATTCTCATCGTCCCGGCCTTGATTGGAGAAGTCGTCGATATCCAGGTAGACTCTCTTGTTCATGAGGACAGCATAGGTGAAATCCCTGGCCGCGGGACCTTTGACCGTCTTCATATCCGGTGAGCTGACATCGGCCAGAGTGACCCCTTCTATGCTGTTTGTTATTCTGGAGTCGGCCTTCTCTATTCTTATGTCGAATGTATCGCCATCGATCACATTTGTGACCACCCCATAGACCTCATCCAAAGAGGCCAATGATCCGGGCAGGAGAGATAAGGCGGAAACGATGGTTATGATCAGAAGGCAGAACCAGCAGTGGTAAGATATTTTCAATCCCGGATATCTCTTTTTCATGATACTCTCACCTGCAATTCTACAGATCGGTTTCTGCTGCCGTTAATGGCAGAAAGTCTGTATATGGTATCCTCGGATGGAGATACTGATATGGATCCCCTGAGAGCCACCGGGCCGATATCCTGGTCGATCTCGACCAGGCTTGCACCGACCACACTCCAGTTGAGGATAGTGGACTGGCCTGGTGCCAGGAATTCCGGTTCAGCATCGAAGAACTCGATGACCGGATAGGGTGATCCCAATAAGTTCAGTGCCAGTATACCCCCGGCCAGGATCGCCAGCAGGGCTGTAAACCAGATGACAACCCCTGGCGGTGTTTTCCAGAAGGACTTTTGCATCTCCCAGTAGGTCTTTTTTTGAGCCATCGTATGCAAATATGAGACAATTCTGGTTATTATACTCTGCTCTTTCTATGGGCCGGGGAATCTCACCTTCAATTAGCCTGTTTAATCCCCTCTTTTTTACAGCCCCAGACGGATGTGCTTGATCTCCAGGAATGACTCCAGGCCGTAGTGCCCCAGTTCCCGGCCGATGCCGCTCTCCTTCCAGCCTCCAAAGGGCAGCTGATAGTCCATCACATTGTTTATGTTGACCCCCACTCCTCCCGCCTCCAGCCTCTCTGCCGCCTGAATGCCTGTGCTGATGTCGCGGGTGTAGACGTATGCTGCAAGGCCGTAATTCGAGTCGTTGGCCAGCTTTATGGCCTCATCAAGCGTCTTGAATTTCATAATAGGAGCTACCGGTCCGAAGGTCTCCTCTCTCATGATCTTCATCCTGTGGTCTGCCCGGCCCAGGACGGTGGGCAGGAAGAAGTAGCCCTTATCGAAGGCCTCACCCTCCGGCTCCCGGCCGCCAAAGAGAAGCTCTGCTCCCTTATCCAGGGCATCGGCAACATGCTCTTTGGTCTTCGCCCTCTGCTCATGGCTGAACATCGGCCCCAGGTCCACGTTCTCCTCCAGGCCGTTGCCAATCCGCAGCCGCCGGCCTGATGAATCAACTTATCGGTGAACTCCTCTGCCACATCCTCTGCCACATATACCCGGTTGACGCTGATGCAGATCTGCCCCATATTGGAGAAGGCCCGCTGGGCGCAGGCGGCAGCCGCTTTTTCGATATCGGCATCGGCACAGACGATGAAGGGAGCGTGCCCTCCCAGCTCCAGTGAGATGCGCTTGATATGAAGGGCCGCCTGGGCCATTATCCACCGTCCGGTCTCGGTCTGGCCGGTGAAAGCGATCTTTCGGGAGATGGGGTTTTCCACCAGCTCTGAGCCCACCTCGCTTCCAGGACCGTGGACCACATTGACCACGCCCGCGGGAAATCCGGCGTCCGAGACCGCCCGAACGAATTCGGTGGCGGCGACGGGGGCCCGGCTGGGCGGCTTGGCCACAAAAGTGCAGCCCGCAGCCAGGCACGGCCCCACCTTCCAGGATAGGAGGTCCACGGGATAGTTCCAGGGGGTGATGAGGGCGGCGACGCCCACTGGCTGGCGGAGGACAACACTTCGGCCGCGGGATGTGGACAGCCATTCTCCGATGTTCCTCCTGCCCTCTTCTGCATAGTAGTCCAGGATATCGGCCGAGGAGAGGACCTCCGCCCGGGCATTCTTCAGGGGCTTTCCCTGCTCCTGGGTCAGCAGCCGGGCTATGGACTCCGCCCTCTCCCGCACCAGGTCCGCAGCAGAATGCAATAGCTCTGCCCTCTTCTCGCTGGAGGTCCCTGACCAGATAGGAAATGCCTTTTCGGCTGCTTTCAGGGCCGTTTGCGCATCCTGGCGAGTGCCCACGGAGACCAGAGCCACAGGCTCCTGGTTTGCCGGATTATAGATCGCCCTCGCCTTCTCTATAGAAAGGGGGAGCTGTTCCCCGTCGATTATCATATGAGTATGATGCATGAAAGACCTCCGCGTCACCTATTCTATTCCTCCAGGCTGATAATCTTTGGGCTGGGCTGATCACCTGTAATCGCATCGATCTTCAAAAAGCTGAATTGCTTTTCTTTCCAGGACTCCTATAACATTTATATCGGTATAAGAACTGATAGACATCTTAGATGATGGATGAAATAATATCGATTGGGGTTCACGATAGATGAAGTCCCCCTGTGAGGAGATCGTCTGGGATGTCCTTCCCAGCATCAGGGCAGCTATCGCCGAGGAGCTGGTCAAGAGAGGAGTATCCCAAAAAGATGTCTCGAAGATGCTGGGAATCACTCCACCTGCCGTTTCCCAGTATGTCTCCAAAAAGAGGGGCTACAATATCGAGTTCAGAGAGGATATCAGGGAGGCGATAGGAAAGCTGGCAGAAGATCTTATCGAGGGAGGGGTCGATGACCTGGTGGAAAGAATCTGCGGGGTCTGCCGCATGCTTCAAGAGGATGATAGCGCCTGTATCTCCACCAAATGTAAAGGCAAATGAGAATTCCTCTTTTCAGGAACCCAATAAATGAGCCTGGATGACAAGCTAAGAGATCTCAAAGATAGAATCCGGGAGAAAGGACGGCTGCTCATCTCATACTCCGGTGGGGTGGACAGCAGCCTCCTGGCCAAACTGGCTCATGATGTTCTGGGCGAGGGAGCGTTGGCGGTGATCCTGGACTGCGAGACCTATTCCAGAAGCGAGCTGGAGGAAGCAGTTGCCCTGGCAGAATCCCTCGGTCTGAATCTGAGGGTGGAGAGGTTCACTATTCTCGATGACCAGGCTTTTGTGCATAATCCAGCCAATCGCTGCTATATCTGCAAAAAGAGGTCTATTGCCATTCTCAAGAGGGTGGCCCGGAAAGAGGGTATCGGTTGCATCGCCGATGGGGTGAACGTCGACGACCTCGATGACTACAGGCCCGGTATTGCCGCCTGTAGCGAGGAGGGGATCTGGCACCCATTTGTCGATTCGGGGATCAGCAAAAAGGATATTCGCTCCCTGGCTCAGAACCTGGGACTGCCGGTCTGGGACAGGCCCTCTTCCGCCTGTCTGGCCTCGCGCATTCCCTATAATGAGAAGATCACCGGGGAAGGCTTGCGAATGGTAGAGGAAGGGGAAGAGTATTTGAGGAGTTTGGGTTTTGGTCAACTGCGAGTGAGGTTGCAGGGGAAGACGGCCCGAATTGAGCTAGTGGAGCAGGAGATGGAAAGGGGGCTGGCCTTCAGGCAGGAGATCGTCATGAGGTTGAAGGGCATTGGTTTTGAATATGTCACCCTGGACCTGGAGGGCTACAGAAGCGGTAGCCTAAACGAGGTTTTGTGAATTCTTTGAACACTTTGAACATTCAAGAGATAAGGTCAGATTTTCCCATTCTAGACGATCTCATCTATCTGGATAGCGCTGCCACCAGCCTTACTCCTGAGCCCGTCCTGGACGCCGTCCTGAGCTATTACCGGAGCTTCCGGGCCAATGTGGGCCGGGGGGTTTACCGCCAGGCTCAGATCGCCGACCAGAGATATAGAGACGCCCATCGCAAGGTGGCGGCATTTGTAGGGGGAGAGGATGGAACAGCTGTCTTCACCCGGAATGCTACCGAGTCGATCAACCTGGTTGCCCGCGGCCTGGACTGGAAGAGGGGGGACCGGATTGTGACCACATTGCTCGAGCACCACTCCAACCTCCTCCCCTGGATGAGGCTGAAGGAGGTGGGCATCGACCTTGTGGTCATAGTCCCGGATAGAATGGGGAGGATCGATCTGGCTGACTTCGAGAGGGCCATAAACGAAAAGACCAGGATGGTCGCCATGAGCCACCTATCCAATGCCCTGGGCACCATTCAGCCTGCCAGAGAGGTCGGCAGGATCTGCCGGGAGCAGGGGGCCCTCTTTCTGCTGGATGCCGCCCAATCCCTGCCCCATATGGCAGTGGATGTCAAGGACCTTGATTGTGATTTTCTCTGCTTTTCCGGCCACAAGATGCTCGGGCCCACCGGTTCGGGAGTGCTCTGGATCAGAGGGCCGGAGAAGAGCAAAAGAAATGAGGAGCAAAGGAGGGCAAAGGGGCAGAGAATGAGCGGCCCTGCCAGCAAAAACCTGGACTTCAGGAAGAAGTCGGGCAAAATTGAGCTGGAGCCCCTGCTGGTGGGGGGAGGGATGGTAGAGGAGGTTCTTGATGACGGATTTACCATCAAGGAGGGCTACGAAGGCTACGAGGCGGGAACGCCGGACATCTCCGCCGGCATTGGCCTAGGCGCTGCAGTGGACTATCTTGTCCGGATAGGTATCGACAAAGTTCACGATCATGAGATGAGGCTCACCAGAAGGCTGCTGGAAGGGCTGGAGGACATAAAAGGCCTGCAGATCAACGGACCGGGGGCCGATAGCCCGGAGGCGCGGGGCGGAGTGGTCTCCTTTGGAATAGAGGGCCTTTTGCCCCATGAGATCGCCTTGATGCTGGACCAGGCCTCCAACATCTGCATTCGCTCCGGGCACCATTGCTGTATCCCCCTGATGAGGCACCTGGGTCTGAAGAATGGCACTGCCAGAGCATCGCTGTATCTTTACAATACCGATGAGGAGATCGAAAAATTCCTGGGAACTATAGAGCAGATCGCCAGGATGGCTTAAGATGATAAAGGACTTTGAGTGCCTGAGGGTGGACGATGACGAGGCCTGCAAGGCCAGCTGCCCGGTGGCAGAAGAGGTTCCCCTGTCGATTTTCATCAACGGCCGGCATTTCGCCACTGCCATGATCAGCCCCCAGTTGAAAAGGGAGTTCGTGGCCGGGCACCTTTATTCCGAGAGGATCGTCTCCTCGGTCCAGGAGATCGAATCTATTGAGGTGGAGGGGGATGTGGTTCGGGTGATAGTCGCCAATCCCATCCGGGCGATAGTGCCAAGGAGGCCCATTGTGAGCGGCTGCGGGGGTATAGCCTCATTTCTGGATGAGTCAAAGCTCCCCCGGATAAAGTCCGATCTGAGGATCAATAAAGATCAGGCTCAGGAGGCGATGAAGGCCATATCCCTCTCCCAGACGCACATCGCAACCGGCGGGGTGCACTCCGTGGGCCTATTCGATCAATCCGGGCCGGTATCGATCATCGAGGATATAGGGAGGCACAATGCCCTGGACAAGGCTATAGGCAGCCTGATTCTCAGAGAGGGGGGGGTTCGACCTGGGCCGGACGTTTGCCGCCTGCACCGGCCGGGTATCTTCCGACATGGCATTGAAGTGCTCTGTGGCCGGCATCCCCATAGTCGTCTCCCGCGGGGCGACGACGACTCTTGCCATAACCATTGCCCAGAGGACGGGGCTGGGCATCATCGGTTTTCTCCGGGGAAAGAGGCTGTCCGTCTATGCCAATCCGGAGAGGTTTCTGATTTGAGATTACTGGATGAGGTTGACTGCATGAGGTCGACTGAATGATCTGCTCCCTGTGCCAGGAACGGGCCATAGTCTCCCAGCGCTACCTCGGCCGGCACCTCTGCCTGGATCATTTCATCCAGGATTTTGAGGAGCGAATGGCAAAGACAATCGTTGAATGAATCGGATGATCGAGGAGGGGGAGAGGATCGCAGTGGCGGTGAGCGGGGGGAAGGACAGCACTGCGCTTCTATTCGCTCTGCACAAAATTCTCGCCGGGAGGGATGTGGAACTGGTGGCGGTGACGGTGGATGAGGGCATCGCCGGCTACCGGGATGATACCATCCTGGCCGCAGAGCGGATCGCCCGGCAGGTTGGGGTCGAGCAGGTGATCGTCTCCTTCCAGGAGGAGTACAGCCACAGTCTGGACGAGATGGTTGTCGGAAAGAAGGTTGCGCCCTGCACCTACTGCGGGGTCTTTCGCAAGAACGCATTGAACTGCGCTGCCAAACGCCTGGGGGCGACAAAGCTGGCCACCGGGCACAACCAGGACGATGAGGCCCAGTCGGTGATGATGAACTACTTGAAGGGGGACATGGAGCGGCTGATGCGCTTTCGGCCCAGGAGAGAGCAGCCGGGCCTCGTGCCCAGGATCAAGCCCCTGCGAGATATTCCGGAGAAGGAGATCGCCCTTTACGCCATGGTCAACGGGATCTATTTCGAGTCCAGGGAGTGCCCCTATGCCCGGCTATCTTTGAGAGCGGATGTGCGGGATATGATGAACCGGATGGAGAGCCTCTTTCCCGGAACCCGGCAGAGGACAATTCAGGGATTCGAGAGGATCGAGGAGCTGTGCAAAGAGGGCTGGGCGCAGATGGAGCTGGCAGAGTGTAGGGAGTGCGGCGAGCCGTGTGTGGGAGAGAGGTGCAAGGCCTGCGAGCTATTGGGGAGGCTGAGAGGATGATGGATCTGGGCGCATGTATCTCGCGGGATAAGAATGAGAAATGCTTGGGAAGAATAACTCCACGTATATCCCGAAGAAGGGCCAGAGGATCATCACAGATGTGCCACCTCCTCGCCTAGAACCTTCTGACCGGCCAGGGTGGATATTAGAGGCTCTTCGCCAAATTGTGTGGGTAACGTACTGCATAAATTTCCCTTGGGCCTTGGTGATGAGGCTTGGCCATTGAGACTTCAACCGCCCCAGAACATTAACCTCTGTGGTGCACACTATCTCCTCCTCTGCCACGATCTCGGCGACCTTTCTGAGGGCCGCACGATTGCTGCGCAGAGCGTCGATCAGGATGGTGGTGCCAAGCACCAGCACCACAGGTGTCCCTCATACCGGAATGGTGCATCCCTCTTGATGCCGTCTCGACCCGGTCCGCCAGGGCATCATACCTGCCGATCTCCTATAATATCGAAAGAACTCTGTCCAGGAACTATGCAGTCTATTGGGAAATATCCTTATGCTTGAAAGTTCATAAGAACAAACGATCATTCATGGAAAAGCTTCACTTGCCAATTCTGGTCGAGATCGACGAAGATGGCTTATACATAGTAAGCTGCCCGCTCTTTAGAGGATGCCACACCTGGGGCGAGAGCATAGATGAAGCCATGGAAAAAATGTCCGAGGTCATCCTGATGTGTCTGGAAGAGAAAAAAATCGAGAACCTCAATACCTTTATCGGTTAGAGAGAGCTGAAAGCCGTTTATAATGCAGAAGCTACCTGCGATTGATTCCCAAGATCTTTTGAGATTGCATTCTAGGCGTGATACGATCTCAAATTTGTCAAGATTTTTGTTAAATCCATATATTTATTTGGCGACTCCTTAACCCTAAAGTTAGGGGTAAACAGTATCTAACTACCTTAGAAGGCATTAACTGTTCTTGCGTTCTTTGAAGCTCCCAGAAATTACATTCATCAATGGTGTTCCGGACAAATGGTGTGATAAATCTAACCCAATGTCGTAAGCTTTGAAATACATTGAATGCTGTATTAATGGATGCTTTTTCCGATGCGCATACAAATGGCGAAACAATATTGTAGTTGCCTGTTGAATGATAATTGGTGCACCCACACGGGTTCATGCAGTAATCTTTTAGGCCACAGACCTGGCACTCCTTATTTATGGCCACGTTGGAAATCTCATTGCATATTTTTCCGGAAAAAAATCCATTATCCAAATTTCCGAGACAATGTTCATTCTCTTCATCCGCCCCAATAGAGCCTCTCACAAGGATATATATTGCCAGAGGGCCCAAATGCGAATTCGCCTTTTCCCATCCTACAGTGGCTCGGATTCAAAAGGTTTATAACTCGCAAGATTGCCCCTATCTTTCCATCGATTAAACTGATGTATCTCGGTTCACAATTAAGGTAAAAATTTGTGTATTTTTGTCCAATAGCATCGTAGATTGTGGGGAGCAACTCTATATCCTTTTTCTTCCAATTGGCAGAGATGTTGGGACTTAGATAGAGATTCCGAACGCCCAATGATGTCAGATAGTCCCCTACCTCGGGCAAGAATTGCAGATTTTCAGGTGAGTAGCTGCCGTTATAGGCGTCAATGGAAACGAGACGCACTACCTGCTTTATATTCTTCCGACTTTGACGACCTCGCGGTGCCATCCGGAAAATGCCTAAAGGCGTCTTGAACTGTCTGGGGCCATCACAGCTTGTACACAATACGATTTCATTTTCAATTAGGAAGTCAGATATTTCTTTGGAAAGATGGTCCCATTTGTTACGGCTGATATTCCTACCCGATCTCTATTAAAGGGATGAACGTATATCATATTAGTTATTTTTTTGATTAGCTCGAACTCGAGAAGGGGCTCGCCACCAAAGAAATTTATATCGATCTTACGGAAATTATAGGAATTTTTAAAGATAAAATTTATGGCTTTGCTTGCTGTTTGTATAGACATTAACAAAACTCAACAAGAGTGCCAGGAAACTTTAATGATGGCCATAGGATACTGGATTGCATTCAGTCTGCGATTCGATTTGCCCATCCCGGTTATTGAAGGCCAAACCATAAGAGCACCAGTCGAGGCATAAAGCAGGTCAAAGCTAGCAAAGAGAGTTTCGTTTCAGAATTCTTTTCACACTGCCTTTCTTTTACAATCCTAACTCCCGCGCAGTTATGCTTTTACTATTTGCATAACCTTTGAAGGGAAATATCTTGAGGCAGCTCCAACAAAAATATGAACGTGATCACCATCAGCTCTTGTAGCATTAAAATAAATATGGCTTGCGTTTGCTCAAACTTTCACCCGCAGCATCCTCTCGATCGCCTTTTTCGCTGGCACAGCGATCTCCTCAGGCACAGTGACCCGCGGCTCCAGCGTCTCGAGCGCCCGGAGGACATCGGGAAGGGTGGTCTTTTTCATATTCTGGCAGATGGCCTCCTCGCTCAGAGGATAAAACTCCCTGTCCGGATGGGCCTTCTTCAGCCGGTAGATCATGCCCACTTCGGTGCCGATGATGAACTCCCGCGCCCGGCTGGTATTGGGATGCTTGCACATGCCCGCAGTGCTGTAGACGAAATCGGCCAGATCGAGCACCTCCGGCCGGCACTCCGGATGTGCCAGAACCTCCGCCTGGGGATGCAACTCCCTTGCCATCTTCACCATCTCCGGGGTGAAATGGTCATGAACATAACAGTAGCCGTTCCAGGGGATGATCTTCTTTTTCGTATGGCGGGCCACATAGGCCGCCAGGTTCCTGTCCGGCACAAATATGACCTCGTCTTCAGATAGCGATTCTACCACCTGCACCCCATTGGCTGAGGTGCAGCAGATGTCGCTTTTTGCCTTGATCTCGGCGGTGGAGTTCACATAGCATACCACCGCTGCGCGAGGATAGAGAGCCTTCAATTCATCCAGCTGCTGGGGAGTGATCATATGAGCCATGGGGCAATAGGCTCCTTTCACCGGCAGGACCACCCTCTTTTGCGGGGACAATATCGCGGCCGTCTCCGCCATGAAGTCCACCCCGCAGAAGACTATAACCTCGGAGTCCAGAGCTGCTGCTGCCCGGGAGAGCTCCAGGGAGTCGCCCGCCAGGTCCGCTATATCCTGAACCGCCGGTATCTGATAATTGTGGGCCAGAATCGTCGCCCGGCGTTCTTTCTTCAAAGCCTGAATCTCTTCTATCATAGCCATCGAGAACAGTCCCTGGGAATGGGAAACTATTATTTCAATCTATTTAGATAGATTCACTGAATACTATTAGCTCAATTAAACTGTAATTGATCCTGATCGGATATCATTTCACTTATCACTTATCGAATACCATTGGAATATCATCCGCCGATGGCAGCAGTGAACAGAGCCAGCTCATCCCCCTCCTTCAGCGGGGTCTGGAGCGACTGCAGGCTGTCGATGTTCTTTCCCGAAAGGAAGATGTTCACGTCCTCCCGCAGCTTTCCTTCCTTGAACAGGAGCGGCTCTAACGGGGCGTGATCACGGCATAACATCCTCAGAAGATCCACAACCATTGCCCCCTCTCCCGGCAGATCGATCTCTCTTTCCTTTCCCAGAATATCTCGAAATCCGGCAAACGACCTGATCTTAACCTTCATCCACTGCCCTCAACTTTCGCCTTATCTTCCATCCTCGTCTTCTGCCTTCGTTTTCTTCCTCACCTGCGAGCTTCATTGGCTCTCAGTTTATCGCTTTTCCGCCATCTCAATAGCTATCTCCTTTGCCCTCTCCAGGGCCCGGATGGCGTCCTCCATCTTGAAGTCCCGCCGGTGGGAAGCCAGGAATTCGCGAAACCTCTCGATTTCTTCTTCAGGCACAAAGCCCCGTGCCTTCTCCATCATCCTCTCATAGCTCCTCTCCGGGAAATAAAGGGACTGAGCGCAGCGAAGTAGTCGGTCTTTGCTGGAAGTGCTGATCACTCCCTTCTGCCAGGCCTCTTCCAGATTGAAGCGGATGTTCACCAGGGGCTCAGAGCACGGCTCGTAGGTGAAAGGATCAAATGTCAGCGCCACCTCGTCGTCCGAGACCAGTCGCCCGCTCTTGTAGGCCTGGTAGATGAGCCCTACTCCCTCCATGCCGTAAACATCCAATTCCGAGGCCCGCAGGGCTCCCATGCTCGACGCCCCCAGGACCCTCGCTCCCGCGTCCAGGGCGTATATGACCTCTTTATGCGCCACAGAGGAGTGCTGGAAGAAAACCCCGTCGATGAGAAGAATGATCTGCGCTCCCTCCTGGGCCGCCCGGTAAATGTCGCCCCGCTGGGCAGGAGGCCGCCAGTCCGCCTGCAGACCCTGCAGAATCTCCTCTGCCCTAGCTTGAGAGAGGCTTGGCCCCAGGAAGACGACGACTTCTGGCATTCCTTATCCTCTTGCCCACCCTTTCCGGGTCCACTCCAGCTATCTCCAGACCGGGCACGATCACCCTCACCACTGGAACGCCGATCTCCTCTCGGGTTAAGTCGACCACCACCGCCCGCTCCAGGCCCGCCTCCTCCAGCTTGCTGATCATGAACCGGATATCCAAAAGGAAGTCATCGCTCTCAAAAGACTGAATCTGGGCAAAGCTCTTCTCCTCCCCGACATCAAACCAATAACGGTTGAGCCTCTTGGTCCGTTCATACCCGATCTGCCGGCGGAAATCGGCGGTGACTGTATCCTCCCTCGCTCCATGTATCTGGGTGAGCCGGCTCTGGGCCACCTCAGTCAGGGCGCGCAGCACCGCCACCCGCGCGCTGGTGTGGGTGCCCATCCCGGTGGTGAGAAGAGTGGGATCGCGCAGCTTTACATCATCGGCAGCAGCCGCACAGGTGGGGACGCCGATATCGCTGGTGATATCCCGCAGGTAGACATCCACCTCCGCGGCGGCAAACCTCTCCATCAGGCTCTGTGCCTGGCCGTCAACAACATCGGTTATCAGCGGCCCCATACGCCTCGTCGCCTCCACTATTGCCCAGGCGTCCCTCTCGATCACCTCAGCCAGGCCGTGGAATATCGCCTCTTCCATCATATTTCCTGAGGCGAGACCGCTGGTGTTGGTCCGAAAGAGCCTTTTGTAGTCGGAGGACAGAGGATGAAATACCGCATTGGCCGGGACCCATATCTCTTCGTCGTTCATCATGTCCCAGCCCGGAACCCAGGGGACCATATCGTCTGCATCCGCAACCGCCTGTGCGGGGAGTATCAGATCGACCGGGTTGAGAGCCTCCGCCTTCAGGCTGGAATAGCGAGCAATTGTCAGCTCCCGGTCCCGCACCTCTCCGGAGTAGCGCTCCAGCCCCTCCATCATCGCCGAGACCCTGGCCTCGACGGGAGTTGCCCCTTTGCCATTATAGACGGAGACCGCCCCCCGATCGGCCATCGGCCGGATGGAGGAGAATACCGGTATGCCGATCCGGTCCAGGTTGGTTATATCGGCCACTCTGGTGATCCCGGCAGCGGGCAGCTTGGCCTCGATTCGCTCCTCAGTCTCCTCCGGAGATATCGCCCGGTGAGTGTCCTCCTTGTATCTCTTTATGCAGGGCCCTAGCTTCATCGCCAGATCTTGGGGGGCGATGGAATATAAACCCTGTTCAAGAGCACTGATCAAGGTCGCTTTCAGGAGCTCGGCGGGGCCTCGGGCATAAGGAAAGGAAGCCGGTCTCTCATTCGATAGGCCAGGGCCTGGCAGGTGGCAACCAGCCGCCCGTCCTCTCCCGTCACCTTGATCTCGCAGGATGATATCTTCCGGGATCGATTCGTCTCCCGCCCCTCCGCCCGCAAAGTCTCCCCGGACCGGGCAGGGGACAGATAATTTACATTCACCCCCAGTGCCACCGCCACTGTGCCGTGGGAGTTGACGGTCAGTTCAAATGCGGCATCAAGTAGGGAATAGATTGCTGCCCCATGGATCGTCCCGAAGAGGTTGTTCATCATCTCGCTCGTCTTCAGATTCAGGATAGCGTGCCCCGCCTCCAGCTCCTCGATCTCTATTCCGAACATCCGGGCATAGGGCTCACGGGCAAACTCCTCTTTTAGAGACTTTATGCATTGGTCCATGGAAATCTCTCCTCTCCCGGGACTATTTCTCGAAACGGTTATATCTGCTCCGCCAGGATCTAGACCTAATGCCCTCCTCTCAAGGCCCAAGGCCTGAACCGGTCTCCATAGAGATCAGCGGATCTTCCGTATCCATCCTGCTCACCCAGGGCACCATCAACATCTGGTTTGGCAAAAAGTTTGATAAGTTGCTCCTGTCCAGGATTCTGCTTATAATCTCCAAGGTTGACTCGACCACTGAGCATGAAAAGGAGGTCTTGTGCCCCTTTGAGGAGATCAGCGAGTTTGAGAGCAACGGCTATATTCTGACCTCATACGCCCGCAAAAAAGACCGGTACCGGGCGATATTTGTGGTCCCATTCTCCAACAGCAGGGCGCTGGAGATGTTCATGGAATCCATATCTCTGGAGACGGAGAAGGAGGATGTGAAGATCACCCTTTACTGGAGAGGGGGCAGGGTCAGGATGAATATCATGAAAGAGGAGCTGAGCACACTTGGCTGCTTCAGCATTCTCAATGTGGTCTACCGGGATGATCAAACGGTAGAGCAAATTCGGAGGGAGAAGCCATGAGGTTTGCATGTTGCACAGAGGAGATTGAGATATCGGGAATCAGAAAATGCTTCGAAGCGGCTAAGCCTGGTTCGGTCAACCTGGGACTGGGCCAGCCGGACTTCGACACTCCCGCTCATATAAAGAGGGCGGCGACTAAAGCAATAGAGATGGGGCAGTGCGGCTACACCCCCAACTGCGGAGTGCCGGCGCTCAGGGAGGCTCTGGCGGAGAAGTTCAAGAGAGAAAACCAGATCGATTGCACCCCCGCGGATATAATGGTCACCAGCGGTGCCAGTGAAGCCCTGTTTCTGGCCATCGCCGCCCTGGTGGACCGGGGTGAAGAGGTCCTGGTGGGCGACCCCAGCTTCCTCTCCTATGCCGAGCTTGCCCGGCTGGTGGGGGCAAGGCCCGTTTCCGTTCCGCTGGACGAGAACCTCCGCATGACCCCGGAGGCAATACAGGAGCGGATAACCGACAAGACCCGGATGATAATCATCAACTCTCCCTCCAATCCCACCGGATCGGTGCAGACAAAAGAGCAGATGAGGGCCATCGCCGAAATCGCTGATGACGAAGATGTTGCCCTTCTTTCTGACGAGGTCTACGAGCACTTCATCTACCGGGGGGAGCATGTCAGCCCGGCCAGGTTCTCAGATAATGTGATCACCGTCAATGCCGTCTCCAAGACCTATGCCATGACCGGCTGGCGGCTGGGGTATCTCGCCGCCCCTTGCGGAGCGATAGAGCAACTGCTCAAGATCCACCAGTATGTCCAGGCCTGCGCCAGCTCCATCTCCCAGGCCGCGGCCCTGGAGGCGGTCAGTGGCCCCCAGGATTGCGTCCGTCAGATGAGAGATGAGTTTATGAGCCGCAGAGATCTCCTGGTAGCCGGCTTCCGGGATATGGGAGTGGACCTGGCAGAGCCTGATGGCGCTTTCTATCTCTTTCCCCGGGTGGGAGACGGAGACCTGGTCTCGACCAAACTGGCCCAGGGAGGGGTCATCACCGTTCCAGGCTCTGCTTTTGGAGAGGGAGGAAGGGAGCACATACGGATATCTTATGCCGCCAGCCGGGCAAGTCTCGAGGAAGCGTTGCGGCGGATGAAAGATATCCTTTAAATAGGTGAGTCGCATTCGCCCTCAGGAGTGATGAAATGAAGGAGCAGGTTGAGGTCAGAGAGCTGAAAGAAGGAAGATACGTAATCATCGACGAAGAGCCATGTATAATCAAGAGCATATCCCATTCCAAGCCCGGCAAGCACGGTTCGGCCAAGGCGAGGGTGGATGCCATCGGCATCTTCGACAACCAGAAGAAGTCCATCGTCCAGCCGGTCACCACCAAGATCTATGTGCCAACAGTCGAGCGCAAGACCGGCCAGGTTCTGTCCATCGGCGAGACATCGGTGCAGCTGATGGACCTGGGCAGCTATGCCACTGTCGATGTGCCAGTAACCGAGGACCAGAAATCCAAGATCGAGGAAGGAAAAGAGGTAGCCTATTTATCGGTGATGGGCAGGACAAAGCTGGACATCCGCTAGAGATATCGAGATCGGCTTCCTGATCCCAGGGAGCGGGTTTAATTATCTTTTACCGGCCTGCTCTTGATTCCAACTTTTTTTTCTTTTGAGGTCAAAAGTTGTCATCCTATTGTGCCTTTAAGGGTGCGGGCTTGGGTCAGCTGGATCCCTTCGATGCCAGCGACAGCAATCTATGGCGCAAGGCTGAGTACCTGGGCCGATACCTTTTCGCCGCCGATTTTCTCCGGAAAAGCAGTCCTGAGCTTACAGCTGATATCTCCTGCGGCCTGGGATATGGATCCCGAGAGCTGGCATCCATTGCAGAAAAGGTCATCGGAATAGACTCCAGCCGGGAGATGATCGATCAGGCCTCCAGGAGATGCGCCATGCCTGGCGTCAGCTTTCTCTGCCTGGACCTGGAGAAGGAGGAACTGGTAGGGCATATCGCCGAAGGCTCCTGCGGGGCAGCCGTCAGCTTTGAGACCCTGGAGCACCTGAACGATCCGGGCCGGGCGGTGGATCAGTTCGGCAGAATCCTATCGCCGGGTGGTTTTTTCATCTGTTCGGTTCCCAATGTCATCTCCGAGTCGGGAGACGATGCCGGCCTGCCAAAGAATCGATCCCATAAGCAGTGGTTTAATTTCCCGTCGCTCTGCCGGATGGTGGAGCGATGCGGCATGCAGGTGATATACCGGCTGGGCCAGTCCCGCTCCAGAATGCTCTTCCGAAGAGAGCAGCAACTCTTAAATGCCAAAAGGATCGGTCGGAGGCTGAGCGACGAGAGGGTGATGCACTCAGAGGAGATGATCCGCTGGCTGTCTTATGTTGCCGCTTATCCCTCGGTCGAGGATGTCGATGGGTCCTACTCCATCATCATCGTGGCGCAAAAGCAGGGCTCAGAATAGAAATTTGACCGTTAAAGTCGATTAATTCAGATTGAAGGTTATTGTTCAAATCAGATTGATCCGATCCATTCGACTGTTATCTGGTCGTCCAGATTGATCACAGCTCCATAGCCCCGGCGCAGCTCCCCCACATTCACCACCAGTGTGGAGCCGATCCGGCACTCACCCCGGTCCTCATGGATGTGGCCGCATAAGACGAGGTCTGGCTGGCGGTCCTCTATGAACCGGCGCAATTCGGAGGAGCCGGATCTCTCGCCATTGTAAAGGAGATCCCGAGCCCCGCGAGGCGGCTGATGAACGATGACGATCTTAGTTCGGGCATCCAAAACCTCCAGATAGGCTTTCTCCAGAATCGAATAGACCTGCTCATCGCGATGGTAGTATCTATTGGGGTCCCCCAATCTCCGGGGATCTTTAGCGATCATTCCCCCCAGGCCGAGAAAGCCGTACTCCTTAAAGCGAAAAGAGGATTGGTGAAGCAGGATAAAGCCCGCCTCTCTCCACAGCTGGGGCACGACATCTCGGTGGTCCATATTGCCGGGAACGATCAGCACTGGCAATCCGAGGCGGGCGAGGGAATTGGCAGCAGGCCTCGCCATCTCCCTTGAGCTGCCGTTATGAAGGTCGCCGCAAAAGGCGATCAGGTCGCACTTGAGGCCCAACAGATCCTCCAGCCTCTCTGCGCAGTCATGAAGGTCCGCCAGACCCAGAATCCTCAGAGCCTCACTCCTGGATCATCTCCTGGATCATCTCCTGGATCATCTTCCTGAGTATGTTATGGACCTGCAGATATTTTGATCTTTATGATACTGTATGGTCAGGCTTGGATGATGCCGCTTCTGCCTGCGGCGGGAATACGTCCACTATGACCACGTCGCTGGGCTGGTTGTTGATCACGAAGTAGAGCATGTGCCTTCCTGCCTGATCGGCATCAAAGCTCATGGTGCTGTAACCGGGATTCAACTGATAGGTGCCGTAATCGTGGAAGATGCTGGTGGTCTGAATGCTCTGATAGAAGCCCGCATTTCCTCCCTGGGGGGCATAGGCTACCAGCTCCAGACTGCTTCCCAACGGTACGGCTGCATACTGAGACCAGTTCGCCGTCCCCTTTATCCATAGATCGCTTCTGGTGGCCATGGCAGATGCATACTGGGAGTATGTCAATCCCTGGCCGTCGCCGTAGTAGACTGCCATAGGCTCGTTCCCGGATATGTCAAGCGGTGCAGGGTTGCCGATCACTCCTCCCTCGGCAGCCTTTGTGGCCGCTTTATAATACTCGTTATAGGGGATAAATGCGCTCTCTGTCGCACCGGTGGAGTAGAGGGACGCATCTGAGGTGTTCAGGGGATAGCTGGCGCTGGGCACGGGCTGGTCCAGCCAGTCGAGCATTCCTGCCAGGCCCTCGTCCAGTGTTCCCCGGCCATAAGACTGGCCGAGGTTGGGGTTGATATAGCCAGCATCAACGGCAATAGCCGATAAAGGAAGGCTGACTGCCATTATGCATATCAAGAATATGACGTATTTCATCTCATTTCACCAGCGATTAGATTTCGACACATCCTAATTAAGCTTGCGTCAGAAGTTCGACAATCAATGAAAGCTCAGGGCATCCTTCGGGCAGGCCTGGATGCAGCGGCCGCACTTTATGCAGTCCGGCAAATCCTGGATCTCATTAACCGGAAGCTGCATGGGGCAGGCCTTCTGGCACCTCTTGCAGTCGATGCATCAATCCCGGTCCAGGTGAGCAGATACTTGCCCCACCCAATGTCCTTTGCAGTGTGCCCATAGGGCAGAATGTGCACCAGGTCCGGGGAGCGAGTAATACGCCGAAGAGGATGGCGATGGAGGTGGTGATAATGCAGAGGGTGACAAAGACCATTCCAATCCTGTCCACCATCCCCTGGGTTCCTAATAGCCGGTAGATCATAAAGCCCATCAGGGCGATGAATATGGGGACTCTGATCCACATGCTGCGCAGGAAGGGGGGGATCCTCAGCCTGCGGCTCAGCGGAGCCAGCCAGAAGTCAACGAAACTCCCTCGGGGGCAGAGGTTGCCGCAAAACCAACGACCCCGGAAGGGGGCGATGATCAGAAGAGTGGCGAAGACCAGCAGGAGGATGTAGCCCAGCTTTGGATAGAAGATTCCGCCAATGGATACGATCAGTACTATTATGCCCAAATAAGGCGTTATCCTGCGAATTTCGGACATGAA
Source organism: Methanotrichaceae archaeon (assembly GCA_963813075.1). Classification (GTDB taxonomy): domain Archaea; phylum Halobacteriota; class Methanosarcinia; order Methanotrichales; family Methanotrichaceae; genus Methanothrix. Next base: position 68,435 of record CAWEXU010000016.1, read on the forward strand.
ATGATAGGATCCAGGTTCATTTACCTGGATATATCGCCCTCAAGGATTATGTTCATGACGCTGTCGAACTTCAGAGCCTGGCACCAGCCAGCCTTCTCAAATATCGACATGAAGCAGACACCGATTAGCTTCTTGTATCTCATCCTGGCGAGAAAATCCGCCATTTCCTCCGCCTTAACGCCGATCTTGGGCATGGCCATGCCACCCAGGATAACCACAACATCGGCCTCAAAGCTGCACTTCTCCCCCAGCTCCATCCCCCATTCTGTGGAAACCAGTTTCCTGGCTTTCCCACTATCAAGGCCGGGAATAAAGGCCAGCTCCTTTTCCCGTACCGGATAGCTCAGAAATAATGCAAAGGGGGTACAAAAACCGGGAGACCCAACGAAGACTATCTTTTGGTCATCCTTGACCAGATCCCTAAAGCCGTTCAGCATTCCGCCCAGGCCCTTGACCTCTTGAATCTTCTCCATAATGATCGATTAATTAGTTCCTGCTCATGGGCAATAATGTTTTGGTGCTCAGGGCAGCATTTACTACTATTATCCTCGAATCGTCTCAGGTCAATTTCCAGTTATCTTCCGATCATCTTTTGCATCAATGACATGATCCCTGGCCCGTTGCTTTTTCCGCTTCCCGGTCCCATCGCCTCCAGCCCCAGGCCCATGGAGCCCATCATCTCTTTATTGAAGCGATCGGAGACTTCATCGAATATCCTCTTATAAGCAATGCAGTGGGGATCGACTCCCATAATCGCTCCATCTGTTGGTGCCATGGCGTTATAGGGGCAGCCTCCCCGGCAGTAGCGCAGGTGTTTGCAGCCCTTGCAGTTCACGTCCACATACTCCTTGAACTGACGCATGCGCACTCCGGCAGGGGAGGCGGCCAGATCTGCCTGGCTGGGGCGGTCGCGGACGTTTCCCATGACGAATTCGGGCATTCCCACAAAGCGGTAACACGGATAGATGCTCCCATCGGGGCCCACAGCAAAGGTATTCTCCATACAGTCGACGAAAGTGCAGACGGTACCCCTTCCGGTGAATACGCACCTCGCGTAATCGTTTATGTTCCGCACCTCTATTCTGTCCATGTTCTCCAGATATTTGTCCAGGAGATAGACCAATAGCTCGCCGTACTCCTCTGGCGGCAGAGCCCACCGGTCCGGCTGGTCGCTCCTCAGCGAGGGCAGAGCGGGGTGGAGCTTGAGGGTAAGGTCGTTTTCCATAAAATGGTTGAATATCTCCTCTTTGAACTGCACGGAATAAGAGGTGAACGTGCAGATGAACTGCACCTGCAGGCCGTGTTTTTTGGCCAGCTCATACCCGGCCATGGTCTTCTCATAGTATCCCTCGGACCTTTGCAGGTCATTGAGCTCCTGGGGGCCGTCAAGGCTTGAGCCTATGGGAATTTCATGCTCTGCCAGGACCTCCGCCAGCTCTGGGGTCAGGAGCCAGAGGTTCGTCTGCAGGGCGAAGTTGGGGCTCAGGTGCTCAAGCTCCTTTTTGAGCAGGGGAAGAGCAGCTCTGTAGTAATCCGCACCGGCAAGCAGCGGCTCTCCACCGTGAAACGTGAACGTAACCGGATCGTCCCTAAAATCGCGCAGCCATTCGACTATCTCCCCTACGGTCTCAATGGCCATTCTCGGTGATCCGACCTCAGAGCTCCAGCAGTAGCTGCATTTGGAGGGACAGCCGAGGGTGGGGATGATCATGACGTGAAAAGGCCTCTTTTGTCTTCTCATATTTTTCATCTATTTTTGCCCCCTCGCTTTATTCCTGTGCCGATATTCCTTTGCAGATATTCCTTTGTCGATATTACTATGTCAGAATATTCATATGCCAATGGCATTGATGGCCTCGATCAGCTCTCCGAAAGCCTCAATCTCCAGGTCTAAGACTTCCTCTTTATTCATGGAGATGCTCATCTCGCCGTCCACAGTGAGCGTATCCGGGCCCCGAATTATCATCCTCTCCCGGCCATCCTTTGATAGAATGCTCTTGATTTCTTTCTCATGGGCCATGGTCCGACCGGGAATGATGACCGTATCCATGACCCGGTCGAGGTCCAGGTCCGAGAAATCCTCGATAGTGATCAGGCAGCCGATATCCTTTCCCACCGGCAGGACGCTTACCTTCTCTCCCCCCACCATCTGGCTGAAAATGCTCCTGAGCAATGGAGCTGCCACCCGGCTGGTGATGATGCTCGCCCCTCTCCTCAGCGGGGGCAGGCGGGAGATGACATCCGGATGCCTGGACAGAGCGAAGGGCGCGCCGGTGACCGGGTCCCAAAGAGGCGTTCCCGTTACCCGGAAGCTGTGCTGCTCTGCAGTATGGGTGACCAGGTCTCTGAACTCCTCGATGGTATGAGGAGTGATGCCCGGCATGACGGGGTCATTTCTCAGGATCAGGCCTTGATCCCGGTAATTGGCAAACCTCATCAGGATCAGGCCCCGTGCTCCCATCTCCTCCAGGTCGTTGCAGGTTTTCTCCAATTCCAATTCGTCGTTCACTCCCGGGATGATCACTGCGGCGCAGTAGACCTCGCAGCTTTTGCAGAATGTCTTCAGGTTCTCCAGGGCGACCTCGGGATGCTTGTCTCCCATATATTTGCGGCGAAGCTCGGGGTTGGTGGAGAAGACAGTGAAAGAGACCTCAGTACACTCCGGCATCGATAAGCTTTGCCGCATCGTCCTTATCCTGGAATCCCTTTCCGCTGGTGTAACCAAGGCTGATGGGCACCATTCCCTGGCCCACCATCTTCGCCAGGGGTATGAGGTCAGGGTAGCAGCTCAGGTCGCCGCCCCCGCTGATGGTGACCCTGTCCGGTATGCTGCCCATGCACCTCTGGGCCACCTCAAACAGGACGTCATTCATGGGCTTGAAGCCCGGATAGCCCTCCATGATGGCGCGGGAGCAGTAGTCACAGCCCTTCTTGAAGGGCATGCAGTTCTTGCAGCCGAATGGCGGCACCTTCTTCGCCCCTTTGAAGTAGCAGTAGCTGCAAAATCCCCTGCAGTCCAGCCCCGGCCTTCCTCCCACATCTGCGAGTACATCCATTCCTCTTTCGCTCTTGCCAGATGGTAAATAAGCCTTGGGGTAGCTCTGAAAACAGGTATTAGAGGAATGGGAGACGGGAATGGAGATGGTAATGGGAGACGGGATGAAAGCGAGGGGGATGGATAGATGTGAATTACCGAAGCTTTACTAAATATATTGATTTTGGTAATTTAATTATCGTACTGGAGGAAAGGTTTACATATAGGAAAGCGATATATACATCCTCGAATACATAATTAAGTTGCAGCAGCGATCTTAAGCGAAAGACTCAATTGCTTTAAGAAAAAAGAGCGAGACTCGAGCCAGATGGACAGGATTCTGATGTTGAGGGGGAATCGTTAGGGCCAGCATTGCAGGATTTGGGCGGAGGTAGCCTTTGTACATCAAAGAGGTTGAGCTCAAGAACTTCAAGTCCTTCGGCAAGAGCATCAGAGTCCCTCTGAAGAACGATTTTGTCACTGTGACGGGGCCGAACGGAAGCGGCAAATCCAATATAGTCGATGCATTGCTCTTTGCCCTCTGCCTTTCCAGCTCGCGGGCTATGAGGGCGGAAAGGCTCCCCGATCTGATCTATCGGGGGGATAACGGAAAGAATCCGGATTTTGCTCAGGTAACCGTCCGGCTGGACAACACCAACCGCTTCTTTCCCCTGGACCAGGATACGATCGAGGTCTCAAGAAAGATCAAGATGAAAGGGGAAAAATATGCTTCTTCATACTCATTTAATGGCAAGTCCTGTGGCCAGGCGGAGCTTTTGGACCTGCTGGCCAAGGCGGGCATAACTCCGGAAAGCTACAATATCGTCATGCAGGGCGATGTTACCCGCATCATTGAGATGAGCCCGGTGGAGCGGCGCAAGATCATAGACGAGATCGCTGGCGTCGCAGAGTTCGATGAGAAGAAGAAGAGGGCGATGGAAGAGCTGGACGTGGTGCGGGAGCGCATCGAACGGGTCGATGTCATCCTGGAGGAGGTAGGGGGCCAGCTGGACCGATTGCGTTCGGAGAGGGACAAAGCCCATTCCTATCAGGCCCACAAGGACGAGCTGAAAAGGCAGGAGGCATTCCTCCTCCTGGCCAGACTCAAAGAGGCATCTAGAGAGCTGGCGAGCCTGAACGAGGAGATCGCAGGCCTTGAGGCCAAAAATGTTGAGATAAAGCTGCGGGCAGATAGTGAACGCAGCGAGCTTGCCGTTCAGGAGGAGAAGCTGCAGAACCTCGGCCAGGAGATCACCCATAAGGGAGAGGACGAGCAGATCGAGGTCAAGCGGAGGATAGAGGAGCTGAAAGGGGAGATCGCCCGCGAGACCGACAAGATCCGGGTGGCGGAGAAGTCGCTCAATGACCTGGATCGCCAGCAGAAGGCGAGCTTCATCCAGCTGGGAAACCTCTCTGGGGAGCAGGAGGGCCTGGCAGAAAAGATAGAAGACTCAAGCATTCGCAAGGCCAGCTTAAAGGGCGAGCTTGACGACCAGAATTCCCTCCTTTCAGCCTCTATGGATAGCCTGGCGCGGGAGGACGCCCAGTTCACCGCCCTCAGAGAGGAGCTGGAGAGGGCAAGGGTAACCCGGGAGGAGGCCAAAGCAAGGCTTGCAGATCTCCTGCGGGAGCGCGACCGCCTGCTGGATGCCAGCAGAAGAGGGGGCCTGGAGAGAGAAGAGCTTTCCCGTGCCATCAAGGAGGCCTTGGATGCTCTGGCCAGCAGCGACCATGAGGCTGAGAGGCTGAAAGAAGAGCTGGCCGGGCTGAACGGCAGGGCGATGGAACTGGAGAGGGATCGGGATGACCTGGAGAAGGGGAGGCTCAGGCTGCGCCGGGAGATCTCTGAAGCAGAAAGAGAGATGCAAAAATTGCAGAGCGAGTTCGCCCGTACCGACGGCCGGATCAAGGCGGCCGAGGACAAGGGTGGGTTTTCCCGGGCGGTGGATGCCATCCGCTCAGCCATTAAAAGAGATATGCTCCCCGGCCTTTACGGCACGGTGGCGGAGCTGGGCAATGTCCAGTCACGCTACTCTGTGGCCCTGGAGGTGGCAGCAGGAGGACGGATGCAGAGCATTGTCGCCGCTACGGACGAGGACGCCGCCCGGGCCATTGAGTATCTGAAAAGGTCCCAGATCGGCAGAGCCACATTTCTCCCCCTGAACAAGCTGGACCGGGGTAGCCCTTCAGTCAAGCCCAACTATGAGGGGATTGTTGACTATGCCTTCAACCTGATAGACTTCGATCCCAAGTTTCAGGGAGCCTTCTGGTATGTATTTCGCGATACGTTAGTGGTGGAGAACTTAAACCATGCCCGGGCTCTCATGGGCCGCTACCGGATGGTTACCCTGGATGGGGACCTGGTGGAGAGGTCCGGAGCGATGACCGGAGGCCACTATAAGACCAGGATGAAGTTCGCAGCCGAGGAGAGCAAGAAGCTCCTGGAGCTATCGGAGAGTATTGCCAACGCTGATGCCGGGCGCGCTTCACTGATCGATAAATTGGACCGGATCGAGGAGCAGATATCCCACATAAGCCATGATGTGGAGGAGCTGAATCGGGTCATCTCCAAGAAGACCTTCCAGGCGGATGAGATGACCGGGGCGAAGCCCAGGCTGGAGAAGACGATCTCTGAGAAGCGCGAGCGGCTCGTGCAGATGGAAAGCGAGTTTTTCAGCCACAAGGGACGGCTGGACTCTCTGGAAGGGGAGATCCGGGCATCCGAGCAGATCCTGGCCACCATGAATGAATCGATCGGCCGGATAGAGGCTGACCTCTCGGGCTCTGCGATCCCCGAGCTGAACCGCAAAGCGGACGCGGCTAAATCGGAGATAAGGAGGCTGCAGGACCGGATAGCAGAGATAGATGCCGAGATCCTCAAGGACAGGATCCGGGAGGAGGGCATCCTGGAAAAGCAAAAGGAGATCACCGCCAGAAGGGAGCTATTAGGGTCGGAAAAGGAAGAAGCAGCTGGGCAAAAGGAGGCTGCTTCAATTCGGATCCAGAGCCTGAATCAGGAACTGGAGGCGATGAAGTCCAGGGAGGCGGAGATCGAAGTGGAGCTGCACGGCCTCAAAGGAGTGCGGGTAGAGCTTTTGGAAAGGACCATCACCATGCAGCGAGCGGTCGATAGGATGGAACGGGAGATGGACCGGATTCAAGCTCGCCTGGACGCCAGCATTTCCGCCAGAGATGTCATCCAGATCAGAGTGGACGGCCTGCGTAGAGAGATCGAAGAGAGCGGAGTCGACTCGGACCAGGAGCCGCCGGACAGTAATACCGTCGCCGAGAAGATCAGGGCTCTGACTCAATTCATGAGAGATCTGGAGCCGGTGAACATGCTGGCCATCGATGAGTACGATCATGTCAAAACCCGCTACGACTTCCTCGCCCTGAGGAGGACCACCCTGCGGGAGGAGAGGGAGGCGATAATCGATAAGCTGGACAGGTACGACCAGATGAAAAAGGAGGCATTCCTATCCAGCTTCACCGAGATCAACAAGAACTTCAAAGAGATCTTCCAGGAGCTATCTCGAGGGGAAGGCGACCTTATCCTGGAGAACCCGGACGATCCCCTGGGCGGGGGGATGACCATCAAGGCCCGGCCGGCGGGAAAGCCCTTCCACCGTCTGGAGGCCATGTCCGGGGGGGAGAAGAGCTTGACTGCACTTTCGTTCATCTTCTCCATCCAGATGTTCAGGCCTGCGCCCTTCTATGCCATGGACGAGATCGACATGTTCCTGGATGGGGCCAATGTGGAAAGGGTGGCAAAGCTGATCAAGAAGATCTCGGGCCGGGCCCAGTTCATTGTGGTATCCCTGAGAAAGCCGATGATACTGCAGTCGAAATTTACCCTGGGCGTGACCATGCAAGAGAACAACATCACCACGGTGACTGGCATATGCACCAGCTGAGGTAGGACTTGTCTATAGATCCATTCATGGGAAAGAATCCCAATGAGTTCGAATTCGGCGAGCCGGCGGAGGTGCTGGTGGAGCTTGCTCGAAGGGGGGATATCGATCCCTGGGATATCGATATCGCCAGGACCACAGAGAAGTTCTTGCAGTACATCGATTCCCTGGAGAAAAGAGACCTGCGAATACCGGCCAGAACACTCCTTTATGCCAGCATCCTCCTGAGGATGAAGTCCGACTCCATGGAAGGGCAGACGGTGGAAGCGGCGGAGGAGCCCGAGCAGGAACTGGATGAGGGGGCGGAGGAGTCCTGGGAAGAGGAGAAAGAGGACACCCTTCCCCGCCCGCCGGTGAGGAGGCGCGCCAAAAGGCCGGTAACCTTAGACGAGCTGATAACCGAGCTGAAGAAGGCGGAGATGGTCGGCCGGAGAAAGGCCATGAGGGACCGCTGGCCTTCCACTGAGGAGAAGGCGCTGGACCTCTCTCACGATGAGGGGATCGAGGACCGGATAAGGGCTTTGGGCCCCATTCTGGATGATATGTTCATGGAGAAGAAGACCGTCACCTTCGAGGATATCAACAGCAGAGATGGATCAATTGAGGACGGGGTGACCAACTATGTCTCTCTCCTGTTCATGGCCCAGAGAAAGCAGGTCTGGCTGGAGCAGGAGGAGATATACGGGGACCTGTTCGTAAAAAGGCATCCGTGAGTGGCGGATTTATTGATTGATTTTATTATCAAATTTTATTATCATGTTTTATATTTATCCCGGTGGAGAAGAGAAAGCTCGTATGGATAAACGTTGGGAATATCCGTTTTGAAGGCTAAATTGAATCCCCACAGAACCTCTCAGGGAGACCTAAAAAGCAGCAGCTTTATACTTTGCCCGCATATTTAATTCTATCACAGACTTCGCCAGGAGAGTGCAATCGACGCCAGAAGCACCAGAGACAAAACTGAATGCGGATCCGCAAGAAAATGCAGGCGCATCAGCCATCAGGCCCCAAAAAAGCCGCCGCCTGAAGGTCGCCCATCCTGAGCGCTGCATAGGCTGCCTGGGATGCATGTTCGCCTGCAGCCGCACCCGCACTGGCACGGTTTCACTGCAGAACAGCGCCATCAAGGTCCAGACCCAGGGCGGGATAGAGGGGGACTTCAGGATCGTGGTTTGCCGGAACTGCCAGGACCCTCCCTGCGCCCGGGCCTGTCCGGAGGGGGCGCTGGAAAAGAGGGCCGGGGGCGGAGTGATATTTCACAAGGATCTATGCACAGGCTGCGGAAAATGCCAGAAGGCCTGCCTGATCGGAGCCATATCCATGGGAAAAGAGAACAAGCCCATAAAATGCATTCACTGCGGAGCTTGCGCCGAATTCTGCCCCCACGGAGTGCTGGAGCTGGAAGAGGTTCCTGCTGCGGCCAGCAGAGGAGGATGAAATGCTGCGACGTGTGCTTTACATCGACCTGACGACGGGGGAGTCCTGGTCAGAGGAAAGGCAAGAGCTATTTGAGAGCTGGATGGGGGGAACGGGTGTGGGCATCCGCCTGCTGCAGGAGGAATGCCCAAAAGGAGTTGATCCTCTCTCACCCCAGGTTCCCATAATCCTCTCCATCGGCCCCTTCAATGGCGTTTATCCCGTGGCCACCAAGACGGTGGCGACTTTTAAATCCCCGCTGACCGCAGAGTTGGGAGAGTCCTATGCCGGAGGCCGGCTCTCTTTGGCCATGAGGTTTGCCGGCCACGAGGCCATAGTGATCCGGGGCCAGGCGGAGAGGCCCTGCTACATTTCCATCAACAACTCACAGGTGGAAATCAAGGATGCCACCTCCATCTGGGGAATCGATGCCCTCACCACCGGGGTCATACTGCGCGATCATGAGTCGGGAGTGGGCAACAGGTCCATCATTCGCATCGGTCCGGCAGGCGAGAGGCTGGTTAGATATGCCGGTGTGGTGGTGGACACCTACCGCCACTTCGGCCGGCTGGGCCTGGGAGCGACATTCGGATCGAAGAGGCTCAAAGCTCTGGCCATCTCAGGCTCTGAGCACATCGATCTTCCCGATCCGCGCCGTTATAAAGAGGTCTATGCTCGCCTCTATAAGACAGCAGTCGGAACGGATGTGATGGGAAAGTATCACGATATTGGGACCTCGGTGAACATAAATGTCCTCAACTGGCTGAAGGGCCTTCCCACCAAGAACTTCATCTCCTCAAGCTTTCCGGAGGGGGAGAAGATCAGCGGCGAAGTGTTCGCAGAAAAGCATCTCCTTCGCAGGCTCTCATGCGCCGGCTGCCCCATAGGCTGCGTGCATATCGCCGCCCTGAAGACGGAGTTCTCTCCTCATCATGAGTTCGAGGTAAGACGGGTATCTTACGACTACGAGCCCATCTACTCCCTGGGCTCAAACCTTGGGGTGGACTCGGCAGAAGGTATACTGCAGTTGATAGATGCCTGCGAGAGGCTGGGGCTGGATGTCATGTCTGCCGGAGTGGTCCTCTCCTGGGCGACCGAAGCCCTGGAAAAAGGGCTCATCACCACAAAGGAGACGATGGATGTTCCCCTGCAGTGGAACAATGTGCCTGGCTACCTGCGCGCCCTGGAGAGCATAGTTAGCGCTCCCAATGAGTTCTATTCCATCCTGGCCCAGGGGGTGGAGAAGGCGGCGGAAAGGTATGGAGGTCTTGATTTCGCCATGACTCTGGGCAAAAATGAGGTCAGTGGCTACCATACCGGTCCGGCATCCATTGTGGGCCAGCTGGTCGGGGTGCGCCACTCCCACCTGGACAACGGCGGATACGGCATCGACCAGAAGGCTAAGAAAACGCCCATGGACCTGGAGATGATGGTGGATGAGATCGTCAAAGAGGACAACTCCCGCGGGGTCTTCAACAGCCTGGTGGGCTGCCTCTTCGCCCGGGGCGTCTACAGCGAGGAGAACATAATCGATGGCCTGGGTGCGGTGGGGATTGTCAAGACCGCGGATGACCTGGAGGAGCTGGGCCGGAGAATCTTCGAGGAGAAGTACAAGTTCAAGGTGCAGGAGGGCTTCGACCTATCCAGCGTCCGAATTCCCAAAAGGTTCTACCAGACGGTCTCTACGTTGGGGATGGTGACCCCGGAGATGATAGAAGAGATGCTGCGTTTATACCGGAAGAAGAGAGGCTGGAGCTGAACACTATCTTATTTGCATTTACTCGAAACCGACATCTTTAGCCACTTTGACAAGTATATAATTGTCTGCGTAATCGATTGGCCTTGTGGCCAGTGATACGCATTTGTCCACTATAAAAGCTTCTGTTACTAATCCAAGGATGAGCCCAATTAAAAGAATATGCATTATTGTAGGTGGGCAGGTGCCGGTACGAAAACAAATATCTGGATCGTATTCTGATTCCAGAAAAGCCAAAATGGAAGCAAAAAAATCATTGTTGACAAAAAGGACATACCAAAACCATAATGCACCAATTACAATGCCAGCCTTCAAGGAGGTAATAATAGGTGTCCTCTGCTCGGAAATTAACCTTATTTCAATTGAACGACAGTCACAGCTACCTGGAACCGCATCATGAGCTCTTTTGGTCGGGAGATCATGCCGAGTGTAGAATGGTAGGCGGCTATGCCCGGGTAGCATCGCTTATGGAGGAAAACCGCCAGGTGACCCCGACCCTGGCTTTCGACTGCGGAGACACCTTCCACGGCACCTATTTGCCTGTCAAGAGCCGAGGTCGGGCGATGCTGCCCATTGCGAATGCTTTGGCTTTTGATGCCATGACGGCTCACTGGGAGTTCGCCTACGGACCAGCCGGATTTCGTAGCCTGGCCAGGGAGCTGAACTATCCCGTTCTCGCCATCAATTGCTATGAAGTGGCTACAGGAGAACTGGCCTATTCTCCCTTCACAATTTTGGAGATAGGAGGCCTACTGATAGGTGTGATCGGGATTGCTTCCTCTATCGTGGATATCTGGATCGCCTTGAGAAAAGCCTCCATTCTGGCCCTGTCGCCTTCCGCCAGGGCCACCACCTGTTGCCGTATCATATCTCAGAGTCAGAATCCTGCGCCCGCTTTCCGATCCCGTTCGCCAGCAAATGCTCACCTGGTGATCCTCTCCTGAATGCTGCGATGGCTGCGAATAGATATGAAACAGGAACGCAAAGCGGATATAAGATTTGAGGTAAGATTGTAAATGACAGCAGAAAAAGGCAGAGAACAATTTAAACTCCTGTGGTGAATCAGATGGTGAAGATCGAGGTTATGGGAACAGGCTGCGCCAAGTGCAAAAGCCTGCTGAAGAACGTACAGAAGGCAGTGGAAGAATCGGGGACTGATGCAGAGATCATCAAGGTGGACAGCATTCAGGAGATCATGGATCGAGGAGTGATGATGACACCAGCTCTTTATATAGATGGAAAATCGGTCTTGACAGGAAGAACGGCAACAGTGGAAGAGCTTAAAAGGATGCTCAAGAGATAACCGTTTAATGGTGTCACCAATGGACGAGAAAAAGAAGTGCAGTTGCAGCTCATCGGATGTGCGGGTGGTGGCCTGCTCCGGAGCGTGTAATGTTGGCCAGATCGCCAACCAGGCGGCGATTGACCTGTCGAAAGAGGGCGTGGCAGGATTCTTCTGCCTGGCGGCAGTGGCAGCTCATATCGAGGGGATGGTGAAAGCGGCGCGCCAAGCAGGACTGATGATATCCATTGATGGCTGTCCGGTGCAGTGCTCCGCCAGGACCCTGCAGCATCTGGATATCGAGCCGGCCATACAGGTCATTGTGACTGAGCAGGGCATAGAGAAGACTCATGACATCTCTGTTGACCGGGACATTTGCTCCAAGGTGGTAGAGCGGGTGAAAGAAGAGCTGGCTGCCTGAAGCCGGGGTGGTATTAAATGACGTTAACAAATACAATAACTTCAATGAAATCATTTCTGAAACTGACGGGAATTCTCTGCGGGACGCTCCTGGCGGCCCTGGTCCTCACCCAGAGCGCATCTGCCGGTGCGGAGTGCGCCTCTTTGGGAGGGGCGTGCGACGACTCCAGCGGCTGGGATCCCATGGCCAAGCTGAATGAGATCGGCAATGCGACTGCCACCCAAGAGCAGCCGGCGGGAAACAACTGGCCCAAGAAGTCCAGGGAGATCCGCTGGGGGATGAACGCCTCCCAAAGCGGTGATGAAGAGAGCGGGGAAAACAAGAGTGCAGCCGCGACCGATGGGGGCCAGCAGGCCGATGCGGAGGAGGCCAGGGATGTTCAGATTGCCGCTCCGGCAAAGATGAAGGAATTGCAGATCAACATGACCCGCAGCCTCAATGCAAGAGAGATGCTCTTGCCGCTGGATGGGGTCAGTGAAGGGGATATCCTGCTGGATGTGAGCGAGAACACGAGCATCCATATCGAAGGCTCAGTTTACATTCCCTATATGGAGTTCTTTGTTCAGCCAGGAGTCCTGAAGCCGGTGGAGGAGATCTCCACGATCCTGGGCAAAGCGGGAATCTCCAGAGAGGATTCGGTTGTCATCTATGGGGAGTGTCTGCCCTGCGGCGGAGGGCCATCGGTGGCCACATACGTCTACTGGATGATGAATAGCCTGGGCCATGAGAATGTATCGGTCCTGGACGGGACGGCAGGGGACTGGTCGGCAGCGGGAAGAGCGACCTCTGGAAGTGCTAACCTGCTTCCCGAAAAGGAGTATACGCCTCTTATGAACTCAAACTATACCGCCACATACGATCTGGTCAAGGGCGGCCAGGTGCAGATCATCGATGCCCGCACTCCACGCGAATTTGCCACGGGAACCATACCCGGATCGATCAATATGCCCTTTGAGAGCGTTCTTAATGATTTGAAGATCACCGGCGAGGAGCGGCTGGATATGGTCTTCATGGTATTGAACAAAGACCAGCCGGTGGTCGTCTTCACCAATACGGGGATGAAGGGCTCTTTAGTCTGGTTTGCCCTGGAGATGATGGGCTATGACGCCAGGCTCTACAGCTATCAGGACTGGATGGCAAATCAATTGCCGGATCTCCGAGAGGTGGATGGGTCCGGGGGGCTAAATGAGACTGCAGACTGACCCTTCCCGCCCTTTTATTCCGGCGGAGGGGCATAGACCGACAGACGGTGCGGGCATTGCGGGATCGATGCCCGTTCTGCGGTCCATCCTGACCCTTTTCTCTCTCTCTCTTATTCTCCTGGCAGGATCGGCCAGCGCAGGCACTGAGAATGGGGAATTCTGCCCCACCTGCCCGGATTGGACCAATCTGGACGGCTGGCTGGAGCAGAAAGCGGATTATGAAGAGGGTATGAAAGACGAGCTGCAGAATGGTCCTCAGATCGAGCAGCACAAAAATGAGCTGAGGATAAAGGCCGTACAGGCCCAGACCGGGCTTGATGCCAGTCGGAATTCATCCTCTGCCAGCAGCGCCGATCCGGCGTTGGGCAGTGTAATTGTCAATAGCAATAGCAATTCTAATAGCAATTCCAATAACAATTCCAATAGCAACAGCAACAACAATAGCGATAGCATCAGCAATAGCAGCACGACATCAACTCCAGGCAGGAGCATTGAATCTGTCGAGGTGATAGCATCCCTGGATTCGATCTCTTCAGATGAGGTTATAGTGGACATCAGCCCCAGTGCTGCGGCATATATCGAGGGGGCAGTCAATCTCAATTACGATCTATTCTTCTCCGAAGGAGGGGAGGTCGTGCCGGTATCGGAGATGGCAAGGCTCCTGGGAGATGCGGGCATCAAGAGCAACGACTCCTTGCTGATCGCCGGGGAGTGCCTGCCCTGTGGCAGCGGGCCGTCGCCGGCGTTCTTCACCTACTGGGCCTTAAAGTACCTGGGCCATGAGAAGGTAAGAGTGCTGGAGGGCACCATCGTTGACTGGAAGGCTGCCGGGCTGAACATCAGCAACAGCTCTGCGGTCAGGCCAGTGACCGAGTACGTCCCCCACATCAGGCCGGAGCTTTTTGCCAGTTATGAGTACGTTGTCACCAGCGGAGCGCAGATCGTGGACGCCAGGCCGGCAAATGCATATGAACTGGGCTCAATCCCTGGAGCGATCAACATCCCCTACCAGAATGTGCTGGTCAATGATAGCATGAAGCCGGAGGAGGAACGGGAGAAGCTCTTCAGAGACCTTGACCGGAACCGATCGGTGGTGGTCTACACCAATATTGGGGTTGAGGCCGCTTTGGTCTGGTTCGCTCTGAACGATTCCGGATATGATGCCCGGCTCTACACCTGGCGGGACTGGCTGGAAAACCAGCCCAAATTCCCCTATGAACTGGCTGAGGTCTCAGCCCAGCCCAATCCGGTCAGGTCGGGAGAATCGACGACTATTAGCGCCCTCTTCCGGGAGAGGAAAACAGAAGAGAAAGCGAATATGCCATCGAGCAGTTCTTCTGCAAATGGTTCGTCCGCAGATCAAGAGGCAAAGCTGACGGTGAAGGGATGCGCTACCTGCGGATTCGGCTCACCCCAGGGCTTTGCCAACCTGGATCGCAAGGACGGTTATGTGCAGATCGGCTCGGCCGGAAAAGCTGCCCAGAGCTCTGCCACCTCAAACGCATCGGCACAATCCTCGGCCATCGATAGTGGGATCAGCGATGGCACTTTGAGGTGCAGCGCAGTGATAGAGGCAAACGATGGCTCTGAAGTGGCCAGGACCAGTCTGTTGGAGACATCAGGGGGCAGGTACATGGGCGTCTGGAATGCCGGTGTCGCTCCGGGGATCTACAATGTGAGCATCGTCGCCACACTGGATGGGAACGCAGAGGCCTTTGTTGATGTGATGACGGTGGAGGTGACGAGGAGGGGGTGATGGGGAGGGGGTGAGGCCAGACACCCTTTTGGTCAGATCAATAATTAAAGCAGTATTTTCTCCTTTTTAGCTCAAGGCCGGCCCAGGGGAGCAAATCCCGGTCAGGATGCTATCCATATCCAGATGGACATCATAATATCCAACGATCGGAGAGCTGTTCCCCTGCAGGGTCAGGTTTGACTGAGACCCATTCGCCTGATATGTCTGGTTCGACGGAGATGTTTCTTCTCCTGATGCCTTCTCCCGGACTATATGCTCTCTGACCGCTAGCGACATCTTCTCTTCCACTCCGATGATCGCCGGAGCATAGTAGGATATGTCCGGATTGATGGATATAGCCGTGAAATTACCCCTTTTCAAGATCCTCCCCTCAATGATATCGACAAAATTGCCGAAAAGCGTCTGATTGATCCTGTCGTATCTCCCGGTCAGTCTCATCAAGACCAGAGAATCATTTTGCAGAGAGGTGATAAACAGCTCGATCTCCTCCCCATCTGCTGAGCCTGCCACGTTGCCATTCCATGCCGATCCGGCATCAGGCTCGTATTTAGCTCTGCCAAATAGCTCGCTGCCGTTCTGGCTCAGAGCCATTATCACCTGTCCCTCTGGCTCCAGGCCGTCAATAGACCATATGTAACTCAGATCCAGGCCCGTTCCCACTCGGGACGTCTCCACTCGGGACATATCCCCGGGATCGGATAGGCCGCCGATCGGGAAGAGGACAGAGAGAGTGAAAATGGCAAGGGCAAAGCGGAAAGCATTACGGCTGCTGGTGGGCATAAACATAGCACGTGATCGCATCGATCAGATACAAATCATTTGCGAGGCGCATTTTGCGGTCAGAGCACGGAAAGCTTTATCTCATTTTATAGTCCACTCCATAGGTTCAGTTCCGGGGAGTTAATAGATGGGCATAGAGAATGATCTAGATAAGTGTGGAGCAATTGAGGTTGCAGAGCTGCTATTGACTGCAGACCTCTACAACCGGCAAGAGAACCTGACTGAGGATGACCTGCCACCCAATATTCGCAAGCATTACTTCGATGCGGATACAAAGAGCGTAAAGAGACCGATTTATGTAACCAGCAATGACGTGCAGAAGATCTACGGCATCGATAACATCAAAGCGGCCATCAAGGACCTGACCTTTGTGTCTTTCGAGGAGTTCGGATCGCAGCTAAGGCTCACGGTATTTGATGTGGCCGCCAAGTGGTTCGCCAATCAAAAGGACCTGGCAAGGATCAGATCCAACCCCACTCTCGCCTACTTCTATGAGAACTACGACTCCATGGGAGTCAGCTACTCCGAGGCTAAAACCAGCAACAAGCCACTTTCTGCAGACAGGGAATGGATCAACGCCCGCATAAAGGAGCTATGCAAGGACGAAAAGGAGGCGGAAGAACTCCTCAAGCTGGCCTACATCAAAGCGCCGGAGGATGTGAGAGACAACGTCTCCAGCCTCATTCTGACCGAGGAGCAGAAGACGGAGATCGAAAAGACGGGAAAAGCGCTGGAGAACAGGGAATACCTGCGCCAGATAGGCCTGTATGAGATCGGCAAGCTGCTTTTCGTCGGTCCGCCGGGAACGGGAAAGACCTCCACCGCCCGGGCTCTCTCCAGCTGGTTTTCCCTGCCCATTGTGGAGGTCCGTCTCTCCATGATCACCAGCCAGTACCTGGGTGAGACCTCCAAGAACATAGACAAGGTATTCGAGCTGGCCAAGAGGCTCAGCCCCTGCATTCTTCTCATTGACGAGTTCGACTTCGTGGCCAAGACCAGGACCTCAGACGAGCATGGGGCGATGAAAAGGGCGGTCAACACCCTGCTCAAGGCCATAGACGAGATCAATCTGGTCGAGCACGGAGTCCTGCTAATAGCGGCAACCAACCACCCCCAGCTGCTGGATTACGCCGCCTGGAGGAGGTTTGACAAGGTGCTCAACTTCCCCCTGCCCGATCTGCAGACGAGAAAGATGATACTGGACAAGATCCTCGAGCCCATCAATGCCAACGTAAAAACAGAAGAGCTGGCGGAGATGACCGACGGCTACTCTGGCTCCGACCTGAGGCTATTGATCAGAGAAGCGGTCCTCAATGCCCTGCTGGAGAACAGAAAGGAGCTATGCCAAGAGGACCTCTTGAACTCCATCGAGGACTTCCGCCAGAGGATATCTGACTACAAGCGGAGCATTGCGGCATGAAGGTCACCCTCCTGGGCACCGGCGACGCCATAGGCACCCCCAAGATCGGCTGCAAGTGCCCGGCCTGCATGGACGCCCTCCGGGGGGGGCGCAGCCGGAGGATGAGGTTCACAATCCTCTTGGAGTCGGACGAAGAGGATGGCCGGGTGCTGGTGGACAGCAGCCCTGACCTGCGCTGGCAGCTTTTAAAGAAGGATATATCGAGCGTTGACGGGGTCATCTGGACCCATGCCCATTACGATCATTATGCAGGCTTTGGGGATTTTCACCGGGTGCAAAGCCACGTGGACGTCTATGCTCTGAAGGATACCATGGACTATATCCTCAACTACCTCTATTTCCTGGCACCGGTGCGCCATGATGTCCTGGCCGGCCAGCCCTTCGAAGTGGCAGGAATGAAGTTCACCCTTTTCATGGTAAACCACCCACCGGCAGAGACGGTGGGGGTGAGGATTGATGACGGCAGCAAGGTGGTGGTGATCACCAGCGACACCAAAATGGATCTCCCTCCTGAGAGCCTGGAGCTGATGAGGGATGCCGACCTGATGCTGGCCGATGCCATCACCCCGCCCGGCTACACCATCAGCAAGCACATGACTGCGGACGAGGCCATGGAGCTGGCAGAGAGCCTGGGGACCAAGAGGCTGATTCTCACTCACCTCAGCCATCTATATCCACCCCATGAGGAGGCGCTGAAGAAGTGGCCCCTGGGGCACGATATGATGGAGATCGTATTATAATGATTGTATTATAATATTAATTCATTTAATGAGATAAAAAAAACTTTGTGATATGGGCTGGAGCGGCCTCAGCTGTCCAGCACCCTGCTCATCGCCTCCACTCCTGCGCCGCAGGCAGGCAATTTGCCCTCTTTGAGCAGAATCAGTTCCAGAGTCTGAATGGTCCTCAAGAGGTCGCCGCTGGAGCAGACACCCATAGTGCCTATGCGGAAGATCTTGCCTTTGAGCTGCTCCTGGCCGCCGGATACTATGACCCCCCTCTTCTTCATGCCGCCGCGCAGCTTGTCGTCGCACACTCCAGCTGGCATCTTCATGGCGGTCACGGTATTGGAGTAGTGAGAGATCTCATTGGTCTGGGGGAACAGCTCAATATCAAGGGCCCTGGCAGCGGACCGAACCGACTCCGCCTGCTTTGCTGCTCTCGCTCTCCGGGCGGCAAATCCCTCTTCTGCCGCCATATGCAAAGCCTCCTGCATGGCAAAGAACAGGGGCACCGCAGGGGTGAACGGGGTCTGGGCGGGGCTCTTTCTCGCGCTCTTCAGGTGGGCTTTCAGGTCGGCATAGTAGCTCCTGCTCTGGGGCAGGAATCGCTCCTCCGCTTTGGGCGATACCGCTACCACTGCCAGGCCGGGGGGCACAGCCAGTGCCTTCTGCGAGCCGGTGATGGCGATGTCGACATTCCACTCGTCGGTAAGGAACTCATTGCCGCCGATGGAGGATATGCCGTCCACGATGAACACGGCATCGTGCTTCTTGGCCAGCTTTCCTACCTCCTTCGCGGGGTTGGTCAGGCCCACAGAGGTCTCATTATGGACCATAGCCACCGCTTTGGCCCCCTTTTCCAGGGCCGCTTCGACCTGATCCAGATCGAAGGGCGTGCCCCATTCGAACTTTACCGGCACACACTGGCCATATCTCTCTCCGATCTCAGTGAATCGCTCGCCGAACTTGCCGTTGGATATGGTTACTATCTTATCCTCATGACCGATAATGCCGGATACGGCCGCATCCATGCCCAGGGTTCCGCTGCCCGTCATTATGGCGATCTCGTTTTTGGTCTCGAAGAACTGCTTGAGCAATCCAGCGCATTCGCTGTAAATCGCTCCGAACTCGCCGCTTCTATGGCTGATCATGGGCCTGGACATTACGCGCAGCACCCGGGGCGCGACTTTGACCGGCCCTGGAATCATGAGCAAAGTATCCTCTATATCCATTTGATCCCTTCTTCTAGGCATCCTGATTTCAGGCGGCCTATATAAAACTAGCTTTGATACGCTGCGCCGTTGCCCAGCTATGCCTGGCGCAGGGAGGAAGCTCTTTCTTCTCCCGAACCCAGTCGCACAGAAAGCTGATCGTATCGCGATCATGCGGATATCCGCTGCCGATCCTGCAATTCATTGCGCTCTCCAGCTGGCGCATGGACTGGTCTCTATGCACCTTGGCCAGGATTGAGGCAGCAGAGACCACATGATGCCTTTGGTCTGCCTTATGCTCTGCGATCAGATCCATGGTGGTCCCGGAATGGGCCCGGACCGCGCGGCCAAACCTCTCTGCATTCACGTCGGCGGCATCGAGCACCGCCCTATCCGCATGGAGCCTTTCCACTACCCGAGAGAAGCTTCTCACCATGATCTCATTCATGGTCATAACCAGGCGCAGCTCGTCGATTACCTCCGGCCTGACCTCCAGTATATACTGATCCACAGCAATGGAGTTGATCTTTCTTGCCAGAGTCTCTCTTTTCGCCGGAGAGAGCATCTTGGAGTCTTTCACCCCCATGGCGGCCAGGTCGAATAGCTTCTCCTCCTCGATCACCAGACCGGCGACGAACATGGACCCTATCACCGGCCCTTTTCCTGCCTCGTCTGCGCCCATCAGCAGCATAAGAGATGATTCGACTGCTGATACATTAAGTAAGCGAATCCATCGAAGAACCACTTCTGTACGCAAGCCTTATAAGCTAGTATAAATCACTGAGTATGTCCCATGTGCAGCGGGGTAGGGTAGTCAGGATATCCCGACGGGCTCATAACCCGTAGACCAGTAGTTCAAATCTACTCCCCGCTATAATTTTTCTGAATTAATCGCGAATACCTCCAGGATATAAAAGGAGCCGCTTAAAGGATATTTATGTCACAAATAGCAATTGATAGAAAATATAATGATTATATCATTGATTTGACGGAGCCTGAGATGATAGTAACTGCGAAGCACATCCATTACTGGCTCAATGGAATAGCCGGACAATTGGCACCCCTCCTTTAAAAAAATTTCTCTATCTGCCTTAAATTATGAATTGATTAAGAAATTATTAAAGCATTTAATTACTGATAATGTATAAATATCATAGATTCAACTATTCTAATGCCTAGCTTCAACGGGCAAAATAGATATACTTGGAATTAATTGTACGGCTAAGACCAATCTTTGGAGGATGAAATATGAAAATTAACTGGTTATTATCAGCACTAATGGCATTCATTCTGTTTGCCTGTCTATCAGCAGTCAATGGAGCGGAACCGGTAGCATTGAGTGGCTACCAGGGCAGTGCTCTGAGCAATGTTGAAAATACCGTCCTTTACACTGAATACTATGGATCCACTATGGGATCTGCGCCAGCATCCCTGCTCACCGCTCCCGCTCAGGTCGACCTGACTGGCAAGGCACCTGCAACCGTCTATTTTGGCACCGCTATGCAGAAGGTTGACTATTCCACATATCAGCCCGCTGCAGTCAGCAATTCCCTGTGGCTTGCCGGATCGACAAGCTGGTCACAGTATGCCATGGTTCCCCAGGGCTCAATGGTAAACCTTCTGGCGATCTCCGCCAAGGAAGGTCAGGGCGCATTTGTCGTTTACCATCCCAGCGGACAGAGATATGAGTTCAACTACTTCCTCTTCCCCTCCAGCCAGCTTCAGCTCTATGCCGATAAACCTGGCAGATACCAGCTCTCCTTCGTTATGGACGGAGCAGCATCCAATACAGTGATTGTGGATGTAACTGGCACTTCAACCCCAACCGCAACCGGAACCGGCTACGTGACTGGAACGGCCAGCCCCGACTACCTGGGATCAGTCTTCGGCGTTCCCAAGACGAGCACAGGCGCTCAAGCCGGTCTGGATAACAAGGCCGCTATGAAAGAATATCAGAAGATGATCAATAGCGAGTATTGGAGCGGTGCCGACGGCGACGTTGCCTGGGCCATGGGAATAGATAAGTGGCTCAACGCCGCTTAATTTCGATTTAGTGTGAGAATCACGCTCTTTTTTTCTTTTTTTAATTTAGTTATATATTTTTTTTATTTAGACTCTAGACAATCTATTTAACCCATGCCACCCATAATATTCTAAAAATAATAGAGGAAAAGCCAAAACAATTGATTTAGAGGTGGCAATATGCAAGAATACGATCCTGGCCCGCCGGAAAACTTTGCTGATATATTCTCAAGAGTCCCGGATTACACCCCATATAAAGAGCACTTCTGGTACGATTGGGGGCCGGTATTTTATCGTGGTCGCCTGGATGGAACTGCCCGGCTTCTTTGCATAGCATCCGATCCCGGCGCTACGGAACGAATCGCTTTGAGGACGCTGGTTGGAGACGCGGGCCAGCTCACCCAGGGATTCCTGTCCAGAGTGGGCCTGACCCGCTCCTACCTGTGTCTGAATGCCTTTGCCTATTCCATGATCCCATCTGAGGGATCGAAGGGCTCAAAGATCCTCAAAGATCCTGCCCACATGGCCTGGCAAAAGGAGCTCTTTGACAGTGCAAAGGGTCCTGCGCTTGAGGCTGCCCTCGCCTTTGGGCAGTACGCCAAAAAGGCAGTGGACCAATGGAAAGGAGGGCTGGACATCCCGGTCTTTTATGTGCCCCATCCGAGCAGCAGGGATGAAAAGAAATTGCTGAACTCCTGGCGGAAGACGGTAGAGGAACTCAGAGAGATCATCACTCCCGATGAGGATGCTGGATCTGCTTTTGCCCAACTATGGTGATAAGATAGATATGAATGCCTATGCCAGGATACCGCATAGGGACCTTCCCTTCGGGGTCCCGGATTGGCTGGGCGATGACGCCTGGGGTAGAGAGGCAAAACCAGCGCATAGAAACTGTGTCAAAAGACCAAACCCAGACGACAGACATACTCTCATCTGGATAGCTCCCCGGCAAGAGGTATAGATATGGATCCGAGACTATAAAGTCGAAACCGTCAGAAGGCTGCGATTGGGACTGCACAATTATCATCGACCAGGAGATCCTGAACCGCAGGCTTTCGTCCGGTGAAAAGTCTTCCAGATGCATGAGTGAGCTCCTGAATGAGCTATCCTGCCACTACTCTTTGCGCCTTCTCGTCGCCGATAAGGTCCTCCCGTCGTTTGAGGCTCGCCAAGCCCTGGAGGAATTGAGGCTCGAAGGGACGGTATCAGAGGAGGATATCATTTTCAGCAGCCAGCTCAAATACCCTCTTGCTGATCCAAGGTCATTTCAGGTAGCAGCAGCGTTAGCTGGAAGACGGCCTGAGAGCTGTATACTGCTCAGCTGCAATCCCATCATCCAGCTGGCCGCCCTGGCCGCTGGCATGAAGACGCTCAGCTTCCCTGTACTGGAAGAGACAGGTTCCGGCGGGGCCAGAATGATCGGGCACATGATCCCAAAAGCAGGGGAGATCGATGAGGATATAAGCCCCACCTATGTACTTGGAGGCCGGCTGGTGACCATGAATCCCGAAGGAGAGGTTCTGGACGATGCAAGGATTGTGGTATCCGCGGGAAAGATAGCCCAGATCGCCGTGCAGGGTGAGGACCTTGAGCCCCAGTTCCGGGAAGCTCCAGTGATAGACACTAAAGGGACGATCTATCCCGGACTGATCGACCTGCACAACCACTTCGTCTACAATGTCCTGCCCCTCTGGACCCCACCCAAGCGTTACACCAACCGCAGCCAGTGGTCGAAGATCAAGGCCTACAGCCGGGACATAAGCCTGCCCATTCGCGCTCTGGCAGATAGCGCTGTAGCCTCCCGCGCTATTGTCAGATATGTTGAGGTGAAAGCCCTCCTTGGCGGGACGACCACCGGCCAGGGAATAAGGACCCAGGTAGAGGGTGGGGTGAGCATCTTTAAAGGGGCAATGCGAAACGTGGAAGAGACCGACGACCCCAGACTTCCAGAAGCAGGAACCAGAGTCCCGGACCTGGGCCTCTCCCCGGATGATATCCAGTCCTTCAAAAACAGTCTTTCCAGGAGAAAAGCGTATTTCTACCATCTGGCTGAGGGGACAGGAATCACAGCGCAGAAAAGATTCGCTGACCTGGAAAAAAATGGATTGATCAGGGAATCACTGGTGGGAATCCATTCACTGGGCCTGATGGCTGAGGATCTGGGGCTCATGGCCAGGATGAGGGCCAAGGTGGTCTGGTCTCCCTTCAGCAACCTCCTCCTCTATGGGAGGACCCTGGACCTTAAATCCCTGAAGGAATCGGGAGCCCTTTTCAGTATAGGCTGTGACTGGTCGCCCTCAGGAGGGAAGAACCTACTCTTGGAGCTGAAGGTGGCCCGCTATGTCAATGAGATGCAGGGATCGGTCTATTCCAGCCAGGATCTGGCAAGAGCAGTCACATCCAATCCTGCCCAGATCCTGGGCTGGGAGGAATATCTGGGCACGATCAAGCCGGGGGCATTGGCCGATCTTACCATACTGGCCGGAGGGGCAGGAGATCCATACGATCAGCTGATCGATGCCACGGAGAAAGATATACAGCTGGTGGTGGTACATGGGACACCCAGGTATGGCACGGAAAGCATCATGAGAGGCATTCACGGCCTGGAAGAGGAGTATCTGGAAAAGATTGAAATCTGCGAGGAGGAGAGGCTCTTATATCTGTATTCTCCGGGCTCAAAGTTAAATGATCTGACATTTGCCCAGAGCAAAAAGACTCTGCAGGAGGCAATGTCAGACCTCCCAGCCTTCAGAGAGGCCACACAGGAAGAGAACAGGCTTCTTAGAGCTATGGGCATAAATGAAGAGGAGAAGTTCAGGATTATTCCGGACAATGAGCTGGAGGAGCCTGATTTTAGGAGCACCGGTCCCCTGGCGTCACCACTTAAGGCTGATTGGAGCAATATGGCAGAAAAGGTGGAGCTTGACGAGCCATTGGTAGATCGGCAATCCTACTGGGAGAGGCTTGAAGGGCAGAAGAATATCGATGAAGGGTTAATGAAAATGCTCAAAGATGCTTATGGCAGATGATATTTTTCTGGGTGTGGCTTTGCGGCTATCTGCCAAAATCTATTCAGACCATTTCAAAGCATTTAAATAAAGACGAGATGAACCATTGATGTACATTAGAATGCATCAGATCATAAAGACGGAGTGTCCCAGATGAAGATCAAGTACTTGCTCGACGAGGAAGAGATTCCCAAAAAGTGGTACAACGTAGCCGCAGATATGCCAACCCCCCTTAAACCTCCCCTGCATCCAGCAACCCTGAAGCCGATGACTGCCCAGGATATGGAGGCGATATTTCCCAAAGCGCTTATCCAGCAGGAGATGAGCACTGAACGCTGGATAGACATCCCTGAGGAGGTACGGGATATCTTCCGGCTCTGGAGGCCCACCCCTCTTTATCGGGCCGCATCCCTGGAGAAAGCGCTCAAGACCCCCGCCCATATCTATTATAAGTATGAGGGGGTGAGCCCTGCCGGGAGCCACAAGCCAAACACTGCCATCCCCCAGGCCTACTATAACATGAAAGAGGGCATAGAACGGCTGGCAACGGAGACCGGAGCCGGCCAGTGGGGCTCAGCCCTCAGCCTGGCCACCCGTCTGTTCGACATGCAATGCACCGTCTACATGGTCCGATCGAGCTTTGACAGCAAGCCCTACCGCAAGAGCGCCATGCGAGTCTGGGGCGCGGAGTGTCTGTCCAGCCCCTCGGACCGGACGAACTTTGGCCGGCTGATTAGAGAAAAGATGCCTGACACTCCTGGAAGCCTGGGAATCGCCATATCCGAGGCGGTGGAGGATGCAGCCAGCCATGACAACACCAACTATTCCCTGGGATCGGTCCTAAACCACGTCCTGCTCCATCAGAGCATCGAGGGCCTGGAATTGAAAAAGCAGTTCGACATGACTGAGGAATATCCCGATGTGATGTTCGGCTGCTGCGGCGGAGGGAGCAACTTCCCGGGAATGGTCTTCCCATTCATTCCCGATAAGCTGAAGGACAAAAAGGACCTGCGCATGGTAGCCTGCGAGCCCACTGCCTGCCCCACCCTGACCAAAGGGCTTTTCGCCTATGACTTCGGCGACACCGCGGGCATGGCGCCGGTGATCATGATGTACACCCTGGGCCATGACTTCATTCCACCGGGCATTCACGCTGGCGGCCTGCGCTACCATGGAGCTGCACCACTGCTCAGCAATCTGGTGCATGACGGCCTGATCGAGGCCACTGCTCTGCAGCAGAACGAGGTCTTCGAGGCGGCCACCCTCTTTGCCCGCACCGAAGGAATTATCCCTGCCCCAGAGGCCTCTCATGCCATCAAGCCGGCAATAGACGAGGCCCTGAATTGCCGGAAGACGGGAGAGGAAAAGGTGATCTTCATATCCCTGAGCGGTCACGGCCACTTCGACCTGTCGTCCTATGATGCCTACAACGACGGCAAGCTGGTGGATTACGTCTATCCCGCTGAACTGGTGAAGCAGTCCCTGGCCAAGCTGCCTAAACCCTGAATCCGGGACGGGAGAACAAGCAGGACAAGAGATGCAAGATCAAGAGGCCGCTAGAGAGGAGAATCAGGAGAAATGAGGCTACCAGAGGAAAGATCGGCTTTCTGGTCAATCCCATAGCCGGCATGGGCGGGCCGGTAGGCCTCAAAGGGACAGACGGGCTGGCAGAGGAGGCAATAGCTATGGGAGCCAGGCCCAGGGCAATGGAGAGGGCCAGAGCGTGCCTGGACCTCCTCTCCCAAGAGAAGGATGCCATCCTCTTTCTCACTGCCAGCGGCTCTATGGGCGAGAGCATGTCTGAAGGAATGCGGCCTGGATTATGAAGTGGTATATTCCGCTTTGCCCGTCACCAGCTCCAGGGACACCATCTGGACATGCCAGGCCTTTTTGGATGAGGGGGTGGATCTCATTTTATTTTGCGGCGGGGATGGCACCGCCCGGGACGTGGCGGGAATAGCAGGCTCCACCCCAATCCTTGGAATCCCGGCCGGTGTAAAGATGCATTCAGGGGTATTTGCCGCCAGCCCTCAGGCAGCAGCCGATCTGGCGATGCGATTTCTAAATGGAGAGCTGAATTTGAGGGAGACGGAGATCGTGGATGTGGACGAGGAGCTTTACCGGGCAGGGATTCTCCAGACAAGGCTGTATGCTTCTGGCCAAGACACCCTACCTCCCCGTTCTGGTAGCGGAGCGAAAAAGGATCTACAGCTCCGTCCAGGAGGATGAGTTCAAAGATCAGATCGCCTTGTTCGCCAGCGAGTTCATGCAAGACGGCTCAGCATATATAATCGGGGCAGGAACCACTACCAGCCGGATAGCGGATATCCTGGGACTGGAAAAGACACTCCTCGGTGTGGATGTAGTTCAGGACGGACGGCTGATGATCAAGGATGCCTCTGAAGAGGACCTGCTGGAGCTGCTTGATCGGGAGACCAGGGTCATGATCATCATCTCTCCCATCGGGGCGCAGGGTTTCATACTGGGCAGAGGCAATCAGCAGATTAGCGCTGAGGTGTTCTGCGCCGGGTGGGCCTGGATAAGTTGATAATCATCTCCACCCCTCATAAGCTGGCTGAGATCCCCTATCTTCTGGTGGATACTGGTGATCCGGATCTGGACGAGGCTCTGGCCGGAAAAAGACAGGTGGTCACCGGCTACAGAATAGCGCAGATGAAAGAAACCCTCGCCGCCTCAAGATTGCATAGCGCATCTTTCGATAGCCACTAGCAATTCTTCTCAACTGACTATAATCTCAGCTCGCGCTTGAGAAGTGTTCCCAGGCCTGAATGATATAATCACCATAGAGTAGCCAGATCAGAACAAATATTCCAAAAATAACGTAGAGGTTGGTGATGTACACCAACCACTGCAGAAGACGCATCTTCTTCTCAGGCGTCCCAAACCAATCTTCGGCTTTTCGCTCAAACCAGTTGCCCATTGCTTTAGGTTTACGCATTAGCCATGGCAGCGGCTGCAATCTCCGCTTCCTTCTTGGCCAGCTCAGCTGCGGCTTTCCTCTCGGACTTGCCCTTGAGCATCTTCATCTTGACCAGGTTGTCCCTTTCCATCTCCTCCAGGGCCATGGAGATGAACTTGATGGTCAACTTGAGGTCAGGAACCACCTTGAACTCCAGAGCATTAACACGCCTCTTAGTGCTATCGATATCCTCGACGAGCCTTATCATGGCGGTCTCTACCTCTGCAGCCAGGATGATCTTGTCCAGCAAAGCCTCATAGGCATCTGCCGCCTCATCGATGGCCGCACCGGTCCCTATGATGCCGTAGCCTCGCTCGTACATCTTCTTCTGCACGGCTTCAGCCTCGATCTTAGGAACCACTACGCCCATGATGTTTCTGGACTCGAGCTGGATGGTTGGCTCTTTTTGCAGGGAGTAGGCCACGCTTCCGATGGCAACTGTTCCCTCGATGGCCATGGCCATTTGAAGTCTCTGCTCAGCTATGACCAGAGCTTCGACCAGCTCTTTCCTGACCGTCTTGGCCTTATTCAGCACCTCGAAGAACTCGATCATAAGGCCGTCACGCTTCATTTTGAGGAGCGAGTGGCCAGTTTGAGCTACCTTCATTCGTTTCTTGAGAGCGATCAGGACCGCCCTGGTCGGTTTCGTTCCAGGAATTACGGGCATGATCTCACTTCTTCGCCGTGCTTGCGTACTTGGGATGATACTGCTTGATGTATTTGTCGTCAATCCTGGTGAGCATCGCTTCCGGAAGGTCGGCAAGGAGATCCCATCCGATCTGGAGGGTCTCGAATATGGACCGATCCTCATCTCTGCGCTGGTTGACGAATCTTTTCTCGAACTTGTCGGCAAACTCCAGGACCAATTTATCGCGTTCCGAGAGAGCCTCTTTGCCCACGATAGCCGCAAGGCCGCGCAGATCATTGCCCTCTGCATAATAAGCATAGAGCTGATCAGATACTGCTCTGTGATCCTCGCGAGTGTGGCCCTTGCCGATTCCGGAGTTCATCAGCCGGCTTAAGCTAGGCCTTATGTCGACGGGCGGATAGATGCCCTTTCTGTGCAGCTCTCGGGAGATGAGGATCTGACCCTCGGTGATGTATCCGGACAGGTCCGGAATGGGGTGGGTGATGTCATCGCCGGGCATGGTCAGGATGGGGAACTGGGTGATGGATCCCTTCTTGCCCTTGATGATGCCTGCTCTCTCGTACTGGCAGGCCAGGTCGGTGTACATGTAACCTGGGTAGCCGCGTCGTCCGGGAACCTCTTCACGAGCAGCTCCCATCTGCCTGAGCGACTCGCAATAGTTGGTCATGTCGGTGTAGATGATGAGCACGTGCATGTCCAGATCGAATGCCAGGTACTCGGCGGTGGTCAGGCCCAGCCTGGGGGTGAGAATCCTCTCTACAGCCGGGTCATCGGCCAGGTTGAGGAACACCACTGCCCTCTCCAGAGCACCGGTTCTCTCGAAGTCAGCCAGGAAGTGCTGAGCCTCTTCGTTGGTGATGCCCATGGCGCAGAAGATAACTGCGAAGGACTCCGCTTCTCCAAGGGCCTTGGCTTGCCTGGCGATCTGCAGAGCAAGGTCGTTGTGAGGCAGACCAGCACCAGAGAAGATGGGCAGCTTCTGGCCGCGCACCAGGGTATTTGTGCCATCGATAGTTGAGATACCCGTCTGGATAAATGCACGGGGCTTCTCACGGGAAGCTGGATTGATGGCAGCTCCTGCAATATCTCTCAATACATCGGGCACGATCTCAGGGCCGCCGTCTCTGGGCTTTCCAGATCCGGACAGAACGCGTCCCACGATGGCGGGAGACAATGGCATCTTGATGACGTCTCCGGTGAAACTGACGGCAGAATCCTTGGACAGACCACCGGTTCCCTCGAATATCTGAATAACCACGATGTCATCAGAGGAATCCAGCACCTGTCCTCTTTTCAGATCTCCGCCAGTTCTGATCTCGACGAGCTCCATGTAGCCCACTGGCTCGGTCTTCTCCACGAAGATGAGTGGTCCGGAGATCTCAGTAATCGTCTTGTATTCCTTTGTCATTTTGAACCCTCCTCACTTCAGCGCCTTAAACTCGGCATCCATCTGAGTCAGAACCTTTGCCAGTATGGGCTCATACTCAGCTTCCAGTCTTACCTTGGCCAGAGCATCCTTGGATGGAACAGATGTGATCTGCCCAACAGGTATGCCTTTCTGGACTGCCTCGAAGGCGTAGTCCCTGTACTTCAGGATGGCTTCCA
>CAWEXU010000017.1:0-150113 GCA_963813075.1 Methanotrichaceae archaeon
GCACCAAAGCCGAGGTCTTGAGGAGCCTTGCCGCTGCAGGCTGCGCCTTCGCCGAGGCTCTTATGCGCTACAGGCATCTCTCCTACAATCTGCTGTTTCTGAACAAATGGCTGGAGAGGATTCATCCTCTGGACGGCAGGGTCCACCCTCAGTACTTCCAGATTCCCGCCTCAACCGGACGAATCAGCTCCCGCCATCCCAATGCTCAGCAGATCCCCCGCCGGGGAGAGGATGCCCCAGCCATAAGGGGGCTGTTTCGCCCGGCGGCAGGAAAGAGGTTTGTCAAGGCCGACTTATCCAATATCGAGCTGCGCATAATGGCCCGTATTTCCGGGGATGAGGCGATGCAGCAGGCCTTTATAAACGGCGTCGACCTGCACCGGCTGACTGCTTCCCGGATCAGCGGAACTCCCCTGGAAGAGGTGACGGATTCGCAGAGGCAGGCGGCCAAGGCCATGAACTTCCTGCTCATCTACGGCGGATCGGCCAGGACGCTGCAGTGGCGCATCCTCTCCGACTATGGGGAGTTCATCTGCCTGGATGAGGCGGAAGAGCGCATGGAGAAGTTCTTCTGCAGCTATCCGGGAATAAGGGAGTGGCAGAAGAGGCAGCTATCTGAGATGAGCTACACTGCACAGCACCACTTCCATAATTGCGTGCGGGGATTCTTCTCGTTGCCGCTGACAGCCACCAGAACGGTCCTCGGGCGGAGGCGGATCTGGCCGCGCTTTGGGGCAGGGATCACCGCCAGCAAGTTCCAGATGTACAATACCCCCTGCCAGGGGACGGGCGCAGATCTGATCAAGCTGGTGATGGCCGAGGTCTATGAGAAGCTGTTGGATGAGGAGGCGAGGATGATAGGCTCCATCCACGATGAGATCATCCTGGAGGTTCCGGAGGATCGAGCGGAGGAGTATGCAGCAAGGCTGAAGGAGATCATGGAGAGGATAGGGTCCCAGATGCTCTATCCCGTGCCGGTGAAGGCGGAGGCGAGGGTGATGAGAACTTTAGCGGAATGATCCGGTTTTTTTTGAGGGCTGTATTCGCTGCGTCGATGGTTTTGGATTGTGATATATTAAAGAGAAAAATTCGCCAGGCGGGTGCGGTGAAAAGTTTGAACTGCTTTTTGATGGGGCTCGAAGGATATCGAATTTTAGCATAGTTGATTTCTCGAATCCAGGCTGTTATCAAGGCTAAAATTGATCTACACAGACTATTTTTTTAGTGCACGCCGCGAGTCGGGCCTCCGGCCCTCCCGCGCTAATGCCCTGGTCCCCCTCAACGCCGGGGAGGCTTGGATACAATCGAAGCTGGCCGTTGATGGTTTTAGACGCAACAATACGAATATTATTTGTATGTAGAATGAAAAAGCAGCACGGGATTCGTGTAAGGAGAGATTGGTCCAATATTTTTATAATTTGAATAGTATTCGCCAGGCGGGCCGGGGCCACTTCTTTTCAGAAATGGATAGAGATAGTAAGTGGAATGCTGGCCAGGAGCTGCGGGTTTCAATGGAGCCACTTCTTTTCAGAAATGGATAGAGACAGAGTGCCGTTACAGATGACTGCTGCAGACATGACGCGTTTCAATGGAGCCACTTCTTTTCAGAAATGGATAGGCTTAAAGGCACGTAGACGACGCTATAGCCATCAATGAGTTTCAATGGAGCCACTTCTTTTCAGAAATGGATAGGTCAGCGGTAACGCGCATAGTCTAGACAGAGATGCCAATGAGCGTTTCAATGGAGCCACTTCTTTTCAGAAATGGATAGGATTCAGACTGCAGATCGTATCAGTAACGAAGCCAATGAAGCGTTTCAATGGAGCCACTTCTTTTCAGAAATGGATAGCTGCTGAGATGACATTCGGGCCATGCATTGCCAGATGAAGTTTCAATGGAGCCACTTCTTTTCAGAAATGGATAGAGATCTGTAGACTGGCATCTGATCGACAGTGCAACGGCGTTTCAATGGAGCCACTTCTTTTCAGAAATGGATAGACGATATGCAGCGATGAGCCTGCGGCTGAATGGCATGGTTTCAATGGAGCCACTTCTTTTCAGAAATGGATAGGCTGATGACGCTGTGGAGCTAGAATAGATGCATGAGCGTTTCAATGGAGCCACTTCTTTTCAGAAATGGATAGGTTGAGAAGTCTTCGACATGATGCTTTAAGTCAAGAGTATGTTTCAATGGAGCCACTTCTTTTCAGAAATGGATAGGGTCATCGAGTCAAGGATAGCGACATCGGGTTTCAATGGAGCCACTTCTTTTCAGAAATGGATAGATCGATTTGGCAGGCATGAATGACTGGCGTTTCAATGGAGCCACTTCTTTTCAGAAATGGATAGATAGCAATGTGTGAGCCGACTCTACGAGTCTTTCGACGGGTTTCAATGGAGCCACTTCTTTTCAGAAATGGATAGTCGGATTGTGAAGGCAGACTCATACCATAAGCAATGCGCAGTTTCAATGGAGCCACTTCTTTTCAGAAATGGATAGACTGGACCAGTTGCGAATGACGAACTGGCAATGATACGTAGGTTTCAATGGAGCCACTTCTTTTCAGAAATGGATAGAGCAACCATTTTTTGGCCGTTGCTGTTATCGAAATAACGCCGTTAAGCGCGGATCGACCTAACTGCCAAGTATTTTTCAGATTTAAGCGTTTTTATTAAACTCTAATTCGCTATGCACAGCTTTAGCGCGGATCGTCGATACTCTTTATATTTTTTATAATTGTGCGTATGTCATCACAGGAGTTTTCGTAATACTGGCCTTATATAGCCTATGTACCTCCCGGATCCACCTGAATCTTTGCATGCTATCATTCTATAATAATTTTCCGGTCCTACTTGCTCCCTATGGACCCCGAGAAATTCAATTCTCTCCATGACTCTGCCTTCGTTTGGACCAAGATCTATAATCATTATTCGATCCTCATCCGGATTTATCAGATCTGTGAGAGACTGCTACCATCTCCACCCGACCTCTCGGGGTGAGATCGCAGCGAAAGACTGAGTAGTGGACCGGCTCTCCAAAACCTTTCATGGCCCTATGAACCCTGCAAAGCCTCTTTTGCTCCCTGATATCGTAGCTGACTATATAGCAGTTCAAGCTGCTCATGTTCAGATCACCTGATGACGAATGCCGGATATTCTTTAGCTCACCTGAAAGAACCCTGGATAGCAGCCTGGCCTGCACCTCAAGCACTCTGCGATAGCTTATTTTATAGCCAAAAATGGGATGAACGATCTCCGTCTGCATTCTCTGCTCGTAGCCAGCAACTACCTTTCGTTTTGCCTCCGGCGTCAATGATATCCCGATGCCGGTCCTGATGAAATCCTTATCCGTCAGCTCTTTTTTGTTAAATAGCGTAAATGCCGTGGAATCGGCAATTACTGGCCGGAATTCCTCCATCATGTCCAGAGCCAGAGCCGGGCGGCCATACCTGGGCTGATGATAGAAACCGAGATAGGGTTCAAAGCCTGCTGCCAGAACGGTGGAGAAGAGCTCCTTGGCCAGAATGCCGTAAAGATAGGAGAGAGTCGAGTTCACTGGATCCCGAGGTGGCCTCTTGTTTCGTCCCTCGAAGGTAGAATGTCCCTTCTGCCACCTTGAGCAAGCTGCCGAATCTGGAGAAATAGGCTGATGCTGCCGCACCCTCGATTCCCAGAAGGCTTTGCGGTTAGAGGCATTTTCAGCCTCCTTCGCGAGAGACGGCCAGAGATTCCAGCACCTTCTCGGGCACATCGGAATCGTATCTGCGCAATCGAACTCTGCAGTTCTCGATCTTCGCCGGATACGAATCTTGCGGGAAATGGAAAGCGACTTCTCTTCGTCCTCTGCCCAACTGAAACTGCTTGATGCGCAAAAGCACATTCTTGTGGCTCATCCCCAGAGCGATGCCCTGAAACCAGCCGCCGTGGGAGAAGTGCAGCACAGGCACATTCCTCTGCATCAGCTCGACCATGGCGGGAGTTGTGATCTCCGCGTCGCCGTAGAGGCAGACCTTGGAGATCTCCCTGATTCTGGCCTCGCTGATCTTGCCCTCATCATAGGACCAGACCTCCAGCCGCTCGCCCCTCTTGCGAACCGTCTTCCCCTGGCCGACAACATAAAGCAGGAACCTGATCGTCCCGGCTGGCAAGGAGCATTCTGATCTTCTCCTCCGGTTTGCCTTCCTGGTTCTCTTCCTGATCCCTTCTGTTTGGCTCTTTCTCCGCCTCCATCTCTCGCAAGAGGTTGACCTCGTCGGGCAGGCATATCCCGGCCATTGAGCAGCGATCGCACCTTTGGCTATTCTGCAGAGGCGGGGGAAGCTCGCCCCGCTGAACCGTCCTTCGCATGTCTGCCAGCAGCGCCATTGTTCGGTCCAGAAGTTGACGAGTCGAACTTCACCGGCACTCTTTCCTGGGATCGAATATAGTAGACCATCCCTTCATCGCAGGAAAAGCCGTTCTCCCGCAGGGCAAGGCACTGGGCTGCCAGCTGGATCAGATGAGGCTCGAAGATCCCTGGCCCTGCCTGGCCTTTTCGCGCCTCCCCGCGCTTGTACTCTATCGGCGTGACCTGGCTGCCATCCCCCTCCAGAAGGTCGATCCGGCAGCATACTCCCGCCTGCGGAGCGGAGAGGGAGACGGATCGGGCATGAAAGGGCTGGAAGTCCTCCGGGATGGCATCCTGCTCTGCATCTATCCAGCGGTGAAGGTAGCGCCCTTCTACGGTCTCGGCGCTATCCTGGAATTCACCCTGCACCCATTGAAGATAGCTGAGCCGGGGGCAATAGGCATAAGCGGCGAGCATGCTGGCTGGTATGAGCTCGGGGGCGGTGATCTTACTGGGTTCTTCGTCTGCCAACTTTGTGGCCTCCTGTCAAGATAATGAGGATTGCATCCTAGATAAATATGTTTAACTGTTTGACCTGGCCGGAAGTTGGCATTTAGCAGCAGGACTGCACTCTGCTCTGGCCCGACGGGCATATAAATATAATAGTATTCTCCGGTGGGGCAGGATATGACAGCTCCCAGAAGATTCCGCCAGCGGTATCTCGACTGGCTAACATTTTTATATCTTTCTCAGCGCATTCGGATAGATGATGAGGTAGGTGAGTGCATTGGATGAAAAAAGAAATGAGCCTGTGAAGAAAACCATCGATGACCTGGGCCCTACACTGTCCAGGCTGAGATGGTGGAAGAAGATCTGGCATGTTTTGATCTATGCCATCGGTCATCAGAAGCTGCGGATCGGTATTATGACCGTGTTTATCTGCTTGTGGCATTAGGAGCCTTTTTCTGGAGTGAGCTGCAGCTTCCATCTGTCTCTCAAGATACACCGGAGGGCATCATCGAATGGCTGCTGAACGCCCAGACCATTCTGGGCATGGGCACCCTTCTGGTTGCCCTCTTCGTCTGGATAGGGGAGATAGAAAAGAACTGGGAGGAGAGCCTGCCAAAGCGGCTCAGCGTCTTTTTCTTCTGGGAGGGAAAGCCCCTGATCGTCTGCCGCTATGTCTGGCTGGCCGGAGCAGATGAGATCAGAATCTGGGGGCAGCAGGTGGCAGTGCAGGCTCAGGAGGTCATGCCTGAAAAGAAGCCTCAGGACTCATTTCTTCATTTCGAACCGGACATGCAGACGAGGAGCCCTGAGCATCTCATTGCGCCCAGAGGCGGGGTCTGGAAGCACTATTCGATATGCTTTAAGCTGACCGACCTGAACACGAGCCTGAGAAGGACAAAAGAATACTGCAGATATCAGAACGTGGCGGGAACTGATAAAGCGGCCGGCAATTTCCCCATCGATCTGGTGGAATCAATCCCAGAGGTCTCCAGATGGAAGGAGGGCATGATTTGAATAAGGCATCTTTGGATTGATAGCATTCCAGCGCTCTCGCAGGTTGCGCCGCACTGCCCTGGTGGTGAGCAGCAGAATTGCAGCCTGGCCCCAGCGGGCTATAAAATGATTAGTATTCTCCAGGCAGGCCAGGCCTCACACATCTGTCTGCCTAATGGTATTGATGCACTATTATCGCCCTTCTGACCGCTTCACATCCACCACCTGGCCCATCGACCACTTTTGGTTGTTGGAGTTTGATCTATTCATGCGAGCTGCTTTTCAGCGGGCGCCGCGCGCGGTGATACGCGCGGTAGTGCCCTGGTCCCCTCAACGCCGGGGTGGCTTGGATACAAACGGGGCAAAGCCGTTGTGGTTCTGGATTATATCACGGTTAATATTCCCCAGGCGGGCCCAGTTTGAACTGCTGGCTTGCCCTGCAAATCAAGCTGCATCACCCTACTTTCTCCGTACCGGCAGGGTCACATCCACTACCTGGCCCACCTGCCACTTCTGGCTATGCGTGGCCACCACCACCGCCCCCAGGCGGGGATCGTAGAAGGCGATGGCAGCGGCGGGGGAAGCATGCAGCAGGTGCAGTGCCATGCCGTATCGCCAGATGGGAGCGCGTCCTTCGATGATAACCAAAGAGCCACGGGGGATGTCGGGCAGTGGCGGGAGCGGCTCGGCTGGGGTGATGGGGGGAGGAGACGGCGATGGAGTAGATGATGAGGGCGGTCAATTTTCTAGCCTAAGCTTTTTCCTCTGGGAGAACGAAGGTGTCCACCAGACCGGTAATTACCTCCTCCACAAGGTTAGATACAGTCCTTCTTCTTTGTAGGGCAAGTTTTTCCAGTTTGGAGAAGGCAGGTTCCGGCAGCTCAACAAGCACCCGGCATAGTCTCTGATCCTTTTCGAACGTCTTCCAGCGAGCTTCAGAGTTCTCTGCATCCTGGATCGCTTCAGCGGCTGAAAGCACCTCTTCTTCCGGCTCATGTGGTGCATACTTTTTTTTCATTTCATGGCCTCTTTCCGACATCCTTCAAACTTCATATATTTCATTTATCAACTTGGTGGAGTAATGGGTCCCCTGTCTTTGGCACTCAGTCCAGTGCAACCAGCACATCCTCTGGCTCGATAATTTGTTGCCAGCAAGCCCGAACCAGGATGCCAGGAAATCCAATGATGGGTACTCTTCTTCGATTGGCAACATCTCTTGCAGCCAGTTCGTCGATGAGCAAGCTCAACAGCCGGGGAGCTTCTTCTCAGCATTAGGACAATGGCAAAGGACTCAGGGAGGTGGTG
The DNA here is from genome assembly GCA_963813075.1 of Methanotrichaceae archaeon. Lineage (GTDB taxonomy): Archaea > Halobacteriota > Methanosarcinia > Methanotrichales > Methanotrichaceae > Methanothrix. Next base: position 7,136 of record CAWEXU010000017.1, read on the forward strand.
ATCAGGATTTTTGTCCCTTGTTGCTTGATGGTTTGCAATCTCTGAAGCGATGACCTTGCAGCTTCAGTTTCTACAGGCGTGAAATCCTGGTGGACTACAGATAAACCCGGATCTCTAAGAGATCGCTGATCTCATGATCTGCACCATGCTTCTGGTATTCATGAAATCTCGTCCACCGGTATATGAATCTGGTCGTAGAACTGAAGCAGTATATGCATGCAATCAGATTGCAGCGCTGAAATCAGCGGACCGGTATTGCTTACGACAATTCTTGGGCTCGCGTGCATCATAGTGCTCTTAAATAAATTTTGCATATCTTCCTATAAAAAATCATTCATTGCTGATTTAAGGGATTGATCATTATAAAAAATATCTCCGTCGCCGGAGGGCCCCCCAGAGGATGGCTCGTTCCACATTCCGCGGGTGGCGTCACATCCACCACCTGGCCCATCTGCCACACCGGGCTATGCGGGCACCACCACCGCCCCCAGGCGAGGATCGTAGAAGGCGATGGCTGCGGCGCGGGAAGCATGCAGCAGGTGCAGTGCCATGCCGTATCTCCATATTGGTGCCCGATCCTCGACAATGACCAAAGAGCTCGCGCGGGATAAAAGGCAAAGGCGGGAGCGGCTCGGCTGGGTTGATGGGCGAGGAGACGGCGATGGAGTAGATGATGAGGGAAATCATTTTTTCCAGGCCTGATTCATTGGGAATTTGATCTATTCATGCGAGCTGTTTTTCAGTGGGCACCGCGAGTCGGCCTGCTGGCCTCCCGCGCTATGCTCTGGGGCCCCTCAACGCCGGGGTGGCTTGGATACAATCGAGGCAAAGCCGTCGATTGGTTCTGTATTATAAAAAGACTAATATTCTACACGTAGGCCCGGTTGAATGGCGTGCTTGCCCACACTCGAAAATCTCCCTCCTTTAGCACATGTAGCATCACATCCACCCCTCAGAATTTCCTCCTCTATATTCGACGGTTATCTTTAAGTTAATTGACGATCGCCATTGACCGCGGTGAGTAAGACATGATAAGGATACTCGGCATTCTGGCTCTTCTGTCCATCCTGGCCCTGCCCGGCAGCGCTCAGGATTATCTTGAGGGCGGAAATGTAGGACCCTATACAGGCGACGCGGGCCAGTACTTCACAGACCCCATATTCATGATGAAGGTCGGCGGCGGCACATCATGTGCCACCCAGCAGCGTTCAGGCATCTAAACCCGTCTCCCCCCTGGGCTCGACTGTGGGCAAGACCACAATGGGAAGATACAGCGCATCCAACACCCCGGTGGCAAAAACCTTCTCCAGCGCTCCGGTGACTCAGCCGCAAACCCCAGCCGCAATCCAGCCAGCCACTTCAACTGGCGTACTCAGGAAAGTGGATCCTCCAGCTCTCTGAGGGCCAGACCATCTCCCTGGACCTGCATCAATCCGGAAACAGGCTCTTTGGCCGGGGGAGCTTCACCTATAGCAGCACCACCCAGATGGCCCTGGCCAGCGGAACCATATCCGGCAACAGCATAACCTTGGACATCCTGCCTGAGAGCGGAACTGAGCTTTATACCCTATCGATTGATACCAGCAGATTGAATGTGCCCTCCAAGTACACCGCTTACCGCTACGGAGCCCTTACCGGGTACGGAACAGTCATCGCCAGCAAGATTGGCTAAATATAATATAATGTAATATGAAATCAATTGTAATCAAAGGTGCCCGCGAGCACAACCTGAAAAACATCGACGTAAAGCTACCCCGTGACAGCCTGATCGTCATCACCGGCGTCTCGGGCTCGGGCAAATCCACCCTGGCCTTCGATACCATCTACGCCGAGGGCCAGCGCCGCTATGTGGAATCCCTCTCCGCCTACGCCCGCCAGTTCTTAGGCCAGATGGACAAGCCCGACGTGGACTCCATCGACGGTCTCTCCCCTGCCATCTCCATCGAGCAGAAGACCACCTCCAAAAATCCCCGCAGCACTGTGGGAACGGTGACCGAGATCTACGACTACCTCCGCCTGCTCTTTGCCAGAATAGGCGTCCCTCACTGCCCGGAGCACGGAACGCGCATCGAGTCACAGTCTCCGGAAAGGATCGCCGTCAGCATCCTGGAGGAGATGAAAGAGAAACAGAAGGAAAAGGAGAAGGAGACTGAAAAGGGGAAGGTAAAGGGGAAGGTAAAGGAGAAGGGAAAGGAGATGGAGGAGAGTGAGGATGAGAGCATGATCACCATCCTCGCTCCGGTCATCCGCCAGAAGAAGGGAACCTATGGCCAATTGCTCAAGGACCTGAACGCCGAGGGCTTCGCCCGGGTTAGGCTGAACGGCCAGATCCAGAGGACGGACGAGGAGATCGATCTTGACCGCTACAAGAAGCATGACATCGATGTGGTCATAGACCGTCTGGACCCAAGAGATGATAAGTCCCGCCTGGTGGAGGCGATCGAAAAAGCCCTGAAGAAGACCGAAGGCCTGGTCTATGTCCTGCATGAGAACGGAGAGGACCGGGTCTACTCCGCCCGGATGGCCTGCCCCGTCTGCGGCCTGGTCTTCGAGGAGCTTCAGCCGCGCATGTTCTCTTTCAACAGCCCCTTTGGGGCCTGCGAGTCCTGCAACGGCCTGGGATTCAGAATGGAGTTCGACCCTGAACTGATCATACCGGATAATGATCGATGCGTCGCCGACGGGGCTGTCGCCTTATACCGCAATATCATCGACGGTTGGCGGGGCCAGCACCTGGCAGCAGTGGCCAAACACTTCGGCTTCGATATATTCACACCCATCAAGGACCTCACCTCTGAGCAGTACGATGCCCTGATGTACGGCTCGACGGAGAAGATCCGCATGAATATGAGCATGAAAAACGGGGACGTCTACTGGTCGCATAACTCCCAGTGGGAGGGGCTGATACCGCAGAGCATCCGCCTCTACGGCCAGACCGCCTCCGAGTACCGCCGGGAGGAGCTGGAGAAGTTCATGCGGGTCCTTCCCTGTCCGGCCTGCAAGGGCAAAAGGCTGAAGGAGAAGGTCCTGGCGGTCAGGATCCTGGATCTTTCTATTGTGGATGTGGCCAATCTCTCGGTGAGCGACTGCAATGATTTCTTCCTGAATTTGGATGAGAAGCTGTCGGTCAAGGAGAGAGAGATCGCCCGCCAGATCCTGAAGGAGATCCGCTCCCGCCTGGGATTTTTAGAGCACGTGGGCCTGGGGTATCTGACTCTTTCCAGAAACGCCGGCACCCTCTCCGGAGGGGAGGCGCAGCGCATCCGTCTGGCCACCCAGATAGGCTCAAACCTCACCGGCGTCCTCTACGTCCTGGACGAGCCTTCCATCGGCCTGCACCAGCGGGACAACTCCCGGCTGATAGAGACCCTGAAAAAGCTCAGGGATCTGGGAAACACCCTGATTGTGGTCGAGCATGACGAGGATACCATCCGCAATGCCGATCATGTGCTGGATATCGGTCCGGGGGCGGGCATTCACGGCGGCTATGTGGTGGCCGAGGGCACCCCGGAGGAGATCGAGGCCGATCCGAAGTCCCTGACCGGCCAGTACCTCTCCGGCAAAAAGAGAATCGAGGTCCCGGCAAAGAGGAGAAAGGGCAATAAGTTCATCCATCTTTCCGGCTGCCGGGAGAACAACCTCAAGGATATCGATGTAGACATTCCTCTGGGGGTCCTGACTGTGGTCACCGGGGTCTCGGGATCAGGCAAGTCCACCCTGATCTATGATACCCTCTACCGGGCGCTGATGAAGAGGATCTACCACTCCAGCGAGACTCCGGGAGAGCACGACGGGATTCGTTTTGACACTGAGGTGGACAAGGTGATCGTCATCGACCAGAGCCCCATCGGCAGAACGCCTCGCTCGAATCCGGCCACCTACACCAAGGTCTTCGATCCCATCCGCCAGGCCTATGCCGGGACCAAGGAGGCGAGGGTTCGGGGCTACAAGAGCGGTCGCTTCTCTTTCAATGTCCAGGGCGGCCGGTGCGAGAGCTGCCACGGAGACGGCCTGATCAAGATCGAGATGAACTTTCTGCCTGATGTCTATATCGATTGCGAGGAGTGCAAAGGCAGCCGCTACAACCAGGAGACCCTGGAGGTCAAGTACAAAGGAAAGTCCATCGCCGAGGCCCTGGATATGACAGTTGAGGAGGCCAGAGAGCACTTCGAGAATATCCCGGCCATAAGAACAAAGCTTGACACCCTGCTGGGAGTGGGTCTGGGTTACATCAAGCTGGGCCAGAGCTCGACCACCCTCTCCGGGGGCGAGGCCCAGAGGATCAAGCTTACCCGTGAGCTGGCCAAGAGGGGCACAGGCAGGACGGTTTACCTCTTAGACGAGCCGACCACCGGACTGCATTTTGATGATGTGAAGAAACTGATCCATGTCCTGGACGACCTGGTGGCCAAGGGGAACACCGTGGTGGTGATAGAGCACAACCTGGATGTAATCAAGTCCGCAGACTACCTCATCGATATGGGGCCGGAAGGAGGAAACGCCGGCGGGCAGGTGGTGGCCACCGGCACCCCGGAGGAGGTGGCCAGGGTGGACGGGAGCCATACCGGTCAATTCCTGAGAGAGAGGCTCAAGATTCAGGCTCAGTCGATCCATTCGTCCCGGCCAGCCATCCCCAACGGTCGGAAAAAGGCGGCGTGTGAGGCGAAGGTCTGATAAAATAAAAAGTTAATCAAAAAGCATATACATATGTGCTGCCAGCGCTGTAGAACGCCTCCGGCCATTCCCCTTGATTGAACTGGCTGGCGGCCCTGATGGTATGCCTCTGGTTTCCAGTAACCAGGAATGTGTATATCCCATCAAAAGCATCTCCCTCGATCCCATCCTTTCCCACAATCAAGCCATCGACAATGACCGAATATCCCTTGCTGGTGGCAGAGCTGATCGTCACCCTGGCATATCCAGCTGGCATGGAGCTAGTATCCGGCCTTACGACGATTATTCCATCGCCACTATCTTCGGGAATTTCTATAATCGGATCATCAGGGAAGAATTCGATCTCATTCGGCCTCTCATGGATGGCCTTTTTCACCGCCCTGTCTATATTTAAGGCAATGCCACCAAGCTCAGAAGGAATGGAATTGCCTTCGATATCATAATGAGCGGTATTTCTAAGGATCTCCTTGATCTCTCCCGCATCAAGGAGGGGATTTATGGACCGGATGAGAGCGGCAGCGGCAGCGACCTGAGGGGCGGCCATGCTCGTTCCTCCGCCCAGGTTCCAAAGGCTTCCATTTTCGTATATTCCCCAGACCGCCTCCTCTCCCGGAGCGGCCAGGGTCACATACTGGTTGTCCTTATTTCTGTTGCTGCTGGGGACCAGGGTACCGTTATTGAAAATGTTTCCCACGGTGATGACATTGGGAAGGTATCCCGCTCGCCCGTTCGGAATCCGCTCATCTCCGTCTATTGCCACTCCATCATTTCCGGCGCTGAAGATGAAGAGGATCCTGGGATAATCTATGGATAATTTTCGGAAAAAATTTTCAAATAATTCCGCCGCCTCAGCCGTGCCCTCGGGGTCACCGGTATAACCCAATGAGCAGCTCAGGATTGTGCTCTTCCGTTCTATCTCTTCCTTAAATCCCAGGAGGCTCGAGGTGACAAATGATCTGTCTGTAACATCAAAGACATTGATCATGTAGACCGACAGATTTCCTTCCCTGGATAAAAGTATGGAAGCAATGCCCACCAGGCCGCTCGCCGGATTGGCAGTCAGTATGCTGGCAATCCCTGTGCCATGGCTTCCTGGCACCTCATAATCCGGCAGGCGGCGCTCAACCAGCAGGTTAGGAGGTGCGCCTGGGTACAGCTCTATTGATGTATCGATATCCGTATCATTGAACTGCCCTCCGCCTGCGTACAGGCCGTCGTCAATGATCCCCACCCGGACCTCGAAGAGTCTGGCACTGTCATTGTATATCGCATTCCAGGCTTCTTCCACACCTATTATCCGATATCCTCTCCCGGATTCGCCTGGATAGATCATGCCAGCTGGTGAGGGTTCTCGATAGAACTGGTGGTTGGGGATGGCGAGATCGGCAGACTCATATCCTCGGGCAAAATTGATGTCTCCCCTAAGATCAGATAGGGTCTGGCTTTCGGTCTCGATCTGGAACAGGTTGAGGTACTCAAACTCCCCCACCACGGTTCCTCCCATATCAGAAGCCAGCCGGCGAGCCTCCTCTCTGGCGTCCTCAAAGGACATACTGCTGTCCATCGCCACCAGCACCTGATTGGCCGGGACCTCTCCCCAGCCGGCAGAGGTGGCATCGATGAGAGACGATGGCCCTGGGGGCTTGAAGGAGCCAGATCCCAGGTCGGGTGCCCCTTCTTCGATTGGAGGCGACGGTACAGGTGGCGGGATCACCTGAGGCTCCGGAACGGGCAAGCTGTAGCTGACGATAAGACGGGCAGACCCAATATAGATCAGATGGCTCTCCTCATAGTCGCAGATCTCATTTTCATTGGAGTCCTGGCAGCAGAGTCCCGTGCTCAAATCCAGCATCTGGCCCTCCGGGCAATTCAGAGGATATGTGGTGTCGCAATATGGGACATCATCTCCTGCAAATCGCCACACACCTATCTTTCCATCCACATAGCAGATCTGGTCCACATTAGGTGCATCTTGAGTCTGAGATATTCTTACCTTGCCTGGATCGAGCGCTCGGCTAACTTCTGCAAAATCATCCTGCAGGAGAGAACGGTTAGATTCTATGCTCCTGATGACTACCTCTGGTGTCTGTGGCTGGGACAAAAAAGGAGAAAGATCCAAAATATCACCAAGTATCACATCACGAAAGTCTACTGGCCCGTTCTCCGAAGGAGCATCTGGCTGATTGTCCCCCTGCGGTTGTTGAGGCTCTGTGCTGTCTTTGGGGGGCACTGATTCCGATCTCATCTCCCTCTCGAACTGCAGGCGCAGCTGGAACCTGTCCTCTCCCAGGTAGGAGCTCAAAGCTCTGCGCAGGGATGAGGAGCTAACTGGTGAGTTCAGCCGGTTTGAATTGCAGATCCTGGCATAGGGCGAGGCATCAGACCTTCGGGAGTAGGATTGGGAGCGAAGGCTTCCATAGGATGCAGGATATATGTTCAGGCAGCCCAGGCTGGAGAAGGGACTGCCGACCATATCCAGGTCCTCAAACTCCAGGTCGACATCATTGATCCGAGCATCTTCTGGAATATCGGATATATCAAAGCTCAGAAAGAGGGCGGAATCGTTATTGTCAGAAAATCCGACGACTGTCCGGGAGAAGGTGCTTCCGTCCGAGCGCACCTGACCGCTCTCACTGCGCAGGTTAGAAATCGAGGCCGATAATTCATTGTCATCGAAAATACTGATCTCTTCATCCCTGGATGCTATAAACGCGCTGACCGGAGTGGGCTCACTCTCATCCTGGCGAATGGACTCTGGCTGAGAGACCAAAGCTGAGCTATCGCTATTTGCATTCTCCGCCCCTGAATTCAGGGGAGGGATGGCAAATTCGGGATTGAGCTGACCGGACGCAGTGCTGCAGACCAGTAGATACAGTATGATTGCCGCTCTGAATAGGGAGATCATAATAATGACATCTTCGTATACAGGTATTCATCCTTCTTTAGATTTAAGTTTTGCCGCAATGGAATCTGTGGAATTAGAGATGAAACGGGAGATGAAATTAGGGATGAAATAGCTGCAAGATCTGCAGCCATAAAGAGGCCAGGGTGGAGCTATCCGCAGCGGGGCTGAAGGCATCGATCAGTATCTTCGTTATGCCAAAGCCATTGATCTTCTCATACAACGCCAGCAATGGCATAACAAAAGAGATGAAAGAAGAGATAGCAGGCTTAAGGTTATATCGGGTTTCAAAATCCTGAAGGACCTTTATTCTCTCATCCCTCTCTTTATGAAACATCTCCACAGAATCAGACAAAAATTTTAGCTCATTGTCCTTCTCTTTGTCCTCTCCGGATGATATTTTAAACAATTTATAAAGCCCTTCCTGGTGCTTTTCATCGATGCGGTAGATCTCTTCGTTCATCCGCTTCTTGAATATCTCCTTCAGCGAATCGAGAGCGGAGAAAAGAAGAACAAAGCCCGCCAACAGGAACAGTATCAGGATAGCTACATCGTAGATCACCACCAGGCTGAATCCAGTTGGCATGTCGATATAGGCGAGGATCGCAAGGGAGATGCCAATTGAAAAATATATATTTAATTTCATGATGAAATCTTTGATTTGCCCCAATCCTCCGATCCTGTCCGCATGGAATAGGTCGATCTTTATCAGATCCCGATAGGGACTCTCTGCCAATTTATCGAGTATCCACTTGGTGTTTATCATTATCCAGAACAGATAAGCCAGAAGGTAGTATGCCAGAAAAGTAATGAGATAATTGTAGAGGTTGAATACAGGGGTTGGAGAAGAAGATCTCCTCGTATGGAACCGATTGCATTACATAGACTCTCAATAGATCGATGATGATGTGAGGCAGTATCATGATTCCCAGCAAAAAGAAGAATTGTCTGGACTTAAAATTCTTCTCCAGATGAGAATACAGATCACTGGGACAGCTTTCCCCGGCGGGATTGAACTCAAGCCTCTGGATGATAATTTTCAAATTATTCAATATATGTATATTCATTGCAAGCAAATATGCGATGAGTGCGGACAGGAAGGTCACTTGCAGGCCAAAATAATCATTCCACGCCAGTCCTTCGACCCTGGTAATAAATAATATATAGGTAATGGCTACTATCCCGCCAACCATCAGTGAGAGCACGGGAGGAGGGATTGGAATCCTCTTGAATATGCATTCCATCCAGTTCCAGCAGGATCTATCCTTCATTTCCACACATTTCCATGCTTTTGTATCCATGTATTCTGATCCTCATAGTTCCCGGCAATCGCATACCCATCTCAGTGTGACCTGCACCTGCCTTTAGCCAGAGCATAATACGCCAGTGATATGGCCGCCAAATGCTGCCAGGAGAGAAAGCCGGGCAGTGGCGGTCTCTCCTCTCCTGCATCGGGCAGCGATCCTGCCGGAGGCTCCCTGGGAGTCAGGGTTATATTCATGCTCAGGGGCTCGGATACCTGCTCTGAGATATCGATCTCTCCCTGATAGATCTCATAGCCGCTCAGAAATAGGTCAAAGGTATGATTTCCGTAGCGACTGAGCTTTATTCTGTCCGGCGTGCTCTTGCCAGTATTCTCTCCATTCAGCCATATCGATGCCCCATCTGGATTCGAACTCAGAATTACATATAGATCTGAGATCCTCTGATCTGAGATATTTTGATTTGATATCCTCTGATCTGAGATGACTTCGATATTCTGTGCATCACTTTCAGCTTTCTGCTGCTGCTGTTCTGGCGTCAGCTCCAACCTTATGGCGGTGGAGCTTGTCACATATATCGTCTCTTTCAGAGGCTCGTATCCCTTCAGGAACAGCTCAATATCGTGATATCCCTTTCCATCCAGAGTTCTCTCGCTGGGAGTCACTGCCCGGGTAGGTTTGCCATCGATCCAGATCTCCGCTCCACCGGGCTCAGACTCGATTTTTATCCGCAGATTGGGGGAGGCATCCCTGGAAGTGCTCCTGGCCTGGGTGCTCGATGCTAAGGCAGCAGAAGAGGAAGGGTGAACGAATGTGGTCTCCGTTCCGGCCAGGAGAGTCTCTATATCTTCATGAGATCTGAGGTATACTTCCATCCGTTCAGTCCCTATCTTCTCCCTCCAGATTTGATAATCCAGGATCGATTGGTTCTCATTTCTCAGGATATCGTATTCGTTATCAATTATATAATTTGTACTTGTAGTTGATAAATTGAGGTCCGATAGATTAACTGCTAATCCGACTCCGTTATTCTCCAGCCGATTTTCCTCCATCTGGCTGGCATTGGACCGGTTCAGGTAGATTCCGATCTTATTATTGTGGGCAATATTGCGGAAAATTCTGTTGCCGGAAGAATCTTGAAGGGCAATGGCTGCCGATCGGCTGTCTGCTCTATTCTCTTCCAGGCTATTGTTTCTGGAATTGAGCAATACGATCCCTGCCAGGTTGTCACTGGCATTGTTGCTTGCGATCAGGTTATCGAGGCCAGACTCGATGAAGATGGCAATCAGATCGTTTTTGCTGACATCATTCTCCCGGAAGGTATTTCTCGTAGTATCGAAAAGAAAAGCCCCGATCTGGTTATTGCTGGCAGTGTTATTTGCGACTGTGCTATTCGAGAGTTCGATGAGTTCAATCCCGATCTTTTTATTATAGAACGCCAGATTATCGCTTACAGTATAGCCATCCGCATTGTCAATGGAGATGCCATCAAGATTGCCGCTGGCATTATTGTCGATCAGTTTGTTGGCCCTGCCCCGGTTAACCTCGATACCGGTCAGGTTGTTATTTCCCGCCTCGTTCTCCAGCAGTATGCAATCAGTGCACCTGAGTATAGAGAAGCCCCGCCTCTGATTATTCCAGGCCGCATTTCCGATTATCGCATCTCCAACTGAGCTGTCCAGACTTATGCCATTGTATTTATTGCTCAAAAAGGCGGACCCTATGACTGAATTTACCTGGCCGCCTTTCAGGCTGATTCCATCCTCATCATTATAGCTTACATTGCAGCCGGCGATGGTATTTTTGCTGCAGTCTTCTAGATAGATCCCTTCCCAGCTGTTATGGCTGGCATTGTTCCCTATTAGCGAATTGCCATCGGCTCGCCTCAATTGAATACCATATTTTTGGTTGAAGGAGACTTTATTATCTGCCACAGTGCAATTCCTGGCGGCATCCAGGAAGATTCCATAGCTATTATGGCTGGCATTGCAGCCTTCTACGATGCTGTCTGTGGTGTTATGGAGATGGATGCCGTAATCGTTATTGCTGGCATCAACTCCGATCGCTTTGTTTAGGCTCCCTCCGGATACATATATCCCAGCATCGCCATCTTGAACCGTATTTCCTTCCAGGATATTATGGCTGGAGTTGAGCACAGCTATTCCATGATTATAATTTTTGATAACATTATTTATTATTAGATTATTATTGGATATTGCCTTAATCCCTTGTCTTCCTTTTGAGGTTTGATTAGAGCAGTTGATAAAAAATCCATTCAACACCGACCCTCCGGCGGAGAGGTTGACTGCCACTTCATCCTCCCCACTATCGATTTCAGGCATTCCAATGCCCAGCAGTAACAGGGTCTTGTTTATGATCAGGCTCTCATTATATATCCCTCCAGATACCAGTATAGTATCGCCAGGGCGGGCCCCGTCTATTGCTGCCTGGATGCTCTCATTCTGGTCGACAATAAAAGAGGAGCCATGTGCCAGTGCAGGCAGGATTATAGATAAAAGAAGCAATATTAATTTATGCCGGATCATGAGAATGTTTATCATACTCCTAAGTATATATCATTTTCTTTAATATTGGAATAATTAAGTTTAATTGGATATGAAATAGCCTTTTGCAGTTCGATTTTAGGGAAGCGTATAGATAATGATTAAATATTTTGAAGCTGGATCTCTATAGGGTGTAGTGATATGTATGGCATCTCAAATAAATACGCAGTCTTAATGCTGCTAGTAACTCTGGCAATGTGCGTCCTTCCGGTACATGGCCAGTATGGCCCGGTATTGGAATCGCCATTTGAAGTCCCCCTATCTGATGAGGGGGATGATTCAGACGATCAGATGCAGGAAGCGCAAGATATTTTGCAGTCGCCTCTGCAGACTGCCGGTCCCGCAGGATTGGCCGGCAGATCACCGGAATCAGGATTGATTGCACAGGGCATCATCAGCTCATTGCGCGCAGACAATGCGGGAAGGCTGTATGTGCATCTGGACACCCGACCAGGTATTCCCTTCATCCTATCCCTCCAGGGAAGGGATGACGATGAGGACACTTCTGGCACAAGCCAGGGAATGCTCGAGCTGATACTTTATGCCTTCGAGTATGACCGGGAGGTCGGTATAAGGTATGGGCCGTCCAGCGAGATCATGGAGGTGGCGATAGCAAAGAATTCATGAAATTATGACTTTCTTTCTTTTCGTCTATCTGCCGAGCCTATGCTTCTCGATCTCTCTTGCCACCCTCATCTCTTCCTCGGTGAGGTCGGGCTCTTTCAGGGAATCTGCCGCATTCTTTATCGCCACTCCTATCATGATCCCCTTCAAAAAGGCAGCCCGATCCTCCTCGATGATGGTCTGAAGGACTCTGTTCAGGTACCTTTTAACCGTCGTCCCGGGGATTGACCGGTAGGAGTTCAACTCATATGTGACCGCAAAAAGCTCGTCCTCTGTGAATCCATAGCTCATTAGAAATGATGACAGATCCTCATTATTATCAGTCATGGATGGCATATTTTCGTTTATGCTAGATCCAATTTTCCCACTCTTAAAGTACGGATACTAAGTTCTGATATAGCAGGGATAATTTTATCTATGGATTGATGCTATAAAATGTTTAATCATTATAATAAGGCCAAACACTTCTGCCCGGGTGGTGCATTATGAAGACCGTGGTTGTCGACTCTCATAATGAGGTACTTTCTCATTGGATAAGAGAATACATTGAACATAAGCTGCCTTTGGTTGTGGTCCGGATTGACAAACATCATGACATGTTTCCGAACTGCCCCTTGCTGCCGGCCAGGGAGGGTCGGGGCATATTCGATTATCTGGATAAGATGATGCCGGCAATATGCGAATACGCCAGGAGAAGTGCTGAACGAGGGAAACTTCACCTGTCCCGCATTCCACTATGGTATAGTTGGATCTGTATACCACTTCGATCCGAGAAAAGAGAGAATAGATGCCTACGGACGGGTCGATGAGGACAGGTTCGTTGATGCACCCCGGACAGTTACGAGATCTGCTTTTATCGGTGGAAAGAGGATCGAGTTCATCGACTGGGACGGTGAAGATATCAAATTGAAAAAGCAGGGCAGGAAAAAGGTTCCTGTACCTCAGAGCATCGGAGCTGATGCATTTTGTGAGGACATAACAAATTGCAGATACCCCATAGTCATAGGCTTTGATCTGGATGGCTTATGCTCAATTGATGATACAGATTGTACAAGAAAGACCATTGGAATTAGGCTGAAAAGGGTAAAGAGCTTGCTGGAATGCATCTCTTCTCCAGTCCTCGCCTGCATCGCTCTCTCCCAGACACCAAGAGCCTACGTCCCTCCCGAGCTGGTGGATGGGCTAAAGGAGGCTGCACTCGGCCTGATGGAGATGAAGTGCCAGGCTCATTATCATCAAGTATTCTCAAAGGGATCTGAATTTCATCTGCGGTAGCTCTTCATATCATCTTTGATGGTCTTCATGCGCTGCCTATCGCCACCACGGGGTCCATCCGGGAGGCCTTCCAGGCGGGATAGAGCCCGGCCACGAAGTTGACCAGCAGAGCGATGCCTATCGCCCAGACGAAGAACTCCGGCTTCATGGCTACAGTCATTTTAGAGACCATGTAGATCTCCGAGGGGAGTTCGATCTCATAGGACATTATGAGTTGAGCGGAGAGATAGGCCAGAATCCCTCCCAGCAGAGCAGAAGGTGGGGCCAGGATCAGGCTCTCCAGGATGAATATCTTAAGGATGGACCGGCGGGTCGCGCCCATGGCCATGAGAATGCCGATCTCCCTCGTCCGGCGGGAGACTATCATGATCATGGTATTGGCTATTCCAAAGCCGGCAATAGCGATGATCAGGAGATAGAATATCCAGGCGAAGACCCTCTGGGTCTCGATGAGATTAAGGATATCGGCATTCATATCCTGCCAGGATTTTGAATCATATGAAAATTGCCGGTTTAGGTCGGCAGTGATGAGGGATGCCTGATAGATATCAACCAACTTTGCGTCCACCTCAGAGACCACATCTCCCATACCTACCAGATCCTGGGCCAGAATCAGAGGGATATAAATCAGGGAATCGTCTGCTGCGGTGCCGGTCTCAAAGAGGCCGGCCACCTTTATCCGGATGGATCGGTTTCCTCTTGCCAGGATGAAGTCATCCTCCAGATCTATCTCCAGCTCCTCTGCCAGACCGGTTCCAATGAAGGCGGCATACTTCCTCCGGTCCAGATCCATAAAGTCACCGGAGATGATGTCGCTTCTGACATCCATCATCCGGTCCTCGTCTTCCGGATTGATCCCCAGGAAGCTGATTGCCCGGACCTCATCTTTGTATTTGGCTGCTCCCTTTCCTGCCAGCCTCGCCGAGACCGCCTCCACTCCTGGATATGCCCATAAAATATTAGAGACGGTCCTGTAGAGATAGACGTAGTTCTCATCCTCCTTTGGCTGGATGTAGATGTGAGGATTGTTCTCCACCGTCGTGGTTATTATCTCATCCTGAAAGCCGCTCATGATTCCCATGAAAACAACGATGATCGCCACCGCCAGCGTCACCGCGGCGACTGTGAACAGGGCCATCTTGGGGTTTCTCAGAATATGCTTTTGGGCGATGGAAAACTCGTATCTCATTTCTTTTGCCTTCGATATCTATTCATGCGTTTATGGCCAGGGCAGGATCAAGCCTCGATGCTTTGTATGCGGGATAGGAGCCGGCGATGATACTCAATGCGATCGCCGCAACGATTATCACCAGCAGGCTTTCCAGGCTGATCACCATTGGGAGGGTGATCTTCTGCCCTCCGGGGGCCTCCATTGAGAACTCCAGACTCTTGATATAAAAAGAAAGGGCCAGGCCCAGGATTGCGCCCACTGCTCCGCCCATCAGCCCCATGAGGCCGCTCTCGATCAGGAATATGTTCATTATGCTCTGCCTTTTCGCGCCCATGGCCATCAGCATGCCGATCTCGCTGGTCTTCTCGTTGACCAGCAGGTACATGACGCTCCCCACTCCAAAGGAGGCAATTATCAGTATCAGCAGCATTATTAGATTGTTCTCGAAGCTCTCAATGGCCAGAGTCTCCAGGATCTCCGGGTAGAGCTGCTGCCAGCTATCTGCCTTATATCCATAATCCCGCAAAGATCTGGCAGCAGCATCCGCCTGGTAGATGTCCTCAAGCCGTATGTCCACATAGGATGCCACATCCCCTTCATCCAGAAATCTCCTGGCTGTGTCCAGGGAGACGATGGCCAGGTCCTCAGGCCAACCTACCGGCGGATCGAAGATTCCCGAGACCACCAGGCTGGTGTCCCTGGCGTCGGGAAAGCTGGCATATAAGGTCTGGCCCATCTTGACCTTCATCCGGTCGGCAAGCTTCTTGCTCATTACCACCTTTCTGCCGCTCTGAATGGAGATCAAATCCCCTCGTATCATATATTCATTTATGTGGTAGATGCTTTCAAAATCCTCCGGATTAACCCCCGACATGGCCACATTCTCCACATTTTCCTTGTAGGTGAATGTGGCACTGGTGCCCAGGCTGGCGGATACGGCCACCACCCCCGGGATGTCCCAGATGCGATCGGTGAGGCTGTGATAGAGGTAGATGTAATCCTCGCCATCTTTTGGGCTGACGGTGATATGGGGCAGGTCCTCGATTATTACATCGAAGAGCATATCCTGAAAGCCGTCCATCATGAAGATGGAGACAAGAGAGATGGATACCGCCAGGGCTATGGCCGCTACTGAGAGGAAGGTTCCTCTCTTTCGGTAGACGATATGCCGCCTGGCGACGGCTAGCTCGAAGCCAGGGTTCAGGCTGCTGGGCAGGTCAGGCACCTCAACTAGCCTTTACAATGTTTTCTCTTATCAAGTTGCTGGGTTGAATTATTCCTTCTCAGATGGATATTTAAGGCAAGATTTAAGGCCAGAAATGGCCATCCAGGATCAATGAGCTCTGACCAAAGTGAAGGAATCTTCAGCCAATCCCTGCTGGAAGAGGTTGAGAGGATTTATGATAAGGCGGATCCTGCTCACGACTTCTCCCATATCTTAAGAGTTTACCGTAATGCCAAAAAGATCGGCCAGGCCGAGGGTGCAGATATGCAGGTTTTGCTCCTGGCAGCTTTATTGCATGATGCATCGGAGGGATCAAAGAATCCTTGCAGTAGCTTGATTGATTTGGATCAGAAGTCCAGGCGGGGGGAGGTAGTTGGCGGCTTTTTGGATAGGACTGGAATTTCCGAAGAGAGGAAAGAAGAGGTGCTTTATGCAGTGTCTGTGCACCGCTTCTCCCTGGGGATAAAACCGGAAACCCTGGAGGCGAAGATACTGCAGGACGCCGACCGGCTGGATGCCCTGGGGGCGGTGGGCATAGCCCGGACTTTTATGACCGGCGGGACACTGAACCGCGCTTTTTACTGCCCAAAAGATCCTTTCTGTAAAGCTCGTGAGCCGGATGACGGAAAGTGGAATCTGGACCATTTTTACAGAAAGCTCCTCCGGCTGGAGTCGGAGATGCACACCCGGACAGGGAAAGAGATGGCCGGCAGACGGGCGGAGGTCTTGCGCCGGTACCTGCAGAATCTTGAAGAGGAGATCGGGGAGGATCTGTAGAGCGAGCGAAAAGGCCAAACCGTATAAAGAGAGGAAGAAAAAAGGATGCATTCAGTGGCAAAAAGCGGCTCATGCCATGCGGTCAGCAGGGCACGGCCACATAAATATTGTGTTTATTGGAGACGACCTTAACCCGAATGCTGCCCTCTTTTGCCGGACAGTCCACCACTGATACCACCCGATTCTTTGCCACCCCCAGCTGCTCGCCTTCCACCCAGCCAGGAGCCTTGATCTCCACTTTAGCCTTCTCATTTTTCTTGAATACCGTGGGGATCATGGGCCTTTTTTCAATCCCGAAATCCTGCGCTTTGAGCCTCAGGGAAAGGGAGGACTCCTTCTCCCACTGCGGCATGCTGCGGTTATAGAAGTGCCACCAGTTCTCCGTCCGGACCCCTCGGGGCGACCGGCCCAGCCGGTAATGCTCGAACTTCTGAATCCCCAGGGGCGGCCACCTCTTCCCAGCCCCCGCCTTCACGGCAAAGTCGATCAATTTCGGAATCTCCAGATCGTTTATTCCCGGAATGTGCACCGGAGCGATCAATAGGTCTATTCCGCTCTGGGCAATATTTTCTGCTGTCTCTTTGAGCTTCTGGATATCAAACCCCGGCCTTCCAGCCAGATATGCCGCTAAATCCGGGTCCAGAGCGTGCATGGAGAGGTTGATCCTGTCCAGCCCCGCCTCCTTTAATGATTCGATCATCTCCTCGTCCAGAAGGGTGCCATTGCTCTGCATGGAGACGACACTGACCTCTTCTATCCCCTTCAGCCTGCTTATCAGTTGCACAATATCCGGATAGAGCATGGGCTCCCCAGGGGAGTCGATATGGCACTCCACCCCAGGCCCCTTGAAGGGGGCGATCTCCTCGACCGCCTCCATCAGATAGTCCAGTTCCACCTGGTAGTCTGTCACCCTGGACCTGGAACTGGGGCCGGCATCAACTGAGCAGAAGGGGCAATTCAGGTTGCAGCCGCAGCTCGGCCTGATCTGCAGAAGGTTGCTCCCCCGGTCGACCACTCCAAAATAAAGGCAGCCGACCAGCGGTATATCCGACTCGCGGGTTACGTGAAAAAGAGGCATTTAAACCCCCTTTCATCTCGATCAGAGAGACGGCTCAGGATATCACCGCTGTGCCGTTCTCTCTTCTTAATACCGCGCCCGCTGCTGCCGGGAAGGGAAACTCGTCCGAATCAGAGCCTTCAGGGGCTGCAAAGTCCTGTGAGGCCCTCGATACCCCTGCATCTGCCTCGAATCCCTGGGGATCCATCTCTTCTGAGCTCCAGGCCAGGTCTATCTCTTCCAGCTCCACTTCGCTTGAGGTCAGAATCAGATCAACCAGCCGAACCCGAGAAATCTCCTCATTCGTCATGAAATCAGAGGGACTGAACTTTAAGCTGAGGGTGTAGTTGCCCGGATTGAGGCGTTCTTCAATACTCTCATATCCGATCTCCTCTCCGGAATCATCCAGGATGGCCCCTGCAATCCTGTAAGCTCCCGGCTTTGTCACCGACAGATTGACCCCGATGGCGATAGCCTCCGGTGTGGTCTGATTGACAAATCCGCTGATATAGGCAGGAGGTGCCTGGAACTCTTTGGGATCTCTATCTATGTTGATATCCTCTTCATAGCGGTCAAGATGGTTGCCTGCATTATCGTAGAGAACCAGGTTCTCGATTTTCACCGGGCTGCACTTGGCCGCTCTCCAGATATCGGTGCCGCTGATGTTAACCTGAATCACTCCATCATCATCCAGCCTCTGGCTCTGATCTATCACACTGATCCTTCTCCCCTGGCAGTCATTCGCCACCCCTTCCAGCCTGAATTCGTCTGGGATGGTGACATTCACCCCGAAGCCCAAAACCAGCTGGTCATGCCTGCCGTCGTTATCCTCATCCAGCACCTCTTCCGAGCTTAATCCTAGAAGCTCTGAGCCGGCTAAAGAGACGCTCACCGGGATCTCGATGCTGCTGTTGTTTGCCTGGATCTTTATGTATCCCTCCAGCTGGTGTTGGGCAGGATTCCTGGGAATGGCAAGGCTGGCCTGAACGGTTCCGTTGCTGCCCGCTTCCAGCCGCTCCGGGCCGCTGGCGGTGATCCAGCTCCAGGGCTCTTCCGAGTATTGCTTGACAGTGAGCCGGAAGGGCTGGCCGGCTTCCGGGACATTATACCCATAGACGTTGATCAGCCACCGGCCGGCCTGGGGATTGGAGACCTCCACCGGACCGAGATAGCCCGACCCCAAATCCGCATGCTCCTCGCTAGCCATCCCATCGGGATCCTCAAGGACCAGGGCCACCTCGCTGTATCTGCTGCCGCCAATGGTGGCAAGCTCTGCCGAGAGCCTTTTGGTCTCACGGGTTACATTCACCGTCCGGTTCCAGATCTGCTTGAATCCCACTCTGCCCTCATAATCCACCAGGCTCTCGTTCTCGATCACTGCCTCATAGGTCAGGTTCTCCATCGCCAGACCTCTATTCTCCAGCAGGATTTCCATGCTGGCATTAGTTCCCGGATTGGCGGAGTCTATGTACCACCGCCTGGGATTTGGCCTCGATCATCTCCTGCTCCACCTGGAGAGTGTAGTCGGCATTAATGGAAGCATTCTCGCTGTACACGGCTACGAGCCACCGTCCCGATGGCGGACTCTCGATGGCTACCCTCTTGGAGCTGCCCTCCGGACCGCCGGCGTAATACTCGCTGGTGGGGGATATCAGGAACAGGTCCAGACTGGAGCCAAAGTCAGTGGAGGTGATGTTAGTGGAGTTGAAGGATGTTGAGTTGAGAGATGTTGAGTTGAAGGATGTTGAGTTGGAATCAGTTAAATTGGCTTCAATGGAATCCGATTTAGTGCTCCAATCCAGCCTGGCCTCAATTCCCCTTGCCCCCACCGGCAAATCCAGATAATAGTAATCCCACTGGTTCCCGGTCAGGCTTCCAAAATTCATCCCCTTACCCTGAATAACGGACAGTGGCTCTGCAATCGTCAGGCCGACCGGTATCTTCTGGATGCTCTTTTCGGAGTCGCTGATATCAAGCGACCCGGAATACACTCCAGGATCCGCATCCTCCGGCACCTGGATGGATGCGGCAAAGACATGCTGGCCGTTGGATGATGTGCGCTCGGGAAGGGCTTGCAGGCTGATCCAGTCTGCAATATCCCCCTGGGCGGAGACTGAAAGACCTTCCCTCTCCCTGTCGCTGAAGAACACAAACCGGGTGTTCCAGTCACGGTCTCCTGGAGCCAGGGCATTGACCTTCTTTTGCGGCCGGTCTGCTCCCGTATCCAGGCCCACATAGACCCCCTCTCCGGAGGGCAGATATGCCCACCGCCCCGGATTCCATAGGTCAGGAACCACTCCGCTTATCTCATCTCCTGACTCCTCCAGCAGCTGGTAGGAATGGAGGGCATCCAGTAGGCCGGTTCCCTGATAGTATGCCTCGTACTGCACCCCATGGGTGTTATTGAGCTTGGTCGCTCCCCTGGTCATCGCTCCCTTGACCCCGGCGGGAGTAAGGTTGCTATTCTCCTGCAAGAGAAGGGCAGCCAGCCCGGCGGCGATGGGAGTGGAGAGGCTCGTTCCCGACTCGCGAGCATAATAGACATCGATATAATCCGGCCCCTCAAGGCCTGCGGGAACTGTGGATATGATGTCCATTCCCGGGGCGACGACATCAGGCTTGATCCTGTCGTCTCTGGTCGGCCCGGAACCGGAAAAGCTGGCCATATGCCCTTCCGCATCGGTTGAACCCAGGGTGATGACATTCACCCCGTCGCCAGGCGAGTCGATCAGCCCGGGAGGCAGGGCGAGGACGATGGGCACAAACAGGAAGTAGACGTCTTTGCCGTTGCTCCCCCCAGACTGGGAAAGCTCGACCGGTGAAGAGCCCTGCAGCTGGCTGGCAGATGCGCCGGCCAATTGGCTCTCGCTCTCGGTGCTGTTGCGGTTGCCCGCAGCCACACATACCACCACCCCTTTATCGGCGGCATTATCTGCGGCCATGGTTATGGGGGGATTGGTCTCGCCCAGGTTAATCCCTCCCAGGCTGAGGCTCAGGACATCAGCGCCATTGTAGATGGCCCATTCGATGCCGGCGATGATATCCGATACCCTGCCGTCGCCATTCTGGTCTATCACCTTGACATTGATCAGGCTCGCTCCGGGGGCGATTCCCGTATACTTTCCCTTCGAGCTGGCACCTGAGCCGGCGATGATCCCGGCGATCATTGTGCCATGTCCCAGGAGATCGTCTGCTGTGATCTCATTGGCCAGGAAGTTCTTCTCAGCAATCACCTTGCCGACCAGATCGGGATGATTCTTGTCGATGCCTGAATCGATCACTGCAACGTTGACCCCCGTCCCGTCGATCCCCTTCTCCCAGAGCCTGTCTGCTTTGATGACATGGGCAGGAGATATGTAATCCTCGGACAGGTTCAGGCGGGATAGGTTGTGTTCTGATCGGTCCTGGCTTGAGAGGTTACGGTCTTGCGGGTTTTGGTCCTGTTGACCTGATCCGGAGGCATTGCCAGAATCACCAACATCAATAGCCGTTTCAGAATCATTATACTGCCCATCGATGGAGGTGTTATCATCGAAATAGATGGCTGATACTCTGTCGCTCTCTGCCATCTCCCGGATGGCGGTGCTGCTTGCTTCTCCCGCCTGGCCTGGGATTAGCTGGTAGCTGTACTTGACCTCAAAGCCGGTAAAATCCATAGATTCTGTGCCCTTCAGCATCACAATCACAGGAATCCTATTCTCCCCCGCGCCATCGAGCATATCTCTCAGATCTGCATCTATCTTTTCGACGGCATCAGGTGAAACTGCATCGGCTATCTGTGCTCCGGCCAGGGCGAGGAGAAACGCGCTCGCTGCAGAAATTAAAATAAAAATATTTCGATCCATGATCAACCAAACCTATAAATGGTGTGAATCCAGCCCCCACCAAATTCATATCAGCGCGTTGTAAGTAGATAATGCTAAATAAACCTGTGGTACTTCTTAGTTGAATGATGTTGGACTGGCCTGCCTCCTATCTGCTCTGGATCAGCTTACTCCTGCTGCTAGCATCTGCCCTGACCAAAAAAAACCTCATCGCCCTGCCCGGATGGGCACTATTTGGCGTTTTCTGGCTGGGAAAGCCCGGAGAGTATCTGGCCATCAATGACTACTTCAATGCCATCCTCTTTTCTGCTGCCGGTCTCATGTGCTTTTATATGGCCTGGATACTTGGGAAGAGGAGCGGCCCATCCAAAGCCCAGCTCTGGGCAAGCTATGCCGCAGCTGTTTGCGGAATGGTCTATTTTCCCTTCGCCGAGATCGAACCCTTGAGAGAGGCACTGATCGGGTTTACCACCCTCATGACGGTGCAGGCCCTTCAAGCTCTATCGGTTCCGGTGAATGATGCCCGACTGGAATATCATGACCCTGAACGGGAGGTCGGTGGAGATCGTCCTCGCCTGCACCGCCATTGAGAGCATCGCCCTCTTTGCCGGACTGATCATATCCGTCCGGGCACCAGCATTCAGAAAGGCAGCCGCTCTTGTGGGCTCCACCATCTCCATCTATA
The DNA here is from genome assembly GCA_963813075.1 of Methanotrichaceae archaeon. Lineage (GTDB taxonomy): Archaea > Halobacteriota > Methanosarcinia > Methanotrichales > Methanotrichaceae > Methanothrix. The sequence continues at coordinate 29,176 of CAWEXU010000017.1, forward strand.
TCCTGAACATAGTGAGAAATGGATTTGTGATCATGGCCTATGGCTGGAGCTGGTTTGGCAGCGAGAGCTTCGAGGTTGCCCATAATATGATCGCGAAGATCGGGTCGGCTGCTGCACTTTTACTGATATCTTATCTGATATTCCTGCTCCTCCCCGAACTCCTCTCGATCATCGATGAGCTGGCCGCGGACATAAGACACTCCAGAGGAGATGCCGCTTGAAGCTGGCCAGAAACTCCCGTCGCTGGATATCGGTGCCCATTATCCTGGCCGCAGCCCTGGCCGTTGCCGGGAGCTGGTACATATCGGCTGCCGCTTTTCTGGGTATGGTATTCATGATATTCTTTCACCGGGACCCAGATCGCCTGCCGCAGAGCGAGGGCATGCTCTCACCGGCCGACGGAAGGATCATTCAGGCAACTCCGGAGAAGGTCACCATATTCATGGGCCTCGCCGATGTGCACGTTAACCGGGCGCCAATGGAAGGGACGATAATCAGCGTGGAGCACAGGAAGGGAACTCACCTCCCCGCCTTTCTCAATCGCGCGAGCCAGAACCAGCAGAGCAGGATGAGAATCGATACCGAGGACGGAGAGATCCAGCTGTGCCAGATCACCGGGACCATCGTGAGGGAGATCGTCTGTTATGTCAAGCCCGGAGATCACGTCCTCCGGGGGGAGAGGATAGGCATGATCCGCTTTGGCTCGCGGGTGGAGACCAGCATTCCCAGAGGATATAAGCTGAAAGTGGCCCTGGGAGATAGCGTCCGGGCCGGTAAGACGGTGCTCGCCGTCAAGAGCCATTCAGAGGTCTCTTCATGAATATCCTGCGCGCCCTCCGGCCGCCGGACCTGTTCACCATCCTGAATATCGCATTGGGGTTTGCTGCCATCCTCCTCATCAGTGAATCGCAATCCCTGGATAGGGTTTTGGCCGCCGTCGTCCTGATAATTTTAGCAGCGGTGGCTGACGGCCTGGACGGATTTGTGGCCAGAAAAACGGGATCCGGTCCCCTGGGGGCTAACCTGGACTCCCTGGCAGACCTGGTGTCCTTTGGAGCAGCGCCTGCCTTTCTCGTTGTTGCTGCCTTTGGCCTCCCCATTCAGATCTGGCTGGCAGCGATATTCTTTGTCATCTGCGGGGCCCTTCGCCTGGCCAGGTTCAATGTCTCAAACCATAGCGATCAGCTCTTCGAGGGCCTGCCCATCCCTGCGGCGGGCATGGCTCTATCCGCCAGCGTCCTTTTAGGGCGGCCTGGCCTCACCATTCCGCTCATGCTCATTTTAGCTCTGCTCATGGTAAGCAGCATACCATATCCCAAGATCAGGGACATAAGAGTTCTGTCTATATTGGGCCTGCTGGTTATTGCTGCCGCCTGGGCGGTCTTTTTCCAGAGCGATATCTTTTATACCGCCATTTTTTTGGGCGCGCTGATAATCATGTATTTGTTAAGTCCGGTGGTGATTTCACGCCTACAAAAAGGGAAATAGCAGCCTTTGAGGCAGGAATAAAGCTGGGAGCGCTTTATCACCAGTTCGTGGGCTCGCCAGTGGGAATGAGGACTGCATCCAGCCTGGAGAAGGCCATGCAAGAGAGTATCTCCCTTCAGCCTTATGTCCGGAGTGTTGTGGTGAGGATAAACCGTGATATGCTCTCTGAGAACATCTTCGGCTATGGCGAGCTGGAAGGAAGGATGATTTCCGCTCAGGTGGAGATAGAATATGAGGGAGAGGTGATCTCCGCCCGGCTGGAGTACGACCGGGAGAAGTCTTATCCCCTTATGAGCTTGAAATAGGCATTACTCAAACTCTATTGTGCCCGGCGGTTTTGGGGTGAGGTCATAGACCACTCTGGAGACCGTTGGGATCTCGCCGGTGATCCGGGCGGAGATGCGCTTGAGGACCTCCCAGGGAAGCTCAATTGCCTCTGCGGTCATGGCATCCCGGCTGGAGACTGCGCGGACGGCGACCACATAGCCATAGACCCGGTTGTCCCCTTTGACCCCGGTGGCCTTTCCCAGGATGGCGGCAAATGCCTGCCAGGGATTGAATTCCTCTACCTCCTCTTCCACGATGGCGTTTGCCCGTCTGACCACATCCAGTTTATCCCGGGTGACCTCTCCCACGATCCTTACCGCCAGGCCGGGTCCGGGAAAAGGCATCCTCTCGCTGATCTCCGGTGAGAGGCCCAGGGCCCTTGCCACCTGGCGGACCTCGTCCTTGTACAGGTCGCGCAGAGGCTCGACTATGGTCCTGAAATCGATCCGGCTGGGGAGACCTCCAACATTATGGTGGGCTTTGATGCCCCCGTCCGACTCGATTCTGTCCGGATAGATGGTGCCCTGAATCAGGCAGTCGCCGCCGATCTTGCGCGCCTCTTCCTCGAAGACCCGGATGAAGGTCTCTCCCACCACCATCCTCTTCTCCTCGGGATCGATGACCCCTTTCAGGGCATCTAGAAACCGGTCCTGGGCGTTGACCCGCACCAGCCCCAGATCCTTGAATAGCTCCTCAATCCGGTCGGACTCCGACTGTCTCATCAGACCGGAGTCGACATAAACCGGGACCAGCCGGTCGCCCAGTGCCTGGTGGGCGAGCTTTGCGCATACCGAGCTGTCTACACCCCCCGATAAACCGATAATAGCGCGACCCTGGATATCGCGCTTGATCTCTGCGATGGCGTTCTCTATGAAACGCTCCACATTCATGGCCATAGTTAGCATGCCCGGCTTTCAGCATTTGAGGCTTACGGTTATGATCTCTTTTTGGCTATCCTCTCTCAAATCGCAGTGCAGCAATGCTTTCAGATGATCTCAATATGAGAACTACATGAAAAATAAGGCTTTAAATTATCAAAACCAGGATATATTGGCGGGATAGGAGAGTGGGATTCACCGTATCCTGCGGGAGGGCCATTCCCTCCGGCCCTCCCTGCGATCTGCAGGGCAAAATACTGATAACACGACTCTTTTTCATGCGGATCGCAGATGCTTTATGCCAATAATCCGGATGCCATAGCCAGCATGAGCCGCACAATAGAGGACATAAAGAAAAGCATAAAGAAGGGAACGGCGGTGGTCCTCACCCAGCAGGAGGTCTCCCAGATCGTCAGGGAAAAGGGAGAGATCAGCCTGAAGGATGTGGATGTCGTCACCACTGCCACAAGAGCGATAATGAGCGGCACCTATGCCGTGCTATCCTTTCCCCTGGCAGCTCCAGGCTCATTCGTCCGCGCCATCAGCGCCAGTATTAACGGCGTTCCTGCAATCCCAGGGCCCTGCCCCAATGAGCGGCTGGGAATGGTCGACCTGATGGTCTACGGCACCTCGCACAGCATATACCAGCCAGACTACGGAGGAGGGCACCTCTTCCGGGAGCTGGTGAATGGAAAAGAGGTCCATGTTCTGGTCGAGGGGGAAAATAAGGAGATCATGGAGAAGGGCATCTGCCTGGATGAGATCCCTTACGCCCGCATATTCTCCACTCGCAATGCCTTCAAAAACTATGTGGCCTTCGTCAACCCCGGCTCTCAGCCGGTCAGGACCATCTTCAGCGCACTCGAGTTTCCGCCCCACTTTTCCGCCGCTACGGTTTCGGGATGCGGCCAGATCAATCCCATAAAGAACGACCCCAATCTGGAGACCATAGGCATAGGAACCCGCATTCTCCTCAACGGCGCTCAGGGGTTCGTGGTGGGCACGGGCACCCGTTCCATGCCCACCCGGCCCAACCTCCTCGGCCTGGCGGATATGCACCAGATGAAGCCGGAGTACATGGGCGGCTTTGTCACCTCCGCCGGCCCGGAGTGCATAGGCTCCTGGGCGGTGCCCATTCCGGTGCTCAATGAGTCCATCCTGAAAAGCATAATGCAGCAGGATCGCGATATTCCTCTCACCATAATGGATGTGAATTTACGCCAGAAGATCGCCAAGACCACTTATGGGGATGTCTGGGATTCGGTCGACCTGGTGGTTGGATTTGATCCGGAAAGGTGCAGAGGCTGCACGAGGTGCACCGCAGAGCCGGCCTGCCCCATGAGGGCGATTAGCATCGAGGATGGCCGGGTTTTGCGCGATAAAGAGTTGTGCTTCAACTGCGGCCTGTGCGTCTCCCAGTGCAGCGGCGGGGCCTTTCAGGGAAGGCTGGGGGCCATCCGCCTGGGGGGGAGGACCATTCCCATCCAGCTTCGCCAATCGGATAGAGCAAGGGCAATAGAGCTGGCAAAGAAGCTGAAACTGCAGATTCTGGATGGATCCTTCCGGCTGACTGAGATGGTGGAGCGACTTTAGGGAGCAGTAAGATTTTCGGATTATTGTTTTTTTCCCAAATTCGCCACATCTAAATATCTTTGGCGCATAATAAACGATTATGACTGATTATTTTGAGGCGATTGTTGTTGGCTCAGGATTTGGAGGGACAATCCTTGCCCTGTCCCTGGCAAATAAGTATGAGGCTGACAACGACAGGGATGAGACCGACAAAAAGGTCTGTCTATTAGAGCGAGGGCAATGGTGGCTCTCTCATGAGATGAACTTCGTTCCCAGAGCAGGCAGAAAGACGACGCCAAACCTGCGAGAATATCTGGAAGATAATGGCAGGCCCTACCATTTCTGGCCTCATCCGGATAATGTCTCTGGTATTCTGGAGCTTTTGTCTACAGCCAAAACCGTCTCCCGGGCAGGGCTTTTCGACTATAAGGTTCTGGGCAATGTACATTCGATACAGGCAAGCGGCGTGGGCGGCGGATCTCTGGTATACTCAAATGTCACCCTCGCGCCAAGTAGCAGCGTCTTTGCCAGCTGGCCGACCCAATCTGAGGGGAAAAAGCTGGAGGAGTACTTCGATTTGGTCAATCAGTTCCTGGTGGTGAATAAGATAACCGCCAATGCCGGTTTGAGCAATAATATGCTGGAGAAGACAAAAGCATTTCAGGATGCTGGCCAGGCTCTGGTCGATGGGGGCAATAGCGATATAGTCAATGTCAAGAATGAGGAAGGCAGGCTGGTCGGAGACTTCGACCTGAACCTGTCGATAACCAACATTCCAGCAGGCTTATTGGATGGTCCGACCCCGCCCGAGGACGAGCTTCAAAGGCTGCTGAAAAGGCAAGAAAACGTATGCCAGAGACAGGGAAGATGCGTTCTTGGCTGTGTTCCCAATGCCAGGCATACCTTTAGCCGCCATCTATTCAATGCCATAAATCCCAGGCCCCCAAAAAAGGCAAAGCCGATGGATATTCGGGAGCTGTGCGAGGTCTATGATATCGAATTCCGAGAAGGCGAGGACTACAGGTACAAAGTGAAATACTTCCAGTATGACTCGGATACGGAGAAAAGGACGGAGAAATCTCTGTATGCCAGGTCGGTTGTAATCGCTGCCGGCTCACTGGGCTCCTCAGAGCTGCTACTGAAGTGCTCGGCTAAAGGCAGCCTGAAACTGAGCAAAGCCCTGGGTACAAAGTTCTTCACAAATGGCGATATCTTCGGATTCATGACCCTGGAGCATAGGACAATAGATGTGACCAGAGGTCCCATAAATACCTCATATGTATCATTTAAACCTCAGGGAAATGCTTCTGCTTTCGCCATTGAGGACACCACCCTCCCCAAGATGGTAGCGCCACTGGTCGCCACCCTGATGGAGCTGGTCGCCCATGGGTCAAGAGAGGCAAATCTCAGCCAGCTGGATGACCTTGTCCGGGATCTGAATATGCTCTTCAAGTTCGGAGTCCTGGGAATCCTGGCCGGAGGAATGTCAACGACATCTCTGGTCCGACTGTTTACCAAGATTTGGAACAATCCCTCTGCCAGGAAGGTGCTGGTGGACATCCTCAAGACCGGCACTTCAAAGGATGAGTCAATACGAAAATTCATGGAAGCACTCTTGACCTGGGTCTCAACTGACCGCACCGATGCATTTGCATCTCCCGAGGAGCGTATCTCAAAGTTCTATGCCTTTTCCGGAATGGGCGGAGGGGAAAAGCCAGGGGTCCTCAAGCTCAGACCCAACTGGAGAAAATTGGAGGCAGAGGATGATCCTGGAGAGAGGATATATGTGAGCTGGCCTGCGGCAGAAAATAATCAGGTCCTGAAGAATATAGCCGATGGAATGAGGCAGCTGGCGGGAGAGATGGATGCCGGGGGCAGGGAGAGAGTCTACACTCCCTTCTGGAACTTCAAGGATCCCAGGAATAGCACATCAGTGATTCTCCACCCTCTTGGCGGATGCCCTATGGGCCTCAATGTGGACGAGGGAGTGGTCGATAGCTATGGCCAGGTTTTCTGGAGAGACGGCACGACAGATAAAATCAAAAGATATCCTGGATTGTATGTAGTTGACGGATCGGTTATGCCTGAGGCTCCGGGAGTGAATCCAACAATGCTTATAGCCGCATTCGCCTTCAGAGCCGCAGAGAGTATTGTGGGACCCGAGCACCTTCCCAAAGCCGGAATGAGATGGAGGAGTTCACAGATCGGTACGGCAGCCGTTTTATAAAATTGGTGGACAGCGGGGCCAGTGGAAAGGAGTTTGAGTTCGATCGGGTGCTGCTTATGCCCACAGCCGCAGGCTACCGTGCCCTGGTAGAGCAGGCCAGAATTGAGATCAACCCCCGGATAATGAAGTATCTATCCAGGAGATGGTCGGAAGGCGCGATAGAGAATCTCTCCTTCTTCGCCATGGCTGCAGCCGTGTATGCCCGGAGCGTCTCCGATCCGCCAGTGAATATTGATGTGGGACGGGCAATATTGCGACATGTCTCAATCTCCAAGAAGGCACAAAAGGGTTCCAATGCGAAAATAAAAGAAGCAATTTGCGAATGCGGTTCAAAAAAGAGAAGCTGGGGTTTGTTGAACCCCCGATCCATGTGGAATCATTGTTGAGATAGACCCCCACAACTGCTTGTCCAAATCAGTCTGTGACTAGAGGATCTAATGGTTCAATTGTTGGTCGATATATATCGTCTGGTATGTTATCATGCACCAGACTCTTATCACCTTTTATGGTGCCAAAGTAGTCGTAAATGCCACCACCGTTTCCGCCGGTGGCGTTGTTATAGGATATTGAGCCTGCAATCAAGTTTACTGTGCTCTTTTCACTGAAAATCCCGCCGCCACGGGCGAGTCCGATTGCTTTATTCCCGATTATGTTGCCTCCTCTTAGGTTCACTGTGCCCTGAACGCTGTAGATCCCGCCGCCTATTGGTGCGCTATTATTAGTGATGTTGCCTCCCATCAGGAGGTTCACTGTGCCCTGATTGCTGTAGATCCCGCCGCCACGTGGTACGTCCTTTCCATTTAGGTCCACTGTGCCGGGATCGTCGTTACCGGCTATATTACCGGATATGGAGCTTTTGTACAGATTCACTGTGCCATGATCGATGTAAATGCCGCCACCGCCACCATGAGCTCTGTTACCGGATATGATGGAGCCTTCAGCCAGATTCACTTTGCCTTCGCTGAAAATTCCGCCGCCGATGTTTGCGGTATTCCCTATTATGCTACCGCCGTACACTGCTACAGTGCCATTTCCATAGCTGGATATGCCGCCACCGAAGTATGCCGTGTTTCCAGAAATGGTGCTATCCTTCAACCTCAAAGAGGCAAAGTTTTTGATTCCGCTGTCGCTACCTCCCTGGATGGTCAAGCCCGAAAGGGAGACATAGGCGTTTGGATTATTCTCACCGATGGCGAACACAGACCCGGATTGCTGGCCGTCCACTATGGTGTCGCTGGCCCCTGACCCTGAAACCGTCAGAGATTTGTCGATCAACACATTCTCTTTATAGGTTCCTTCAGCCACATTTATGGTATCGTATGACTCTGAGGCATCCACAGCACCCTGAATACTGTTGGCAATGGGATTACTGACATCTACATAGTAGCCCAGAGTCCCGAATGCATAGCCATTGGAGGCCTGCATGTTCAGATCATACTCATCGCCGTAGTTTGAGGTCCTGGTTTTGGAGGCGCTGCCTCCAACAGCTGCGCTTTTGAAATACCCCGAAATATGAGCGGATTGCCCGGCTTCCACAGAATCCCCGTAGTCTACATCCATAGTATATGGAGGAATTCCGTTATACTTAGTAGCCGTCCCTTTATAGTTGTGGAGAACGCCAAAGGTCTCTGTGCTCACCTCGGCATTGGCCTTACCGAACATGGATCTTGATTCAGTGTCTATTTGTTCGCCTTTTGCAGTGCCTATGCTCTGCGACACATCAAGCTTTATACGAGAGGTTAGCGAGGCTTTGGCCGAATCGGTGTAATTTTCTATGGATCCGAACAGAACAGTGGTTTTCGCCTCAGACTTTTCTCCGGCAAGATCATCTGGAGATATCGTCAGTGCTTCGGCTTCTGTCAGGATTGAGCCATAAGGCGCATATGCCATCGTTGCGCTCTGTGAGGCACTAGCATCATTTGCTGATGCGGTTGCCAAGTTAGAGTAACCATCTAAGCTTGCTCTATTTCCATAATCAAATAGGACAGTGCTCACACCGGCATTATTTCCCCGGGCGTTAGAAGAATTGGCATATGCGCTGATGTAAGAGGCATTTATGACAACCACATCCTCCCCTGCCCAGACTTTATTTGGATTTATCGAGCCACCCAGCATCCAACTATAATAATAGGATTGAGCATTGCGAATATCCACTCCTACGCCTGCTTTATCTCCCCCGGTGTTCGATATCCAGTGGTCCTCGGAAAAGTCACCGTTGCCTTCGATGGAATTCGACAGGCTATCCGACCCAATTACAGCGCTGCCATAAACTGAATCTCCATCATCGGCGTTGATATTTTCTGTAAATCCTCCGACATCATTGGATACAGAGACCGAGATGCCACTGGATGATGGAGCCAATGCCAGCATTATTAGCAGTACCTCTACGATTAGAGTTCTATTAATTTTCATATTATTTCACCCCAACTTACAGCTTCAATTATCCTACATTATTCATTCTTGATAGAGGATTTCACCTACACCAAGGTGAACAAAATCAAAAATTCTATATACACATATTAGTATATTCCAACTATAAAAAGATAATCATCAAACGTTTAAATTGAATTTTCGAGATTTAAATCAATCCATTTAGGTATAATTACTTTTATTAAGTTTATTTAGGGAGGCTTCGAAAATTACTACAAAAATTTCTTAAATATTTTTCGCTATGCAATCTCAATTGCTAACTTTATCATACCTGTTAGGAGGTCCTGCCTCAGATGGTCGAAAGAGCGAGGTCGAAAGAGCGAAATAGAACTCTCCATCCTGGCTATGTCGATCGTTATCCATGCCCTGAGCACTCCCGATTCGCCGTTGATATCGATGTGGGACAACATTTGCGGACATAATGCTTTTCTCCAATCAGTTCCCTGAGTGCGAAAATAATCAGATGTCATGTCAGCTTAAATCATTTCACTGCCTATTTAATCCAAAAAAGGATGTCATAAAAGATGTCGATCTGGCAATGGAATTCGCATTATAACAATTATCTTTATTTTTTTCTCATAAAAAAAATTCTGAACCATTAAGGATCATGATCTATGAAATTAATTCTTATGTTGGATTTTAATACTAAAGAACCAAAATTATTCGATAAACTTCCATAAATAATCCAAATCAGTAAAAAAAGTTAGTTAAATTATTTATCTTATAAGGGATACTGTATTAATAATCTTAACTCAGATTTCGTTGCATGATGCCTGTGCAGCTGTGGATAAGATCGGGAATAAGAGATATCAGGAGGTCAAAGAAAGAGGCCGAGCAGTACTGAACACAGTTATTGAGAAACGTTTACAAATAGAGTATTGTTAGCCTATATCGGGCTTGCATCTCTGGATATTGAATTCAAAAATCAAAATCAGGATGTGTACCCATGAGTTTCACGGACAATTGCGATATCTTCGCATCTTTTCACGAGGATGGCTTTAACCGGATCATAAGTCATGTCATGAGCCAGAGGCCGTCGCTGTTCAACTATGCAACAGCAGATGTGGCACAGAATCGAGAGCTTCTATGCAGTGTGATCAAGCCTCACCCCATCGTCAATATCCGCAAAAATCCCCTGGTGACTATTGTCGATCCACTGCCTATCCCCGGCACAGGTTATGGTGTCAATTTCGCGGCTCAAATAGAGGAGTTGAAGATAGACTTCTATCCCGGCAATCAGTTTGAACTGCCTGCAGAGCTTAATCCTCCTCTTGCGGTTCAACGTCTGGGGATAAAGCTGAGGATATGCGCTGGCATCGGCTGTCCTCCCAGAGATTTGATCGATAAATATATTCCCCCGCCTGATGACCCGGATAAGGATCGACCTCGAAGGGATGAAAAAGCTCCGCTCATTCCCCTGCCCGTCCGCCAGCTGAACTGCTTCTGCCTGGATGCCTTTGTCACCGGTGGGATGAGAATTGTCAATTACTACGGAAAGCCGTATCTTGAGCCGTTCCTGGATGGATTCGAGATCGTGGACATCAAGCCGGAGGGGCTTGAAAACAGCATCGAATGCTATGTTATCCTGCTGCTCAAGCTTTCAGTCCTTCCCGGCTTGAGAATCCTTCTTGAGGATATGACTCTCAACCTGACCCAGGGGGCGCCGGACCTCTTCCCTACTCCGACCAACATCGTCCTCAGTCCAATGCCGGTATCGCCTGCCCTGCCCAATAATCCTGCCATTGAAGAAGACCAGCTGAAGGTCTTCATAAAAGCGGAGGTGATCTGAAAATGGCACATCTGACCATAGCCGCCTCGGAAAAGGTCTTCACCGGGCTCTTCGAGGCGGTTCGAGATAACTTCCTCCTGGAAAGTTCCGATAGCCGCGACTTTGGGCCATTCACCGCCAGCTACTACTTAAAGGCCCATCTGGAGGGCGGGAGCGTCGATCTCCGGGCGGATAATACCGTACAGATCAAGGAGCTGGACATCAAATGGGATAAATTGGACCTGACCCTTGGCATTGACATTCCTGAAATATGCGTCGGAGGTTTCTGCATCATCCCCAATCCGTTTGGCGGATGCATATTGAGAGCTCCCAGGATTTGCATCTTCTCCAGTGATCCGGACATCAGCTTCACCCTGCCTTTGGGAGGGCTGATCACATCGGAAATATCAGTAACTGCATCGCTGCTAATGAAGTATGCCATCAATCCCGACCGTCCTGCAGGAATGAACGACTGGGATGCACAGGATGCCGATCCTTCCCTGGCCAACCACTGGCAGCTTTTCATCGATCCCCAGTTCCTTGATGTGGATATATTTGATATCTCCGATATAGTGGCAGACCTGCTGGAGAATGCGGTTAACGCTGCCATAGACAACCTGCTTGGCTTCCTGCCCGGCTGGGCCCGCGATCTGGTCAAGGCCATAATGGGCTCTGCAATCGATCTTATCAGAGCGATCCTTGATATCGGCGACGACATCCAGGAATGGATCTCGGATCTATTAAATGTCAGCTTTGGGATACTCGATTTCGTCTTGCAGCTGATCGCAGACTACCTGGCCAATAAGACTCCCATTCAGCAGATAGAGGATCCGTATCCGATTCTGCCGGAGGCTAATAATCCCAATCCAGGAGCGCCAGCAAAGATCGTGCCGGTGAAGATCCCAATCCGCGATCTGACGGTGTACAATGACGACAGGGAAATGGTAATAAAGGGTAATGTGGGGTGATTTCAAGTGAAGGCAAGAGTCAATCTCCAGCTAATTAAGACGACAACCTTTGACAGCGGAGCTTTAGGAATGCTGGCTATGGTGCTCCACCAGTTCAGCTCTCCTGGGCGCTACAGAGCATCGATATCCAGCCGAGGCAGAGTGCCTAAATCCGTCCACTTCGATGTGGATGCTAAGTCGGAGGCAATGCAGCTTAATATCGATCTGGCCGGGACCACCACCTCAATAGATAAAGCCTGCCGTGCCGTGATCCCCTGCGGCCAGAGCGAGGAACCGGCCCGGCTGGTTGTATCTCCCAAGGGCTATGTCCTGTTTCATGCATCCTCTGGATCCGGATATTCAGTAATTGTATCCGATTCACTGGGCAGAGTGGTCTTCAATAGCTCCAAACTGGGAAATGGCGACCTATTTGCCGTCTCCTTGCTGGAGCCGGGCAGCTATTCCATGAAAAATTCCGTTGACTCTTCTACAGGTGTTGCCTCCGTGACCCTGCCGGAGAGGATGTTTGGAAGAATGGGCGAACTGGAGACTCAGTATATTGATGTGGGCGAGAAGAAGCTCGATCCCCAGCGCATCGAATTGATCTCCTCTCAGGGTCTGGTGTTTCGAATCAAAAGCCCGGCTCGGATAGTGATCGCAAAAGAGCCCATTGCAAAGGAGGAGGCGACCAGAGGAAGGACAAAGCCCATGGTCAGCTGGCGCAAGCTTGAGACCGACAGAAAATAGGCGGAAGATCTCCAGGTAGAAGATCGCCAGGTAGAAGATAGATCGGAGATGGACCGATAGAAGACGGCCATCTGCAAAATCCGTTTGATGCTGGCGCGCCTCTGCGGAGGGCGCCGCTCAAGCGATTTTATGGGAGGATGCCTTGTGAATTCCGATGCACTTAAACGCTATCAAGAGAAGAGAGACTTTGCTGTTACCTCTGAGCCCAATCCCCTGCAGTCAGCCGGAAGAGAGAGATTCGAACCGCCTGATATTTGTGGTGCAGGAGCACCGATCACGCAGGCTGCATTACGACTTTCGGCTGGAGGTGGATGGCGTCTTGAAATCCTGGGCCGTTCCCAAGGGGCCCTCCATGAATCCGAGGGACAAGCGGCTGGCAGTGCAGACCGAGGACCATCCGCTAGAGTACGCCTCATTTGAGGGCACCATTCCCGAGGGAGAGTACGGAGCAGGGACGGTGGTCATCTGGGATTCAGGAAGTTACAGAAACCTTTCCAATAAGGATGGCCAGCCAATTCCCCTCTCCCAGGCCCTGGAGAGCGGCCATGCCTCATTCTGGCTGGAGGGCAGGAGGCTAGAGGGCGGCTTTGCCCTCACCAGGACCCCACGCGGCTGGCTGCTGGTCAAGATGCGAGATGAAAAGGCGAAGTCTTCGCCCTGAAAGTCCACTTCATCCCTCTTCGGATCGGCTCCGGGCCTTCTTTCCCTCTTCGATCAGCTCCTTTACCTTCTGGCCGCCCTTATGGCCGATCTTTTCGTAAAACTCCCTGCCATGGGTCTCGGCAGTCTTCATCCCCCCTTTCTTCCCGCCTCCTGCACAGTCATCCTGCCCTTCTCTTCCTTTTCCTGTCTATCTCTCTCTTCCACCAGATCTACCTCCCACTCGTTTGACTGCAGGACCTCTAAATTTAATCTGTCCCGAGCATTTCTTTATCTCAGCGGCAATTTATCATGTAGAACTTCTTTAAATATTTATGTTTTGGTCGAAAGCTATTCAGATGAGGTAAAATCCCGGATAGAAACCTGCCAGGCAATCAAAAGAGAATGACCGCAAAAGCATGTCCGGTATAGCAGCGCTTTTGGGATGGCAGCATGAGATAGATTGCAGAAAATAGCAGAGAGCACAGAAAGCCAGGAGAATCTTTCTGTGGTTTATTAATCGGTCATAACCTTGGAATCCAGTTCAAACCCGATTCTGGTCACCGTCATCTCACCGGCCAGCTCCCGCGCCAGGCTCACCAGGCCTAAATCCTCTTCTGCCAAGAGCATCTCCTCCTTCTTGGCCCTGGTCATGGGCTTGTTGGGGACGGCTGTGCAGGACTTCGTCTCCATGGTTACTTCGTATGTGCCGATCTTCCGGGCCAGATCGATTATCTCGGTCTTGTCCATAGCAATGAGGGGGTGATAGACCGGCACCCCGATAGTTGCCTGCTCTGCCAGGATGTTCTCCGCAGTCTGGCTGGCCACCTGGCCCAGGGAGTAGCCGGTGACCAATCCCAGAGCCTTCTCCTTTTCCATTACCTCTCCCGCTATCCGGTACATCAGGCGTCTGCAGAGGATACAGGTGGCTCGGGGATGATGCTTCTGGATCTTCTCAATTCCCCTATGAATTGGAACAACGATGAAGTTGATCTTCCGGCCGCAGGTCCAATCCGCCAGAACCTCAGCGCATCTCCTGGACTGATCTATGGAATCGGCATAAGGCCGGGAGTCGAAATGCAACAGCGAGATCGGACAGCCCCTCTTCATCATCATCCAGGCGGCCACAGGCGAGTCAATGCCCCCGGAGATCAACGCCAGCATCCTGCCCTGCGAGCCTATAGGCAGGCCACCCAGGCCCGGCACGACCTCGGTGAAGATGTATGTCCCCTCTCGCCTCGCCTCGATGAATATCTCCATCTGGGGATCATCAAGGTTCACCGAAGCGCCGGTAGCCAGTCGAACCGCTTCGCCCGCTGTCCGGCCAATCTCCGGACTGGAGAATGGCACTCCAGATCGCCTGGGCCGGATGGCGAACGTCTGCATAACGCCACCGGATTGCATTGCCGTCTCCACTGCCGCCCGGCTGATATCCTCCAGATTGGTGGGCACAGTCCGAGCGGAACTCGCGGATACCACTCCAAAAACCTGGGCGACAATTCCTACCGCTCTCAAATCTGGGGTATGGACGAAGATCCTGCCCTCGCCCATGGAGATCCTGTGCTCCACCCCGGCTCTATGCAAACAGAAGGCTATGTTGCTAGCTAAAAGGCGTTCCCAGTTCTGCCTGGTCCAGCTGTCCTTGAGTGCGATTTCCCCGTAGCGCACCAGCACTACGTCCTGGGAAATCATGTTCTGATCTGAGTGGCCTTTATGGATCTCTTTATCTTCTTTACTCTGGAACCAGAGGCGGTATATTTCTGCATCGGACCTGGCTTCTTATAAATGGTCTCGGCCTTGGTTACCTGCCTGACCTGGCCCTTTCTGCCCTTTATCTTGACCCATTCTACGCTTCCTGTCTTTCCCATAGGATCACCCTATTAAAGCAGGATTTAAAAAGGTTGTGATTAACCGATTCAGCCCTAACGGAATATTTTTAACCATCTGCTCCATTAGCCAGTACGTGAAGAGCGAGATCGTGCTTCCTACAATCCATCCAAAAAAATCGATAGCTTTAATCGCTGTAGGCCTTTGCGTCTACTTCCTCTATCTCTACCACGCTGGTTATCAGGATGTGATCGAAAGCCTGAGGGGCGCTGCTATTAGCCTCTTTGCGGCGGCCGTCATTCTCGCCCTGCTGGGAGTATTCTGCGATGCCCTGGCCTGGAGGGCCATTGCCCTCAAGTTCGACTATAAAGTGCCCATCAAGGACATCTTTATGATTTACCTCTCCTGCGGCTTCATGAACAACCTCATCCCCTCGGGCAGCTTCTCCGGAGAGACGGCCCGGGTCTACTTCCTGGAAAAGCTGGATGGAGGATCGCGAATCGATCAGTCCTCGGCCACAGTGGCCACCACCAGGATCATCACCGCCATACCCTTCTTTCTGGGAACGGCCATAGGACTCGCATATCTGGACCTGGTCACAGATGCCCCACCCTGGGCCCTGGCCACATGCTATACAATTGCCCTGGTACTGCTCCTCTTAAACGCCACATTCTTCGCCATCTGCTTTGCCGAAAATTGGCTGGAGAGAATTGCCTTTACCATCATCAAGTATGTCGAGCGTTTATTGCATGTTCATATAGACAAAAATCAATGCAGCCGCATACTGGAGCGGTTTCATCGTTCCATGACCGTGCTGGCGGAGCACAAAAAGACCCTGTTCATAAGCACCTTCTGGGCGCTGGCCGGCTGGCTGTGCATGACCACAGTGGCTGTTGTCGTCTTCCGGTCGATGGGCGTCACCGTCCCCATCTGGGCGGTCCTGGCCGTCTATTCAGTCATGATATTTCTGCAGATGCTGCCCATATTCCTGCCCGGCGGGGTGGGGCTGGTGGATATTGTGATGAGCACTCTTTTCACTGCCATTGGAATTCCCGTGCATACCGCAGTGGCTGCAACCATCCTCATCCGGCTGGTCCAGCTCTGGATGCTCACCGCCATTGGCGGGCTGGCCACCGCCTACCTGGTCAAGAAGATCCACCGGAACGCTCTAATCGCCGGGGCGGAAAAAAGGTTAGCAAAAGGCTTTTAAAGATAACATACCACAAGGAGCACTCGCTGTTGGGACAGTGGGGTAGCCTGGTCTATCCTCGAGGGTTTGGGACTCTTGGACCGCGGTTCGAATCCGCGCTGTCCCATTTAATTAGATCACTTTAATTTAGATCACCACTACATTTTTGCAGCATCTGCAGGCCTTCTCCAGCTCCAGGGTATCCATTCCCGGAAAATGATCGATCAGGCAGAGGTCCGCGGGCATTGCCCTCTCAAATAGCCTGGCCAGATCGCCGTGGTAAACCTCTATCTCGCAGGCACCGCGGGCACGGCCGACAAGGACCGGTGCCGTTCCAACCTCCTCTCTGCTGTGCTCGGGATACTCTAAATCCTCTATCCCCAGGAGCTCTCGATTTGCCTCCAGGTTCAGGAGAACGTTTTGCACCGCTGGCAGCCAGGCATCGTTCAGTATCACCTGTTTGGCTCCGGCCAGGGCGCACATCAGCCCCAGGGTCCCAGGGCCGCACAGTCCATCCACCACCCGGGCCGCCTTTCCCTGCAGCATGAGCCTTTCTATAATCCTCATCTTGGGTGCGCTCTGCCTGGAGAACTCGATATGGATCTTCGACTGGCTCTTATAGATGACAAGCTCTCCGAAAAGGCTCTGGCAGACGTCCGCCCGCAGGTCGGATCCAGCCAAAAGAACATTCTCCAGGGGCTTTGTGCCTGCCCGGTGCATCCCGGGAACGCCCTGGGAGAGGATCACTCCTCGGACCTCAGAGATCCGCTCCACCATCGCACAAGCCGCCTTTTGGTTTATATTCTCCCCCTGAACTATCAGGCTGTCCGGCCCCAGGCGGGGGGAGTAGGCCAGAGGATAGCCCACAACTACCAGCGGCGAGCCGACGCTTCTCAATGATGCCCGCTCGTCGCGCAGGCCAAACTGGTGCAGGATATGAAGAGCATCCAGCATTACCGCATCCAGCGTCGCTCTTCCGCAGGACCGGCACCTTTCTAATCCTCCCGGCAGCTCCCTATACCCCAGGGTCTTGTCCAGATTCGAATCCGGCGGGCAGTCCGGGCAGGCCAGATACCTCTTTTCTATCCCGGCTAAAACTGCAGCTGCGGGCTCAACAGACTCTTTTTCAAAAGCAGGATACTTCATATTGTGCCAGTCACCCGAGAATATTTCAATATTTTCCCGAAACAAATATCTTATCCCGGAGAAAAGTTTGTAAACAAGAAAAGCATTAGGGCGGCGAAGGTGGTTTTTGACATGGCACAAAGAGGCATCAGGGAATATGACGCGAAGAATCTGTTAGCTAGATACCTTCCCGAGTACCTCAACGATTTCTCATATAAAGGGAACCTGGCATTGGTCGGACCTGAGACCGATCTGGAGGAACTGGAGAGAGCAAATCCCTGGCTGAAGACGACGAGGCTTGTGGTCAAGCCTGACCAGCTCTTTGGCAAGAGAGGCAAGCTGGGTCTTGTTCTCCTGGATGCGGATTGGGACCAGGCGAAAAGATACCTCAATGAGAAAATGGGTTTGGAGGTTACCATTGGAGGCATAACCGGGAGGCTGTCCTATTTCCTGATAGAGCCTTTCACTCCCCACAAGGAGGAGTTCTATGTGGCCATCAGCTCGGATTATGAAGGGGATAATATCTTCTTCTCAATGGATGGCGGCATAGGAGTGGAGGAGAACTGGGACAAGGTGATCTCTATCCACGTGGACTCCCTGGCCGGAATTGATGCTCTGGACGTAGGCTCCAGGCTGCCGGAACAGCTGGGTGGGAAGAGAGCGATTGTGGAGAAATTCATCACCGCTTTATGGCGGTTTTATAGGGATACCGGCTTTGCCTACCTGGAGATCAACCCCTTCACATTAGAAGGCAACGGAATTGTACCTTTAGATATGGTGGCAAAGCTGGATGATGCAGAAGAGTACTGGCAGAAGAAGAGATGGTCGGGCCTGATCTTCCCTGAACCATTCGGCAGGACTCCCTCCAAAGAGGAGCTATTCATCAAGGAGATAGACTCCAAGACCGGTGCCTCTCTGAAGCTCACCATCCTTAACCCGGAAGGAAGGGTCTGGACCATGGTCGCTGGGGGGGGAGCGAGCGTGATTTATGCCGATACCATCTGCGACCTTAGCCATGCTGATGAGATGGCCAATTATGGTGAGTACAGCGGTGACCCCAACACCGAGGAGACCTACCACTACACCTGCACCATCCTGGACCTGATGACCCGCAGCAAAAACCCCAGGGGCAAAGTGCTCCTCATCGGCGGGGCCATTGCCAACTTCACCGATGTGGCCAAGACCTTCAAGGGTGTGGTCATGGCTCTGGAGGAGTACCAGCAGAAGCTGCAGGAGGCAGGCGTCAAGATCTATGTGCGTCGGGGAGGACCGAACTACGAGCAGGGCTTAAAGCTCATGCGCGAACTGGGCATGAGGCTGGGTGTGCCCATCCTCGTCCACGGACCGGAGACCCACATGACGAGAATCGTCCCCCTGGCACTGGAGGAGAATCAATGAGCAGGAATGATTACATTCTCTTTGACCGAAACACGAAAGCATTCGTCTATGGATATCAGACCAATGCCATCCAGCGCATGCTGGACTTTGACTATATCTGCAAGCGTGATTCGCCCAGCATCTCGGCCATCATAAATCCGAGCAGAGCCGGGATCCATAAGGCATTCTGGGGGACCAAAGAGATAATCCTGCCCATGTACAAGACCGTCTCCCTGGCAGCTCTTGCCTACCCGGAGGCAGATGTGATGGTCAACTTTGCCAGCCACCGATCAGCTTTTGAGACCACCATGGAGGCGCTGGAGGAGAATACCATTCGCGTCGTCGCTGTCATCGCTGAGGGCGTGCCCGAGAGGCAGTCCAGAGTGATGGCCGCCACTGCCAGGAAGCTGGACAAGATCGTCATCGGTCCGGCGACGGTGGGAGGGATGACTGCAGGGGCCTTCCGCATAGGGAACACCGCCGGCACCATCGAGAACATCATCGCCTCCAAGCTCTACCGGCCGGGATGCGTGGGTTTCGTCTCCAAATCCGGTGGCATGCTCAATGAGGCCTTCAATATCATCTCCAGAAACTCCGACGGCATCTATGAGGGAGTGGCCATCGGAGGAGACCGTTACCCTGGATCGAACATGCTCGAGCACATCCTCCGCTATGAGAGAAATCCGGCCATCAAGATGATCGCCTGCTTGGGCGAGCTGGGCGGAGAGGACGAGTACATGATCATCCAGGCCCTCAAGGAGAAGAAGATCACCAAGCCTCTGGTGGCCTGGGTTACTGGCACCTGCTCGCCGTACCTTCCGGCCAGCGTCCAGTTCGGCCATGCCGGTGCCAAGGCCAACAGCGAAAAGGAGACTGCTCAGGCCAAAAACGATGCCTTCCGCCAGGCAGGTGCATATGTGCCCAAGTCTTTCGACGGCTATGGAGAGGTGGTGCGCCAGGTCTACGATATGCTCGTCTCTCGGGGCATAGTGAAGAGGTTCGAGGAGCCTGAAGCGCCCCGTATCCCCATGGACTACAGCAAAGCCCTGGCCTCGGGCGATATCCGCAAGCCCACCACATTCATCTGCACGATATCCGATGACAGCGGAGAGGAGCTGCTGTATGCAGGAAAGAAGCTATCCGATGTCCTGGACCGGAAGATGGGGATAGGTGGGGTCATCGGCCTGTTGTGGTTCAAGAAGGAGCTCCCGGAGTATGCCGCCCACTTCATTGAGCTGGTCATACAGATCGTGGCGGACCACGGCCCGGCGGTCTCGGGAGCGCATAATGCCATAGTGGCCTCCTGTGCGGGAAAGGACCTGGTCTCATCGTTATGCAGCGGCCTTTTGACCATCGGCCCCAGGTTTGGCGGGGCAATCGATGATGCGGCGCGTGAGTTCAAACGGGCCCAAGAGACCGGACTGGCCCCGGAGCAGTTTGTTAGCGATATGAAAAAGAAGGGTATCAACATCCCTGGCATAGGCCACAAGATCAAGAGCGTCAAGAACCCGGACAAGAGAGTCCAGCTGCTCATAAGCTATGCCCGGGCCAACTTCCCCTCGACCGAACTGCTGAACTACGCCCTGCAGGTAGAGGAGCTCACCACCGCCAAGAAGGGGAACCTGATACTGAACGTCGACGGGTGCATCGGCATTCTGTTCATCGACCTGATGAGCTCTTGCGGTGCCTTCAGCAAGGAAGAGATCGATGAGGTGGTGCGCCTGGGATATCTGAACGGGCTATTCGCTCTGGGCCGCAGCATCGGACTGATAGGGCATATCCTGGATCAGAAGCGCCTCGGCTCCCGGCTCTACCGTCACCCGGCAGAGGATATCGCCTATATGATGCCCTCTGAGGAAGATATTCAGTGCAAGCGCCGGGATTAGAAAGATAAAATGGATCGGGCATAAAAGTTGAGTATAGAATAATATAAACTGGAAAAAGAAGATTAGCGAGGATCGATACTAGATGGCTGAGATGATCGAGGGCCGCCGATTGGGTGATAGCATTAGCAGCAATGAGGAGGAAGGGACTTGGCGAGCATAAGCCAGAAGATACTCTCCCGTGCCTCCGGCTATGCCGGGATGGCAGAGCCTGGGGAGATCGTCCAGGCGAAAATAGATTATGCCATGTCTCACGACGGGACATCGGTGCTGGCCATCAGATCCTTTCGGGAGATGGGGTCAGAAAAGGTTTGGGACCCGGATAGAGTGGTCGTGCCCTTCGACCACATCGTCCCGGCCAATAATGAGACTGCCGCAGATCTGCAAAGAGAGGTGAGGGATTGGGCCCGTGAGCAGAATATCTCCAACTTCTTTGACTGCGGCACCGGGGTCTGCCATCAGGTCTTCCCCGAGCAGGGATTTGCTCTGCCCGGCACCCTCTTGGTGGGAGCGGACTCCCATTCCTGCACCTATGGCGCTTTTGGAGCTTTCGGCACCGGCGTTGGAGCTACGGACATGGCCGAGATCTACTCTGCTGGCCGGCTCTGGTTCCGGGTGCCCCAGACCCTGGGAGTACGGGTGGAGGGCAAACTCGCTCCATTCGTCTCTGCCAAGGACATCGCTCTTATGGTGATAGGAGACCTGGGAGCAGACGGGGCCACCTACAAGGCGATCGAGTATGTAGGTTCTGCCATTGAGAACTTGAGCATATCGGGGAGGATGACCCTGTGCAACCTGGGAGTGGAGATGGGGGCTAAGGCGGCCATCGTCCCGGCGGATGAGAAGACGGAAGAGTGGCTCCGTGGCCGGGCCCGGCAGGCGTACACTCCGGTCTACTCCGATCCGGATTCATATGAGCGCGAATATGATTACGACATAACCGGGCTTGAGCCCCAGGTGGCCGTCCCCTTCCGGGTGGACAACGTCCGGCCGGTCTCGGAATTGGCGGGCCTGGAGATAGATCAGGCATTCATTGGCACCTGCACCAACGGCAGATTGGAGGACCTGGAGGCGGCGGCCAGGATCCTGAAGGGAAAGAAGGTCCGGGCCCGAACCCTGGTCATACCCGCTTCAAGAGAGGTCCTGCTCGATGCGCTGAATAAGGGGATCATCCAGACTCTGGTGGAAGCGGGGGCCATGATCGGTCCACCGGGATGCGGTCCCTGCCTGGGAGCCCATATGGGAGTCCTGGCGGAGGGTGAGGTATGCGTTTCCACCTCCAACCGGAACTTCCCCGGCCGAATGGGCAAAGGGGGACGGGTCTATCTGGCAAGTCCTGCCACGGTAGCCGCTTCCGCTCTTCAGGGCCGTCTGACTGTCCCCGAGGTATCTGGATGAGGTTTGACCTGCACATTCACTCCAACTGCTCGGACGGGCGGGATGACGTCAGGACCATATTGAGAGCCGCCGCCAAGAGGAACCTGGACGGCCTCTCTATTACCGATCACGATACATTATTGGGATCCCAGAAAGCGATGAAGATCATCCGCGAGGATAAGCTTGACCTGATACTCATACCCGGGGCGGAGGTCACAACCTCAGAAGGCCATCTGCTGGTCCTGGGCATTGAGGATCTGCCCAAAAGGGGGCTCAGCCCGGAGGAGACTGCGGATCTGGCGCATGAGCAGGGGGGGATAACGATAGTCCCCCATCCGTACCACCCCTTCCGCCATGCCATCGGGCGCATACCGGACTGCGATGCAGTGGAGGTCTACAACTCCAAGCACCTCTTCGGCATAGCCAATGCCCGGGCTATGATCGGGGCAAAGAGGCGCCACCTTCCTGCAGTTGCCGGGAGCGACTCCCATTTTGCCGCCACGGTAGGCCTGGGGGTCACGGAGATAGATGCCGGAGATGCAAATCAGGTGATAGAGGCCATCCAGGCGGGAAGGACGAAGATCATAGGCAAGAGGACTCCACCCAGATTCTTCATCGGGAATACCTTCAAGTCGATATA
Organism: Methanotrichaceae archaeon; assembly: GCA_963813075.1. Classification (GTDB taxonomy): domain Archaea; phylum Halobacteriota; class Methanosarcinia; order Methanotrichales; family Methanotrichaceae; genus Methanothrix. The sequence continues at coordinate 51,617 of CAWEXU010000017.1, forward strand.
CCTGATCGTGACCACTGGAGGGGGGCGGAGGAGGAAAGCCTAAGCCCGCCAGTTTTATAGCTTCAGATATTTGACCCACGCCTTGTGGGGATTCATTTTGGATATTGAGACTCTTAAGCATCTGGCACTTTTAGGAGCCCTTAACGGGCAGATAAGAATATCCAGCTCTATGCTGGCCTCGCTTCTTGGCTCCAGCCCGCAGACTGCCGGGCGCAGGCTGAACTCACTGGAGGATAAGGGCTGCATTGAGCGCAAGCTGACTGGCTCCGGCCAGAAGGTGAAGATCACTGAGATCGGGAGGCTGCTTCTGCTATCCGAGTACCAGGATTACAGGAGGATCTTTGAGGGGGAGAAGACCACGGCCCTTCGAGGAAGAGTGATCGGCGGCCTGGGGGAGGGGCAGTACTACATCTCGCGGGAAAGCTATCGCAACCAGTTCTTTCAAAAGCTGGGATTTGTTCCCTTTCCCGGAACTCTTAACATCAAATTGGATGAGCCATTCAATCCCGGACCTCATCTGATTCGCATAGAGGGATTCAGGGAGGAGGATAGGACCTTTGGGGGATGCAGGTGCTACAAGATCAGGCTGAACGGCCAGGAGGCGGTGATCATCCGCCCTGACCGGAGCTCTTATCCTCCCGATCTGGTGGAGATCATATCTCCCCTCAGGCTCAGGGATGCGCTGAAGCTAAAGGACGGCGATGCAGTGGAGGTGACCCTTATATGATATTCGGATCGCCAATACATATGAACTCCTCCCGGGCTGCTGCCCTATCCGCGGGCCTGCTGATTGTCTGTGCCCTGCTATTGAGCGGATGCTCATCTGCCACTCCTGCCTCTGGCGATGATATGAGGGAAGCCCTGGATTTGGTCCGCAATGGATCTTATTCCCTGGCCCTGGAGAGCATCAACAAATCCCTGGAGATCGAAGGCCAGAATATAGATGTGTGGCTGCTCAAGGGACAGATCCTCTTCCATCTTGGATATTTGCCGGAAGCTGCTCATTCTCTGGACCAGGTTCTGTTGCTGAATCAGTCCAGCAAAGAGGCCTGGAGCCTGAAAGGGGAGATACTGATCCGGACGGAGAGATTCAGAATGGCCGAGCTGTGCCTGGACACCGCCCTGCGCCTTGATCCCGGAAACATAACCCTCTGGAACCGCCTGGCTCATGCCCAGGAGATGCTCGGTGACCATGATCGCGCCCTGAAAAGCTATGAGAAGGCATTGGCCCTGGAGGGCAATCATACTGAGACCCTTTTGTACCAGGGCAATTTGCTCCTCGATCTGGAACGCTATTCTGAGGCCCTGCAGATCTTCAACCGGCTCATTGAACTGAACCGGAGCGACCCACGGGTCCTGAAAGCGCGGGGAGAATGCCATCTTCTGCTCGGGCAGGTCGATTTTGCTGAAGAGGACTATAAAGCGGCAATAAATGCCGATCCACAGGATTTTGAATCATGGCGGGGATTGGCCGAGGCCCTTTATTTGCAGGGGAACTACAGCTCATCGCTTGAGGCATTCGATCAGTCCATAAAGATCAATCCCCAGGACATCCGGGCGATGCTGGGAAAGGGCGAGCTTCTCATAGCCATGGAGGACTATTCATCTGCCCTAGAGATCTATTCCGCGGCTCTGCAAGAGGATGAGGCAAATGCCTCTGCCCTGCTAGGGAAAGGGCAGGCTCTTAGCAATCTAGGCCGGACGGAAGAGGCTTTAGAGTGCTATCAACAGGTCCTGGCATGGGAGCCGGACAATATCCAGGCTCTTGAGGGGGCCGCAGGCCTTCTGGCGGAAAGAAATGATACCTCCGGAGCTGCAGAGGCTTATGGCCGCATTCTGGCCAAGGATCCGGGAAATGCAAGGGCTCTTCTGGCGCTGGCAATAGCCCGGTCGGCTCAGGGGGACTATGGCCAGGCGCTGCTGTATTATGAACAGCTCCTCGATCATGACGGCAATAACACCGCCGCCTGGACGGGAAGAGGAGAGATATACCTCTTGCAGAAGAATACCGATCAGGCCATAGAGAGCTTCAAGAAGGCTCTGGAGATAGAACCGCATGATGCTGATTCCCTCCTGGGAATGGCAGAAGCTCTTTATGAGAGGGAGAGCCTGAATGAGGCCCGCAGCTACTATGAGGCCGCGGCTGGCTATAGAGCCCGAGAATGCCCGCGGCCACAGAGGACTGGGCAATACTCTCTGTGCCCTGGGCGAGTATGGCCAGTCCATCACCTCATTTGACGAAGCCCTGAGATTAGAGCCACTGGATGCCGACAGCATGATGGGAAAAGGCCTGGCACTGGCAGCCTCAGGCAATATATCCGGAGCCCTGGAATGCTTCCAGAATATCGTCTCCGTCGATCCGAAAAACTCTTTCGCCTGGTCTAATTTGGGCAGCCTGCAAGCCATCACGGGAGAGTATGACCAGGCTCAAGAAAGCCTGGAAATAGCGGCGCAGATAAGTCCGGCCTCCGCGGATGTCTGGTACAACCTGGGCCAGGCATACGGCCTCATGGGCAGCTATAACCAGTCCAGACAGGCTTTCGAGAATGCAACGAAGTTAGCTCCTGATGATCCCGTTCTGTGGCTGGAGCTGGGCCAGGCCCAGGAGAGGACCGGAGAGATAAAACCAGCCTCAGAGAGCTTCCAGAAGGCCTCAGTCCTTGATCCGGAGAATGAATTCGCCCATTATTCGCTGGCCCTGGCCCTTGTCAGTCAGGGTCGGTTCCAGGAAGCTCTCGAGGCCTTCGAGAGGGCTTTAGAGATCAATCCAAATAACCGTCTGGCCGAATACAGCATAAATGTGACCAGAAGTCAGCTGGAAAAAGGACAATAAAACCGGTTTGAGAGCAGACGGGGCCGGAATCGCAATGGAAACTCGGAGGCGGTGGGAAAGTTGTTAATGCTCATCCGGCCAGGCATTATCATCTGCCTTCTGCTCTTCTCTTCTCATAGCTATTCTGACGCTGATAATTATGATTGGGTATCAGTTCCGGCTCTGTCATCTCGATAAGCCTGTACTGCCGGTTGTTTCTGTTTCCCCTCTTCTCCAGAAGACCGTCGCGGTTCATCCGTGATAGATATGTAGAGACGGTGCTGATCTTTATATCATCTGCTACTGTCTCATACCGCTCCCTGAGCTCCTGGGAGGTAAACCAGGTATTGGAGAATTCAAATTTGATAAAGCTCTCCAGACGGTCCATGAGAGTGCCAGTGCTGCCGTAATCGCGGGTGGGTGCTAATGCACTCCGTTCGTCTTTGCCCTCGAAGATACCGGAAGCGGAGAGAAATCCTATTATCTTGTCCCTTAAGGCCTCTCCATCCATGTTTTGCGACTCAAATTCATGGATTGATTTGAGTCCGCCATCCTCTATCTCAATCCGGATCCTCATCGTCCCCTCCGACTATCCTTCCCGCAGATTGCCCTTCCAGATTACCTTCCGGATACCAATTCCAGAGTTGGAAGGGATATATCTTCCTCAGAGGAGAACCGTTTGAGGTCTATTCTCCCGTCCTCTCTTATCGTGGAGAATCCCATTCGATCGCATTTCTCCAGGTTCATTTGCAATGTAAATAGCTTGATGTGCCCTCTCACTTGACTCCCCTCCGCAAATCGATCTATACCGCTTTCTACGGCTTTCTTTATTCGTGCCATCCCTTTTATGTCTGGCAGGCAGGCTGAAAGGCAAGTAGAGCCCGGTCTCCCTTAAACCAGGCTATCTGTCCTTTGTTTTCGCATTCGCTGCCTGTCCACAACTGGTGCATCACAATCCCGGCCCTGTCGCACAGATGCTCCCTGCCGTCCCTTCACAGCAACGAGCGACCTGATCTACTCTGGGCATGAAACCGTCTACTGTCTATTCACAGGCCGTCCCTTCCCGGCTGCGAACAGTCATTTAGACAGATAGTCAAACCAGGATCAGTTATGCACTTCCTTCAGCTACCCCTTGTGCCACTGCCTGTGAGAAGCAAGATGATTGTGAAGTGTTTTGACCAACTATCGTTAGACCATATGAGATCATCGATATCCCCTTCATTGCTACTCCCGATGCCATCCCTTCTTGGTTTACATTCCAGTTGGACTCAAGTGAGCACGCCATTAAGAACCATATGTCTCACCACAATATTTATGGCGGAACAGATAGATCCGGTGACCTGGACATGCTCACTGTACACTGCCTCTACTTCTCAGATATGCTGTAAAGGTTCATCCATCCCCTCAGACGAATAATCCCTCCAACCGCCCTGTCTTACTGTATTCAGACAGGTTGTCTGGCCGTTTTGGCACAATATTAAACTGGTTTCGGTGGTATATAAAACTTTCTAATAGTCGGTAGTTGTGGTTAATTGCTTAAAACATCTATTAGAGCTTATTTTCGAAAATAAAGCCCAAATAGTAGTCAGAATAGTATTTCACAGCGGAGTCATTTGACAGGCAAATACCATTAAAATGGGTTGTGAAAAGAAAGTTCAGGCGACTACTACTATCATAATGGCTATCAGTAGGCTTCATAATTTTGCGCGGTGAAGATTTATCCTTGTGAAATGATTTCACAGAGGCCTGCTAATATCGAAATTTTTGTGAAATGACTGTATCATCCTGCATTATGACAAAAAAAATTAATTATGTTGTGCGCGCGAAGCTTGCGGCACAAAGGTGAATATGAGCCGGGTTCGGTCATGCCTCCGTCAAAAACAGCGATTTGATTGAGTAAAATCTAGAAATTTAAAAGGGTTTTAGGATGCCTGGTGGGGCTCGAAGTATTCATCTATCAACCAGTCTCCGACCTCCTTAAGATATCTGCGCCTTCGCTCGTCTTCAGCAATTAATTGAAAAACCTCGGAGAGATCCTCGTCCATTGAACCTTAATATTCGCTTGCGGCATTTAAACCTATCGTATGGTCGAGCCCTGCCCAATGCCAATTCCCCTGGCCAGGATCAAAGCAACACAGTAAGGCTCAGAGCTTCGCTTCAGGGGACCGGCATGAATGGGGTGGTCTCCGCAAATGATCAGCAGGGTCTTCTCATCTGCCTCCTCTGCAATTTTGCCAATACAGCGATCGATATACAGAGCGGCACTGCGGATGCCATGCCAATCCCGGCCCAGGTGGACGCTCTTATCGATCCCTATGAAATAGGAGACGAGAAGCCTGGGGTTCTCCCGCAGGGATTGGATAGTTACCTGGCAGGCCTCCCGATCGAACTCCTCCGGCGGAATTCGGTCTGATATTCCGTGGATAATCTCTATCAGGCCCTCATAGACCTCCGCCCCATTGGTCTCCATTATCACTGCGGACTTCAGACCGGCAGCGCTGGCAATCTCCGGCAGGCTGAGGATGCTTGATGTCTTCGCCCCCGCTTTGTCCAATATCCCGTGGTGCTCGGGCACCAGGCCGCTCAGAATGCTGGCTATGGCCGGAGTGGTGTGATTGGAGACCGCCCTTGCCCGGATGAGATATCCTTCATCGATAAGGCGGGACATGTTCTCCATCCGAACCAGGAGGTGCGCCATAAGATCGTATCCCAGGCTGTCTACGATTATGATGGCAGCATTCCTGCAGCCCCAGCTTTCCACCAGATCGATCGTCTGGCCGTCATTGTGGGGAAGCTCGATTCCCAGCAGCCGGGCAACAGTGGGTGCAATATCCAGCTGGCTATATCTCCGATCTGATTTTACGGTGGTCATGAACATCCGCTTTCCCACACTATTTGCGCCATATAATATCCCTCCGGGTCATTGCTATGCATAAAAAAAAGCTCGCTTTGAAGGCTGACTTTTATATAAGAAAAGAGAAAACGGAAAGCGTGAAATCATGATAGAAAAAAAGATCTCCCTGATCATTCTTATTATCATAGCGTCCTGGATTATGGGAGAGAGCATGGCCTCGGATGTGGATATCGACTACAGTCATAAAGTCGCCGGAACGGGCACCGTCATGACCGATTTTGAGATGGGCTCTTTAGATAGCACAAAAGCCATAGGAGTGGTTCACGGCACAGGCGAGGTGATGAACAAATACCTATTTCTCTCCAACAACTCCGAGAACGTCACCATTCTGGACCAATTCCTCTTCACAAAAGCTCAACCATCCAATGATACCTCCATTGAAATATACCCCAGGATGGAGCGAAAAGAAGGGAGCTTCAGGCTGCTGGGGACGGACTGGTCGGGAAATATAAATTCATTCGCAGGATCATTTTCGCCCCAGGCCAAAGATTTATAAATATTCCTCAAAATTGTAAGGGACATGGCAGAAGGGGCAAAGGCCAAAAGTGCATCTGCAGGCTTCGATGAGCTGAACAGACTGTGCCGAGAGTGCAAAGATGAGGTCTCCAGGAGAAAGGAGATTTTAGTGGTCTCCCATGTGGATGCGGATGGTCTCACTGCATCCGCCATCATCTGCACCGCCCTGGAGAGGAGGAACATCGACTTTAAACCCCTCTTCTTCCGCCAGCTGGATGACAGCGCCCTGGATGAGGTTGCCGACCAGGGCTCAGATCTTGTCATATTCACCGATCTGGGCAGCGGGATGATCCAGGAGATAATGGACCGGAAACTGGATGCAATAGTGGCCGACCATCACAAACCCCAGGAATGCCCATCACAACCCCTGGCCCATATCAATCCCCATCTGGTGGGAGCGGACGGAGCAAACCAGCTCAGCGGAAGCGGCAGCACTTTTCTTCTGGCCAGAGCTCTGGCATCAGCCCCGGGGGCAAACGACGATCTGGCAGCACTGGCTGTGGTGGGGGCGGTGGGAGACCTGCAGGATATGGCCCGCGGCCAGCTTATCGGTCTGAACCGCTGCATCCTGGACATAGGCTCAAGAGCAAAAGCGGTCGATTTTTCCAGAGACATCAAGCTCTTCGGCAGACAGACCCGTCCGGTCTATAAGATGCTGGAGTACTGCCAGGACCCATACCTCCCCGGCCTCTCGGGCAAAGAGGACGCTTGCATTGCTTTCCTTAAAGAGATCGGAATCCGTCTGGGTGGAGAGAAGTGGCGGCGCTGGATAGACCTCAACCAGGAGGAGAAAGCCTCAGTGGTCACAGCCATCATTCAAAAAGGATTGCGTTGCGGCGTCTCCAATATCCGGCTGGAGCGGCTGATAGGTGAGGTCTACATCTTGCTGAAGGAGCGGGAGGGAACTGAGCTGCGAGATGCCTCCGAGTATTCGACCCTGCTGAACGCCACCGCCCGGTATGGCCACGCCGGGGTGGGCCTGGAGGTCTGCATGGGGAATAGAGATAAGGCCTTCGATGAGGCCCATAAGCTCCTGGGCCAGCACCGCCAGAACCTGGTCAATGGCCTGAAGCTGGTCTCCCAGAGGGGAATCACTCCTCTGAACAGTATCCAGTACTTCGATGCTGGAGACGAAATTCTGGACACAATCGTGGGAATAGTAGCCGGAATGAGCTTCCAGATGGCAGACCGCAGCCGGCCCATACTCGCCTTCGCCAAAAACGAACAGGGAGATCTCAAGGTATCCGCCCGCGGGACCCAGGACCTGGTACGAGCCGGCCTGGACTTAGCTCATGCCCTCTCCCTCTCTGCCCGGGCGGTGGGAGGAGTGGGCGGAGGCCACAACGTCGCCGCTGGAGCGACCATTCCCCTGCAGGCAAAGGAGGAGTTCCTGGAGAGGATGGACCGCATAGTAGCCGAGCAGCTTGCCTTGAGAAATAATATAAAATAAATTATCTTATGTGCAGGGTAAAGAGCCGTAACCGCACTCTTTCATATGGTCCTTGGCCACCAGTATCTGCTCCTCAATGCTGAAGTTGCCCACAAAGAGGTGGTTTATACGCGACTGTTCGTGCCTCTTGTTACCGGTCTCTGGATCCAGTACCAGATAGCCTAAGCGCCCTATGCCGATGAAATCAGCATCAATTGTGATCTCGGTGAGGTTGGCCTCTGTTCGAAGCTCCATCTTTGTCGATAGGCGAGTGGCATCGGTAACCTCCACGTTCGCCGTCGTCATCAGGGGGATGTTATTGACTTTAGTGCTATCACGAAACTTCTGGTCATAGGAGAAGAGATGGGCATTGGGATTACTCTTGCTGCCGATCTCCATCACATAATGCTCTGCATTGATCGGAACCAGGAGGATGAACAGAATCATCAAGCCTGAGAGTCCCGCTACCATCTGGCCTCTTGTCGCTATAATCGTATCACTGCTCCCTCAAAGGTCTCTAAACAGGCTCCACCAATACTCTTCGTCCATCTCGGCGGAATATACAGTTACCGCCGGACCTTCCATAAATGCCTTCTCCCCAACAAATGTTATGATCAACGGCCCGCCTCTCGTCTCCACCAGGACCTCATCCCCGACCAGACCCAGCCGGCGGGCAACGCTGGCGGAAGCAACCGCACCTGTTCCGCAGGAGAAGGTCTCGCCCTCTACTCCCCGCTCGAAGGTCCTGATCTGCAATGGCGATCCTGCTACGACGAAGTTCACATTGGCCCCCTCTGGAAAGAGACTGCTATGCCTGATTGCTGGTGCGGCATCATGGATATTGATATCCAGGTCTTCCACGAAGATAACGGCATGGGGAACGCCGGTATTGACCGCGGAGACCGCATAGTCGCCCATCTTTTCATTTATCAGATCGCCAGAACCGCAGGCCGGGATGGATGGCCGATTGAACCTGGGTGCACCCATATCCACCCTGGCCCAGAATCCCCCATCCCTCTCCCGGACCTCAACCGGAATTATGCCCGCCAGGGTCTCCACATCAAAGGACTGTCCCACATATCCCGTCTCCCAGGCGTATTTGGCAAGGCAGCGTATGCCATTGCCGCACATCTCCGCCTCTGAGCCGTCCGGCTGGAAGAGCCTCATGCCCGTGTCCGCTCGCTGGCTGTTTACCAGGAACAGGACCCCATCTGCTCCGATGCCGAAGTTGCGGCGGCAGCAGGCGATCGCAAATCTCTTCTTGGCGCTCTCAGCCACAAGCTCCCTTGAGATCTCATCAATGAGGATGAAATCATTGCCGTTCCCGTGCAGCTTGGCAAAGCCAAGGCTGCGTGGACGAAAGGGATCGTCTTCGAGCTCTATCTCAGAAATCTCTGCCAGCTTCATTTTATATACCATGCATCCTTTTGCTAAAGCTTGTTATGTTGTGGAGGTGATGTAATATTAAACCCATTCTACAGGTGGCAATGGATCTTCTGGATCTGGACAGGTCAATTCAGATAGCCAAAGAGGCGGTCCTTGGTGGAGCGGACTGGATCGAGGCCGGGACCCCCCTCATCAAGAGCGAGGGCATGGACTCCGTGCGCGAGATGAAAAAAGCCCTCCCCGGTACAAAGATCGTGGCGGATATGAAGACTGTAGACACCGGGGCCATGGAGGTGGAGATGGCGGCCAAGGCCGGGGCAGATGTAGTGGCACTCTTAGCCGCATCCGACAACTCCACCGTCGAGGATGCTCTGCGTGCGGCGCGCAAGTACGGTGTAAAGATAATGATGGACCTGATCACCGTTCCCGATCCGGTTGGTCGCTCCCGTGAGCTGGAAGAACTGGGAGTGGATTACATCTGCGTTCATGTGGGAATAGATCAGCAGATGACCGGCAAGGACACCATAGATTTTCTGAAGCAGATTGTCAAAGAGGTGAAGATCCCCGTTGCCGCCGCAGGGGGTATGGACGCAGCCACTGCTGCGGATGCCGTGGCCAATGGTGCTGCCATCGTCATCGTTGGCGGAAGCATAGTTCGCAGCGCGAATGTGACCGAATCGGCCCGGAAGATTCGCGATTCTATCGATAATGCTCAAGCCAGCACTGCCCCCAGGATAAGCCTGGAGGAGGAGCTTGTATCCCTGCTGCGCAGTGTATCCTCATCCAACATCTCCGATGCCATGCACCGCAAAGGGGCCATGCGCGGGATTCATCCTCTCATCCCGGGAAAGAAGATCGTGGGCAGGGCAATCACTGTGCAGACCTTCGCCGGCGACTGGGCAAAACCGGTCGAGGCCATCGACATGGCCGGTCCGGGCGACGTGCTGGTGATCTACAACGGAAGCAACAACATCGCCCCCTGGGGAGGACTGGCCACCCTGAGCTGCAAGATCCGGGGGGTAGAGGGTGTGGTCGTCGACGGCGCAGTACGGGACCTGCAGGAGATAAGGCCCATGGACTATCCTCTCTTCTCCTCGGATGTGGTTCCCAATGCCGGGGACCCCAAAGGCATGGGAGAGATCAACTCTGAGATCAGTCTGCGGCGGCCAGACGGTCCGGCCCGGCGACTATATCGTTGGCGATGACAGCGGAGTGGTGGTGATTCCCAAAGAGAGAGCCTATGAGATTGCGAGAAGAGCAAAAGAGGTCGAGAAGACGGAAGAGAGGCTCTTTGAGGAGATCCGCCGGGGAAAAACTCTATCTCAGGTGGTAAGCCTGCAGAAATGGGAGAAGATCGGATAGCAAGCCGTAAATAGATGGAAATATTTTGAAAAAAGGCGCAAAAGTGTTGGGAGATATGGCAGAGGTATGGAGAACTTGATGCCAGTCAATCAAAAACAGACGCCAGCCAATAGGGTAACAGAAGCACTATAGCGACATACACCAACCGGTGGGTTGATAAGATCGATTTCGAGGAGAATTATAATGGAACTGGACGATATCATTTCCAAGTACCCGCCCAAGCAGATGATGCTGATTCCCGTAATCATCATCATCTTAGCATTGATCAGCCTGGGTGTAACCTATCTCAACACGGGATCGCCCGTGAATCTGGGGATAGAGTTTACGGGAGGCACATTAGCAACAGTGCCAGCTACAGAATCTAAAGATGCCGTGTTCGGAGAGTATGATAAGTACCCTCTGGCCGATGTGAGAGACGTGGGCAGCCGATACATGATTCAGTTCGGCCCCATGAGCGATGAGGAGTATACAGCGCTTGCCCAGCAGATTGTCGACAAGTACGGCGATGATGCTGAGATCAGGCATATGGGACCTATATACAGCCAGGAGCTCCAGGCTCAGGTTGTCAGATACCTTCCAATTTCCTTCCTGCTCATGGCCATAGTGGTATTCATAATATTCAGGCAGTTCTTTGTCTCATTGCTGATAGTGCTCTGCGCTCTGGCTGACATCCTGACGGCAGCGGCATCCATGAACCTGACTGGAATTCAGCTCTCCCTGGGGACAGTGGCTGCGCTTTTAATGCTCATCGGTTACTCTGTTGATACCGATATTCTGCTCACTATGAGGGTTTTGAAGCGCAAAGGGGCAACTGATGAGAAGATCAAAGGAGCGATGGGTACAGGCCTGACCATGGCCGCAACCACATTGGGCTGCTGTGATCGCCCTTATACTCGTCTCCAACTTCCTTCACCTCATAGTGCCCTCATTCAGCCGGATGGATGTCATCGCCGATATGACAATGGTTCTCATCTTCGGCCTGGCGGCTGATTTACTGAACACCTGGATCACCAACGCTCAGGGGCTCAGATGGTACCTGAGCCGGCCTCGCAAGGCGGCAAGGGGGCAGAAGAGATGAGCCTTATACAAGACCTGTCCCGGGATAAGAGGGTATTATTATTCGCCCTGTTCCTGGCGGCGGCGTTGATCTGTTTGGGAGCCTTCGGCCTCAAGTACGGCCTGGACCTTCAGGGCGGATCGTATCTGCAGCTCAAGCTGCAGGGGGGTATGGCCCAGGTGGATGCGGATCCTGAGAGCATTCTCCAGTATCAGTTCGACACCAACTCCGTGGAAAAGCATGGTGACAGCTATATTGTGACTGTGCCGGGCAAGATCGATCCGACGCTTCCCGCCGACCTGGGATATCTGGGGGCGGAGATGGCGGAGCTTGCCAACGGCACCAAGATCACCATACCAGCCGCTCCCGAGACCATAATCATCACCTATCTGCAAAAGAGCCTTGATGCTGACGTCAAGATCGTGCAGTTTGCCCCCGTCCTGTATGAGATCAGGACCAATGTCACCAGGGAATCGCTGGATGCCATACTCGCTCCGGTGGGTGGAAAGGTGCCTGCTGGCGAGGATACCTTCATCGAGGGTCTGACCCAGGAGACGGTGGAAGAGACGAAAAGGGTTCTTGACTCCAAGCTCAACCGCCTGGGGCTGCAGGACATCAGAGTGAGGATGGTGGACAACAAATACATCCTCATCGACCTGGCGGGAATGGATGTGGCCTCTGCTCAGGATATTGTGGGCAAGCCCGGCAAGTTCGAGATCAGGATCCAGACGGAAAACAACGAGACCATGCATGTCCTCTATGGTGACGCAGTGGAGTCTGTGGACATCCCCCGAGGAGATCAGAATAGCCAGTGGGGCGTGCCTTTCACTCTCTCTGAGGAGGGAGCGGCCGCCTTCCAGAAGGCAGCCATAGACACCGGCGCGGTCAAAGATCCCCAGGCTCACCCCATATCCATGTACCTGGATAAGGATGAGATCTTCAGTGCACCTCTGTCGCCAGAGCTGGCAAGCAGCCTGCAGAAGGCTCCCTCCCGCGGGCTGGAGGCGCGCGTGGGCGCTGGGGATGAGGGATCCCAGAAGGCAAAGGAGCTGAACATTCACCTCCAGGAAGGAGCTCTGCCGGTTAACGTGGAGATCGTGGGATCAGGCCAGGTATCCGCTGCTCTGGGCAGGCAATTCAAGATCCAGATGGTTATAGCCGGTCTATTGGCGCTTCTCGCTGTTGCGGGCATGATCTACTACCGCTACCGGGAGAAGAGGATCGTTTTGCCCATGCTCTTCACCTCCTTGAGCGAGGTGGCGATAATGCTGGGCGTCTGGTCCCTGGCCAAATGGCAGCTGGATCTGGCCAGCCTGGCCGGCATCATCATGGTGATCGGAACGGGCATCGACCAGCTGGTCATCATCACCGATGAGGTGATAAAGGGCGGAGAGGCGGTTCCTGTTGCATCGGACAGGAGCATAAAAGAGAGAGCGGCAGAGGCGGCTGAGAAGGCAGGCGTGGGCAAAGTTGCTGCCACCAGCAGCAAGATCTATTTGAGCCGGCTCTCCCGGGCCTTTGCCATAATCTTAGGCGCCGCAGCGACGACGATCGTGGCCATGCTGCCATTGCTCTACATGGGCTTTGGCGCTCTGACCGGGTTCGCCCTGATCATCATCATCGGTGTGGTCCTGGGAACGCTTGTGGCCAGGCCTGCTTACGGTAGGATCATAGGCTATATCCTGGCTGAGAACTAAATCGGAAAGAAGTGGATAATCCCGGATAAGGGCTGCAGGCCTGAATTGGGTCTGCAGATCACAATTTTTTTTGCATATTCCTATTTTTTCATCATTCCATTGATAGCCGCACCGGCGAAGGCCGCGCCTACAATGATGTTCAGGAAATAGGTAATCAAGCGCCACAGGACGATCAGAGGCAGCAGCATTGCGGGAGAGACAAAGGTGGAATAAAGGTAGCTCATTCCCAGCTCAGCTACGCCGCTGGATCCAGGGGTCAGTGGCAAGAGGCCCACTATCACCAGGATGTTCTGGGCGGTCACAGACAAGAGTAAGCTCGGATCCGCTCCCATTCCAGTTAACAGGGCAGATGGGACGAGAAAATCGCAGAGCCAGATGAATGCGGTCATCACTGCCAGCACCGGCAAGCAGCGCATGGTCTCTTTGGCAAGCTGAATTCCCGCCTCCCGGAAAAGCCATATCTCCCGCTCTATGGAGAGGACGATGGCCCGGTTCCCGGTCTTCTTCTTGATCCACTCCATCAGACGGGCAATCCTCTTCGGCCGGATGATAAGCTGCCTGAGAAATGCCAGGAAGACCAGGAGAAATGCCAGGAAGATGGCTCCAACCTTCAGGCCGAAGCCGGCGAAAAAGCCGGAGATCATGAGAAATATGGCCAGAGAGGTCAGGAAGAATATGCTGTCAAGGAGCCTCTCGCTTATCACCACTGCCGTCGCCCCTCCGTAGCTCATGCCGTCATCTGCTCAGGATCTTCACTCGCAGTGGCTCTCCACCAGCTGAGGAGGGAGTGATGGCCGCCAGGAAGTTCGAAGCCAGAGTGCATCTAAAAGAGAGTGGGAAGCTTATTTGGTGGCCGGTCATGGATACAAGCAGCTTAAGCCGGAGAGAGTAGAATATCCAGGAGAGCACATGAAGGGCGACCGCCAGTATCAGGAACCCAGCGCTGACATGAGCGATCATCTCCCAGTTTATATCGGCATCTGTATAGTAGAGAATCAGAATGATTGAGACCAGGCTCATCAGAGCGGCGAACAATGTGGCCTTCAATCTCTCATTCATCACCTGGATGCTAGATCTATTCTGTAAATACTTATTGACCCAGGATCTCTCAGGCCACCTCTCTATAGACCGACTCCATCATATCCAGGGCTCGTGCCCAGGAGTACTTCTCTTCCACCGCCCGTCTGCCCTTCTGGCCCAGGTTCGTTCTCAGGTTCGGGCTCTCATGCAGCTCCAGTATCATATCCCCAAGCTCCTTCGGGCTGGAGTAGACCATTCCCCCTTCCCCTGCCACCTCAGCCACCCCTGGGGTGTTGAAGGCGAGGACCGGTGTCTCGCAGGCCATGGCCTCGAGAAGGACAATGCCGAAGGCCTCCAGGCGGTTCTGGGATGGGAGTACCAAAACCTCGGCATGAGAAAGGGCATCGATGAAACTGGCCCTATCCAGCCTGCCGGTGAACCTGGCCCTGACGGCGAGTTTTTTGGCCATCTCCTCCAGGCGGCTGCGATCATAGCCATCTCCAACTAACACCAGCTCCAGGTCAGCCCTCTTCTGCACCTCGCTCATGGACTGGATTAGGGACTCGATTCCTTTATAGTGCAGCAGCCTGCCCGCATAAAGGACATATCCCTTCTTCTCTCTCTTTTGGGGATAGAGGGATACATCCACCGCATTGGGCACGATCTTCGTCTTATGAATGTAGTCCTTCAGTACCGGAGAGGTCTCAGCATAGCTTTTTGTGGTGGCTATCACAATCTTTGCCTTGTCCAGGATAGGACGGACGATCCCCCTGTTCATCCCCTCCACCGCCGACCCAATGGAACGGGGGAGACGGTGGCCATTCAGGGTACCCGGATATCACCACATCGTTATGGTAGGTAACCACATGGGGAGACGAATCCCGGAGCATGAAGGCAAACAAGGGGCTCGGCACATGGCTGTGATATATGTCCGCCTCAAGCTTTGGCCGCCTGATAGGAACAGGGACATAAAAAAAATCGATGCTGGGAATGCGGACGAAGCCGTTATTCCATCTTCCGCATGAGGAGGCCACAGTCACCTGATGGCCCCTCTGTGCCAGGCCGTCGGCCAGCTCTTTCACATGATACTCAACCCCGCCCAGATGGGGAGGAAAATAGGGAGATACCTGAAGGATCTTCATGGATATGAGCAGATATTGGGAGGACAACGAACTTAAAGCTAATCCAAACCGGCTATGAATCAGCCAACTTAACCCGGATGTCAGAGGAGCGATAATCAGGATCTTTTGAGGCATTAAAACCCCTCTGGTTCATCAGCTGGTCTATCTGCTGATCTATGGCGGAGTTCAGGCTGAAGCTCTCCACCAGAGAGCTATCGAATGAATACTCAGAGGCATGGCGACCATCCCTTGCCAGGACGGTGATGCGATAATTGTCGGCGGCGAAGCCCTGGGTGGACCAGGTCCAGCTATTGGATTCAGACCACCGGACCATATCCTTTCCTCCGACCTGGAACTTGTAGAGGATGGGATCGTTATCAGGATCCCTGGCTTCAGCCTTCCAGGTGATGCTCTCCCCCGGAACCCGAGGGCTGGACAGATCGGGCTTGAGGCTCAAGAGGACGGGCGGCTGATTTTTCTCCACAAGGGTGAATGCCGCATCCATTGAGCTATCGAAAGAGTCTGCAGAGGCGTGGTTGCCGTCCCTGGCCAGAGCGGTGATCTTATGGGTGCCACCCAGTGCGCTGGACGTATTCCAGCTCCAGGAAGGGGAAGAGGACCAGCCGGTCACATCCTGGCCATCGAGGAGGAACTTGTAGGATAGCTCGTCTCCATCAGGATCTGTGGCTCTGACCGTCCAGTTTATGATCCCACCCGTCTCGACCGGACTGATCGCATCCGGCACGAGCTCCGCAAGAATCGGGATCTGATTGAGGGATGCAACGGAAGATTGACCTGCCAAAGCACCCGCGGGCTTTGAGGCATCCTCAGCTGAGCTTCCTGGGGGTGCAGCGGAGGATTCTGCCCCAGAGAGCATCTTTGATTCCGTCAGGGTGTAAGGACGGTTCAATTCGCCGTCAAAGGAGTCCTGGCTGGCATGGGATCCATCTATTATCTGAACGGTGACCTCATGATCTCCTGCCGCCGTCCCGGTGCTGTTCCAGGCCCAGGAATCTGACGGCGACCAGCCGGACGCCTCCCGGCCATCGAGGAGGAATCGGTAGGATAGATCATCTTTGTCTGGATCTGTAGCCGTGGCGGTCCAGGTGACCTGGGACCCCTGGGGGCTGGGGCTCATAGGATCTGCCTTTAGCTCCTCTAAAATGGGAGGCTGGTTTTGTTCCAGGATGACCATGGTGGCATCAAAAGAGCTGTCATAAGAGTCAGAAGGTGAGTGAAGACCGTCCATAGCCTGGACGGTGATGGTATACTCTCCTGCGGGCAGATACTGGGTGGGCCAGCTCCAGCGGTTGGACTTGGACCATTTTCTCTTCTCCTCATCATTGAGCAGGAAGCGATAGAGGATCCTATCTGCATCCGGATCTGTGGCCTCTGCCCTCCAGATGATCGCTGTGCCCTTTGTCTGGGGGCTTGGCCTGTCCGGCTGGAGGCTGTGCAGAACCGGCGGCTGGTTGGTGATGGCAGTTTCCATTCGTGGGCTGGCCGGGGGTGGAGTCATCCTCTGCAGGCGGCTCGACTGCCGGGCCTTCTGCAGGCAGGGGATCCGTCTGCTCAGCTGCTGCCGGTGCGGGAATAGTCGATATATACCCAGAGGCCGCAGATGAGGGCAGATTCTCAGATGAAGCTGAGGACTGATTATCAGATACAGATATAGACCCGGACCCATTCACTGGGCCTGATTCGCTCTCAGGCGGGGCTCGTGCCTCAGGTGCCTTCTCCTTTGCTGAAGTTGGATCTGAGAGGGATTCAGTCTCCACCGGGGAAGTTTCCCCCGAGATTGAGCTGGCTGTGTTCTGGGCTACAATCTCGTTGCTGCTCGCTGCGGGATCTCCAACCGAACCGCTCTGAACATTATCCTTTGCCTGCGGCGGATTTTCTGCAGTCTCCTTTGCATTCTGTTTTTCCGTTTCCTTTGCAGCGGATTCAGAAGGCGATTTTGCGGAAGGGGCAGCAGAAGATCCGCTAGCTCCGCCACCGCCTCCGGCGCTGAGGACGGTTACCTTTGTCGTCTCCTCAAATGAGACCGGCAAGCTGGATGAGTCGTTGGTGCTGTTTTCCGCCACATCCTGATCCCCGGACTGATCCTCGATCAGATCGACCAGGAGGTGCTCAGATTTGTATGGGGTCGTGCTGTCCCCTTCTTTGAACAGGAGCAGGTCAAGCCTCTGACGTCCTGGCTGGCCGGCCAGAGCAAAGCCCAGCATGCTATCCCAGGTCTCATTATCCCCCAGGCTCAGGCCTTTGACGAAGATGGTGGAGTTGTCGAATACCAGCCGGAGGGAGTAATTGACCGGAATGCCTTCATGGTTGTCGATCCTCGCCCGCGCTTCCAGGTCGCGGCCGGCGGTAAGGATCGCGTATTGCGATTCGGATGAGCCGACCAGCTCGCTATCCGGCCAGGTGACCTCCAGATCGGTATAGCCCTCGGGAGTCGAGAAGAAATTCATATCCGGCTGATAATGATAAATGGCCAGGGAGAGGCCAGCCAGAATGAGGACCGCGGCCAGAGCGACCAGGATAGGGCCCCGGCGGGAGATCAGGCTTCCAGAGATGCCGCCCGATGCCCTTCGGCTGCGATAACTCCTCTTCGCGCCCATAATGAACCTCTTGCTGCGGGGCAGAGCCGACCAGCGAAGATAGGATAGGGCGGCAAGAAATAGGGTGAGAAAAGATAGAATGGTGGCCAGGGATGCAGGCTCAAGCCCCCTGGGAGTGAAATACAGAATCAGACTGATGAGCCCTGCCAGCATAGCAGAGGCTACCAGAGAGAGGAGGAGGCGCCTGTTCAAATCCAGGTCGCCGGCGGCAGGGAATAGGGAGAGGACCACAAGGTAGCCGGGTATCAGTATGACCAGGGCCAGGGCAAGATATGAGCCGGTCTCCTTTTGGGATTGGGGAAGAAGATTGGCCAGAGCGAGAGCTGATAAAGAGATCAGAATTGATGCGATCAGGTACCAGGGAATCTGCCTGGCGGTCCTCAAATCATTATCCCTCCTTTAATATAGCCTGGAAGTCTATTGCCAACTAACGATAAAACCTTTTTCCTCGAATTCTTCACCTCGAATTCCCAGCAAAATCTAATTGTGGCCATTGACCTCGATCTCTATTCCCACCGGGCAGTGGTCGGAGCCGTAGACGTCATCCAGGATGAAAGCCGATTTCACCCGATCCCGCATGCCTTCTGAGACGAAGAAGTAGTCGATCCTCCAGCCCACATTGCGCTCACGCGCCCTGGTTTTCGTATCCCAGAAGGAATAGCGTCCTCCCTCGGAATGGAAGATCCTGAAGGTGTCCAGGAAGCCGTGCTCAACCAATCGGTCGATCCAGGCCCTCTCCTCGGGCAGGAATCCGGATATCTTCTCATTCGGCTTGGGCCGGGCGAGATCGATCTCCTTATGAGCGGTGTTGACGTCGCCACAGATCACAATATTCCTGCCCTCGGCCACCAGCCGGTCCATGAGATCCAGGAACAGATCATAGAACTTCATCTTGTAGCTCAGCCTTTCCTTTGAGGCTTTGCCGTTGGGAAAGTAGACGTTGAAGAGCATAAAGTCACCATAGTCGGCTACAATTGCCCTCTGCTCATCATCCAGGCCGACAAAACCCAATGAATACTCCAGGCTCAGGGGTTCGGTCTTGGTGAAAAGGGCCACTCCGTCCCGCCCCTTTCTGCCGCCCGTGCTGAAATAAGATCGGTATCCAGGAAGGCTTTTGAGATCTTTGGGAATCTGGTCCTCTGCCGCCTTGATCTCCTGCAGGCAGAGCACATCTGGGCGATCTATTGTAATCCAGTCCACAAAGCCCTTCTTATAAATGGCTCTCAGGCCGTTCACATTCCAGGAGAGAATTCTCATCGATGGCATCCTTTCCCCTCAAAGGGAAATTATTGCCATCTGATTAATCCCTTGCGATTGTATTTCGATGTGAGGAAGGTCTTATGCAGTGATGAGCAGTATATCACGCGATCCTTGATGATAGGTGCAGAAGATATGGCGGTGATGTTATTATCAAGGATTTTGAAGGGTTCGTTCCCAGGATGGTTGACTTCGCCTTAATTCTCACCGCAGGACAGATTGTATAAAGCAATCCCGATAATACAGGAGATAAAAATCCACACCGCAGAGACGGCAGAGAGTCTGCGAGAGGATAGGCTCGTCAGAATGGATAGGGACATCCAGGCCATAAAAGCAAGACTGGGGATGCCATAGAGGTCTCTTTTAAGCCGCGAGCAGTGTATATCATAATCCCTTATCAATATATAAAATTAAATGCAAGCATAAAATAGTCTGAGACGAATCATCCTCATAATATGTGAATTCTTTCTCAAAATTAAATATAAATGAAAAATTCTTATAGTATCGCTCCATCCTTCTATGTGGAATGGCAGCCAGATCCCCTCTGAACATCCTCATCGCAGAGGACAATCCGGTGAACCAGAAGGTAGCCTGTGTCATGCTCCAGAGGCTCGGCCACCGGGCGGACCTGGCGGCAAATGGCCAGGAGGTATTGCGGGCCCTGGAAAAGCAGGCCTACGACCTGGTGCTCATGGACATCCAGATGCCGGATATGGACGGAATCGAGGCCACCAGACATATCCGCCGTCGCTGGCCCCAGGGTCCCAAGATAATCGCTGTCACCTCTTTTGATCCGGAATTCTGTCGCGAGGAATGCTATAGCGCCGGTGTGGACGACTTCATCAATAAGCCGATCAGGATGAATGAGCTTGACGCCGCCATCGAGCGCAACATGAGCGTGAGCCGCAGCCAAGAGTGAATCCCTTCTCATCCCCTCCATTTGATTCGGGCAATCTATCTTGGGTCTGAAGAGATGGGCCACCGCCTTGTTAAGAACGCCAAGAGCCAAGATTTTTAAGCCCCTGAATCCCAGGATGCCTCTAATATGACCGAGGTCCGAGACCCAGTGCACGGCTATGTCAGGCTGGAGGGCCTGGCCCTGGAGCTGGCCAATACCCCGCAGATGCAGAGGCTCCGCTGGATAAAGCAGCTGGGCCTGGCAAACCTGGTCTACCCCGGGGCCAACCACACCCGCTTCGAGCACAGCCTGGGAGCTTACCATATGGCCACTCTCCTCACCGAGCACCTGGACCTGGAGGAGGACGACCGCATGCTCGTGGGCGCAGCCGCCCTCTTGCACGACGTGGGCCACGGACCTCTATCCCATGCCACCGAGTACGCCCTGGCCCCCTTCCTGAGAACAGAGCACGAGAGCGTCATCGAGATCCTGAAAAAAGGAGAGCTGCGGGAGGTGCTGGATAGATACGGCCTCGTGCCAACCGATATCCAGTCCTTCATTAACGGTCAGGGCCTGGGCCAGATCGTCAGCGGCGAGATCGACGTCGACCGCATGGACTACCTCATCCGGGACGCCCATTACACCGGCGTGGCCTACGGGGTGATAGACCGTCTGCGCCTGCTGCAGAAGATGACCCTCCACCAGGGCCAGCTGGCGGTGGAGGCTGGTGGGGTGCAGGCAGCAACATCGCTTCTCATCTCCCGGCTGCTCATGCATCCCGCGGTCTACTACCATCACGTCTGCCGCATATCCGAGTGCATGATCTCCTCCGGAGTCAGAAGGATGATAGAAGATGGCATAACCAGCGCTGCAAGGGTCAAAGAGATGGACGACATCCAGCTGTTCACCGCTCTGGAGAGTGCAGGCGGCTATCCCGCGGATATGGCATATCGCATAAAATCCAGAAAGCTCTTCAAAAGAGCGGTCTACGTGGATCTGGAAAGCCTGGAGCCCTCGCTCTTGCGGGTCAGCGAGAAGATCATCGCCCAGGAGATAGCGGCAGAGGCAGGAATGGACCAGGACAGCATTTTAGTGGACATACCACCCCTGCCCGATAGCTCTGAAGGCAATTTTCCCGCGCTCGTCGATGAAGTGGCCAGACCCCTGCGAATGGTCTCGCCCCTGGTCAGCATCCTGGAGAGAGCCCAGCGAGCCACCTGGCGTTTTGGCGTCTATACCCCGGCGGAATCCAGAGACGATGTGGCAAAAGCGGCCAAAAGGTGCCTGAACCTGAAGAAGAGCACAGTGCAGCATACATTCTCAGACATCGATAACGGTTACCTTTAAGTCAAAAGAAGAGAGATTGATTCTAATGGCATTTTCCGGAGAAGGAACGGGGATAAACAAGAATATACTGGTCAAGACCATCCAGACCATGAACCAGCACCTTCCAAACAAGCGGCTCAATCTGACCGATCTATTGGCAATGGAGAAACCAGGAATTCGGGGAAAGGACAATACCTTTTTCATTATGGATAAGTCCGAGCTGAAACTGATCTCCGAGTCAGTTCCAAGGTTCCTGTGGAGCCGCCTCAGACTGCCCATGCTCATTGAGATGTCCCCTGATTTCGGGGGCGGTGGAGCCCGCATTCAGGGTGAGGCGGAGGTGGAGATGGTTTGCAAGATACTGGGCAAAGAGAGGCCGCAAGACAGGCAGATCATAATCTACCTTCCCGAGGTGCGAGAGCTTCGCCGAAAGCTTCCTACAACCACTCAGTATGCATTCATTACCAATCTCCGGGACAGAAATATCAGAGACTGAAAATTAGAGACTGAAAAGCACTCGAATCAAAGAATAGTGGTGGAGGATTATATGGCAGAAGATAAGCTGACAGAAGGCGCAAGACGGTTTAGAGAGAAGATGAACGCCGGAGCCTACAAAGAGGCGGCAAAGATCAAGTCGGACCTGGGACTTCCCAACTCTATGCTCAAGGATGCAGTACAGTCGGCGTACGACTCTGTAATGAAAAAGGGGGATTATTCCATTGCAGCTGAGCTGGCAAAACAGTATGATCTTCCCAGCGACCGGCGTTTAGAGGCCGCTCAGAGATCGTTCCATAGAAAGGTCGACAGCGAGCAATACCGGGCAGCAGCGGAGTATGCCAAGGAGTTCGGGCTGCCGGAGGATATGGTCCGGCAGGCGGCCACCCAGGCATTCAATAAGAGCATGAGCATGGGCATGGTCAAGAACGCTGCCGAGATCGCCGATGACTTCGACCTCCCCCGGCCCATGAAAATGGAGGCGGCAAAGAAGACCTTTGAGCAGCATATGCAGGCCGGCCTCTACCGCAAAGCCCTGAAGATCGCCCAGAAGTACGATCTTCCGGCGGAGATGGTGGAAGAGGCAGAGAAAAAGGTAACCTGACCATCTTATATGCCTGAAGTAGTGCTGACATGCCAGAGGTAGTGCTGACCATAGGCGGATCGGATTCCGGTGGAGGAGCCGGAATCCAGGCGGACATCAAGACCTTCTCCGTTCTGGGCCTGCATGGAACATCCGCCCTGACCGCTATCACCGCCCAGAACACTCTGGGAGTGCAGAGGGTTTTTGCCCTCCCTTCTGAGCAGGTGAGAGCCCAGCTTGAATCGATCACAGACGACTTTTCCATTGCCTGGGCCAAGACCGGCATGCTCCACTCGGCCCAGATCGTGGAAACGGTAGCGGATCACATCCGTGGGAAAGGAATTCCTCTGGTCTTGGATCCAGTGATCGAGGCTGAAGCTGGCGGCAGGCTCCTTCGGCCGGATGCGGTCTCCGCCCTGAAAGAGCACTTAATTCCCCTGGCAGATGTGGTCACCCCCAACATCTTCGAGGCGGAGGCGCTTGCCGGAATACCTGTTCGCGACATGGAGAGTGCCCTTCAAGCCGCCCGGAATATCATGCGCCTGGGAGCGCAGGCGGTAGTCGTCAAGGGAGGGCACCTGGACTGCACCGACCTGGTCATGGTAAAGGACCGGACCATCTATCTTTCCTCAGAGAGGATAGCCGGAGAGAACCACGGCATAGGATGCACCTTTTCCGCAGCCCTGACCTCTTTTCTTGCCATGGGCTGCTCGATTGAGGATGCCGCCCGCAAGGCGAAGGAGTTTGCAAAGAGCTCCCTTCGCGGGAGCCTGCGGGTGGGAAAGGGGGTGGGTCCGGTCAACCAGTCCGCTGCCTTG
Source organism: Methanotrichaceae archaeon (assembly GCA_963813075.1). Lineage (GTDB taxonomy): Archaea > Halobacteriota > Methanosarcinia > Methanotrichales > Methanotrichaceae > Methanothrix. The sequence goes on from CAWEXU010000017.1 coordinate 74,926, forward strand.
AGAGATGAGGCGAGCCGTTACCGGGTTTTATCTGATCTGGAAGCTTGCGGTGGAGCGGCTGGAAAGTATTCCCCAGCTTTCCCGCATCATGCCGGAGGGAGGTATGAGCCCCGCACTGGCCATTCCCGGTGCCAGCAGCCTTGAGGATGTGGCAGAGCTGAAGGGTGGACTGGTGCGGACCAAAGAGGGGGTATGCCGGTCTGGGAGGATCCGCTTTGGAGGCGGGGGGGATACCTCAGCCCTGGTCCTCACCGCTATGAAGGCAAATCCTCAGGCCAGAGGGGCCATCGACCTGTTGCCAGAGGCACTCTCCTCCTGCAGAGAGCTGGGCCTCTTGATCCTGAATCGGTCTGGATTGGATGAACTGGCAGCAAAAAAGGGCATTTTGTCTGTTCTGCCGGCAGCAATATGGGATGAACATTCCCGCGGAACGGGGCCCGGGCTTTATCTGCTGGGCACTTCTGCCTCCAGTGTGGCCGGTTTAGCGGCCAGGCTTGCTGGCGGCGACAATTAGCTCCCTATTTGGATGATGGTAAGATATAAATTGTGGGGCAGGGATGCACAAAGGATTGATCTATCTGGAGTGTTGAATATGGGAAGCGTAAAGCCTAGTTATATTAAGAATTTCGCGTCGGACCTGTTGAGAACCTACGAGAGCTCATTTAGCCCTGATTTTGAGCAGAATAAGCTGATGGTATCCGAGTATACCGATATCAAGAACAAAACCATCCGCAACCGGGTAGCAGGCTACATATCTAATGTGATGAGACAGAGAAGTACGAGAAGAGAGGTCGAGGTTGATGTATAGAGGCGTGTTTCCTGCTATAATCACGCCATTTAATGAGGACCTTAGCCTGGATGAGGAGGGGCTTAAGAGAAACGTAGAGTACCTGAATAAGACTGGAATCGCAGGCATAGTACCCTGCGGCACCACCGGTGAATCAGCCACATTGACTATGGCGGAGCATAAGCGAGTGGTGGAGATTGTGGTAGAGAACTCCAGGGTGCCGGTGATAGCAGGCACGGGCTCCAATAATACCCGCGAGGCGGTGGAATTGACCTGTCACGCCGCAGAGGCGGGAGCAGATGCTGCCCTGCTGATCACCCCCTACTACAATAAACCCAATGACCGCGGCATGTTCGAACATTTCAAGGCCGTGGCTGAAAAGTGCGACATCCCCATAGTGCTCTACAATGTTCCCAAGAGGACGGGAATCGACCTCAAGCCGGAGCTTGTGGCAAAACTCTCCCGGATAAAGAACATCGTAGCCATAAAAGAGGCCAGCGGGAGCCTTCCCCAGCTATCTCAAATAATTGAGCAGACTCGAGGAAGCGACTTTTCCGTTCTCTGTGGCGACGATGATCTCACCCTGCCAGCAATGGCCCTGGGGGCACAGGGCGTGATCTCTGTGGTAGCCAATGTCGCTCCCAAAAAGACGGTGGCCATGGTTGACGCCATTTTCAAGGGCGACCTGGATCGAGCGAGGTCCCTGCATTATGAGCTTGCCCCCCTGGTTCGAGCGATGTTCCTTGAGACCAATCCCATACCGGTAAAGTCCGCTCAGAAATACCTGGGACTGGCAGGCGGCCCGCTGCGTCTTCCCCTGGCGGAGATGGCCCCGGATAAGGAGAAGATCCTAAAAGAGATCCTGGAGTCACTGGGCGAGAGAGCATGACTCGTATTGCGGTTACTGGAGCGCTGGGACGCATGGGCACCCTGGTCATCCAGGAGGCGGCCAGGGCTGGGGGCATGGAGCTGGTCGCCGGCCTGGATGCCGTCGGTGCGGGAAAGCCGCTTTCTGGAGGCGTTTTGGTGAGGGATGCATCTGAACTCGAGCAGGTCCTAAAAGAGAGCAAACCGGATGTGCTCATCGATTTTACCATTGCCAGCGCATCCGTGGTGAACGCATCCATCGCCGCCTCTCAGGGTGTGGCTTTAGTGGTGGGAACCACGGGCATAACTCCTGAGCAGCATTCCCGGATGAGGGAAGCGATAGAAGGCCGTGTGGCTGCGGTTATTACCCCTAACTTCAGCGTGGGAGTCAACCTTTTCTGGAAGCTGGTGGCTGATGCGGCTGCAGCTCTGAAGGGCTCAGACTATGACATTGAGATCATAGAAGCTCATCATAATCAGAAGAAGGATGCCCCCAGCGGAACCGCTCTGGCCACAGTGGAGGCCATAAGGAAAGCGCGGGGAGAGGCATATCCATCGGATCCTTCTGATGTCATTTACGGCCGGAAAGGGATCATGCCCCGGGGCAAAGAGATCGGAGTTCATGCCGTGCGGGCGGGAGATATCGTGGGAGATCACACCGTTCTTTTGGCTGGTCCGGGCGAGAGGCTGGAGATAAGGCACCAGGCCCATAGCAGAACTGCTTTCGCCAGCGGAGCAGTGCGAGCAGCATCTTGGGTGGTGGGCAAGAAACCTGGTGTTTACAGCATGGCGGACGTTCTAGAATCAAGATGAACCAACTGGCGGAAGAAGGCCTGTTCCTTCTGTACAGCGGAGAGCGGTTGGATCCCGTTTCCCGGTCGAGGAATGTGATTGGCTTTTGCGGCCATTGCGGATCGGACCTGGAGAGCCTGGCTTATTACTGCACCGACCAGGAATGGCTGATCTCCGCTCGCTGCAAGAATGAGCATCTGGCTCTGATTCGCTATGATAAGAGCTGGAAATGGAAGGATGACCTACCGCTTGAACTCTCCAGGGAAGAGGTGAAGATAGCCGAGCTGCCACGAGAGAAGCTGGATATCGTCTTCACCCCTGCTGAGGTCAGAGACATGATAGCCTGCCAGGAGGGATTGCCCTATACCAGGCAGAACATCTACCGCGCCCGGGGAAAATACCAGAAGTTTGAGAAGCTTTTCGGCATTAAGATCGACATTTAGTCTCGCATCAAATTTTGTGCATAAACATGTCTATCCAGGCAGAAAATGAATCCGAACTTCAGAATAGTAATATTGTTATAAAAATTTTACATACTGCAAACTGGGGCTATTTTTTTAATCCTCTATGTTCCCTATATTATCTAATTTTATAAAATAAAGGGATTAGCCCACTGGCTCATTCAGCCTTTAAAACAGGCCGGTCAAGAACACTATGGGCACAATAAACAGTACTACGAAACCGATAAGCATTAATCCAATTGCCAGACCATTTCCACCTGCCATGAAGATCCTCCTACTTTCTTTGGCTACTGCTTGGAAGAGGTAATATTAATTACTATCGGATAGGGCCTCACCTCTGCCGACCCAAAATCGCCTGCCTGCCCGGATTTTGATTCTCCAGAACCCTCGCCCGCTCACCGCCCCGAGACAAACTCCGCTCTGACCCCATCTACACAAGGTTTATTTAATTTAACCCGCAGGTGAATTTCAGCAAATTATGAGGAATGCTATGCGACTTTCCATGGATTTAGAGCTGCAGGATGTTCCCGGCCAGCTGCTCCTGGCGATGCAACCCTTGAGTGATAACAAGGCCAACATCATCAGCGTAGTTCACCACAGGGACCGCAAAACCCCCCGAGGCATGATCCCGGTCCGATTCGTTGTGGAGATGGACCGTTCAAGAATCGAGACTGTGCAGTCCAGGCTAAAAGAGAGCGGAATCTCTGTAGTGCGGGCGGGCGAGGACCGGTTCATCGAAGCGGTATCGGTTGTGCTGGTGGGCCACGTTCTGGACAGCGACCTGGGCGACACCATAAACCGGATCGACTCCACCGGCTACGCTGAGGTGGTAGACCTTTCCCTGACCATGCCGGGAGTGAATGAGCACTCCTCCGCCTACCTCAAGATTCGCGCCACAGGCAAGGCCGAGATCCAAAAGGCTTTGACCGTTTTGCGCAGTGTGGGCGAGGAGAAGAAGCTGCTTGTTATCGAGCCTATCGAGACGGAGGCAGTATGAGAGACATTAAGGTATCCCTGGTGGGCTACGGCATAGTGGGCCACGGAGTGGTTGATGTCCTCACCAGAAAGAAGGAGATCCTCCGCGATATGGGCCTGAACCTGTTGCTGGTCAGCGTCACCGATCACACCGGTACAGTGATGTCCGAGGACGGAGTGGATGCGAAAAAGATCCTGGGAGAGAGGACCCTGGCCAATGTGGCCACCTCGGGCATGAAGGGCAAAGAGGCCATCACTGCCATAGACTCCGACCTGATGATCGAGGTCACCCCCACCAACATCGTTCACGGCCAGCCGGGCCTGGGACATATGGAAGCGGCCCTGGCCAGCGGCAAGCATGTGGTGACATCCAACAAAGGGCCTTTAGTCGTATCCTACGGCAGCCTCAAGAAGCTGGCCGAGGACAACGGCGTGATGCTGAAGTTCGAGGCCACTGTTGGCGGAACCATGCCCCTGATCAGCCTGGTCGAGCGCACCCTGGTGGGCAACACGATCCTCGGCGTCCGGGGGATATTCAATGGCACCTGCAACTATATCCTCACCCGGATGACCGAGGAGGGGATACCCTATGCTCACGCCCTGAGCGAGGCTCAGGATCTGGGTATCGCTGAGGCCGATCCAAGCTACGATGTGGAGGGTGTGGACACTGCAGGAAAGGTGGTCATCCTGGCTAACTCCCTATTCAACATGAACGTCAAGTACTCTGATGTTAATGTGACCGGAATCACAGGAGTCACTCCTGAGGCTCTGGCTCTGGCCAAGAAGAGAGGATATGCCATAAAGCTGATCGGCGACGTGCCCGCGCTCACCGTCCGGCCCACTCTGGTGCCCCTGGACAGCCCCCTGGCCGTGGCCGGCACTCTCAACTCTGCTGCCATCTACACCGACCTCTCCGGAACGATCACCGTATCCGGTCTTGGTGCAGGCTCCATAGAGACGGCCTCGGCCATCCTCACCGATATCGTCAGCATCTACAGGACCAAGCGCATAGATGCCATATTCTAGATCGATGACTGAGACTGGAGAATGACCAGCTTCCTGAGCTTCGCCGAGCTGTGCCAGAGGGTGGAGGGGGTGTCCGGCTCCCTGGAGAAGATCGACCTGGCAGCAGCATTCCTGAAGGAGCTGAATGATGATGAGCTGGCGGTCGCATCCGGCTTCATCATGGGGGACCTATTCCCTCCCAGCCTGGATCTGGTGATGGGGGTGGGGCCGAGCATCCTCTATGAGGCGATGGCGAGGGCCTGCGGATGCTCGACAGAGAAGATCTCAGATATGCTGCGCGCCACCGGAGACCCGGGGCTGGTGGCATCGGCAGCGGTGGAGAAGAAAAAGCCCATCGGATTTGCCGCCTTCGTCGAAGATGAGCCGCTCTGTATCGAAGAGGTCTATCAGAGGTTCCTGGCCGTGGCCCGGGCCTCGGGAAAGGGAAGCCAGGACACCAGGATCAAGAACCTGCAGTATCTTTTCAGTAAGGCCACGCCGCTGGAGGCTCAGTACATCGCCCGGCTGGCGATAGAGGATATGAGAATAGGCATCGGTGAAGGAGGAATCAGAGATGCCATTGCCAGGGCTTTTTCTCGTGAGGCGGCGGATGTGGAGAGGGCCTACAATCTGACCAACGATATTGGTCTGGTGGCAGTCAATGCCCGAAAAGGGACGCTCTCGGATCTGAATGTGCTGATCAACCATCCCATCAAGATGATGCTCGCCCAGCTGGGTGAGGGAATCCCTGCCTCCATGCAGGAGCTGGGGTCTGCAGCAGTCGAGTGGAAGTACGATGGGGCAAGGGTGCAGATCCATAAGGATGGGAAGAGGGTGCGCATATTCTCCCGCCGGCTGGAGGATGTGACGCGCTCTTTGCCCGAGATCGTCCGTCTGGCCCAGGAGGTCAGAGCGGATAAGGCCATCCTGGACGGAGAGGCGGTGGCCATTGGCAAAGACTCGAGACCTTTGGCCTTCCAGGAGATCTTGAAGCGCTTTCGCAGGAAATACAATGTGGAAAAGCAGGCCAAAGAGACGCCTCTGCGCTTATTCCTGTTCGATCTGATATACCTGGATGGCAAAAGCACCGTGGATCTGCCCCTGGCCAGACGGCGGGAGCTGCTGGAGGGAATTGTCGATCCTTCGATACTGGCGGGTCAGGTCGTCACCGACAGCGTCCAGAAGGCAGAGGAGATATACCGCCAGGCACTGGAGACCGGCCATGAGGGGCTGATCCTCAAAAATCCCCTGTCATTATACTCTCCGGGCAAGAGGGGCAAGAACTGGCTGAAGATCAAGCCGGTCATGGAGACACTGGACCTGGCGGTGATCGGAGCAAAGTGGGGCGAGGGCAGAAGAGCGAGCTTCCTGGGGTCATACCGGCTGGCCTGTCTGGATGAAGCCACGGGCAAGCTCCTGGACATAGGCTGGGTGGCCACCGGCCTTACGGACGAGGCCCTGGCTGAGCTGACGGAGATGTTCCGAGAGCTGATCTTGGTGCAGAAGGGCATGGAGGTTGAGCTGAAGCCGGCGGTGATCTTCGAGGTGGCCTATGAGGAGATACAAAAGAGCCAGAGCTACTCATCGGGATATGCTCTTCGTTTTCCCAGATTGGTGAGGGTGAGAGATGACAAGTCCCTGGAGGAGGCGGACAGCCTGGAGAGGGTGGAGTCCCTCTACCGGGTGCAGCGGGGAAGGAGCAACTCCCGCTGATGGGCGCATTTTCAGGATAATGGAGGTTTTAAGATGATAACTAAAAGGCTGGGCGAGCTGAAGGACGAGGATCTGCGTTCACTTCTCTCCAGGGATGTGGGCATTCAGGATGTCCTTCCCGCGGTAAATGAGATCATTATGGAGGTTGGGTCGAAGGGAGATGAGGCTCTTTTCAAGTACACAGAGAGGTTCGAGGGGGCACACCTGGATGACCTGCGCGTGACCCAGGAGGAGATCGATGCATCATACGACCTGGTGGATGACAGGCTTCTTGAGGCTCTCTCCGCCGCGGCAGATCATATCTTCTATTTCCATAATGAACAGAAAGAGCATGACTTCTGGATGAGCGAGGCATCTCCTGGGGTGCTGGTGGGCCAGAAGGTCGTCCCCCTGGACTCTGTGGGGGCTTATGTTCCCGGGGGCAGGGCGGCGTACCCCAGCTCGGCCCTGATGACCGTCATTCCGGCCAAAGTGGCGGATGTGCCCAGGATTGTGGTCTGCACCCCGCCCCAAAAGGACGGATCGATCAATCCGCTGACACTGGCTGCTGCGGATATGGCCGGAGCGGACGAGATCTACAAGCTTGGCGGAGCCCAGGCCATAGCGGCCATGGCTTTAGGCACAGACAGCATTGAAAGGGTGGACAAGATCGTGGGGCCGGGCAATATCTATGTCACTGCCGCCAAGATGCTCACCCGAGGCTCGGTGGAGATCGATTTTCCTGCCGGGCCGAGCGAGGTTTTGATCCTGGCCGACCGGACGGCGGATCCTGGGGTCATAGCTGCCGATATGATCGCTCAGGGAGAGCACGATCCCAAATCGATCTCCGTTTTCGTGTCCCTGGATGATCTCCTGGCCAGCGCCGTGGCAGAGGAGCTGAACATTCAGGCTCCTGGGGCTGCACGCAGCGATATCGTCGCTGAGAGCCTGGAGCACAGTGCCATTCTGCTGGCGGATGATATGGATGAGGCGCTTGACTTCGTCAATGCCTTTGCCCCGGAGCATCTGGAGATCGTCACCAAGGAGCCGATGAACGTCCTGAGGTCCATTCGAAATGCGGGGAGTGTGTTCCTGGGAAAGTTCACCCCGGTGGCGGCAGGGGATTATGCCAGCGGGACGAATCACGTGCTTCCCACCTCGGGATATGCCCGCATCTTCTCCGGCCTGAATGTGGACCACTTCACCAAGAAGATGACCCTGCAGATGATCACTGATGAGGGATTGCTGGGGCTGGAGGAGACGATCACCACTCTGGCCGAGGCGGAGGGGCTGCTCGCCCATGCCGAGTCGGTGAGAAGAAGGCTGGAGCCGCGGGAATGAAATCCGCCCTCCTGATATCCGCCTGAGCAGCAGTGTCAGAGCATCTGCTGGAGATGGCCGGGGCCCTTGTCAGGGTCCGGGACGGCAAAGTCGAGGTTCTGACTGAGCCTGCCATACGCTCGTGCCCTCTGCGCCGGGATCTGTACGGCATCAAGATCGAGAGCAAAGAGACTGTCAAGCGGGTCCTGGAAGAGCATATGGCAGAGCTTGGCATGTACGGCCCGAAGAGAGTCCTGGAGCTTGAGAACAAGCCGGTGAGCTTTGGAGCCAGTGAGATCCTCTCAGATGCCCTGTCCGAAGGGCTCATCGATGCTGCAGTGCTGGTCTCGGAGGGAGCGGGAACGGTGGTGGCGACCAAGCCCGAGGTCCTGCAGGCCATCGGGGCGCACATGACCGGCCTGGTAAAGACCGAGCCCATCGAAGAGATTCAAGAGGGCCTGGAGGAGAGGGGATGCATCCTGATCGACCGGCAGGGAACAGTAGACCAGGTTCTGGGCTTTGAGAGGGCAGTAGATGCGGGATATAGAAGGATTGCTGTAACCGTAGCCGGTGCACAGGGCAGATGACGCTCGAGCGCTGCGGGAGAGGGAGAGTGCTCTGGGTGCCAGGGCCACAATTCTGGCCGTTCACACCACGGGCATAAGCGAGAGCGAGGCTCAGGTTCTGGCGGAATGCTGCGACCTGGTCTGGTCCTGCGCCTCCCGGGCGGTGCGGGAGGTGGCGGGAGGAAAGGCGCTGATCCAGATTGGCATTGCCATTCCCGTCTTCGCCCTCACCCCGATGGGAAAGAGGCTGATACTGAACCGGGCGATGCACTTTTCCGGGCAGCTGGTCCTGCACCGGGCGGGCCTGCCGGTGGCCCCGGAGGGAAAGCAGCCGGAGCCTCTGGTTTAAGCTTTACATGAATTAGGCTAGGAGGACGTATCAGTCGCTCCTCTTCATTGGGAGCGCCCTCTTCCAACCACTGGATTGGCCTTTCCCTTTCCACAGCAGGATTTACCCACAGAATCTGCCTCAGCTCGCCAGCAATGGCGGAAGCTTCACAAAAATATCTTCTCGCAGCGTCATCAAGCGAGACGATACGGTTATCTGTTGCCCTTGCCGCCTGGACAAGATGCAGATCTTTTTCCATAGCATTAAGGGCTTTTTCTGGTGGATTTGCCCGAACGATCTTTTGCCGCCAATAGAGGATCGTGATCTATTCTTGGCCGATCCACTCTCCTTTTGGCGTTCATGCTTCTTCTCCAGTGTCGAGCAAAAGGATGAGAGTGGATATCCCATTCAGCGCCTATCTCTTTTGTCATCACCAGCCGATGAGAGGTCCTCTCTATCATGACTTTTAAGAAGGCCTGGCAGAGCACACCTCTCTGGCCTCGCTCGCCGGTGGATGTGGCCACGGATGCATCGATGACCAGACACAACCCATCTGGGGATGACATTAGTTCGGCTCCAGACGGGCCTCGGCTGCATGAATGTAACGGAGTATCGGCGTCCATTTCTGCGGAAGAGAAATCCTCAGGCCAGTCACCGAAAGCCCCTGCTTTGTCCAGGTCAGCGCTCACAGACCTCGGTAACACCATCATCCGGCCTCCTCTTGAACCAGTGGAGCTTGACCTTTTCAGGCGAGAGCTTTCCTTCGGCAACAGATCGACTGTATGCCTAAGAGCAGCATGGAGCTATGGGTCTCTACAACCACTCGGACGCCACGGTTGGCAGCGGCCGCCAGAATTTGTGCCATCGCCATCTGGGCCTTTGGATGCAGATGGATCTCAGGCTGCTCTATGTAGACTAGTTGGCCGGGCTTTAGCCACGAGTAAGAGCAACTATTACCGGCAAGGTCTGAGATACACCAAAACCGACGTCCGCAATGCTAACAAGATCTTTAGAATTCCACCTCGATTGCATTGCTGCAAGCGCCCAACCAAGATTTCGACGCTGGTATCATCAACGGCCTTTGATCCGACTTTCCAGGTTAATCCTAATATTTGAAGCGCATCTCCTAGATCATTCAGACGAGAGTCATTATTTTTCTGCCAGTTCATTAACAACACTTGCGGCATATAATTTTCAAAGGTTCCTGGAAATAATTTGCCTACAGCAGCAACATCATAGTTGCGCCTTGGATTTCCTCTTAGAGCAGGAACATGAATTAGTTCTCGAATGGACTTTTCAAAGCTTTCACTAATAGGGATAAGAAAAGGTTCAAATATTGTTCCTTCCCATTATCTTCAATATAAAACGCGATTAGTTCTAAAAAACATCGATTATGTATCACTTTTAGTTCAATATTTTTTTTATCCCATTTATGAAATAGATTTTTAATATGTTTCAATCTTTTAGCTAATGATGGGTTCGTGGAAATAATCTCGGGTTGTGTCCATTTTCATACTTAATTCAATTTTATCTCCAAATATCGGGTCTTTCTCGATGCCTTTATAGACCATATCAACTAATTCGATTGCTTTTTTAGGCTCTTTTCTGAATGTCTCAGTAATCGATTCATTTTCATTTATATAAATACTAAATCTAAAATCGCGCATCTTTTTTCTGCCAGATACTTTTGATAAAAACTGTTCAACCAGAGGTATACTCGACATTAGGGCCACTAATTTTTAGTGGGCCGGGATCATAGCTCTCTTCAAGAGTTTGCTTCATCAATAAGAGAGGCTGCATTATGCTCGATTTGCCCGAACTATTGGCTCCAGCCAGTATAGTCAAGGGACGAACTTCAATCGAGCATTCTTCCGCCAGGGACTTGAAACCCTTTACAGAGATGCGCGTTATTCCTTCTGCCATATAATCCTCATAAAGGCATTAGCAAATACAAGATGATAGCCTTTTCCTCATCAAAGCTCGCCCTGGAAAGCCCGCTCCAGCACCGCCGGCAGGAGGGCGTCAAGTTCGGCGGCGGTCTGGGCCTGGTGGCGCTTGAGGGCGTCGAGATTGGATTGCATGTCATCAAGGTAAGCAACAATTCGGTGCTGTTCTTCTAGTGCTTAGCTTCCAAAATAACATAGCAATATTTTAATACCAGGACCCCAATCTGATATCATGCCATTTGTGAGTGCTCGCCCTGCTTTGCAGTTAACTGAAGAAGATCTTGAGTACGTTAATAGAGCTAGTAAGTCAAGAACGCTACCGGAAAGTGCAGTTGAGCGTGCTAAGATCCTTCTTGAATACTATGAGCGCAAATCAATTTCGCAAATTGCGCGAGACTTAGGCACCAATAGGCCCAAAGTTGAGCGTACGATTGACAAGGCCTTTGCTTATGGAATTTATGCCGCATTGGAAGATCTACCAAGAAGCGGCAGACCGCGAAAAATATCATCAGGCGCAAGAACATGGATTCTGTCTCTTGCTTGCTCAAAACCACTGGACCACGGATATCCATACGAATTATGGACACAACGTTTATTAGCAGAACATATCAGGAATCATTGTTTGGATAATGGTTTTCCAGAATTATCAAAGTTATCTCGTGGCACAGTCTCTAAAATACTTGGCGCGAGCAACGTTAAGCCCCATAAAATTTCGTCATACCTTGCTCCAATCGATCCCGAATTTGAGTCAAAAAGCGTTGTTGTACTACATACCTATAAGCAGGTGGAATTGCTCCAACAGATGTCTAAAGAAAATAAGCCGCTCGATATGGTTATCATTTCATATGATGAGAAGCCGGGAATCCAAGCTATTGAAAATAAATATTTGGATTTAATGCCTGCATTAGGCAAATATGCCACGCTTTCCCGCGATTATGAATATATAAGGCATGGCACAGTATCTCTGCTCGCAGGAATTGATCTTTTGACAGGCACAGTTCATTATAGGATATTCGATAGGCATAGAAGTAAGGAGTTCGTTGAATTCTTAAAATGTGTCGATTCAGCCTATCCAAAAGATATAAAAATAATTATTATTCTCGACAATGTTAGTGTACATACCTCAAAGGAAACTAAGAGCTATCTCAAAACAGTTCCGCAACGCTTTCATTTTGTCTTTACACCAAAACATGCCTCATGGCTAAATATAATCGAGAGCCTATTCAGCAAAATGACTCGAAGCATGCTGAGGGGGATTCGTGTATCATCCAAAAAAGAGTTGAAGGATCGCATGAGTCAATACATAGACGACATGAATGAAACTCCAACAATATTTAAATGGAAGTACAAAATGGATAAAATGGCGGGAGGGATTGTTGTCGATAAGGACGACGGGGTATTGATATGTTAATTAGGAACTGCTACACTAGTCCTAGAAGCGGAATGGAAAAGGAGGCGATATGGCCTTGATTTATCTTCCAAATTCCCGAAGTCGTCTTTGCTGCTTCTTCAATGGTATCTCGCATAGTTCTTGAATTCCACCAAGCTACAAAAAACTCAGGAAGAATTATTCTAATGTCTAAAGGGACTCGAATAAATAGGTCAGGAAAAATAATACCAGGTAGTGTTTTTTCTACTATGCCAGCACGACCGACCAAATCCTTGCTACCGTTTCCACGCACAATGAAAACATCCTTGTCCTTAACTAAATATTGAACGATCTCATTTTCATTAATTGGTATCGGCTTTGAGTCCAAACAATTAATCTTGCCGTTTCTTAGCGCAGACAACCTAAGACACTGGACCTGTGATTCAGCACTTGTGGTTTTTACTGATAATCCGTTTTTTAAATTCTTTCTTCCTACAAGCTCATCAATAGTAATGATTGAATTCTTTTTATAATTAAAAATGGACCTTGCTATTGATACAGAAAACGCATTAGTTTCCACCATCGCTCGCCTTCGCAACTCTCGTGCCTCCTCGATCCGGGCGGCCAGTTCCTGGATGCGGGCCACTATGCGGCGCTGCTCGTCCAGTGGTGGATGTGGAATCACATAGCTAAGAACATTCTCTGGGCGAATAGCAGCATAATTGGTCGATCCTTGGGCAGTAACTTGATCCTGGAACATTTTTGTCCGGATAAAGTAATCCAGGAATCGACGATCTAAATATTCTTCGTCAAGTGTGAAAATGAAGTAATGACTGCTTACGATAGCCCCTTCCAAATTTTCAGGGACAATTCCAAATCCTCCAACTTTGGCATCAATCTCAGCGACCAGAAATTCGCCAGCATGACATACTTGCTGTTTCTTGGTCTTAATTTGCGAACCGTCTATCGAATCACGCAAAACGATCCCTTGAGCGTGAAGCTGCACACGACAGCGCTTATAAGTTGAAAGATCATCGATTTGGATGAATTCTTTTCTATATCGTATCATATCACCTAGAGGAACATTATCCCATCTCTTTCCAGACATTATTCAATCCTCTAAATGATATACCTGCATTTCCACTGGAATTTCGCAGAAATTGTCTGCGAAATCTTCCTCGATCATCTCTTCTCCGCCAGCAGCTCTTTTATCTCGCCCATGATCTGCATGATCCTCTCTTCCTTGGCCAGAATCGACTCCACCAGCTCCTCAGGCGGCAGTTGCTCCAGGTCCTTCTTCCCGTTCGGATTCTTGATATCCAGGTTGTAGTTATTCCCGGCAATCTCCTCCGCCGGCACTCTCCAGGCCTGCTCGCCCTCGTTCCTCGACCTTCCACCAGGCCAGGCAGTCGGCAAACTCCTCGAACTGCATGGGCTTGGTCTTGGTGTAGTTCTTGCGGCCTTCGGGCAGGGCCAGCTCGTAGTACCAGACCTCTTTGGTCGGCCCGGATCGGTCGAAGAAGAGCAGGTTGGTGGGAATATTGGTGTAAGGCGCAAAGACGCCATTGGGCAGGCGCACAATCGTATGCAGGTTGAACTCCTTCAGCAGCTCCTCTTTGATCCTTGCTGCCACTCCGTCCCCGAAGAGCATTCCATTGGGCACGACCACGCCCGCGCGCCCGGGCGCGGGCGTGCGACGCAGCTTGCGCATGATGAGCTGCAAGAACAGAAGCGTGGTCTCAGAGGTCTGCTTGTCATCCGGGAAATTTCCCAGGATTCCGCGCTCCTCCTCGCCGCCGAAAGGTGGATTGGTCAGGATCACATCCACCCGCTGCTGCATCGCCTATCTCCCGCAGCGGGAAGCGCAGGCTGTTTTCGGAATCGATCTGCGGATAGTCTATGCCGTGCAAGAGCAGGTTCATCTGGCAGAGCATGTAGGGCAGCGGCTTGGCCTCGCCGCCCTTTATGCTGTCCTTCTGCAGCACCTCAAAGTCCTCCACCGTCTTGCACTGCTCGTACAGGTGCTTGTAGGACTCGACCAGAAATCCGCCTGTGCCGCAGGCCGGGTCCAGGATGGTCTCGCCCAGCCTTGGATCCGTCACCGCCACCATGAAGCGGATGACCGGACGGGGGGTGTAAAACTCGCCCGAGTCGCCCGCAGCGTCCCTCATCTCTTTGAGCATCGACTCGTAAAGGTGGCTTAGGGTGTGGATCTCCTCAGAGGAGCTGAAGTGGATGGCGTTGATCTTGTTTATCATATCCCGCAGCAGGTAGCCGCTGATCATGCGGTTGACTGTGCCCCGGAAGATGGTGGCAATCACATCCCGTCCGGTCGCCTCCGTTCGCGCTCTGCAGACTGCGCAGGTAGGCGAAGAGCCCCTGGCCCTCCTGCCCATCGGGCCGCACTGCTTTGTCCTGGTTGATGAAGGCGATGAGAGCGTCTCCGGTGATGCCGTCCTCCTTCGCCGCCCAGTCCCGCCAGCGGTAAGGGGCCTCGATGGCTGGACGGAACCTCTCGCCCTTTAAAATTGCCTCTTGCTCCCTGATCTGCTCCATGTCGTCTATGAACTTGAGGAACATCACCCAGACCAGCATGGGAAGGCGGTCCAGGTCTCCGGAGAGGCCCTTGTCCTTGCGCATGATATCCCGGCAGGACTTGACGATGCTGCCTAACTGCTGGGCGGTGGTGAGCTGAGCTTCAGAGGCTTTAGGTTTGCGCGTTCGGGCCATGTTATTACTACTCCTATCATCAAGCGGCGTACAGCAGCACTTGTAGCTGATCCACCGCTTCCTTTAACCTTTCCGCTCCGCCAAAGATGCCAATTATCTCCCCCACGTTTCCATGCTCGGAAATGGGCGGCACCTTCAGCACCTCAGGCATCTCGAACTGCGCCGTTCCATGCTCTGAGTACTTCTCCAAAAGCTCCTCCAAAATGACTCTGGCCTCCGGTCCGTACTGCCCGAAGAAGTCCGGCTTCTTGCGCCGGAGCTGCTCAGCCCGCTGCCTGCGTGTTTGCAGGGGCGCATTGAAGGCCAAATGGCAGAGCAGGTCAAAGGAATCGGCCTCCGGCTGCCCTGCCTCGCGAGCCAGGTTGGCAAAGTCAATGCCCCGCTCCTCCAGAGCGGCGACTATCTCCGCTCTCTGCTCCAGGTCGGCCCATTTCGCTCGCAGCTCGGATGCCGTAGGGTAGAGCGTTCTCACCTTCTCTGCAGCATAATCTGTGAACTTGATCACCCGCAGCTGCTTTCCATCCGGGTCCAGCTCGGAGACGTAGTGCGTGGCGATCTCAAAGTGGCCGCCGTCCACATAGTACTTGCGTGGGGCGTCCTCATCCGGCAATTCTTGATCCTGGCCGTCGCCCTCACCCTTTCCGCAACCGCCTCCGCTTCGCTTATGGCCATCGGTCTCAATCTCGATACCAATGCGGATCTCCATCAAAAGCCGGATCGGCAAACATCTGCGTGGCGCTGCCGGTGTAGTCCAGGATGGAAAAGAAGAGCTTGCCATAGTCGTCCCGCACTCGCGTCCCGCGGCCTATGATCTGCTTGAACTCGGTCATGGAGCCGATCACCCTCGCCAGGACGATGTTCTTGCAGGTAGGCGCATCCACTCCCGTGGAGAGCAGCTTGGAGGTTGTAAGGATCACAGGTGTCTTCGTCTCCAGCTCCTGAAACCTGCTCAAATGGCCAATCCCAATCTGTCCCTCGTCCGCCGTCACCCGGCAGACGTAATCAGAATTCTGGGCCACCAGATCGGCATTCAGATTGTTCAGAGCCCGGCGCATCTCATCCGCATGCTCCTGGTCCACGCAAAAGACGATGGTCTTGGCAAAGCGGTCAGTATTCCTCATGAACTCTGCCAGGTGGCGGGCAATGGCCTGCGTTCGAGCCCGCAAGGCAACGACGCGCTCGAAATCCTTGGTCTGATACTCGCCATCAGGAATCTCGTAGCCGAAGCGGTCTTTCTCTCCCTGGCTGGGCCTCCAGCCTGCTGCGTCAACGTCTGTGACAATGCGATGCACCCGGTACGGAGCCAGAAATCCGTCTTCAATTCCCTGCCGCAGGCTGTAGGTGTAAATGGGATCGCCAAAGTAGGCATAAGTGTCCCGGTTATCATCCCGCAGCGGCGTCGCCGTCATGCCCAACTGATAGGCGGGCTGGAAATACTCCAGGATCTCCCTCCAGTTGCTCTCGTCTCTGGCGCTCCCCCGGTGGCACTCGTCTACTATTATCAGATCGAAGAAGTCTGGCGCATACTCCCGGAATAGGCCCGGACGCCGCTCGTCTTTCGCCAGGGACTGATAGATGGCAAAGTACATCTCCCGGCTCTTGATCGCATCTCCGTTCTCTATCTTCCAACGTGCGTCTCCAAAGGGCGTGAAAGTCTTATCCTTCGGATCGTCGATGAGTATGTTTCTGTCCGCCAAATACAGAATTCTGGGCTTGCGCGGCTCACCGCGGGAATTCCACTTCGACTCCCAGAGCTTCCAGCAAATCTGAAATGCCACAAAGGTCTTGCCAGTGCCTGTTGCCATGGTTAGGAGGATGCGTTTCTTTCCCTCTACTATAGCCTCAATTGACTTATTGATTGCGATCTCTTGATAGTAGCGGGCGTCTTTTCCCTGGGAGCGATAGTAAGGAGCAAGAAGGCGTTCTTTCTTCTGCGCATCCACAATTTTATGCGCATCACAGTAGCGTGACCACAGCTCGCCGGGCGATGGAAACTCTGAAAGTAATCGTTCTATTCCTGTGAAGTAGTCAAACTCAATTATCCCATCCCCATTGGTGGCATAGGCAAATTTGAGCCCTAAAATTTCCGCATACTCCTTGGCCTGTTGCAGCCCGTCTCCAGGGTTCCTGTAAATCGGTTTGGCTTCGACAACAGCAATCTTAAAGTCCCGAGTGAAGCGAAGCAGGTAATCGGCACGCTTCTTCTTTCGGCGCTTGGGCTTATCTCCAATCATTACGATTCGCCCGTCTGTGAAATTCTGCTGCTCGGTGAAAGAATGAGGCTCATTATCCCAGCCCGAATGGATCAGCCTGGGTACTACATACTTTCTGCAGGTATCAGCTTCATTCAACAGGGATTCCACTTGTCTCTACGCCTCCAAGACACTACTCTGATATTTGAAAGATCTTGAGATTGGTGAAATCCTATGGTATTTCAATCTATCAGTATTTATAGTAAGAGCCTTAAAAACTTTTAAAATTGATTCAATATCCATCAGGGAGGTGGCCACGTAAAGCAAGGAGTGGCAGGCGGGCAAGGTGGTGGACGCGACCAGACCTGTGGAGAATTAGAGCTATGTGCTCGTACTGCAGGCAAGCACACAGTTCAGCCTGGCCCGCCTGGGGAATATTAGCCTTTTTATATTCCAGAACCATCAACGGCTTGCCACGATTGTATCCAAGCCTCCCCGGCGTTGAGGGGACCAGGGCATTAGCGCGGGAGGCCAGCAGGCCGACTCGCGGCGCCCACTGAAAAGCAGCTCTTATGAATAAAAATCAAGCTCTAAATTCATTTCCCCAGACGCGAAGCAACCGAATGATCTCTCCCAGTCGGTCAATAACCACACGTCATCTGCTCCATCACCGCCTGGGCCATCACAAGCTGCAGCTATCGCTTTTTACGATCCGTGCATGGGGGCAGCAGTTGTGGCCTCCTACAGAAAGGAGTGGCATGCAGGACTGGTAGTGGATGTGGCCTTGCTGTAGAGCAAAATGCGTCATCAGATTGCAGAGCAATCGATGCGCAAGGTTTAGCCCAGTTGGATAATATTATTCATTCTATGACTAATCCCCTTTGCATATCGCCAGGGTCTCCGCCTTGACCTGCTCCATCTTCTTCTTGCCTACGAATACCTCCACCAGCTTCAAAGCGAACTCCATCGCCGTTCCCGGAGCGCGGCTGGTTATGATATTTCCGTCCACCACCACTCGATCACTGAGGAGAACTGGGCGCACGACTTCACCTCCTCCACCCCCGAAGGGTGCACAGTGGCCTTCCGGCCCTGCAGGACTCCCGCCTTGATGAGGACCGATGGCGCTGCGCATATCGCCGCCACATACTTTTTCGCCTGATTCATCTCCCGCGCCATCTTCAGTATCCTTTCATCCTTTCCCAGGTTGATGAAGCCGGGCGCACCTCCGGGAAGGACCATGCCGTCGAAATCCTGCTGGTGGATCCTGTCCAGGGTGGTATCAGGCTGCACCTTAACCCCATGCGCGCCCTCTACCAATCCCTCCTTCAGCCCTGCAGTCACCACATCTATTCCCGCCCGTCTCAGAATATCGATGACGTTCATGGCCTCGATCTCTTCGAAGCCATCTGCCAAGGGAACCAATATCTTCATGCCTTAATAGCCTCCTCAATCTGCAATCAGTCTATTGGCATTGAAACCTTAAGTCTATTGCTATTGATGAAGAATAGCAAAATGGCAAAATTAGATCCAATCAAAACGCTAATCAATAAGGAATGCCTGTTTCACTGTTTGAATCATGATTTGCAGACGCTGCGGAAATTGCTGCATTCATCTGGACATCTTCGTGGTCAATCCCCGGTCAATTCTTCCCGATGGATGCCTGGATAGAAGTGATCCCGAGGCCATGATCCAAAAGCCCGGCGGGCAGATGTGCCCTCATCTCGCCTTTGTGGTTATGCCAGAGGGAGAGATAGCGTGCTGCACCATCCACCACCTGCCCTGCTACAGAGATACTCCCTGCGAAAAGTTCGAGCAGATCGGCCCCGAGGACTCCATATGTCTTCTGAGCAGCTACCTGAAGGAACAGAAATGAGTTTGGAATTCGTCTGGAATGTGTCTGCAATGTGTCAATAGAATGTGGCCTAACTTCCTTTTGCTTCCAGCCTCTCCGATGCCATCAGAAATCCTATCGCCCTTTCCGCCAATGGGTACCTATTCACCAGAGCCTTGAACCTCTTGCCATGATTGGGCTCGATCAGGTGAGCAAGCTCGTGGACGATCACATAGTCCTCCACCCACTGAGGGAGGCTTGCCAGCCGGTTGCTAATGCGAATGGTCCGGGCGGCACAGTTGCATGAGCCGCGACGGTGCTCCTGGCGAGAGGAATACTGAATGCTGTTCCAGGCTAAGCTTCCCTGAAAATACCTATTGTTCAGAGCCGCAGCCCTCTGGCTCAAATGAGTGTCGTCTTTGGGATAGACCCTCTTCTCAAGCCTGATCTGCAGCTTCTCTATGTGGACCTGAAGAGCGGCATCTGAGATTGAGGCCGGAGCTAAGACCTCCATCTTTCCCCCTACCATCCGGGCCTGAATGGTCCTTTTCCGTCGCGCAGATCTCTTCACCACGATTTCCATAAAAGCTGGCCCCTCCTGAGCGATGATAGTATAGGGTGGTATTAATAACTTTCTTTCTGAAGTTTATCATGAACTACAGAGGAAATAGTCATGATATATTATCGTATATCTTCAATAAGTTTTATCGACATATCTAAATCACTCTCAGCCAAACAAACCTCATCCTAACAAACCTCCTCCAACAAACCTTCGGGCCAACAAACCTCTGCCAATAATCACAATTTTTTCCGGCCACCCGTAAAGGTCATTAACTATGAGACTATTTAAAAAATACATAAGTTTATATCGATATTAGCCTGAAATATACCGAGGGGGTTATCAATCTTGGGAACCGATGAGATCAAAGAGATACAAAGCAAGATCAAGGGAATGAGTCTCACCTGGGCGGCAGGAAAGACGGATGTCTCAGAACTGGCACCGGAGGAGAAGATGCGCTACCTTGGCCTGGTCATTCCGGAGGAAGAGAAGATGATGATCCAGCAGCTGGCGGAAAGGGATCGCACTCTGGCTGCCAGGGCCGGGGCAGCTTCCATATATCCCACTCAGTGGGACTGGAGGGACGTATCCGGCAACGACTGGACGACGCCGATCAGGGATCAGAAGCAGTGCGGCTCTTGTGTTGCCTTTGCCACTGTGGCGGCCATTGAGGCCAATTTGGAGATCTTCAAGAGGGACCCGGCCCTCAATCCAGATCTCTCTGAGGCCGACCTCTTCTTCAGAGGCTGCGGCGACTGCTGCGGACGGGGCTGGTATTTCGCCCCTGCCCTGAGATTTGCCCAGTCCAGCGGAGTGCCGGACGAGGGATGCAATCCTTACCAGGGGGATAGTACCGGCAGCTGCACGGACAGGGACAAAAGGGTGGTCAAGATAGAGAGCTACAAGACCATAACCAATAGCTCTCAGGCTAAGGAATGGCTCAGCCAGCGGGGTCCGCTCATCAGCGGATTTAGCGTCTATGAGGACTTCTTCTATTATGAGAAAGGGGTCTACCAGAACGCATACGGCGGATTTATGGGCGACCATGCGGTATGCATCGTGGGCTTCGATGACGCCAAGGGCTGCTGGATCTGCAAGAACAGCTGGGGACAGGGCTGGGGGGAGAGCGGCTGGTTCAAGATCGCCTATGGTGAATGCGGAATGGGCGGCCAGTTCCCATTCTATGGCATCCAGTTCACGGCAGACGACGACCTGGTCATGCCCAGATCGGGAAGGGTGATTGTGCGTTTTACCGGCAGGAACACCCCACTGGATAACGAGATCTGGCTGTACCGCCCTGAGGAGAAGCTGATCTTCCGGGCAGTGGACTCTGAAATGGGCAAGATCTACGATCTGGGGGTCTATCCATCCGGGACCAGGCTCACATTCGCCCTGAAGACCTCGGATGGGCACGTCTACTACAGCGACCAGCTCTTAAACGACGACGTCTGCGACCATGTGAACAGGACCAGCATAGGGACCTTCAAATGGCAACTGAATTGGGAGGACCTCTACGGCCTGGGAGAGAAGGACTACAACGATGTTATAATGGAGATTGAGATCTACAGCGCCACCACCGAGGACGTGGTTATGCCCAAAGAGGGGAGGGTCTTTGCCACCCTCAAAAGAAGGTATGCCGCCACGAAAGAGGAGTTCAGGCTGAGTTCCCCTGAGGACCGGCTGATCTTCACCCTGGACAGCCCCATGGGAAAGGCAGTGGACCTGGGAAAGTACCCCGAAGGGGCAAGGCTAACATTTGCCTTCAAGACCCTGGAAGGCTACACCTTTTACACCGATCAGGTGAAAAACCCGGATTTTCTGAGCCATGTGAGAAAGCTTCCTACCGGATACAACAAGTGGGAGCTGCGCTGGGAGAAATCCTATGGCATGCGCTTCAAAAGCTACCGGGATCTCACGGCGGAGATAACGGTGGCCCCCATCGTCCGCGAGGATGTAGTTTTAGAGAAAGACAGCCATGTGGTGGCCAGGCTGGTCAGCAAGAACACTCCTCTTCACAACCAGTTCTGGCTCTATCTGCCGGAGAAGAAGCTGATCTTCGACTCCATCCAGGGGAACGTGGGCAAGAGCTTTGAGGTGGGAGACTATCCCGCAGGGACCAGGCTGGTCTTTGCCCTGCAGACCCAGGATGGTGCCTTCTTCTACACGGACAGCGGCCTGAACGATGACGGCAAATCGCATGTCCTCAAGCTGAAGCTCGGATCGAGCAAATGCCAGCTTCGCTGGGAGGACCTATACGGGCTGAAGGACACTGACTACAACGACCTGGTGGTGGAGATCAAGATGGATCCGATGTTGGATCCAAAGCAATAGATCCTGGAGACGGTGTCCGGGGCGAAAGATATTCAGGAACAGGGCAGCCAGTCCACGCTGATCTCACCGGGCTGGCTGTCCGACCACAGCTGAATGAACTTCTCAATGGAGAATACCCCGGTCAGGTCCTCCACGCTGCGGCCGATGAGAGGGTGGCGGCCTTTGACGCTAACCGCTGGATCGACAGACTGCCAGGCGATATGGGCCTTGCCTATGACATTGGAGCTGATGCTGGCCTCCAGGCCCCCACCCGGCGATGCCGGATTGGATGAATTTGCAGAATTTGCATATGCTCCCGTTCGAACCTGGGTATTTCTATTCAGGTGCTCGACATCGGTGTAGGATTCGGTCATGACGGCACCGGTATCATAGTTTTTAATGGTGAGGATATCGTTCTGCCCACCACTTATCGCGGCCGGAGTATAGGCCAGGGGAATCTCCCCCTGAATGCCGGGAACGGCCATTGCCGCAACCATGGCCGCAAAAACCAGACAAACCATTCTCTTCCACACTCATCGATCACCACTTCGATGATTGACGTACTGACATTTCAAGTTATTGCTCCCCAACCTCGATCCATCAGAGAGCAATCGATGCACCCTGGCTGCCGCCCAATTGAACAATCTTGTTCATGTCCTGAAGGGTGTAATTCCTGTTATTCTGAGCCTCCTCGTTATTGGGGTCAAGTAGCAGGGCTTTATCGAAGCGGACTAGGGCTTCCTGGTATCTTCCCAGCGCCCGCAGGACTACCCCCTCGTTATTCCAGCTCGGAGGATTCAAGGGATCAATGCTGGTGGCCAGTCTGTAAGACAGACCAGTGATCCGGAGTAGATCGCCTTTATCGCCCAGAGCCATACCCTTTCCATTCCAGGCTTCGAAATTGAAGAATTCAGACTCCAAGACCTGATCGAAAGAGGATGGCCTCATCATTTCTATTCAGGCCCTGGGAGAGGGCAAGCCCCTTCCAGTTAAGAGGCTCGACGTTCGTGGAGTCTATCGCAAGAGCCTGATCGAAACATGCTACAGCATCCACGAAGCGTGCCCAAGATTGCCAAGTGTACTATCCCTTGCGGTTCCAGAGGTTGACATTGACTGCGTCCAGCTCTAGCGCCTTATCATAGCTTCCTGCTGCCTCTTCTATGCTGCCGTTCAAGAATTGCTGATCTCCCAGGTTTGACCAGTATTCTGCGGTATATTCTGCGGTATATTCTCCCGCACCAGGCAGAATGCATGCCATCGCCAGGACGGCTAATAATCCAATTGCGAGCTTCATGAAATGCTGTTTTTGCACAGGGGATAGATATCTCTACCCCATCCCTCTGCTGAGATTGCCCAAAAGTTAATTAATTCCTCCCTCATAGCACCATGTAGAATAGCACCATATGGATCATAAATCAGCAATCAGCACAGATCAGCACCATATAGATAAAGTAGATAAAGGTCCGGGTTTGTCGACTGAATTCCCCGGCAGAGGAGTGGAGGAGGTTCTTGATTTGAAGAGATTCGATGTAATGCTGGAAAAGGACATATCCGGTTATGAGGGTGAGTTCTCCGATCTTATTCACCAGGCTCCGGCTTTTTACAGAATGATGACCAGGCTGTTGGATGACAAGGATCTTCCCAGATCCATCTCGCCCCACATTATCGCCGCGATCGCATACTTCATTCTTCCCGAGGATATAATTCCCGAAGACAAGTTCGGCCCGGTGGGCTATGTTGATGATATCTATCTATGCGCCTTCGTTGCCAATGAGGTTGTGAAGGAATCCGGATCCTCAGATATCATAACCCGGAACTGGGATGGAAATAGACCGGTTATTGAACTGATAAATGAGATTCTCGATCGCGAGAAAGAGCTTTTAGGCAATAAGAAAGAGCATATGATGCAGTATATAGGCTTCGATGAGATTCAGGGCTTTGACGAGATTTAGGGCTTTATTAAGAGATCAATTGGATTAAGCTCCTTCAGCTTCAAGCTCTTCAGCTCAAGCTCCTTCGGATCAGGCTCCTTTTTTATCCTGATCTCGTCTGGGTTTGTACGGGCGCCTCTTCTGTCCATTGCACGAGATACAGGTGGTGATCAGGACGCCATCGCACAGCCTGACCCGGGAGTTCTCTGGAGACAGGTAGCTGCCACAGTGTCGGCAGTAGAGCCTCTTCAGGGGGCGGGGCATTCGGACCCTGGTGCGGGTGCTGATTCGTCGGGCGATTTCCACATATCTCCTGCTCCTCTCGGGATGAATCCGGTGCGCCTCTTCCGCCAGAACAAAGAGCCTCTCCATACGCTGGAGTGCCAGATCTCTGGACTTATGGTTGTCCTTTCTCCTTCTCACGGCCAGAGCTGGCGTGACCGGTCTATAAACCTATTTCGTCCTGATCTCCTGGAGGGACTCTTTGTCCGGAAGAGGAACTTTCAATAAAGATAACCTATTTCTACATTCAGTGATCACAACCAGTCCAATGGCTGCCACATCACTCCCAATCAAGATCACCCCGGAGATGGAGGAGTACATCCGTGCCCGCTCGACAGATATGCGCGTCGCCACCACCTGCGAGGGCCCGCTGATCTTCTCCGTCAAGACCAGTCCACCCAAGCCCACCGATCACATCATCTCTGTGGGGGAGCGCAAGGTCTACATCTCTGCCGTCCAGGCACCTTATATCAAAACTATAGATGAGAGTATGCTGCCACGATGCGCTCTGGAAAAGAGGAAATGTTACTGAAGTTCGTTTAAAGATGCGATTGCCTCAGCCCGGATATAATCAGAATCATCCACCATACAACCAGGCTGATCAACACCATAAGAGATAGAGCGGCGTAGTCCATTATCGACATCTCCTGGATATTAATGGTCTTTTATGATGATATAGACGATTGTGATAAGTTCGCATCCAGGCGAGGTCGGCGAGGAATCGGGAATATCCAGATCTTGCCGCAAGCCGGCAAACCGAAACCATTAAGTCGCTGAGAGTGGGAATTAGATGCATATGAAAAAAACCAGGTCGCCAATCTGGCTGGTACTGTTAGGGGCGATTATGTTCCTCGCCCTCTTATGGCGCTGGATATTGCGAATGCCAGTAAAAAGAGATGAAGAGGACGACAGCCGAAACCGCAAAAACCGTCCTGTAGCATAGGCTCCAATCTCTTTCAGGCCCAAAATCAGCGGCCATCCAGCCATTCCTTTAGAGCGCGCATAGAGGCAGCGCGGTGAGAGATGCGATTTTTCTCTGCCAGCTCCATCTCCGCCAGGCTCCGGTCGCCCACATAGAATATGGGGTCGTATCCAAATCCCGAGCTTCCCCGGGCCTCAAAGCCGATCTGCCCCTCCACCATTCCCTGGAACATCTGAGGCTCAAGCCCAGGCTCAGAATACACCACTACCGATTTGAAGAAAGCCCTGCGATCGGAAAGGCCATCCATCAGCCGCAGTATTCCCTTGTTGCCGATGGTCTTCTGGACATAGGCGGAGTAGACGCCAGGAAAGCCATTTAGAGCATGGACGAATAGGCCCGCATCCTCCAGCATCGCCGGCCCCTCCAGACGGGCCATGATCTCGTTCATGCCATAGACGGCCACCTCTTCCAGAGTATCCGCCTGAATCTCAGTATAGCCCAGATCCCTCTGAACCAGATCATCGATCATGGCCCGGGCCTCCACATATTTTCCCTTGTTGCTGGTGATAAAGCTGATCATCTTATATCCCTACAATTCCTTCTCAATATACCTTAAAAATTAATCGGAATCGCTTTTTCTGGCCTCCACCTCCAGCCTCACCATCCCCACGTGAATATCCCCATTCTCGTCCGGAGGATGAAGCTGGACGTACCTCTCAACCACTGAATAAATGAAATCCGACCTCAGCTCTTCTGGCACTCGTTCGATATAGGGCAGCCAGGTGCTCGTAATCCATGAGGACAGGCCCGTTCTGCCTTTTTGGACCATATCCTTCTCTAATAGCTCCACCCGGACCGTTTTCAGGCCGGATGCATCTAGCCAGGCCCGGTACTCCACCGGTCCGAAAAAGCCGTAGGGAAATCCAAATCCTTCGAAGTAGGGGCGCCATCTATCCTCCGAGATCATCTCCCCGGCAATATCCAGCACGCTGGCGGCATTGCCCCTCCCCCCAAACTGCATAAAGACCCGTCCTCCCTTCCTCAGGCTCCGCCTGATCCCCGCCAGAACCGGCCTGTGATCCAGGACCCAGTGAAGAGCAGCGAAAGAGAGGACGAGATCAAACTGGTTATGGTATTGCAGGTTTCGGGCATCACCGTGCTGGAAGTCGAGGTTTGGCCACTCTTCTGCCGGGAACCGGGACCGGGCAAAGCTCAGCATCTCCTGGGAGCTGTCAAGCCCTGCCACCGATCCTTTCGGTACGAGGCGCGATATCCGGGCGGTGATCTTGCCGTCTCCGCAGCCGATATCAAGTATCCTTTCGTCTCCCCTAATCGAGATCCTGGACAATAGCTCCTCTGCCCACATCTTCTGAGCAGACGAGCTCAGAGAATAGGTTTCGGGGTCCCATCGGTGCATCTTTATGTCTTCTGCCATACCTGATTATCCTGGCTTTTTTCTTTTATCGCAATTTAACAGTTGATCTTTAATTTTAATAAGCCTTTCCGATTTGGTCTTCTCTATCGAAATCTGCCGTCACGGCCCCCATCTCACCAATTCTCCCAAGGGGAACGTTTTTAGATAGCTAGCAATAGTCACAGAAGTGAATTTGCATTCTGGTGAGGACGAAATGGATCTGGGAGATAGAGTCTTGGTGGAGAGGAACGGCATCTCCTATGAGGGGGTTCTCATGCCGTCCCGCCGCGCTGACCACGTGGTCATAAAGCTGAAGAACGGCTACAACCTCGGCCTGAGGGCAAAGGAAAGCAACATCAAGCTGATAGAAAAGGGCCAGGAGATCAAATCCAGGCAACTGGACCGACCTCTCAAAGAAAAACCGGGCCTGCCCCAGGTGTCCATTCTCTCGACCGGCGGGACCATCGCCAGCAAGGTGGACTACCGGACGGGTGCCGTCACCAGCCAGTTCTCTGCCGGGGAGATCATATCCGCCATCCCCGAGCTGGAGGAGATCGCCAACTATCGGGCCCGGGTTATCTATCAGATCCTGAGCGAGAACATGCGTTCGGAGTACTGGACGGCCCTCGCGCGGGCGGTGGCCGAGGAGATCTCTGGAGGCGCAGAGGGGGTGATCATAACCCATGGCACTGACACCATGATGTACACCGCCGCCGCACTATCATTTATGCTGAGAACACCGGTCCCCGTGGTCCTGGTCGGCTCCCAGAGGAGCTCGGACCGTCCCAGCAGCGATGCCTCCATGAACGCCATCTGCGCGGCCACAGTTGCCACCAGCGACATTGCCGAAGTCTGCGTGGTCATGCACGGCACAACCAACGACGACTACTGCACCATCCACCGCGGAACGAGGGTCCGCAAGATGCATACCTCTCGCAGAGATGCTTTCCAGACCATCAACCAGCCTGCACTGGGCAGGGTGGATTACCTCAAGAGAAAGGTCGAGACCCGCCTTCCCTACCGCCGCCGGGGCGAGGTGCAGATGGAGTTGAATGAGAGGCTTGAGCCCAGGTGCAGTCTGGTAAAGTACACTCCCGGATCCTCTCCCGAGATCCTGCATTACTACATTGACAAGGGCTATCGGGGAATCGTCGTGGAGGGAACGGGCCTGGGTCACGTTGCCTCTGACTGGATCGAGGGCATCGCCAGGGCAAAAGAGGAGAACATACCGGTGGTCATAACCTCACAGTGCCTGCGGGGCAGGATATGCGACCGGGTGTATGATACCGGTCGAGATATGCTCCAGGCCGGTGCAATAGAGGGCGGCGATATGCTGCCCGAGGTGGCCCTGGTCAAGCTGATGTGGGTGCTGGCCAATAATCCCGCGGAGGTCAGGTCAATGATGAAGACCCCCCTGGCCGGCGAGATCTCCTTCTCCACACCGATCACCGTATAGTATCATAAGATCCCAAGCAAGGCCAAAACCTTATAAGCAAGGTGAATAGTGCACCAACCTCAGGATTATTGGAGGAATTAGTTTTGACACGCAAGCCAGCAAGCATGTATAGAAGGCATGAACGTCCCTACACACGCAGAAAGTATATGGGAGGCGTTCCGGGAAGCAAAGTAGTTCACTATGACATGGGCAATCTCCAGGAGGACTATCCCCTGCAACTGACATTGGTGGTCATGGAGCCCTGCCAGATCAGGCACACCGCCCTGGAAGCGGCAAGAGTGGCGGCCCATCGATTTCTGCAGAAGCAGATGGGCAAGACCAACTACCACCTCAAGCTCAGGACATATCCCCATCATGTAATTCGCGAGAACAAGCAGGCCACCGGCGCAGGTGCAGACCGTGTCTCCAGCGGCATGAGAATGGCATTCGGCAAGGCAGTAGGAACCGCAGCCAGAGTTGAAGCAGGCCAGAAGCTATTCACCCTGGGAATACCCCCTCAGTACCTCAATGATGCCAAGGAGGCGTTGACCAGGGCTGGACATAAGCTGCCGACACCCATTCAGATCATAGTGGAATCCGGTCAAGAGCTGATAAGGTAATCTGGATGGACGACTATTTAGCGGGCCTGGATAGGGCCATGAAGAAGATGCCCGCCAACAGAGAGTCCAAGGAACGGTTTGTGATACCCTCGGCGAAGGTGTTCTATGAGGGCAAGACCACAGTCCTGGAGAACTTTGGGGCTATAGCTGACACTCTGAATCGCGATCCGGAACATCTCATGAAATATCTTCTCCAGGAGATGGGCACAGCCGGAAAGATCGAGGGACAGCGGGGGATCTTTCAGGGAAAGTTTGGCGAGACCGCCATCGCCCGCCAGATAGAATCCTACTTCGAAGAGTATGTTGTCTGCACTGAGTGCAGGCTTCCAGATACTCATCTCATCAAAAGCGACCGTGTCCTGACACTCAAATGCGACGCTTGCGGTGCCCATAGGCCGGTGCGCAAGAGAAAGGCTACGGCTACGATTCAAAAGGACGTCATCGAAGAGGGCGAGACCTATGAGCTGCGCATTGAGTCTGTGGGCAATAAGGGCGACGGCATAGCCAAGGTCGATAAATATCTCATATTTGTGCCCAGCACAATTAAAGGAGAGATCGTCCGGGCCAAGATTAAGAAGATCAGCGGAACCCTGGCCTTTGCCGAGGTTGTGGAGAGGAAAGGCAAGGTGGCCTAGATGGAGGAGAAGATCATCCTCACCTTTACTGAGGAACACAAATATCTGCTGGAGTTTCTCCCTCCTTTGTTCTGGAGGGATTTTGCAGAAGGGTATGGTGGTCTTCCCTGGATCGAGATCAGTGACGGGCGAACGGCAATAGTGGCTGAAAACTACTCTTACCTGCTGGACCTCCTGGTTCAGGCCAGGTTGTACCGCCTGAGCAGGCTGCCATCGGGCACTCGGCTGAAGTAGAATGGATTGAAGGCCACCAGATTTCAGGTCATCGGGAATTATGTCTGGACCAGCGGCATCCTTGAGGGGATATCTCATTCGCGGCCTGCCGGTTATCCAAGAGGGGGACGATATTCCCAGATTCCTTAAATCCCTTTTTGAGTTCGAGGACGGAGATGTCCTCTGCCTTGCCAGCACCATTGTGGCCAAGTCAGAAGGCCGGATGAGGGAGCTGGGAGACTACCGACCTGGTAGCCATGCAATTGAGGTCGCAAGCAAATTGGGAAAAGACCCCCGGTTTGTGCAGGCGGTTTTTGATGAATCCAGCGATATACTGCTCGAACGGCCCTTTCTGCTCACGGTAACTCATTTTGGCCATATTGGGGTTAACGCCGGCATTGATCAGTCCAATGTGGGTGACGAAAAGATACTCCTGCTGCCAGAAGATCCCTCTGCAAGCGCCCAGAGGATTGTTGAGGCTCTGGGAAAGGATTGTGCTGTGATAATCACCGATACCTGTGGCCGGCCTTTCCGTAATGGTGTTGCCGGGGTGGCGGTGGGCTGGTCGGGCATCGCCGCTTTGAAAGACTGGCGCGGTGAACTCGATTTGCATGGAAGAGCACTCAGCATAACCCTGGAGGCAATAGTAGACGAGATTGCCGCCGCTGCTAACCTGTTGATGGGGGAGGCAGGGGATGGCACCCCGGCAGTGGTCTTCCGGGGGCTCAAATATCCTCGCTCTGGAGACGATCTCTTCCGGGCAAGGGAGACGGACATAATCCGGTCCCGATTGAATAGCTGAATTCTATTGATCTGGTGATTGCATTCTATGCTGCAATCGATTCAAGTGATAATTCCCTTCAAAGCCCGGGGGGGAAAGAGCAGGCTCTCCGGAGTTCTCAATCCCGCAGAGCGGAGGCTCTTTGCCTTTGCCATGCTCAGGGACGTCCTGGCTGCGGCCTCTGGCCTGGGAAGAGCGACCGTTCTCTCAGAGATGGATCCTGGCTCTGAAGAGGTGGGGTTGGATGCGGACATTCTGGAGTCGGAGCTGGAGCTGAACGATGCTCTGAACTCCTTGATATCACATCATGCCA
Source organism: Methanotrichaceae archaeon (assembly GCA_963813075.1). Taxonomy (GTDB): domain Archaea; phylum Halobacteriota; class Methanosarcinia; order Methanotrichales; family Methanotrichaceae; genus Methanothrix. Next base: position 105,202 of record CAWEXU010000017.1, read on the forward strand.
GCCTGGGATGGCCATCGAATATCCTCATCATCATGGCCGATCTGGCTCTCTTGAGAGAGAAGGATGTAAGAGAGATGATTTGCTGCTCGGGAGATGTCGTTCTCTGTCCGGGACGGGGAGGCGGGACGAATATGATCCTTATTCGCAGCCCGAAATTCCGGACCTGCTACCGGGGCCTGAGCTTTCCCCGGCATATTGCCTGCGCCCAAAAGATCGGCCTGAATGTTTCTATATTCGAATCCTTTCGAGCAGGCTGCGATATAGACGAGCCAACTGATCTGGCTGAGGTGCTGCTGCATAGCGAGGGAGAAGCAAAATTGGCTCTAGAGAGGATGGGATTTGGTCTCTCTCAGAAAGGAAGGTCGATTCTGGAGCGCCGGTCCCTTTAGGGCCATAATAAATTGAAAAAAGTTGAGCCTGAAACCTTAGATCTCGTCCAGCTTCTCAACTCCGATCTTCTTTACTTTTGGTTTCCAGATCTCGTTGGGCATCCATGCCGGCGCGCCCTTTGGCTTCTTTACCTGAACCCTCTCTCCCACAAATATGTGCACTTTCTTGGTTCCGCGCTCCCTGAGTCTTATATCTTTATGACCCCTATTGGCTGCTTTTAAAGCTGCTTGCCTGGGCTGCTTTCCTGTGAAAACTCCGATCTCATTGCCCTTCTTGTCCCTGAGGGCGAAATTTCTGGTCTCGGCCATCATATCCCTCCATTTTCCGACTATCAAAACTCTGACTGATTAACAGCTATGCACAATACCATTATATTAATTTTATCCAGATGGCATATGTGCATTCTTATTTTCCGGGATTTAAAAAATCAGGTTTTTGAGGCAAAATCCATATCTGTAAGTCTAATTTATCGAACTATGCCCTAAAACGAGTTTGCAGAGTCTATGATGCCTGATCAGAATGATCGCGGCGGATATGGACCTCTTTTGCCCTGGCCCTGCCCGACTCCAATCATTCTTAAATTGTTTGTGCTCTTGTGATCCTCTCTTCGCCCACATGGGCGCGCACCAGAGCGGGCAGATCCCCCCATAGAGCCATCTTTTCTCCCCTGATCACAAGCGCGCCAATGACCCCCGGCCGGTCGACGGCAAGAAAGCACTGCTCTAAAGGTGCCGTTGCCTGCACGGCATTGCCCAGGGCAGTGGCGGAAGCATCTGCCAGCGCCAGGTCGTTTGATATGACCGTGGCCGCATCAGCACAGCCAAACGATATGGATGGTCCCACGCTCCCAGAGCTGGTGCAGATGCCAAGGGGATTGGTGCGGGCAGGGATCTCGAAGGCAAGGTCTCGAAGAGGAGACCGGCCGGCGTACACTCCCACCGTTACGGGGACATCGTTTAAGATGCAGATATCCCCCCCATTGTCAACAATGGCATAAGTCGCTCCGGCATCGATCATCGCCTGCACGGCAATTTCGGCAATGATGCCTGCGACACAGGCCATCGGGCCAACCCCAACCATAGCGCTGGATTCGATCATTCGCTCGATGATCGGTGGCGCACCGTTCGCTTGAAGGTCATAGGGCTCCAGGGTGATCATAAAAAAAGGATCCTTCTCGATGAAGTCCTCCAGATATCGGCGCTGCTCGGCAATTGACCTTTTGGCGGCATCTATATGCTCTCGCTTTCGAGCAAAGATGGTGACTGCAGTCTCTTTGAGTTGAAAATGCTCACGCAGGATCTCTGACATCATCCTCTTCCGTCTTTTTGAGCCTGGCCACATCCTCGTCTCTGCCCCGCAGGCTCAAGACCAGTTCATCCTCATAGCTCACATCCAAAAGCTCACTGGTCCGGTAAAGACGGGAAAGCTGTGCAAAGCTCCGGGGGGTGTAAGGGAGCCGGATCTGATATTCCTTCAATTTTGGCAGGCGCTGATAGATGCATTCTTGAAGGCTTTTCAGACCCTGGCTGGAATGAGCGGAAACCATAACCGGATTTGGGACTAGGTCCCGGATGTCATCCATTTTAATCTGGGCTTCGAGTTCATTGAGCCTGTCCACCTTGTTCAGGACGGTGATCATGGGAGCCGTCACCTGGCAGTCCCAGAGGGCTTTGTGCGATGCTAAAAGCTTCTTTCTCAGCAGCTCTGGTGGATCGCTGATGTCTGCGACCAAAAGGACCAGATCTGCCTGAGCGATCTCGGAAAGGGTGGAATGGAAGGCCTTGATCAGGAAATGGGGCAGGTCATCGATGAACCCCACCGTATCGGTGAGCAGCGCCCTGCGGCCATTGATCTCCAGAGCCCTGGTGGTGGGAGTGAGGGTGGTGAAAGGCTGATCCTGGGCATTGACCACCGAGCCGGTGAGAGCGTTGAGCAATGTGCTCTTGCCGGCATTGGTGTATCCAGCCAGGGCGATGAGGTCAAATCCCTGCTCTCTGCGCCTCTTTCTCCTCCCTTCGCTCATCGCCTCCACCTCTTTCAGCTCAGCTCTGATCTTTGCCATCCTCCCCCGGATATCATGGTACATCGACTGCTCATAGGCTCCCGCCCCTCGAAAGCCCGGCTGCTCTCCCCGTTTTTTAATGGCGAGCTCGCTTTTAACCTGGGGGGCGTCATAGCTCAGACGGGCCAGCTCCACCTGAAGCTTGGCCTCCCTGGTGGAAGCGCGGGAGGCGAAGATCTCCAAAATGAGATTGAATCTGTCCAGCACCTGGGCGGGAAATTCGCTCCTGATGTTGAAGACCTGATTGGGGCTGAGGGGATTGTAGAATATCAGCTTCTTTGGCTGCAAGCTCAGGGCCTCGGCTATCTTCCCTTTCCCGATCTGGAAACGATGATCCCTCCCCCGGCGCTGAGTGATCTCGGCAAGGACACTGTATCCCGCGGCTTCTGCCAGGCCCCGCAGCTCTTTCATCTTATAGGGGTCTTCAGGCCGGGCCGGGTTCTCCCTCAAGAGCAGAACTGCGGTCTTATCCCCATTCATCTATAGATTCCTCAAGTCTATCTGTGATAAGCCTTCGTCCGGCTAAAGAGATGTGATGGGCCAATTCTATTGCCGTCCTCTCTGCGATCGTCTCCGGATATTTGATATCCCTTCCCAGAATGCTTTTTGCCCTCCAGACCTCCACGTTATAAAAGTCGCCCTGTTCGGCTACAACAGTTCCCGTAAGGCCTGAGCATGTCTCGCTAATGAGATCGGAAATCAGATTGAGGTCCAGAGCTTCGGCGGTGCGGGGGACCAGCCTGACTGCATGAAACTTTTCTATAAAATTAGGAGATATCTGGGCGGAGACGGCAGCGCAGACCATCCTGTACCTGCCACGCACAGAATGACGGCCCGATATGTCAATCGCCACTATGTCTATCCGTTCAACCCCTGAGAATGGCATGGCGCAGGACGATATCCGTTGCCTCTTCTTCTGTCAGCCCCGCTCCAATGGCGATCTGAATTGCCCTCTTGCTGTCGATGAGGTCTTCAGGGGCATGGGCATCCGTGTCCACCACCATCTTTGCCCCGGCCTTGATCGCCATCTGCACCACATGGCCGTTGGTGATATTATGGCCGGAGCGGGAGGTTATCTCCAGACAGACATCGTTCTCCCTGGCCAACTCTGCCTCCTCCAGGGTAATGAATCCGGGATGAGCGAGGATATCCACTCCTGCCTCCAGAGCGGCGCGGTTGGTGCCCGGACGGACCGGCTCCACAGGAGACTCGCCGTGGACTACCACGATCTCCGCTCCCAGTTTGCGGGCCAGCTCTGCCAGCGGCGCTATCTTCTGAGGCGGCACATGGGTGAGCTCGACGCCTGGAAGAATCCTGATATCCAGAATGCCCTCCAGATATTTGGCCTTCAAGACGCAGCTTAAGATGTGCTCTATATTGGTGTAATCGGCATGATCGGTTATGCCGATGGCGGTATATCCCAGGACCTCTGCCCGGCGTACCAGCTCGCTGGGTATGAGTTCGCCATCGCTGAATGTTGTATGGGTATGCAGATCGATCATATATATCTCGTTTAGCAAATATATTGTGTAGAGGCTATACTTGGCCGCTCAACTTCGCTTGCCATGAGCGGCCTGCTTTTTGTACTTCATCTTCAAAGATCCGGCGATCTTCTTCAATGTGGCGGACTTGGAGCCATTTTTCGCCACCAATATTCGACCTGCTGCCTCCGGCCTGTGCCAGGTTTTGGGATGCTTTTTCTCCCGCTCGATCTCCGGCTTCAGGCCGGATTTGATCGATGCGGTGATGATCATATCCAGGTTGGGCTCAGTGACGGCATGCTCTCGTGGTACCATCCTGCCCTCCTGCCGGGAGCGAGCAGCATCAAAATATAGCGGCCAGATCACAATCTTGCTCTTGTCAGGCATATACCCCTGCCTTGTATCACCTCATTAAAGAATCTTTGTCTCACAATCGCTCTGGCACGCAAGTCTTTTAGCCATGCTGAATGATACTATGGCAAATACAATAGTGGAGTTCGATCATGAGTGAAGAGAGTTATCCCGTTGCCAATGTAAGAGGACAGGAGGTCCCCTACGACCCGGAGCAGCTCAGAAAGATATCTGAACATCCCTGCTTCAGCGAGAAGGCCTGTCACTCTTTTGGCAGGATGCATCTGGCCGTGGCCCCCAAGTGCAATATCCAGTGCAAATACTGCATCCGGGACTTCGATTGCGTCAATGAGTCCCGTCCTGGGGTCACCAGCGAGGTTTTAAAGCCCAAGGAGGCCCTGGAAAGGGTCGATCAGGTGCTGGAGAAGTACCACTACATCAAGGTGGTCGCTGTAGCAGGCCCTGGTGAGCCTCTGGCCAATGAGGAGACCTTCGAGACTCTGCGCCTGGTGGGTGAGAAGTATCCCAACATCATTCTCTGCATCAGCACTAACGGGCTGCTACTGCCCGATAAGATCCAGGAGCTGGATCGGCTGGGGGTATGCAATATCACCGTCACCATGAATGCCATCGACCCCGAGATCGGCCAGCAGATCTACGACTATGTCAATTATGAGGGCAAGAGATATGAGGGCCTGGAGGCAGCGACCCTTTTACGCGATCAGCAGCTCAAGGGAATCGCTGAAGCAGTGAGGCTGAAGAAGATCGTCAAGGTCAACACCGTCCTCATCCCGGGGATAAACGATTCGCACGTCTTCGATATCGCTAATAAGATCAAGTCCATGGGGGTGTTCATCCACAATGTCATGCCCCTCATCCCCCAGTACAAGTTCGCTCATATCAAACCCCCATCGCCGGAGGAGAAGAGAAAGATCCAGGAGGAGCTGGGGAAGATCATCAAACAGATGAAGCACTGCCGGCAGTGCCGCTCAGATGCCATCGGAAAGCTGGGATGCGATGTGCAGCAGGAGTTCGCAAGCAGGACGAATGAGCAGGCCTAAAAAGGATCTTTGTCCGGGCGCATTGCTGCGCCCCACTGACATTTTATGATATCGTTTAAGATTATTATAGAATTTGTAGATATGAATCTGTAGATTTGTATTAATGCTTTAGCTTCTTTGTAGCACTGGAAATGCTCTTGGTGATGCCGGAGAGGATGCCCTTCCCGCCTGATTTGGAGCTAGCCTGCGCAGCGCTGGTCGAGCTGACATTCTTATCCCTCTTCTTGGAGATGGGATTGCCGTTCTTCATCTGATAGTTGCTGTTTCGATCCTGTGGACCCTTGCTCTTTTTCTTATCTTTTGCCATATTAACCACCGCTTTGCTCTATGTCAAAATTGATATAGATTTCGGCTACAAGATGGCTGAACTTGGCAATCTCTTTTATAAATAGCGACATGAAATACAGATCCATAATTGCGATCAGTAGCTGCTATCTGGTTGTTTTTTCTGTCGCTAATTCATTCACAATAGCTTCAGTCTCTTCCCCAGCGTCAGTCTTCAGGGCCTTTTCATAGACCACATGGCCTGCTGCCACGTCCTGAATTCCCAGGCCGGTGGAATCGAATATGGTGATCTCTTCATCGCTGGTCCTCCCGGGCTTTTTCCCCGACAGGATCTCGCCGATCTGGCCGTAGATCTCCTCCGGGCGAAGGGACCCCTCTGAGAGGGGGACGTTGACCTCACCGGAATGGACGGCCTGAGCCAGGTCATCCACCACTACCGTGGCCCTCTTCAATAGAATTGACGGGAGCTCTTGCTTGCCTGGAGCGTCCGCCCCGATGGCATTGATATGTGTCCCCGGCCGGATCCATTCTTCGCTGATCACGGGACGGCGCGAGGGAGTGGTGGTAACCAGGATATCGCATTCGCAGGCCTCTTTTGGCCCGGAGACGGTTATGCAGTGGCAATTCATGAGCCCCTGGACATCCTCCCTGAAAGACCTGGCCCGATCGGCAAAGCTGTCGAAGACTCTCACCTCTTCGATTGCGAATTGGCGGGAGAGGCCAGAAAGCTGGGTTCGCGCCTGCGCTCCCGCCCCGATCATCCCCACCACCCTTGAATCCTTTCTGGCCAGATAGCGGGCGGCTACCGCACCAGCCGCACCGGTGCGCATGCTGGTGAGATAGGTCGCACCCATAACCGCTAAAGGCTCGCCGGTCTGGGGAGAGTTGAGGATCAACAGGGCCATGACCGAGGGGAGCCCGATCTCCTGATTTCCGGGATGGACATTGACGATCTTCACCCCGGCCAGATCCTGCCCTTCAAGATATGCAGGCATGGTTCTGAGGTCGCCATTGTGACTGGAGAAGTAGAGGTATGATTTGGGTGGCATCTGAGTTTTTCCCATCCCGTGATCAAGAAAGGCCCTATGGACGGCCGCTATCGCATCATCTATGGTCAGGAGCGACCTTACTTCCTCCTCTGTTAGCCAGAGCACTTCCATGAAAAACACCCAATTGCTGGATGGGGGGTAAAGGAGAAAAAGCCTTTGGCCAGTCGATGGGGAAAGACCGGGAGAGAAAAGGGGGGTTAGAGCCTTCGAGAGAAGGGATGAGGGGATATCACCGGAGGCTCCAAGATATCACTTGTATTTTAAACTATTTAAGTTTAATTAATTGTGCAGCGATCGCATTATTCCTTTGAAATAATCATCGTGATAATAACGATATTATCGATATTGTTGATAGTAATGGACCCATGCCAATAGGAGCCCTAATACACAGTCACCCTTTTTACGCCCTCGATCTCCTTGAGCAGAGTCACCAGCTCCCCTGGGATCTTGCCCTCGGTGATGATGGTGAGCTTTGGATTCTCCACAAAGTAAGGGTCGTCCGAGACCGCCTGGCGGATGGATAGGCCGTTTTTGGCCACTGTCCTGGCCACATCGCCTAAAAGTCCAGTCTTGGCGGCATTCACCGGCGTGATCTCAATTACCCCCAACCCCAGGATTGGTGCCACCTCTCCCAGATAGATCATGGAGCGCACATTTCTGAAGACCTTCCAGAGGACCTCGTCATCGCGAATGGCCTGGGCGGTGGTGTCGACCACCCTCCGGTCAACTTCCAGCTCCTTTGCGATCTGAGCATGAGGAATCTCGATCTGGCCCGATACCACCCGTGCCTGGTCATTGACCTGAAAGCCCCTCTGCAGGATGAGGCGGATTACCTTCTCCTGCGCGGGGAACCTTTTGAACTTGTCTAAAATCTCCTGCCACATGTGCCTCAAATTACATTTGACCTGAAAGTACAAAAGGGCTTCCTTGCCTTAAAGAGAACATCATGCCTTCCCGGAAAGCATCATGCCTTTCAGGAGAACATCATCCTGGGAGGCTGGCGGTACTCTTTTCTCGCCGCTGGTATGGTCTCTTCCATATGCTTTTGAGTTATATTGGACTCATCCATCAGGGCATGGTGCAGTGCCACCTTCAGCACCTTCTCCACCAGGTCCCGGCCGGAGAAGCCTTCCGTCTGCCGGGCGATCTCATTCAGGTCCACCTCCACCATCTCCAGGGGCAGGGTGGCGGCATTTTTCTCCAGGATCTGTAAGCGCTCATTTTTATCCGGCAGCTTGAACTCTATCTCCTCCTCAAAGCGGGAGCGGACGGAGGCGTCCAGGACCTCGATCTGATTGGTGGCGGCAATGGTACAGACTGCCCAGTCGGCTGGAGATCCCGTCCATCTCCGTCAGCAGGCTGTTGACCATCTCCGATACATCGCCCCTCAGGTCCTGATAGCGCCGGTCGAGGGCTATGGCGTCCAGCTCATCGATGAATATTATGCAGGGAGCCATCTCTTCCGCTTTCTCATAGAGGCTGTGGATCTGCCGGGCGCCCTCGCCCACAAACTCGCCGATCAGGCTGGTGGACTTGATGGCCAGCATTGGCACATCCGCCTTAGCAGCCAGGGCTTTGGCGATCATGGTCTTTCCGGTGCCAGAGACGCCATAGAAGAGGATGTTGCGTGGAGCCCAGCGGCCGAACTTCTCCGGGTCCTGGAGGTAATTCTCGATTATCTTCACCTTGCGCTTGGCATTTTCCTGGCCAATGATGTCATTGAAGGATATGTCGTAGCTGACCTTCTTTTTGACTTCCGCCTTCTGCTCTACTTTGATGGTGGTCTGGAAGCCGACCACCGAATGCCTGGGGTAGGCCCGGATAACCTGAAAGGCATAATCCGGGTAGAGCCTGCGGTCGAAAAGATAGCATCCTGGATTCACTTCCTCACCGTACCACTGCTCCCGGGCGTACAGCTCGAAGAGCTTGGGATCGGAGACCGATGGACACTCCTGAAAGATGCTTTTCAAGGGGTAGCCGGCTGGCCGCAAGAGGAGAAACTTGGCCCCTACTGCTTTTCCTCTCTCGGGCTTTGCTCCTTGAGGCTTGGTCTGGGTCTTCTGGATGGATCGCACAATGAGACCCTTGCTGGCGGAGATAGTTAAATCTATTGGCCTTTTGGCCTCGATGGCTGAATATCGCGGTAATTTGGCTCATCCTCTGGCAGCGGTCGAAGGTATTAGATCTCTGCTTTCGTATCTCTCCACCAGATCTTTTGTACCATATGTTTATATCGTTGAATGACGAAGCAAGGTCGGGCAAAGTCCGGCCAATTGCGCCTTCCTCCTATGCTTTTCATCTTAGACTTTGCCCATCCCTCCCATTATGATATTTTATAGTTCCTCGCTGTTTCTTGTGGGTAATAGAATGGTCGAGTCCTCTGTGAGTTCTCCGTGCGCTTTGTGCCTCTGTGGTAGTAGTTCGTACACAGTGGTTATAACCAGTGGCGAGCGACGTTCCACCACAGAGATACAAAGTTCACAAAGTACGCACAGAGCGCCTAACCAAGAACTGGGAAACCATAGAAACCTCTGGTTAGCCACAGGAAATAGCGAAGAGCCAAAAAAGTTTTTGAGCTAAAATAGTAAGCCTTGCCAGCAGATCACTGGCAAGTATCGAGAAGACCTTTTTTCTTTCCGCCCCTCTTGTCACCGGGCTTTATGGGCTCGACCTTTGCTTCATTCTCTTCTTTTTTCTCTTTATTTTCTTCATGATGTCCCATTTTGTCGCCTCCGTTATCTCTATTATCTATGGTATTGGAGCTGATCTCAAATATATCTTCCGGTAAGGGGGCCAGGTCCAGAGGAAAGATGATAAAAGGACCCCAAAAAGAAAAGGAATGTGGGATGAAGCGGAATTCATCCCTTCAATTTTAGCGATCGCATCCATTCAGGGATATCCCGCCCGAAGGATAGCGATTCAGCCGCACTTATTCTCAACGATGCAGGTGGGGTCCTCTGCCATCAGGTCGCCATTATAGTAGTAGGCCTTCTGCCGGCACCCTCCGCACAGCTCCCGGTAGTCGCAGCTTCCACATGCTCCTTTGAGATTGGATTTATTTGTTCGCAGCGCCAGAAGCTCCGGGGTTGGATGGTCGATCCAGATGTCCTGGAAGGACCTCTCCCGGACATTGCCCACCACCACCTGGGGCATGAAGTGGCAGGGGTGGACATCTCCCTTATAGCTGATATTGGCCACTTTGGCCCCGGCGGAGCAGCCACCGGCATTGGTCAGGAGCCTTCGCACATAATCCTTTCTCGGATCGTCCTTCAAGATCTCGAGCAGATATGCCCCGTCCATGGGAGAATCGGTGGTCAGAATCTCGATGTTCTTATCTTTCAGCTCCACTGCTGCCTCTGCCAGCAGGCGGATGACGCTGCGGCGCTGCTCAGAGCTTACATCCTTATCCGATATCCCCGCCCCCCGGCCGGTGGGAACCAGGTGGTAGAGACAGAAGCGGGGGATATTCTCTTCGATTGCCAGATTGAGGAGGGCGGGGACATCCTGCCAGTTGTCTTTTGTCAATGTGATCCTCAGGCCGGTCTTCAGGCCTGCATCCCTGGCGTTTCTCAATCCCTGCAGGGCACGGTCGAACGCTCCGGGGACGCCCCGGAAGTCGTCATGCCTGGCGGGGAGAACGGAGTCCAGGCTCACTCCCACATATCTGATGCCCGCCTCAGCCAAAAGCCCTGCCACTTCGGGTGTGATCAGGGTGCCGTTGGTGGATATCACCGTCCTCAATCCCGCCTTTTGGGCATGGAAGGCCAGAGGGAAGAAGTTGTGGCTCATCAGGGGTTCTCCACCGGTGAGAATGAGGATCGGTATCTTCATCCGGGCCAGGTCGTCCACCACGCGCACCCCTTCCTCAAGGCTGAGCTCGTCGTCCATCTTTTGGCTGGCATCCATATAGCAGTGCTTGCAGGCCAGGTTGCAGCGCCTGGTCAGATTCCACATCACCACCGGTTTTGTCTGGGCGGAGAAGCGGAGCAGGTCTGCCGGGACGTCCTGGCAGGACTCGGATTCTCGCAGGGCCTCCCATACTGTGGCCTGGTCGGCCAGGGCTTTGGAAAATATGATCATGTTTTTCTCATCGCTCCATTCTATCCATTGCCGTGCTTATGACATTGTGCTCCGGCTCGCCGGCCTTTCCTGACGCCTCATCTCCTCCGGGCCTGCCAGAAGATCTCTTTCTCCTGGCCAGAGCGGCGAGCATGGCCTCAAAGGTGAAGCTCTCCGGGATTACGTCCACCGCTACCCCCAGGCGGGATAGCTCCTCTGCCGTGGGCTTGCCGATGGCAGCTACGGTGGCCTTTTCAAGTGCTCTATGCAGCTCTTCTTCTCTTCCCAACTCGGTTGCCCTTTCCACCAGATTCCGAGCGGTTGAGGAGCTGGTGAAGGCAAATATGTCCACCTCGCCCGCCCGCTCTATCAGCCGGTCCAGGCGGGGATCGAATGAATTCACCACCCCATAAAGGGGAATGTCATCCACCAGGATCCCCGCTGCCCTCAGGCCATCGGAAAGGTACTGGCTCCCCTGGGCGCTGCGCAGAAATAGGATGCTCTTGAACCTCTTCTTGAGCATACGCTCCAGGCCCTCTGAGCTGTAGCTTTCCGGCATCTCTGACTCAAGGCCGTACTCGGTCAGAGCCTGCTTTGTCTTGGGACCGATGGAGACGATCTTTTTTCCCGCCAATGCTCCAGATATGGCTTTATCCTCTAAAGCGATATGCACCCCATTGGCGCTGGTGAAGGCCACGCAATCCGCGGCATCGATCCTATCGAGCAGATCAGTTGGCAGGGACTTTTTCTCCAGGGAGATGGCCGGAGCAGATATTGGAGAAAATCCGTAACGCTCCGCCAGGGCTACCGACTCATCCTGCTGGCCCGCCGGCCTGAGGATGGCGATCTTCTCCTGGGCAAGGACTTCTGCCAGCCGGACAACATCTCCCACCACCAGAATGGCTGGAGACTCTACATTCTCTGTCCTCGCCCTCTCGGCAATATCCTCCAGGGTCCCCACGATCAGCCTCTGATCCGGCCAGCCACCCTTCTCCACCATAGCCGCCGGGGTCTGGGGAGACTTTCCCGCCTGGACGAGCCTGCGGGTGTTCTCCTCCAGCCGGGAGACGCCCATGAGAACAACCAGGGTCCCACTAAGCCTGGCAATCGCCTGCCAGTCGAGTGGCGAATCCTTTCCCGGCTCCTCATGGCCGGTGACGATGGTCAGGGCCGAAGCCACCTTTCTGTGGGTGACCGGAATTCCCGCCATCTCCGGGGCGGCGATGGCCGAGGTGACGCCGGGCACAACCTCAAATGGGATTGCTCTTTCCCGGCAGGCCATCGCCTCCTCTCCCCCTCTGCCGAAAAGGTAGGGGTCCCCGCCCTTCAGCCGGACCACGATCTTTCCCTCTTCTGCTTTGTCGACCAGCAGCTGGTTTATCTCCTCCTGCTTGAGCTTATGCCTCCCCGCGTTCTTGCCAACGTCGATCAGCTCTCCTGTCACCCCGTCCAGCATCCTGGGGTCTAGCAGCCGGTCGAAGAGGACAACATCTGCCTCCATGAGCCTCTTTTTTCCTTTGATCGTCAGGAGCTCCGGGTCTCCGGGTCCCGCTCCCACCAGATAAACCTTACCGATTGCCAAAAAACCTCACCGCCTCGTCCACCAGCTCTCTTCCTCCCATCCTCATCAGCCTCTCGCCCAAATCTCCTGCCAGTGCCAGATAATCCTCATTTAAAGAGATCCTCTCCTCCAGGCGGACGAACCTCTTGCCGTCCGGGGACAGGACCTCTGCCAGCACCCACGCCTCTTTGTTCTCTACCAGGGCATGAGCGGCCATGGGCACCACGCAGCCTCCGCCCACGGTCTCCATGATCTTTCGCTCGATCATGGTCTCAGTTCGGGTAAGAGAATCGTCCAGGGAACGGGAGCAGGCCTCAGCTTCTGATCCGGCTCTGGCGACCACAACTATCGTCCCCTGGTTGGCAGAGGGAACGAACCTATGCCGATCAAGCCTCAGATAATCGGGAGTGATGCCCATCCGCTCAAGGCCGGCCTCGGCCAGGACTATGGCATCGTAGTCTCCTCTCTTTAGCTTGCCCAGTCTGGTCTGCAGATTTCCCCGCAGGCTTGAAATGTTCAGGTCGGGCCGGGCGCGGAGAAGCTGGGCCATCCGCCGCATGCTCGATGTCCCCACCTTTGCTCCCCGGTCCAGCTCCTCGATGCTCCCCACCGAATCCTTCCGGCAGAGGAGGACGTCATAGGGAGAGTTGCGTTTCAGCACGGCGGAGACGATCAACTCCTCTGGCCTTTTGGTGGGCAGGTCTTTCATGCTGTGCACGGCAAGATCGATCTCTCCGGATAACATGCGCTCGTCTATCTCCGCCACGAAGACCCCAAAACCGGTGAGCTGATGGAGGGGCTTGTCTAAGAAGACGTCCCCGCTGGTCTTCACCCTGCACAGCTGGGTCTGGATGCCCAGATTGTTCAGCTTTTCCTGGACGATCTCGGTCTGGCGCAGGGCCAGAGGGCTGCCCCTCGTACCTACGATCAATTCTTCAGGCAGGAGCGGAACGCCTCCAGGGTGGTCTCAATCACATCTTGGGTGTGGCTTGCAGAAATGAAGTCCGTCTCGTACTGGCTGGGAGTGAGGAAGATGCCTGAATCCAGCATCCTGCGGAAGAGCTCGATGTAGCCCTGTTTGTCGCACCTCAGGGCCTGTGCATAATTGTGAGGCTCCGGGCCGAAGAATATCTTGAACATGGAGGCGATGCCGACCACACTGTAGTTCAGCCTCTGGTCTTCTACTATCTCCGCCAGGCGCGACCTCATCATCTCTCCCGTCCGGTTGAGTTTGCTGAGGGTATCCTCCTTTTCCATGACATCAAGCGTTGCCAGGCCGGCAGCCAGGGAGACAGGGCTGCCATTGAATGTCCCCGCCTGGTAGATCGGCCCTCCAGGGGCCACCCGGTCCATCAGGTCAGCCCGGCCTCCGAAGACCCCGATGGGAAAGCCTCCGCCGATGATCTTTCCCAGAGTGGTCAGATCGGGCTTGATGCCAAAGAGCTCCTGCGCCCCGCCCAGGGATAGCCGAAAACCGGTTATGACCTCGTCGAAGATCAGCAGCACATCGTTCTTTGCAGTCAGCCGGCGCACCTCCTCTAAGTAGCCCTTCTCCGGCAGGACAGGTCCTACATTTCCCAGGACCGGCTCCATGATCAGGCCGGCGATCTGGCCTGAGAAACTCTCCAGGATATCCTCCAGGGCGGCCGGGTCGTTGTAGGGCACCTGGAGGGTGTTTTTGGCGGCATCCTTTGGGACCCCACTGGAGTCGGGAATGCCCAGCGTTGTGGCTCCTGAGCCCGCTTTCACCAGGACGCTGTCATGAGCGCCGTGAAATCCTCCCTCGATCTTGATGATCATGTCTTTGCCGGTGCTCCCCCGGGCCACGCGAATGGCGGCCATGGTGGCTTCAGTCCCGCTGCTCACAAAGCGCAGCCGCTCCATGCTGGGGTAGTGGCCGGATATCCTCCGGGCCAGCCTGACCTCCAGCTCGCTTGGGGTGCCGTAAAGCCAGCCCCGATCCATCTGATCCGCCACTGCTCCTCTTATGGCCGGATGGCGGTGGCCCAGGATCATGGGGCCGTAAGCCAGACAGTAATCGATGAACCTGTTGCCGTCGCAGTCCCATAGATAGGGGCCCTCCGCCCGGGCGGTGTAGAAGGGATGGGGAGAGATTGCGCGCACGGGGCTGGAGACCCCGCCTGGCATCAGTCTTCTCGCCTGGTCAAAGAGCCGGATGGAAGAATCAAAACGCATCACAGGAAGGTTCTCTGTGAGCAGATTAATCAATCTTACGATAAAGGCGGATCTTGCCATTACCTCCACACAGGCCAGGAGCCACCCACTGGGGGGAGATGAGCGCTCTTACTATTATTATTTACAAAAAGTATATATAATAGTAATTACAACTAAGACTATATTAGTATACTAAAAGGGTTATGGGACTAAAGAGAGGTCGTATAAGAGGGCATGCGGGCAGCATAGTTATAAAAAACAACAGAGATTAAATAAAGAGCAAAGGGATGGCACGAATCAGTGATCTGCTGCCCGCCAGCCCAATTCTTCTACTTTTTTGATAATCATGCGCAAGGGCATGCCTGCCTCTTTTGCAATCCTTTTGCAGTCCTCGTACTCCGCTTTGACATTTATGAGGCTGCCGTCCATCCGGCTGATCTTCACCGCGGCGCTATAAGCCACTCCCTCAAGATTCAGGTTTACAGTCTTCTCCTCCCTCTCCGCCACAAAACGGTGCAGGCTGGGAAAGACCCGCACCCCCAGAGACCCCGTCTCCCTGACGATTATTCCTGCCAGCCGGGACATATCCTCATGACGGGTCAATGCCCGGATGACGTTTCCGCTCCTCCCTTTCTTCATCACCGCGGGGATGACGGAGACGTCCAGCGCTCCTTCATGCATTAGAAGTTCAATCAGATGGCCCAGCACCTCGCCGGTGACATCATCCACATTGGTCTCCAGCTGCACTACCCTCTCCCCATGATGATCCGAATCCCTTTCATCCGCCTTTGAGGGGGAGATGATCTTCGCCTTAATCCCTCGCAGCAGGTTGGGAACGGCCAGATCCCGACTGCCTGCGCCATATCCCACTCTCTGTGCCTGGATGAGGGGGAAGCGAGGGACGAACTCGTCCACCAGTGCCGCCAGCAGGGCCGCCCCGGTGGGGGTGAGAAGCTCATGGTCCACCGGCCCCCCCATCCAGGGAATATCATGAGCCCGCAGGATCTCCAGGGCTGCTGGCCCGGGAACGGGAAGGAGCCCATGAGCAGTTTCGACATATCCTCCTCCTACGGAGACGGGCCGGGATAAGATTCGATCCGCATTCAGGCTGACCGAGGCCTCACAGGATCCGGCTATATCCGCGAGGGCATCCAGGGCACCGACCTCATGAAAATGGGCCTGGCTCTTGGGCACATCATGAACCCGGCTCTCCGCCTCCGCCAGAATATCCAGGGCGGCAAGGGCTCTTTTCAGTGCCTCGCCCTCAAGGCTTGAGCCCTGCAGGATGGATACCGCCTCCTCCAGGGAATGATACCTCCGGTCTGAGATCACCCGCGCCCTGGTGGCAGAGATATGCCCCTTCTCCTGCCGGAAGATCTCCAGGCCGCATCCCACTGACTCCACAGCCTTTCTGACCCGGTTTTCATCTGCTCCCAGGTCTAAGAGTGCGGCCAATATCATGTCTCCGGCTGCGCCGGCGCTGGGGTCGAAGAGAAGGGCGAACATATTTGAGCAATCGCTCTGCCGATATATACAAATTGGCAATTCCGCCAATGAAAAAAATGAAAACATTTATATCCTGGGACTGCGTCTGTGGCGAGCTTCAGATAGGTCAATTTGGGCTTCCTGGTCTCTTTTTCACCAATCAGAAAACCCGGAGCCTGAGGAGGATGCGGCATGAAAGCGAGAATAGTCCTGGACATTATCGGCACTGTTCTGAATATCCTGGGCCTGCTATTACTTCTTCCAGGGATGGTTGCAGCATTCTATCATGAGACAGATGGAGTTGTGGCTTTTGCTCTGACCTCCATGATCTCGATGTCGGCCGGCATAGTCCTGAAGCGACTGGGCGAGAAAGGGACAGTTGGCAATAAAGAGGCGTTCGCCGCCGTTACGTTTAGCTGGTTATTTGCCACGGTTTTTGGATCGCTTCCCTTCGTATTCCAGGGCCTGAGCCCAGTTGATGCTCTATTTGAATCAGTATCGGGCTTTTCCGCCACCGGGGCAACGATACTATCAGAATACAATTCCCTGGGCTACTACATAGTTAATTCTACCCTGGCCGACAACAGCATGGCAATGCATCTGGCCGGCTTTTTGGCCAGGCTGACGGGAACCAGTGAGATTCTCCCGATAGTCGATCATACCTATTACGGCCTTCTCTTCTGGAGGTCATTCCAGCAGCTCATAGGCGGACTGGGAATAATTCTGTTGGTAGTCGCCGTGTTTCCGCAGCTGCGAGTCGCAGGTCTTCAGCTTTACCGGGCGGAAACCGTCGGGCCGACCAAGGACACAATCACACCTCGAGCGGTTCAAACTGCCAGAATACTTTGGAAAGTATATTTGCTCTTGAATGCAATAGAGATACTCTTGCTTTCGGCAGCGGGAATGCCCCTATATGATGCAGTGTGCACGGCATTCTCCACTCTGGCTACCGGCGGCTTTTCTCCTCAAGCTTCAAGCCTCGTCGCTTATAATAGTCCTCTAATAGAGGGAATAGTTGCTATTTTCATAATCCTGGGCATGTCCAGACTGACACTGCACTACACGGTTCTGACCTCAGATCGCGGGGCTTGGTTTAAGGATGAAGAGGTCCGATTCATGATCTTGATCCTGGCGGTGACTGTTCTGATCCTCATGTTCTTCGGCGGAATAGATGGCCCGCTGCAGGATCGCTTCCGGTTTGCATCCTTTCAGGCAGTCTCCTTCATGGGAACATGCGGCTTCGTAAACTCCACAGATTATGATAAATGGTCAACGGCTGCCAAAGCGGCTTTGATCATATTAATGCTTATAGGAGGCTGCATCGGCTCGACCGCCGGAGGTATAAAGGTGGGAAGGCTGCTTGTGGATCTGAAACACGCCTACAATGAGCTCTTCCGCATGCTCCATCCCCATGCAGTCATCTCGGTAAAGCTAGGAGAGGTCAGTGTGAAAGAGGATATCCTTCAAACCATGCTCTTTTACTCTTTCTTCTACCTGGCAGTATGGTTAGCACTCACCCTGGCTCTGGCCATGGTCTCCGCAGGCGATCCGCGGGTAGATCTGCAAGTAGCAGCCTCAGGCATAGCATCTTGCATGGGTGGCGTGGGCCCGGGGTTCGGCATAATAACCTTCGACTGGTCCCAGATATCGGAAGCCGGAAAGATGATCGGCTTTTTCGCCATGTTCATCGGTCGGCTGGAGCTTATGCCAATATTCTTATTGCTTATTCCAGAATTATGGAGGGAATGATATGCGTATACTAATCACAGGTGCTGGCGAGGTGGGCTTTCTCATAGCCAGCGAGCTGCATGCCGACCATGATGTGACGGTCATAGACAAAGATCCCGATTCTTGTGCCCGGCTTCAGGACATGGATGTGAAGGTCCTGCAGGGGAATGCCGCCAACGCCCGGCTTCTCCAGGAGGCGGATATCACAAAGACGGATATCGTTGTGGCAGTGACCGGAAACGATGAGGTGAATGTGATAACCTGCATCATAGCCTCTCACCTGGGGGTGAGGCAGACCATCGCCAGGGTGAGCAATCCCGAGTACATCGATCAGCCAGTGCAGGATCGAAAGGAGATCGGCATATCCTATATGATCTGCCCGGAATTGACCATGGCTGAGGATATGGCAAGCTCATTATATTTTTCTTCCATGCTCATGAACCGGGACCTGGCCAATGGACTGGTCGAGCTGGTGGAGTTCAAGGTAACACCTGAGATGAACATCCAGGGGCCGGTGGAGAACATAGTCCTTCCCAATAACTGCAACTTGATCGCCATAAACCGATCCGGCGAGATAACCTTACCGAAAAAGGGGGACATGATCAGATCAGATGACCACCTGATGCTGCTGTGCGACTCGAGGTCCCTTCCCGCCCTGGCCAGGTTGCTGCATGAGTCCAAGACCACTCATAAGGTGATGATTGTGGGCGGGGGGATGGTGGGCTTCTATCTGGCCAGCAGGCTGGAGAAGATGGGCATGGACGTCAAGCTCATTGAAAAGGATGCTGAACGCTGCGCAGAGATCGCAGATAAGCTCACGGGGACAATGATACTGAACGGCGATGGCTCAGACTTATCCCTTCTTCAAGAGGAGGGAGCGGGGACGATGGATGTGGTCTATGCCGTAACTGGTCATGATGACAAGAACCTCTTATGCTCCCTCCTGGTAAAGCAGCTGGGGGCCAGGAAGATCCTCTCCCGGGTGAACAGGAACGTCTATATCAAGCTCTTCGAGATGGTGGGGGTGGACAGAGCGGTCAGCCCGGGGCAGGTTACTGCCGATGCCGTCCTCCAGAGGGTGATCGGCGGAGAAGAGGTGATCACCTTGAGCGATGAGAGGATGGAGCTGGTGGATTTCATCGCCAAGCCGGGAGCGAAAATCGTGGGCAAGTCGATATCCAAAGAGCTTCCCAAGAACTCTCTCGCCGGCATGGTCTTAAGAGACGGCATGCCGATTGTCCCATATGAGGACTTCAAGGTGTCAGCCGGCGACCGGGTATTTGTGATGTCCATGCCCGATGCGGTCTCCAAGGTGAAAAAGCTCTTCGTGGTCTAATGAGCAGATCATTTTTATAGGAACAGCCGATAAGTGCCAGTTTCAGGAGGATGCCCTCCGCCATTTTGGTGCGGCATTGTTTGATGAAATTCAGGGTGTTTCTGCGGCTGCTTGCATCTCTGCTGAAGATACTGGCAGTCTTGCTCCTCGTTCCCGGTGCAGTAGCCGCCATCTATGCCGAGACGGGAGGGGTGATCGCCTTTGCTGCCACGTCCCTCTTCAGCCTGGCCACGGGAATAGCCTGGGAAAGCTGTCCTCAGAGGAAGAGCCGGGCTTGAAAGAGGCTTTTGCTCTGGTGGCACTGGGCTGGATAGGCGTCGCCTTCTTCGGAGCGCTTCCCTATTTCTTCCTGGGAATGAGCATGATCGATGGCCTCTTCGAGTCCATGTCCGCCTTGACCACCACCGGATCGTCCATTTTCACCGAGACTAATCAACTTGGCTACTGGACGATAAACCAGACCCTGGCCAACAATAGCCTGGTGGCGGAAATGCAGCACGAGCTGGTAAGGCTGACCGGCGACGCCCCCCTTCTCCGGATAAGAGGCCGCCCTGATGATACGATCATGGGACTGCTCTTCTGGAGGTCCTTTGCCCAGTGGTTGGGCGGGATGGGGATAATACTGCTGTTCGTGGCCATACTGCCCCGTCTGGGAGTGGCGGGACGGCAGCTTTATCGGGCAGAGGTTCCCGGCCCGGAGAAGGAATCCAGTTACTCCCAGGATCAAGCAGACCGCCAGGATGCTCTGGATGGTCTATATCCTCCTGACCTTCATGGAGATCGCCCTCCTCATCCTGGCCGGAATGCCCCTCTTCGACTCATTCTGCCATGCCTTCTCCTCCCTGGCCACAGGAGGCTTCTCGCCCCAGGGATTGAGCATTATGGCCTATAATAGCTGGATCATCGATGCCATCATCACCTTATTCTGTTTCCTGGCCGGGGCCAACTTCGTCCTGCACTATAGAATGCTCGCCTCCGACCGGAAGGCTCTGATCAGTGACACAGAGTTCAAGCTGTACGCTTTGATCATCCTGGCAGCGACATTGGTCATCATCCTCTGGGGAGGACTGGAGGGGGACATCTTCCAGAAGATTCAGCTGGCGGGATTCCAGGTGGTCTCGATATTGACCACCACCGGCTTTGCCACCGCCGATTTCGATCAATGGACGGCAACTGCCAAGATCACTCTTCTCCTCCTCATGATCATAGGAGGCTGTGCCGGCTCCACCGCAGGAGCAATCAAGGTCGTTCGATTGATACTGATCTTTAAGAGCGCATACCGAGAGCTGATTCGCACTCTTCATCCCAAAGCGGTCCTGAGCGTCCGGCTGGGAGAGATTGCCGTAAAAGAGGAGATTCTAAGGGCGAGCAACATCTTCGTCTCCATGTACATCATCATCTTTGCCACAGCCTCCCTGCTCCTGGCCATCATCTGCTCTGGCGATCCGGGGATGGATATCCAGAGCGTCCTATCCGCAGTGGCGACAACCCTGGGGAACGTGGGACCGGGATTTGGAGCAGTGGGGCCGATGTATAGCTTTGCTGATATCCATCCCGCCGGAAAGATGCTTCTCTTCTTATGCATGTGGATCGGCCGGCTGGAAGTGGTGACCGCTTTAGTCCTATCTGGTGCCGGAGTTCTGGAAAAAGTGATTTGGATTGAGGTGATATTCAATCTAATCTTCATTATCCTTTGCCTCAATCCTGTTCCATCAATCCTGTTCCATCAATCCTGTTCCATCAATCCTGTTCCATCAATCCTGCAGCTCTTTGTAAGCCCTGAGGACCTCCCCCACTGACCAGGCCTGGGAGATGCATCCACCAGGATTTTGGGGCAGGTCGCCGTCGAAGACCTCGGGAATGGTCCCCATGCTGGCCGCCAGATCCAGGAGCGGCCTTAAAGCCTCCAATCCGCTCTCCAGGGTTTCCGGCAGACCGGCCGTTCACCGCCAGCAGAGCATCGATATAGGGTCCGATGAGCCAGGGCCAGACCGTCCCCTGATGATAGCTGCCGTCCCTTTCCCTGGCCCCTCCGGCATATCGGCCGGCATAACGGGGATCGCGGGGGGAGAGGGTCCTCAGGCCGAAGGGGGTGAGAAGCTCTCGAGCCACCACTTCCAGGATGCTCCTTCTCATCACATCCGGCAGGAGGTCTGGAACTATTGCCGCGAATATTTGATTGGGGCGGATGGAGGCGTCCTCATGGTCTATCACATCAAAGAGGCAGCCATTCTCGCTGTTCCAGAATCGGAGGTAGCTTTTCTGGACCCTATCCTCAAGCTCTGGAATCTTTGGGTCCAGGGGCATATTCAGGGCCCGGGCCAGGCTCTCCACCCTTTTCAGGGCAACGTACCAGAGGGCATTTATCTCGCAGCACTTCCCCATCCTGGGAGTGACCGGCCGGTCCTCCACTCTGGCGTCCATCCAGGTCAGAGCCGGCCCGGAGATGATCAGCCCATCCTCATCTGCGCCGAAGTCCTCCCATGATGTCGAGTATCTATCCACCACTTCCAAGAGCCTCGGCCAGAGCTCGGCCATAAACTCCCGGTCTCCTGAGGCATCGTAGTATCTTCCCGCGGCCTGAACGAACCACAAAGAGGCGTCTACGGTGTTGTAGGACCGCGCTCCGAGGTCGTTAGGCAGAACCCCATCCTTCATCGCCCGGGCAAAGGACCTCAGGACGAGCCTTGCCTCTTCCAGGCGGCCGGTGGAGAGGAGCAGGCCCGGCAGGGCGATCATGGCGTCCCGGCCCCAGTCATCAAACCAGTGGTAGCCGGCGATGAGGCTTAAAGAGCTGCCTCTCTTGACCAGGAAGCTGTCTGCTGCCAGAGCCAAACCTCGAACCGGCGCATATAGCGAATTCAGCCGATCCCTCTCAATTTCCACCTCTCGCCTCCACTGGGGCAATGAGCGCCGCCAGGTGGAGGCGATGATGGCAAACTCCGCCTCCCCGGATACATCCAGCTCAAAGTAGCCGGGAGAGAAGAGGTTCTCCTTCCAGCCCAGGCCCCGGCGGCGCTCTTCCTCGTACTCGAAGTTGTAGTAGACCCTCTCCTGGGGAATATATCGGGCCAGGTCGGAGAAGATGGAGAAACGGGTTTGAGAGAGGATTGTCGGTTCCATTGCCCCAGGCATTCTGGTGCATGGGAGGAAGGTCGGAGGCGGCATGAAAGCTGCGGTCGTGGACCAGGGGGATGATGCGCAGCAATCCCTGGTAGCCCCGGACCTTGTAGCTGATGATGGTGCTGTTCTCATTGCGGACCGGTGAGATGGTCTTCTCCAGGGTTGTTCTGCCCATCTGATAGCAGAGCCGGGGGAAGGGATCGGTCCAAAACTCCGTCAGGTGAGTGAAACCCTGGGGATAGACTGCTCCCGGATACTGGTGATTGGCCAAACGGAATTCGCCCAGCTCCTCGTCCAGGCTTGATAGCAGCAGCCTGCGTTTCGGCTGGCGGCTCGGTGGCTGCCACCAGGAGGCCGTGATAGGCTCTGGTGTTGCTGCAGTTTGCGGTCGATGAGGCATAGCTGCCCAGGCCGTTGGCCACCAGCCACTCCCGGGATGTTCCAAGGGAATAGTCAGCCGGGCGGAAGGGTTGGCTTATCGTTTTGGTCATTAGCATCACCCCCTCTGGCCAGCGAGGAGGCCACAGCTTTAAGGAGGCTCTTTCTCAGCCTCTCCCCTTTATAGCTCTGCATCCCGGCCAGTTCCTCTGCCAGGGCCCTGTCGCCCAGGCTCGTCTCCGCCCAGAGGGCGTAGTCGCCCTTGCGGTTGTGGTACTCCAAAGAGGGCAGGGGTATTTTGCCCAGGATGGCCTCCAGGCCCATCAGGGTCCAGGCAGCGTCGCCTGTGAACTCGTCTATGCCGGTGGCGAACCGGAATGGGGAATCGGCCAGATGGGTCTTTCTGGCCAGCCGGCCATGAAAGTCGCATAGAACGGAAAAGTAGGTTACTGCGGCATCATAAGCGGTGCCGTAAGGGCTGAAGTAGCTGTGCACCTCTCCCGGTCCGCCCCCATGGGTGAATATGTAGTAGAGGTGGTCGGATAGGCCCAGGGTCCTCCAGATCGCCAGGAGATCGGGGTCGCGGCTCTCTTTTGCCGGGGCCTCCAGCCTCTTCTGGTATATGAAGCAGGCGTGCTGGAGGGCATTTCCCAGCCAGCAGCTGGTATCCCTCTCCAGGTCCGCCCAGGAGACGTAACTTCTCTACCGAGAGCTCTCTTTCCGCGGGGATGGAGCTGGCAATCTCGCCGGGGGTGGCGAACCGCAGGTTCTGGTAGCGGAGGATCTGATCGGGAAGAGCGCGGAGGAACTCGAAGATCCCGGTGTCAGTCCACTGGTGCTCGCCGAAGGTCTCATAGTCGCAGAAGATGTTTATGCACTTGCCCGGAGCATTTGCCAGCCAGGAGGCGTACTTGTCTGCGGTGAGGGGGTACTGTTCCCAGTTATGCGAGGAGAAGCGAAAGCCGATGTCGTCGGTGAGCTGGTAGTTTCGCAGGAGAAGAGAGATGCTGGTATTTGGCGGGCGGTAGACGAAGTTCGGGTCTGCAACCACTCCCTCGGTGAATATGGCTTTATAGCCCATCCTGTCTGCGATTTGCCCGATCTGGTCGTTGTAGATCAGCTCGGTGTTCTCAAAGGTTGTGGGGCGGAGGGCGAAGATATCCCAGATCAGCTCCCGGTGCATTTTGATCTGTTCGATGTACTCCTGGGGTTCATCGTACAGGCTGGAGAGGCTGTGGTAGTAGGTCTGCTCCATGACCTCCACCTGGCCCGTCTGGACCAGGTCGACGAAGGAGTCCAGCACATCCGGCCGGTATCTTTTGCATTCCTCCAGGAAGATTCCGGAAAAGCTGTAGGCCACTTTGAAGGGCCTGTCCGATCCCTCATACTTTTTTATCCCCTCCAGGATGGCCCGGTTGGCAGGCAGATAGCATTTGTCTGATACCCGTTCGAAGATCCTGCGGTTTTCGGATTCATCGAAATAATATTTCCATAAATCAGGCACCACCTGCCGGTTCAGGTATCCGTCCCAGAAGAAGTTCTTCTTCAAACGGATTGGCTGGTGGACCTCAAAAGAGAGGGAGACGAGAGTCATACTATCTCATCGGGCTGCAAATTATTTACATCCTTCGCATTAAATCCGCTCAGGGCAGGGCTGAAGTGTGCTGATTTATCGAGGTTTGCTGATTTATAGAGGTTTGAGCAGCTCCGAGGGAATCTATTAAATCTTTGAGGTGAGAACGGGATAATTACATGAAGGCTCAGAATGCAGAGAGGTACTATCTCGACCTGGTATTTCCAGTATTTTTAATAATGTTGGCTGAGGTTCTGATATTCTACGGCAACTCCGAGGCAGCGATGCCCATTCATGCACTGAATCTGATCTTTCTCAGCCTATCATCGATATTCGTCAGCAACCGGACCTACCCCGCCCTGATGCTCCTGCCCCTCTTCAGGCTCCTCAATGTCGCGATGCCGGTCTTCTTCAACCTGACCCTATACTCCTATGCGCTGGTCTATGCGCCCATGTTCATTCCCATCTATCTGATCTTGAAGGAGAAGTTCATAACCAGAGAGGAGGCGGGATTGACCTTTGAACGGTTCTGGTTTTTCCTGCCGGTCGCTGTATCCATGGGCCTGGCCCTGGGTTGGGGGGAGTATCTGGTGCTCAGGCCTCAAATGCTGACCGTGGACAACGATCTCCAGCACATTATCATTCTGGTCCTGACCATGATCTTCTTTGTGGGGGTGGTGGAGGAGTTCGTCTTCAGGTCGTCTTTGCAGACGGTGCTGCAGGAGAGGATCGGCCTGACGGCAGGGCTGGTGCTGACGAGCATAATATTCGGATTCATGCATAGCGGCTACCACCTGCCCCTGGAGCTGCTCTACGTCACACTGGCAGGCATGGCTTTTGGGCTGCTCTTCTGGTTCTCAAAGAGCCTGCCGGTAATTGCCCTGGCCCACGGGGTCACCAATATATCCCTGTTTCTGGTCGCCCCCCTTAACCAGGAGATGCTGCCCTATTTGATCATAGGCCCTCTATTCCTGTTCCTCTTTTATGCTTATGCCTTAAAGAGGATAAGAATGCATATAAGCATTTGAATTGGTACTCGAATAGGTATTTGAAAAAACATTTGAATGGACAGTGGAAATTCGAATTAAAAGAAGTTGTTAAATGTGCAGCAGCCGAGTTTTTCTAGCTGCCTATGACCTCGATGACCTTATAGCTTACAATTAAGAAGAATGTTATGACCATGGGAGCAATGGCGATGTTCAGCACAGTGGACAGGCGCTTATGCCAGTGAGATGAGGCGGATAGTATCTCTGAGGCGCTCAGGAGAGCAATGAGGCATATGACGCTCACAACGCTTACGTCTGCGACCCCCACGGTGGCGAAGGTGCTGACCACTGAGGTGGTGCTCAGGGTGCTGGTAGTGCTCAATGTGCTCGTAGCGCTGGCTGCAGTGGCGCTCATGGTGCTGCTTACCGTACTCAACATTGATGAAAGCATATTTTACATCTCTCTGCATTGGTTTTGCTCTCGGTTTCCTACATCAATACTTCGCTTCGACTGTAAATCAGCATGGTTTCGTCGGTATTTATAGCTATCCCCTGGAAGGGGCCAAACTCTATCTAAAAAAACTCATTTGTATGCTGATATATTTTCTTCTAATGCCAATCCAGAAGTGTATATCTTCTGAAGACGGTCTCCCATATGTGCAAATTTTTTTGTATAGCGTGCCCATCGATTCGCCACTTTGCGCAAAGGATGCAAAGAAGCCTGCCATCAAACCTTAAGCCCCTCCATCTGCTTATGGAGCCCTTCCAGGCGATCTCTCATATCCAGGCCTTTTTTCGTTGCCTTATAGATGCGGGGAGAGCCCTCAATGCATTCCAATAGGCCGCTATTCATCAGAATGGAAAGATAATCCTTGATGATAACAAAGCTGGTATTGGTCCGATAGACTATTCTGGTTATGTTCTCCCCATTCTCGCACATGCTGAGGATCTCCACAACGATCTGATCTTTGCTTCTGCGCGCCCTCACTTTTATTCCTCCCAAAGAGCCTCAAAAAAGCTCCCCAAAGCAAGCAAATGCATTCCGAGCTACATCCTTAAAAATGTATCTTATTTTAGTTACTTATAATAATTTAATTTTAAATGTTCGCGAACAAAAGGAGAGAGACTTTTACTGCTCGCCACCCCCCACAGGCTTGCCGCCAGGAGAACGAGTTCAGGCAAAGCCGGTGCCCTTCTCCAGCCTCCGGAAAAGCCTTTTGATATCAGTCCAGATCCAGCTCCTTTTGAGATATACCAGGATGAGGATGTAGCAGAAGCCCAGCAATTCCGGGATGAGGATCCCCGGCTCCTCCAGGCCCATGAGAAGCATCTGCAGGTAGCTGAATGTATCAAGATATGGGGCATCTGGAAATCCGCCCAGGAGAGGCCAGAGGAGGGTGACCGGAGAACTCCACATGGAGTCCAGGATTAGATGCACAAATACCCCCCAGGTGAGGGAGGCCATTCTTTTGTCCCGCAGGCGAAAAGAGACGGCTGCCAGGATGAGCAGGAATAGAAGGGTGTGGGCGAATGTCCTTCCCATGCTAGGGCTCCCGAAGGCCAGCAGTCCAAGAGGCTTGTCTATGATATCGGGAAGCATGGACCCCAGGGCCAGGAAAAGCAAATCCAGCCGGTTGCTGAGGCGGGCGGTGGCCAGAGCTAGGCCCACATGGGCGAAGAGGAGCATTGAGATGGAGTCCTTTTACTGGATATAAGAATATTTTGCATGCTCGTCCGGGCGAATTGCGACTGCTGATTCCCTGAAGCGGAAATTAGATTCTTTGCACCGCATTGTCTGTATTTGGATCCTGGTGAAATCCAACTTTTGACAAGACAGGGATAAATAGAATCAGGCAAAAATGAGCTATCATGAAAAGCGTTGAGCTATTCATAAAGGGAAAAAACGTACATAACATAGACTACAAATCATTTCTCCTCCTAAAGGCATCGGAACAGGGCATACAGAAGATCAATGCATTCAACTCCTCAGAAAAAGCAGAGACGGTGGTTGTTCGCCTGCAGGGCGAGGATGACATAGTAACCAAATATATCGATTTCCTTAAAACCAATTATCCAGATAAATTGGAGGTTGAAGGGATTATTGAACGAGAGTTCAATGGGCATGTAGTATATGCCTCTGATTTCGCCCAGATTCTTCAGCTCGAGCTGATCACAAAAGCTGTATCTGCTATCAGCAATATCGAAAATAAGAAAGGTAGTATATAGTTTAAATTTTTTATTACTGAAGTATTATTATCCGGCTACGATTATTAACCACAGAGTCACAGAGTCCCAGAGACCTGTAATTTCTTCTCAATCCTGAAAACCCACTGTGTAGTCCTGAAAACCCACCTAATTTTCCCCAGGATCGTCGTCCTCTGTGCGCTCTGTGGCTCTGTGGTTTTATTTAGGAAATTGCAGAGCTCATCCAGAAATGAATGGGTCTTGCAGATAAGATCATATACAAAGTCAAATACAAAAGATAGAGAGGGCAAGATCATTTGATGAGGCTCACTGCGATTGTGTCCGGAAAGGTGCAGCAGGTCGGCTATAGAGCCAGGGTAATTGACATAGCCAATGGGTTTGGCATCAAGGGCATGATCGAGAACCTGTTGGATGGCCGGGTGAAGATAATCGCAGAGGGCGATCCTGAAAGGCTAAAATGGTTTGAGAGCGCCATAGATATTAAAAATACCCTGATCGATGTCTCATCCATAGAAAAAGAATACTCTCCTGCCAGAAATGAATTTGATAATTTCGGTAAGCTGGTGGGCAAAGGCGAGACTGATGCCAGGTTGGACACGGCGGTAGGCTATCTGAAAGAGATCGCTTCTGGGATCAATAAAATGAATGATAACCTGGGAAGCAAGATGGACAAGATGCTCGAGAAGCAGGATCAGATGATCGAGAAGCAGGACCTGATGCTCGATAAGCAGGATACTGTGATCGGCAAACAGGACGAACTTCTGTATGAGGTGAAGGATATAAACAGGAAGTTCGACAAGGTTCTTGAAAATGATATTATTCAGTTGAAGGATGATATGGCTGAGGTGAAAGCCGCTCTGAGGGCAAAAGGAATAATCTGATAGAGTCTAGCTGTAACTCCAACCAGGTTCTCAACTTTATAATGGATAAGCTCGCCAATATAAAAGCTAGGTGTGAGTTGATGTCTGAATACATTTTGCCATCAAGATCGAAAAGCTGGAAGAGGGTGTTTATCTAGCTACAAGCGACACTCTGCAGGGTCTGGTCGCCCAAGGGCGGACGATAGCAGAGACTATGGAAATAGCTCAAGATGTGGCCAGGAACCTTATTGAATCATACATCGAACATGGTGATCCATTGCCGTGTGAATAGGACTATTCTCATTTCAAAGCCCCAGAGCGCCTTTTTATGGGCGCACCGCGAGTCGGCCTTCGGCCTCCCGCGATCGAGTCTGGTCCACTCCAGGCCGTGGCGGCCCCCCTGACCCCGCGTCCGCGGGGGACAAACTATGCTGCATAAGCCGCCAGGAAAAAGAGGAAGAGAAGAGTATGGGCAAAATTTTCGTGAATATACGGAGATCCGAACACGATAATGCCGGTTGGTTGTCCCATGATATTCGGCAGCATGCGACAATCCCAGGTAGGCCAGGTCTCTCCTGCAATTGAGGCAGGAGGGGCGATAGACATTAAGAATGCCTCACGAACTGAATTTAAACCCACAATTTTATTAAGGATAATATTTATCGTATTCTACCAGGTGAACGCAGCTCAGGAAGTGATTTTGCAGATATGTCGGATGTTATATTTAATATCAGGGTGGATGACTTCTTAGCTAGGAGAGTAAAGGATATCATCCGGCAAGGCTGTTTTAGAGATGAAGATGCTTTCTTCAGAGAAGCCATTAAAGAGATGGTAAGAATGCATGAACTAAGTGAGCTGGACAAGAGAATGGATGCATTTGCCCGAAAGGCCGCTGCCGACCAGCTCATGAGCTTTTCGGATGCTGTTTTAGCTGCGAGGGCAGAGGAGGATAATGAGCTATAGACCAAGAGTCTGCCTGGATACCTCTGTTGTCGTAAAATGGTTTAAGATCGAAGAGAATAGCGAGAGTGCCATTGAGCTTAAGAGGCTGGCTGAAACATCTAGAATAAAATTAGCAATTTCGGCAATCGTCCTTTCAGAAACCACAAGAGGGCTTAAAAAAGCAGGCTGCAGTGATGACAGGCTTTATCAAGTGGTGGATATGCTGGACTCGTTCATTAGCCTTTGTGGGATGGATGTAATCCCGGTCGACTGGTTAATAATCAAGTCCGCTCAAAGGCTAGTGATAGAGCATAATTTGTTCTCCGCTGATGCGATTCATTCTGCAACCGCTATTTTGGCCGATTCGGACTTTTTCATTTCAGGTGATGAACACCATTTTAAAGAAAGCCTCAAATCTTACTTCACCGATAAAAATGTGTGCCTTTTAAAGTTATCCGAAATTGATAGAATTTCATTTTGAGCGCAACATAACTATCATGCCCATCATGAAAAAATAAGGTTCTTCGCTGTCTTCTTTGGGCAAATTCCGTGCATTTAAGGAACTCCCGAACACGATAATGCTAATTGGCTTGTCCCATGATATTCGGCAGCATGCGACAATCCCAGGAAGGCCAGGTCTCTCCTGCTGAGGCGTGAGTGATGACTATTCTCGTATCAAGCCCCGGAACGCCTTTTTATGGGTACACCGCGAGTCGGCCTTCGGCCTCCCGCGATCGAGTCTGGTCCACTCCAGGCCGTGGCGGCCCCCCTGACCCCGCGTCCGCGGGGGACAAACTATGCTACATAAGCCGCCAGCCGCAATCGGGGTCACCCTGAATGGCAAATACTCCTATCCCGTTCATCCAACTGCGGCGAATAAGAGCATTGAGCTGAGATCTGTTGCAGAAGCAAAATTAGGATTATTTGCAGCTTTTGCGGGGAAGGGGGGGCGCAGATATTGGTATTCGCTTGCTAAATCGGGAATGGCGAAGATTATATAGCCAGGGGGGCAGGGCAGGGAAAGCATAGATTCTAGAGCCAATAAAATTTGAAAGATCGCGAAGAAATATTTTTTTATAAATCAGTAAGTAATCATCAGAAATAGGAGCGACATATCAATAATATTTATAGATTTTAAGAGATGAATTTGCCCAATTCGCGTGCGTATAGGGCAATATTGCATAGTGATTCGCCGCTTTTATTTCTATGCCAGTAGAGCTGGTAGATTCAAGCGAAAGTAAGAGGATAGTATGGGGTATTTGAATTCCAGAGGCAAGGCCGCATATCTGACCGAAATCTTTTTTAATGTTGCTTGAGTCCATAGGTATCAATCATCTTCAGTAATTCAGTAGAGTTATGGGCTCAAGCTGGCTGATCAGATGCATAAAATGAAGGTGCTTCGCGACAATAGCCCTCCAGCAAGAGACCGCCCAAGAAAGATGATTGCCCAAAGCAGATCGCTGAATTGATGGATGGCTCCATCTCCAGGCATATCAGGATGGGGATGGCCTAATCCAGAGATGATAAGAGGCGCGTCTGGCTATATAGCGAAGGCTATTTGATTTTAATCCGTTTCAAATCAGGAGTTGCTCATGTCCAGAATAACCGCTTTACTTCCCGCCTATAACGAGGAGACCTCCATCGGCAGCGTGGTCTTGTGCACCCGCAAGTATGCTGACCGGGTCATCGTAATAGACGACGGCAGCATTGACCGTACGGCAGAGGTAGCGGCCCTGGCAGGTGCAGAGGTCCTGCGTCATCCGCAGAACCGGGGAAAGGGGGCGGCACTGAAGACCGGCTTTGAATCCCTTAATGGGGATGAGGTGATTGTGACCATCGATACAGATGGACAGCATAATCCAGCAGACATCCCCAATATTATAGAGCCTATCCTGCAGGGAGAGGCTGACATGGTAAACGGTAGCCGGTACCTGAATGGCGACAAGAAGGACACACCCTTATATCGCCGGGTGGGGCAGAAGGTCCTGGACACCGCCACCAACCTGGAGGGCGGCCTCTCAATAACCGACAGCCAGAGCGGGTTTAGGGCCTTCTCCGGGCAGGTAAAAGATATCTTCCGATTCCAACAGAACGGCCTGGCCATCGAAAGCGAGATGCTGGCCGATGCGGCTGCAGCCGGCCTGCAAATCCAAGAGGTGGAGATCAGCGGGCAATATGACAAGGATCTCTCAAGTAGGGAATTCTCAGGCGAAGACTCTGCCATCCAGGGATCTGAGGTGCTTCCCAAGCTGCTGCACGATATGGAGATCAGAAGGCCGCTATACTATTTCACCATTCCAGGAATGGTGATGTGTGGAGCCGGGATAGGGATGGGAATTGAGCTAATGCCAGTCTTTGTCCAGGGAGGGAGCCTGCAGCATGGCCCTGCCCTTCTCATGGTGATGCTTATCCTGGTGGGATCATTCCTATCTTTAATGGGAGTGATCCTGCATTCCCTCTCCAGGATCAGATATGCAGAGACGAGCTGAAGTAGAAAGAGCTTCATAGACTGGCCAGAATATCGACCTGATCCGCTTCACCTGTTGAAAGGACCCATGTGCTTTTCCATTTGTTGCAAGGGCTAATCACTAATTATATTTTATATAAATTATATTTTTTAAAAAAAACTTTATGGGAGTGGTTTTGTGTTACTGTTCGCGCATCTTGGATTGACCATCGGCATCGTATACCTCCTGGCCAGGATCATGGGAGTGAGATTCAGCCAGAGGATGCTAGCGGTTACTGCAGTCGGTGCCCTTCTTCCGGATATTATAGACAAGTCCATTGGACAGATATTGTTTTATGATTATTTCTCTAATAATAGAATATTTGCACATACTCTGATCTTCCTGGCAGTGCTCGGGATCATCAGCTATTATCTATACCATAAAGGCTACAAATGGGCTCCCATCCTGCCCGTCGCCTCAGCAGCTCACCTCCTGCTCGATGGCATGTGGAACAATGCCACAACATTCCTCTGGCCTGCATATGGTCTCGGATTTCAGAGGATGGACCTGAGCAATTGGGCCTCAGACAACATAAATTCCCTGCTTCATAATCCCTATACCTATGTGCCCGAGATCCTGGGTCTGGCAATCCTTGTGGTCGCAGTCACAAAGCTCTCCATCAATCAGGGCAGCGCAGTCGGCCTAGGCAATGCCACTGCTTCGAAGAAGGACCCCCCGAAGGTGAGCCTGGTGGTTCCCACCATGAACGAGGCCAAGAACATCCCCCATGTCTTCTCTCAAATACCAGATCTGGTGGATGAGATCGTGGTGGTGGACAGCTCCACAGACAATACAGTGGACATGATCAGGAAGATGAGGCCGGATGCCAGGATCTTCACCGAGAAGCCGATGGGCAAGGGAAATGCCCTCAAGAAGGGATTTGAGTACGCCACCGGGGACATAGTGGTGATGATAGACGCCGATGGCTCGATGGATCCCCATGAGATTCCTCAGATGGTCCAGCCGCTGATGAATGGATACGATGTGGTGAAAGGCTCCCGATTTCTGGGCGGCTCAGAGGACCTCTCGGCATTGAGGCGCTTTGGGAACTTCTGCTTTGTGAGCCTGGTGAACATCCTTTACGATACCGATTATACCGATCTGTGCTATGGATACCGGGCTTTCAGGAAGAGCGCCCTGGACAGGCTGAAGTGCGTCTCCGATGGGTTCGATGTGGAGACCGAGCAGTCGATTATGATGAAGAAGCTGGATATGAAGGTCTGCGAGGTCCCCTCCTTTGAGAGAAACCGGATCTACGGCTCCAGCAACCTGAGGACCTTTTGTGATGGGAAGAAGATACTGATCCGGATACTGAGAGAGAAGGTGTCCAGATGAGGGCGACAGTGATAGTGTGCACTTACAGCATGGATCTTTTGCCAGACACCATAGCCTGCATAAATTCCTTGACAGAGCAGAGCTATGAGGACAGAGAGATACTGCTGGTGATGGACAGGAACGACAGACTGTATGAAGCGCTGAAAAGCTTCCTCCCTCCATCGGTGCAGATTGTGATCAATGAGAAGCCAGGTCTGTCTGAAGCACGCAATACTGGTATTCGGCATGCTAAAGGCGATATTCTGGTATTCATCGATGATGATGCTGTTGCGGATAAGGAATATCTGTCCAATCTGCTCAAGAATTACCAGGACAATGCGGTCATAGGAGTAGGGGGCAAGATCCTGCCCAAAGAGAAGCCGAACTACCCTGAGGAGCTGTACTGGATAGGCGGCTTCACCTATAAGGGATATCCAGAAGAGCGCTGCTCGGTGAGGAATGTTCACGGCTGCAATATGTCCTTCCGGAAAGAGGTGTTTGATAGGGCAGGGCTGTTTGATACCAAGATGGGAAGGATCGGCAGAAAGCTGGTGACGGCAGAGGAGACAGAGTTCTCTGTGAGGGCGCTGGATGCCTTTCCGATGGGAGGATAGTCTATGATCCCTCAGCAGTTGTGTATCACAAGAATCATGAATACAGGCAGACGCTAAAGTATTTTGTCAAGAGAGGATTTCACGAAGGGCAATCCAAGGCAAATATCGAGAAGATGTACGACCGGAGAAAGTCTATCGACTGAGAACTCGTATCTGGGATATCTGCTGAAGAGGGCGATTCCCAGCAGAATTGGCTGCACATTGACTGGCAGGAATATCATGCCCAATTTGCAGGAGATCTTCGTATTATCGGCTGTTATCTCAAGCGTGGGGATGGGGTATATTTACGGGAAGGCTAAATGATGACATTTAAAGATGGGAATCGATTCCAACAGAAATGAGCTTGCTATCCTTATTCGCGTTAAATCATGTTTTATTATTAGCCAATTTTCAATCCAAATCTAGATTCCATGATGAGGTGATACTATTCGACGTATTAAACTTGCAGTAATTGGATGTGGTGCGGTCGCTGAGATTTTTCATCTCCCCAATTTGCAGCGTATGCCAGAATTTGAGTTAAAATATCTAGTAGATGTCAGCGAAGCTCGAATTAATGATATAAAAAGGAGACTGAAGATCGACGGAATTTCGGAGACTGACTATAAAAAGGTATTATCAAATGAAGAAGTAGATGCCGTTGCGATCTTAACTCCTCCCAAATTTCATCATGAAATGGTGATTGACGCAGCAGAGGCCGGAAAGCATGTATTCTGCGAGAAGCCTTTTGCAACTAATTCTAGTGAGGCTGAAGATATGGTTAATGCATGTGAAAAAAATGATGTTAAGCTCATGGTGGGATTTAACTTCAGATTTATTCCTCAGTTCAAGAAAATGAAAGAGCTAATTGATAAGGGCTTTTTCGGAACAATCGTTGGTGGTCATTCTACCCTTTTTGCTAACGCCTTTATGTGGCCTAGCGTAAGTAAGTTTCAATATAAAAACAAAGAAGGAGGCGGAGCTTTATTCGAAATGGGAGCCCATCATATAGATCTAATGAATTGGTTCTACGGAGAAGCAAAAAGCGTAGTTGCACAGATATCCACCCTTACAAACAACTCAATCGATGATACCGCTTCTGTATATCTGCAGTATAAGAGTAATGCGAACTGTGCCGTTTATGTAGGATGGAATAAACTCAGCGTGAACACGACGACTATTATAGGCCTTGATGGATATGCAACTACTTTTGCAAATAAAAATGAGATCACTTATTATAGAAAGGATCTGGTTGGCCAAGCACCCATAAGAATAAAAGTTGATAAATCCTTATCGCCCTATCAGGAAGAGCTGAGACATTTCTATGAATGCATATCGCAGAACAAGAAGGCAATAACGACTGGTAATGAGATAATAAACTCCGTAAAGGTTGTCGAGAAAGCCTATGAATCGAGTGAGCTTGGTACGCCTGTATCTTTAAGTGGTTAAAATGACCGAGAAAGTAGTCGTTAGAAAGGTCGAAGAGATCTATGAGGATCTGAAAGAAGCAATCGAGATGCTAGGTGGTTTTAGCGTCGTTGATGAAGATTTCATTATTATAAAGCCAAACCTCTGCGATTTCAGACCTTCGTGGGAGGGGGGCACGACTGATCCCAAGATTGTTGAAGCATTTATAAAACTTATTCAAGAGAATGCAAATCCTCGGATTGCGATCGTTGAAAGCGATCATGCAGTGGCAAGTGCTGATCAGGAGTTCCAAAGGATGGGATATGAAAGATCTGGCGGAATCCCTCGGAGTAGAACTCGTCAACTTGAGCAAGGACAAAAGATATGATGTAGCTCTGGATGGGTATTTCTTT
The DNA here is from genome assembly GCA_963813075.1 of Methanotrichaceae archaeon. Classification (GTDB taxonomy): domain Archaea; phylum Halobacteriota; class Methanosarcinia; order Methanotrichales; family Methanotrichaceae; genus Methanothrix. Next base: position 140,523 of record CAWEXU010000017.1, read on the forward strand.
GAGACTCTAGAAGTTCCTGAAACTCTTCTAAAAGCAACAAAAATTGTATCAATAGCGAAGCTTAAGACACATGCCCAGCAGAAGATAACCTGCAACATGAAAAACTTGTTCGGATTTTTGCCACGGAAATCGAAGGCGAAATACCATATATTCATGAACGAGGTGCTAGCAGATTTAAGCGGGTTTTATAAGCCATCCTTATGCATAATTGATGGAATTGTTGGAATGGAGGGATTTGGACCATCAGATGGCGACAAAAAGGAACTCGGACTGATCATATGCGGAAAAAATCCGGTATCATTCGGATTCCGTCGCTGCAAAGATTATGGGATTTGATCCAAATCGTATTCCAAATCTGAAATTTGCAGAAAAAGCGAAGATAGGATCGATTAAAGATGTGGACATAGATTCTGACATTAGTATTGATTCAATCGAAAGATTTAAATTTGTCCCACTATCTTCATATTTATCTTACAGATTTTCCTTCTGGATAAGCAGAATAAGATTCAAGGTAAATAAAGGTATCAATGGCGTTTCTAGTTTTATATCTCAAATGGGTGTAGGTTTTGTCGTTCTTAGTAGGGGCTACCTATTTATTCCTGACTTTGGTTTAATTTTGAGAAAAGATGCATATAGATACGCAAAGGGATTAATTATGCGAATGCTTTTGCTATTCAAATTAAAGTTGTTACGGGTGTGAGGTATCATGAGTGGAAAAGTGGAAGTCTCGATAATTATTCCAACAAAGGATAGGCATAATAATCTCAAAGCATGCGTAGAAACCATAATCCAGTCGTATTCTTGTTATCCATATAAGGAACTTCTAGTAATAGACGGCAGTGAGGACCTATCTATTAGAGAAATGAACAAGAAGTTCATAGAAAAGGTGGGAGGTAGGTATTATTTTGAAACTAGAAGAGGAGTTTCTTTAGCTCGTAACACGGGTATAAGGAAATCTTCTGGGGAGATACTTGTATTTGCTGATGATGACTTTATCGTCGATAAAAACTGGATTAATAAATTAATTGAAAATTATAAAGATACCGATGTGATGGGTTGTACAGGGCGCATGCTTACTTACAGAAATGACGAAATAAGCGAATTATACGAAAAATGCATGAGTTTTGATAGAGGCGAAGTGAAACGAATTTTCACAAAAAAAGATATCAGCATTTTAAAACTCCTAAAAACGGTTACACTAATAGGAAGTAAACGTCTCTTTGAAAATACCCCGGTTCCCTGGGCTGTAGGTTACGGTTTTTATTCATTCAGGAGAAAAATTTTTGATGATATTGGATATTTCGACGAAAATTTAGGTCGTGGAACAACTTTTGTCGGAGGCGAAGATCCAGATATTTTCTATCGGATATTAAAACATAATTACAAAATGGTGTACGATCCAAATGCCATAATCTACCATAATCATCGACAAAAATATGAAGATATTTTAAAGGACGCTCATAATGGTGGAAAATTTATAAAAGCTATCACAACTAAGTATATAATGGAAAAAGATGTTTATATGTTATTTATATTTTTTGGAGAATTCTTTCTATTGCTTTTCACGTTGCTTAATTCTCTATTTAAATCAGACGAAAATTTTAAAAAAATGATTGGAAACGAATTTAAAGGATTCTTGGAGGGACCTATATATAAAAATATAAATCAGAGGATTCCTAAAAACCTGGCTTTAAAACATCCTTATTCCTGAGATCTGGTGTGTTGGTTAACTATTTAAACTAGTAAAATATAATAATTATAACATGACTTATGAGGATAAACGCGATTGGCCCGAATATAATGAGCACTTAGTTAGATGAGGCTGGTTTTACCTGAGCACCGATTTTGTGAAGAACTGGGATGATGAACTTAAAAAGATGAACAAGTCCAAGAATGGCCGTCCCTATCGCTATCCAGAGACGTTCATACAGTTTTGTGGTTTGACTGGTACACCTTCCTCATTTGCCATATCACCCGCTTGAAGGATTTTTGCAGGCATTGAGCGGATTTGTCCCGGGCTTAAAATCCGCTGACTATACAACCTTGTTGCAGAGAATCTCGAATTTAGAATTGAACATACCAATACCCGATAACGATGTTGTTGTAGCGGTCGACTCGACTGGCATGAAGGTTACAAGCAGAGGAGACTGGATGAGAGAAAAGCATGGCATCGAACGCAAAGGTTGGATCAAGGTGCATGTCGCAGTTGATGTTGAGACGAGACGACCAATAACCTTTGAGATAATCGATGAGAGAACAACCGATCAAGAGATGGTAAAGCCACTACTAGACGATGTCAAAGTAAAGGACGCCCTGATGGACGGAGCTTACGACAAAGAAGATGTATTCAAGTTCATGAAAGGAAAGGGCATGGAGATGCCCGGAATCAAGATCAGAAAGAATGCCATCGTTAAAGCAGACACGGAAAGGGGGGAATTTGTTCTCGAATTCAAAAAGTATGGGTACGATGGCTGGAAAATCGTTCATGGCTATGGTAGGAGGTGGGCTGCTGAAAGCGTCTTCTCTGCTATTAAGAGAATTTTTGGGGAGACTGTGAGGGCTACCTCTGTAGAAGGCATGTATTGCGAAGTACGCCGAATGCTCGCATTTTATACTATAATTTTAGGCGTATAGCAGTTTGGTGAAGATTTCGAAAAAAATACGGAAAAACAAATTTATCTAAAAGAGATTATCCAACAGCACCATAATGTTAAAATAACTTGAAAAAATAGCCGATCTCAAGAATAAAGATGTTTTAAAGCCGGGTTTTTAGGAATACTCTAAGATTATCCATTAAAAATTTCCCAATAACTTGATTTCCTAGAAAAACTTTAATTTGTAGTTAAATTACAAGATATCATTTATTTGCTAGTGCTTAGCTTCCAAAATAACATAGCAATATTTTAATACCAGGACCCCAATCTGATATCATGCCATTTGTGAGTGCTCGCCCTGCTTTGCAGTTAACTGAAGAAGATCTTGAGTACGTTAATAGAGCTAGTAAGTCAAGAACGCTACCGGAAAGTGCAGTTGAGCGTGCTAAGATCCTTCTTGAATACTATGAGCGCAAATCAATTTCGCAAATTGCGCGAGACTTAGGCACCAATAGGCCCAAAGTTGAGCGTACGATTGACAAGGCCTTTGCTTATGGAATTTATGCCGCATTGGAAGATCTACCAAGAAGCGGCAGACCGCGAAAAATATCATCAGGCGCAAGAACATGGATTCTGTCTCTTGCTTGCTCAAAACCACTGGACCACGGATATCCATACGAATTATGGACACAACGTTTATTAGCAGAACATATCAGGAATCATTGTTTGGATAATGGTTTTCCAGAATTATCAAAGTTATCTCGTGGCACAGTCTCTAAAATACTTGGCGCGAGCAATGTTAAGCCCCATAAAATTTCGTCATACCTTGCTCCAATCGATCCCGAATTTGAGTCAAAAAGCGTTGTTGTACTACATACCTATAAGCAGGTGGAATTGCTCCAACAGATGTCTAAAGAAAATAAGCCGCTCGATATGGTTATCATTTCATATGATGAGAAGCCGGGAATCCAAGCTATTGAAAATAAATATTTGGATTTAATGCCTGCATTAGGCAAATATGCCACGCTTTCCCGCGATTATGAATATATAAGGCATGGCACAGTATCTCTGCTCGCAGGAATTGATCTTTTGACAGGCACAGTTCATTATAGGATATTCGATAGGCATAGAAGTAAGGAGTTCGTTGAATTCTTAAAATGTGTCGATTCAGCCTATCCAAAAGATATAAAAATAATTATTATTCTCGACAATGTTAGTGTACATACCTCAAAGGAAACTAAGAGCTATCTCAAAACAGTTCCGCAACGCTTTCATTTTTTCTTTACACCAAAACATGCCTCATGGCTAAATATAATCGAGAGCCTATTCAGCAAAATGACTGGAAGCATGCTGAGGGGGATTCGTGTATCATCCAAAAAAGAGTTGAAGGATCGCATGAGTCAATACATAGACGACATGAATGAAACTCCAACAATATTTAAATGGAAGTACAAAATGGATAAAATGGCGGGAGGGATTGTTGTCGATAAGAACGACGGGGTATTGATATGTTAATTAGGAACTGCTACACTAGTTTCTAATGAAGGATTAGGGAGAGGGGTGCATGATTAGTATGATTCAAAAATCCATACCAATAAGATTACATTCAAAGATAATCTGCATCATTATAAACTTATGTTTTATATTATTTTTGTATAATATCTTCCAAATAAAATGGGTTGTTATAGACATTAATGATTTTTTGGGCTTAACATCGCATTTGACGATTTACTATTGGTTAGGCTTGTCAACAATTACTATATGTTCTATAATTATCTATCTAGATAATGAGCTTAAGGATACTGTTGTATTCATAGGTGCCCTATTTATAGTTGCTCTATTTTTATTTGGATTAGGCGTCTTCGCAGAGGAGAATGCTAGGTTTATTGTCTCGTATTATCCTACGGCTGAAGTAAAAACCGTCTTGGAGACGCACCACATAGATACAATTTCGGTCTATCCTTTGATATCTTACCGAAGCTGGCCAGCATTCCACTTAATAACTGCTTCAATTTTATACCTAAGCGGAATTAGTCTCGACAATTTAATTAAATATATGCCTTTATTTTGGTCAACATGTGTTATTTTTGTTACATTCGCAATAGGTCGACGCATTAAGTTTTCTTTAAATGAGTCGTTCTTACTATCTTTCTTATTTATTTCGTCTTTTTGGTTGCCTCAGTATTATTATAGCCCACAATCTTTCGCATTTATAATTTATATTATATTATTTATTTGTATATTTTCTCAAAAGAATATAAATTTCATAGGGCTATCTTTATTAACTTTTAGTTCACTGGTGATTACTCACTTAGTAACATCTATTGTAGTAATTTTATCACTTTTTACCCAAGGGCTATGTAGAAATGGACTTAGCTATACTAAATTGATGTGTAAGATCAGATTCAACTATCGTATACTCCTATTCATTGCTATTTTTATTATATGGATTCTTTATCTGGCCCCACTTGTGTTTACAACTGGTATGTTAGAATTTAAAAATCAAGTAATGAATTTAGATTTGTTCTCAGAAAATATAAAATTTAGTGCAACTTCTAAAACGAAAGAATTATTAATATGTTTCGATTTTCATATTTTGGTATTTATGCTTTATGTGGATTTATTTCTAGTATTTTATTCTTAACACGAAAAGTGGACAAGAGACACGAACAGGTACTAATATTTTCTTACAAATGGTCGATTGGTGTTTTGTTTTTAATTTTATTGAAAATACGGATTTGAGCAATTTGAAAGGGTATACATGTTTTGTTTGAGTCCCAGTCATGTTGATTATTATTTTATCTATTTCAGAAAAAAAATTATGATATTATTGATGGTTCTGTTTATTGCTTTGCACGTTCCTGCGCATTACGGAAGTGAAAGTTATGATATGGTATACACATCCAAAATTGAAGGTAGCAAGTTTTTTGGAATTCAAGTCGCTCCAGCTACCATTGAAAGAAATTATTGTTCTGGACACGGTGGTTTTTGTTTAGTGTCCTATTTTAATCACAATTTGGTTACAACACCAAGGGCAAATTTTGCAAATTTCAAAAAATATGATATAATCGAAATATTTAATAAATTCTCTCAGTTGCATTTATTATTGATGACAAACAATCTGATAATTATTATAAATACTACTATAACTATAATCCTACCCATTTATATTAGAAAATAAAACCAATCAAAATGATCTGTATATAATATATGATCGTGGGATTAAATTTATTTATTAATAATGGGATTATAAGTCAATAAGGTGAGAAAAATGAAGAAAAATACTAATCACTACGGCGGGTAAGCTTCCGAACAGGGAGAGATGGCGATGGTATTAGCACTCATCTCTTCTTTAAAAAAACGTACCTAATATCTCTTTTTTACTATATTATCGAAACGATTTGCGGTGGACCGCAAAAATTATAAAAAATATAACTTAACCTAAATGTAATTGAACAACATTGGATCAAAAAAAACAATTCAAATTTAAAGACACTTTTATTTGCAGGCCTTGAGACTTCTCGGACCTTCATTTACGGAATATTATGGAGAATGTTAAATAATTTGAACTTTGATTTGAAATCTCCCTATATAAATGTGTTCCGGCAGCATAATCATTATAGAGCTTTAGGAGACTGCTTTACCGATGGATATGGTGCTATTCCGTATTTTTTTTTTATTTCCTCTAGTTATGGGTATCCTGCTTAAAAAAGATGTTATCATCTATGCTCAATAGATACGGCCATTTGAGAGCAATATAATGAAACATATTGGCAAAATTATACTGAATCGGTGTAAATTAGTTACAATAAGGGAAGATATAACCAAAAATTATTTGGAGAAAATCGAATAAATGAGTTTTCTCTACAGCGGATTCTGCCTTTCTCTTGGACCCTATGCCTCTCAAAAAAATAGATGGCGTTATCCTACACGACAGTAAACCTTTGATTGGAATATGTTTGCGTTGAATATCTGCATCGCTGCTCGAAACTGAATGGTAGCAAAACTGAGTACAACACTCGTGCGCAATTGTGATGGTGAAAGTTATTGATTATCTAACAGAACAATTAGATGCTAATGTTTTCTTATACCCCATGTTTATGATACTGTTGGAGGGCACGATGATGGTGCAATGAGTGAGTACTTATATACAAAAATCAAAGAATAAAAATAGAATTAAAAATTGATGAAGGGGATTATTCTCCAGATATTCTAAAAGAGATAATTGGTACATTGCGATTTATTTATTGGATCTAGGATGCATTCAACTATGACTGCGGTATCAACATATGTTCCAACAATAGCGATAGCTTATAGCCATGACACGAGGTGGAATTATTGGTACTCTGCTGTTGAACCAAGGAAGAATACGTTATAATATGAAAGATATGGAATATGACAATATAGTATCTAAAATACATAGCGCTTGGAAAGATCGGAAAATGATTAAAACTGAGAAATTAAAATACCCGTTATGAAAGAAGAAATCCGCGCTTAACGGCAAGCTAGTTAAAGAAATATTGTGTTTCTTAAATCGTGGTAGTCATGGACTGAACCTAATTGGACAAATAGTTAAGCAATGGTATTTAAGGCAACCTCCACTTCGAACTGAACCGGAGATCTGTCATTGAGAGCTGAATGCAGCCTATTATGGTTGTACACATTTTCAATAAAGTTGCATATGTTCCTGGATGCATCTTCATCTGTCATCGGTTAAGGACATTTAGGACAAGTGTTATACAATATTGTCTTTTTGTACTTGGCATATTTTTAATTCATGTTTAGATATATATAGGAGCTGTGATCTAATTATCCCTCAAGAAGGGGTAGCAAATGGCAGCAGAACGCTCGTTAGCAGAGCAAAGTTTCATAGAGACGGATTTATGCACGATGTTCTCGCCGGACTTTTTGAGGAAAACTGCGGCAGAGACTGGTTTAATAAAGCGTGAACGTAAAATCGATGCGGTCATCATATTTTGGGTTTTAGTTCTGAGTTTCGGAGTCCGTCTTCAGAGATCGCTGGCTAGTTTGAAGCGAAGTTATGAAAAAGAAGCGAACGAAAACTAAGTGATAGTAGCTGGTATATGTGTTCTTCATGGAATTGAATACCTTGCGCAAGAACAAAGTTATAATCTTGATAAGAAGTTATTTCAGTTTCGAGACGTTTTGATCCAAGATAGCACAATAATTCGACTTCATTCAAGTCTAGCAAAGCTCTACCCAGCGGCCCGATCCAAAGGAGAAGCTACTGGCCTTAAGATTGCGGTTCTTGTCAGTGCAGTTGGAAACACCCCGAAAGCGTTGCTATACACAACGAACGTACCAATGAGCTAAAGACTATCAAAGTCGGCCCCATGGATAAAAGGGAAGATACTGCTCATTGATCTTGGTTTCTATAAATATCAACTATTTGCCAGAATAGCTGAAACAGGAGGTTATTTAGTCACTCGATTAAAGGATAACTCAAATCCGCTTATTATAAAGGCAAATAGATCCTGGAGAGGTCAGAGTATAGATGTGTGCGGAGCATATCTACAAGATGTGTTACCCAAGCTCAAACGACAAATTTTGGATGTGGAGATTGAGGTTTCCTTTAAGCGCAGAGCATATAAAGGAGTAAAAAGACCCGATACACATCGATTCCGTCTTGTCGCTATCTATAATGATGAAGATGAAAAATATCATACATATATTACTAATATTAACTCAGATATTCTTGAGCCGGAGGATATCGGAAAGCTTTACGGAGCTAGATGGGATATCGAATTGATGTTTAAAGAGCTAAAGAGCAGGTATGCATTAGACGCCCTGGATACTAAAAATCCTTTGATAATTGAAGCTCTTATATGGGTTGCGATCTTAACACTTCTTGTTAGCAGGAGAACATATTTTAATGTTAGGAAAATTCATCCAGGAAAAAATATTGTAAGATTCACTCAACTTCGATGGAGCATTATCTTCGCGGAGAATGCAGATGATCAGCTGACTCTTATTCTACGATATCTGGGAATAACGAGGACTTGGGAAACTCTAGCAGGTGTTTATGATAGTCAAGCCCTAGACCCCCATGTAAACCGTGAACGCTTTAGAGCTGAGTGGTGGGCTTAACCGATGACCAATGGATGCATCTTCAAATGTCTCATATTCATTGAGATATACCTCCCTCGACCTTTCAGTGTTTTTATAAAACTCTCCGCAAAAGCATTGTCATAAGGATTTCCTTTTCTCGACATGCTGATCTGGATGTCATACGCCTGGTGACAGTCTACATAATCTTGGACGCATACTCAACGCCTTGATCGGAATGTGAATAAGACCTAAAGGGACTTGCTTGGTACGGTTCTTCAGATGCCTTTGCCAGAGCACTCATGGCCAGATCGCTTCTTATGCTCCGGCTCAGCTCCCACCCAATGCACTTTCTGTGTAGAGATATAGGATAACCGCTGAAAAGCATATGCTCATGCTGCAGCTGGACATAAGTGATATCAGAAGCCCATGCCTGGTTCAGTCCCGTGATTTCCCTGCCTTTTAGAAGGTTAGGATAAACGGGCAGACCATGAGTGGAATCGGTTGTTATCGGCTTGAACAACTTCCTATCGCAAAGCAACTTCTCCTAGCGCATGAGCCTCAGCACGCGCTATGGTTGACCGCGTAGCCGCGATTTTGAAGTTCTGCTGTGATCCTCCTTTACCCGTGATCAGGAAACTCCAAAGCTATCTCTTGAATCTGGTTAATCAATCTGAAGATTCGCTATTCTCCGCGGGGATCTCTTTAGGCCGTTCAACCATCGTCGTGACCCGCTGCGACTCAAATCCAGCGCCAGGCAGGAGTGAGATATTGGCAACAGGAGGCCATCTGATTGAGCTTCCTGGATGATCATGTGTCGCCCCTCAACATCGGCTTTAGTCTTCTCCTCCGGACCTTCTTCTGGGTCATGGCGAAGGCTTGGAACCGATTGGCGTCGGCCTGGCCCAGAAGTCTCACAAGCAGATCCGTG
>CAWEXU010000018.1:0-35509 GCA_963813075.1 Methanotrichaceae archaeon
CTAGTGTCGCGTCAACTCTTTAAAGTCGGATAAAGACGAGAAAGCTTAACTCTGGCATCGGCAGTGGTGAATTGCCAATTCACCTTTGAATTTTTGTTATTTCTGGTATCTTGCCATGCCACGGCTTCTTTCCTAACAGTTTCAATATCGTCGATTCTTCTTTTCAGGCATTGGCCCCAAAGCACATTTAACTCTATTTCAGCTATGTTCAGCCAGCTGCCATGCTTTGGAGTGTGCACGAACTCGAACCTATCCCATAGCGCCTTTGCTTTTTCTGGAGGGAACTTCTCATAGAATGATCCTGCGTTATGGGTGTTGAGGTTGTCCATAACTAATGTTATCTTTTCTGCTTGTTCATATTGAACAGCTATATCTTCTATAAAGCCAGCCCAGTCTGACGCAGTCCTTCTATCAGTGATCTTTATCATGCGCTTTCCTGCCAATGGTTCGCATGCAAGAAAGATATTGGACACCCCACAGCGTTTGTATTCATAATCATATTTGGCAGACCGTCCGGGAGAGGCAGGGATTAGTTTTCTTGTCTCAGATATTAATTGCTTTGGAGACTCATCCATGCATATAATTGGATGAAGTGGATCAAAGGGTCGCTTGTATACATCTAACACCATTTCCATATTCGCGACAAAGCTACCGTTTTGCTCTGGTGGAATCACCCATCCCTTTTGTTGCCAAGGCTTGATCTCGTTTTTTTAAAATTCGCCTCACAGTCTCATGAGAAATGCTGTCAATGTAATTGAGTTCGACCACCTTATCAGCTAATAGTCTTAAAGACCATCGGGCGAAACCTTCCGGCGGTTCGCTGCAGCTTAATGCAATCAAATGGGCTTCAAAATCCCCATCAGCTTTCTTGGCATAGATGCGGTTTTCTGTCCTTTTATTGAGTGCAGCATCGAGACCGCCTTCGACAAATCGCTTTTTCACGCGATCAATTTTTCTCATGCTAATGTTAAGCACACGAGAGATATCTTCATTGATAGAGTGTTTTGTTTGGTACTCTCCTTTATCGCAATTCAGCAAAATCAATGCATTGAGAACCTTCTGTGATCTCTGCTTCCCTTTGGATGTAATGCCACTAAGAATTTTTCGTTCTTCTTCGGTTAGCGTAACAATATATTTTGCCATATCCGATCCTCCAACTCAAAGATAGGATATGAACTAATACATCTTATAGTTTACGACTTTTAATTAATGACGCGACACTAGGTTTGTTGATATATTTTAACTTCCCTATTGATTCCTTCAGCATTGTCGCAATTGACTGACACAATAACAACTGGCTCTAAGTTTTCGTGTATAGACATTCTGATCCAAAATGTGAGATTGTCTTTATCATTCCAATAAGGGAGATTGCTATTGGAAAGCACAAGCGTGTCTTGGAAATGAAATTGACGATACCCTCCGGGAAAATTATGGATATTCGAATTAAAAGCCTGTCGTCCTGGATTAGCCACATCTGGGTGTGAATTCGACATAGGAAGTCTAAAAGTTAAATTCGGGTTCTTCCACGTGAAGCCGGATGTATTTGTAACCTTGAAATTGACTTTATAAGACTTAAAGGGATCTGGGAATTCTTCGTAATATTTTTTTAGATTATCTGATAGTTTGTCCTTGCTGTATTCTTCACTCCCTTCTTTGTCGATAGAAGTTTCGAGTTCAAATTTAACTGATAATTTTGCAGGATCAGCTCCTGCTAATGCAATAACTGCCGCAAATAGGGCTGTAAAAACACTCATGCTTTGTATGGCATTTCCCACGCGACTATTATCATCTATTTGAGTGCTTAAGACAACGTATTCAAACATTACGGCACAAACGATTAACATAATCAAGATTGCAATATATCTGTTCTTCATCATATGGAGATTAATAACTAGATCATTTCTATTTATAATGTACCGTAAGCCGAATAGCATTTTGAACGAATGCAACATCCGTGGTTAGAATTCTAAAAGTTTCTGTGATATTCTTTCATCTCTACAAAAAAATGGCATAGAACCGAATTACACCCGAATATCCTCCGGGGAGATTCGAATTTCGGCTATGTATAGCGATTTAGAGAGTCAAGCACTCATTATACTTCTTTCTCTTCGTGGTGTCACTCACATGCGCATACCGTAGGGTGGTGCGGATGTCGCGATGCCGCAAAAGCTCTTGCACGGTTCGAAGGTCGCAGCCATTGGCGATCATTATCGTAGCCGCCGTATGCCTACTAAAGACATGCACGCCGCCATGCTTCTCAATACCTGCTTTGCCCTTATAATCAATGAACATTCTGTATACCTCACTCCTATCCCATCGTCGCCCGTAGTCGGTATAGAATAGCGGGTATTTGCCATCAATTTCCAACGCAGGCCGGATCGATCGGTATCGCTTCAACGTGGTGGCGCAATTATCTGTGATATACACGATTCCATCTCTGCCACCTTTACCTTCACGTACTCGGATTGTCAGGTCGTCAAGGTCTAAATCGCCGTCATCGAGGTTACATAATTCAGTCACCCGGAAGCATCCAAAGAACAGGGTCTTTAGCATCGCCAGATGCTTAATATTATGTACAACCGAAAAGATTTTTAACACATCGTCTTGGTCAAAGTAGTAAGGCAAAATGTTATTTCGTTGTGCAAATGGTAGGGAAACGTCCTCGCCGTGCATCTTGGTAACACTTTATTGAAAAAGTATAGTTGTTTAGTGTGCTTCTCGCAAGGTTCTTGTCAATAAGTGTTTTTCGGAACTTGATTGCATCCTCGAATGAAGGTCTATCTGTCTTAGCGAATTTGAGATAGATTCCAACGCAAGCCAAGGAGCCGTCTATGGTACTTCGGCGGAAACCCCGATCCTTTAAGTGGTCTTCAAAATGCTTTATCGCTGAGTCGAGATCGGCCTCTGTGTAGGTCCAATCCACTGTTACTAGCCGCTTCTTAGCCATGACATCATTTCCCGAAGCGGTTTTTACAACCCTGTAATATTCGGTCAATTTGTGGCCGGAAATCGATACCAGAGGCGCTATGAGTCTAGCCTTGGCGCTCTTAGGACTGGGGGTCCTGTGACCGGCTTTCAAATCGCCGTGGCCCTATGAAGTCATTTTCTGATGCTTATTTTCCAAAACTGTTGCCTCCACTTTAATATTTTTCCAGGTAAAGCCGAAGAAAAGATATCAGATGTGATCGGTTGAGGATAAGAGGTGACAGTTCTATGGAGAAGAAGATTGTCTATTTTGATGAGGGTGGGCCGGAAAATACCCTGGAGACATTCCGGCTGGTGCGGGAGTGGTCAAGCAGCCTGGACATCAAGAAGATAGTTCTGGCTTCCACCACCGGAGCCACTGCGGCTAAAGCGAGTGACTTTTTCCGCCAGGATGGGATCAAGCTGATCGTAGTGCCTCATCAGTGGGATTTTCACCGGGAGCGTAACGCCTTTCCTGAGCCGTTGACCAGAGAGCTGCAAAGAGAGGGGCATGTGGTTCATTTTGGCACCATGCTCTTTCATACCGACGGCCTCTACGGCTCAAACAGCGCTACCACCATGGCGAATCTCCTGCGTTGCTTCTGCCAGGGGGTAAAGGTCTGCTTCGAGATAGTGCTCATGGCCACAGATGCCGGCCTCCTGGCCTCGGGCGAGAAGGTAATAGCAATAGCAGGGACCGCCTCCGGATCGGATACCGCTCTGGTGATGCAGGCCGCCTCCAGCCAGCATCTGAAGAGGCTGAGGGTCAATGAGATCATCTGCAAGCCTCTCAATCCCCTGAATATCGATGAGCTGAAAAGAGGCTGAGAAGAAGAAGCTGGGGGATGAGATTGAGGGGGACTCTTCGCTGTATCGAGTGGGTAGCAGGATAATTAACCCTGGTGGTTTACGGAATACGAAATAAAACCGCAGAGGCGCAGAGCGCACGGAGGACGAACGACACAGAGAGAATATTTGCTCAAGTGCTATTTTTAATAAGGTAAATTTCCACGTCTCTGCGAACTCTGCGTCTCTGCGGTTAATATTCGTAGCTGAATATTCAAACCCATGGTAGTTACGGAATAAAACCTCAGAGTCACAGAGCGCACAGAGGATCATGAAAAAATGTCGAATTCCTGTGACTTTTGCACGAACCCACACCAAATAGCGAGGAGCCTTGAGGGGGGGAAAAAAGGGACGAGAGGTGTCGAAAAAGGATCGAATCTCAGCCCATATTCTGGCTCGTCCCATCGACTCCTCAGCTCGAATTGCAGCATGGTGACTGCGGGGTTGAGCATGGATCCACCTTTGTTGAATCCTCCACCACCCTCAAGACTGACATCCCCGATTTCTTCGAGCCGCAGCTATTTTTTACCGTCAATCTGTAGCCGCCGGAATCAGATGGGCTCGCATTAAGGAGTATCAATGAAGGAGATACCTCCCCGGGAATGATCTCGCCATTCTTCTCCCACTGATAGGAATCGGCCCCAACAGCGGTCCCCTTCATTATGAGCGCCACCGTCTCACCGGCATTGGCAATCAGGCAATCGGGCTCGATGTCCACATTCCCAGGCGGCCTTTCCACGATCAGGCTCACAGCATTGGAATTGACAAATCCGCAGCAGTTGGATATCGCCACTGCGTATTCGCCCATATCCTCCAGGCTGGCGTCGGATATGGTCAGCTCTTCTGAGTTGGCTCCACGAATGGTCCTGCCCCCTTTTATCCATTGATAGGTCAGAGGCAGGCTGCTGTTTGCCGACACTTTGAAAGTCGCCGTCGATCCTTCGCATACCTTCAAGTCTTCAGGCTGGACCAAAATCTCAGGCATTGCGATTATATCCAGATTTGCAGCCTCTGATTCGGTCTGGCCGCAGCTGTTTCTCGCATTTACAGAGTAGCTTCCCACGTTGCTGATTGTGGCCTCCTGAATGGAATAGGTCTCAAGTGTGGCTCCCGGAATCTCCACTCCGTCCTTGAACCACTGGTAGCTCAGAAGCTCGACGCTCTCTGCCTGAACACTGAATGTCACCTCTGCCCCCTGGCATATGACCTGGCTGGCCGGCTGGAGGGTGATCTTCGGCACCACAATAGTCTCCAGATACGCTGGCTCCAATTCGATCAGATTGCACTCGTCTCTTATCTGCACCGAGTAGCTGGCCGTATCGCTGAGGTTTGAGGCAGGGATGGAGTAGCTCTCAGCCGTTGCTCCCTGGATCGCATTTCCGTCTTTCAGCCACTGATACTGGAGCGGCTCGCTGCTGCTTGCCTGCACACTGAACGTCGATGCTTCTCCCTGGCACACCTTCTCGCTCCTGAGGGGCACTATGATCTCCGGCACCGAGGCGATCTCCAGATAAGCGGCATTTGATTCGACCGGTCCGCAGCTATTTCTCACCTGCACCGAGTAATTGCCCGTATCGAAATTGCCGGTCACAGGAATGGTATAAACATCCGTCGTGGCTTCATAGATCTCTATTCCGTCTTTGAACCACTGATAGCTCACCGGCTCCGTGCTCTCCGCCTGGACTGTGAATGTCGCCGCCGCCCCCGGGCATACCTTCTGGCTTGCCGGCGGCAGAAGAATCCTGGGCAATTCGATTATCTCCAGATCTGCCGGCTCAGAAATGACCTGGCTGCAGTTGTTTGCTGCCTGCACCCAGTAGCTTCCGCTATCGTTCAGACTGGTCAGGGCAATTGTGTAGACATCCTGGGTGGCTCCGGGAATCTCGGTTCCATCCTTGAACCACTGATAGCTCACCGGCTTTGTGCTCTCCGCCTGGACGGTGAATGTCACTGCTGTTCCCTGGCATATCTTCTGGCTTTTCGGCGAGACGAGAATCTCCGGCATGGCCATGATATCCAGGACAGCTACCTCGGATTCGATCTGGCTGCAGCTATTTTTCACAGCCACCCAGTAGCTCCCCCTGTCGCTTGAGCTGGCTTTTGGAATCGAATAAGCATCCGATGTTGCTCCTTCTACTCTCGCACCGTCCTTGTACCATTGATATTCCAGCGGCTCGTTGCTGCTAGCCTTTACGCTGAATGATGCTGCACTTCCAACGCAAATCTCCTGGCTTTTTGGCGGCACGAGAAGATCGGGTGATGAAATTACATCCAAATTTGCTTCTTCTGATTCGATCTGGCTGCAGTTATTTGCCACCAGCACCGAGTAGCTCCCCACATCGCTGAGGTTAGCGGCAGGGATAGTGTAGGTATCAGAGGTAGCACCGGGGATCATCACTGTATCTTTGAGCCACTGATAGCTCATCGGCTCGCTGCTTTCTGCCTGAACAGAGAATGTCACTGCCGTGCCCTGGCATGTCTTCTGGCTGGTCGGCTGCAGAAGGATCTGGGGCAGGGCAATAACATCCAGAACAGCAGCCTCAGATTCAATCTGGCTGCAATTATCTGCTACCTGCACCGAATAGCTTCCCATATCGCTGAGGTTTGCAGCAGGGATGGTATATGATTCTGAGGTAGCACCTGGAATCACTGTTCCATCTTTGAACCACTGATAGCTCAACGGCTCAGTGCTTTCTGCCTGAACAGCGAATGTTGCTGCCGCATCCTGACATACCCTCAGGCTGGCCGGCGGGATCTGGATCTCAGGCCTGGCAATTATATCCAGACGGGCAGCTTCTGATTCGATCTGGCTGCAGTTATTTGCCGCCAGGACGGAATAGCTCCCCATATAAGCAATATCAGCTGAATCGATGGTGTAACTATCGGATGTAGCCCCCGAAATCTCGATTCCGTCCTTGAGCCATTGATAGCTCAGAGGCTCATTGCTCTCTGCCTGAACCGAGAATGTTGCTGTTGCACCCGGGCATATCTTCAGTTTTGCCGGTTGAGCCCGGATCTGGGGCATGGCGATGATATCAAGATTTGCTGCCTCCGACTCGATCTGGCTGCAGTTATCGCTTACCTGCACCCAGTAGCTTCCCAGATCGCTGAGGTTAGCGGCAGGGATGGTGTATGATTCAGACGTAGCGCCTGGAATCATCACCGCCTCTTTGAACCACTGATAGCTCAAAGGCTCAGTGCTTTCCGCCTGAACAGTAAACATTGCCATTGTTCCCTGGCATATTCTCAGGCTGGCCGGTTGAGCCCGGATCTGGGGCACCACGTTGATATCAAGATTTGCTGCATCCGATTCGATTTGGCTGCAGTTATCTGCTACTTGCACCCAGTAGCTTCCCAGATCGCTGAGGTTAGTTGCAGGGATGGTGTAGGATTGGGATGTAGCACCTGGGATCATTGTCTCATCTTTGAACCACTGATAGCTCACGGGCTCAG
Organism: Methanotrichaceae archaeon; assembly: GCA_963813075.1. Classification (GTDB taxonomy): domain Archaea; phylum Halobacteriota; class Methanosarcinia; order Methanotrichales; family Methanotrichaceae; genus Methanothrix. The sequence goes on from CAWEXU010000018.1 coordinate 7,264, forward strand.
TGCTCTCAGCCTGAACCGAAAATGTTGCTGCCGTTCCCTGGCATCCTCTCAGGCTGGCCGGTTGGGCCCGGATCCGGGGCATGGCGATGATATCAAGATTTGCTGCATCCGATTCGATCTGGCTGCAGTTATCTGCTACTTGCACCCAGTAGCTTCCCAGGTCGCTGAGGTTAGCGGCAGGGATGGTGTAGGATTGGGATGTAGCACCTGGGATCATTGTTCCCTCTTTGAACCACTGATAGCTCACGGGCTCAGTGCTCTCTAGCCTGAACAGAAAATGTTGCTGCCGTTCCCTGGCATACCCTCAGGCTAGCCGGTTGGACCTGGATTTTGGGCATGGCGATGATATCAAGATTTGCTGCATCCGACTCGATCTGGCTGCAGTTATCGCTTACCTGCACCCAGTAGCTTCCCAGATCGCTGAGGTTAGCGGCAGGGATGGTGTAGGATTCGGAGGTAGCGCCTGGAATCATCACTCCATCTTTGAACCACTGATATCTCAAGGGCTCAGTGCTTTCTGCCTCTACAGAGAACGTTGCCGCCGTCCCCTGGCATACCCTCAGGCCAACCGGTTGAACCTGGATCTGGGGCACGGCGATGATATCAAGATTTGCTGCATCCGACTCGATCTGGCTGCAGTTATTTGCCAGTTGCACCGTGTAGCTTCCCGTATCGTTGCCGCTTGCCTCTGGAATCGAATACACCTCGGATGTTGCACCTTCTATCCTGATTCCGTCCTTGAACCATTGATAGCTCAATGGCTCAGTGCTCTCTGCCTGAAGGGAGAATGTTGCAAGAGCTCCCTCACACACCCTCTGGCTTTTCGGCGGGATCCGGATCTCCGGCCCGGCTGCGATCTTCAGATAGGAGGCAATTGATTCTATCTGGCCGCAGTCGTTCTTGACGATCAGGCTGTAGCTGCCGGAATCATTGCTGGTCGCATTCTTGATGACATAAGAGCCAAGGCTCGCACCAGGAACCTCTAATCCGTCTTTCATCCACTGGAAGGCGAATGGGATCACTGCCGGTCACAATAGCTGTAAGCGATATATCCGATCCCTCACATGCCAGCTGGCCGGCAGGCAAAATCAGGTCAACAACCACGGGCATTGACCTGACACTCAAATCAGCCTGATCGGATTGAACAAAGCCACATAGATCGCTGCTTATGATGACGCTGTAATTGCCCTGGTTCGTGCTATTGGCCGCGGATATGCTTAAAACGGCAGCATTGGCTGCGGTTATGTTCAGGCCATCCTTCTGCCATTGATAGGTGTATGACTCATTGCCGGCAACCTGGACCTCAAAGGAGACCGGCGAGCCGGTGCAGACGATCTGGCTTTTTGGCTGCAGCAGAATTTTCGGCCTGGACCTTACAGCTATGTGAACCGCTCCGGATTCTGCCGCACCGCAGATATTGCTCACGGTCAAGACTGTAATCTCCTTCATCAGCCGGAAGGATACTGGAGATCAGATAGCGGTTCGTATTGGCCCCCGGGATAATCTTTTCCGTTCTTCTTCCATTGGTAGGCCAGAGGCCCGGTTCCAGATGCGGTAGCATTCAGTACCACTTCCGATCCAACGCATTCGACCTTATCAAGCAGCCCGAGCTCTACGGTCGGTTTTGTGTTGATGACTAAGAACTGCCGGGCTCGATTCAACAGAACCGCACGGATTGCTCACCCTCACCTGGTAGCTGCCGGCATCGGCTAATTTTGCGGCTGGAATCAGGTATGTATCTGTTGAGGCGCCAGCGATTTGGGACCCATTCTTTAACCACTGGTACAATATCGGGCCGTTTCCGGTGGCGCTCACATTGAATCTTGCTTCCTGGCCCTCGCAGGCGGCATAGTCAGCAGGCTGGATCTCTATTATCGGATGAGCTGATCTGACACCGACCAGCCAGCCATCATAATAGGTCGCTGCCTCTCCCGGCTGGCCGTCATCGCAGCATCCTTTAGTTCTTCGGGGCGGCGGAGCGATATAGGGCTTGGTCTTTCCCGCAAAGACAGAGCCTCCCTCATCCGTTTGAATGACTGAATATCCCTTATCATCCAGTTTGCTGCCAAATGTCTGATCCCATTTTTTTTCGCCGTTCTGATCGGCCATGATCAGCCAGGCATCATAGCCCCCTGAGCCAAAGGAGCTCGTCGAGCCTATGAGGATGTGCTCTCCTTCTCTGGTCTCGACCAGGGAGCCCCCTTCATCATTGTATGGGCCGCCATATACTTTGTCTGTTATTTTATCTCCATTGGCATCGGTCTTGATAAACCAGATATCATACCCGCCAGAGCCAAAGGAGTTGGTGGAGCCGAGCATGGCAAAGCCGCCATCATCAGTCTGCTGGACCGACCAACCTCTGCTCCAGGGATTCCGCTCGCTTCCAGGCCCTCCGAATGTCTTTTTCCATAGTTCATTTCCATTCGAATCGATCTTGATCAGCAGGGCATCGGTATCGCCATTTCCTGAGGAGCCGGTTGTGCCGGCAACGATGAATCCTCCCTCACTGATCTCCTGGATCGAATCTCCCATATCATCTCCGGATCCGCCATAGGTCTTATCCCAGACTTTGCCTCCGAACCGGTCGATCCGGAGCAACCAGAGGTCATACATTCCTAGGCCCGTGGACTTTGTGCTGCCTGCGATGATGAATCCGCCGTCATTAGTCTCTTTTATGCTGCTTGCTTCATCATCCAGTGCTCCTCCGAAGGTTTTGTCCCAGGTCTTCTCTCCGGACTGATCTACCTTCATCAGCCAGACATCATACATTCCGCTGCCATAGGATCTGGTTCTTCCGGCTACAATATAGCCATCGTCCCCGGTCACTTCTACCGAATATCCCTCATCCTCTTTGGCTCCGCCGTAATTTTTTTGCCAGAGAATATTTCCGCTTTTATCGGTTTTGACCAAAAACAAATCATAATTGTTCTCGCCATACGACTTTGTTCTGCCAGTGGCGATATATCCTGCATCGCTGGTTTGCTGAATGGAATAGAGCTCGTCGTCATAGGATCCCCCAAAGGATGCATTCAAATCCATCGCGATACAGGGTGGGCTGCAATAAGCGCTCTGGCAGTTCAGAATCGTTAACGCGGCCAAAAATGTCACCAAAATCAACCATTTATTGCAGCTATAATTTTTCATATCAATTATCCCCAATTTTCAAGCCTTATCTCATGCAGCAGTTCATCTTCCAGCCCATAATCATCTTTGACCCTGGACTCATTAGCCATCTAAGGTTCCGGTCCTTTGCCACATCAGAGATCAACATAATTTAGATACCATCATTCTTATTGATCGTATAAATAGCTTTAGGCTTATTTAATATATATTTATTATTTTCTGGAAGGCAGCGACACGAAAAAGGAAACTCACACTCATTTCATCGGGTCTGGCCACTGCTATATTTGAATAACATTTTTTATTTTTGAAATATTAATATTAATAGTATTGGTGGAAAAGATAGAGATCAGAACGGGTTGGAATTCGCGTTAGATTTCCGAAAATGCCTGAGTGAAATGAATCACAATAGCTGATACGACAAGGCTTTTCTCCTTGAAGCACAAATTAACCTGAATTATAATGGATGAAAAGATGCAAGCCGATCTCAAAACAGCTGATCAGGAGAAAGCGGAACTATTCCTGGAGGAGTTCGTCTCCGGGCTTGTCAATTCGATTGGAGAGGATATCGATTTCATCCTCCTCTTCGGAAGTGCCGCCCGGGGCGAGTTTATCCTGGGAAAGAGCGATGTGGATCTCATCATTCAGACAAAGAGCGATGAAGCTATCCGCAGGGTGGAGAGGTTCGCTGAATCCCTCTTCTGGCGGCTGGATGAGAAGCATGGCATGCAGTTTAAGAAGGTGCTATCAACCGGTGCCAGCGAAGGCATCCTGGAAGAATCGATCAAGTTTCTGGAAAAGCAGGCCAGGCTCTACAAGCCCTTTGAGGTATTTGGGCCGAATGATATCGATTGGAGCCGGGGGGAGATCAAAAGGCTGGACCTGGTGCCTGGAGCAGTTCTCGTCGCCAGCCAGCTCACTTTGCTGTACAAAATGAAGCATGAGGGCAAGATCCTCTTTGGCCGGGACATCCGGCCGGAGATAAACCCGCGCTTCAGCTGGTGGGAAAAGCTAAAAGCGATACTGGTGCCCCAGAGCATCGCTTTTTCCTCCTTGATCCTCGCCCTGGTCCTGCCCCAGAAGGCAACTGGCTTGGCGGTCAAGGCCCTCTTCTATGAGGTGGAGTCGGTCAATATCTACCAGAAGAGCATGATCCCTCCTCCCCAGGAGAAGATGAGAAGCTTTGCCCAGGCATCGCAGTTCGAGAATGCCGTCTTCGACCGGGTGCGCTTTTTTCTGGAGAAGAGTCTGGGCCTGTTGAGCGAGCAGAAGCTGGAGCTACTGAAAAGAGCCGCGGCTATCAAAAGGGATGGCTTTTGTGGGGGAAGAAGGGAGGCTTTGAGCTTCTGTCTGGTCGCTTTTGGGGCCATCTGGCAGACCAATGCCGCTGTGATCCTGAGAGCCCGGGGCACAGGGCCCTTTAAGGATAAAAATGGGATTTAAAGAGGGAGAAAGGATCAGCGCTAGGAGGAGCCAGCCCAATCACAAGCTGCTCACTAACTGCTCATGAGCTGCTCATGAGAGGCTGATTCCTGCGATCAACGGATCGTGATCAGAGCTGCGATATACATCCGGACTGCTCCATCTGCCATTGTAGGCGAATTCAGAGGATTCATCGGCATTTATATGCCAGATGCTCGTCCCCGTCACCTGTCCGGCCAGGCTTGAGCTGGCCAGCATATGATCCAGCAGCCCCCACTGGCCCTTGTATTCATACGAATAGGGATAAATGGTTCCCTGCTGGTCGATCATCTCTTTATAGCCCCCCTTCTCAAAAGCCCGGATGGGATCCTCGTACCGGTACGAGTTCATATCCCCTATGATCAGATAATCGGGGTCCTGGCTTCCAGTGGGATCGGAAGACAGCCATCTGACAAGCTCATCGGCAGCCCTCGTGCGGTCACCATTCCAGTATCCCTGTCCATCACCGAGATCCCCATTATCTCCATCCGCCACCTCATTCCCGCCAGGCGGATTCTTGGATTTCAGATGAACGACCACGACGGTAAACCTCTCTTTGGTGCTGATCTCCTCGAAGGTCTGAGCCAGAGGCTGGCGCTTGCCAGATATTGCGCCTTTTGACATCGTTGCTGCCCTGCCTACTGGTCTTATCAATGTTCTGTTGTAGATCAATCCCACTGAGATGAGGTCATCGCCTAGCCTTGACGATCCCGGGTCTACAAACGAATAATTCCCCAGGCCAATTCCATTCTCAATAGCATTCAGACCGTCTGTCAGATCATGAATGGCGCTCAAGCTTCCATAGCCGTCATTCTCCACCTCAATGACCCCGATCACGTCTGCCTTCATGTCTGTGATGGCCTGGATGATCTTATTTCTTTGCAGCTGAAACTCCTCTTTGGATCTGGCTCCTCTCGAACCTGGGAAGCCGCCGCCGACACCATCGCCGTTGAAGTAGTTTTCCAGATTCATGCTGGCAATCCTTAATCTGCCGCCCACCGGCTCGGGGGCTATCGGCCGGGGATTGGATATTATGATTTCAGATATATTCAAAGGCTCCAATTTGTAATTTTCGTGGCTATAGCTTAATATCCCGGTAATTCCCTGGTAAGTGTCTCCACAGCGGACGGTTTTTGGGAATGGATAGGAATCAGGGTATGTTTGGCCGCTGCCATCATCAAGGATGATCGTGCTGCGGTTGTTTAATTCCTGGATCCTTGCAGCTGGAGTTCCGGGCTGGACCACATTGGTGGGAATGGGCAGCCGGGCGCGGGGAGATATGTGCAGCTCTCCATATTCAGAGAAGTTCTCAGTATCGGTGATGACTAATTCTTGTGGGAGCAATAAGAGCATCCCCTCATATCCTTCCAGTGAATTCTCCTCTCGCGGCAAAACGAGCTGCTGAGCGGTTACTGTGCTTTCTATAGAATTCCGGTCAACCTTTTTTATCTCTTTCAAATTCAGCTCGGTCAGGCCATGGAACTCTTCTATATATCCCTCGGCCATGACAAGATCACCTCGGGAGATGTTCTCCTTGTATCCTACCCCTCCAGGATCAAAGACGAAGAGGCCTTCTGAGGTCTTGATATTGTCATCTGTATCGCTGTCCTCTTCCTGGACAAAGAATCCTCTCAGCATATCTCTTCCCTGGAAGTTGCCGGTAACAATTGCTTCTACTGCCACCATCTCGTCCTGCATCTGGCTTGACGGGCCATCTCCCTGGATGGCATGAATCATGGTGATACCCGAAATCGCTGATTCTCCGTCCGGGGCAGCAGAAGAGACTGCAGCGCTCAGAGCGCCAACAGCCAAAAGAATAAGGATAATCGATAAATTCAAATCCATTCCATCCCAGCTTAGCTTTCGAATACTTTCGAGTAGTATGATTTCGAATTGCTTAAATTGCTTCTCAATGAAAAACATTTCGATGTTCGTGAGTCACTCATGGGTCACTGCCCGAAAAAGAGAAAAAGCTTTTTTATCATCAATGAATATGAATTCCTCATGGCGAGTGGATGAAAACCCATCTGAAGCTCTCAGAGGATCTGCGCTGGATCTACCTGGACCTGCTCTCCATAGTGGTGGGGATAAGCGGGGGCCTGGGGGCAGTGGCCTTCCGAAAGCTGGTCGAGCTTAGCCACGATTTCTTCTTTGGATTTCTTCTCCCCCACCTGCCGGACAATTACTTCGTCGTTCTCCTTCCGGTATTGGGTGGCCTCATCGTCGGACCTCTGATCTACAGGCTGGCCCCGGAGGCGAAGGGCGACGGCATATCCCATATCATGATCGCCCTGCAGAGGTTTACCGGAGACATCAGAAAGCGGGCTGGCCTGGTCCTGATCTTCACCTCTGCGATAACTCTGGGCAGCGGCGGCAGCGCCGGGCGGGAGGGGCCCATCGCCCTGATTGGAGCCTCGGCGGGCTCGGCCATCGGCAAAGCCATAAGGCTGTCTGCACGCGACGTGAAGGTGCTCACCTGCTGCGGCGTGGCCTCGGGGATTGCCGCCACCTTCAATGCCCCTATGGGCGGGGCGATATTCAGCATGGAGGTGATCAGCAAGAAGTTCACCTCACTGGATGCAGTACCCATTCTGCTGGCGGCGGTAGTGGGAAAGGCGGTAGCATCGGAATTGATCGATCCCGTGCCGGAGTTCGTGAACCCCAGCTTTTACTTTACCACCTTCGATATGATTCTCTGCTTTTTCATCGGGCCGCTGTTTGGATTTCTCTCCTTTCTCTGGGTGAAAGGCTACTACCTCTTTGAGGACAGATTCCAGGATCTCTCTATACCGGATGTGCTAAAACCGGCAGCAGGCGGGCTGACCGCAGGATTATGCGGCATATTCTTCTTCGAGTTCGGCATCATGGGAGTGGGCTATGAGGGCATCAATAACGTCTTCATGCTCGCCGCCAGAGCACCAGCCACAGATTTGCTTCTCCTCTTCCTGGCTTTGGGTTTCCTGAAGATACTGGCAACATCCTCCACCGTCGGATCAGGAGGGAGCGGCGGGGTCTTCGCGCCCACCCTCTACATTGGAACCATGTTCGGCCTGGCGGCAGGCATGCTGGCCGAGATCCTGGCCCCCGATCTGATCGCCAATCCTCTGGACTACGGCCTCCTGGGTATGGGGGCACTTTTCGCCGGGACGGCAGGAGCTCCTCTCACCTGCATATTCATGATCACGGAGATGACCGGCAACTACAGCGGCCTGCCCTCTCTGATAATCTGTTGCATCACCAGCTATACCGTGGCCCGCATTCTCCTGAAGGGCGGGTCCATTTACACCATCAAGCTGATGAGAAAGGGCATTTATCTCGATCTTCCCCAGCCGGTTCTCTCCGAGGTGTCGGTGGGAGAGGCGATGCATAAAGAGGTGGTCACCGTCAGCCCATTCAGCAGGATCTCAGAGGTGAGAGATGACATCTACCGCTACAACTATACCGGTTTTCCTGTGGTGGACGAGGGCCGTCTGGTGGGGATGATAACCTTTGACGATATCAGGAGAATTCCTCCCGCATGAGCAGGAGAAAATGACAGTTAAGGAGGTGGCGCTCAGGGCTCCCATCACCATTAATCCCCACCAGTCGGCAAAGATGGCCATGGATATCATGTATGAAAACGACGTTGGAAGGCTGGCGGTGGTGGAAAAGGACGATGCAAAAAAGCTGATTGGGATCATCACCCGCTCGGATGTGATCCGGGCTTATGAGAGGGAGCTGAAGAAGGCCCGGGATGAAACGGCAAGAGGGGAGAGGTAGCGGAAAAGGGATTGAGACTTGATTGTCCTTAATTGTCCTTAATTGACTCTGAAATCAACTTCGCCGTCGCAGAGGCTTATCATCGAGGACGATTGACTCGCTCCCTGCTAAAGGACATCTCTCACCCGGTCGTAGCTGAATACCGGCCCGTCCTGACAGGTATGATAGGGGCCGATGGAGCAATGCTCACATTTGCCCAGGCCGCACTTCATGTGCCTCTCCAGGGATACATAAATATCCGACAGGTGAAATCCCCGGTCCATGAGCTTTCCGGCCACGGCATTGATCATCACCGGTGGGCCGCAGATGGCGGCAGAGCCAGGGTCAAGGTCAAAGCGGTCGATGAGGCTGGTGACCAATCCCACATTTCCTTTCCAGGAGTCGTCGCCTATATCAACCGTCACCGCCACCTCCATACCCATTCTCTCCCAGCTCCTGTACTCCTGCATGAAGTAGAGGTCCTGCCTGGTCCTCGCTCCGTATGCTATGGCCACCTTGCCGAAGCTCTCCCGCCGGTCGGATATGTAGTTTATCAGAGAACGGAGAGTGGCAAATCCCGAGCCTCCACCGGCGATGACCACATCCCTCATCATCCGTTCCAGGGGAAAGCCGTTGCCGTAAGGGCCGCGTATTCCAACCACATCTCCTACCAGACAGTCCATGATTCCGTTCGTCACCTTTCCCGCCCGGCGTATGCATAGCTGCAGGCTTCTCCTGGTGGGAGATGAGGCAATGGAGATAGGGCATTCTCCCAGGCCGAAGACTGAGATCATCACAAACTGGCCGGGAAGATAGACGAAGTCGGTTCCCTCATCAAGGAGTTTCAGGGTTATCAGGTAGGTGTTCGGAGACTCTATATCGATATCCACGATCTCCGCCTGCATGGGGATGTACTCGTTCATCCTCTCACCTCAAGAACGCTCTTAGCCATGGGGTCGTTTTTAACCATGTGTTTGCTCTTTACCGTCAGATCGACCCGGTCAATGGCCGAGGGACAGGCCAGGTGGCAGCGTCCGCAGCCCACGCAGCCCAGAAGGCCGATCATTTTGGGTATATCCTCGAACTTATCCTGATACCAGTGCTGCAGCCGCTGTCCTGCCGTGCGCCGGGGATTGGCCCCGCCGGCAAGGCGGGAGAATCCGGACAGTATACAGGAGTCACGGCAGCGCATCCTCTCGCCGTCCGGAACTCCCAGATCAAGGATATTGAAGCAGTGGCATACCGGGCAGACGAAGGTGCAGCCTCCACAGGCCAGGCACTCCCGGCCCAGAGCCTCCCAGTCAGCTTTTTGCATGGCCGACCTGATCTGGTCAGAGCTTCGGCCCCGTCCCAGGGATTCACTGGCCGCCAAAAGGAGTCTTGCCTTCTCCTGCTGCTGTGCAGATCCCTCAGGCTGGAGGAGATCTCTGCCGGCATTCAGAATCAGAATTCCTGCCGGCGTCATAGCCTCGCACAGAAATCCGTCTCCAATATCGGTGAGCTGCAGGTCGCAGGGATCCAGAGCCCGTGGCCCGGCATCAAGAGAGGAGCAGAAGCACTCGACTCCAGGGTCCGTGCAGTTGAGCACCACCAGGGCGGTAGCCCTCCGCCGGCGGAAGTAAGCCTGGTCAGGGGGGTTTTGGCCGAAGATCTTATCCAGCACCGCTATGGCATGCAGGTCGCAGGGCCGGATGGCAAAGAGCATTCTGGGTGGGATTTCATCCTCCTTGAAGCTGTAGCGACCTGATTCCTGAATATAGCGAAATAAGGTCTCTTTATGAGGGAGCAGGAACTCGGTCGGGGGAGAGAGGGGATTGGTCTTTAAATCCAGGGGCTGGCCCCGCCAGGTGGCATAAACCGGACCGGATTCTGTTGCCAGCGGCGCTATGACCTCCATCTGGCGGGCTAAAGCCTCCAGGAGGGCAAGGAGACTGTCTTTCTTGAGGAAGGCCTTCATGATATCACCTTTTCCAGCCGTGCTGCTGAGACCTTCAGCTCGGCGATCTTGGAGAGGGGATCGAGAGATTGAGCGGTCAGAGCATTGGCCGGGGCCTCAGAGAAGTGGATGGGCAGGAATAGATGTCCTCTGGGAATGCTGTCTACTAGACGCGCCTCGGCGGAGATGCTGCCTCTTCTCGTCGCAACTTTGACTTTCATCCCTTCCCTGATTCCCATCTGCTTTGCATCCTCCATATTGATCTGGACAAATGGCAGGGGGACTTCTCTGTCTAAAAGAGAACTCCTGCGGGTCATGGTCCCGGTGTGAAAATGATAGAGGCTCCGACCGGTGTTCAGGAGCAGTGGATAGTCCGTGTCAGGAGTCTCGGGAGGTTCGCTGTACCGGACAGGGCGGAAGCGGGCCCGGCCCTGGGAAAAGGAGCCGACATGAAGAATGCTCGTTCCCGGATGATCATTCGACGGGCAGGGCCATTGCAGACCTTCGGCCCCCAGGCGATCGTAGCTGATCCCCCCGTAGCTGGGGGTGAGGTATGCAATCTCTTCCATGATCTCATCCGGCGAGGAATAGCCGGCATTGCAGTCAGCTTTGCAGTCGGCTCTCTCGGCTCTGAATTCGGAATTACAGTCACAATCCGCTTTCTTCTCAGGCCTTCCTGCCAGCCTTTCCATCAGTTCAACGGTCCACTCCCATTCTGCTCTCGCTTCCCCCGGCGGGTCAACCGCCTTGCGGACACGCTGCACCCGCCTTTCGGTGGAGGTGAAAGTCCCGTCCTTCTCGGCAAAGCAGGCGGCGGGAAGGACTACATCGGCAAGAGCGGTGGTTCGGGTGGGGAATATATCGCATACCAGCAAGAACTCCAGGTTCTGCAGGGCTCGGACTACCCGGGAGGTGTCAGGGTAGCTGAGCACAGGATTCTCCCCCACAATTATCAGCCCTTTGAGGGTTCCGGCTTCTGCCGCCCAGAGCATCTCCAGAGCGGTGAGTCCTGGATCCCGAGGGAGAGTGGCCTTCCAGGCGGCCTCGAATTTAGCCCTGGCATCGGGATTTGATACTGGTTGGTATCCGGAGAAGACGTTTGGTAGGGCTCCCATATCACAAGCCCCCTGAACATTCTGGTGGCCGCGCAGAGGATAGATGCCCGTCCCCTCCCGGCCCATGTTTCCCGTGACCAGAGCGAGGTTGGCCAGGGCCTGGACAATGTCCGTTCCCTGAGCATGCTGGGTGACGCCCATGGCATAGACGATCGCCGCCCGATCCGCTCCTGCATAGATCGATGCCGCTTTAGCCAGGTCTGCCCCGGAGATTCCCGAGATCTCCTCCGCCTGGCTGGGAGTTGTGGCCTTTGCCGCCTCCAGCGTCTCCTTGAAGCCTTCGGTGCGCTCTTCTATGAACTGTAGGTCGGCCAGGTCCTGCTCTACAATCGCATTCAAAAGGGAGTTGATCCAGATGACATCCGTTCCCGGACGGGGGGAGAGCCAGAGGTCGGCCATCTCCGCCAGCCGGGTCTTTCGTGGATCTACGACGATTAGCCTGGCTCCATTTGATCTGGCCCGCAGGATGTAGGAGGCCACCAGAGGATGCTGCTCGGTGGTGTTGGAGCCGACGACCAAAATGGCATCGGATTTCTCCAGGCTGGAGATGGAGCCGGTCATAGCGCCGCTTCCCAGGGCAAAGCCCAGGCCGGCTACAGTTGGAGCGTGGCAGAGCCTGGCCACGTGGTCCACGTTGTTCGTCCCGAGGGTTGCGCGGCCCAGCTTCATGAGCATAAAGTTCTCCTCATTGGTCCCCTTGGCAGAGGTGAGAACGCCAAGAGCCCCGGGCCCGAACTCCTTTTTGATGCTCTCCAGCCTTTCTGCTGCCATAGAGAGGGCCTGGTCCCAGCTGGCCCTAACCCTTCGATCGCCTCTCCGGACGAGGGGATGGGTCAGCCTATCCGGATGGCCCACGAAATCCCCTGCCAGCCAGCCCTTGATGCACAGACTGCCACGGGACATGGGGTGGCTGGGCGATGGGGAGGCACCCACGATCCGGCCGGCATCTACATGCAAAAATAGCCCACAGCCGCAGCCGCAATAAACGCAGGTGGTAAGAATTTTGTCCATGATTTTTCAGGTTGGATTTGCCCGGAGGATATAACAATGTTTTGCTGCCGTTGCGGGGGAAAGCAGGAGAATTCGCTGGCAATATTGATTCATTGAAGATGGTTTTATAAGGCAGATTTTGCTATTAATATAGGATGAGAATCCGCGTAATACTTGATATACTGGGCTCATTGTTGATCTTGCTTGGTATATTGATGTTGATACCCGGTCTGGTTGCCGCAATTTATAGAGAGCCTCTCGGGGTGGCATCATTTGGTCTAGCATCTCTTGTTTCTATATCTTCTGGACAAATAATCAGGAATTACGGTCAGAAAGGAGAGGTGATGCACAGAGAGGCTTTTGTGATAGTCACCCTTGGTTGGCTCTTGGCTGCATTTTTTGGCGCTTTGCCTTTCATTTTCTCTGGTTTGGGTGTAATAGATTCCCTCTTCGAAACAATGTCTGGATTCACTACGACAGGTGCTACCGTTCTGACTGAATACAATTCAGATGGATATTGGATCATAAACCGAACAGCGGTTGAAAGCAGTCTGGCCTATCAGCTTTTGAATTCATTACTGGGACCATTGGCAAATTATAATCTGGGTTTTAGTGAACTGCAAACATCTGCATCCTTGGGAGGCACCTTTTATGGCCTCCTTTTCTGGAGATCTTTCATTCAGCTACTTGGTGGTATGGGTATTATTCTTCTTTTTATAGCTATTTTGCCTCAACTGGGAGTTGCAGGCAGACAGCTGTATTATGTGGAAACCAGTCGAGAGGCATTGACCCCTAGAATTAAAAGTACTGCCAGATTATTTTGGGGCATATACTTGGGCTTTGTTGCAGCGGAGACCCTGTTGCTCTGGGCTGCAGGCATGCCCTTTTACGATTCAATTTGCACTTCTTTCACTACGGTATCAACGGCGGGTTTCTCTCCTTTGGCATCAGGCATAGCTGCCTATAACAGCATGATCATTGAGTTGATTGTGGTAATTTTCATGATCATCGGGGCCACTAGCTTTTTTCTTCATTATCAGCTCATCCATAAAAGGAATGTGCATTGTTATCTGAAAGATCCTGAGTTTTTATTTTATATGTTTTTATTATTTTTTGCCACGGCCATAATTGTTCTTTGGGGTGGGATAGAAGGCGATCTCCTTCACAGAATACGTTTTGCTGGCTTCCACGTAATCTCGATTTCAACAACCACCGGCTTTACAAACAATTTCGAATATGACCACTGGTCTTCTGCGGCTAATATGGTCCTAATCTTGCTCATGTTAATAGGTGGTTGCGCTGGTGCGACAGCTGGGGGTATCAAAGCTCTTCGCATACTTTTAGTACAGAAATATACACGGAGAGAACTGGTAAAATTGCTCCACCCAAAAGCAGTGCAATCTGTTCGATTAGGGAACTTATCAGTCACCGAAGGCGTGCTAATTTCAGTTATATTCTTCACAGTTGTTTATCTTGCCATCTTCTTAATGTCAACATTAGCTCTATTAATAATCGAGTCTATTGATAAAGAGTTTGATGTTCTTTCTGCAATGTCTGCTGTGGCTACTTGCATGGGTGGTGTTGGGCCAGGTTTAGGAGATGTTGCGTTCGATTTCAGCAAGGTCACTCCTCTTGGAAAGTTGGTATCCTTTTTTTGCATGTATATCGGCCGACATGGAAATCATGCCTGTATTGCTATGGTTCCTGCCGGACTTTTGGAAGCGATAAAACGATAGAATCAGGAAGGCATCCAGCCACTCCTCCCGCAAAGATATCTGACTGGCGAACCTTGCTCCTTTCCAGGCTGTGAGGCCCATGTTCGGCTTGTCCGCATCTGCCCGCACGGAGATCAGCTCGGCTGCGGTGTGGCCGGTGATGGCTAATGCAGCCTGTTTTTCACTGCCTGCGGCAAAGAAATCTGGGTGCTCTCTGGCGATTCGTCAAAATAGTCAGCTCCCAAGTCACGCTCCCCTTTGAGCCTTTGGTCGAATCCCTTGACGATATACTCCTGCAGCCGCTCCGTGGCCCAGCGGCGGAACTGCACCCCCCCGGTGCCTCTGCAGCTCATGAGGTGGTCGATGGCCGGGATAGCTCCAGGCTGAAGAAATGTGTCAATCACTCTACCCGGCGGATGCACCTGGTTTGAACTAATCGGAATTTCCGAACTGTTGCCTTGTATATAGCTCCTTAGATGGTTTGGGATATGCTCATTTATGGTCTTGACAACCTGATAGAGCTCGACCAGCAGCAGCTGGTTAAGCCAACGGTGCCTTCTTGCAATTGGACCTGAATTCAAGATTTTCCATCCCCCGGTTTTTTTTTGAAATTTTATCCCTGTATCCTGGGTTGTGAATCGGTCGGTCCTTTCGGCTATGAGTGGTTTCAGTTTCCAATTCGAAGTTGTCAGACTCAATGAATTTCAAAATGAACTTGTGACAGATAGATATAAGTCTTCAATAGCGATATAAACCTGAGAACGATGAGCATCTTTGAGTGGGCAAACGACAGGATTGGCAGGATGACATGGGTGGATTTGGGGCTTACCAAGTTTGCGGTAGCCGCTTTTTCGCTGATGGTCGCAAAGCTCTGGCCGCCTTTGCTGAGCCTGGACTGGTACTGGTATGCATTGTTGTTCGTGCTGCTCGCTGCAATCCCACTTAAGAAATTTCTGTCGATTAGAACAACGGCCAGAACCACAATATCAATGGAACTGCCACCGCTGTGACGATAATAGATAGCGGCAGGCCCATATGCCAGTAGTCGCCGAACCTGTAGCCTCCCGGCCCCATCACCAGGGTGTTGGACTGGTGGCCGATCGGGGTCAGGAAAGCGCATGAAGCGCCAATGGCTATCGTCATCAAAAAGGGATCGGGAGACGCTCCGATGACCAGGGCACTGTCAAGGGCGATAGGAGCCATGAGGACGGCTGCCGCGGCATTGTTCACCACATTTGTGAGAATCATTGTCCAGACCAGCAGGACGGTCAAAATGACTGCTGCGGGATACTGGCCGAAGAGCTGGAGCAGATTCCCGGCGAGCATCTCCGCCCCTCCGCTGCTCTCCAGAGCCTGACTGACGGGGATCATTGCTCCCAGGAGAACGATGATCGACCAGTCTATGCTCTCATAAGCCTCTTGCAGAGTCAGGATTCCAATCAGGACCATGATCGTTGCCGTGCCGACAAAAGCTATCTCCACGGGAAGCAGGCCTGAAGCTGAGATGATTATGGCAAGAGCAAAGATGACCAAAGGCAGAATCATATTTTTGGCCTGTCCCAGCTTCAGGTCTCGCTCTGCCAGAGGCAGGCAACCCAGCAACTCGGCAATTCCAGGCAATGAATCCGCTGAGCTCTGAATGAGCAGGACATCCCCCGGATGAAAGGTGATCTGGCTCAGACGCTTGAGGCTTTTGGAGTCGTGGCCTGCCAAAGCGATCAGATTGACTCCATAGCGCCCGCGCAATGAGATGCCGCTGGCAGATCTGCCCGCCAGGAGGGATTTGTTCATCACCACCACCTCCATCAGGTCGATCTTATCGGACTTGATCTCACCGATCTCCTTTGAGCCCACCAGCTCAAGCCTGGCGGATTTGAGCAGCTTATCCAGTTCATCGACGTTGGTTTTGATGATTAGAATATCGTCCGCCATCAGAGTCTCATCATCCTTTGGACCGGGCATACATCGCTGTTCCCTCCACAATCCCAGGGGCAGGATATCAAATCCCGCTGCCGACAAGACCTCCTGGATGTTCTTGCCCAAGGCTGTTGAGCCCTCGGGAACTCTCACTTCGGTGTAGTAGTTCTCAACCTCAAAATCCTCTTCTTTCGAAGTCTGCCCCTGGCGTATGGGGGTCAGCTTCCATCCTATCAATGAGATGAAGGCCAACCCAGCGAGTGCCACACCCAGGCCGACAGGCATGAAATCGAACATGCTGAAGGGCTGGCCAAGGTTCTCTCTTCTGAAGGTTGAGATGATGATGTTAGGAGGAGTGCCAATGAGGGTGGTCAGGCCTCCTAAAAGCGAGCCGAAGGCCAGGGTCATGAGGTAAAGGGACGGCGATCTGCCGCCGGCATGAGATATGCGGATGCCTACGGGCATGAGAAGGGCCAGGGCACCCACATTGTTCATGAATCCAGAGAGGAGGGCCACCAGACCGGTCAGGGAGAGCGCCTGAGAGGTGACGGATCGGTTCGGCTTGGAGATCCGACGGGAGATGAATTCGATCAGGTCCGATTCCTGAAAACAGCGGCTGATTATGAGCACAGCGGCCACGGTAATGACAGCAGGATGGGCAAAGCCGGAAAAGGCCTGGCCCCAGGGGACGACTCCTGCAATGACCGCTGCGAGCAAGGCCATCATGGCAACCAGATCATAACGCCATCTCCCCCATATGAAAAGGGCAAAAGCTATGAATATGATAATAAAAACTGCTGCCTGATCCGAGTCCATTGTCTATATAATAAGCATTCAGACGGATTTATATTTTGGGCTTGACTGCACTCACCTTTATGCTCAGGACGGAATCCCTAACCTCCTTCTCCTGCTCGGGAGTGATCGCTGGATCCCTGGCAGCTGCACATCCAGAGCTCTCATAGATCAAAGATTCGACAGGAAATCTGGATTCAGCCACAACCCGAACATCTTTGAAGCCCACGTCCTTTATGATATTCAGGTACTCGTCCTTCATAATGGCACCAGCCAGACAGCCGATATAGGCTTCTGTGGAGTTCTTGACAAATTCCGGCAGCTCCCTGAGGAGCACGACATCAGAGACCGCGAGCCTTCCCCCAGGCTTTAACACCCGGAAAGCCTCTCTGAATGCCATCCTCTTGTTGGGAATGAGGTTGATCACGCAGTTGGAGATGACCACATCTACCAAGTTGTCAGCAACCGGCATGTTTTCCAGGTCACCTTGCCGGAAGTCTATGTTGGAGTATCCTCCCTTTCTGGAGTTGGCCCTGGCCTTCTCCACCATCTCCGAGGTGATGTCCACTCCAATCACCTTGCCCGATGGCCCTATCCTGCCAGATGCCAGAAAGCAGTCAAAGCCTGCCCCTGCGCCCATGTCCAAGACGATCTCTCCCTCGGATAATGAAGCCAGGGCAACCGGATTGCCGCAGCCCAGTCCCAGGTTTGACTCCGGCGGAGCTGCCTGGATCTCCTCATCGGTATAGCCCATCCTCTTGCTCAGCTCCTCAGGAATATCAGCATCTCCTGAGCAACACCTTGAGGCATAGTCGGATGTAGCTTGCTTGGCTATGCGGGCGTAGCCTTCCTTAACCGCTCTTTTTATCTCTCTCTCTTTAATAGTCAACATAAACCCCACCAATCCTCAAGTGTTTTATTTTGCACTCACGGGAAATTTATCTGGGTTGCTTGGTCGCAGCCCATATTAATGTTTTTTATAACGATAATTGTCGATAGATAGCTGAAAATGGGCATGGATATGGATTCAATGTTTTATAAAATTCAGTATTTTCATAATCCCATATACCTTTTTTTGGCATTGCTATTGTTATCGATCGGCTTATAATCACCAATGTTCTTTATCAGGGCCTGATGTCTCATCCACAGGGTGATGATGACTGCCAGGGACATGACCAGCCAGACCGCAAACCACAGCTTGATGTAGTGCTCAGTCCAGTTCTGCTGGGATCGAATAAAAGCAGCGGCGCCAAGGGTTACAATCACCGAGAAGAACATGTTGGCGGATGGAGCCAGACTATCTCTGTAGGAGGTGCAGAAGCGTTCCCATTCCTGCTCTGCCTTTCCTGCTAGAGAGACGGGATGTCTCCCCAGGAATACTCCTATGCGCTTGATTCTGGAGTCCGCGGACATGATATACAGATCGTAGCTTATCGCCACTAAAGGGACGAAGTAGATGAGCCAGAAGATCTTGGCAATCTCAATTTTGAGATCTACTGAGCTTACCCCAAAGAGGACGGTGATAAAAGCCAGCTTCATGGTGATTAGCTTTGCGCGCTCATTCTGAGTTCGGATCTTCTCCTCATGAAGGGCACGCAAGAACTCTTGATCATTATCTTCCATTTTGGCTACTCCATTATCTGATATGTATTCATTATATTAATAACTTTTGTATGTTATCTATAATGTCAATCTCGTTCCACATCGATACCAAACGGCTTAAATTAAAATTAGAAACTGCTGGCAATTTCAGCTTAAGAATGAATTGACTGAACGAAAAAAGATTAATCGCTCTTTTCTCTGAACTGCCTTTCCAGATGATCCTGAATCTCCTGCACCGCCCCGGCTAAAGTCTTCTGGTTGTCGTACTCATTCAATATCCTCTCCAGATCCGGGCGCGGCCTTATTCGAGATCTCTCTTATCTCTTCCGTTAGCTGGGGCACCGCCCGGAGGATGTTGTCCACAATGCTCACGGTTGCTTTTCGTGCCGTGCGGGAGAGTGGGTTCAGGTCGATGGCAATGACCTTCTTTCCCATGGCCAGCAGGGCCTCGCAGCGGTCGCCGTCCTCCAGGGGGATGAGCACCACATCGGCATCGTATATCCCGCCGCGGGTGGCCAGAGCGCGAGCATGATCAAGGCCGGGCACCGAGATGTCCGGCCTCTCGCCTAAAACATCTCCTGCCCCCTTCTCCCGCAGCAGATCGGCGATCTTTTTCACCCTTTCCTCGCTGCGGTGAAAGAGGTTCACCTCCAGGGGAATTCCCAGGGCTTCAGCCAGGGCCACCATCTCCTCCGGGACGAGAGCGGCCACATTGCCGTTGACAGATAGTGCAGGACGCTCTGCTGAGAGCAGAAGCGCCGCTGCCGCCCGGATCGCCGCTGCGGCGGAAGGCGTCGTCCTCTCCCCCAGGAGATAGTCGAAGCATTCTCCTCTGCCCTGGGCGATCAGCCCCTGGGTGCTGGTAATTCCGTTCTTCACGCCTTGTGCCACGCGCTCCCGCGCCACCAGGGAAGCATATCTGGGATGGGATTTGGGAATTTCAGTCAAGATTAGCACCTCTCTGAGAGATGAAAGTAGTATAGACCTGGGCCTGAAGCCCTGTAGGGCCTCAGCTCCTCCGAAGGCATAGACCGCGTCTCCGAGCATTATCATGCTGGCCATTCCTCCTTCTGCCTCCACCGCTTCGATCGCATCCAGGGCCCAGCTGCTGGCAAGCCCCGTCTGGACGGTGAAACGACGGGAGAGGCGCATGAACTCCTCCAATGTGGGCCTCTTTAACAGCTCCTTCAGGGCAGCCCGGCCGGACTCATTTATGGATGACATGACGCTCTGGTCGGAGAGCACCTCCCGGGTGGAGATCGGCCCCCGGACCACGCAGTGAACCGGAATGGGGGGAACGGGTATTCGATCGATTCTGCCGATGCCCGGCGCTCCCGGCTCCAGGCGGATCACCAGGCCGCCGCTGTTCTGGGCGATGACGTCCCCAAGACCGGTGCGATTGACCACCTCGGCCATATGGGCTACTGAGGCCGCCTGGTCGGCGGTGAGTCCCAGGTCGAAGTGGCGGTTTAGGGCATAAGCACAGCCTAAAGCCCCGGCCCCGCTGGCCCCGAATCCGGAGCCAAAGGGCATATTCATATCGGTCCTCACCCGGACAGGGCTTTTTGCCAGCCTCTCGACCACAAACCTGGAGACGGGAGCCTCTGACGCAGATCCATTGAGAATGATCTCTGAATCCTCGATATCGAGAAATGATTCTATGATGGTCGTGGCACCGGGGGAAAGACAGAGGCCGCAGCCGATAGAGCCGGACTGCAGCGGATCCTCCTCACGCCTGGCAGCGAAAAAGCCGGTGATATGGGATGGGACCCAGGCTCTGGTCTGCCCAGGATTCTGATTCAATCCATTCACTGGATTCATACTCATAGGATCTCCGCCAGAGAGTCGATGATCTTTGTCGCAATCAGGCTCTTCTTTCCCTGGACCTCGCTGTAGCTGCCGGACCGGCTCAATATCAGCACCCGGTTATCATCCGTGCCCATGCCTCCGCGGGAGACGTCGTTGGCCACCACCAGGTCCAGCTCCGCGCCCTGCAGGGATGCCCGTGCTCTGGCCAGAAGCTCCTCGTCGCCGGTATCGGTCTCGGCCTTGAAGCCCACGATCTTCAGATCAGGGTAGGCCTCTCGCACCGTCTTGATTATCTTCCTGGTGGGCTTGAGCGAGAGCCTCAATTCCAGGCCGGACTTGATCTTCTCCTCGCTCGGATCGATGGTATAGTCCGCCACCGCTGCAGCGCTGATCAGGGCGTCGCAGCCCTTCTTGAGCTCTGCCATGACCGCATCCAGCATCTGGGCAGCGCTCTCGGCATAGACCTGGTGCACGGGCAGGTCCTGGATGAAGCGGTGGACCAGTGTCACCTCAGCCCCCCGCCTTCTGGCCTCCAGGGCCAGGGCGACGCCCGTCTTTCCCGAGGCCCGGTTGGTGAGGATTCTGATGGGGTCGATGGACTCGGCATTCGAGCCGCTGGTGATCAGGATTCTCTTCCCTTCAAGGTCGGCCGGGCCCAGCAGTCTTTCCACCTCCTGCACCACCCGCAGGTTGTCGGCGATCTTGGCCTTGCCCTCCTCGATTCGCGGGTCGATGAGGGCCACGCCCATTTCCCTCAGGATTTGCAGATTGCGGATGACTGCAGGATGGCAGTACATGGCCTCATGCATGGCGGGGACCACTGCCACCGGCTTGCCACTTCCAAGAGCGGTGGTGGCAAAGGTGGTCACCGGAGTGTCATCGATGCCATTGGCAATTTTTCCGATGGTGTTGGCGGTGGCCGGCGCGACCAGGAAGAGGTCCGCCTCTCCCCCCACGCCGCAGAACTGGACGTGCTCCACCCGGCCGGTGATCTCGGCTATCACCGGATGAGTTGAGGCATACTCCAGGGCATAGGGATGCAGTATCTGCTCGGCGGCATGGCTCATGGTGCAGTGAACCTCTGCCCCGCGGCGGATGAGGTCGCGAATGAGGTCTACCACCCGGACGGCGGCGATGCTGCCTGTCACTCCCACCACTATCGTCTTTCCGGATAGGGTCTCGCTTACCGAGGCTGAGATATCAGAGGGCATACCCGTCCCTTTTGCACTGTGAGCTTTTAAAGGATGCCACCTCCCCCGCAGGGGGTTAAGCACAAACCTTAATTAGCTATTCACCCGAGGGACTATGCCGTGCCGGGGTGGCCTAGCTGGTTAGGGCGCGAGACTCATAGGGTAATTGCGAAGAACGCGCCTGAGTCATCTCGAAGTCGCGGGCTCGAATCCCGCCCCCGGCACCTTATTCTTGGCGATTAAAAATAATTCCATAATCGGCTCGACTGTTAGGCATAAACAGTATTCGCATTAATGAGTATTAACTTGTATCTCTTATTGTCGAACAGCCACAAGATTTATATTCGTTGACTGCCGTAATACGGCAAATGCCGTAGTTCAGTATTGGTGGTTTGGAGTGGGAGACAGCCTGAAGAAAGGCTGACTTAATGCGATTAGATCCTTTTCTGTCAATGGAGTGGGGTCTATTAAGGAGCGCGATTCGATGGAAAATAATGACAAGATAGCGGAGATCAGGCATGATCACCGTCAATTGCCTGATATTTTATATGCCGTCTTTAAGATTATTTTCTCCTTGATATCGCTGAAATTTTTTTGCACCTCTGCAGTGGGACGGGAAGAGACGACCGGCTACTGGATTAATAGAGCAGAAGAGCTCATGCACAACGATTCTATCGATGAAGCCATTTCTGCATGCGGCATGGCTCAAAAAAAGAACCGTGGAACGATTCAATTCTCGTTCGCAAAGCCATGTATCTTAACATCATTGGCATGGTGAATGAATCGGCAAAGACATATGAGAAAGCGCTGACCCTGCTGGATGAAAAGCTAAAAAAGAATGCAGGAGATGCTGAGGCCTGGCAATGGAAGGCCATAGTTCTAGGCAGCCTGAACAGAGAGGATGAGTCCGACCAGGCATATGAAAAGGCCCTGGAGATCTTCGACCAGAGAATAGAGAATGACTCGCGGGATGCCGACTCCTGGATAGGCAGAGCAGATGTGCTGCTCAACCTCGGCCGGTGGGATGAGGCCCGTGAGTCATATAATAGAGTCACGGAGCTCAAACCTCTGGATTACAGCGTCTGGTGGAGGAAAGCAGAAGTCATTAGCGGCATAGGAGATATCAACGAGTCCGTGGAGGCCTACGATAAGGCCATCAGCCTGATACCAGCCTACGATGCAGCGGAGCGGGCACTGGCTTATGCTGCAAAGGCAGAAGACCTGGCATTTGCCGAACGATGGGAAGAGGCACTGGAGGCGGTTGATAAATCTCTGGAGCTGAATCCTAAAAGCAGCGTGTGGTGGCATTTCAAGGCTTCTACTCTAATGGAGATTGGCAGGAATGATGAAGCGCTGGCAGCCTTCGACGAGGCCCTCAGGCAGAGTCCCCAAGATGCCCATAGCTGGCTGCGGAAGGCTGGCCTGCTCGTGGAGATGAAGTGCCATAACGAATCCATCAAAGCCTACGACAGAACCCTTGAGCTGATTGCAGAAAGCAACACCAAAGAGCTGGCTGGGATCTGGCTGGTCAAAGGAACGGCACTGAACAAGATCGGCAGGCGAAAAGAGGCAAAAGAGGCCTTCCAGATGTCGCTGGAGCTTCACGTTAAAGCCATCTTGGAGGACCCCGGCGACCTCAGCCTGAAGAGGATGAAAGGCCTGACGCTCTATAACCTGGGCAGATACGAGGAGTCCTTGGAGGTTTATGATCAAGTACTCGAGGCCTCTCCCAGAATAGAGCCCTACGTTATCGACGTTTCTGCATTGGAGGGCAAGGGCGATGCTCTCAGGGCATTGAACAGAAACCAGGAGGCTCTGGAGGCTTACAATGAGGCAATAGCGCTGGCTCCCAGTTCTAGCGCCGCATGGCACGGAAAAGGTGAGGCCGAGAGGGCATTGGGACAGGTTGGCAATGCCTGCATGTCGCTTTTGACGGCGGATAAACTGGGGTATGAAAAGTGAGCCCCACTAATTTTTTTTGTGAAAAGGGGATGTGGTGAGAGAAATGAACGGAAATAAAAGAATATCTAAAAAATTGGGAGCAAAGCTCGCTCTCACTCTGCTGGCACTGGCAATTATATGCATCACTGCAGAGGCGCAGGAAAACACTGCAGAATACTGGATTGACAGAGCAGATGAATATATGAACAACGGCTCAATCGAGGGGGCTGTTTCCGCCTATGATGAGGCCCTGAAGATAGATCCCGATAACACAACCATACTGATTCACAAGGCGTTAGAGCTGAGTGTTTTAGGCAGAGTGAACGAGTCCTCTGAGACCTACGAGAGAGCGCTCTCCCTTTTGGATGAAAACCTGTTGAAGGACCCTAATGATGCAAAGGCCTGGCAGTGGAAGGCTACTGTCTTGGGAAGCATGAAGAGACAAAATGAGTCCCTTGCAGCTTATGAAAAAACTCTGGAGGCATTCAACAGGCGCATTGAGACCGACTCAAAAGATGCCGATGCCTGGGTCGGCAAGGGCAATTCCCTGATGAACCTGGGGAAATGGGAGGAGGCGCAGGATGCCTACAACAGGGCCATAGAGATCGATCCTCAGGATTACCACACATGGGGAAGGAAAGCGGAAGTCATAGGCAGAATAGGTGATCTCAACGAATCGGTGGAGGCCTACGACAGAACTATCGAGCTGATACCCTCCGGCAATACTCAGGAGCTGTCAGGTTACTGGATGTCCAAAGCCGAAGTACTGGCAATCCGAGGCCTGAGCGATGATGGCCCGAGAACAGATCTGCTGGAAGAGGCCCTGACCGCCATCAACCATTCCCTGGAGCTGGACCCCAAGAGCAGCTCAAAGTGGCACTTCAAAGCCACCATCCTATCGGAACTGGACAGGAAAGATGAGGCGGTAGAAGCATTTGATGAAGGACTAAGGCTGAACCCCGAAAATGCTGACAATTGGCTGTGGAAGGCCAATCTCCTTGTGGAGATGAAGAGGTACAACGAATCCCAGGAGGCTTATGATAAAGCCATCGAGCTGATTGCAGAGAACAATAGCGAAGATCTGGCGCTCGACTGGCTCTCCAAAGGATGGGCGCTTAATAAGACCGGCAGAACAGATGAGGCCAAAGCGGCATTCCAGAAGTCCCTGGAGTTTTACGAAACGGCCATTTCAGGGAATACAGGAAATATCCGTCTGCTGCAACAGAAGGGCCTGGTTCTATTCGAACTGGGCAGATATGATGAGGCTATCGAAGCTTATGACCAGGTTCTCAAGAACTCCCTGAGCCTCGAGTTTGATACAACAGCTGTTAGCGCATGGATAGGCAAGGGCGATTCGCTGCGCTTGCAGGGCAAAAACGAGGAGGCTCTTGAGGCCTACAATAAAGCCATAGATTTAGGGCCCCATTATAGCAATGCCTGGCACGGCAGGGGAGAGGCGCAGAAGGCCATGGGGCAGGTTGGTAACGCCGGCATGTCGTTTTTGGTGGCGGATAAGCTGGGGTATGAGGAGTGACCTCCGTCAATCTTTTTTCACGCATGAGATTGGCGAATAGCGGTGGCTGTTTATTTGCAGCCTTGCTGGCATTCCTCTTTGTCGCAGCAGCTGCGGCTTCTGAGGATCTTTCCGGTCGCTGGAAGATCAGCTATGTTGTTCAGAGCGGCGGCCCTGACGAAGAGTTCGCTGAAGGCAGCGTGGTCTCCCTGAGCGAGAAGGACTCGACTCTGCAGGGCAGGGCAACCCTTGGCAGCCGCGGCGACGGCTTCCTGATAGGATCCCGACAGGGTAGCGATGTTCAGGCGGCCATCACCTTCCGCAGTAATCCTGCCCTGTTCCTTCGGCTGTCGGGCAGCCAAGGCGATGATGGGCTGCAGGGCAGCTTCACCGCCTCCGGCGGGGGAAGCTTCTGGCAAGGGAAGTTCGCTGCCACCCAAATGACTACGGCCGCCGGAGAGGTCATCGGCACAGAAGTTATATTTGCGAATTTCACCCCCCTGGACGAGGACCTCATGCCCAAGCCAACCCTGTACCTGGACCCTGAGGCAAACTGGAGCGCACAGCAGGATAGCGGTGTTAGGGAGACTTTCGTCATCAGGTATCAAAGAAACACCATCCTCATGTGCAGAAAGAAGCCATTGATATGGGATTGGTGGCTGTAAGACTCTGGTTGAGAGATCCACAATATCATCATGGACAGGGATATAAATAGAGGCGCAATTAATTTTTCATGTGAGGGGGATAAGATGATGAAAGCGATTTTAGCTCTGGCCTTTGTAGCCCTGGCAGCACTATGTGCTTCCTCTAGTTCTCAGGAAGATATGGCGAAGGAAGACACAGCCGGTTATTGGCTGAACAAGGGCAACGAGTCGCGTGAAATGGCGATAAATGAAACGCAAAATCAGACTGCCCGAGAGATATTTCTTCAGGAAGCCCACGAGGCCTATGATAATGCCATAGAGATCGATCCTCAATCGGCATCGGCCTGGTTTAAGAAGGGAGAGCTTCAGATCGATTTCCTCGGCAATTATGAGGAAGCCCTTAATGCTTTCAATAAATCCACAGAGATCAATCCGCAATTTGCCGACGCCTGGTATCAGAAAGGCAAAACCCTGACTGGCTTTGGATATTTTGAAGAAGCCCTGGAATCCTATAATAAATCTCTTGAGATAAATCCAAACTCATCCGATGCCTGGTACTGGAAAGCAGGCGTTCTGGCCGAACTGAGCAGGCACGAAGAGGCAGTCCCTGCCTACGATAAGGCCATTGAGCTCGATCCCACTCAAGCATCATACTGGCTGGACAGAGGCGGCGCTCTCAACAGACTCAATCGCACTGAAGGGGCTAACGCTTCTTTCACAAGAGCAGTTGAGCTCTACGACGAGGCCATCGAGCAAAATCCCAAGAGTATAATGGCCTGGCAGGGCAAAGGCACGGCCTTTTACCACCTGGGAAGGCTCAATGAGTCGATACAGTGCTTCGACAAGGTCATAGAGCTGGCTCCCATGTACTATAGGTCCTACTACTATAAGGGAAAGGCACTGCAGGATTTGGGCCGTGAGGTCGAGGCAGAGGAACTCTTCGCCAGGTCCAAGGAGCTGGGCGGCATATAAGCCCATCTTTTACTTTTTGCATCGATGATGGGCAGAGATTTGATCCTATGGCAATGACGCACACTCAATGCCGCCAGTATTCTTGTCCCAGTCATAGCTCCTTAAACGTCGTAGTACCCAATAACATGGATTTTTTAGCTTTGCTAATGGCTCAGGAGATGTCTTTCATCAAAAAGGAACCTTCATGAACATCTGAACGCTCCATCTCTCAAGATTTTCTCCCATGTTCATCGTTCATTCAATCAATCATTTATCTACAGTTCACGCCCAGTAGAGGTTGGCAGGCATTTCGAACGAGAGATGTCCGCATAAATGAAGAAGTCGAAGGAATAGAGCAGAAAGGAGAGTTTGGGAATGCATGAAAGAGGGTGAATGATCTGAGAGCGAATGCAAAAAAGATGAGGGCCTGGAGCAATTCCCCTCATCCTGGCCGTTCTCTTTGTGCTATGTCTATCAGCTGTAGCGCAGGAGAACACGGCAGAGAGCTGGTATCAAGAAGGCCAGAAGCTAATGGAAAATGAGTCCTATAGGGAGGCACTCAAAGCATACGATAAGGCCATTGAAATGGATTCCGAGAACGCTAGCATCTGGATGGGCAAAGGTGATGCTGCTCATCAGAATGGGAGATTACAATGAATCACTGAAGATTTACGAAAACGCTTGAAGATGACGGATAAAACTACCCAAGCTAATCCCCAGGATGCCAGAAGGCTGGTTTGTGAGAGGGGAACTTCTTCAAAGGCTTTCAAAGAACGATGAGGCCATCAAAGCCTTTGACAAAGCCATAGAGGCGAATCCCAATGTATGCGGAGGCCTGGTACAGGAAAGGCGCAGCTCAGAACTTGGGGCATGGGGACTACCTGAACAAGAGAGCATCAAGACCTTTGAAGAAGCCTTCACCGCCTTGAATAAGGCCATTGAGCTGGATCCCGGTTATGGAAAGGCCTGGAATGATATAGGCTATACTCTCTTGTCTCTCGCCAGGTTCAATGGCAGAATTTTAGCAGTACAATGAGTCGCTGGAAGCTTTCGATAGGGCAGTCGAGCTTATTTCGGCTGAGGATTCCAGGCAATTCCTAGCTCTGGCCTGGGAGGGCAAGGCACTTGCACTCGTTGGCATGAGCAATATGCTTAACGATATGGATAGGCAAGGATGAGGCCAAAGAAAGGTATGAAGAGGCAGTAAAGCATTGTGACAGGGCAATTGAACTGGACCCAAATTTCACGGGCCAGGAAGCCCGGTTAACAAAGGCTGGCATCCTCTCTGAGCTGGGCAGGTACAATGAATCCCTTGCAGCCTACGATGAGGCCATTTCGTCCGTGCCTGCAGACCTTGTCTATAATCACGCCACAATTATGGCCGACAAGGGTAGCGTTCTTGTAAAGATGGGCGAGTACGAGGAAGCTCTCAAGACTTTTGATGGCGCCCTGCAGATAGATGCGACAAGCGTTGTAGCCTGGAAGGGCAAAGGTGATGCATTAAATGAAACGGGCAGATACGATGAAGCTGTCAACGCCTATGACAAAGCTGTTGAGCTAAGTCCAGAGATAGGTCTGCTAAAGCCTATGCCTGGCAAGGAAAAGGCAATGCACTGAAGGCCTCAGGACGCCAGGTTGAAGCGGCTGCAGCTTTTGCCAGGGCAAAGGAGCTAGGGTATAAAGCATAGATCCGTAGGAATACAGATGACCGTGTTTAGCATCTCAAGAACCGGAGGGATAGGATGGTATCTATGGTACTATTGAAGAAGATCCTGATGGGATCGGCTATTCTTCTATCCCTTGTCGCCGCAA
>CAWEXU010000019.1:0-52966 GCA_963813075.1 Methanotrichaceae archaeon
CTCAGGAACGCGAGAATGGTTCGAACTCCTCCATTCCGCTTACCCAAACCTGGAGAAGATGGAGTTTGAGGTGCAGGAGTTGAGGCCTATGGACTCCTTCTCCCTCAAGGGCTTTGACATCTTCGCCGAGGAGGCGCGCCACAGCGTTACCGCTCTCGCTTATCGACTGGAGGGAGAAGATCGGGTGATCGTCTACTCCGGAGACACCGAGCCCTCGGCCCGGGTGGCAGCTCTTGCCGATGGCTCCGATCTGCTGATTCACGAGTGCTCATTTCCCGAGCCCTTTGATGTCACCAACCATACCACCCCCCTGAAGCTGGGCCATGTGCTTCGCAATCAGGATCTGAAAAGGGTGGTCCTCACCCACCTGTATCCCCAGGCCGAGGGTCATGAGGACGAGATGGCCCAGCAGGTGATAGAGCTCCTCCGGCGCGCCGACCATTGTGGGCTGGGATATGATGATCATGGAGATCTGATCGAAATGGAGATCTGATGGAATGGAGATCCAATGATAAAGGCGATAGCCGTTGATATTGACGGCACCCTGACCGATATGAGTCGAGTGCTCAGCCCGGCAGCCCTGGTAGCCATGAGAAGGCTGAAGGTGCCGGTGATCTTGAGCACAGGAAACACCCATTGCTTTTCGAGAACTGTATCCATTCTCCTGGGCACTCCCAGGATATTCATAGCCGAGAACGGAGGAGTTCTATCCTACTCGGAGGAGGAGATGGAGATCCTGGCCGATCAGCAGGTCTGCGAGGATGCTTTTTTAAGGCTGTCAGAGGAGTTTGCCCTGAAAAAGTACGACTCCTCCCGGCACAAGTACCGGTTCACCGATGTCATCCTAGAGAGGGACTTCGACCTGGAGGCCCTGACGAGAAGGGCGGAGGAGCTTGGCCTGCCGGTGGATATCGTCGATACCGCCTTTGCGGTTCACATCAAGGATCGAAGCGTGAACAAGGGGACCGGCCTGAAAAAAATTGCCGAGCACATGAATTTGGACCCGGCGGAGTTCGCGGCCATTGGAGACAGCATGAGCGACCGGCCGATGTTCGAGCGGGCGGGCTTTCGGGCCTCTGTGGGAAATGCCAGCCCGGAGCTTATGGAGGTCTCCGAGTACGTGGCCAAAAAGGATTTCGGCGAGGGTTTCGCCGAGATTGTGGAGCATATGATTAAAGAGAGGATGCTCTACGATAGCCTTTAGCCAGTTAGCCATCCTGATCGGGCAGATTTTTCCCGGACGGCTCCATCCCGGCCAGGATCCTGGCCCAGTTGTTCTCGCAGATGATCCACCACCCAATTGTCTCCTTGGCAAATAGACGGGCGGCAGGGCAGAAGGCGTCCACCGCCAGATTGTAGGGGAGCTGAGCTAACGGGGGATGGAGAGGATATTTGCGGCAGGTGAGGGGTCGGATCTCATAGATCTTGCATCCTTTCCGGTCATGGTCATAGAACGGGCAGGGTTGCTTGAGCACCCAGACGCCCAGAGCCTTGTCGAATCTGGAGAGGCTCTTTAGCTTCTTTTTCCCCACCTTGGATGAAATTTTATCGAAATCCTCTTTCTCCAGGATTAGGCCGGCACCGGGAGTGTAGCAGCACAGGCCGCACTGCTGGCAATGGAACCGCTCCCAGAAGAGCTTAACTCCCAGGTCTGAGCCCTCCCTCTCATCCCGGGCGGGCAGAGGGAGGGAGATGTCAAAGGGCACCTTTTCGCCCAGATCTATCTGGCGGAACTGCTCATCCCTTTTCAGCACCGACCAGTGAGGCCGGGCTGACAAAAGCTCTCTATGGCGTTCATGCCTTTTCTCCTCCACGCAGGCAAAGCTGCAGAGCTGGTGGCAGAGCCTGCGCACCTGGTCTATCTGATCGCTGGGATCGCTCATCTTTGATCTTCCAATTCCTTTCTCCTTTTTCTTCTATTAATACCGTCCTGACACATACCGTCCTGACACATACCGTCCTGGACACATACCGTCCTGGACACATACCGTCCTGACACTTTCGCCCCGCGTGGCTTTCATTTATCTTTCTCTGAAATGATGGCATTAATTGAGAATTCATAATTTGGTGATATACATGTCCAAGAATCCAGAAATTTCCAGGCTGGCAAATGAGCTTGCCACCCATCAGGATGCCATTCGTTCTGCCAATGAGGATCTGATCAAGCTCTCCCAGAGGTTCGGCAGGATGATGCCCCGGCTGCAGAAGCTGGATTCATCCTCTATCCTCAACTGGATGGGCCAGTACAATAAGATCAAGGATGCGGCAAGGAAAGCAGACGATGAGCTCTCGGAAATCCTGAATAGCGATGCTGTTCTTGCCAATCCCGTTCTGCAGCTGCAGGTCGGCTACCATCAGGCCCAGAGGCAGAGGCTCTACGCCAAGATGGAGGTCATGGATGATGTTCTGAACGGCATGATGGAGGACCTTCTGGAGAATGGAGAGTTCGAGCAGACACAAAAAGAGGAGATGCGGGTCGCACTGGAAGGCACCATGGAACGGAGTCGCAATCGCTCTGATCCGGTATCGGTCCTGGCCTGAATGATTCGGGCCGAGTCGATCTTTTTTTTATGCAGGACAAATGATTAAATGAGGAGGGAGTGACATGACTTCCAGAAGGAGAACTAGTCAACTACCGCGCCCTAAAGGACGCGGCTTGTGACTACGATAATGTTGTGTCACATTTGGCTGGTTGACTATGCAGCCTACTCAGGCAAGATATACCCGCCTGAGCTATAATCTTTAGATGCTTACTGCACCCCTTGATCCGAATGATGGATGAGACCGTTTAGGGATTCTGACCATCTATTCCTCAATGCCTTGGCCAATGCATTCATGGCCAGCTGGCTTCCCAAACTCCGGCCTAGATCCCAGCCGATACACTTTCTGCTAGCGAGATCCAGGATCACTGCCAGATAGATATGTTCATGCCGAAGCTGGATGTATGTGATATCCGATGTCCTGACCTGATTCAATCCGGTTACTGTTGCACTCTTCAGAAGGTTTGGATATACCGGCAGTCCATGGCTGGAATCAGTAGTTACTGGCTTGAACTTCTTTTTATGGCACAACAGGCTATCCAGATGCATGAGCCTCAGTACTCGCTTGTGGTTAACAAGATAGCCGCGATGCTGGAGCTCTGCCGTAATCCTTCGGTAGCCGTATCCAGGAAATTCCAGAGCTATATCTTGAATCTCGTCTCTGAGAAAAGTATTTTCGTTATTCTCAGAGGTATCTGAATTCTGTTCTATTCGCCATTTGCAGTAGCCGCTGCGACTTACATCCAATACCTGACATGATTGAGATATGGACAACTGAAGGCTGCTCGAATGAGCTTCCTGGATAATCATGTACTGCCTCTTAGTGTTGGTTTCAGTCTCTCCTCTCGGACCTTCTTCTGGGTCATGGCGAACGCTTTTTTTAAAAGCTCGTTCTCGGCATGAGCCTGACCAAGCAGCCTCTCAAGCTCGGCGATCCTGGCCTCGTACTTGCACCGGTTGCCATTGCCGCTGAACGCTCTTTCGGGATTCTCGGACAGTTCATCTCGCCATCGGGATGGAAGGCTGGGGTGGACGCCATATTCGCGGGCAATCCGGGCCGGAGGTTTGCCGGACTCAAGCTCGGCTACTACTGATATCTTGAATTCTCGGTCGTAGCGCCGTCTGGTCTTTTTCATGTGATTCCCTCCATGAGTTGCCATTGCTTAACTCATTGTCCACTCGGAGGGGTTCACTCCAGATTAAGCCTCAGACGAGTACAGATCTCCGTGATAATCCCGAAGAAGTCTGCCTTTAGCTTGATCCAGAAGTCTCGATCTTCTTCTGTTGACTTTCAGCAAGCGCCACATAGATATTTCCCGATTTTTGCCCCACCGAGAAGTCCCTTCTGGCAGGTGTTGAAACCATTATGGCTCATTGGATGGCCACATTCGGCACATAATGGCGGCACTATTTTCCGAAAGATACCGCTCGCAGTAAATTCAAAGTCGTTTGAGTAATCCTGGAAGATAGTTGAAAGCATTTCACGATACGGAAAATTTATCAAGCTTAATTGCATCTCAGTCATTGTAGGGTCTCACAGGGTACATGATTATCATAATATTAATAACTTATGATATAATGTGCCCTGCCTACATCACTTAATTAGGAGATTGTGCCCACCATATGAATATTGGTGCCTATGATATAAGCTTTTAGCAAATGCAAAATGAAAGACCCAGCTCAAAGCCAACATCTTGAGCTTTAAATTGTCTTACCCTTCCAGGCAGAACTCTTGAGGCCATAGGCCATGCTCTTCAGTGGCCATAGAGCCAGCATCCTCAGCTTCGAAGCGACACCGGATCATCTCATCGATCTCCGAGAGCCTGACCCTGAAGACCTCTGCCAGGATCTCTTTGGCGGCCTGCAGCTCCATAGCCTCCAGATCACGGTGCACTACCTTATTTTGTGGCCTGACTAGCTGCTCCAAGACTCCTGCCATGATGAGCATTTACTACGTGCAAGGTTAAGTACTTTGGCAGGAAAACAATATCAATGAATCATTTTTACATAATAGAAAGTATGAATAAGATACAAAGAATGGAATAAAGATCTGCCAGGCAAAAGTCCGAATGCTGGCTTAGGAATTACCCAACAATTTCTGTGCCTTTATTCCATTGATTGTTCCTTGATCTCTAAATTCTATAAGCTCTTTAGCTTTTTTCGCCTCTTTGTCGGATTGCCAAATACTATAAATCCCAAATAAAGCATAAAGTCCGCCCAAGCCCAAGCCTAGCTCTCGATTGAAGATAGCTATCACAAACCAGAATGCGCAGATAAATATATACATTTTAAAATGTTTTTTATTATCTTTTGCAGTATATTCTGCAGCATATATTGCACAATCGAGATGATCGCATTTGTCAGATATATTGCACTTCCTCATAATATCGAATGATGCTTCCCCGCCTACGCTATAATATAGTTTATAGGAGGTCGAATATCTTTTGATCAATCCATTCTCCAGTTCAAGATGTATGGCCATACTCACACCATTCTATATGAGATAATATTGATCCATTACATAAAAAATTGCCGACAATTGCTTTACCCACTGAATAAGGGAATAAGGAGTATTCCGAAGATACAGCAGTCAGGGGCTCAAAAGATAAATTTGCAAAATTTAAAATAGTGCCTATATGTCCAGGCCATAGACCTCATGAGCCTAAGGATTTCATTGGAGATGTGCTTCCTCCGATTGTAGCACCAGGTCAGCATCCACCGGTTCAAGATACAATTCAATCGCTTCTCGATATGTTTTTCAATGCCTCTTCGCGGGTATCGCCCTCGCTGATGCATCCAGGATGGGTAGGCACCAGCACAGAAAATCCGCCTTCCTCACTCCGTTCGGGCACCACTGTCAGTTTCATTGTATTTATCCTAATACGTCTTATTATTTGATTTTCCTGCTGGATTTTGATTCATTATTGGAGGCGGCGAAGTCTATCACGGCATGCTTCCGGTCGGGGTTCAAGTCGCAACCAGTTCGTGCCCGGATGGCGTATAATTCCATTAATATTCTCAAAGAGGGCAGAGCGTGAATAGCAGTACCTCAGCCAGACGGAAAGGGGCTCTGTTTCTCTGCATTGCCTCATCCCAGATGGCAAAGGACAATTACGTTAGGGCGTCATATGCTGAACCATGAATCCCGGCGAAGAGAAAATCCTCTCCATAGAGCTAGTGAGCCGTAAATCCAGAATCTATTGCTTTTCTGTGGTTATAGAGAGGGATATAGACGGATATTTTGCATCACTCCCAGGCTGCAGGGATGCTACTCTCAGGGAGACTCATATGAAGAGGTGATGGAAAACATCAGGGATGCCATCCGGCTCCATGTAGAAGATCGATTGGATTGCGGCGAAGAGATCCCTCAAAATGAATCAATCGGCCTGACTTCGCAGCAGGCATGATCTCCAAAGCCCACCCATCCCTGTATCCAACGGGATCCAATCCGATCAGCCCTATTCTCCCTCCAGCTCCTCCGCCCTGGCAAAGGCAGCTTTTGCCTCCTCTGTCTTCCCCAGGGCCCGCAGCAGCATTCCTTTGTTGATCCAGGCTTTCAAGTAGTCCGGGTCCAGCCTTGTGGCCTCTTCAAAGCATACCAGAGCCTCATCCAGCCTGCCCATTTCGCCCAGTGCGCTTCCTTTGTTGTTCCAGGCAGGGGCAAAGCGGGGATCAAGCCTGATCGCCTCATCGCTGGCGGCAAGGGCATCATCGAGCTTTCCCTGGGCGAGCAGAACTGCAGCCTTGCCGCTCCAGGCCTCGCCATAGCCGGGATCCAGACGGATGGCCATCTCGTAAGAAAGAATCGCCTCTTCATGATTTCCCAGCTGATATTGAGCATTGCCTTTATTATGCCAGGCGACGGCATTATCCGGATCTATCTTGATGGCCTGATCATGGCACCCGAGCGCCTCCAGGTTTCGTCCCAGATAGCCGAGGGCTACGCCCTTATTGGTCCAGGCCTCGGCATAGCTGGAGTTGATAGCTATTGCCCTATCGTAAGCTTCTATGCCCTCCTCGAACCTGCCGAGCTTGTCCAAAGCTACCCCTTTGCCATTCCAGGCCCGGGCGAGGCTGGGATCCAGACGGATGGATTCATCATAGGCTGCAATGCCCTCCTCCTCTCTGCCGGTGATGGAGAGGAATTCAGCTTTATTTGCCCATGTTTCCGCATTATCTGGATCAATACTTATGATAGTGCTGTAAACAGTGTCCAGTGATTCCAGCATCCTGCCCTGGTATAACAGAGCGAGGCCCTTTCCGGACATGGCCAGGAAGTTTTCCGGATCAAGCTCTAGAGACCTGTTGAAGGCCATTTCCGCCTCGTCGTACCGGCTCAGATTGATGAGGACAAAGCCCTTGAAGCACCAGGCATAACTGCTATTCGAGTCAAGTTCTATTGCTCTGTCACAAGCGAGCATGGCCTCATCATGCCTGCCCATGCTATCAAGAGCATAGCATTTGAAGCTCCAGGCCGGGGAATATTGAGGATTGATGCCGATCGCTTCATCAATAGCTGCAACCGCCTCATTGTACCTGCCCTGTTTGATGAGCTCATTTCCCTCAACAATAAGGTCGTCAATGGAATTCTGACATTGTGCAGAGAATGTCAATGCCAAGAGAATTAGCCAAAACGGCATAAATTGGCTTCATAAAATATAATAGGGATTCAAGGTAGATATACCTATTTAACCATGAAAATGTCTGATTGGAATCATATTGATGACGGGGACAGTTGTTTGTACCTCGATGACATATAATTATGTTTAATATCAAATTAGGCCAGCGATGGATTTATCATTTAAGGAGTAAATAATAGTACTTAGATACATAAATCCATAGATTACTGCAGATAGAGCCCTATCTAATTCAGAAACGCAATGGTCAGATGCAGAAAAATGCATGCAGGAGATGCAGTAAATGAGAAAGATGATTTTGCTTGTGTTGATGGTCGCCGCAGTGGCGATTTCCGGTTGCGCCCAAATGGAAGGAGACAATGATCAGTCACCGGTAAGTCGATCAGGCAGCAGTAGAGGAGGTGAGCAATGAGAGCGTGAACATAACCAGCGGTAACATGACCTATCCCGCCTATCTTGCCGCACCGGCAAAAGAGGGCAAGTGGCCCGGGGTGGTGATGATTCACTCCTTCAATGGCCTTGAGCCCGGCTACATCTCAATGGCAGATCAATTCGCCATGCAGGGATATGTGGTCCTCGCTGTTCAGTGGCAGACCTTCAACCGCTCCCCCAGCGATGCGGTGGTGGCTGGCCTGGTGGATGATTCGGTCGCCTACCTCAAGAGCCGGGAGGATGTAGAAGGTGATCGTCTCGGGCTGACCGGATTTTGCGCCGGCGGGAGGTATACCATGCTCCTGTTGCCGCAGATGAACCAGTCGTTCAGCTCTGGGGTGGCATGGTACGGTTTCCCCTACCGTGGGGCTGATAATCAGTCCAGACCCGTAGACTTCATATCCCAGCTTGATGATCCCATGCTCATCATCCACGGGACTTATGATCAGCCCAGCAAGATCTCCGAAATATACCAGTATGCCACAGAGCTGAATGCCACAGGGAAATACTTTGAGATGAAGGTCTACCAGGCTGAGCCGCATGGCTTCATGATCGAGGACGGCCAGCTTTCCCAGAGCTCACAGGCTAAGGATGCCTTCTGGCAGATGATCAGCTTCTTTGATAGAACGCTGAAATAGTTCAGCCAATTTTTTTATTTTTTCTAATCCCATAGTCTTTTATCTTCTTGCGCCCCAAAGCAGAGCACATTGCATTAGCTACTGGAAAGACCTTTGAGGAGGGCACTGTATATGGTCGAGGTTGGTGATATTGCACCGGATTTCTGCCTGCCGATGGCAGCGGACAGGGAATTTTGCTTAAAAGACAGGGAGAAGGGATGGCTGGTCTTATACTTTTATCCCAAAGACAACACCAGCGGCTGCACTCGGGAGGCGGTGGACTTCACCCTCCATCAGCCGGATTTCCGCAGAGCTCGGTGCAGAGGTGGTGGGAATCAGCCGGGACAGTCCCGCCAGCCACGAGAAGTTCGCCGCCAAGCACGGCCTGGGGGTGAAGCTCTTGAGCGATCCGGACCATCTGGTCACAGAGGCTTATGGGGCCTGGGCCCTGAAGAAGATGTACGGCAAAGAGAGCTTTGGGGTTATAAGGTCCACCTTCCTGATCGACCCGGAGGGAAAGATAGCTTACATCTGGAGACGGGTCAAGGTGGACGGCCACGCGAATGCGGTAATTCGAAGAGGCTGCAAAAGCTGCAGGGCAAAAAGGACTGAGGCCTATAGATGCCTTAATCCCGAAAGGATCCGGGAAGGATCTATTCGACTATCACTTTTTATTCACCAAAGGGAAACTCGCCTACTTTAGCGCTATTGGTGTATCCCCTCGACTCCCAGTAGCCTCTTTGCTCTCTGTCCACCACCTCAATCCCGGTTATCCATTTGCCCCATTTGTAGCCGTAACGACTCTTTGCCACCAGCTGGAGGGGAAAGCCCCTCTCTGGAGGCAGGGTTAAGTCATTTATGCCGTAGGCGAGGAGGATATCATTATCCCGGAGATAGTCAAGATCAAGGCCCGTGGAGTAGCCATCTTGAGAGTGGAATACGACATAGGTTGCATCTGGCTTCAAGCCGGAAAGGTTCAGCAGATCCTCCACCCGGAATCCGGTCCACTTGGCATCAAATCCCCATCCTTCCACGCAGGGCATATAGGCCGCTTCCGC
Source organism: Methanotrichaceae archaeon (assembly GCA_963813075.1). GTDB lineage: Archaea > Halobacteriota > Methanosarcinia > Methanotrichales > Methanotrichaceae > Methanothrix. The sequence goes on from CAWEXU010000019.1 coordinate 9,285, forward strand.
GTAGGCGGGAAGACCGAGCAGCTCAACATAGCTCAGGCTCAATTCTCTTTTTACCAGGCCGGTGACGAGAAGCCGATAGGCACTCTGATTGATGTATTGCGTACCCTCTATGGCGTTATTTCCCTGCTCGTCCAGGGGTATCAGTCTTTTCCCCTGATACTCCCGCGCCTCCACCTCAGGCATGACCGCAGAGACGCTCTCCTGAAGAGTAAATGCGTCCGAGATCTGATGCCGGGAGCGTGGTCCTGGCTGGCGATATCTCCTGCCCTGAGAAGGCCATTCCGGAGAGGAGATAAATCCCGCTGAGGAGGGCGAGAGCAGCAGAGATTGCCGCCAGGTATCCTATCTGGCAGTGAATCTTCCTTGGAAGCGAATGGATGAGGATGCCATCCAAGAAGATCGCCAGGCTGAGCAGGAGCGCGGCCATGCCCAGCCAGGAGTGAAGAACATGAAAATCCATGGGATAAAATCGGACCTCGCCGGCGTAAAGATAGCCCGCCAGACCGAGGAGGGCGAATAGAGCCATGGCCAGGGCAAGGCCCCTATGAGGGCGGACCCTGGTGGCAAGAAAAATGACTAACAGGGCGGAGATGGCAGAGGGAATATAATGAATTGCAGTAAAGACCATCTATTCCACCTGTCCTCAGTCCATCTCCGGAATCCCTTTCACATTGCTTCCTGGACCGTACTTCTTATGCGATTTACATAATGTCGTCTTCGCTGGAAAAGATTCCAGTTGATTCCGGAGAGCTGCTAGGGGCATTGTTGCTGCTTGCAGCGGCATTGCTGGGTGTGGCATTGCTGGGTGTGGCACTGCTGGGTGTGGCACTGCTGGGAGTGGCACTGCTGGGTGTGGCACTGCCTTCTGATCCATCATCCTTGGTCTGCTGTTTAAGCCTCTCTCTTGCCGCAGCCAGCCTGGCCTTGGTGGAGCTGACACTGGAATTGATGTTGGAGGCCACAGTGGCGTTCTGTGCGGTGGTGTTGTTGGCCGGAGCCCCGGCTACTGCACTCTCGTTGGTCGCTGCAGCAGTCACTGGAACCGCCAGGGCTTGCCCGGCAGGCTGAGCTGCGGAGACGTTCTCAGCTCCTGCCGTCCCGTAAACCTGCTCGTTTGTGAGCTGGCAAGTTATCCAGATCAAAGTCAATGACGATGGGACTCTCGGTATAGTAGCCATACACCAGAGCCGCAGGTCTGCTCTGCAGAGAGATGCCGCTGAAGCCTACCAGCACCCGATCCTCGCTTGCTCCTCCAGGGGCTATGACCTCGGTATCGAATCCTGCGGTAGCGCTATACGGCCAGCCCCACTGATCGAGAAGGACGAAATTCTCCGGACTGAATGTCACATCCTGGGTGCCATTGCTCTGGCCACGGACCTGAACCACTATTCCCTGCTCGTCGGGATTGATCAGCCAGTCTGTGATCCCGTAGTACCTTATCAACAGAAACTCATTGCTCGCCCTGGGTGTGGCCCACCAGTTGATGTTCATCGGCTTTGCACCCACAGGAGTGGCAATGATCATCTTGAAGAGGCTGTCCTTTGGAACTACGAAGTATACCAGCTGCCTTCCCTCGTTCAGGGGTTTGTACATCACCGGATCGTAAACCGCATCATACTGATCCACCATTTGATAGGTGGCGTTCGAGGCGTTCATGAGCCCGGTATCCACTTTCAGGATCTCCTCGCTATCATTCAATTCATAGGGCATCCTGATCGACCCAAACAGGACGACCGAAGCGTTTCCATCGCTGGCCTGCAGAGGGAGGGCACCTGCCGTGCCCATGACCAAAGCCAGTAATAAAGCTGGAACAATTAAACACATCTTATTCATCGAATATCCCCACTTTTGCCATCTTCTCTCATAGTATGGCTGATTTCATGCTTTTTGCCATTGTTTGCATTTTATCATCCGGTTATATACATTTTATCCAAGATCATTCGCCCCGAATCCCTGGACCATGCCGGACCACACCGGATCATGCCAACCATGCCGGACCATGTCCGGGGGGAGACCTATTGGGAAACCTATATCACCCTGTTCCATCATATCGAGCGGCGGTGTTCTTAATTGTCAATGCCTATCCTTGTAACCTGCGGCCTGCCCTATGCCAACGGCCCCTGTCACCTGGGCCACCTAAGGACCTATGTACCAGCGGACATCTTTGTCCGAGGATTGAGAAAGATGGGCAAAGAGGTGCTCTTTGTCTGTGGCTCGGATGCCCACGGAACGCCAATCGTGGTCAATGCTGAGGCCCAGGGGCTGACTCCCAAGGCTCTGGCCACCAAGTATCACCAGCACTTCGATGAGATCTTCCGGGGAATGGAGGTAGATTTCGACTTCTTTGGCGATACCGACGATCCTGCATGCCACAACCGCACTAAAGAGATGGTAGAAGCTCTGATGGATAAAGGCTACGTCTATCCCAAAGAGATAGACCTGGCCTACTGCCCAAAATGCGAGCGCTTCCTGCCGGATAGATATGTGGAAGGGGAGTGCCCCTACTGCGGCAAGCCCGCCCGGGGCGATGAGTGCGATATGGGCTGCGGCCGTCACCTGGAGCCGGGAGAGATCAAAAATGCCATCTGCAAGGTCTGCGGTGGCAGCGCAGAGTACCGCAAACAGACCCATTACTTCTTCCGTTTATCCGGATTTCAGGACTTTTTGCTCGAGCACCTGCGGAATCTGGGAGGGACCGCCTCGGCCAGGAACTATGCCACAGAATGGGTGCGCTCAGAGCTCAAAGACTGGTGCATAACCCGCAATATGGCCTGGGGGGTAAAATTTCCAGGCAACAGCGACCTGGTGGTCTACGTCTGGGTGGACGCTCCCATCGGCTATATCGCCTTCACTGAGGAGTGGTGCACCAGGTCCGGCCGGGACTGGGAGGACTACTGGAAAAAGCCTTCCCGAATCGTTCACTTCATCGGCGGAGATATCGTCTATCATCACTGCATCTTCTGGCCGGCGATGCTCAAAGGAGCGGGATACACCCTGCCCTCGGCGGTGGTCGCCAGCGGCATGCTCAAGATCGATGACAAGAAGTTCTCCAAATCCCGGGGGAATGTCATCTGGGTGAAGGATGACTACCTGGATCGAGGCCTTCATCCCGACCTTCTCCGTTATTACCTGGCCAGCTATACCGCTCATAATAAAGAGGTCAACTTCGCCTGGAACATATTTGCCGATAAGGTCAACTCCGAGCTGGTGGGAGCTTTTGGCAACTTCATCAACCGGGCCCTCACCTTCAGCGTGAAGAACTTCGAGGGAAAGGTGCCTGAGGGCAAGATCGATGCTGATGTTTTGGCCCGGATCGAAGAGACCATGGCCGAGGTTATATCCGGCCTGGAAGAGTACGAGTTCAAGAAGGCCACAGACAGCGTGATGACCCTGGCCGATTATGGCAACACCTACTTCCAGAGCCACGAGCCCTGGAAGCTGGTCAAAAGCGACCGGAATGCCGCAGGCCTCGGTCCTGCGAAGCTGCCTGCAGATCGCCAAAGCACTGGTAATTATGATGGAGCCGGTGATGCCGGCAAAGATGCAAAACGCCTGGAAGCAGCTGGGAATGCCCGGAGAGGTCAGCAAGATCGCTTTTAAAGATGCTCTTGTGCCCCTGGACTCCGGCCAGAGCCTGGGAACCCCTGAGATCCTCTTCGACCGCATGGAGGAGAAATTCGTCAAAGAACTGGAGAAGATCTTCATGGATAGGATAAAAGAGGCCGGATCCAAAGGGAAGGGAACGCAAGAGAAGAAGAAAGAAGAGATCTCCTTTGAGGATTTCCAGTCCATGGATATAAGAATAGGGGAGATAAAGAATGCTGAGGCCATCAAAGGCTCGGACAAGCTTCTCAAGCTCAAAGTGGATATAGGGGGAGAGGTCCGCCAGGTGGTAGCAGGCATCGCCCAGTCCTATGCAATGGAGGACCTGGTGGGCACACAGGTAGTGGTTTTGGTCAATTTGAAGCCGGCCAAGCTCTTTGGAATAGAGTCACAGGCCATGCTCCTGGCGGCTGATGTGGAAGGCAAGGCAGTGCTTCTCAGGCCGAGAGAAGCTGTGGAAACTGGAACTAAAGTACGTTAGGAGGTATGATTTTGCTGCAGATAGAGAATCTTTCCAAAACTTACAGGTTAAATGACAGGGATATCGAGGTCCTGAAAAACATAAGCTTCACCGCCCAGCCGGGCGAGATTTTGGGAATAGTGGGCAAGAGCGGAGGCGGAAAGAGCACCCTGATGAAGATCCTGCGAGGAATGGAGAGCTTTGATTCCGGCAAGATCATCCTGGACGGAATTACCATCACCCCAAACTCCAGCGATAAGGAGGTACGGGCGCAGATGGCGGTCACAGCCATACACCTGCAGAGGGACTTTGCCCTCTGGACGGAGACCGCCCTGAATAACATAGTGCGACGAATTCATTCTCGCAAGACGGGCTATGAGGTCCTGCCCATACCCGAGAACGCTGATTACGATGCAATGTACAAAGAGGGGCTCTTTTACCTGGGCCTGGTGGGCCTGGAGAAGAAGGCCAACCACCTGGCAACCATCCTCAGCGGCGGCGAGAAGCAGAGGCTTGTGATCGCCAGACAGCTGGCCAAAAAACCCAAGATCCTCTTGCTGGATGAGCCGGCCACCATGGCCTGCCCGGCGACAAAGCAGGAGGTTTTGGATGCCATCAAGAACGTCCGGGATAAGCTCGGCCTGACCATAGTCGTCGTCTCCCACCTGCCGGAGGTCCACGAGTACCTGGCGGACAGGCTGATCTGGCTGGAGAAAGGCGAGATCGTGGCGGTTGGAAAGCCAGGAGAGATCCTGGACAGGTTCCTGGCAGGAATTGGAAAGCTCGAGCCCCTGGCGCCAAAAAGAGACCTGGGACCATTGATCAAGGTGAGAGACCTGTCCAAGAGGAGCTGCCAGGTCTGCAAGGGAGAGGTCCTTGACATCCTGCGGATGAAGAAGCTCAACTTCGACATAAACAAAGGGGAGATCACCTCATTCATAGGCAACAGCGGCGGAGGAAAGACCACTCTTCTCAAGATCATGCAGGGGGTCAGAACGCCCGATGAGGGGGCGGTCTATTACCGCTATGGCGATGAATGGGTGGATATGCTCACCTACTCGCCCCAGAGGATGAATGTCCGTCGGACTTTAGGGATCATGTATCAGGAGTTCGCCCTTTATGCCGGGGAGACCATCATCGATCAGCTCGCTTATCAGATGGGCATTAAAAGCACAGATGTGATTGATTATGCCCGTTCCGTAGCCGAGGAGATGGGCATAAGCGACAAGGTGCTGGATGTCATCTATGCCATGGCGGATATGTCCGAAGAGGATGCAAAGGCAGCTTTAGAGTCTCTGAAGCTCACGAGAGATATATTCAAAGATCTATTCCCTCGCTTTCCAAACACCGAGGCCCAGAAGTTCGCCGAGCCCATATTCGACCTGCTGGATTTGGATAGAAGCGTCATGTGGAAGCTTCCCCGGCAGCTGTCCGGCGGGGAGCTGGTGAGAGCCTCCCTGGCCATTCTCCTTGCCGCCAGGCCAGAGGTTATGATTCTGGACGAGCCGTTTGGAGATATCGATCCCATCACATTGCGGGAGGTCTCCAATGCCATTAAGAAGATCAACTCCGAGTTCGGGACGACCATCATCCTGGTGAGCCATCATGTGGATTTCGTCAAGGAGGTCTCTCACCGGGCCATACTTATGGAGAACGGAGCGCTGATTGCAGACGGTGATCCCCTCGAGGTCTCTAATGCCTTCCTCTCCCGCTGCAATGCCCCCTATTTGAGAAGTATGAAGGAGCGCTACGCCTTTCATGGATGATCTTTGATGGATTCAGAGCTGGAGGAGATCTACCATCAGGTGAGAGAGAGCATTTCACCTGAAGAATTCGAGGAGAAGGTAAAGGAGAAGGTGGCCCTCATGGCCGGCCTGTGCGACTCCAGGACCGCGGCCATGCTGGTGGCCAGGGACCTGGGCAGCCCCGAGATCCTTACCAAGATCGGGAGCATCCGGCCTGAGATGGGCAACATCACTTTTACCGGCAGGGTGATCGCCGTATCTCCTGTGCGGGAGTTTCAGCGATCAGATGGATCTCTCGGCCGGGTGGCAAACATCACTCTGGGGGACGAGACCGGGTCGGTGCGTGTCGCCCTCTGGGACGAGACCGCAGAGCTGATCAAGTCAGGAGAACTCGCTGTGGACCAGTGCCTCAAGGTGAGGGGGCTGGCCAAAGAGGGATATGCGGGAACTGAGGTCAGCCTGGGACGGGGCGGCGGGTTCGAGGAGATAGATCAGGATATTCATCCCCGCGTCGCACCTTACAAGATTGGTGAGCTGAAGAGGGATATGAGCGATGTCAGCCTCCTGGCGGTGGTTGTTGATCCGGGAGAGATCAGAGAGTTCGAACGCCGCGATGGTGGCAAGGGCCAGGTTCGAGGGGTGACCCTGGGAGATGAGACCGGCAAGATCCGGCTCACCCTCTGGGATGAGCAGGCCCAGATGCCTCTTCTTGCGGGGGAGACCCTGGAGGTCATGGGGGGCTCTGTCCGGGAGAGGTACGGCCTCCTGGAGATCCAGACCGGTGGGAGCACCGCTGTCCGCAAGAGCACTAAAAAGCTGGACTTCTCCGAGAGGATGACCCCGATAGCCGAGCTGAAAGAGGGAATGCTCTGCAGCGTATCCGGCTTCGTCTCCGGGCTGGGAGAGGTGCGGGAGTTTCAGAGGGAGGACGGCAAAATGGGTCGGGTGGCAAATATCTACATCTCTGACGATTCCGGCCGGATCCGGGCAGCTCTCTGGGGTGAGCATGTCGATCGATTGCTTGAGGTTGATATTGGATACCGAGCGGAGATTATCGATGCGCAGGTCAAGAGCGGCTGGAATGAGGGACTGGAGATCTCCTGCGGATGGCGCACCAGGATTACTTTCGCCCCGCCTGAGTAAGGAAGTTAAGTGAGTATGAGAACAGCTACCAGAGGAACTGTGAAGATGGCAATAAAACTACTGGAAGACCTGCCGGGCGTAGGTCCGGCCACTGCCGAAAAGCTGCGAGAGGCGGGATTCAACTCAATTGAAGCCATTGCCGTTGCCTCTCCTGGAGAACTGGTGAGCGCAGCAGAGGTTGGTGAGGCCACTGCGGCCAAGATCATAGCCGGTGCTAGAGAAGCGGCAGACGTGGGCGGCTTTGAGACCGGTGACCGCATCCTGGAGCGGAGAAAGCAGGTGGGAAAGGTCACCACCAGCTGCAAGAGCTTCGATGAGCTATTGGGCGGTGGCATGGAGACTCAGGCCATCGTGGAGCTCTATGGGGAGTTCGGATGCGGCAAGACCCAGGTCGCCCACCAGTTGGCAGTGAATATCCAGCTGCCGGTGGAGATGGGCGGGCTGAACGGCTCTGCCATCATAATCGATACTGAGAACACCTTCCGGCCGGAGCGCATCGACCAGATGGTAAAAGGGCTGCCGCCTGCACCCGATGGCCGGATCTGGGAGACGGAGGACTTCTTAAAGAACATCAACGTGGCCAGAGCTTTCAACTCCAATCACCAGATCCTCCTGGCAGAGAGCGCCATGGACCTGGCGGAGAAGGTCAAAGATTCTGAGAGGCCGGTCCGGTTGCTCATCGTGGACTCGGTAACTGCCCACTTCCGAGCGGAGTATGTGGGGCGGGGGACACTTGCCGACCGCCAGCAGAAGCTCAACAAGCATCTGCACGACCTGATGCGCTTTGGAGACCTGAACAACGCCCTGATCCTGGTGACCAACCAGGTCATGTCCAAGCCGGACACCTTCTTCGGAGATCCGACCAAACCGGTGGGAGGGCACGTCCTGGGCCATACCTCTACCTTCCGGCTCTACCTGCGAAAGTCCAAAGGGGAGAAACGCATCGCCCGCCTGGTGGATTCGCCCAACCTGCCCGACGGGGAGGCGGTCTTCTCGGTGACTACCGAAGGATTAAAGGACTGAACGCGGGAAAGGAAGTTTCGGGAAGATAAAAAAAGAAAGGTGAGGGAGGAGGGGGTGATCCGAGGATGCAGGAGGTGAGGAGCCTTATTCCCGGATCGCCACTTCTACTAGCAGCTTTAAAGAGATATAGACGATTGTGACAAGAAGTTGTCTATAATGTAGAGAAAGTAATGAGCGATTTCTTCCCCTTCCTTTTTGGCCCATCCGGGATTCTGACCCTTCAAACCCAAAGCTTTAACGTCTCCAGCGCTCTCCTTCTGCCATGAACCTCGGTCGTCTCTTCAAACCAAAATTTAAGCCACGCATAGCGGAAAGCCCGCCATTCAACTACCTGGATCTGAGAAGCAAGCCCTTCTACATTGTGGCCTCGGTGGAGGTGGGCAATACCACCACCAAGAGCATCCTCACTGCTACCGATCTGAATACCGGCAAGACCTTCATTGTGAACAAGACGGTAAAGATGACCCGAGATGTGAGGCGGCCAAAACCAGGAGAAGAGGTCTTTGCCCATACCATCAACGGCACGCCTCTCACCAAGGAGTCCGTGGCCGAGCTGGTAAAAAACACCCTGATCGAGAGCCACGATAGGGCCCGGCTGGACATCAAGACCGACCTGAACTTTGTGGTGCGCTCAACCGGCGTTGTGGCCGAGCTGGACTCTCCTGAGCAGGTAGGAATATTCATTCAGGCCCTGGCCCAGGGCTGCCTTGACGCCGGCGTCCCTCCCCGGCTCATGACCCCGGCGATGAGCATACACAACATCCTGGAGAAGTTCAAGAAATATACCATGATCGAGAGGGTCATATTCATGGGAGCGGTGGCCTCCTGCTTCCCGCCCCAGGGGTCCACCGGAGTGGAGGTGGTGGCCAATGAGATGGAAGGAGAGCTTGCCACCGCCGGAATAAAGGAGGGCAGCCGCTGGACGGACGTGGACTTTCGAAACCCCTGCCTCTCCATGGATTTCGGCACCACCCTGGACGGCAGGGTGACGAGCGAAGAGCTGCCCTATGCTCATACCATAGGCAATCTCCTGGGCCTGGCAGGGGCCATACCCGATGCCGTGGTCCAGGGCACGGGACTGGTGGACCGGAAGATCGGAGCGACCCTGGACATATTCGATGCCGGCCTGAAGCCCGACTATGGAAAGGAGGCCCAGGCTTATGCCGACCGGATCGACGAGCTGGTGATAATCGAAAAGGTCCCTCTTAATCGGAAAAAATACGGCCTTGTGCCGGTGAATCCCGATGCTGCGGCCAAGAACAATGTGGTCCTCATCGGCTGCGACGTGGGGGTGAACGGCAGCGACCTGGAGAAGCTCTCCGCAATCGGCGCGGATATCAATAGCGCCAAAAGCCGAGATCTGAAGATTCTATTTGGCGCTCTGGACCTGGCCATGGCCCGGGTGGCCCGCCGGCTGGTCCAGGTTGGGGTCGAGGAGGGCATAGTCACCGGCAAGACGGCCATCGGCGTGACCGGCAGAGCAGGGATCACGGGCAACAAGCCCCGCCTGATCTTAGAGGAGATCGATAAGCTCGGGCTGTATGATCAAACAGACAGAAATGTGGTCTTCGTGGACGATGGACTGGCCAGGGGAGCAGCGGTGATGGCCAGGTGCATGAACTCCATGGGCACTCCCAGAAATCCGTTAGGAGGGCTGCGCAATGGGGCTTGCATTCTCAAGAAGAGGATGAGCTATGAGGTGGAGAAGGGTCTGGTCCCTGCCCCCCAGGAGGCCCGACCGGGTAGAGACACCCACGATTACTTCGAGGGAGGCCACAAGCGAGAATGAGTTGAAGTTGATAAGAAATTGATGAGAGATTGATGAGAGATTAGAAGAAGATGCCGCCCTCTAGATCAAGTCCTCGGGCCAAAGTCGAGGAGGAAATTCCCGTATCCGTGCTGGGAATAGAAGAGAAGGAAGAGACGATATGGATCTGTAAGGATTTGATTCCCGAGGAGGAATTTCCTCCCTGCATAAGGAATATCATCAGAGGATCAGGGAGCGAGAAAGGCAGGCATCGGAAGGGGGCGATACTGGCCTCATTTCTGGGCCAGTGCGGCTGGAGCGAGGGGCAGGCCGAACCCCTGTGGCGGGGAGCCATATCTGCAGAGGAGAGGATCTATAAGATATGGTTTAGGAAGATGAACTGTCCGAAATGCGAGACTATGCAGCGGCAGAGCAAGGGATATCCTGACCTGGGCACAGAAGACCTTGAGCTATGTCAGCCGATTGAATTGTGCCAGAGGATCAAAAGCCCGGTGGAGTATGCCGCCGGTCTATTTACTGAGGTGGACCTCTCCCGCGGTAGGCAGGAGCATATTAAAACCACATTCCTTGCCCATCTATTCAACTGGAAGACCGGCAAAGAGTTCGATATTGAACTATCTGGAGAGGAGAAGGCGGATCTGGAGAGCCTGAAAGATAAGCAACTGGAAGCAGACAGCGCCAATAGCACTCTCATCTTCACCTGGGCCAGGGTCCGGGGAAGGCTCCGTCCCAGGTTTCGTCTTGTGGAGACAGAGCTGCCCAGAAGGCGGATGCTATCCGAGCTACTGTAGATGAAATAGAGGGCATCTTTGCCCGTCTGTGGAAGCATTGACCCGCGGGGTGGGAGGGAGAAATGAAGGTCATCGTCTATGGGAGCACAATGCGCCTGATAAAAATATTTCTAATATACAATTTTGTTACCTCCGAATAGTAGAAAGATATCAAAAGAAGGTGGTAAAAGGAGGAGGATGATCCACAGCATCATCCTTATCGGTTTGCATTCGTGACAGTATTACGGGATCCCTCCTATTCGCTTATCGTTATCCAGGCGTCGAGGATCGCCTCTGCCTCGTCGCGGTAGGCGTTCATCACATAGTCTATTCCTGATACCCGGGCCGCCTCCTCGGTGAGGGCCATCAGGTCCTTTCTGGAGACGGTCGAGAGGCGGAAGTTTCTTGATCCGGCCATAAGCTGCTGCATTCCCGTCTTGAACTTCTGGCAGTAGGTGTACAGGGCCACTGCTCCCCAGGGGATCTCCTTCATATCATTGCCATATTTGGCATGGAGGTCCTCGTAGGAGACGAATATCTCCTCTGGCCGGCTGCCGTACCGGGAGACGCTTGCCGGCAACTCTCCTTTCTCCAGCCAATTGCCGATGTTCTTTCCCACCATTCCCGGGATCATCAGCGCCCGGCCCATGCATATCGCTTTGACGAAGGGCGCTCCCATGGCTATGGACTTGAAGACCCCGTCTTCAGTGGAAAAGCCTCCGGCCATAGCGATATCCGGCACCTTCTTCCCCCGGCGGGATAGCTTGGTGGCAAACTCATAGACCAGCGCTTGCAGGTAGAAGGTGGGAATGCCCCATTCGTTCATCATCGGCCAGGGGCTCATGCCCGTCCCGCCCGGCGCGCCATCGATGGTGAGAAGGTCTATTTTAGCCTCCGCCCCGTAGCGAATGGCCATGGCCAGCTCCGCCATGCTGTAGGCTCCCGTCTTCAGGGTGATGCGCTTGAACCCCAGGTCCGCGCAGGCGATCGACTTCATCGAAAAAGCCATCCCGGGATACAAATCCCAGGCGGGAGTGCCTCTCGAACTCCTTTATCGCTCCGGATTTGTAGGCCATCTGCACCTCCAGGTTCCCCGGATCGGGCTGGACCACATAGCCCCTGGACTTCAGTTCCAGAGCTCTCTCCAGGCGGTCTACCTTGATCTCCCCGCCGATGCACTTGGCCCCCTGGCCCCACTTCAGCTCGATGGTCTCCAGGCCGTGCCGGGAGGAGACGTACTCGGCAACGCCAAGGCGGGTATCCTCCACATTCATCTGCACCAGGATCTCCCCCCAGCCCTCATGGAAGCGCTTGTAGGTCTCGATCCTCCGGTCCATCTCCGGCGACCTCTGCACCCGGCCCTGGCCATCCAGCACCAGCTCCGGGTCCACCCCGCAGACGTTCTCCCCGCAGACGATGGTGATTCCGGATATGGCAGCGCCAACAGCGAAGTGCTCCCAGTTCTTTCGGGCGATGTCCGTAGAGCCCAGGGCGCCGGTGAATATGGGAAGCTTCATTGGGACCAACTCACTCCAGCCGTACTCGGTACAGATATCCACATTGGGAAAGATGGATGTGTCCGGCCCCGGCTCCACCCCTTCAGGGAGGCCGAAGGCTCCCACGGCATAACCCTGGATGTTGAGGTGGGAATAGTCGATGGGGTAGTTCTTGTCCGCTCCGGCGGTCATCTCTCCGAAGGGTCCGGGATATAGCACCTCTCTTCCCCGGAAGGAGGCCAGCCAGGTCTCGCAGCCGCCTTTGCAGCCGTCTATGCATCTGGTGCAGATTCCGGACATCGGAACCACATTTCTGGATCTGTTGAATGTTCCTGTTGCTTCATTGGCATTCGGTCTTCTGAGATTCATCCTTGATACCTCTGATGATAAATATGCAAACATATGCAAACTGCGTGGTTATTTCATCTAAAAATTAGAACTGAATTGCACTCAAACAAACACCTTCTCTGGCCTTTCCGCTCTGGATCTTGAAGGCAGTAGGTTCTTATTTGCCCCTTCTTCCTGATATCTTCCCTGAGGCCTCCAGAAGGGCTCCGGATTCTTGAGCCTCTCCTCAATTCCCTCTTCTGGCAGAATCAGATCCCAGGGCTTCATGCACAGCCTGAAAATTTCCGTTTTCATCGTGGTGCTTGCTTTTGGCGAATATTCAGCCCATGTGCTCCAGCCTTTAGCTTTCATAATCCATTCACCCGAACAAATCTCTCTCCGGCCTTTACTTAGTTATTTTTGAGAATTCATCATAATTATTCATATCATAAATCGTATGAAAATTTCTTAAAGTATCACAATAAGAAATTTGTATATGTCCAATGGCTGCAAAATCATAGGTTAGGGGATAAAAGAGAGGAGTAGTTGAGCATTTGCAGGTGGCATGAGCTCATATCTGAAAAAAGAGAACGTTAGCTGCTCCGGGCCTGCCAGATCCCCGGTCGCGCCTGCAGGTCGACTGCATAATCCTTTTCTTGCCGATCTACCTTCCGCCCCGTTCAGGGCTAAAAAGGGAGCAGCCCATAGTTTTCATCCAATTTATAGGACAGACTCATTTTCCGGAGCGGTGAAGCCGTATCTTTTCAGGATCCTCCTGCCGTCGTCCGAGAGCACGAGATCGATGAACTCCTGGCTCTCTGCTGGATACTTCGACTGGAGCAGAATTCCCACGGGATACCGGGCAACTATATTGTATTCATCCGGGATGTCAATCTTATCCACCCTGGCAGTCATATCCTGGCGTATATCGGATTCATATGCAAATCCGGCATCCGCTTCGCCCAAAGCCACCTTGGTCACCACATAGTTGACATTGGTCTCCTGAGAGATGACATTGGCCAGCACCTGCTCCTCATAATCCGGGCCAAATTGCGGGTCTCTGCCCATCCGGGCTATAACCTGCAGGGCATAGTCGCCCACAGGGACATCCTTCGTCCCCATGACGATCTTGACCCCGGGACGGGCGAGGTCGGTCAGATTCCGGATGCCGCCAGGGTTATGCTTTGGAATGATAAGGGATATCCTGTTTCCGGCAAAATTGACGATGCTGCTATTGTTCATCATCCAGCTATCCTTAAGGGCATTCATCTGCATATTGTTGGCAGAGGCGAATACATCGGCATAAGCTCCGTTCTCCAGCTGGGTGCGCAGGGCCTGGGAGCCGTCGAAGTTGATTGACACCTCAATGTCCGTCCGGTCCTCATATAGTTCGCCGATCTCGCTAAAGGCGCCCGTCAGCGAAGCGGCCGCAAAGACGGTGAGCTCCTCGGTCTCCCCCCCGCAGGCAGAGGATGCCGCCAGAATCAAAGCAGCCATCATGGCCACAAAAACGTATTTTATTCTCATATGAGAACAGCATCTGTGAGCAGATATTATAAACATTTCCGATCACTTTTAACCGAAAAGTTAGCAGATATGCAAACAGGAACCTTGCCACAGTTCATGTTATGATCCATCTCCAGGGTTCTCCAGGTTCCACAGGGTTATCCGGGATTCTCCCCGAATATCAATGATCAGGAGTTCACGGTCGGGATTCCAGGGACGCCTGACAAATAAGGATTGAAAGAAGCGAAAAAGAAGAGATACTATTATATTCTCTGAGGGATTGAGAAAAGCTCCATGCCAGGCAAAATCTCCCACAGCTATGCATTTCGCGGATCAGAAAAACCGCTTATTGGAAAGACCATTGGGGACCTGTTCGATGAGATTGCGGAGAAATATCCGGATAATGATGCACTTGTCTCCATCCACCAGGGAAAAAGGTACACCTATCGCGAGCTGCAAAAGGAGCTGAACCGGGCAGCGAAGGGGTTCATCGCTCTGGGGCTGAAGAAGGGCGACCGCCTGGCCATCTGGGCGACGAACATAGCGGAATGGATCATCACCCAGTTCGCCACTGCCAAAGCGGGAATCATCATGGTGAACATCAACCCCGCCTACAGGACTCATGAGCTGGAGTACTCCCTCCGCCAGTCCGAGGCTCAGGTCCTTCTCCTCATGGACCGGTTTAAAAGCTCCGATTACGTCAAGATGTTCTATGAGGTATGCCCTGAGGCTAAAACGAGCAAACCGGGGGAGATCCACTCTGAGAAGCTGCCCTTCCTGAGAACAGCAGTCCTGATCCGGGGGGAGAAGCAGTCCAGCATGTACAGCTGGGAGGACGTCCTGCACATGGGAGAGGAGATTCCAGATGAGGTCCTGGCGGAAAGGCAGGCGAGCCTTGACTTCGACGACCCCATCAACATCCAGTATACATCCGGCACCACAGGATTTCCCAAGGGCGTGGTCCTGACCCACCATAATATCTTGAACAACGGCTACTTCATCGGCGAGTGCATGAAATTCACAGAAAAGGATCGACTGTGCATACCGGTCCCATTCTATCATTGCTTTGGCATGGTCCTCTCCAATATGGCCTCCGTGACTCATGGGACCACCATGGTCCTGCCGGCGGAGCACTTCGACCCCATTTCCACCCTTTCCGCAGTGGAGAAGGAGCGCTGCACCGCGGTGCATGGAGTTCCCACCATGTTCGTAGCCGAGCTTGAGCACCCCGACTTCAAAAAGTTCGATCTCTCCAGCCTGCGCACGGGAATCATGGCCGGATCGCCCTGTCCCATTGAGTTCATGAAAAAGGTGAGCACTCTGATGAACATGAGTGAAGTGGTGATAACCTATGGCCAGACCGAGTCCTCCCCTGGGATCACCATGTCCTCCACTGACGACTCCCTGGACCTGAGGGTCTCGACTGTGGGAAAGCCCATGCCCCATACAGAGATGAAGATCGTGGACCCGAAGACGGGAAAGATCGTCCCCCGGGGGGAGACAGGCGAGATCTGCGCCCGGGGCTACATGATCATGCGGGAGTATTACAACAATCCAGTGGCCACGGAGCAGTGCATAGACGAAGAGGGCTGGCTGCACACCGGCGACCTGGGTACCCTGGACGAGAACGATTATTGCAAGATAACCGGCCGGCTCAAGGACATGGTGATTCGGGGAGGAGAGAACATCTATCCGCGGGAGATCGAGGAGTTCCTCTACACCCACCCTGCCATCAGCGATGTGCAGGTGATCGGCGTCCCGGACAAGAAGTATGGCGAGGAGCTGATGGCCTGGATCAAGCTGAAGAACGGCGCATCAGCCACCCCGGAGGAGATCAAAGCCTTCTGCAAGGGCAGAATCGCGCACTTCAAGATCCCCCGGTACATCAAGTTCGTCGATGACTTCCCCATGACGGTCAGCGGAAAGATTCAGAAGTACAAGATGAGAGAGGATTCCATCAAGGAGCTGGGGCTGGAGGAAGCGGCGGAGATGAAGACGGCCTGATGGGAGGGAAGTGTGTTTTTTCCCTTAATTTTTTTAGCTTCCAAAATACAAGATATCCTGGAAAGATTCTCCAGGCTTTCAAGCTGGCTGCAGTTCTTAGCGAGATTTAATTATCCCCGAGAACAAAGAGCTTAATGGAGATGCGCAAATGATAAAGGCCAAACTAGTTGGTGGCAAGCTTCCGATCCCCAAAAAAATTATACAAAAATCAGGCTTAAAGGACGGAGACGAAGTAGAGGTGCGACTGGAAGATGGCAAATTAGTTGTCAAGCCAATAAACACCATAGCCCAGTTTAAAAAAGAGTTAAGAGGTTGCGTTGAAATTTCGAAGATCGATCCTCTTGAGGTAAAAAAATATGGAAGTGGTTGATCCAATAAATTGAACGATCTCTTCTTATCTTCATAAGCGAAAGCGGGCCACATTTGTCAGCCTACTCAACAATATTTATCTTCATATCGCGCTAATGTCATCATCAAGAGGTTGCTATCTTGATTTCCAATGATGGATTCCAAAAAATAGCAGATCACCAGGAGGCGAGATGAACAGGATAGTTCGGCGAAGGGAGATGGCCGGGGGGAGGATGGTCCTCAATGAGATTGAGGCCCCAAAGATCGCCCGCGTGGCCCAGCCAGGGCAGTTCGTGATGCTCAGGGCAAATGAGTTTGGGGAGAGGGTGCCGATGACGATCTCGGACTCCAATCCCGAGAAAGGGACCATAACCATCATATTCTCGGTAGCAGGCTGGTCCACCGCCCTTTTCAAGACCCTACAGGTGGGTGACTCATATCAGAATGTGGTCGGACCCCTGGGCCGGCCCACTGAGGTGGGTGCGGTGGGCATGGCGGTCTGCGTAGGCGGGGGTACGGGCGTTGCTGTTCTCTATCCTATTGTCAGGAAGCTACTGAGCTTGGGAAGCCGGGTGATAAGCATCATCGGAGCACGAAGTGAGGAGCTGATCATCCTTAGAGAAGAGATGGAATCGGTCTCCGATGATCTGCTGGTATGCACAGACACCGGGACCACAGAACGCAATGCCCTGGTCACCGAGCTACTGGCGGAGGTCCTGGAGAGGGAGATTCCGGATGTGGTGGTGGCCATCGGCCCGGTGCCGATGATGAAGAGGGTAAGCGAGATCACCAGGCCCCTTGGGATCAAGACCGTAGTTAGCCTGAACCCAATCATGATCGACGGCACGGGAATGTGCGGAAGCTGCCGGGTGGAGGTGGACGGCCAGATGAGGCTGGCCTGTGTGGAGGGCCCGGAGTTCGACGGCCATCTGGTGAACTACGATCTGCTCATGGAGCGGCTGCAGTCTTTCCGAGATGAAGAAGAGCAGGCTCTGGAGGTTCACGGTGTTGCTGAGATCCATCAGTGCAAGTTGCAAGAGGATATAATTAAAAAAGAGAAGGAGTTGGAAATGAATGACCCCTGAAGAGCAATACGGATGGGGAAACGACGGCAATGACCGCGTATATTGCTTATGGCATTTGATGATGGTACCGCATAAAGGAGAGCGTAAAGCATAATCCCCGCAATCAATACGCTCCATCACAGATCGCTTCTTGCAGCTCAAGCAGGTTTATCGGCTTGGAGAGAAAGCCGTCTCCCCCCTCGCTGATGCATTCATCTTTACGGCTGGTGCAGCCGGTGACAAAAATGATTCTTGGGCCCTCTGGCCAGCGTTTGCGGATGATCCTCGCTGCCTGCAGTCCATCCATTTCGGGCATCTGAATGTCCATGAGCACCAGATTGTATGGGCGGCTTTCCATGGCGTGCACCGCTTCCACACCATTGTCTGCTGTATCGGCATTGTGGCCCAGCTTCTTGAGCATCCGCAAGGTGATCATCCGGTTGGCAGGATCATCCTCTGCCAGGAGAATGCTCAAAGCCTCATTGCCGTGCCTTCCATTGCCATAGCCTAAATCAGATCCAGTTTCAGATACCATCTCAACTCACCAATTTCTGGAGCGGGTGATTCTCTCCGCGGACCCAGAGCTTCAAAGCATCTTGGTATTACTTAGTAATAAGCGTTTTGATAGTGGTAATAAAATACTCGGATTTGGCCGCTAATGAGCTTTTTCAGGTGCATATCGGGCAGATGGGGGTAATGGCACTTTTCGTTCATAGCATGGCCTCAGTCGCAAATGCAGGAATGCTTCCAGAAGTGCGAGCAGCATCGTGCCCTGTTTTCTATCCACTAAGATGTTCACCCTGCTTGTGTTATTCTTGATCCTGCTCCAGCCATACTGTATCGCAGCCCGGATGTAAAAGTCCCTGGCGACTGTGTCCTTTACCTTATCAAGGATGGTTATGTTATGATACCAGGTTATTTGTGCAAGCAGCCCTTGCACAATTGGCCTCTTCTGGGTAGGCTTCAGCAAACCTCCTCATAAATTTTAAGTTTCTTGCCGAAAAGCCCAGTGCATGGATATTCACCCGGCACAAAGATATGAAATCCACAAAAAGAAGGCAGCTTGCCGAGAGGTCTCTGCCCATGTATCACTTCACATAATCATAATGCCGGTATCCCTGCTGGTCGATTTCCACCAGAGCGAATCCCCCTGAGGGTTTAATCAGGCTTTCCTTTCTCACTCCCTCGTGGAGCAGTTCATACTCCTCCAGGGATATTTCCTTCCTCTTCTCCAGCCTCTCAAACAGGCCCCTGGAAGGTACAGAAGAGAACTGCGGGCTGACCCTTGCCGAGAAGACCAGGGCCGAGCATCCGCTTCCGTAAGCGCCAAAGCACAGCCTCTCACCCGCCCGGAGCTTCTTCAGCTCCAGGAGGCTGGCCAGGCCCAGGTAGATCGAGCCGGTGTAGATGTTTCCAATGGAGCGGGAGAGAGCGGTGGTATCCATAACCCTGGCCTTGTAGGCCTCCTGAAAGTGCTCAGAGCGGGCGAAGCTGCGGGCGTAGCCGGCCAGGTCGAGCTGGTATTTCTCCGGGTCAGCATAGTTTCCCGCCTCGGGCTCCGGTCCGATCTCCGCCTCAACATCCTTCCAGTGGTTGCTCTTCTTCCAGTCCTGGCGGAAGATGGCCGCAGAAGCATACTCCGTCATTCTCGGATAGGGGATATGGAAGAGGAGGTGATCGACGAAGTCGGTGGTGCACTCCCCCTCCTTGGGACTGATTATTCCCTTTCGGGCGGATTGGGCGGCAAATGAGGCAAATGCCCCCTGCATGGCATCCAGATAACACTGATTGCTGTGCTTGCCATTGACCGTGGCCGTTGCGCAGCCTATTGGGCGGAAGAAGTCGTTCTCGTCCCGGGTAAAGCAGCCGTAGATCTGCTCCAGCTCGGCAATCCTGGGATTCTTCTTGACCAGCAATGAGACGCTTCCCGCTCCCTGGGTGTACTCTCCAGAGGAGCCCAGAGGGTATTTGGCCACATCTGAGGCGATGACCACCCCCGCCCTTTCGCTATCATCAGCAGCCGCCCAGTAGCTGATGCTCTCTAAAGCGAGAGTGGTGCCGATACAGGCGGACTTGAACTCCACAGTGGAGCAGTGCTGGAAGGAGCCGGCACCATATACCATCTCCAGCATGCCGATGACATAGGTTCCCATCGCTTTGGCCTCATCGACCGCGGACTCCGTTCCAAGGTAGATCTTGCCGATATCATCGGGCAAAAGACGGCAGCGCTGCATCAGCTCAAGGAGGGACATGGCGGCCATGGTGGCTGCATCCTCATGGGCATCGGGAATGGCCATCTGCTCTATTCCGATTCCCCGAATGAGCTTTCCAGGATCTATATTTCGCCGGCTGGAGAACTCGCCTTCTAATGGAAGATAAAGCTGGGGAATATAGACGGCCAGGTCATCGATCCCTACCGCCTCGCTGGATGGCCGATGGCCTGAAACTGAAGTGCTTTTCGAAGAATTGCTAAAAATACCGGTCAAGATCTCTCCACTCCTTTGGGGAGGGGTTGGATGTATATTATTTCAGGTTTTTGCTGCTATTAATCGGGAAAGATCAGGAAAATATATCAACTAATAGAGTCAATAAGTGACTATAATTTAAGGAGTGAAGGATATGACCGGAGACGTATATAAAGTAATAGAGCTAGTTGGGACCTCGACCATCAGCTGGGAAGATGCCGTCAAGACAGTAGTGGACAGGGCAACCAAGTCCCTCAGAGACCTCCGCATTGCCGAGGTCAAGGAGCTGGATGTCAGGCTGGAAAACGGCAAGATCGCCGAGTACAGGGCAAAGGTCCGACTCTCCTTCAAGTATGAGGGAGAAACCGATTAGGAAATCATCCGGTCTTCGCTGGCCTGACTCTCCTGATCTGCACAATCGGAAATCTTTTTTCATTTTTTTCGGCTCTTCGCTATTTCCTGTGGCTAACCAGAGGTTTCTATGATTTTCCAGTTCATGGTTAGGCGCTCTGTGCGTACTCTGTGAACTTTGTGTCTCTGTGGTGGAACGTCGCTCGCCACTGGTTATAACCACTGTGTACGAACTACTACCACAGAGGCACAGAGCGCACGGAGAACTCACAGAGGACTCATTATCGATTACCCACTTGATACAGCGAAGAACCATTCATATTTTCTCGAATATTCTATTACTTGACAAGAAACTTTAAATCCTAAAAATAATGCAGTACTAAAAATAGGTATATCAAAAGATATTTAGGGAGATATGAATGGCATTCTTTTTGATAAAGGGGACATTTCACGTTATGGGCTACAGCCCGGACGGCGACTCAATCCGCTTTCGGGCCAGGAATCCCGATAACTGGAAAAAGCTTTCAGGGCCGGCGACAGAATTGAATGCTCGCGGCCATGCCCAGTTGAGAATCGAGGCGATAGACGCTCTGGAGACCCACTATCAGGGATATCACCAGCCGATGAAGCTGGCGAAGGCGGCCTGCCGGTATCTGCTATCGTATCTAGGAATCGACGAGGTGGTGTGGGATGAGCGGCAGAGCAGGGTGATCAAGGCTCAGGACGGGACAGAGGGCTATATCCTGGCCAGGAGCACAGAAGCTAACCGGCGGCCGGTGGCCTTTGTCTTTGCCGGCGGAATCGAAAAAAGAGATGGCTCCGAGGTCATCCTGGACGAGTCGATGCTGAAGCGGAGCCTAAACTACGGCCTCATCGCCCGCGGCCTCGCTTATCCCACCTACTACAACGGCCTCTTCTCCGACCTCCGCCTCCCCTTGACCCGGGCTATGGCTCACGCCAGGTCCGAGGGAAAGGGAATCTGGCCATACGACCTGACCACGAAGGGCTTCTCGGTGCCCTGCCTGGATCCATTGACCGAGAATGTGGTGATCCTCCCCAAGCTCTTCCGCCGCCTGGTGGACTACATGGGCGACGGTGGGATGATGAACGGCTTTCGGGATCACCTGCAGGCCCGATGCGAGCCCCTGGTCAGGGTGCAGCAGGTCCACTTCACCCGGCTGGACGCCGTGGTCGATGTGAAAGGGGATCGGGTCAGATTAATCGAGTCCCCGGAGAACCTGATATTCCTGGACAAGGTGCTTTGCAAGAAGAGCTAAAGAAGCCAATATTCAGAGCTTGGTCGGGGCCTGAACTCCTCACAGGAGGATCCCAATCGCTCCGGTCAAACTATCGGTCAAAGCTATTTATCCTATCCCGGCCATATCATATCTCATGCCCATACTCAGAGACGACAAAGACCTGAAAGATGCCCTTACCAGCTGCCGCACCATCTGCGTGGTCGGCATCTCCCCGGATCCATACAAGCCCAGTCATTTCGTATCCGAGGTCCTGCAACGGCACGGCTTCAAGCTCTATCTGGTCAATCCCAAGTGCGCCGGCCAGACCATTCTGGGAGAGAAGGTCTTAGCCTCCATCCACGATGTCCCGGATGATATCGATATTGTGGACGTCTTCCGTCGGCCGTCTGCCGTCCCCGCTCTGGCCGAGGAAGCAAAGAAGAAGGGCTTTGGGGTATTCTGGATGCAGCCGGGAACAGAGAGCCCGGAGGCCATAAAGCAGCTGGATCAGGAGGGATACCGGGTGGTGGCGGGAAGGTGCGCCAAGATAGAGTCCAACCGACTCTTATAAGGCCGAATTTTTCCATCCTGCAATTTTCCCGCTGCTCTGATAAAACCAGAAAGGTATTCACAATTCCCGGAGGTATCAAATATATTTTACTGATCTGAAAAACCGCATTTCCTAAGCAAAAGCTAAATAACCTGCCAAGACTACTGGGAGCGATGTTCTCCGCCCGGGATGAGTACCATCTCATCAATAAAGAGCTTGCTGCACTGGTGAGGGAGCTGCCTGATTCCCCTCTGGGGGAGATACTGAGCTATGTGCTCTCCGCACCGGGAAAGAGGGTCCGGCCGCTCATTCTGATCCTATCCGCAGAGGCTTTAGGCACCCCTCCAGCCCAGTCCACGAGCGCAGCTTTAGCCATTGAGCTGGTCCATGCCGCATCCCTGGTGCATGACGATATTTTAGATCACGGCATAGAGAGGAGGGGCTCACCCAGTGCTCTGGAGCGTTTCGGCCCTGAGGCCTCGCTCCTGGCGGGCGACTGGCTCATCTCCCGGTCGATCGACCTGATATCCGGCTACAGCCAGCCGGTGATTCGGGCGTTCTCCCGCGCCTGCATGGACATGTCTGAGGGGGAATTGATGGACCTCTCCTGCGCGGCCTCGCCGGATGATTACTATCAGTGCATCTCTAAGAAGACGGCCTCCCTATTCGCCGCCTCGGCCAAGATCGGTGGGCTGATCAGCGGGGCCGGAGAAGAGGATGTGGCCCGGCTGGAGAGCTATGGGCTGCATCTGGGTTTAGGCTATCAGGTACTCGACGACCTGGAGGAGTATTTGGGCCTGGACCAGGGGAAGTCCTCCCAGAAGACCTCGGTCACCCTTCCCAGGATCTATTCTAACTCTCTTTCTTCTTCTCCTTCTTCGGACACTGATTCTGACGCCGAGACTGTTGTGCAGATGTGCATCAAGGTCACCGATGATCACTGCAACCAGGCCAAAAGCGCCCTCCAGGCCCTGAATGGAGACGAGGACAAAAAGCTCCTGCTACTGGAGATCGTGGATGAGATGACCTGCCGGGGACTGCAAAGATGCAGATCGCAAAAAAGCCTCTGCTGAAGATCGAGGCCTCGGCCGAGGGAACGGGGGAAGGAATCCAGCTTTCTGCCCGCGGCCCGGCAGCCCTATTGGCAAAGCCGATAATCGAGCAGATCAACAAGATCTTTTCTACCGAGAAGCCCATAAGCCCCGGCCCGGACCGATTCATCTTCTCCACCTGGATTCCTCCTGCCCCGAGCGTTGCCTTCGACCGGATGCTCTCTGCCCAGGTGGGGGCGATGATCCGCCGTCCGGTGCCCGACCAGTTCTCCATAGCGATAGTGAAGGCCTGCCCCAATGACTGCCTGCACTGCTCTGCTCCCTCTCGCCAGGGGGAGATACTCTCAAGCGACCTGATCAAGGGGGCGATCTCCCAGGCCCTGGACATGGGATCGTATCTGGTGACCTTCGACGGGGGAGAGCCCATGCTCCGCAAGGATCTGCCAGACCTGGTCTCTTCCGTCGACCAGCGGGCCATAGCCACCAGCTTCACCAGTGGCTACCACCTGACGGCAGAGCTGGCCAGGCAGCTGAAAGAGGCGGGGCTCTATGCGGTGCGGATAAGCATCGACAGCCCCATCGAGGAGCAGCACGATCATTTCCGGGGACGCAAGGGGGCTTTTCTGGATGCCTTATCCGGGGTTCGCAATGCTCTGGAGGCCGGCCTTTTGGTGGACCTGTTCATGGTGACCTCACCGCACAACATCGACTATCTGGAGGATGCTTTTTCGCTGGCGGCGGAGCTGGGGGCGCATGAGCTCTCCCTCTATGAGATCGTGGCCGTGGGCCGCTGGGCATCCCACGAGGATGAGGTGCTCACGACGGGGGATGTGGCCCGGCTGGAGAGGTTCCACAAGGAGAAGAACAGGATGGATGGCCCCAGGGTCTCCGCACTGCCATATCTGTTGAGCCCGGAGATGTTCGG
Source organism: Methanotrichaceae archaeon (assembly GCA_963813075.1). GTDB lineage: Archaea > Halobacteriota > Methanosarcinia > Methanotrichales > Methanotrichaceae > Methanothrix. The sequence continues at coordinate 33,123 of CAWEXU010000019.1, forward strand.
CTGCTTTGCCGGGCGGCGGTGGATTCATGTGGACGGGGACGGAGTGGCCCTGCCCTGCGCCTATATGCCACTTGGCTTTGGGAACATCAAGGAGAAGAGCCTGGAGGAGATCTGGAGGGAGATGACCCGCTACTCATGGTTTAAGGGGAGGTGCTCGTGCCAGATGAGGGATCCCGGATTCCGGGGGGCGCACAAGGAGATACTGGGTAAGTAGGTCGAATTCCGGGGGAAATGAAATTTAAGGCTCATCGCAATTTGGTGAGGGTTCGTGCGCTAGTCATAGGAATTCGACATTTTTTCATGATCCTCTGTGCGCTCTGTGACTCTGAGGTTTTATTCCGTAACTACCATGTGTTTGAATATTCAGCTACGAATATTAACCGCAGAGACGCAGAGTTCGCAGAGACGTGGAAATTTACCTTATTACCAACACTTGAAAAAAAATGGTATATTTCTGAGCAAATAGTCGTCTCCGTTCGTTCGTCCTCCGTGCGCTCTGCGGCTCTGCGGTTTTATTCCGTATTCCGTAAACCACCAGGGTTAATTATCCCGCTACCCACTCGATACAGCGAAGCCAATGAAAACCCTTCAAGAGATCGAGAGCATTCTTAAAGATCAAAAGCCAATCCTTAAAAATATGTATAAAGTAAAGGAGATTGGCATCTTCGGCTCTTTCGCACGAGGCGAACAAAAGGATACCAGCGATCTCGATTTGCTCATTGATTTTGAGGAGCCCATCGGTCTGATACAATATGCGGGACTGCAGAACTACTTAAGCGATAAGATTGGAGTGCAGGTGGATCTGGTCACAAAGTCAGGCCTCAAGCCGAGAATAGGCAGTCATATCCTCGGAGAGATAATCTACGTATGAAAATACAGTTTGAATCTATTTAGTCAGAAAGCCGTTTATACAAGTACGTACACGTACACTGATAGATGTCCACCAAGACCATAACCATAACTGAAGAAGCCTATGAGCGCCTGAAAAGCCGGAAGGGCAAAAACCAGAGCTTCTCAGAGGTCATCGTCCAGAACCTCCCGGCAAAGCGGAAGCTATCCGAGATACTGGACGAGATCGGCAGGGACGATGCTCTTGCGGATCAGGTTGAGACGGCGTCAAGAGAGATGCGCCATTCCGGTATGAGGGACGCCTCTGATGCTGGTGCTTGATACCACCATCCTGATCGACGCCCTGCGCAGGAATCAGGCGGCTCTCAGGAAGATCGCCGAGATCGAAGCGGCTGAGGAGACAGTCTGCACCACTCAGGTAAATGTCCTGGAGCTGTTCAAGGGCGCATACCTCTCAGCGAGGTCCGATGAGGGCGTACAGAAGGTCAGGAGGCTGCTGGAGGCCTTCGTGATCCTCTGCATAGACGAGGACACCTACGAGTGCTTTGCCGCCCTATCTGCCCAGCTCAAGTCTAGGGGGAAACCCACAAACGACTTCGACGAGCTGATCGCCGCCATCGCCATGACCAACGGCGCGGCAATAGTGACCAGGGATGAGCATTTCCAGCACATCCCCGGATTAAGGATCATATCCTATTGAATCCGATTCAGAGCAGCTCTTTGTCTTCATCCCGGCCTGGAAATGGGATCCTCTTTAAGAGCCTGGAAATCTCCTTCCTCGGCAATTTGCATCAGGTGCTCGATCAGGCAGGCTTTCTTCTCCCTCTCGATCATCCCGGCCAAAAGCTGGCTGAAGGTCTCTTTGGGCCTTTTGAGGTCGGATAGCTCAGCCCATACCGGCTCAGTCACAGCCAGGCGCTTTGTGGCAAGCATGGATATATTGTAAATATTGGAAAGCAGATATAGCTTTTGGAGCTCCAGGCAGTACCCTTATCAGGATAGATCCACGACCGCAGTTATTGTTAGCTTTCTCCCTGCCATTCCGCCAGCTGCAGGCGCACCCGCTCCGCCACGGGGCTCTCGCCGCAAATGGTCTTCCGGCTCATCTCACCTCGCCTGCTCTCTGCTGGCACCTGAACCGGAAGCCCTTGCCGCCGGGCGCTCGCCAATCCCCTGGCCGGCTACCTGTCCTCCACCCTCTATCTGCTAGGATTCATCTTTGCCTTTGCCACTGGCTCCATCTCAGAGTTGTACCTGCCATGCCCCGAGTATACAATCTCCTCGATTCTCTCCGCCAGCAGAGCCTCAGGATTCTTTGCCGTCAGATAGTGTCCCGCTCCCGCATACCACAGGTACTTCTCATGCTTCAGAGCCTCGGCCGTGGAATGATAGGATATCCCCTTGCCCTGGAACTGGTAGATGCTCTGCAGGGCCTCAAGGACCACCACCGCTACCCCCAAAAGCCCGGTTACAACCGGATAGGCCCCCCAGCCGGCGAAGAAGGGGACCAGCGCTGCGGCAATGAACTCAATTCCCTTTAGCCACTTGTACCGGTCCTGATTCCATCTGGCGTTGTGGCTGTACCATTTGATCTGCTCCTCTAATCTATCCAGCGTTATATTTGCGACCATAATCCAGAAACCCCCACATTTTTTCAAATCGATCTGAACGATCACATAATGCCGCATTGACAGTTCTGCCTGGCAGCAGGATCAGTCAACAGCATCCCTTCAAGGTTTCATCTCTTCTGCAGGATAAGCTTTTGCAGGGATCCCTTTAGCCATATGCTGCTTGGCTTATTTGATTCGGCCAATTTGATCAGACTATTTGATCTTTGATTCTATAAAACTGGCCTTCATGGGGGCTTTTGCCGCCGGCTGGATCGCCGTCCGGAAGTACGGCTCTCTCCTGGCGTTCGCCTCTCTGAGCAGTTCCTTGATCCTCTCCGGGTCGAAGCTATCGATGGCTACCAGATTGTCGCTTCTTAGCAGGCATGGCTTTATCTTGCCGTCCGAGGTGACCCTCAGCCGGGTGCAGTGGGCGCAAAACTCGGTGTTGTCCATCGGCCTGACCACCTCCACCTCCGCCCCATCCAGGAAATACTTCTTGCGCCGGTGCATCTCCCGGGTTCGAATTGCATCTGCTTTTGCGGCCAGATTCCGCTCGATCCCCTCGATATCTCCGGAGACCCCCTGGCCCTGAAGGTCCAGGAGTTCAATCAGCTGCAGTATCAGCCCCCTCTGCCGGCAGAACTCGATCATATCCGGAACCTCTGCCTCGTTCTTCTTCAGAACCACAAAATTCAGCTTGATAGGAAGCAGGCCCGCCTCCTTAGCAGCATCAATCCCCGCTAAAACCTTCTCCAGGTCCCCTGGCCTTCCTCTGGTGATATCGCAATATTTGCCCGGCTGGAGGGAGTCCAAGCTGACATTCACCCTGCCCAGGCCCGCACGGGCCAGAGATTCTGCCCGTTCTGCAAGCAGGATGCCATTGGTGGTAAGAGATGTCTCCAGGCTCTGGGGAATCCGGGCGACGATCTCTTCCAGGTCCCTTCTGAGCAGAGGCTCTCCCCCGGTGAACTTAACCTTGCGAACTCCCAGATCCTCCGCCGCTTTGGTGATGCTCACCACCATCTCTCCCGGAATCTCGCCTCCGGGGAGCAGCTCCCCTTCGTGATGGCAGTAGAGGCACCTCAGATTGCAGCTGGGGGTGAGAGCAATTCGTATGCCTGTGACTTTGCGGCCATAAGAGTCCACCATTCGACCGGCCATGTTGAGCTGCTCATTATGCTGCTAGTATTAGAACTCTCTTCTGTAAGGGCTCCAAAATCATCGTGCATGGTCTCAAAAATTATATTAATATTCTATCTCGCCCAGGCTTCGCTTCAGATAGCTGAGCAGGGTCATGGCAATGATTATGCAGATAGCAAAGCCGCTGAGCAGCTCCTCCCAGGGATGCCTGTTCTCGGAGAAGGCATAGATTATCCCCCCGGAGATGAGGGCGAGAATCAATGTGGCGATGATGGATACCAGCATGGACCACATGATGGAACCCACCTCATAGCGCTCGAAAAACGAGGCAGAGAGGACAAAGGCAATTGCCGCCAGGATCAGAGTTATGGATATGGGCAGGCCGGGTCCATAGCGGAAGAGCTGGATCAGCCCCAGGGCCAGGATCATCATCACCACTGCCAGCAGTCCCGAAGCCAGAAAAGCCTTCAGGATGTAGTTGTCAAAGCGATACTCCATCCGCATCACATTTTTATAAGGTGTGTATTGAATATAAAGATTGTGTATATTTATAGAGGTTGTTTAAAACTATAAAAATTATCTTATATTCAATTAGACCTGCTGATCTCAGCCTCAAGCTCCATCATGACCCGCTTGTATTCCCGGTTCAGCCTTTCCGCCTTCTCCTCCGCCCCTTCCAGCGCCTGGGATCGGCCCATCATCTCCAGCTCCCGGCTCATCTCCGAAAGGCGCATCGCACCCACATACGCGCTGCTGGACTTCAGGCTGTGGGCGGCAGTCTTCAACCCGTTGGCATCCCTGCTCTCCACTGCCTGCAAAATTGCCTTCACCTTCTGCGGTGAATGCTCCAGGAACAGGCCGCCCACCTCAGCAACGATATCAGGATCGCCAGTATCCTGCAGCTCCCTGAGGCTTGCCAGCACCGATCGATCGAGCGCATTGCCCATGACTCCATCTCCCTCTGTCATAACACTCCATCCTTGCGAGATCTATCAAGCGCTAACCTACTTATTTCTTACTATTTATTCTTATCTTCTGCTGGTCTGATGAAGCGGAAATTCAGCAAAAAATGCCCCGATCTCCAGCCGGTAGAGGGTATCATGCAGTTGGGCGATGCAGTTCCAGAGGTAATGGTGGATATGCATGGGGTCGGTGCCCGGCCCAGGCACAGCCAGAAACCGGGCCAAAATGGCCATCCGGTACTCAGATACCACTCATCACATCTCCTCTGGCGAGGGGGCAAAAGGCGGGCAGCACAGGTGCTTGCCATAGGCCCGGCAGCCGTATCTGCAATATCATCTCCCACTCAGCTCTTCTTTTGCCGGACCACCAGGACCGGCCTGTCCGACCGCCGGGCGACATCCAGTGAGGTGCTGCCCAATCTCATCTGCTCGATCCAGCCCTTCCCCTGAGAGCTGAAGATCAGAAGCGAGACATCCTGCTTTTTGGCGAGCTGGAGGATCTGGTCGGCCGGCTTGCCCTTGAGGATATGAACGGTTGCCGTTCTTCCGGGCTGCTCCATATCCTGGCGGATCCGGTTGAGCTCTTCCGCCGCCCGGTCAAACTCCTCCTCTTTGGAGATGACATGGGCCAGCAGGACCTCATTTGTTCCCTCGAGGCCTTTTGCCAGATTTATGGCATCCTCTGCTGCCGGGGAGAGGTCAGTTGTGACCAGAATCCTGGAGAACATATTGGGGCAGAACTTCTCAAAATCGGCCTCTTTTCCCTTTTCCAGTATTCTATGGCGGATGATGAGAAGGTTGGTCTCACCCTGGCGCAGCACCTCTGTGGATACGCTTCCTAAAAGCATTCCCTCCAGCATTCCCTTTCCCTGCGCTCCCATGATGATCAGGGAAGCTTTCACCTCCGAGGCCGTCTTCTGGATGGCGTCGCCCACATTGCCGCCATAAATAAAGTCAGCATCGGCCCTTGGCTCCGGTGGCTTGAGGTTGACTCCATCTGCTCCACTCATGGGCTCCACTATCACCTTCAGGACGGGCTTCACCTGAATGGGGGCCCTGCTGCCGGTGCCGGCAATGCCGGTGAGCACCTCTGCCTGCTCATTCAGCCTCAAAAAGGCCTCGCTTATAACTGCGTCATAGCTCCAGCCGCTCTTCTCCAGCAGCTTTGGATTGCTGGCATCGAGAACATGGAGGAGCACGACCTCTTTTGTTCCTGGTAATTCTGCTATGCACTCCAGCATCTTTCGATTGTACCGGGAGAAGTCGGTTGGGATCAGAACTTTTTCGAACATTTCCTCTTACCTCTTACACTTAACTCTTAACTCAGTGACAATACTCATGAATATGTTTGCCCCAAAATATATCAAAATGGCGACAAATAACCGGTGAGATTGCCCCGGCTCGGGCGGGATGAGTATGAAGACCTTTTTATACCAAAAAGACATTATAATTAATTAAGAAATCATTCGGCCCTAACCGGGCTGAGTATCGAGTGTGGGATTATGTGGAAATATATCTTACTGATACTAATTGCCGTATCTGTAGGCCTGACGGGCCCGGCAGGAGCAGACGGGATAATCATCATCGACCCGCCACCGGGAGTGGATGTGCGCCTGGACCAGTCACTGGCCATCAAATACCATCATGTGGACATCCAGATAAAAGATCAGGTGGCCACCACCCGGGTGGACCAGGTCTTCGTCAATGACCATCCCTGGACGGCTGAAGGCACCTACATCTTCCCCCTTCCCGAGGGCGCGGCGGTGAGCGACTTTGTGATGTGGGTGGATGGCAAGGCCGTGCATGGCCAGATCCTGGAGGCGGATGAAGCGCGGGCGATATACGACGATGTGGTGCGGAGGATGAAAGATCCTGCCCTCCTGGAGTATGTGGGCAGAAAGGCTCTCAAGGCCTCAGTATTTCCCATCCCTCCGGGGGAGGAGCGCAAAATCGAGCTGGAGTACAGCCAGATCCTGCCGGTGGAAAACGGCCTGGTTCATTACATCTATCCCTTGAGCACAGAACGCTTCTCCTCCCGGCCGCTGGAGGACCTGGTGGTCAGGGCCGAGATCGAGTCCTCTGAGCCGCTGAAGGCGGTCTACTCCTCCCGCCATGAGGTCTCCATAGACCGGGAGGACGACTACCACGCCCTGCTGGGGCTGGAGCAATCAGATGTCCTGCCGGACAGGGACTTTGAGCTCTTCTACACCATCAGCACCGAGAAGGTCGGCCTGAACCTGCTCAGCTACAAGGAAGAGGGCCAGGACGGCTTCTTCCTCCTTTTGGCTGCACCAAATGTAGAGGTGGATGAGGAGGAGATCGTGGCCAGGGATGTGATACTGGTCCTGGATACCTCGGGGAGCATGAACGGAGAGAAGATAGACCAGGCCAGGGAGGCAGCCAGATTTGTTCTGGATCACCTCAATCCTCTTGATCGCTTTGCCATCATCTCCTTTGCCAGCACCACCAAATCCTTTAGCAGCAGGCTTGAGCCCCTCTCCAAGAAGAATGAGGGCATGGACTTCGTGGACCGCCTGGAGGCCATGGGATCGACGGATATCAACCGGGCGGTGATCGAGGCCCTGGGCCTGGCGGAAGAGGATCGTCCCACCACCCTCATCTTCCTCACCGACGGCCTGGCCACCGAAGGTGTGACAGAGACCGCTGCGATACTGGAGAATGTAGATCGCGAGGCTCCGGATAATGTCCGCATCTTCAGCTTTGGGGTGGGCGATGATGTGGACACCGACCTGTTAGACCAGATCTCCATGGACCACAGCGGTGCGAGCACCTATGTCCGTCCGGGAGACCAGATCGACGAGGAGGTCAGCGCCTTCTACAGCAAGGTGAAGACACCCGTCCTCTCCGACCTCACCATTGACTATGGCGATATCGTTGTGGACCAGGTCTATCCTCAGAAGATCCCGGATCTATTCGCCGGCTCCCAGCTCATCCTTCTGGGAAGATACAGAGAGGGCGGCCCCGCCCAGATAACCCTGGAGGGGGTGGTCAATAAAGAGAAACAGAGCTACATCTATCAGGACGTCCTCTTCCGCAAAGAGGGCGGGGACGACTTTATCCCCCGGCTCTGGGCCACCCGGGCAGTGGGATACTATCTCACTCAGATCCGGCTTTACGGGGAGAAGCAGGAGTGGATAGACTCCATCGTCGCCCTGAGCACCCGCTATGGCATAATAACACCTTATACCTCCTTCCTGGTGCAGGAGAAGGACATCTTCAGCGCCGAAGGCAGAGAGGAGGTCATGGAGGAGGTCGAGGCGGAGGTTGAGGTGGCTTCAGCAGAGCCAGCATCGGGCGTTCGAGCAGTGGAAGAGGCGGCCTATCAGGGTAAAATGAGCGCCGCTCCTGTGGAAGCTGCGATGCCTGTCAATGTCACTGTCTCTGCCAGGATGGACGGATCCAGCAAAACGGTGAAGGCCTCGGAGGTGGTCAAGAACGTGGGCAGCAAGACCTTCCTCTGGAGAAATGATACCTGGATAGACAGCACATTTGATCGCTCCATGAAGACGAAGAAGGTAACGTTCCTGGGAGACGAGTACTTCGATCTGATCTCTAAGGAGCCGGTGCTGGGAAGCTACTTCGCTCTGGGGGAGAGGGTGATAGTGGTGCATGAGGGCCAGGCCTATGAGACGGTGCCCCTGGAGGGCTCAGATTCGGCTATAGCAGGAAAAGAAGAATATAAGCAAACAAGCAAATAAGCAAACAAGCGAACAGGAGGGCCGGGAGATGTCTGCTATCCCGGCCCGGATTTTTTTCCCAATTTTTTCCTTTATATCTCCATCTGCCCCTTTACATAGAGGTCCTCTGCCACCAGCTTCAGCCTCTCCCCTTTCACCTCTCCGCCGTAGTCGGGCAGGATGATGATCTTCTTATTCTGGTAGCGATTCATGATATCCTGGATGTAGGAGGTCTGAGAATTCATCTTCTCCTGGCAGAACTGGCAGGGGCATTCTCCGATCACATGGTTGATGACTATGGCGGAGACGTTCACTCCGTGCGACTCCACGGTCTCGATCAGCCGTCTGCTCTCCTCCACTGCCGCCTTCTCCGGGATGGTCACAACGGTGATGCTCGCTGTCTTGGGATCGGTCAGCGCATTTCTCATGGTCTCCGCCTTCAGCCGCATCGCTCTCACCTCCTTGAGTATGGAATCCCCGAATCCCGATTCCAGCATATTGAGGACCCCAATCCATTTGCTTCTGATTCCCAGCACCCTGGTGACAAATCCGGTGGTGATGGATGGCAGCTGGAGTAGAGGCAGGACCATGGCGGTGGGTGCAGAGTCTATGACCACCAGGTCGTACTTGTTCTGGACGAAGATGTCATTGAGCTTGTCCATGAATATCAGCTCGGAGATGCCAGGCATACTGGCGAAGTCCTCCGGCCTTACCTCTACCTCGAAGAGGCCGAAGAGCGCAGTGATCATATTCTTATATCTGCGAAAGAAGCTGCGCGACTCCTCGGCAAGGTCCGGCTCATATGCAAATAGATGCTCTTTGATCTTATTGGGCTGGCTTCCCAGATTTATATCAAAAATATCGGAGAGAGAGTGGGCGGGGTCCATGGAGAAGACCAGGGTCTCTGAGCCCTTTTCTGAGGCCCAGATGCCTGTCGCTGCAGAACATACGCTCTTTCCCACGCCTCCCTTGCCTGCTACATAAATGAGCTTCATGGCACCTACTGATCGAGAGGGAATTTAATAGTTTGGGAGGGTCGGGGGCTTTTTGGTTTGTCAATAAAAAGGTTTTTCTACTTACAGGACATTTTAACAGAACTAATTATAAAAGGGGGCGAAAGGATGAGTAAGCAGCTAGTATTAGCCATGATGTTCATCCTGTGCATTAACTGGGTACAGGGTGCGAGCGATGAGGGTATGGCGAGCCTGGACATCGTCGGAAGCAATGTGAATAACACCACTTTCATATCGCCTGAAGGCGTTCCTGTGGTAGTGGATATCGTAGGGAGCACTGCCCGCAATATCCAGGTGGTCGCTCCTGAAGGTATTGCGCAATCCCAGTGCCGAAATTGTTATGAATGCGGCACATGCGGGGAACTGAAGATCTACACCACGCCCTGGGACGACTTCCGACGGCCTTTATGCTATCCCTGGAGTTCTTATATTCCCACCCGCTACAACAAGCCCATGATCGACTGGAATCGAGGGACCATGTCACAGGGGGCAGTCTCTTTAGGCCAGGGAATGGGAGTCTCGAACTGAAAACGAAAACGTTTGGAAAAGCCTATCTGGCCGGCAAGGGCGAGCTTTCTCCAGCCAGCCGAAAGACTTTTCTACTTTCAGTATATATAAAACACACGTTAAATATTAGGTCCAATGGAGGGGAATGAGTTGAGGTATTCTATATTGGCAGCAATGCTGATTCTGATGGCGTCCAGTGCAGTGGCTCTTGGCAGCCCAGGGTCGGTGGTTGTGGATATCGTGGGGAGCGATGTGGAGGATACGATGGTTGTGGCCGGTGGCCGGGAAGATATCGACCTGGAGATAATCGGAAGCACAGCGAAAAACACCACCGTCTCGCCTTATATGGAGATGATAAGGTTCTGTCCAACATGTCCGCAGTGTCCGATATGTCCCACACCGATATGCCCCACATGCCCGACCTGTCCGGCTTATCCCTGCCCGAACGAAGAGCAGGTTAAGCCAATTCCCTGGAATAATATGCATATGGGAGTCGATGCCTGGTACGGAGCTTTCTGGTATAAGGACTATCCCAATCTGCCCAAATGGCCGCAGATTTAAACAGGTTGAGTAAGCCATCAGACTGGTGAGCTGCCCGGAGCCATCTCACAAAAGAAGGCTCAGGATTTGGCGAAGGGGCCCAGAGGGCAAAGGATCCTGAGCCGAGGATACTGGTCTAGCATAGCTTTTGTTAAAAAACCAAAGACCTCTGGCCGATGTTCATCTTAAGATAAACCTCATCCATCCCACAAGTTAAATACCTGCAGCCAGGAATCCTGAATGAATCCATGCTAGACCGCAAAAGATCATTCTCTCCTGGAACAAGCGAGCTGTTCTGGTGCAAGAACTGCAACCTGCCTCTTTTATCGGAGCATTGCTCCATATGCCACGGCAACGGCATAAAAGTCCCTCTCTCACCTCCTGGCGACATCCGCCTCTGCTCTCGCCGGGGAAAGGAATTGCTAAAAGAGCTCTTCGGACAAAACTGGGGTGCGGCAGAATTCCTGGACGATGGGCTGATCCTGCTCAATAAGATCGCCGGAATGGATCGGAGGGACCAGGTGATACTGGATGGCCACCATATTGCCACCCTGTGGTTTGATATCACCTCATCCCGGCACCGGCTGGACCTGGAGATTGCGGGCGCTGCCCTGCTTAAAGATAGGGCGACAAAGAACCTGATCGTATGCCATGACTCCCTCCTGAAGGGCCACATAAAGGGCAAGTGGCTGGCCACAGATCAGGTGATCTGCCAGCCACCGGAGACCGAAGAGGGAGACAGCCTCATCTTGAAGATAGGAAAGTTCTCCGGAGTGGGCATCCTTCGCCGTAGAAATGGCGGCCAGGCTATCAGGATCAAGGACATCACCCAGAGGGACATTATCTTGCATAAGAGCCCCACCAGTCTGGAGAACGTCATCCAGGCCAATGAAGAGCATCTGAAGCGTCTGGAAAGGGAGGCAATAGCCGAGATCAGGGATTACTTATCCAGAAATAGGCTCCCGGTGAACATATCATTCAGCGGCGGAAAAGATAGCCTCGCTTCTCTTATCCTGGCCCGAAAATTGCTTTTCAGAATCCAGGTGCTGTTCATCAATACGGGCCTCGAGTTTCCCGAGACGGTAGAGTATGTGCGAGACCTCTGCTCGAGCCATAAGCTCAACCTGCAGGAGATCAAAGGGGATTGCGACTTTTTCGAGCAGGTGAAGAGCTTCGGCCCACCGGCCAAGGACTATCGCTGGTGCTGCAAGACCAATAAGCTCGGGCCCATGACCGCCTTTCTGGCCAGGCAGTATCCCAGAGGCTGCGTGACCATTGAGGGGCGGCGGATCTACGAGTCCTTCAACCGCTCCACCATAAAGGCGGTGGAGAAGAACCCTTACGTTCCCGGCCAGACCATGCTCTCCCCCATCCGCAACTGGAGGGCACTGGAGGTCATGCTCTACATCCACTGGAATAAAGAGGTGCCCAACCCCCTTTATGAGGAGGACTATGAACGGATAGGCTGCTGGCTCTGTCCGGCATCGCTGCAGTCTGAGTTCTCCCGGCTGAAGGAGAGCCATCCCGATCTATACCGCCGGTGGAACTCCTGCCTCGATGACTGGAGAGAGAAGAACGGTCTGGACAGAAGATACATCGATTGGGGCTTCTGGCGCTGGAGGAGGCATCCGGCCAAGATGATGGAGATTGCAGCATCTCACGATATCGGCCTGGCGGCCCGAGGGGGGACGAAAAAAAAGATCGCCCTTCAGGCAGTGAGGGGCAGGTCGCCCTGTGGCCTGGAGTACTCCGTCGAGGCGGCACTGTCATCCCCCCAGAATCATCCATTCTCCAATGTGGCCAATGCCCTCTGCATGATCGGAGAGGTGAAATACGAGGAGGATATGGGGGCAGCGCTGCTGAAGACGGATAAGGGGAGGGCCACGGTCTTTGCCAATGGCCATATCATGATCATCGCCGGAAAAGAGGAGGCAAATGAGCTCTTGCAGAAGGTGGTCGAGGTCATACTCCGGGTACAGTTGTGCACGAAATGCGGGATATGCATCAAAAACTGCAGCCAGGGGGCGATCACCGTTCAAGACACCCTTATTGTGGACCAGCACCGCTGTAATCGCTGCGGGAAATGCGGCCGGGGATGTATAGCCCTGGACGAGGCGAGAAAGATCTGGAAGAGGCTGCAGATGCAAGCAGAGGGTGCTTCTAGGTGAGAGTTCAATTAAAGGGCTTTTTCTGCCAGTAGATTTAAATATTCGATTAATATCAGCAATATTACACTGAGGAATCAGAATGGTAACCGGAACAGTAAAATTCTTCAATAGAACCAAGAGATTTGGATTCATTGCAGGCGACGACGGAAAGGATTATTTTGTTCATGCAACCGGCCTCATGCCGGATGTCACTATCGATGAGGGTGACAAGGTCAGCTTCGAGGTAGTTGAGGGCGAGAAAGGCCCCAAAGCAGACAGTGTCACAAAAGAGTAATCCAAAATTATCGCGCACATCTCATAAAAGCACAGTTTTACTTGGGTTGGGAGACCGGCCCAGATTTCCCTTTCTCCAGTTATGATTTGCATGAAGCATAGCCTATTTGATCCACGCCCTCCTGGATGGAGCCTGATATGCTCGATCGGCACATAGAACGGATAGCCTCGCAGCTCTCGCTCGACCGGAGGGCGGTCAGGGCGGTCGCAGAGCTTCTTGATGGCGGCGCAACACTGCCCTTCATCGCCCGATACCGGAAGGAGGCCACCGGAGATCTGGATGAGGTGGCCATAGGCAAGATCCGCGACAGCCTGAACCGCTCCAGGCTGATGGATGAAAGAAAAACGGCCATCATTCGCTCTTTGGCCAGGCAGGGCCAGCTGACGGCAGAGATCGAGGAGAGGCTATCGAAGGCTCTAAGCCTGGCGGAGCTGGAGGACATCTATCTGCCCTTCAAGCCCAGGAGGCGAACCCGGGCCATGATAGCGAAAGAGCGCGGCCTGGAGCCCCTGGCATGGATCATCTTCGCTCAGGATGAGAGAGACCGCGATCCGGAAGAGGAGGCTGCCCTCTATATCGATCCCGAGAAAGGGGTATCATCGGCCTATGAGGCACTGCAAGGGGCTAAGGACATCATCGCCGAATGGATCAGCGAGGATATCAGGGCTCGATCTGAATTGAGGTCCCTCTTCTGGTCCGAGGGCGTCCTGCAGAGCCGGGCGAAGGCCGGGGATGCTCATCCGGAGGAGGGCAAGTTCAGAGATTATCTGGAGCTTTCCGAGCCCATCGCCCGCATGAGCTCCCACCGTCTGCTGGCTGCCCTCCGAGGGGCTAAGAGAGGGGTGTTTTCCCTGCACCTGGCGGTGAATGAAGATGATGCCCTGGCGGTCTTGGAGGAGATATTCATTAAGGGGGACGGCCCCGCCTCCGCCCTGGTCATGGCTGCCGCACGGGACTCTTTTCGCAGGCTGCTAGCACCATCTCTCGAGACGGAGACGGTATCCATAGCCCGCCAGCGGGCGGAGGAGAAGGCGATAGAGATCTTTGCCGATAACCTCCGCCAGCTTCTCTTAGAGCCGCCCCTGGGCAGAAAGAGCGTCCTGGCGGTGGACCCGGGATTTCGCACCGGCTGCAAGCTGGTGGTGCTCGACCCCCTGGGCCGGCTGATCAAAAGCGATGTGATCTACCCTCATGAGCCCCATAATAAGACAAAAGAGGCAGGGGCGAAGGTGGCCGGGATCTGCCAGGAATACGATGTGGAGGTGATAGCAGTGGGCAACGGCACTGCAGGCAGGGAGACGGAATCGTTCCTGCGAAGGCTCAACTTGCCCCGGAGCATATCGATAGTTCCTGTCAATGAGTCGGGAGCCTCGGTCTATTCCACCTCTCTAAGAGCGCGGAGCGAGTTTCCGGACCAGGATGCCACGGTCCGTGGTGCTGTATCCATAGGCAGGAGGCTGCAGGACCCTCTGGCGGAATTGGTCAAGATCGAGCCCCAGGCTATTGGTGTCGGCCAGTACCAGCATGACGTGGACCCCTCAAGCCTGGGCCGCTCTTTGGAAGACGTGGTGGCGGCCTGCGTGAATCAGGTGGGGGTGGATGTCAATGCCGCGAGCACAGAGCTATTAGCTCGCGTCTCCGGCCTGGGGCCGAAGCTGGCAGAGGCGGTGGTGCGATACAGAAATGAGCACGGACCGTTCTGCTCCCGCCGGGATCTACTAAAAGTCCCCCGCCTGGGGCCGAAGGCCTTCGAGCAGGCGGCGGGATTTCTGCGCATTCGCGATGGGGACAATCCGCTGGACAAAACAGCCGTCCATCCTGAGAGATATCCGATTGTGGAGAGGATGGCCAGGGATCTGGGGGTCTCGGTCCGCGAGCTGATGGAGAACGAGAGGCTTCTTGCAGGGACTTAATCTGAAGGACTACATGAACCAGGAGGAGGGCATCGGTGCCTCCACCCTGCAGGATATAGTAAATGAGCTCTTCCGGCCGGGGAGAGATCCCCGCCAGGAGTACGAGGCCTTCAGCTTTGCTCCGGGGATAAAAGAGATCGGCGACCTAGAGGTGGGAATGAGCCTTCCCGGCATTGTGACCAACGTCACCTCCTTCGGAGCCTTCGTGGACGTGGGTGTGCATCAGGATGGCCTGGTGCACAAGAGCGAGCTTGCAAGCGGTTTTGTCCCGGTGCCTGGGGACGTGGTGAAGGTCAGGCAAAAGGTCATGGTCAAGGTGCTGGATGTTGATCTTGAGCGGAAGAGAATTGCGCTATCCATAAAGAGATGAACCGGATCCCTGTCCTGCGACCTTAAGCTTTGATCTTAAGCTTTGATCTTAAGCAGATCAGAGACTATCAGTCATTTTTTATCTTTTATCTCATCCATGAACTGGTTCCATCTCTTCGCTTCGCTGACTTTCCGACGGATCAGCTCTTCTGTCATATCATCTGAACTGGACATATGCTCTTTCTTTTTAAGCAGGTCCTTTAATTCCAGGATCGCTCTTATTATGCCCGCAGCCTCATCATGGAGCTGTATGGCCTGCTTTGTGGTAAGCATTTCCTCTTTGAGAAGATCCTCTTCGATCCTCTCTTTTTTCTGAAGAATATCGATTAGCTCTTCAATCTGCAGCCGCTCATTCTCTGTGATCTCCAGCTCATTTATCAGCCTCCAGATAAGATGATGCAGCTCTATCCTTCCCTGGCTGGTATGGACTTCGGCTGGCATATCGCTATCTGTCTGATGGAACTTTTCATTCTCCATTCTCAATTGGCTCTTATCTATCAGCAGCTCTTCTGGTTCTTTTACGCCTACCCATACCAGAGCGTGATGGAGGCTGGCGACCAATTTATTGCGCTCTTCATCAGTCAGATAATCTTTAAGATCCGTCCTATTCATGGTGTCTCTTCTCAAATTTCTCATAAGCCTCGTGCTCAAATCTTTCGCTTGGATTATTTCTAAAATTGATTGAATCTGATCGAAAAGCTCCTCTGCTCGGGCCACCGGATCTTCTGCTCCCATAGACCGACCTTCCCACAATCAGATAGTCCGCTCCCGCCTGCAGAGCCTCTCTGGCTGAGCCGCCCTGGGCTCCCACCCCAGGGGAGATGATGAGCCGGTCTCCAATTATCGAGCGGATCAGCCTTATCCTCTCCGGGCGGGTGGCGGGGGCTACGACGCCGCTGGCTCCTGCCTCCACTGCCAGCCGGGCCATCCTCTCCGCCAGAGGGGCCATGAACTGCTCTGCACCGGGGTGGCTCATCTCCGTGACCACAAACAGATCGGCAGCAAAGTCTCGTGCGCAATCGGCACAGGCGACCAGAGAGTCCTTTCCCGGAAAAGCCTGGGCGATTATGGCGTCGGCCCCCGCGCCCAGCACCGCTTCGCATATCAAGCGGTTGGTATTGGGAATATCGGCGATCTTCAGGTCGGCGATGACCGGCAAGACTGAGCTGATCTCCTCTACTATCCCCAGGCCGGCATGGAGGATGAGGGGATAGCCGACCTTGATGGCATCGAAGTATTCGCCCAGCTTTTCGGTCAGCTCCAGGGCCCTATCCCGGGAAACGACGTCCAGCGCCAGGATTATGGAATTCTTTTTATTCATTTTTGATTCAGATCCGCCTGAATTATCATATTCTCTGGTATTTATTTCTTTCAGGGCCAGGCTAAGTCTTGCCTGATCCGGGGCCCAGGCGGCCTTCCAGTTCCTGGCTCCTCCATTATCGCCATCACTGGCCGTGACAGGTCCTCCCCAGCATGATAGCCATAAAGGGCCTCCAGGTCCGATTGAATGGCATGCATGAACAGGGCATTGGGTATGTCCATGGGGCACAGCTCCTCGCACTGGCCGCAGTTTATGCATGAGTCGGCCACATGAGCGTAGCGCAGCAGATGAAACCCGAATTCCGGCGGAACCCGTCCCGGAAAGGCGGTCATGTAGGGCTCGATGTTATTGAAGAGGGCGGGGCATACCTCCACGCAGGTATAGCATTTGATGCAGCGGCCTGTCTCCTCTATCATCCTCTCCAATCGCTCCCGGCTGCTCTGCAATGGGGCAAAGTCGCGTTCCCTCCAGCTATCCGCCAGCCTCAGCACCGCCTCCTCCCTTCTCCCTCTGGCTTTGATGCAGGGGGCATCTGGAATATCCACCTCGATGGCCCCACCCCTATGAGCCCGGTCTATGAACTCCGCTCCCTTTTGGCTGCAGATCTCGATGAATGTGGCCTCTCCCACCAGCTCCTCCCTTACTCCCCACTGCCCGCAGGCCAGATCGGCATTCCTGGGTATCTTGATCTTGCAGCGCCGGCAGTTGCTTCTTCTGCCGTATCCTGCCTCCTCTATTTTGGGAATGGACAGGTCCTTTTTCTGGCCGTCATACTGAATGTGGAGGTGGCCCTTGTACATCCCCTCTTTATTGACCAAACGGGGGTCGACCATGAACAGTTCCGATATCAGCCTTCGGGTTACGGCGGGAGTGGTCGACCCTCCGCAGTTCAGTCCGATCATAAAGAGATTATCCAAATCCACCTGGCCCCTTTTGGCCTGCTCGTAGATCCCCATCACATCGCAGCCTTTGAGAGTTGCCGCTATCTTCAATCCCTTTGCCCCCTCCAGATATTTGCCAAAATATTTAGAAAGGAGAAGTGTGCCCTCATAGACGGACCCGGAGGTTTCAGCCACCTCCTCTGGGTCAGTGATCAGAACCGGCCGGGCATCGAAGAAGTCCTTTCCTCTCCGGACACCCAGGACACAGTCCACCATACCCTCCTTTAGGGCGAACTTCAATAGAGCGGTTACCGCCCCGCCTGATTCGCCTCTCCTCTTGACCTCCGGATCGCTGGCCCGGGCATAGATCATATCCCCTTTTGCAGACACTCTCCTCATCTCCTGATCCTTTCTACCTTCACCGCACAGGCTTTGTATTCGGGAATCTTCGCCCTGCTATCCAGTGCGTCATTGGTCAGGATGTTGGCGGCACACTCCTTGAAATGGAAGGGAACGAATAGCACTCCCTCTTTGATGTCCCCGGTCACCCTGGCCGGAATCTCGATTTTTCCCCGGCGGGTTGAGACCAGGATCTCCTCACCATCCTCTATTCCCAATTTTTTGGCGTCCAGGGGATTGATCTCCACCCAGCCGGTCTTGACCTCGGAGTCGAGGCTCTCTGAGCGGCGGGTCATGGTTCCCGTATGCCAGTGCCATATGCTCCTGCCGGTGGTCAGAATGAATGGAAACTCGGCGTCAGGGACCTCAGCCGGCGGCTGCCAGTGCACTGCGGTGAAGACTCCCAGGCCGTCGGGGGTGGAGAACCTCTCAGTATGAAGAACCGCCGTTCCCGGATGATCCCGGTCCGGGCAGGGCCACTGAAGGGCAGAGGGGTCTTCCAGCCTCGCATAGTTCATCCCCCCATAAGAGGGAGTGGCGCGAGCGATCTCGTCGAATATGTCGCTTGCATCCTGATAGGAAAACTGCTCCCCGTATCCCATGTATCTTGCCAGCCGGCAGAGGATGCGCCAGTCGGGCAGGGCCTCGCCAGGAGGATCGACTGCCTTCCTCCACCTCTGCACCCGCCGCTCGGTGTTGGTGTGAGTCCCATCCTTCTCCGCATAGCAGGCCGAGGGCAAAAGGACGTCTGCAAGCTCTGCCGTCTCGGACAGGAAGATATCCTGACAGACCAGGAAGTCCAGATTCTCCAGGGCCGTACGAACTCGATTCACATTCGGCTCGGAGAGGATCGGGTTCTCTCCCATCATGTACAGGCATTTTATCCTGCCCTGATGGGACTGCTCGATCATCTCCGTGGCCGTATAGCCCTGATTGCAGGCGATCTCGTCTTTTCCCCAGAGGGTCATCATCCTCTGCCTGCACTCTGCGTTTGATACCTTCTGGTAGCCGCTGAATAGATCAGGCAGGCAGCCCATATCGCAGGCCCCCTGGACGTTGTTCTGGCCCCGGAGGGGATTGACTCCGCTCCCCGGCTTTCCGATGTTGCCGGTGAGCATCATCAGATTGGCCACGGACAGGACGTTGTCCACTCCGGTGGTGTGCTGGGTGATTCCCATGGAGTAGATGAGAGCGCATGGTTTGGATTTTGCTATCCATTCCCCGGCGGTGAATAGATCTGCCTCGTCGATGCCGCATATCCGGCTTACGTTCTCCGGGCAGTAATTCTCGTCCAGCACAGTCTCTCTAAGCGATTGGAAGCCGCGGGTCCTCTTGGCAATGAAATCACTATCCTCCCAGCCGTTCTTGATGATGATATGCATGAGGCCGTTGAAGAGAGCCACGTCGGTTCCCGAATAGATGGAAAGGAATAGGTCAGACTGCTTTGCTGTGGGGGTGTGTCTGGGATCGGCATAGATTATCTTCGCCCCCTTTTTCCGGGCGAGGAGCAGTCTTCTCCCGATCAGTGGATGCTGCTCAAATGTATTGCTCCCAATGACGAACAGGCATTTAGCCTCCTCCAGGTCCAGGATGGAGTTGGTCATGGCTCCCGAGCCGAAGACCTGGGATAGGGCGGCGACGGTGGGCGAATGGCAGAGCCGGGCGCAGTTGTCAATGTTGTTGGTCTTGAGCACCAGCCGGGCGAACTTCTGCATGAGGTAGTTGTCCTCATTGGAGGCTTTGGAGGATGAAAAGCAGCCGATCTCCTCCGGCGGGAAGGATCTGAATCTCTCGGCGATCAGGCAGAGGGCTTCCTCCCAGGAGGAGGGGACAAAGACCCCATCTTTCTTTATCAGGGGAACCGTGAGGCGGTCGGGGTGGTGGATGAACTCATGGGCGTACCTCCCCTTCTGGCAGAGCTTGCCCTCATTGATGGGAGGGCTATGCCAGGGCTCTATTCCCAGGACCCGACCGTCCCTGACTGCCAGATTGAAGCTGCATCCCGTGCCGCAGTAAGGGCAGGTGGTGGGAACGAATCTCAGATCCAGTCCTTCTCTCAAAGCCATCAAACCCCAATATCTGAATATTGTTCAAAGTATATGAAAGTTCCATTTTAATTGGCCAGATCCTTGATAGGATTATTAAGTAATAATTGGTCTTAAATAACCCTATTTATCATATCAATAGTCATCATTGATCC
>CAWEXU010000020.1:0-31287 GCA_963813075.1 Methanotrichaceae archaeon
TCCTCTATCCCCAATTTTTTGGCGTCCAGGGGATTGATCTCCACCCAGCCGGTCTTGACCTCGGAGTCGAGGCTCTCTGAGCGGCGGGTCATGGTTCCCGTATGCCAGTGCCATATGCTCCTGCCGGTGGTCAGAATGAATGGAAACTCGGCGTCAGGGACCTCAGCCGGCGGCTGCCAGTGCACTGCGGTGAAGACTCCCAGGCCGTCGGGGGTGGAGAACCTCTCCGTATGAAGGATCGACGTCCCCGGATGATCCCGGTCCGGGCAGGGCCACTGAAGGGCAGAGGGGTCTTCCAGCCTCGCGTAATTCATCCCCCCATAAGAGGGAGTGGCGCGGGCGATCTCGTCGAATATATCGCTCGCATCCTGATAGGAAAACTGCTCCCCGTATCCCATGTATCCTGCCAGCCGGCAGAGGATGAGCCAGTCGGGCAGGGCCTCGCCAGGAGGCTCGACTGCCTTCCTCCACCTTTGCACCCGCCGCTCGGTGTTGGTGTGGGTACCGTCCTTCTCCGCATAGCAGGCCGAGGGCAAAAGGACGTCTGCAAGCTCTGCTGTCTCGGACAGAAAGATGTCCTGGCAGACCAGGAAGTCCAAGCTCTCCAGGGAACAACGAACTTGATTCACATTCGGCTCGGAGAGGATCGGGTTCTCTCCCATCATGTACAGGCATTTTATCCTGCCCTGATGGGACTGCTCGATCATCTCCGTGGCCGTATAGCCCTGATTGCAGGCGATCTCGTCTTTTCCCCAGAGGGTCATCATCCTCTGCCTGCACTCTTCGTTTGATACCTTCTGGTAGCCGCTGAATAGATCAGGCAGGCAGCCCATATCGCAGGCCCCCTGGACGTTGTTCTGGCCCCGGAGGGGATTGACTCCGCTCCCCGGCCTTCCGATGTTGCCGGTGAGCATCATCAGATTGGCCACGGACAGGACGTTGTCCACTCCGGTGGTGTGCTGGGTGATTCCCATGGAGTAGATGAGAGCGCATGGTTTGGATTTTGCTATCCATTCCCCGGCGGTGAATAGATCTGCCTCGTCGATGCCGCATATTCGGCTCACGTTCTCCGGGCAGTAATTCTCGTCCAGAACAGTCTCTCTAAGCGATTGGAAGCCACGGGTCCTCTTGGCAATGAAATCACTATCCTCCCAGCCGTTCTTGATGATGATATGCATGAGGCCGTTGAGGAGAAGCACGTCGGTTCCCGAATAGATGGAAAGGAACAGGTCAGACTGCTTTGCTGTGGGGGTGTGTCTGGGATCGGCATAGATTATCTTCGCCCCCTTTTTTCGGGCGAGGAGCAGTCTTCTCCCGATCAGTGGATGCTGCTCAAATGTATTGCTCCCAATGACGAACAGGCATTTGGCCTCCTCCAGGTCCAGGATGGAGTTGGTCATTGCTCCCGAGCCGAAGACCTGGGATAGGGCGGCGACGGTGGGCGAATGGCAGAGCCGGGCGCAGTTGTCAATATTGTTGGTCTTGAGCACCAGCCGGGCGAACTTCTGCATGAGGTAGTTGTCCTCATTGGAGGCTTTAGAGGATGAAAAGCAGCCGATCTCCTCCGGAGGGAAGGATCTGAATCTCTCGGCGATCAGGCAGAGGGCTTCCTCCCAGGAGGAGGGAACAAAGATCCCATCTCTCTTTATCAGGGGAGAAGTGAGGCGGTCGGGGTGGTGGATGAACTCATGGGCGTACCTCCCCTTCTGGCAGAGCTTCCCCTCATTGATGGGAGGGCTATGCCAGGGCTCTATTCCCAGGACCCGACCGTCCCTGACTGCCAGATTGAAGCTGCATCCCGTGCCGCAGTAAGGGCAGGTGGTGGGAACGAATCTCAGATCCAGTCCTTCTCTCAAAGCATAAAACCCCAATATCTGAATATTGTTCAAAGTATATGAACGTTCCATTTTAATTGGCCAGATCCTCGATAGATTATTAAGTAATAATTGGTCTTAAATAACCCTATTTATCATAGCAATAATCATCATTGATCCGGCTGTATAGCCCGGCCAGGTCAGAGCTGATGAATAGCTGAATTGCATTATGGCCGAATGATCGGGCCAGGCATTCCAGCCTCAAGAATCGGCCAGCGGAAATCCAATTGTAGGGCATTGCGGGATAGGACATTGCAGGATAGGACATTGCAGGATAGGACATTGCAGGATAGGACATTGCAGGATTAATGTGTCAGTAAGAATAAGAGTATATGCAATAAACAGGTGGTGCAGTTATGGTGATAATGGGCGTAGTCAGGCATAAGATAGATGACTTTGCGGCATGGAAGCAGAAGTTCGATGAGCGGATGGCAATTCGCAAGGGGAATGGCTGGGCAGGCCACGAGCTTTACTATGATGAGAACGGCAAGAACGCATATGTTGTCCATACGGTAAATGATGATAAGGTCGATATGGCGAAGCAGCATATGGCCAAGTTCAAAGCTCTGGGCAAGCGTAATGAGATGAATCCCTCCGGCAACCCGGACCACTCCATATTGCCAAAGGGCAGCAAGATAGAAGAGATGACCTACTGAAGAGATCCTATTTTCATAATCTTCTTGCAATACGAATTTTTTTCAATATATTTTAGTTTTATAATTTTTACAAAATTTGGCGGAGGGCAGCAGAATTTCTTACATGCACCCGCCGATCAGCTCCACCGCCTCCCTCAGGTCGCCTATGACCTCGGGACCCTGGCGCTCGCCCTTGCGGTCCAGAAAGAGGGCATCCAGGCCCGCATCAAGAGCTGACTCATAGTCATAGCTGTAGTGGTCGCCGATGTGCAGGACCTCAATGGGCCGGGCATCCAATTGAGCGCAGATAGCGCCATAGAGGAGTGGCGACTTCTTGACCTCCCGAAAGTCGCTGGTGGCGGAGAAGATATCCCGGAAATAGCACTTCAGGCCGTCCAGCTCGATGTCGATAAAGTCGCGGGCGGCATTGGATGTCACCACCAGCTCATAATTCTGGGAGAGGAGCTCGAGCACCTCTTCCACCTCGGGATAAACCTCGATCTCATCCTCGTATAGCTCCAAGAGGTGCTCTTTCTCCACCGAGAGGCCGAACTTATCTATCCAGAACTTGAGGTCATACCACTCCAGGTGGTCGCTGCCGATCTTCATGTACTCGCCAATCACATATTCTCTGGCCGCGGGAAAGTCCAGCCCCGTCTTCTCGGCATAAAGCCTGGGCATTCCCTCCATCCAGACCTTGTCCACAAACCTTGAATTTACCAGGGTGCCATCCATGTCCAGGGATATTATGCGAATCATCTTGAACTCCAGTTGAAGAGAGGACTGTCGCTTTATGGGTTTATTATCTTTTGGATAGGTCGAAAAGTATAAGGTGACGTGCTATCAATTGACAGACCAGGAAGAGAATTTATAGGTCTGGGATGATCTGATGGCTAAAACTTTAATGTATGTTTTGCTAATGCTTTTTACGGCTACAGGCACTGGAAGCGCTGACACGGCGAGGGTGAGCTACGATGATGGCAGCGCCGAGGATGCGGTCTGGATGGATAACCAGCGGGGACATGCCGTGGTTTTTGAGGCACCGTGCGAGAACTGGACCCTATCCGGTGTGGAGATACTGGGGAAGTTGGCCCCAGAGCCGGAATCAGATATGCTGGTGGTGGAGGTCTGGGACCGGAATCTTTCCCTGCTCTCCAGGTCGACGGACAGGGCCCGGTCCTACTTTTCCGACAACTTCACCTGGTCGGTAGTGGATATCCCTGATGCGACCGTTTCGGGAAGCTTCGTGATCTCGGTCTATGAGTTCGCTGGGGTGTACATTGCCGTGGACAACAGCTCGCGTTACCAGAGGTCAATTCTGACTGCCCGCAATCCCAATCGGATCCTGGCCTGGGATTTGCTGAATCGCTCCGATAACCAGACCAGCTGGATGATCCGGGCCCTGGGCCAGTCCCCTGCACCTGAGATCAGCCTGGAGGTGACACGAGATCTGGCAAGCCAGGCCAGTCCGGCAAAGATCCGGGTTTTGGCAGAGGATATGGATGATAACCTGCTGAGGGCCAAATTGTACATCGTGGACAACAAGAGCCATGAGATCGTCTGGTCGGAGGAGAAGGCCCTGGAGGGTGGAAGCTCTGACCTGGAGTTCTCCTGGCCCGGGTCCATGCGCCAGATCTCCCTGAATGGATCATATTATGGACCGGTATATGCCGCCAATGCCCTGGGGATCTCCGAGAATGTGAGCAGCCTTCTCTCCTACATAGCGCCGGCGGTTCTTGTGGGGAAAGATAACCGGACCGTTATCGCCCAGGCCTATTTTGGCCAGGATGGCGGCTTCAATGCCCTGATCGACTCATACAGAGGGGGGTACTATCTATCCCGCGATCTATTGGAGAGAACTATGCCGGGCAGCAATTACTCCCAGTTCGTTATGGACAATGTCAGCCTGGTTTCCGGCGAGAGCAGAATTGGCTTTTTAAAGCTGAAGATGCCGATAAATGAAAGCGATGAGAGCATGGAGGTCGTAGGCCCAATGCTTCTCGCCGGCTCGCCGCAGGAGAGCTATGGGCTGCGCCTGGAAGAGGTCCCGGCAGGCATGGGCGAGTATGTCATTCTGGTTGAGGTGCAGGACTCGGCATTCAATGCATTGGGAAGAGCGGGAGAGAAGATGGCAAGGGTGGCATGACCTTCTGCATCTGCAGCAGTCATAAAATCCCAATTTGGAGCGATTGAAAAGAGCTGCCAATCCTGAAAAAGAGGGGAGAGAAGACCTCTCCCTTTTGTATTTCAGTAACTATTGCAGCCTTCCATGGGGCACATGCAGCATACGCCGCCGTGGACGGGGACAAACACTTAGTACATCCTTCTCATCTTGAGGGTCTATGCGCACATTCGTCGTCGTCGGCCACAAGGCCACCACCCAGCCCAACTTCTCTTTGGAGGACATACCGGGCACATCCGGCCGCCTGGACATCCTTTGCCGCTCTGTCACCTCCGCCTTTGTCCTCTCCCACGGCATCAGAAAGGATGTCCTGGTGTACCTGGTACTGCTGGGCGGAGAGCCTCCCAAGACCATCCGGCTGGTGGGTGAGACCCTCCGCCACCTCAATCCGGATGAGAGGACCACCGCAGCTCTCCTCAAAAAGGCCCTGGCAGTGCAGGCCACGCCGGAATGGGCAATGTCCACCTCGGGCATATTCGTCCGCACCGGTGGCCTTCCAGAGTTGCTGGAGGATCTGAAGCAGACATCTGTCCGGCTGGTATACCTGAAAGAGGATGGAAGGGATTTCCGCTGCCTGAATGACGAGCCTCAGGAGAGGGAGACGGCATTCGTCCTGGGAGACCACACCGGAATGACTGAAGAGGAGGAGGCGCTGCTTGCCTTGGCCGGGGCAGAGGTGGTTACTCTCGGGCCGGCCAGCCTGCACGCCGATCACTGCATAGTGGTCACGAACTGGCTCATGGATACCAATGCCTTTATGTCAGATTGCAGATAATACCTTCTTAATGAAAATCCAGATATTAATTGGAGATACTATATGGCTAATTCAAAAAGCGCGATATTTGCAGTAATATTGAACCTCCTATTAGCAGGACTGGGTCACATTTATCTGGGCTACCCCCGGAGGGGAATAGTCCTCTTCCTGTTGAGCTTCCTGATAGCAGCCGCAAGCGCCGGATTGGGGTGGATCGTGGCCGTCATCCTGTGCTCGTACGATGCCTGGCAGCTGGCCAGGAACAGACCTGCACCCTTCGACTTCCTGGGAGAATATATTGGCGAATAGGCTATTGGAGACAGGATATTGAGTGCCCAGCAAGATCTAATAAACCAGTAGCTCAATCTACCCGAAAAAGAGTCATTATGAGTGAAGTCATGAGTGAAGAGATCCTAGAGAAGCCAATTGATGACATCCTGGAGACGGCCAAAAAGATCGTCCGCCTGGGTCCCATCTGCGACAGCTGCCTGGGAAGGCAGTTTGCCATGCTGGCCACCGGCCTTACCAATGCCGAGCGCGGCCGATCTATAAAGACCGTCCTGGCCATGCAGGCCTCAGCTTCGGATGACCGGTCCGGGCTAGAGGACCTGGCCCCTTCTTTCCGGTCAGCCCGGCTCAAGCTGGGCCGCAAGGATGAGCCGGACGCCCGCTGCACCGTCTGCCTGGGAGAAATATCGCCGGAAATGCTCGATAAATGGGCAGAGAGGGCAGCCGCCGCCCTTGCTGGCTGGGAGTACTCCACCCTGGTGGTTGGCACCAAGATGTCCGGCCTTCTCGCCGAGAACGAGGAACTCCTCCTCGCGGACGGAGGCTCGCGCCATGCCGAGCCCTTCAAGTCCGAACTGAACCGGGAGGTCGGAAAACGCCTCTCTGCGATCACCGGAAAGGAGTTCGACCTGAAAAATCCTAATATGGTGGTCCATCTGAACCTGGAGAAAGGCGAGGCCCAGCTGCAGGTGGCATCTTTATTCCTGCGCGGCCGCTACAGAAAGCTCGTCCGGGGCATTCCCCAGACCCGCTGGCCCTGTCGCGAGTGCCGCGGCCGGGGTTGTCCTCGCTGCAACGGCACGGGCCGCATGTACCTGGAGTCAGTGGACGAGCTGATCCGGCCGGCGGTGATGGGGGCGGCAGAGGCCGAGGATACCGTCTTTCACGGAGCCGGTCGCGAGGATATCGACGCCCGCATGCTGGGCAGCGGCAGGCCGTTCATCGTGGAAGCTGTCCGGCCGCGGATAAGGACCATCGACCTGCTGAAGTTGACTGAGGAGATCAATCATCAGGCAGAGGGCAAAGTGGAGGTACTGGAGCTACTTTATGCGGATTCCGCTATGGTGGAACGGCTAAAAGAGGCTACATTTCTGAAAACCTACTCCGCCCTGGTCCGACTGGGTGCAGAGATTCCAGAAGAAAAGCTTAAATCCGGCCTGAACAGATTAGTTGGACAGGTCGATCAGCGTACGCCAACTCGCGTCTCTCACCGAAGGGCAGATAAGCTCAGGGTGAGGAAGGTTTATAACGCAGAGCTAATTGAGGTTAAGGGCAATCTGGCCCGCATGACTATAAAAGGCGAGAGCGGTCTCTATATCAAAGAGCTGATCTCCGGAGACGGAGGCAGAACCCAGCCGAACCTCACTGAGATCCTCAGAGTGGACGCAATCGTTGAAGAGCTAGATGTAATAGATGTAGGTGGAGAATCAGATGGCACATCATCACGGAATGCGGAAGAAGTCTAGAGACAAGCTGAGCAAGACTGTCAGGAGCAGTGGAATATCTCCCGTAGTCAGAGCTATCCAGGAGTTCGATACGGGGTCAAAGGTTCACGTGCTCATCGATCCCAGCATACATAAGGGCATGCCTCACCCCAGGTTCCATGGAAAGACGGCGGAGGTCGTCGGAAAGAGGGGCAGAGCATTCGTCCTGAAGGTCACAGATGGCGACGCCACCAAGACCTTGATCACACTGCCTGAACATCTTAAAGCGCAGAAATAAGATGATTGTTAAAAGTGTCTTGGAAGAGGATTACCTGACCTTAGCGGAGGTCAAAGAGATCCTCGACCAGATCCGGGAGAAGCGGGCTGATGAAGAGGAGCTGGGCTATGAGCTTCGCCGGGCGATAAGGCATGCTGAGCTCTTTTCTAAGGGCAGCGCAGAAGAGAATGTGGCAATGGTAGCTGAGCTGATGAAAATGGAGAAGATGACCAGGCTTTTAGCGGTAAAGATCGCAGACGTCAGGCCCGTCACCAAGGATGAGCTGAGGGCGATCTACGCCAAGGAGAGGTTCAATCTCAGCGAAGAAGAGCTCAGCAATATTTTAGAAATTGCATTCAGGGGGTAAGGCATATGCCTGAGGGGAGACCGCCAAAGAGAGAAGAGATAGCCAGGGTTCTCGATTACCTCCCCTATGGTCGCACGCCAGACAGCAGAACCTATCAGAAGCAGCCTTTGGTTCAGGCGGTGGGCGAGACCAATTTTGTGCTTATGGAGATGACCCCCAAAGAGGGAGTTGTCCCGGTAGCGGGAACTCGGGTTTATATCGGCAGCGGCAGCCGGGATGTAATCGATCATGTCAACCGCAGGATCGACTACTCTGAGCTTTCCAACAGCGCCAAGCTGGAGCTGCCTTTTGTCATCCAGACCGTCGTGCTGGAGGATGAGGCCAGGTTCATTCGCTACTTCAATGATGCCGGCCCCATCACCACCCGTATGCACGCCCTGGAGCTCTTGCCGGGCATAGGCAAGAAGCTGATGTGGTCGGTGCTAAACGAGCGCAAGAAGGGTCCATTCAAGAGCTTTGCCGATCTGGTGGAGAGAGTGAAGGGGCTGCACAACCCCGAGAAGCTCATCGCCAAGCGCATCGAGGACGAGTTGATGGACGACCGGATAAAGTACCGGGTCTTTACCACAATTCCTCGCGTAAGATGAGACTGGGCCAGCATTTTTTGATAGATCGCTCAATTGTGGATACCATTGTGAGCCATGCCGAGCTTGGGCCCCAGGATTGGGTGCTGGAGATTGGGCCCGGAGAGGGCATCCTGACGCGAGAGCTGGCTGAACGCGCCGGTCGGGTATACGCCGTGGAGATCGATCCCGACCTGGCAGCCGGCCTATGCAATCTGGCCCCAAATGTGCAGGTGATACATGCTGATGCTCTGACCGTTCAGTTGCCCCAGTACAATAAGATCGTCTCCAACCTTCCCTATAATATCTCCAGCAAGATCACCTACCGACTGCTGAGCCGGCCCTTCGACCTGGCGGTGCTGATGTTCCAGAAGGAGTTCGCTATGCGACTAAAAGCTCAACCGACCAGCAAAAATTACGGCCGGCTGGGGATGGTCGCCGGCTTTTTCAGTCATATCGAGATCCTGGAAAGCGTATCCCGAAAGGCCTTCCGCCCGGTTCCCGATGTGGACTCAGCCATAGTCCGGCTCCGACCGCGAACAGAGAGGCCCCAGGTAAACCCCCGGTCTTTTATGAGGCTGGCGGATATGCTCTTCCGAAACAGGCGCAAGAAGGTGAAAAAAGGTCTGGCAGCCTACGGGGTGGATAAGATGACTCTGACTGAGCTGGACCAGACTTTGATCAATATGCGGCCCGAAGAGCTGACCCCGGACCAGGTGGCAGGGCTGATATTGGCGATCGAAAAGAAGAGTGATTGAGTGGCTCTTCGCTATTTCCTGTGGCTAACCAGAGGTTTCTATGATTTTCCAGTTCTTGGTTAGGCGCTCTGTGCGTACTCTGTGAACTTTGTGTCTCTGTGGTGGAACGTCGCCCGCCACTGGTTATAACCACTGTGTACGAACTACTACCACAGAGGCACAAAGCGCACGGAGAACTCACAGAGGATTCGACCATTCTATTACCCACAAGAAACAGCGAGGAACCGATTGAGTCTGATCGGGCTGTACAATTGTTTGAATGAGTGCATTTTGAATGAGTACTTTTATTATATAATTAATTTGCCTGCCGATCCGAATTGTTATGGCCGCACTCATACAGGGTCCCACTCATACAGAGTCCATCATGAGCCCTTCTTGTATGCTCCAGAAGTATTGAGACAATTCCATCCATCTCCCCCAAAGCCGCCAGGCGGACATCAACCCCAAACCCCTCTCTTTCCAAAGTGCTCTTCCAGGAATCCGGGCCAAGGCCTCCAGATATCGTTTTTGGCGTGCCCTCCCGCCACAAGCAAAAAGGGGCGCAGCCTGACCTTTTGCGCCCCGGAGGCCTTCAGCTCGTCTATCATCTCCAAGAGTCCAGGGAAGCCCTCTATGGTGCCCAGAAGGACCTGGCCATGATCCTGCTTCAAGACCCTGGCCATCTGGGAGTAGATGGCATCCGCCGGGTGGCCTGTGCCATGGCCTGCCAGCAGAACCGCCTCATTTTTCGAACCGGCTCCAAACTGGCTCATCCTGCCAGTTTCCTCTCCCGCATTCAAGCCAGCATCTCTTGTGGACTCATTCCATAGATCGGGCAGAATTTTTGAGACCCTCCGGCAGTCCTCCAGGCCGGAGAGAAGAGGAAGGCCTATTCGGATCTTCATCCTCTTTCCCATGTCAGCCTCCTTTCTTTCATACTCTCTGGATATGGATACCAGCCGGTGGAACTCCCCTCCGGGAACGATCTGCAGGGATTGGACCACCACCTGCTTGCACCCCTGGCTGGAGAGGTTGTCCAGGGCCTCCTCGATTCTCAGGACGGTGATCCCTTCCCGCACCTCTAGCCTCTTTATCATAAGGCGCGAGGTGAAGGCCAAAAGGATGGGAATGCCGGGAAAGTCCTTCCGGTATAAAGCCATGATCTTCTCATATGTGGCCACGGCCTGGGCGGAGGCTGAGCCGTAGGGCACAAGGACGATTCCCGTCTTCTCCGGGGAGGTCATAAGCATTATATCAGCTCCATTTTTGCAAATATATTCTATCATAAAAATTAAAATTTACTTCTCATCCAGCTTCTCCTCGAACTCCTGGAAGGCGCGCAGGGACGAGGCCAGAACTTTGGTCTGGCCGATGAGGGCGGCGATGAACAGCGTATCCAGGATCTCGTCCAGGCTCGCCCCCGCCTGGGTGGCGGCGTTCATGTGCACCTTCAGGCACTTGTCCGCCCCTGAGGCGGCAGCGGCGGCAACGGCCAGCAGCTCTGCGGTCTTGGGCTCCAGGCTATTGGGCCGCAGGACGTAGAAGTCCTTCAGGCAGGAGAAGATCATGAACTCCGGCCGGCGGGCCATGACCCTTATGATGAAGGGCACTATCCCCAGCATTGCCTCGCTGTCATCGAATATGTCTTCCTGAATCGAGTCCCTGTTCTCCAGCAGGGCTCTTATAAGCTCTTTATTTTCCGGTTTCATTGTATTTGATTCGAGAGCTTTTCCCATTCTTGCAGCTTTCGCTTTACCTTCTGGGCATGGGGAGATTCTATTGACTCCAGAATCGTTAGGGCTGATTTGGCGCATTCGATGGCTTGGGGCATCTTGCCCTGATCTTTTAAGGCCAGGCTCATGTTCCACAATGCATTTCCTTCTCCCCTTCGGTCGCCGATCTCCCTGGCTGATCTCCAGATGCCCGCTCGTAGTATTCGATCGCCTTGCGTAGCTCGCCCAGGTCGGCGCAGGCTGCCCAGGTTGCCCAAGTGGTTTCCTTCGCGCATTCTGTCCCCGATCTCCCTGGAGATGCTCAGAGCCTGATGGTAGTACTCGATGGCCTTCATTAGTCTCTCCCTAGGTGTGCGTAGGCATTGCCCAGTTGCCCAGATGGTTTCCTTCGCCTCTTCTGTCTCCTATCTCCTGTGCTATCTTGAGCGCCTGCTCGTAGTGCTCTATGGCTTTGCGAGGCTCGCCCAGATTGGCATAGGCATTTCCAAGGTTGCCCAGGCGATTTCCTTCGCCCCTCAGGTCTCCGATCTCCCTGCTGATCTTCAAGGCCTGCTCATAGTGCTCAATTGCTTTGCGGGGCTCGCCCAGGTCGGCGTAGGCCAGGCCCAGGTTGCCCAGATCAGCGCCTTCGCCCTTTCTGTCTCCGATCTCCCTGCTGATCTTCAGGGCCTGCTCATAGTGCTCGATTGATTTTCGGGGCTCACTTAAAAGAGAATAAACCGTCCCAAGTTCACCAAGAATACGGGCACGCTCTCTCTGATCGCTTATCTTATCCAGCAGGTACTCATTGATTCTCTTGCGCCTCAGCAGTTCCTCTTTGTTCTGATAGCTGAAATCAAGCGGAGTGGATAAACCTTCTAATGCTTGATAAACCGGCCCATGCTCAGTGCTCTCAAGTATATGATATCCCCCTCTATACCTCCAGAAGTCAGGTGCCTTCCAGATCACCTCATCCAGAGCAGATGGCGTCATGAAGATCAGGTTTGGAACGCCATTGTCATAAAAAAGCTCGCGAAAGTTGTTCAGAGCATCCAGAATATCCTGGCTGAGAGTTTCAGGCAGAGTCCAGATAAAAATCTCCTTCTCATCCGGCTTGATGCTCCGCAAGTCGGAGATGAGATCATCACCACTATCTACTGCCATGACCCGCACTGGAAAACGTCTCGCTATAGCTTCTATCACCCGATCTCGATAAGCAGGAGAGGCTACAGTGCAGAGGATGAGATTTCCCTTCCCCTGGGAGATCTCCAGCTCCGTGAGCAGGAGATCAACCTCATCCAGATCCTCTAGAGCGACTGTCTCCATTTCTCCACCAGAGGGAGGAGCATGGGATCGACCTCGCACCATCTCCCCTCTTCGTCCTCGTACTCGACCGCGGTCAGGCTGAAGAGAAGCTCACGGGTCAGGACCTAATCCCACCTTTCAGCACACCAGCCTCTCAAAGCAATTCTTGCAGAGCACCTTTCCCCCGGCCGTCCTCCCCAGGACCTCCATGAACTCCTCGCCGCACTCCTCGCACTTCAGTGAGGGATGGATGCGCGCCTTCTCGGGAGCGGGAATCTCGACCTCCTCCACCTCGAGGATATCCTCGTCCCTGGCGGAAAGGAGCTTATCGATTGCCTGGGAGCGGAGGGCGGCCATCCTCTCTTTATCCTCCGGGCTCAGATCCCCTTGGGCCATCTTCTGGCGAAGCTCGTCCATCCCCTCGAAGATCCCGCCGCGGAAATAGATTCTGAGGGCCTTATTCTTATCGCGGGAGTAGAAGGTGAAGGCCTGCTTGCCAAAATCTCTAAAAAGCAGGTTTCCCTTGCCGGCGGTGCATCCCAGCATGGATTGTATGGCATCTACGCTACAGGATTTGTTCTCAGCGATGCAGACCAGCTCCTCGTCCTGGGAGCGGGGGTAGTGCTCTTTCACATATTTTGCAATGCGATAGCCAATGGCAAGGCCAGGACAGGTGTGGCCGTGAAATATAGCTGCCTCTTTGAAGTCATCATCCATATCTGTCACCTGAAATCATTAAGCGAAATTCCGAATTCTATTGATTTGCAAAGGATAAGTAAAGAGCGGTCGTGACATTTTTTATGATTTTCTGCCCGGCATGCCCCACATGTAGCCCCGGCCGTTTTGCCTCTCCAGCTCAATCTTGTAAGTGCCGCGGTACCTGGGATCATCGATAACCGCATAGCCACGGGCAATATTCAAATCATCTGCCGAAATGGCCACGGATATATGGCCCACGATCCCGGCTTGATCTTCTGAATCGGAGACCGTGCTCGGCCCGGCCAGGCTTGCCCTCAGAGTGGAATTGTTGAAAGAAGATTCTATGGTGACATTCACCAGCCGATAGCTATCATTGCTGATCCTCAAGCTCCCCCTTAAAATCGTATTCCTATTGCCAGACCCCAGCTGGGATCTTATATCCTCAAGGCTGAGGTTTGATGAGAGCAGATTCCTGGCCACATCCGGGTCCAAAGTCAAGATGCTCTCCACATTCAGCCTGACGGGATATGATTCGCTCATCTTTGCTCGCCGTTCCCCGCCAATTCTGGACATCAACATCCCCACGACCAGCGCCATTGGCAGTCGCCTGTTGTGCACCTTTACCGCTGGAAGCATTCAATGAGGGGCTGTTCGCTCCACCCATCTGGGATCTTGACCTTTCCCCCATTTGGGATGCAGGAGGGATATCTGCCTGAGATCCGGTATTGCCACCGGTCTTGGGTCCAAAGCCGCTGCCAGCCTGAGATCCGGAGTTGCTGCCAGCCTGAGAGGATCGAGAGTATTGCCGCCGGTTTGGGGTCCGGAACTGTCACCGGCCTGGGGAACTGAGTTGCCGCCGACCTGAGATCCAGAGCCGCTGCTGGCCTGAGGGCCGGTGTTGCCGCCAGCCAGAGAGTCAGAGCTGCTGCCGGTCTGAGATCCAGAGGCGGTGGCGATTTGGGAGGGAGAATTTCCGCCCATTTGGGACCCTGAAGTCTCGCCCTGCTGAGCTGCTGAGCATGAACCGCATATCAACAGCAACAATACTGCCAGAGTGAAAAAAGTC
This sequence comes from Methanotrichaceae archaeon, assembly GCA_963813075.1. GTDB lineage: Archaea > Halobacteriota > Methanosarcinia > Methanotrichales > Methanotrichaceae > Methanothrix. The sequence continues at coordinate 13,884 of CAWEXU010000020.1, forward strand.
AAATCCTGGCACATCCTCAGTCTCATCTCAATCATTGCATGTCCTGCCAGGTAATATAAGTTGTTGTAGGATGTCTGGGATCATTGCCCCTGAGACATCCCATTGGCGTTTATGTATTCATGCTGGCTAAATTATTTTTGGCAGCTGCCGTCGCGTTTGCGATCGCCTTCGCCGTCACAGTCGCCATTTGACCGTCCTTTATCCTGGTTTCCATACTGGTTGCCCAGTCCATCCTGGTTCCCAATTGGGCAGTTGGGTTTATTGCAGTTCGCACCGCATTGCCATTCTGAGCCCCAGGCCCATTCTGAGCTGCTGCGCCGTTTTTAGCTCCCTGGCCGTTTTGAGCTCCTCTGCCATTCTCGGCCGCGGGACCATTATCGTCTTTCTGACCAAACTGATTCTGATTGCCCAGACCATCCTGATTTGCATACGGGCAGTTGATATTGTTGCAGTTCTCGCCGCAATTGCCATTCTGAGCCCCAGGCCCATTCTGGGCACCAAGGCCATTCTGTGACGCTTTTCCGTTCTGTGCGGCCAGAGCAGGAGATGCCAGCAGGCATGCAACTACTAGAAGAACCGACAATATTGCTGTGTACTTCATATTTTTCATACCTCCAGATGGGATGACCCTATTTGCCATCCTCATCCACTCCTGGCACTGAACGATAGAAGAAATCCAGGCCGAACCGGGATAGAAATCTCATTTCCCAAAACTGCTTATAATCGTTCTTTATTGTTCGAAAATTGCTCAGACAATTCTATTATGTTCGTCCTGCCTACTCCTTTTTTGGTTATCAATTTGCGCTTCTCCATTGAGGTTAAAATGCCTGAAAGAGACGATTTGGATATATCCAGCTCATAGCTGAGATCCCTCTGGGCCATCCTCCCTCCGCGCTGCAGCAATAGCCTGAAGATGGATTGCTCTTTATCCGGAAGGGTGGCCATCACGGAAGATATTTCGCCGGTCACCTCTTTATCTGCTCTGACCCCCGCACTGCCCGCTTTACTCCCACTGAATCCGACCTGATTATGCTCAGAATTTCTGTGGACGGATGCGGGGTCCATCAAAATCTCATCCGCGGCAAGGCACGGGCCTCGCCCCCCTGATCTTGACCTGCGTCGGGAAGAACTGGCCCGAAGCCCCAGGCCAGCGAGCAGTAAAATGATGAAAGCTATTGCTATATATTTCGTTAAATATGGTTTTAGACTGAATCCACCCGCCCCTCCGCCTGTACCTGCAGAGGGGAATGAATCTGCCTTTTCAGCCGCTGCCTGGTCAAGCTGGAGAGAATATCTGATATCAACCGCAGGATCCGTGATATCATGTCCATGAACCTCAGCTACCACTGATTGGTTGGCGGCATAAACCAGATAATCAAGATCCTGTGAAGAATTAACTCCGCTCAGCTTTGCACTCGCGGGCAGATAGAAGATGATCCTGTACTCTTCATAGATGCCTGGAGACTCAAAGCTAACACTCCAGTTATCGGCGGATTTGGAGGTGAGAGCATTGGTGATAGCATACAGCTGCCGGCTCAGATCCTCATAAGAATACTCTGAGGAGTTCAAAAAGGGCAGGGATCCGGGGTCCTCAATATATCCAGTGATCAAGCACCTGCCGCTTTCGTCGACATACAGGCTCAATATGAGCTGATTGGAAATCTGGCCATCAGAATCCGCCTGGTCTGATGCCGCTGTAAGCCAGATGGAATTGAAGAGAACAAACACCAAGATCAAACCGATCGATAGATCCGGCCTGGGCATACATCAAACTAATCCAGACTGCAACTTAAACCTGATGGAGGACTCGGGCCGAAAGAAAGATAGCCGCAGCTTGCCATGCAGTATCTCATGCTGATGGGACGCAAAGCCAAGCCCGAGTCGCCGGAGGAGATGGCCCTGGTGCATCACGCTCTGGAAAATCCAACCCGCCGCAGGATGCTGATCCTCATGAATGAAGGCCAGCTGACGGTAGATGAGATCGCGAAGGCGGTGGGCGATAGAATGCTCGACTACCAGCTGCACCGGCTGGAGCTGGCAGGACTGCTGGAGGTGCATGATGGGCAAATAACCCTGACCGAAGCCGGGGTAGCCTATGGCGGCCTGGTGAAATTGGAAAAGGAGAAGGGAGGAGCGGACAAAATAGGACCTGACGACTGCAGGCCTATTGGCATAGACTTACAGATATCATGCTGCCTATGGATCTCCTTTTGATCTCACTGGATCTGACCATGCTGCAGGTTTTGATCTGGATCATGCCAGCATTGGGAATCCCATCTTTCCCGGATAGCTCAGCCGTGGGACCTCTGTACCTTGCGCTCATTGCGATCCAGGTAATCTTTTATCGCCTCGACTATGACCTCGGAGCGCTGCACATAAAGAGCCCCTCTGCTCTTAATAACGAAATTCGACAGCCTGTCGTTCAGATCCGGACTGAGCTCCACCTCGATTTTAGGCATGATATTTGGTGGGCCAAGCTAGTATTTTAACATTATTTAAGGCTTGAGCCTTTTGATCTCCAGATATCTGATCCCATCATCCGGATAGGCGAATACCATCTGCTTTCTCACCGAATGAGCCAGGCGAACGGTGCGGGAGAGCACCGGGGGCATGAAGATATGATCCGGAGGGATGGTATGCACCAGGTACTCGGAGTGAGGAACCTTTACCGTCCCTTGAACCTGCTTGTAGACCCGAAAGTGGGTGCCGAACTTGAATCCCGTCTTCACCACCAGGCTCTTCTCCCTCAGGTCCCGGTAGGCTCCAAGCTTCAGGTCGAAGTCCTCATCGATTTGCCGTGCCCTGGCGGTGAGGGCAGGCAGGTCGACCGGTCTTCCCTGGCGATCGGTCAGCTGAATCTTGCCCTTCTCCAATAGGTACGCCGACTCGACCAAAGAGAGCTGCAGCTGCTCGCCCACGGGCTTACCAAAAAATCCATTCTCATGCAAAAGCCGGGAGGCCTCAATATCCCATAGAACCACTCGATCCTCAAGCAGGGTGGCCACGCCCCCGTCCACCAGGCCGCTCATCATGCCAGTCATAGACCTCTCCCGGGCCTCATAAAAGGTGATGTCGCTCTCCTCATCCACAATGGCCAGCATGAGCTTTTTTCTCATCTGTCCGGCCAGGCGGACCGGCTCCATTATCTCCTTTAAAGGCAAGGGATTGCGCTCCGATATGACCAGAACATAAAATTCTGCCGGCCCCTTTCCCGGGTGGCCGCCCCGGGGGTAGACCCGAAAATCAGGCCTGCCGGGCTGGACGTAGTAGCCCCGCTCCCTCAGATCCTTGTAGACCACATAACGAAACTCAAATCCCTTCTCCATTGATGACGCCGCCTGAAAAAAGGATCTGAAGTCCAGCTCTTTCCCATCCCGGAGTATCTTCAATCGGGATCGATCCAAAAGATATGCCGCCTCCACCAGGGATAGCTCCAGGCCCTTCCCTTTGGGCCGGCCGAAGTAGCCCTGCTCGTAGAGTTCAGGCAGGGCCTCAGGGCCCAGACGGATCCTATCCTCCTCAAACCGGCCCTGCAACTCAACTGACATCCAAACCCTTGCCTAACCTATGCCTGCTCTGCTTTGGAATCGAGCATTCAGCAGCTCAGTTTATCCGGCCAGACGCCGTGCATGACGCCCAGAGCCCGGTCCACCAGGGAGTGCACATCTGCCGCCGGGTAGCCAGCAGAGAGCAGATAAGATTCAACGTGGTTTGGCACGGCGATGGACATCTGCTCCACCATGGAGACCGTCTGCAGTATGGTGTACTCGCCCAGCTTGAAGGGGATTATGGCATCGGAGACTAATAGCTCGAATATCTCCGGGCTGATGGGCCGCTCTGTTCCGGAGAGGAATGCCTCCAGAATCTCGCTGGTCCATTCGTGCTTCTTGCCCTCATCCTGATAGGGCATCACCACCACCTCTCGCGTCTTGGCATACTGCTCTACCAGCTGGGCTGCAGTTACATCTCCCTTGAATACCAGATTCAGGAAGTTGGTATGGGGGACAGTGGTTGGCACCTTGCTCGCCCGAATGGAGAAGTTGACCTCCTTGAAGATGGTTCCGGCATCTGTGCCCTGATGGCCTGCTCCCTTGCCGAACTGAACGGCACTGGGCGAAGCCTTGACCACCGTATGCGGATCTCCGTGCCTGCGGTCGATGTTCCCCAGGACGGCGGTAAGTCCCAGGGGCCGGGCGGCCAGAGCCAGACGGGAGAGGCCGGTGGTATTGCAACTTGTGCACTGCACGAGCTTCGGCCTGGCCTTGCTGAACATCTCATAGTTTTCCAGACCAAAGAAGAACTCGCGGGCGAAGTCCGCTTTCAGCTCATCGGTGATCTTAACCTTCTTATTCTCCTCCAGTCCCTTCAAGAGCTCAGGCCGATCGGCTCCTCCCATGAGGGAGACAAAGCAGTCATTGGCCAGGCCCGCCTCGACATAGGGCAGCTCCTGGTCACCAGGGGTTCCCACCATGATAAAATCGGATGACTTGAAGAAGTCGTCGTATCCGCCCTCAACCTTTACCCCTGCTGCCTGCCACTTGTCCTTTAAGGGACATATCGCTGAGATAGGCCTTCACGCCATAAAGGCGGTTGAACTTGGCCACAATGGACATGGCCCGGCCATGAGGCTTTCTGAGGAGCACATTCAAGTCGCCCTCAATTCCTGCCGCCTTCTTGACCTCTGCTATAGCAAGAAGAGTTCTTTTATTCTCTGTTCCATCAAAACCCACAAAGCCAGCGTTGCACTTCAAGAATCTTCACTCCTGATATGAAGTCTTAGTGACTATATTTTAACCTTTCCTGATTGCAGGAGGGCCATTAGAGATCGCTGGACAGGACTATCCTATTCCCGAATCAGGCCGATCCAAATAGCTCTACGATCCTATCTGCGATATGCTTCGAGCTCTCAAGAGGGCTGGATCTGGCCGCATCGACCTCAATCTCAGGGGAGATCGGCTCCTCATAGGCCACACCGACCCCGGGGACAAGCAGCGTCCTTCCTCCCGGCTTTCTTATAGATATCTTTGGGAGAGAACACGGCCTTTCTCTTCTCTTCTCGATCCATGCATACCTGCAGGGGAGCGCGGATGAAGACCTCGACGAAGTTGGGGATCAATTGCCGGGCCAGATCTCTATAGCGACGCCTGTTTGCGGTAGCATCGATGATTACGTTTTTGCCCTCTTCTGCCAGGAGCTTTCCCATATAGGCCAGGCTGGCATAGACGATATCCCTTTCTTCATCTGTATATTTAGGCTCTGGAGTGATCACCCGCCGGATCTCATCCAGCTGGAGGATCTTGACCTCGATCCCCATTTCCTGCAGCCTATTTTTCACCTCAATAGCAATAGTAGTCTTCCCGCAGCCGGGAAGTCCTGTGAACCACATGACCCATGCCATAATGCATGAAGTCCCGGCCCGAAATAATAAACCATTCCTCAAAGATCATTCCTGGCAGAGAGCTTAGATATAACACCATACTTATTAAAATATTAGATGAGCTTAGAAATCAAACAAAAGATTAATATAAGAGCAAACGTTATATAGACATGCAGCAAGGCTGAAAGCCCACTGCATGTGGGTATATGGAGGCAAAAGTAATGGCAGAAAAAAGGAATTTCGCATTGCGGGACAAAGAAGGCAATGAGATCGGCGTCTTCTCGGGAAAGCAGCCCAGACAGGCAGCTTTAAAGGCGGCAAACCGGGGATTTACCGACATCCGGCTCAGGGAGAGGGGAACTAAGAAGGTGCACATATTTCAGGGAGAGAGAATACAGGTACCTAAACCCTCCAACGCCCCTAAGTGGATGCCTGCAAACATTTGGAAACCGAATGTTAAAAAGCTGGGCGTGGAGAAGCTGGAGGATATTTAGGATCATCAGATCCAAAACTTATTCTAGCATATCATGCTGACAGCCAGTATTCATAATTTTTTATTTTAAAAATATAAAAAAGAAAAGGCTGTTGGAGCTTCAGCCGAAAAGGGCGCCCAGGCCCTCCACTCCGCTCTCCTCTGCAGCCTCTTTGTTCTCCTCTGCCTCCTCACTGGCAGCGGGGCCTGCAGCAGCGGCAGCAGCAGCAACTGGGGCTGCGGCAGCAGCTACGGGAACTGCAGCGGCCTGGGAGAGGACCTTGGTTATGTCCACGCCTTCCAGGGCAGCGACCAGGGCCTTGATCCTGACGTCATCAGCAGCCACTCCGGTAGCCTCGACGACCTTCTTTATTCCTTCCTCGTTTACATCTTTTCCTGCGCTATGAAGCATCAATGCAGCATATACATATTCCATTTATATCGACCTCAATTTTGTTTGAAACAGATTAACCGAACAGAGCACCAAGTCCTGCGGCGGTGTCTCCTTCTTCTTCCTTCTTCTCGTCCTTCTTTTCCTCAGCTGCGGGAGCTGCGGTGGCCACAGGTGCTGCCTGAGCCTTCTCTCCACTGGCAATGCCGGCGATGGCTCTGGCATCAGCAACTGCTTTGGCCAAAATGAACTCCATCATGCTCGGGACGATCATTCCCGCATCCAGCACCAGGGCCCTGGCCTTGGTCTGAGCTTTCTGCAGCATGGGTCCAATCGTAGCTGGCGTGGGATATCCGATCTCCACCGCAAAGCTGAATGCTCTGGCTGAAGCCTCGCTTATCCTGGCAACCTGGCCGTCCACATCTATGGCTAGATCCCTGGATTTGAATATCAGGCCGCCCTCGTAGGCGCCTCTCAACTCCAAACCTATATTTCGGGGGAAGATCTCCATGGTCTTCAGGATCTCTGCCGTCTTGGCAGGGACGACCTCTCCCTCTTTGGCCAGGGTGATCTTCTGGTTGATGACCACCTTTCCGCCCTTGATGGCAGCGGGGATGCCTGCAGCCTGAAGCTTGCCCACCATGGGCCCAGGAGAGAAAGAGGTTTCACCGGCCTCTATTACGATATCCTTGGGGGCACGGGTGCCAGCTTTGATGGGCATGGGCTGCTTGCCCTTCTCCAGCATACTATTGAGTTTGAAGGGATTCAGATCGCTGAAGATCAGAGCTGTCTGATCCTCAATGAAATCGGCCAGAGGCCTAATTTCAGAGGACGAGGCCTCAAGGGCACGACGAGCGATGGTGTTCCTCACCATTCTTATCTCCACGTTGCCCCTCAGATCCCCTCTCATATTCTGCAAGTTATCAGCGGGGATCTCACGAAGACCTACTACTCCCACCACTCTGCTCTTGCTGATCTTATCGACTAGCTCCTCTACCTCTTTAACCTTCCATTCCGGTATATGGGCAGTGTGACGGATCTGTCCAGCCATTTAGATCACCTTTATGGAAGGCCCCATAGTGGTCTTGACATAAACTGACTTCAGGTTATGCCGACCATCCTTAAGGGTCTGCTCGAGCTTGACGACGACTGCTTCTATGTTCTCGGCCAGCTCTTTGGTATTCATATTTCTGTTCCCAATTGTCAGGTGAAAGGTCGGCTTGTCCCTGGACCTGATCCTGGTCATGTTCTTCAGCCTCTGCACCTGCGGGGTAACATCCTGCGTTGGCGGCAGGGGCGTGGGCATCTTGCCTCTCTTGCCCAGGATTGAACCCAGGCTCTTACCTATTACAGGCATGAACTGAGTCTCTGCGATGAAGAACTTGTACTCATCCGCCAGTTTTCGTGCTGCCCTCTTGTCTCCGGCAAAATCCTTGATCTCGTCCCCGGAGATGACCCGGTCAGCTCCCGCGCTCTTGGCACGCAGGGCGGTCTCCCCGGCAGCGAATACAGCGATCTTGGTAGGCTTGCCAAGGCCGTGGGGAAGGATAACCTCGGCGTCGACCCTGTTCCCTGGAAGGGATAGGTCAATATTATGGAGGTTTATCGCCAGATCCACGCTCTCGGCAAACTTCCTGGCAGGGGCCTCAGTGATAGCCTGTTTTACGGCTTCTTCGATATCCATTTTCAACCCTCCGTAGTCTGCGACTCTATGGTCTCCTACGGCTTCTCAAAAAAGAGAATCAAAATTCAGATCATAACACTATATTTAAGCCTTCGCTTCCAATATCTCATCGTATTTGCCGCTGGTAACTGCCAGCTGAGCGTCTTTGCTGGACATGCCGTCCACAGTTGCGCCCACTGAACCCGCAGTGCCTATTACCTCGCGAGCGGCATTCTTGAGCGACTTGGATAGGAGGCCCTTTCTCTTTATGTTCGCGATCTTAAGGACCTGCTCCATTGTCAGGTCTCCTATTGTGGTTTTATCGCCTGTGCCCTTTTCCGCACCTACCTCCTTGATGATCAAGGCAGATGTGGGCGGCGTCCCGACTTCGATCTCGAACTCAGTTCTGGACTTTACAATGACCTTAACAGGAACCTGCATTCCATTGAGATCTTTTGTCTCTTCATTGATCTTGGCAACCACCTGGGCGACATTTACGCCCAAAGGTCCAAGAGCCGGTCCCAATGGTGGTCCCGCGCTAGCCTTCCCGCCAGGGACCAATGCTTCTACGACATTAGCCAAACTAAACACCTCTAAGTTTCATCTTTGCTGAGAACGCGCACATGATCTCCCCGCACTGTTATGGGGATGGGCACCATGGCTTCGAAGAGTTCTACAGTTATCTCTTCTTTGGCAAGATCCACGCGCTTGACCCTTGCCTTCTCTCCCTTGAACGGCCCGGATATGAGCTCAACGATTGCGCCTTCATTGATACCGATTACGGCAGGCTTGGGGGTGAGAAAGTGCTCAACCTCTCCGATATTTGAGGCCCCTTTGATCACAGAACGCGCATGTGGTATTCCCTGAATCGCCTGATCCACGATCTCCGGGGCTGGTGATTCCACAAGTACGTAGCCTTTCAGCACATCTGGAACCAGCAGTGCCCTTATATCATACTTTTCCTTGCGTGCTATCTGGGCGATCATGTTGGCCACTGATCGTTCTTGATTGGCAGTGGTCTTGACAACATATATGCTGGTCTCGGACATTCCGCCTTTTTAGACGAGGGCCGCATATAAAAAGCTTTGTAATCAATCGAAATCTCTTTATACTATAAGCTAGGGTGATTCTTGAGGGGTGAGTATCTAAAATGAGTGGTAGGACTGACCAGTTGCGTGACCTCGTACTGAAGATTGGCGCCACCACCAAGGTCGTGGAAAAGCAGGCTACCCGTCATGGCAGCCTCCGCGGAAGCGGCGAGATTGAACAAGCCCTTTTGGGAGTAGTCAGGGAGATGATAAAGCAGTACAACATCCAGACGAAACTGACTCCTGAGCAGTTATCATCTGTGGTAAGATTATTTTATAAGGGATTGAGCGATACTGAGATTGCAGAGCAGTTGGGCGACAGAGCCCTCAATAAAACCGTCAGCCGAGCCCGAATTAAGCTTCATCTTTTCCGGGAGACAGATCTGAAACCACCATTCGATAAAGATGAGTTCATCCGCCTCACAGAGGCCAGCAGATCGGTCAAGGATATGGCCGAAACCCTTCGAGTAGCTCCTTCCACAATTTCCGAATACAGGAATATCTTCGACAGCCAGAAGGCATCGGAGAGAGACGGCTACACAAAACGGTTTTTGGAGATCCTCTCCGACCAGGATGTCACTGAGCGCATGGTTACCGTTCACACGGAGGACGGACTGCAGGATACCATCGATACCGATTATGAGGCAGCAGAGGCCTAGAACCTCTGCTCAAATATTTAACGCCAAATTAAGCACCTTCCCGATCGGTCCAGAGCGGTCGACATCTCATTTGATCGACTCGATATACTCATTTTGATCGATATCTCATTTTGATCGATATCTCATTTTGATCGATATCTCATTATTGATCTCCTCGTGCAGCCCATCAATTTTTATTCAAAATATTAATTTATTTTAAGATAATAATATTAGTCAATCTAATGATATAAGATTCTGACTTATCTACCAGATCTTTGACCCACCAGATTTATATCCTATTTTGGACCATATAACGGCTGCTTACTGTAGCAAATTAGGCAATTTAAGAGCAAATTGTCTCAAACTTGTAAAAAAATTAATAAAAAAAGAGGGAAAGTCTATGAAGAGGAGTAGGGATTTAATTATATCTCAGATATTGTTTATTTGTGCTAAGGGAGCAAATAAGACCAGGATAGTGTATCAAGCAAACCTGAACTTCAGGACGGTAGATCCATATTTGAAGCTTCTAACCGAGAGAGGACTGATTAATGCCAAGAAGGAGCCTAATCTGATCTATCAGACCACGGAAAAGGGAGAAGAGCTATTAGGTAGCCTGAAAGCGATTCAAAGAGAGATATACTAAATATATCTTTAAAAAGTAGCAATGCTTTGATAGCACTGCTCTTCATTGCAGTGCGAACTGGCCTCGACCAGCAAGGCCAGTGATCACTAGATCGTAATGGCCCACGTCCAATGATCTAACTTAATTAATTTCTAAAAATTTCTTCTAAGATATGATACTCCCCAAAACCCATCTTATTACACAGGACTCTTACCAGGATCTGCCGGCCCACCTTCCCTCAGGCAGAGAAATATGTGGCGGGTCAGACTCCTGTGCACCCGATCGGTATGCCTCTGAATAATTTTAAATCCGGCACGGGATAGCAGAAGATCGAGCGGTCCATCGGCCACAATAACCATCCTCCGGCCTGGTTTTATCACCCGGAACAATTCAATCAGGCTCTGGATTAATAGATCCTCTTTGGATGAGGCAAGTATTCTGGCAGACCTTCCATAGGGCGTGTCTAGAACGGCACCGCAAAGGGAGGCGTCCTTCAGGGGAAGGCGTTTTGCATCGCCCAAAACCAGGGTGCAATCCAGATCCTCCAGGTTGCATAGAGCCCCTTTCACCAGCCGGTTTTGCACCTCGATCCCCAGGCCCTCTATGCCCATCAGACAGGCCTCGACCAGAATGCCGCATGTCCCGGCAAATGGGTCGAGCAGCAGTTCACCTTCTCGGATTCCGGTCAGATTGACCAGGGCCCGGGCCATGCGCGGCATGAGCACCCCGGGATGAAAGAAGGGCTTAAGATGGGGACGGCGAGCCTCAAAGGAGCTGCGATCCACCCTTGCCGCTTCCATCCCCAGGACGATCTTCCCGTTGGTGATGATCGCCCTCAGGTTCAGCTCCGGCCTTTTCAGGTCCGCCCGAAAGCCCCTCCCAAAGAGCACCTTCCCGATCTCGTGCTCCACAGCATCCGCACCGGGAGAGGCATTCTTGATCCTCTTTGCCCGAACCCGGTAGCTTTTATCCGGCAGAGATAGGAGAGCAACCGATCTGGAAAGGTCCTCTGAGTCTGCCTCGCATACCGCCATCACCTCAATGATTCGATGGGTCATGGCCAGCCGCTTTCCCAGAGCCTGAACATCCAGGCCTTCCGCATCAACTATCAGGCACTGGTCAAGATATGCCCTCTCGCGATAGCGTTCGGAGAAGATCTCCACCAGTGCCAGAGCCTCGCACCTGGGCAACGATTCATGCTCTCCGGAGAGCTCGAAGGCATATCTTTTCATTCTTCTTTCTTCATTCTTATCTTTTTAGTCCAGGTAGGCGTTCACGTCCCGGTAATTGAACCTCTCAGACGCCAGTACGTTTTCCAGGAAGTTGAAGATAGCTCTTCGAACATCATCAGAAAGCAATGGATACCAGGTCGGACTGGCCACCACCACCGCCCGGAAGGCAAAGAACGGCGCTATGACCTCCAGGAGCTCATCGTCTCCAGTCTTTTCCAGGTAGTTCTCGAAGAACAGCTCAAACAGGTCCTTCAAGTCCCCGGTCAAGCGGAGGCTCTTTTGCACCGAGTAGAATATGTAGTTCATGGCCAGAGCGGTGATGTCATCCGCTGCCTCGCCCCACTCCCCCCGGCTCCGGTCGAGGACAGAGAAATCGGTGCCCTCACGGAACATTATGTTCCAGGGATGAAAGTCTCCGTGCACCATAGATAAGCGGTGGGTCTTGCTGCGAAGCCGCCAGCGCCACTCCACGCATACCTTCTCGATCTCCTGCAGCTCATCCGGATCCAGGAAGCTGGAACTCTCCGGGTAGTCATCCAGGATGCCGAATATGCATTCACCGTCTCCTACCGTCTCCCTGATCTTGCGCTGGTAAAGCGGCGGACAGTCGTTCTTGGCGGAATGAATCTGGGCCAGATAGTTGGAGAGGGCAACCACCCGCTCATGATCCAGCTCTGTTGCCCCCTCCTCTTTCACCCTCTCCAGGTCGAAGAAGTACTCCTTTCCCTCAACCTTCTCCATGAGGAGGAAGTATTCGTTGGCATCCCCGGCGGACACCAGCCTTCCATCCGGGGTGAAGTAGCCCACATCCAGGGATCGAACGTGCTTGGGGAGATTGGCGAATGTTGCATTCTGCCAGATGAGAATTCCTGCCCGGTCTGAGAAGTGGTCGTGGCCAAAGCCATGCTGCACCCGCATAGTGGAGAGGACGCAGGACGCCTTCTTTCCCGGCAGCTGATAGTCCACCATCAGGGGCGAACCATATCCAAATCCCTTCACATCTTCTGCCGTGGGGATGGTCTCCCCCAGCTTTCGCACCGATATGATGGAAAGCTCTTTCCCATAGAGGCTCCTCAGGTAGGCCTCCAGATTCTCCCTTAACAGGTCCATAGCCGTTCCCCTCTTTTCCTTCAGGTCCCCATCTGCCAGCTGTGCAGGTACTTCTCCTGCTCTGCGGTGAGCTTCTCCGTCTCCAGGCCCATGGAGGCGAGCTTGAGCTCAGCTACCCTTCGGTCGATCTGGACCGGCACCGGGTAGACCGATTTGTCCAGGCTCCGGCCGTGCTCCACGATGTAGCGCACAGATAGCGCCTGGTTGGCAAAGGACATATCCATGACCTCCGGAGGATGGCCGTAGGCGGCAGCCAGATTGACCAGCCGGCCCTCGGCCAGCAGATAGAGCCTCCGGCCGTCTTCGAGCTTGTATTCGGTGACGTTGTTTTGCACCTCATGCTTCTCGATGGCCATCTTCTCTAAAGCCGGAATATCGATCTCCACATTGAAGTGGCCGCTGTTGGCGATTATCGCCTGGTCTTTCATGAGGGCAAAGTGCTCTTTTCTGATGACATTGATGTCCCCGGTGAGGGTGACGAACAGGTCTCCAATAGGCGCAGCCTGGTAAAGCGGCATGACCCGGTAGCCGTCCATAGCCGCCTCCAGGGCTTTGCGCGGCTCGACCTCAATAACAACGACATTGGCCCCCAGGCCTTCAGCCCTCTTGGCAAATCCGCGACCGCACCAGCCGTAGCCTGCTACCACCACCGTCTTGCCGGCAAAGAGGAAATTTGTGGCCTGCATGATGCCGTGCAGTGTGCTCTGCCCCGTGCCGTAACGGTTGTCGAACATCATCTTGGTCTCGGCATCGTTTACTGCGATTACCGGATAGAGCAGAGCCTTATCCTCGGCCATGGCCCGCAGGCGGACGACACCGGTGGTGGTCTCCTCGCAGCCGCCAAACATCTGGGCTGCCAGCTCCGGGTGCTCTTTGTGGATGATGGCAATGGTATCTGCCCCGTCGTCAAGGCTGACATTGGGCCGGATATCCAGAGCTTTTTTTATGCAGTCGTAATACTCTTTCTCGTTCTCACCCCGGAAGGCATAGACGTGCAGTCCCCGGGCGGCCAGCGCTGCGGCCACGTCATCCTGGGTGGAGAGGGGATTGGAGCCTGTTACCGCCACCTCTGCCCCTCCTGCCACCAGGGTAGTGATCAGATTTGCCGTCTCTACGGTAACATGCAGACAGGCGACGATGCGTGCGCCCTTCAACGGCTTTTCTCTCTCGAACTCCTCTTTTATCTTCTCCAGCACCGGCATATGCCTGCGCGCCCATTCGATGCGCTTTTCTCCTGCTTCTGCTAAAGCAATATCCTTGACCACGCTCTCCTGCAAAAACATCACCTTGAATTTTCTTAGCTTACTTGATCTGCCTGATCGTTTTGTTGATACTTAAACCCAACCCCGGCAGTCCCGGCGGCTCGTGCATCTGTCGCGTCCAATTATAGTTTCTGAAGTTCTTGCCGGCTTGCTCGGCTGATCTCGGGCGACTTAGGGCGCGCTGCTTTGCCCTTCTATGATTCCCTCTTCCTGGTCGCAGCGGAGCGAGAAGGAGTAAGCCTTTTGACCCTGGACAAGAAAGATGTATGAGAAAGCGAGAGAAAATAGAAGTGTAGAGATGATTTAAGAGAAGGGAGGAAATTCAATTGACAGAAAAAGAGAACGATAAGGCTGCGCCCAGGGTCGAGAAGCTGGAGGACCTGGTGGCATATCAGGACGGCTCTGTAGTTAGCCGGGAGATTATCCGCAAGAGCACGGGGACTGTGACCATCTTCGCCTTTGACCGGGGCCAGGGGTTGAGCGAGCACACTGCACCCTTTGATGCCCTGGTGAATGTCGTCGATGGAGAGGTGGAGATCACCATCTCCAGCAAACCGTATCAACTGGGTCGGGGTGACTGCATAATCCTGCCCGCTGGCGAGCCTCATTCCCTCAAGGCGACCAGCAGATTCAAGATGATGCTGGTTATGATCAGATCCTGAAAAAGTCGTTGACAAAGGTAATGTGATGAGCCTCAAGGTCACTCTTCTGGGCACGGGTGTCGGCATACCCCAGCCTGGCCGCTCCCAGGCAGCGATATTGATGGAAAACGACCTGCCCCTGCTCTTCGACTGCGGTGCGGGCACCCTCCTGCGTCTGGATCAGATGGGAGCCAGTCTGGAGGCGATCGACACCGTGGTGCTCAGCCATCTTCACTTAGACCATGTGCACGATCTTCTCGCCCTGGCCAATGGACGCTACCTATCCGACCTCTCCGGGCTGACGATTTACGGTCCCTCAGGAACGCGAGAATGGTTCGAACTCCTCCTTTCCGCTTACCCAAACCTGGAGAAGATGGAGTTTGAGGTGCAGGAGTTGAGGCCCATGGACTCATTCTCCCTCAAGGGCTTTGACATCTTCGCCGAGGAGGCGCGCCACAGCGTTACCGCTCTCGCTTATCGACTGGAGGGGGAAGACAAGGTGATCGTCTACTCCGGAGACACCGAGCCCTCGGCCCGGGTGGCAGCTCTTGCCGATGGCTCCGATCTGCTGATTCACGAGTGCTCATTTCCCGAGCCCTTTGATGTCACCAACCATACCACCCCCCTGAAGCTGGGCCATGTGCTTCGCAATCAGGATCTGAAAAGGGTGGTCCTCACCCACCTTTATCCCCAGGCGGAGGGTCATGAGGACGAGATGGCCCAGCAGGTGATAGAGCTCTCCGGAGCGCCAACCATCGTGGGCTGGGATATGATGATCATGGAGATCTGATCGAAATGGAGATCTGATGGAATGGAGATCCAATGATAAAGGCGATAGCCGTTGATATTGACGGCACCCTGACCGATATGAACCGGGTGCTCTGTCCGGCAGCCCTGGTAGCCATGAGAAGGCTGAAGGTGCCGGTGATCTTGAGCACAGGTAACACCCATTGCTTTTCGAGAACGGTATCCGTTCTCCTGGGCACTCCCAGGATATTCATAGCCGAGAACGGAGGAGTTCTATCCTACTCGGAGGAGGAGATGGAGATCCTGGCCGATCAGCAGGTCTGCGAGGATGCTTTTTTAAGGCTGTCAGAGGAGTTTGCCCTGAAAAAGTACGACTCCTCCCGGCACAAGTACCGGTTCACCGATGTCATCCTGGAGAGGGACTTCGACCTGGAGGCCCTGACGAGAAGGGCGGAGGAGCTTGGCCTGCCGGTGGATATCGTCGATACCGCCTTTGCGGTTCACATCAAGGATCGAAGCGTGAACAAGGGGACCGGCCTGAAAAAAATTGCCGAGCACATGAATTTGGACCCGGCAGAGTTCGCGGCCATCGGAGACAGCATGAGCGACCGGCCGATGTTCGAGCGGGCGGGCTTTCGGGCCTCCGTGGGAAATGCCAGCCCGGAGCTTATGGAGGTCTCCGAGTACGTGGCCAAAAAGGACTTCGGCGAGGGTTTCGCCGAGATTGTGGAGCATATGATTAAAGAGAAGATGCTCTGAGAAAGCCTTTAACCGGTTAGCCATCCTGATCGGGCAGATTTTTCCCGGACGGCTCCATCCCGGCCAGGATCCTGGCCCAGTTGTTCTCGCAGATGATCCACCACCCAATTGTCTCCTTGGCAAATAGACGGGCGGCAGGGCAGAAGGCGTCCACCGCCAGATTGTAGGGGAGCTGAGCTAAAGGGGGATGGAGAGGATACTTGCGGCAGGTGAGGGGTCGGATCTCATAGATCTTGCATCCTTTCCGGTCATGGTCATAGAACGGGCAGGGTTGCTTGAGCACCCAGACGCCCAGAGCCTTGTCGAATCTGGAGAGGCTCTTTAGCTTCTTTTTCCCCACCTTGGATGCAATTTTATCGAAATCCTCTTTCTCCAGGATTAGGCCGGCACCGGGAGTGTAGCAGCACAGGCCGCACTGCTGGCAGCGGAACCGCTCCCAGAAGAGCTTGACTCCGAGATCCGAGCCCACCCTCTCATCACGGGCGGGCAGGGGGAGAGAGATGTCAAAGGGCACCTTTTCACCCATATCGATCTGGAGGAACTGCTCATCCTTTTTCAGCACCGACCAGTGAGGCCGGGCTGACAAAAGCTCTCGATGGCGTTCATGCCTTTTCTCCTCCACGCAGGCACGGCTGCAGAGCTGGTGGCAGAGCCTGCGCACCTGGCCTATCTGATCGCTGGGATCGCTCATCTTTGATCTTCCAATTCCTTTCTCCTTTTTCTTCTATTAATACTGACCTGGACAAATACCGACCCGGACACATGCCGTCCTGACACTTTCGCCCCGCGTGGCTTTCATTTATCTTTCTCCGGAATGATGGCATTAATTGAGAATTCATAATTTGGTGATATACATGTCCAAGAATCCAGAAATTTCCAGGCTGGCAAATGAGCTTGCCACCCATCAGGATGCCATTCGTTCTGCCAATGAGGATCTGATCAAGCTCTCCCAGAGGTTCGGCAGGATGATGCCCCGGTTGCAGAAGCTCGATTCATCCTCTATACTCAACTGGATGGGCCAGTACAATAAGATCAAGGATGCGGCAAGGAAAGCCGACGATGAGCTCTCGGAACTCCTGAATAGCGACGCTGTTCTTGCCAATCCCGTCCTGCAGCTGCAGGTCGGCTACCATCAGGCCCAGAGGCAGAGGCTCTACGCCAAGATGGAGGTCATGGATGATGTTCTGAACGGCATGATGGAGGACCTCCTGGAGAATGGAGAGTTCGAGCAGACACAAAAAGAGGAGATGCGGGTCGCACTGGAAGGCACCATGGAACGGAGTCGCAATCGCTCTGATCCGGTATCGGTCCTGGCCTGAATGATTCGGGCCGAGTCGATCTTTTTTTATGCAGGACAATGATTAAATGAGGAGGGAGTGACATGACTTCCAGAAGGAGAACT
>CAWEXU010000021.1:0-21695 GCA_963813075.1 Methanotrichaceae archaeon
CTACTCTATCATCTCAGCGACAAATAGCATACGGCCGTGATTCAATAATGGATCATACCCCGGTCATATAGAACGCGGCCCAGTAGAATGGATGTCGGAATCGCTCATCCTCTCGCAGCTCTCTTTGGGCCTCGGCCAGGGCCTGCACTGGCTGCTTGCCTTCCGTCCGCCAGAGCTGATAAAAGCGAGTCATGAGCATGGCTGTGCTCTTTTCCGATACCGTCCAGAGTGAGCCGATAGCTCCAGCAAAGCCCGCTCGGATGAAAGCGGAAGGCAGCGATACCACCTCGTCCGGGACCCGGGTTCCCGGCACTCCCGTCTCGCAGGCGGAGAGGGTGGCCAGACGGGCTCCCACCAGGTGTAGCTCGAAAAGATCCTTGATGGTCAGTACCTCGCCATTGGCCATGATAAGGCCGCTATTCTCGGGATCACCCCAATTTGCCGCCCCGTGGCAGGAGAAGTGGGCCACCTGGGCTTCTGGTAGCGCCTCCAGGACTGCTCTGCGGGTTGCTTTTTCTTGCTCCAGGATTTGGGGATCATGGAAGTGGCTGCTTATGGCCAGAACCTCATCATGGGAGTTGGGAAGAGGCGAGGGCTTGAGCAGCCTGGGCTCGTCAATGGCCAGCAGCAGATCTGCACTTCTGGCATTGCGTCTGGCATGGGATAGGGCGCGGGCCGAGGGGATGTAGGATATGGGCTGCAGGTCCTGGAAGTACTCCCTTTTGCCGCCCTCATCCCTCCAGGCAGCGTGCAGGGGCAGGAGGGCGAGCAGGCCGGTGGTAATCAGGAAGGCCTGATCTGGCTTGAGCGATTGAAGAGCAGCATACACCGGCTCTGCCACCTCCTGCCAGAGTTCGCCTGTGACCGCCTCAATGGCATCAAACCACTTGCTTTGAGCTTGAAGATATTCTCCCGCATCTATCTTATCCGCGATCAGCTTCTGCAGTGCCTCCTGCCAGCCGCCATAGGAATCGAACCAAGTCTTGAGATGCTCTTGCAGCCGCTCTTCCGAGAGGCCATCCATATCGACCGCCTGCACAGAGACATCACCACCAGATCGGCTGACGATCAGGGCCACTCCGCCCCCCGGAGCAGCCGCAATATAGACCAGTGGCTGGCCTTCAACCACAGCAGTCGCGATCTCCTCCCACCCCGGCTCCGCGAGGAAGCTCTCATAGCCTGGGATGCGCCTGATGCGATCTAGCGCTCTGTCCAGCCTGGACCGAGCCTGCATCATCAGATCGCGCAAGGGAGGCAAATCCTTGCCTTCGGCCAAGTCTCCTTTTCTCTCCTGAGATTCCAGGTTCTGCAGCTCTTCCACCGCCTGGCTGTAGAGCTCGTAGGCCCGGGAATCCACTTTCCGGACCTTCTCCAGGTCTGCCCGGTCCCTGGCCAGAGCGTCTCCCAGGCCCCGCGCCCGGCCCTGCTCCAGGGCCACTGCAGCGTTCTTCAATTTATTTGATTTTGCCAGAGCATATCCCGCTCGCCGGTAAAGGTTTCGCGTCTCTGCCAGCTCCGCCTCCCTGCTGGCTTGAAAGATAGAGGATCTGTAAAGCTCCTTTGCCGCCTCTATCCCTGTAAAGTAGGAATCTGCTGCTGGAGAGTAGCGCTGAACTTCCAGAAAGAGATTACCCAAACGATAAGCCGTCCGCCAGCAGCGGTTGGGAAATCCTTTTGGAGTGTAGATCATTAGGGCCAGGCTGTAGTGTTCGATCGCCTGCTCGATGTTCTCCGCCCTGTCGCCCCCCCGTATGCGTTCGCTGTAGGCATTGGCCAGGTTGTTCTGGGTCTCGGCCCGGTCCTGCGGGAAGTCCTCCTCGGTCCTGATCTTCAGTGCCAGGCTGCCGTGCTCGATTGCCTGCTCGATATTCTCCGCCCTGTCGCCCCGTATGCGTTCGCTGTAGGCATTGGCCAGGTTGTTCTGTGTCCCGGCCCAATTCTGCGGGAAGTCCTTCTCGGTGTAGATCTTCAGTGCCAGGCTGTAGTGCTCGATCGCCAGCTCGATGTTCTCCGCTCGATCGCCCCGTATGCGGTTGTTGTAGGCTAGGGCCAGGTTGTTCTGGGTCATGGCCCAATCCTGGGGGAAGTCCTTCTGGGTCCTGATCTTCAGTGCCAGGCTGTAGTGCTCGATCGCCAGCTCGATATTCTCCGCCCTGTTGCCTCGTATACGGCTCCAGTAAGCAGCGGCCAGGTCGTTCTGTGTCGCAGCCCAGTCCTGGGGGAAGTCCTTCTGGGTGTAGATCTTCAGTGCCAGGCAATAGTGCTCGATTGCCAGCTCGATGTTCTCCGCTCGATCGCCCCGTATGCGGTCGCTGTAGGCTATGGCCAGGTTGTTCTGTGTCATAGCCCACTTTTGCGGGAAGTCCTTCTGTGTGTAGATCTTCAGTGCCAGGCTGTAGTGCTCGATTGCCAGCTCGATGTTCTCCGCCCGGTTGCCCAGGGGAAACTGGGACAGGCTATTTGCCAGCTCATTCTGCAATTCTGCCCACAGCTCGGCATTCTGCTCGCGGGAGACCAGCTCTAAAGCCCTCTGGCACAGATCGATGCGCTTTGGCATATCCACCAGACGGGGTGGCCGGGAGAGCTCCTCCAGTATCTGGGAGAGTTCTATTCCCTCCTTGGATTTCTGCGTTGCAAGGGAAGACCTAAGACCCTTCTTTCTCCTTCCCAAATATTCAACCTCCGCCCGCGTCTATTTTTGATGTATTCTGCACTATAAAAGTAATATTCCTGTTGCCTGAAATTGGGTCGTGAATCTGCAATCGGCTGTTATTTATATAACCTATTCATATATGCTACGTGGGGTGTAGCAAAATGGGCAAAAGAGGTCCAAAGCCTCGATTCTTAGATGTAGCATGTCCGAATGAGCAGTGCAGTCTATTTGGAATTGCTGGGAAAGGTAACGTCACTGTGTACGGAACCTACAAGATAAGCTCCGGTAAGGTCAGGAAATATGTTTGCCACACATGCGGCACCAGATTCTGCGATAGAACTAACACTGCATTCTATGACTCAAGAACAAACGAAGAAAAAATCAAGCTGGCTCTAAAAATGGCCATGCGTGGAATGAGCGTTTTAGGAATAGCTGAGATCGTTGAGTCAAAACCATCTACGGTAAGCACCTGGATCTCGAAAGCAGCAAAGCATAGCGAAAAAGTCAATGAAGTTGTCTTGAAGGATGTAGAGACTCCAAAGGTAGAGATGGACGAGGCATGGACTTTTGTGGGGAAAAAACACTACCCAGAGAAGGTGAATACGAAGACAAGGGAACCTGGATCTGGATAAGCATGGCCGCAAATTGTAGGTTAGTGCTTTCCCATGTTATCGGTGAGCGATCTCAGGAAAATGCAGATCAGCTCGTTTCAAATACCGCCAAAAGACTCAGATCAATGCCGCTCTTTGTGACGGATGGATTAAGACTATATGCAGCAGCTCTTCGAAAGCAATATGGAAAACTACAGCCATTCGCATCAACGGGCAAGCGAGGGCGACCTCGAAGTCCTAAATTAATCGTAGATGACCTATTAAAATATGCTCAAGTCATTAAAATGAGGATCGACGGCAGGCTAAAAAAAGTGGTCAAGAAAATCATATTTGGTAAAGATATAGACCACAAAATGATATCTACCAGCTACATTGAACGGCAAAACCTGACATGCAGACAAGATAATAACCGCATATCTAGGAAAACCATAGGTTTCTCTAAGGAGACTAAAGAATTGGATAACCAAATGACCCTATATTTCGCGCACTTCAACTACTGCCGAAAGCATCGCGCTCTAAAATATAGAAATGAGATGGGCATAACGAAGTTCAATAGTCCTGCGAAGCAAGCTGGCTTAATCGATCATGTCTGGAGCTTGCAGGAACTCTTGACTTTTCCATATTACAAAACTAAAACCTATTAGGGGGTCACGACCTGAAATTGCACCTGAGTCTTTTTCTATAGCATATGCCAATATAAGGCCGGACAGATTCTTTGATTTGCCGATATCATCCCCGACTATCACCAAATGCACTGTCTCTTCATCAGACTTCGCATCCTCTACCGGCCCAGTCCCCAGCCAGAGGATGGAGATCGATGTTGCAGCGAGAGCTATAACGAAGAGGACCGAGCCGATCTTGAGCCGGTGTCTCTTATTTCGGCTGACATCCATGGTGACAATTGCGATATCGCTGGGACTCCGGGCATTGAACCGCAGGCGGTTAGGGAAATAGACCCAGGCAAGAGAGCTTATGCACAACAGCCAGAGGACGATGGGAGTGCAGATTACCACCCAGTCGAGCAGATCCGACGCCCTCTCATTGAACTTGAAGAGGGCCAGGGCTCCAGCATAAACGGTGAGTAGAGATGAGCCCAGGGTCAGAAAGGATTTGGCCGCTTCATCCAGGACATTGGGCGACTCCTGAATCATCTGTCGGCCGTACTTAAGCCACTCTATGTCCTCCTCATAGGGCTCCTGCCCAACGATTGGCATATCATCCCTCTGAATGGGGTATTACTATTCGGTTGGCATAGCTGCAATGCGGGCATCTCTCGATGATCACCATCTGGCCTGGGGACTTGAAGGCCTCACCATCATCTCCATCCGTCTCGCAGACAAACTCTCGCCCGCACTTCTCGTTCTTGCAGATAACCCAAATCCTTGCCACTTGCCAACCCTCCTCTTGTCTGATCACAGCATTTAATCCTGAACTGATCAGCATTTCGGTTGAGGAGATCTGAGGGCAAAATTGCAAATATGACAGAATCACTGCAATATTATGGCTCTTCGCTGAATTATGTGGGTGGGCACAGCAGAGATTATAGCCTCTGTTCCTCTGTGTCTCTGTGGTTGGGTCAGAGCATAGCGGTTCACCACATAGGCACAAAAGACACAGAAAATTTCCGATTCAAGTCCACTCATGCTAAATAGCGAGGAGCCAAAAAAGAAAAATCTGCGGCCGCAATGGCCGCATTAAGCTCTAGTACTGAATCCTATCCTTCCAGGGATCGACATATTCAGTTGCTACCTCTGCTGCAGCAGTGGTGACATCATAGCTGGTTAAGGTATTTCCCGCAGCATCCTTTAAGGTAACGATATTATCGATCCAGAGGGGCTCAATGCTGTTGGTATAGATATCGGTGGCAGTTCCGGCGCCCATTCCCTCATGAACCTTGATCGATGTGCTAGCATTCAGGACCAGTTCGGGGAAGACGAAGGTGGCAACTCCTGCAGACTCCAGCGTCCAGCCGGTCATATCCCACTCGCCAATGGCCTCATTGGTCACCTGGACGTACTTATCCTCAGCAGTATTAACTACATTGGTGATGGTTACCTTCACCGAAGGAGCCGGGATTCCAGAATCGCGGCTGAATACGGCAGCCCGATCTGCGGATGTGGCCACATCAGAATAGCCTTCCGGAAGAGCTTTACCCAGAACCAGGGAGGTGCCCGCGGTGTAATTGGAGAGCTGCTTAAACCTTGATGCAGTCTCCTCAACGACAGCGACCTCTTCCGCGGGTGTCTCGTTCATTGGGGTCTCGTTCGCTGGGGTCTCAACTACTGGAACCTCTTCTACAGGGGCCTCTGTGACATTAATTGTCTCTATTGCAGCAGTTGCATTGGTGACGGCTGTCATATTTGTGACATTGGTGGCGTTCGTGAGATTGGTGAGATTGGTGATGTTCATATCTGCGAGGGCAGCGATATCTACGTCCTGGGCAAAAACCAGCCCAACGGAGAAGGCTACCATCATGGATAGAATCAACATTCCTGTACACTTCATATTCATACCTCAATCAAAACGTATTCGCAGAAAAATATAAGCCTTTCTTATGGCTTCTTTCGATCCATCCATAATGCCAATATAATTTATTGCTGCTTATGGCCATTGGGCAAAAATGAATGGCAAGAGAATATAGGCCCTAATCCGCTCGTTTTGGCGATTTTGCTGAGCCACCATCTCCTGACCTGGGATTTGATTTACTCTTCAGCGGTCTCAGTAACAGTAACGTTTTCGGCTTCGATAGTCACATTGGTTATGTTTGTCATGTTGGTAACGTTGGTCATATTAGTTACATTGGTCATGTTTGTGGATTCGTTCTCGCTGGCATTAAGGGTCTCATCCATTACTTCCTCGCTCAAGGCAGCTCCAATTGATAGAGCCATCAAGAGAGAGAAGAGTACCAATCCGCTTGATATTTTGCTCATAGTTTACACTCCATTTGCTTATATGCGCGTGAAAATCTTTATTGAATATAAACTTTTCCATGACAAAAAAATTACATATCTCAGGATAAGAGGCTAATTGATCAGCAAAAACAAGCTTTCCTCTTTTACAGATATTGCGGATATCCAGTTTCAACTCCTCCTGTATGCACGACAGCTTTCAATGAATTTATTATCAGATACCGAATAAAAGTGGGCATGCAGGTATCCAGCCATGGTGTTGTTCTCCACCAGACCGTCCCGGCCATCAGCGATTCCTTTTCCCCGGGAAAGCTTCAGGCAATAGCGGGCATCCCTATCACAAATGCAGCGCGAATAGTGAAACTCATGACCTCTAAGGCTCCTGCCCACATCGGCCAGAGGGTTTCTCTCCGATACCTCGGCCTTCACATATCCAAGAGCCATGAGCCTCTTCTCCATGAACGTGGTGCAGGGAAGGGCCCCAGCCATTTTAAACGAGCCTGCCTCCGATTCCAGGGCAGCTCCCAGATACATCAGGCCTCCGCACTCTCCGTAGATGGGCATGCCATCCTCGGAGGCCTTCTTGATCTGCTTCCTGGCAGGAGCCCTCTCCAGCTCAGAGGCATAGAGCTCTGGATAGCCTCCACCGATATACAGTCCCTCCACATCGGGCAGCTCGTCTTCCAGAGGGCTGAAATAGACCAGATCCGCACCATGCCTCTCCAGCTCCAAGAGGTTCTCATGATAATAAAAGCAGAAGGCTCGATCCCTGGCCACTCCTATTCGCACCGCCCCTTCCCCATCTCCTTTTGTCCCTGCCAGTTCAACAGAAGCGGCTATCGCGGGTGGCCGGGCCTGGCCCGGAAGCTTGAGAATTCCGTCGATATCGGCATTCTCCTCCAGGAAGGTCGCCAGGAGTCCTGGATCATGATCCTTCTCAAAGCCCATAACCAGCCCCAGATGGCGGCTTTTCATCTCCATCTCTTTATCCCTGGGCAGGGCTCCGAAGACGGGCTTCGCCAGGCAGCTTTTAAGCATATCCAGATGCCTCTTGCTTCCCACCCGGTTGAGAATCGTCCCCGCTAGCCGCACCTCTGGATCATAGCTGATAAATCCCAGCTCCATGGCTGCAGCACTTCGCGACATGCCGTGCACATTGATCACCAGGAGAACGGGTATATCCAGTATCTTGGCCACCTGGGCAGTGCTGCCAACCTCTGTACCATCCATGCCGTCGAATAGACCCATCACCCCTTCCACCACTGCCACATCTGCTCCCTCGAGGGCAGAGAAAAAGGAGCGACGGACTCCATCCTCGCCCATCATAAAGGGGTCCAAATTGAAGGAAGGCCGTCCACAGATAGCAGTATGATGGGAGGGATCTATGAAGTCCGGGCCCACCTTATAAGGCTGAACCACCAGACCGCGAGCGCGCAGGGCGGCCATCAGACCTAAGGTGATCGTCGTCTTGCCTACTCCGCTATGGGTGCCGGCGACGAGCACCGCTGGAACCGATCTTATCCGTGAGCTCTCCGATGATTTCTCTGATAATCCTTCCATAGATCCATCCAACCATCTCTCCGAGCTTGCCGGGCGCATGAGTCCCTCTTCTCCGGCAAGGATATTAATACGCTGGCCGATCCCTTCTGCATGCTGGTTGGGGTAATCAAAAGAGGAAAATACGGCGAACGCCTTCTAGAGACCATAAAAGACCATACCGACTTCGAAGTGGTATCGGTTGATGTCCCGGAGATCCTGCCGGGATTCATAGAGGATCCGGAGGAGTTCGTCCGGGAGCTGAATTTGGACCCGCAAATCTTCCAGGCTGACCTGCTCATTCTCTACACATTTCATCCGGACCTCACTCCGGAGATCGTCCGCCTGGCAGGAAAAGAAGGGGTTAAGGCGGTCATAATTCCCGGCGGCATAGGCCGGGCGGGCTCCATCACTGAGCTGGAGAAGATCGCTGAGGAGTATAATATCCACATCGAGGTTGATGAGATCTGCTGCACCCTGGAGGAATGCGGCGTCCCGACGATCGACCAGTTCGCGAAAAAGCTGGGAAAACCGGAGCTAGAGGTCCAGACAAAGGACGGCAAGATCAGCGGCGTGCGCGTCTTGCGCGGCTCTCCCTGCGGGGCGACATGGCATGCCGCCTCCGGCATAGTGGGAAAGACTGTGGCTGAGGCCTCGTCCCTAACCGGCCTATTCTGCCAGCAGTATCCATGTCGCGCAGTGAGGGGAGGTCCGGGGGGCATCCACACCTCCGGAGACCTGCATAAGGATGCCATGGAGAGGGCTCTGGGTAAGGTCACCCGGCTTGTCCTTCCCGAGCAGTCCAAGCCCATCAAGATCGAGCCGGGAAAGAAGGGCAAGAAGTTGGAAGGGTAAAGGAGATGGGAGAGAATCAGATGATAACTAGCTCTCAGGTGACAGATGCCACCGTTCGCGCCCTATATCTAGCTGAATCCTCTCTTCCTCCCTGGGTCTTGGAGAGAATAAAAGAAGGGCTTGAAAGGGAGACCAATCCACTGGCCCGCTCTCAGCTCCAGTTCATGCTGGACAATGTTAGCCTTGCCGGAACAAGAGGCCTGCCCATCTGCCAGGACACGGGCCTGGCTATATTTCATGTTCTGATGGGCCAGGATCTGATCCTGGACTTCGATCTTCAGGAGGCCATAGCTCAAGGAGTGAGGAGAGCAACATCCCAGATACCTCTCCGGCCCAATGCCGTCGATCCCTTAACAAGAGAGAACAGCAAGGACAATACCGGTCCCGGGATGCCGGACATCATCCTGGACCGGACCTGTGGCCAGAGCCTGAGCATCACCGCTTTTCCCAAGGGAGCGGGATCTGAGAACATGAGCCTCGTCATGATGCTCAATCCGGCAGACGACCCAATTGAGTTCATCGTCGATGCGGTCAGGGAGAGGGCAGCCAATGCCTGTCCACCTCTGTTCCTGGGAATAGGGATCGGCGGCAGCTTCGATCTGGCCGCCCGGCTGGCTAAGCACGCTCTGCTCAATATGCACTGCCTCCAGCCAAATTCTCTGGAATCCTCCCAGAGAGGCGACCGCTGCATCACCCATACCAGCTCGCCTGAAGAGACGAAAAGGCAGAGGTTTGAAGAGAACCTCATGAAGAGGCTGAACCGCCTGGGCATCGGCCCCATGGGCCTGGGCGGGGACACCACCGTCCTCGGGCTGAGAATCGAGAAGGCGCTATGCCATACCGCCTCCCTGCCGGTGGCCATAAACTTCCAGTGTTGGGCAAACAGAAGCGCTACCGAGGTGATTTTATGACCATATTTCATCTCCAGACTCCCCTTTGCCAGGAGGATGTGAAAAAGCTGAACGCGGGAGATATAGTATTTCTGAAGGGCAAGGTGTTCACCGCTCGGGACAAAGCCCATGCTCTGATCCGCCGCCAGGGCAGCCCAGTACCTTTAGAGGGAGCGGCGCTCTATCATTGCGGCCCCATCATTCAGGATGATTCAGTCATCTCTGCCGGGCCTACCACCAGCGGCCGAATGGCGCGCTATACCGAGGAGATTCTGGCTTTAGGGGTGAAGGCCATAATTGGCAAAGGAGGCCTGCCAGGAGAGCCGTTCTTGAATAGAGCGGTCTATCTTGCCTATCCGGGGGGTTGCGGTGCGGCGGCTGCATCACAGCTTCGGATTCGTGCTGTCCATCTCCCGGAGCTTGGGATGGCGGAGTCCATCTGGGAGCTGGAGGCCGAAGAACTTGGTCCGATGGTGGTGGCAGTGGACGCGCATGGTCGGGATCTGTTCCAGGATGTGAGACTGTCGGCGAAGGCTGCAAGAGAGAAGCGATAAAAGCAAAAACGGCAAAAGCCCTGGAGGAGGCGAGGTATCTGGTGGACCGGGGCTACCCCAAGGATTCTGCAGTCAGGTTCATCTCCAATCACCATCGATTGGCGATTGAAGAGAGGTTCATCCTGATGAGGGTAATAGTGAAATCGGACGTTGCTCGGATCAGAAGGTCCAGGATGCAGAAGTTGGAGGACCTGAAGGATCAGGCCATCTTCATTGACGGCTACAATGTCCTTATCACCACCGAGAGCCTCCTCGGAGGCTATCCCGTCTATTCGTGCGATGACGGCTTCCTGCGAGACAGCAGAGGGATCTTCAGGAGCTATAAAATCTCCTCGCTCACCGCTCTTGCCCTCAACCAGATACTTGATCTTCTGGCCCAGGCCGGTCCAGCCCGAACAGAGGTGCTGCTGGACCAGCAGATGAGCCGCAGCGGGGAGATTGCGGAGATGATAAGAGGAATGATGGCGGAGCGGCATCTCTGCGGCACGGCCAGAACCGCCAGAGATGTCGATCGCCTTCTAAAGGCAACCAGGGGAATAGTGCTGACCGGCGACGGAAATGTGATCGATAGCTTGGATCATGTTATGGACCTTCCCCGAGAGATTGCCAGAAGATCGGGCATAAGGCCTCTGACTCTCTGACAATTGCCTGACACCATCTTTTATCTCTATTATCCAATCGTTATCTTTTTATGCTACATGGATTAATATACTATTGGGGTTTGAAAAGCTTTCAAAGTTATGGTGAGTGGTAATGAGAACGAGAGTATTTGCTTTAGTGGCGTTGGCATTGTTGCTCATGGGCGGAGGGGCTCTGGCATCCCATCCTATGTTCTTTCCCCTTAGCGAGCATACCATAGCCAAGGATATTACCGATAGCGGCATGCCGCTATACAGGACAAACACATTTACCACCGATGATGAGCAGGCCGTCTCCTGGTTGCTTATCTGGCGGGACTCAAAGCCGCATACTGTGGAGTGGAGATGGTACTGGCCTGAGGGCAGGACCTATGCCCGGTCGTTTTCCACCATTCCGCCCATCGACGGATTCACGGGAATGTGGGCGGCACCCGTCTGGAGCTGCCTGAAGATCAAGGGAACTGATGTTGCCAGGCTTCCGGGAAACTGGAAGGTGGATGTGATAGTGGACTTCAAGAAGGAGCTCACCGAGTACTTCACCATCAACACTCCTTATGCCTGCTGAGTCCTTTAAATAAAGGTCCTGAATGATAAGACTGGCAAGCTAAAGCGTTAGCTTTGCTTTTGGTCTTTCCATTCCATTGCTCGAATGCCAGTGGAAGACCATTTAAATGCAGGAGGTCCTGAGGAGAGCGGTGGCATAGAAGATGGATCTAGAATTTGGTGGCAAGACCAGAGAGCCTGATATTCGCAGGCTCTTTGACATGAAAGACGTCATATTCGATCAGAGCTGGCTGGCGGGAAGAGAGAACTTTGAGCTTTACTATATGTTCCGCGACCTATTTTTGAGCCGGGCGGACGGGGATAAGCTCCGAGACCAGAACTTGAGATACGATATCACCATAATCCCTCCAGGGATGATGGGCAGCGAGTACATTAAGACCGCAGGCCACTACCATCCACAGGCACCGGGGTCTGCCGTCACCTATCCTGAGCTCTATGAGGTGCTGGAGGGTGAGGCGCTCTATCTCCTGCAGAATGAGGACCTATCCGATGTGGTGGCCATAAACGCAGCCGCCGGGGATAAGGTACTGGTTCCCCCCAATTACGGGCATATCACCATCAATCGATCCAATAAGATCCTCAAGATGTCCAATTTCGTCGCCAGGGACTTCTCATCCCTCTACAATCCCATAAAGGAGAAGGGAGGGGGGGCATATTTCTTTACCCGCGATGGGTGGATCAAAAATCCGCGCTGTCCGGAGGCGTCTGAGCTGCGGCGGGCCGACGCACCAGGTGGCAGAACCCTTTCCCAGCTGGGTCTGGCCAAAGGCAAGGAGATGTACCCTCTGCTCAAGGAGCATGGCCGGCTGGATTATCTGACCCGGCCCGGGGATCACCTGGATCTCTTTTCAGGAGTAATCTGAGAGCATAGTATTCGAAGAATGACCCAGAGAGAAATTTGAATAAAATGTCAACCCAAGGATTCTCAAGCTTCAGAGCATATATCGAGCTGCTACGCCCTCCGCTCGCGCCCATGGACATCGCCATGCCAGCAGCCTCGGCTCTCTTGGCAGTCTATGCAGTGGAAGGGACTCTTCCTCCTCTGATTCCCTTTGTCATAGCAGTGCTCGGAGCCTACTGTGCCATCACCAGCTCTTATGTCTATAACGACTGCTGCGACGTCGACGTGGATAAGGTCGGCATGCCCTGCCGGCCACTGCCTTCGGCAAAGCTGGACAAGAGGCAGGCCCAGTTCTGGTCAGTATTTCTCTTTCTCGTCGCCCTGTCTGCCGCCCTCTACCTGAACCCTGAGAGCTTTGTCGCCCTCGTCGCTGCCACCATACTTGCAAGCATCTACTCCGCCTGGGCCAAGAGGAATACCCCCTTCTCCTGGATCTTCGTGGGCTTATCCTATGGATTGGTGCCTTTAGGCGTCTGGCTGGCCATGGAGCCGGCGGGGATTCTCAAGGCCGGCGCCGGCATCCACCCTGCCTCTCTGATCCTGGCGGCGATGATATGCATCACCGATTGGGGATTTACCAACTGCGATGCCTCCCGTGATGTTGAGGGCGACAGAAGAGAGGGAATTCCCACCACTCCCGCCACCTTCGGCATTCCAATCACCGCAAAGATGGTGGCCCTCTTCTGGCTGGTAGGAATCGCTCTTTCCATTGCCCTGGGATTGGCCTCGGGCCTGGGATGGTTCTATTTCATCGCAGCCATTGTATCCGGCGGCTGGCTGCTGGGTCAGAACCTTGATTTCGTGCGCCATCCGACGGCAAAAAGAGGGGAGCAGTTCTTCTATCAGTCCGCCAACTACCGCGCGTGGCTCTTTGCGGCTCTGATCATCGATGTGCTGCTCAGAGCAACCCTGCTCCAGGCCCTGCCTCAGTTGGGTTGGCTTTGAGCACAAATGGCTCTTGCATTCGAAAGCCTTTTATTGCCAAGAGTCCTTTCAACACCAGTGGGGTCAGTATGAAGACTGCATTTGCAGCAGCAATGGCATTGCTGATAGCATGCCTCTTGGCCGGAAACGCCCTTGCTCAGGAGAAGAGCAGCTTCCAGAGCATTGGTGGAGACTACGGCAGAAATGTATTGAGCAACATCGAAGCATCGGATGCCGAGACGGCATCAAAAAGCGATAGCAATCAAAGTCTATGGAGCTGGGGAGGAGCGCCCAAAGGCAGCCTGATCGTGGACGGGAATATCATCGGCGATCCCCGGTACACACTGAAGAACCTGAGCGTTATTCGCGATTGGCTGGGCGATTCGTTCGTGGATCCCTATGGAGACACCCCTGCTTATTCCTATTTCGATCCGGTCACTGGGGAGAGAGTCAAAACATATGTGGATCCAATCACCGGGCAGCATTACTATACATACACAGATTCCAATAGCGGAAAACTGGTCTACGTCTACTTTAATCCGGAGACTGGCGAGCCGATATATGCCAGCTTCACTCCCATATCCGGCCAGTACATCGAAGAAGAGCAATACTCATTGCCTTCAATACTCAGATAAAATTGATTAAATGACCTGCGAAAGCCTTTTATCATCAGGCATCAATCTCAGCATGGTGGGTTCGGTATGAAGACTGCATTAGCAGTGATTGTGTTGGCATTAGCTTGTCTCTTGCTAGCGAACTCTTCTGCTCAGAGCACTGGCAGCTATCAGGCTCTAAGTGGAGATTCCGGCAGGTCTATCCTGGCAAGCCTGGAGGCCATTGATTCCCAATCAAAGGAAAGAAGCGAGAATACGAGCGAGAATGATACTCTTTGGAGCTGGGGAAGCGCGCCCAAGGGAAGCGTTCTTGTGGATGGAGAGGTCCTGACAGATCCATTCAACAGCTGGAAGGATTTCAACATCACAGAGAGCGGAATAGCTCAAGTGGGAGTCGATCCCTTCAAGGGGTATCCGATATATGCCTACAAGATCCCCCGGACTGGGGAGACGAAGTACTTCTACCTGGATCCTTACACCAATGAGCCATTCTATGTGGATGGCTATGCCGGTGCAGACATCCCTGTTGTGGCGAAGAGCAGCAATTACTCATTGCCACCGGTGTTAAGATAGGAGCTTCCAGGATATATCTTGAAATGACTGGAATGGATGGCCGCTCTGCTCACATACAGAATGAGGGCGGAGTTTGATATTATTGGCAGAAATGCTGCCGTTAATGAGTGCAATCGAATAGAGGAGTGATTGAATATGAAGAATAAAATTGTATATATTTCGATATTTCTTTGTCTGGTGGGCCTGGCAGTGGCCGCAGAATATACTGATTGGCAGAACGGAGCCATTGAGGGCTTAAATAAGGGGTTTATGATGGGTCAAGCATACCAGCTTGCCCTTGACGGAAAGAATATCAATGACTTCAATGCCAAGGTTGACGAATACAATGCCTGGGTGAGGGCCAACTTCGGAGAAGATCCAAATATGCTGATGCAGAAGATGACCGCTCCAATAGATCTTAGCAAGCCGGTTCTCATCACCAATAACACCACCAGCTCGAAGGGAATAGCGCATGAGATCGATGGATCGTCAGGCAACAAGACATTTTCCACCAATGACATGAACCTGCTTTCGGATGCGGCTCTCAATAAATTGTCCGAAAGGTGGCGAATATCTGGGCGGGATCTGAAGCTTCCGCCACCAGCTTCTTTTTTGTTCGGGCGATCTGCCAATCCGGATCCCATAAAAGATGGGGCAAGGCTAGCACTTGAATGCAGACATTTTTAGGAGATCATGCATCCTCAATAAAGGCCTCATGGATTGACTTTTCTCAAGAGGCCGAAGATTGCCTGCCATGATCCAAAGGTGCTCAGAGGAGGCAGTGGAAAAGGTGGATCTGTTGGGCAGAAACTGCTGGATAGAAGACTGCAATCCTCATATACTTGCAGCTCTAACAGAAGGCAGATGCAATGGGAACTGGTTGGCTGGTGTGCAGCTCTTTTGACGATGTTCGGATTCGTCCCCCAGATCCTCAAAATCTATCGCACTGAATCGGTCTCAGATGTCAGCCTGATCATGCTCCTGCAGTTCTCTCTGGGAATGTTCCTCTGGCTGCTCTATGGCCTGTATATTCAGGATCGAATTCTGATCGTCTCCAATGCGATCTCCTTTCTCACCCTGACAGTGGCCACCGGGATGTATATGAAGTACAGAAAAAGTGGTGCCAGTCCTCTGTTGCACCCATAATATGCAGTCATTTCCTATCCGTCTTTTTCCATCTCACTCATCTTATTTTTGATCCTCTCTTGCATCCTCTCCAGAGAGGCTTTTGTGCTCAGGCGGTTGTCACAGGGAGAAGTGTCTTTGGGGTTGCAGCCAGCCAGAAGGTCCATCACTCTGTCGGCCATATCAAAGGCCTCAAGCTCCTCCAGATGCTGCAATAAGATACTGGCGCGGGAGTTGAAATCCCGGCATTTTCCCGTCTGCGAGATAGCAGCCTCGTGCATTTCATAGAGCAGAGAAAGCTCCTTATTGATCTGCAACCAGTCCTCCCTTTTTATCGCCATCCGGGAAAGGTATCCATCATTCAGAAATATTAAGGCGATGATCAAGGCGATGCTCTCGCTTGAATATGGAAGACTGACAATATCGTATTATCGTCTTATGGCGATAAGTTTATATCTGAATATGCAATAATCGCGCTCTAATCATGGCTCAAAAGAATGTCTCTGAACTGCGCCTAAAGATTCTGAGCGCTCTGTCCGATCCCACCCGTCTGGAGCTGCTCGAATACCTGAGCGGGGGCGAGCGATGCGTTTGCGAGATCCTCCCCGCCTTCTCCAGATCTCAGTCCACCATATCCAAGCATCTGAACATCCTCTTCGAGGCCGACATTCTGGATCGCAGAATAGACGGGAAAAAGACGCTCTACAGCATAAAAGACCCTCAGGTTTTCGAATTGGTTCGCCTTGTAGACCGGATGGCCTTAAAGCAGATATCGCAGCTCGCAGAAGCAGGAAGGATTCTCGAGGAGTCATTGAGCAACGGGAGATGATATTTACGGTAACTTATACCATCATGGCAGCCTTGGAGGCCGGGCTGGCAACGCTGCTTGAATACCTTTCGGCCCATGTCTTAACCTGCCTTGTGCCAGCATTCTTCATAGCCGGTGCAATAGCAGCTCTTTTGAACAAGGATACTGTGCTCAAGTACTTCGGTGCTGATGCTCCCAAGTGGCTCTGCTACAGCGTGGCTTCCACCTCGGGGACGATACTGGCAGTGTGCAGCTGCACCATCCTGCCCATGTTTGCAGGAATCGAAAAGAGAGGCGCAGGCATCGGGCCGGCAACGGCCTTCCTCTTCTCCGGACCGGCAATAAACCTCATGGCCATCATCCTCACAGCCAGGGTCCTGGGCCTGGACCTGGGCATAGCCAGGGCAGTGGCCGCGGTGGTCATGGCCGTGGTCATAGGTCTGATCATGGCAGCTATATTCCAAAGACATGACCCAAGCTGCAAAACCGATGTTGCTCCTTCTATGATTCAGGCCGATCCAGACCCGGATCAAATGAGCCGGCCCAATTATATCACAGGCATATTCATGGCCGTGCTGGTGGCCATACTGCTCGTTGCCACCTCAAGCGCCATAGAGCTCCTGCCCAAGGCAATAATCGTGGGAGCGCTGATAGCAGTGGCTGCCTACATCATGAATAGATTCTACCAGCCAGAGGAAAAGAGCGCCTTCCTGGAAGAGACCTGGTGGCTGACCAGGAAGATCTTTCCTCTGCTGGTAGTGGGCACATTTGTAACCGGGGTGATCGGCTACTTCCTGCCGGTTGAATGGGTCAGGACAATCTTCGGCACCAGCAGCTTTATGGCCTGTTTTCTGGCCTCAGTGATCGGCTCAGTGCTCTATATGCCCACATTGCTTGAGGTGCCGATCGTCGGCACTCTCTTCGGCTATAGCACGGGAGTTACGGCTGCCGGGCCTGCTCTAGCCCTTCTGCTTGCTGGCCCATCCCTGAGCCTTCCCAGTATGATAGTTATCTGGAGGATCGTTGGAGCGAAAAAGGCCAGCGTCTACATCAGCCTGGTGGTGATCTTATCCACATTGGTGGGGATGCTCTACGGCGCCATCGTTTCATAATTGATAAGATTGGGAGGATATCTTATTTATTTTGAGATTCCCGGTTCTACCTCGGACACCCGGCCGCCTTCTACCTTGACTCTGACCATGGTCTTCAGGTTGTAGCCTTTGGACCTCAGCAGCTCTGCTCCGTTTCCTCTCTCCACCACGATCACTGTATCCATAACCTCAGCCCCGGCCAGCTTTAGAGAGTCCAGCGTTGCTTGGAGGGTGCCGCCGGTGCTGATCACATCATCCACCACGATCACCCTGTCTCCCCTGTTTATTCCGTTCAGATAGAGCTGCGAACGGGAGTAGCCGGTGACCTGGCTGATCTCGACCTCATTCGGGAGCCCGTACTTTCTCTTCCTTATTATCACCAGGGGAATATCGCAGAGGATGGAAAGCACTATGCCTATGGGAATTCCCATGGCCTCAACAGTCACTATCTTGTCCACATCCAGATTGGCGATCCGCACGATATTGGCGGTGACCTCCCTGATCAGATCCGGCTTGATCTCGGGAACTCCGTCTGTGATGGGATGGATGAAGTAGTCATACTCTCCCCGTTTGAATACGGGGGCTTCCAGCAATGATTTTTTGAGCCTTTCCAGCATAGGTGAGTTCTTTCATACTATTTTCCTTTTCAAGTTATTGGTCCCTAAGGCTCATGCTCCGGCAGGGCGGAAAAGCTATGTGCTGTCCGGTAGGGATGTTGTTGATGACAGAGAAAAGCGTATGGGAAGAGTTCTTCGATGCTCATGCACCGATCTATGAAGAAAACGTATTCACAAAAAATACTATTCTGGAGGTCGATTTCCTTATAGAGATGCTGGCGGTGAGTGATGGGGGCTCAATTCTTGATGTTGGATGCGGGACAGGACGTCACTCCATTGAGCTGGCCAGGCGGGGTTATGCTGTCACCGGGCTTGATCTGTCCGCAGAGATGCTTGCCAGGGCCGCGGATGCTGCCAGGAGCAAAGAAGTAAATGTGCAATGGGTTCGTTCTGATGCTACCCGGTTTCAGCTGCCGGATAGGTACGATGGCGCCATTTGCCTGTGCGAGGGCGCCTTTGGGCTTCTGGGCAAGGGCGATGATCCTATTGGCCAGCCTCTGTCCATCCTGTGCAATATCTCCCGCAGCCTGAAACCGCAGGCAAAGGCAGTATTCACCGTTCTCAACGCACTGGCATCGATTCGCAGGAACACGAATAAGGACGCTGAGGAGGGAAGATTCGATCCTCTGACACTTGTTGAGTCTTCGGAATGCCCGCCCCGAGAGGGGGTGCCTGCAGTTGCAGTTCGAGAGAAGGCATTTGTGCCAACAGAGCTCGTCCTGCTCTTCCGCCTGGCGGGAATGTCTGTGATAAACATATGGGGCGGAACTGCAGGAAACTGGGGGAGAAGGCCCGTCGACCTGGATGAGATGGAGATCATGGTTGTGGCATGCAAAACAGGCGAGCCTCTGGATGGGGACATGCAAAGCTGACCGTTAAGGGATGTGTCACCATAGAACGGCTGGTATCCTCTCCGGTGGAGGTCTGGGCCCTTCTTCTAGGAGACGTCTTCGCTTCGTTCGTCTTTGGATTGCTGATCTCCATCATGCCCCTGGCCGTCGCCGTATTGATGGGCGTGGAAGTTGTGCACCTCCTGGTCTTCTGCCTGGGCATGATTTTGGCAACCTTCTGTTTTGCATCGTTGAGCATATTGCTGTCAGTCTATCCGCCTACGGATGTGCCTGCCACTGTGATGATGCTATCCTCGCTGGTGAGGTTTCCTCTGGTCTTCATCAGCGGTGTTTTCGTCCCGGTAGAAGAGATGCCTGCATGGGGGCAAACCATCGCATCAGCTTCACCGCTAACCTATTTCATTGACCTGGCAAGATATTCGACAACGGGCATAAGTTATTACTCGCTTCCCACAGATCTGGCCGTCATGGCGGTGTTCACCCTGCTCTTCCTCGTGGTTTCCATAAAGCTTCACGAGAGGTTCCTGCCTCAGCGCCTGTCATAGGTAGAGCTGGCCGTACGAGGGAGTCTGCAGTATGAATGAGTCTATAGAATGAAGGAGTCTATATAGATATTGAAGCAAAACCATTTATACTTGGAAAGCAAACCCCTCAATCAGAGTGGGCAAATAGCTGCAAATTTAAGAGAGACTTGCCAGGGATCAAAATGGAGTGTATCCATCAGAAATATAGCCTCTCAGATATACGCATAGATAGGGCGTAAAGCAACCTAAAGTTGAGCATGAGGCTTAATATTTGGAAGGAGATGACCCGTGAAGCATGCTTTAACTATTATCCTGGTTGGATTGGTTTTGATCTTTTGCACTCCCCTGAAGGCTCTTGGCGAATCGGAGACTGTGGTAGCAGCCGATGATATAATGATCAAAATGAGGCTGGGCTTGCCAGTGGAGTACGAAAATACGGTCATAAAAGGAAACCTTACATCTGACCGGCTGGGTATGACTGCCAAGCAGATCTTGCGCATCCCCTTTGAGGTGAAGATGCCGCAATCCAAGCAGATGCAGGTCAATTCATCTGTCGTGATCAAAAATTCCATTATATGCGGCAGAGTGGACTTTAACAACACACAATTTCATAAGCAGGTCAGCTTCGAGAATGTGTTTTTTGTCGAAAATGCATTATTTGTAAACTCAACTTTCAATGACGATGCTGCATTTAATCATTCTATATTTTTAAAAGAAGGAAGCTTCGAAGGATCAAGGTTTGACGGCAAGGCGAATTTCTTCCAAACCCGTTTCAGCCGGCCGGCATCATTTAATGCCGCCAAATTTGGCGGCATTGCTGATTTCTCCCTCGCCCAGTTCCTCTCAGTTGGCAATTTCGCCTCCAGCCAATTCTCATCTGATGCCCTCTTTGATAAAACAGATTTTAAAGGAGAAGCCAAATTCATAGCATCTCAGTTCAATCAGGATGTGGAATTCAATGGAACCAGATTCGAAAAAGAGACCTCATTTGAGGGTGCAAAATTCTCCGGGTCTGCTCAATTTTCTGAATCTGTATTCAACGAATCTATAGCCCTCAATTCAGTGCAGTTTGAAAAGGAGGTTCGATTTGATCGGACTCAATTCGAGGGTCCGGCATTCTTCGCAAGGGCCAGGTTTGATGATCTAGTCGAGTTCGGCGACTGTAATTTCCTTAAAAACGCCACCTTCAAAGAATCCGATTTCCAGGTTGATGCCACATTCAATAATACATCTTTTCTTGAACCAGCAGAATTCAGCGGAAGCAATTTCCTTGGATTTGCCGATTTTGGAGGTTCGAAGTTTGCATATGATGCTGATTTCAGCGATTCCATCTTCAGCGGTCCGGCCGACTTCAGCAGAACTGCGTTCAGCGATAGAGTCAATTTCTATAATACACAGTTTAAAAAGAATGTCCATTTCGAGAGCACCCAGATTAATACCATCAATTTAACTGGAGCTGGATATGATTGGCTCTATTTAAAATGGGATTGCATAAGTCATCTTGAGTTCGATGATGCTGCTTACCAAGACCTCATTAACAATTATAAGAGACTTCAATGGCTGACGGATTCATCGGATTGCAGTTCCACTTACCTGAAAGAGATAATCAAGGTTGCGCCAGACGATAGCCATAAATGGATCATAGATGGCATATTATCGATGGTTGCAGGCACAAATTCAAGCAACTCCTCCCACAAAGGATGAGCATTTTTAATAGATCTATACAATCAGAAAATAGATAAAGGAAAATCAGGCCTCTAATCCCCAAATCCCGGGCCTGATCCCACCATCATAGCGGTTTGATGGCCCTTACCTTTATGCTGGATACGGAGTCTGCAAATCCGTTGAAGGCGGATTCCTCAATAACTGCGACTTCGTCGAAGCCTGCAGATCTTATCGCATCCAGATAGACATCTTTCATAACTGCTCCCGAGATGCAGCCCACATAGCCTTCGATCGAATTCTTTATGCCAAGAGGCAGCTCCTGGCGCAGGACGAGATCTGAGACCATCAGCCTGCCGCCGGGCTTGAGCACCCGGAAGGCTTCTTTGAAGGCCTTCTCTTTGTCGGGCACCAGGTTGATGACGCAGTTGGAGATGACAATATCCACGCTATTATCCTCAACCGGCAGATCCTCCAGCTCGCCAGGCCTGAAATGTACATTGCTGTAGCTTCCAATAGCTGCATTCTCTCTTGCCCTGTTGATCATCTCCGGGGTCATATCCACTCCGATGACCTTTCCTGTCGGTCCGACCCTGCTGGCGGCAAGGAAGCTGTCAAATCCCGCCCCCGAGCCCAGGTCGAGCACAGTCTCCCCTTCTTTGATCGATGCCAGCGCGATTGGATTGCCGCAGCCCAGGCCCAGATTAGCCCCCTGGGGCACGGCATTCATCTCTTCCTCTGAGTAGCCGATACCTTTGCTGATCTCCTCCGGGGGAAGAGTTCCACAACATGAGCCCTTGGTGGGGCAGCACGAGC
>CAWEXU010000022.1:0-33984 GCA_963813075.1 Methanotrichaceae archaeon
ATAATAAATCCATACATCCTTCTTGGCAACGGCAAAGGACCTTTGGAGCTGTTCTAATTGGTGCATATTCTCAGTCCTCCCCTGGTTTGTTTTTATGCGTCAGGCTTACGAAAATGTCTTCCAGCGATGGCGCGAGAGTGTTCAAAGATACGATCTTCAAGTCGTGTGACCGAGCATAGTCAGTAATGCAGTCTATAGTCTGATTGACATCATCCACGTATAACCTGAACTTGTCTCCCATTTTTTTAACCTTTTTAACGCAGGAGAAATTCGATAAATCCTCTGCGTCAACAATGCAATTGAAGCTCAATTCAATGGACTGAATGCCGCTGCTTGCTCGCTTTAGAGCCTCCGGGCGATCTATGGCAGCAATTACGCCGCGATTTATAATTGCGATTCTCTCGCAGAGCTGACCGGCATCTTCCATATTATGGGTAGTTAAAAATACGGTCGTACCTGTCCGATTCAGCTCCCTTATGACGTCTTTAATGAGCCGAGAGCTCTCCACATCCAAGCCAGAAGTCGGTTCATCGAGGATAAGAACGGAGGGCTGGTTGATAAGCGCCATGCACAGGATCAGCCTTTGCTTCATTCCTTTAGAAAACCCGCGGGCAAGGCTTTCCTTCCGGTCGTAAAGGCCGAATTGCTCCAGCAGCTTCTTTGCTCGTTCCTCTCTATCCTTTTTAGGAACCCCATAGAGTTCTCCCATGAGCAGGAGATTATTCCATGCCGAGAGTTCCACATAGGCATTGGACATCTCAGGGACGACGCCCATCAATTGTTTAGCTCGAATGGCGTCATCCTTGATATCGTGCCCCATAATGGCTGCCGTTCCCCCATTTGGTTTTATTATTCCCGTCAGCATTCTTATGGTGGTGCTTTTGCCGGAGCCGTTCGGTCCGAGAAAGCCGAATATCTCGCCTTCTTCGACCTTGAAACTTATGCTATCCACGGCAGTGAAACTGCCATATTTCTTGGTCAGGTTATCGACTTTGATAGCGTCCATAGCGGCCTCTTCGCCTTTCGCTGGAGTCAACTACGATTGTTTAGATGCCAGCCTGCGGAACTTTGAGTCTCAAGGCCAGTGTGCCCTTTTCTCTTTATTCCGTCTGGAGGGATTTCAGCACTTCCTCGACCCCATCCAGCTCGCATTTCAGCGATTCCCTGTACACCTCCAGCATCTCTATTCTTTCCTTCTTGCTCAAGAATTTGCGTTCTCCACAACCGCACATTCCGCGCGCACCGGAATGATGGATGCCGTGGTGCATGGGCAATGCATGATGACCATGTTTTTCTTCGCAGCCGCACATTTCACGCGCACCTGATTGACAGACACCGTGCATCATAGGCACAGATTCGTGACCTTGTTTTTCTCCGCAGCACATTTATTCCACCTCTTTTTCTTCCAGCAAATCAATCACAATTCTACGGGTCTTCAGCTTCCACACCTTCTCCGGCGTGCCACCCTTGACCTCCCGGTAAGAGGCTAGCTCGACGATTCCAGCCTGCTTGAGGGCTGAGAGGTGATAGTAAAGCCCGGCCGGAGACATCTCTTCGCCAAGCCGTAGCTGCTCATAAATCTCCTTCGTGCTCTTCTCACCGGTTCCAATGCAGCGAATGATATTCCATCTCGTGGGGCAGTGCAATGCTCGGATGTACCGCTGAATGCTCCGCAGAGGTCCGGGAAGATCTGGATTTCGACACATAAGCTTAGACCTTGAATTGTTTAGCTGTTACTCTAATTATTCAAGTCAATGACTTTAAAGCTTTTGGTGTATTCGGACAGATAATCCATTCATACTTTAATCTCATCTGCAATAAGATAACAAGGGAGGATCAAGATATGGAGAAATTCTTGGGAATAGTCCAGGATGGCAGGTTCTCGGTCTTGTTGCCGCGTTCGGAATGTTGCGCAGTCAAGCTAACCCGCATTGCTAGACCGGCATCAATAGCCGATGAGCTGGCAGCATCCCATGAGATCGATCTGGCAGAGCATGAGGGCAGGGCAATCATGGTCACCGGTGTCCTTCCTGAGCGCAAGGGATGGCTCTATGAGGCCAATGTGATCGATCAGGCAGGACCGATACTAACGGAGTTGGTAAAGGAAACCTTCCGCTCAGGATGACTCGCTCAAAAAGAGGTGAGGTGACTGGAGTGGTTATAGACCGAGGATCTGTAAGTTGTGGCACCTGATCCGTTAGCCTTTTTGACTTCGCAACGCTCATCCAACTTGATGCCGTATCTCTCGGCGATTTCGGCATAAATGTTCTGAATATTGTCCAGGCACGAGGCAAAAGCTGCGATCTCCTGGGCAGAGATCACCTTTTCGGAGCACAAATGCTGACTGATGTGATCCAGGAGGAGCTACGCCAGGGCGGCACAGTTGGCATGGCATCGACATTGATTTGTTCGCATCTTTTCATCCCAACGGGTTCATCTGCTGATTCAATCACCTCAATAACCTCCTAAACTCAAAGCGATGAGCAGGAGACTGTCTGCCCACCTTCTTGTTCTTTTTTCAGCGCTGCAAAGGAGTGCTTACCCCTGGAATGGGGAAGTGCCTTTTTATTCAGATATTCGAGATGCTGGATTATATCCGGTAGATAAGATGCCGGGAATCCCAGCACCGCCTCGCCAGAGGCCATGTCTGTGGCATCGCGGCAGCCGTAGCAGCCGAAGCTGAAGTTCAGCCTCCTCTCCAGATAAAGGTATCACTGTGGTGTCAACACAAGTGGCCTGGAGAACGGCGGTGGAGGTTTGCACCCGCGCACCTCCCCGGGCATGCATATAAGAGAGGACGATCCACATCAACTTCTCCACCTCGTCCTCAACCACTACCAGATCCGGCAATTGATCCGCCTTCTCCAGAGGGAAGAGGTGAATTTGCCCGATGGCCCCCTTCTCCAGATGCGGCATCTGCTCGAACATCTCCTGAGCCACCTTCTCCTCGGAAACAATTCCAAATCCCACCAGGCCTTTTCCCGTGCGCAGTGGTTCTGGCAGCGGCCGAAATCCAAAGGCTCGGGCAGCAGCCGGACAGGAAATGCCTCCTGCATCCAGCACCACGTTCTGGCCGTGGCGGGCGCGCATGAGTGCCTGGCAGTAGCGATGGCGATCAAGCACCTTCGCTCCTTCAACTACCTCCTCAGCTTTAAGAAAACGCACTCCAACGGGAGAGGCAAAGAGCCCCAGGATGGTCTTCATCCGGGCGCCCATCTCTCGCATCTCTTTAATAGCATCTACTGGCATTTCTTCCTGTCTAGACACAGCAACCGCCCTCGCAGCAGCCGCTCTTCTCCTCAGTCTCCTGTTTTCCTTTTATCTTCCC
Organism: Methanotrichaceae archaeon; assembly: GCA_963813075.1. Lineage (GTDB taxonomy): Archaea > Halobacteriota > Methanosarcinia > Methanotrichales > Methanotrichaceae > Methanothrix. The sequence goes on from CAWEXU010000022.1 coordinate 3,329, forward strand.
CTCCTCTATGAGCTGCTTTTTTACTTTGGACCAGATTTTCTCTCTCTTGTAGATCTCTCTTATCGTCTCTTTATCGGGGAATGAGATGGCTTCTCCCATGCACAGATTGGCACAGGTGTTGCAGCCCACAATACACTGATTGGGCTTAGCCACCACCGGGCCTTCATCATTCCATTCGTAGACGTTCCTTCCGCAGTTCATGCACATCCCGCACTTCACGCACTTCTCGCGATCAATGCTGGGATGCCAGTCTATCTTCTCTCTCGGATATCCAACAAGCCATGCCATATTCATCTACCTCAATTCTATTGTGTTCTTGCCATCTATTGCGTTTCTATCATCGATTGCATGCACATGCTATGAAGGGCTCTATTCGCTGCCCTTCTGGGAGGGTTATCAGCAAAGGCTGATTATAGTCCAGGTATTCTGTGGTTGTATCAAGATCTATTTTTATCAGGAAATCTTCGATCTGATCGCTCGATTGCTCCATAACCTCTGGCGTCAAAGATAATTCCATCCCACAACGATCAATATTGGAATTAGCAGATTCTTTTCATTCCACAAAATTTATATAATTCCCTGTTTTTTTAACCATTTTTTTCCGCCGTGATTTGAATTATTAGCATTTTTCCTATATCAACTTTATTGGATATATACAAATATCTTAGAAGAGAGAGAGATTATAGGCCAGATAGCTCTTGCCCGATAATTTGTACAAAAAACTTATATCGAATTACTTTGATATTGGATATGCTACAAAGAAAGCTTAAAATCAATATTATTCAAAGGAGTGGTCTGAAATGGGACGAGTGGAAGGAAGAGTGGCAATAATAACAGGATCCACCTACGGAATAGGCGAGGCCATAGCCAGGGTACTGGCAAAAGAAGGTGCCGTATCCATAATCACAGGCAGGAGCAGGGAAGAAGGAAAGAAAGTAGTAGAGGCTATCCACAGTGCGGGAGGAAGGTCGGAGTACTACCCCCTGGATGTGACCGATGAGAAGAGGATTGAAGAGGTAACCAAAGCCGTCTACGAAAAATATGGCAGAATAGACATCCTGGTGAACAATGCAGGCGTGGCAGGTCCCAACAAGCCCACTCACGAGTATGCTCGTGCTGAATGGGAGTGGGTCTTCGATGTCAATGTCACCGGAGCCTTTCTCTGCACCAAGTATGTTGTGCCTTATATGCAGAGGCAGAAAAGCGGGAATATCGTTTACATCTCCTCCATCTACGGCATCATAGGTGCTCCTGACCTTCCTGCCTATCATGCCACAAAGGCTGCCAACCGGGTCATGGCCAAGATCGATGCATTGCTTTACGCTAAAGACAATATCCGCGTCAACTCCGTTCATCCTGGTTTCATCTGGACGCCACTGGTAGAGAACTTCCTCCAGGAACAGTGCAATAAGTCGGGATTGAGCTGTGAGGAACTGAAGAAGCAACTGGACGCCAAGCATCCCATAGGCCACATCGGCGAGCCGGATGATATCGCATATGGTGTACTCTATCTAGTATCCGATGAAGCCAAATTTGTGACAGGCAGCGAGCTGATCATAGATGGTGGTTATACTGCCACCTGATCATTAAATATCTAGATCTAAGTGATCAATATGTCAGAAACTTTAAAACAAAATGAAAAACCGGGCAAATTCATAAGCACGGTTCTTTTTACCTGTTCGGGAATTTCAAATACAGGCAAACTTACAGATATAGCGGCCAAAACGTTAAGCTTTCGCAAACCAGGTCTATTTAGGGCAATTCCTGCACAGAAAGGAGCTGAAAATTTAGAGGATGCCAAACGAGAAGGAGAATTGATTTTTGTCGTCGATGGTTGTGAGGAACACTGCGCCAAAAAGAAACTTGAGGTTGCAGGATTAGAGGCAGATATGCAGGTTGTTTTGACTCAGATTGGCATAAAGAAAACCAATCCTTCCGATATTAAATCTGAATACGTCGAACAGGTGATAAGTGCGTTAAACAGCGCAGTTAAATCCATACAGAAATAAAATTAAAGAATAGAGTTATCAAGATGAAAACCATGAAGTCAAGACAGTAGAGCGCCGGTTCCTTAGCGATCCTGCTCGCGGGGTTCCATTCTGGTTGTGGAGGTCGCAAGGAGCAAGTGGACTGGCGGCCTGGCCCCTGCTCTCCGATGGGCTCAAGTATTCATGGACATATTCGCCCTCAGGCGGAGCTGGCTGGCCATCTGCCTATCGACCTTACCTGCAGATGAGCGGTACAGCTATGGCTTTCATCGCTTCGAGGGTGCTAGCACCCCTGGTCAACGAACTGACCCTGGGCTTCGTCTCTAGGGATACTGGTGGAAGCTTACCACAGGCTACAGGAGCCGGAACCAGTAAAAGGGCTGGATCTTCTACTCCTGGCATCCTCAGGACTGGGCGTGTGGCTTTCGTGCTCAAGGGCAGCCATCAACATATGAGATGGAAAAAGGTTAACGGAGCCTTTTGGGATAGAACATACCACCGTCCAGTTTGAAGGGAAGAGTTGCGTCCAGGGTGTGGTGGTCTGTCTGGTGGAGAAAGGCAAGCTCTGAAGCGATAGGCTTTCCTTCACTCGATGATCTTGTGCGATCAGAATGGATCAAAAAAAATACCGCGGAGATTTGAGGCTATCAAGCCTTATCGGTCACCTCTATCTCCAGAACATCTTCAAAGGTTTCTGTATGGCCAGAGGCAGAGGCGGCTATGCTCACTTTGTAAATCCCTGGGGCTACCTTAGCATTCCAGATCCCTACAAATTTATATCCAGAGGTGCGCAGCAGGCTTGTACTTGCTGCCTCGGAGCCATCGGGGGCGTTTACGATGGCAGTGCAGTGCAGCGCGTTATCCTGACCAGTGGCGCTGGACTGCGACGTCTTGCCGGAGGAACTCAATTGGATGGTCCCAGATTTGTTTCCAGAGGTACTTGATGTGCCAAGAGCGAATCCTTCAAATCCGCAGGTTGAGCATCCCTTAATCGTGAGCTTGACCTCGTCGCCTGAGGAATTGCCTGCATTAGCCATCAGTTTCTCCTGGAAGGATGCCGTTATGGTTGTAGTCGAGCCAGACCTCACCGGATTGGGCTCGGCCCTGGCCTCTGTCAGCTCATAGCCGAATTTTGGCTGATTTTCCAGCCAGTCCCGCCAGGTATAGAGCCGGGCATCATAACCGGATAGGGTCAGGGCAAACCATACTAAAGAGGCCTCAACGCCCACATTGGTGTAGACGACGACGGGCCGAGCCTTATCCAGGCCGACAAAAACCTTCTCCAGATCCTCCTGTGCCCTTACAGTCTCGTCTTCCACCACATTCTCGAAAGGAATGTTAATCGCGCCGGGGATTGAGCCTATGCTGAAGTCTCCAGGCGGCCTGGCATCCACAATCTGAGCCCCGCCGTTAACGACGAAGTCATAGGTGGCAAGAAGCTCTGGCCTGAGGGCTGGAATGTAGTCGGTTCTCGGCCTCATAGCAGACACATTGCTGGTGTTTAGTCCGGCTGCTGCCCAGTCTTCAATGCTGCCATCCAGGACTCTGACCTTTTCCTGGCCGAGATACTTGAGAATCCAGTAGCTGAAGACGGCCGGAGAGGGGCCGCCACCGCAGGGAAGGCACTCGCCTGCAATCACCAGAGAGTCATTTCGAGAAATTCCTGCCTGGCCCAAAAGCTCTGCGATCTCCCCAACGGATCTGAACCGGCCACCTTCGGCAAAAAAGTGCTCATAGTTGATATTGACTGCCCCTTCGATATATCTTGTCGCGCTGGGGCTGATGTCCAGCACAATATCATCAGATAAGACCTCTTGAGGGGATACAAGTGCCTGGGCAAAGTTGCCTGTCCTCACTCTCGAAATACCTCCAGTAGCCGGATCGCTTTCAGGTGGGACCTGCACCTGCTCAGGAGGCGCATTCTGCGTGGTCAGTGTTATCGCTTCCTTTTCAAGCTGAGCTTTTTGCTGCTGCTCCTGCTCGTATGCCTCCTTCTTGGCCAGCCAGCCATCCATATCGGTCCAGTCAGGACAGGTGGGACAAAATTCGCCGGTTTCTGTCCCTGCCAGGACCGGATGGGCTAAAGCCAGGCAAAGGAGGAGGAATAAGGCCAAAGCCGATGCTGACGCTATAGCTTTTCCGTCTCCGATTTTCCTCATTCGAAACAATTTCAAGCAAATCATAACCGTCACTCCTGGGCGTCGCTGGATCTTTGCTCGATGAGCTGATTTGCCATCCAGTTCTGGTAGCTGTAGAGCCGGGCATCATAGCCCATGATCTCCAGGGCAAGCCATAAAACAGAGCCTTTGAAGCCCGTGTTTGTAAATGCTACAACCGGTTGCTCTTTATCCAAAATGAAAAAGCGCTCATCCAGCTCATTCACATTCCTCAGCTTATCGCCATCAAGGACACTCTCATAAGGAATGCTGATGGCAGAGGGGATCGTTCCCGATCCGTACTCTAAAACTGTCCTGGCGTCTACCACTTGAGCCTGGCCGCTCTTCACATAATTATAGCCTCCAATATACTGATCGGTGAATTGAGGTATGTATTCAGCAACAGGCCCAGTGGTCGCATTTGATGATACCGGCAGGCCTTTATCCTTCCAGTCCTGCACATATCCGTTCAGGACCCTGACATCTTCATGCCCCAGGGATTTAAGCATCCAGTAGACATAGGCTGAAGCCGATGGCCCTCCTCCGCAGGGCAGGCACTCTCCATAGATGACCAGGGGATCATCACTGGAGATTCCGGCATTTCCGAGGATCTCTGCCAATTCCGGTACGGATTTGAGCGAGTCCCCTTGCAGGAACTCCTGATAAGGAATGGCTATAGATCCAGAGATGTGCTCTTTGGCACTCTCGCTGACATCCAGGAGAACATGCTCATTTGAGATCTCATCAATCTCAATCATTATCTCATGCCACTTGCTAGTACTCTGCTCAGCGCTCAGATCAGCTCTCACATCTTCCTTAATAGTAGATGCAGCACCGTCCTCCTCCTGGCCGTCCTCGCTGCCAGAAGACATATTCCATCTCTGTTTCCTCGATTCTGCGGGCCAATTTGCGCTGGCCTGAGCCTGGTCGTATATTCCGGTGCCTATCTCATCCAGCTTGGCCATGGGATCCCAGTCGCCGCCGTCATCGCAGCCGCCGCCAAGGGAAGCACATTCAGCCCCGCCATATGCGCTCTGCGTAAGGGCCAGGGTAGCCAGCAAAAGAGCGCATGTTATGCTTTTTTTTGCATTTAGAATACTCATATCGCACCTACCTGATTTCATGCGGCAAGCTCATCTTTTAACTTTTCTACCACCAGTGAACAGGCTTTTTCGTCATGCAGAGTCTTGGCTGCACACTGAACCGAGCAGCCATCTATGGCTATCATCAGGCCAGCTTCTTTGGCTGATTTTACAATTCCTCCGATATGGCCGCCCACACCCGCCAGGCAGAAGAAGCTCGCAGCCTTCTCTTTAGCCAGCTGGATTGCTGCATCATTCGCGATCTGTCCCACATTCGAGCCGCCTGAGCAGGCTACTACGCGCACATCCATTGAGCTGCAGGTGCATCTCTTCTCACCCATAATCAGGCCACCCTTATTTCTGAAGCATCCTCTTGATCTCTTCAACTGTTGCCGTTCTGCCCGCTATCATTGACTTTCCGTCGATGTAAAGGGCAGGGGTCATCATCACACCCCGATCCATTATCTCCTGGATGCTGTCAACCTTGACCACCTCAGCAGAGACGCCCAATTCTGCTACTGCTTTCTCCACATTCTTCAGCAGGCTCTTGCACTTGGCGCAGCCTGTCCCCAGAACTTCAATCTTCACCATTTAATTCGCCTTCCTTTTTAGCTCAAATCAGCTCCCAGTAAATCAGCGGAGCAAGAACGATCAATGTAAGCCCTGTTATCACTCTTATGGCCACTTTGTGATTATTCCGGAAATCGTCCACCTGCTCCGGGCTCATGCCAAGGGTCATGATAACTCCCAAGAGCAGCACGGGAAGCACTATTCCCAGGTTGTATAACATCAGATATATCAGACCTGACGAGGCATATCCATGGCTGGAAATAACCCCTATGATGGCGATATAGACCGCTCCTACACAGGGGGCCTTCACTAAAGAGAACAGTGCACCTAATAGGAAATAGGAGCTAAGCTTTTTGCTGGCCAGAGCACCATGCACATACTTCATAGCCCAATCTGTGCGAAAGAGGGAAGCCCGGCTGGCATTCAACCTTCTCGCGTCTTCCATCTGAGTCAAGCCCAGGATCAGCAGTACGGCTGCCAGAACAAGTCGAAACATAGCAGCAGTGGACTTCTCCTGCAGAACATTGAACAGGCCTACTCCGAATATGTAGTAAACGACGAATATGCCCAGGGAGAAGAGTGCTATCATGGTCAATAGATCCCTTCTTCGGCCGGAGCTGGCCAGCACGGTGCTCGCCAGAAAGGCCAGTATGGCCAGAAGACAGGGGTTGAAGCCCGCCAGAAGGCCAGCCGCAAAGACAGTGACAGCGGAAGATAGGTTAAGATTTTGCAGTGCATCTTCAATATTCAGATTGCTATCTGTTTCATCCTCACTCTTAACGCTGATATTCTCTCCCTGCAAAGCAGCATTGATCAGTATCTTAAGTCTGCTTTCGTTTCCGCCATAGTCTTTGTAGCCGATAACCGAACTGCCGATGATTATCGATGGAACATCCTTGACCTTATGCTCCTTTACGATCCTGTGTCCCTCTTCACTGGAAAATATAACCTCTTCAAAGGTGCTCTCCTGGTAATTAGACAGAACCTCTGTCAGCGCCCTTTCTGCAGCAGCGCACTTGCTGCAACCGGGAGAGGTGATTACAGTTATCTCGCTGTTAGCCCCTGCAGCAGCGGGCAATAAAACCATGAATAGGGCTACCGTCAGCAGAACTGCTGTGATTCTACATCGTCTGGCCTTCATCTCACTTTTCCCGCATCGCTTAATCTGAATAGGATTATGCCGGAGGGAGGTATTCTTCTCCGGCTATTTTTCTCCGATTCTGCTGCTATTCTCATCGATCGGTTCTATAGATCATCAGAATGCTTCATACTGCAAGACAGCCTTCTCCTCCTCTGATCCCTCTTGGGAGGCGAAGCTTATGGAGGCATCTTCATCAGCCACCAAAACCACTGAGAAAGGACAGCCCTCGCTGCACTCTACTGCCGCCTTTTTCACAAAATCTGTAGCATCCCAGGTCTGCCAGCCTGTCTCCTGAATCTCTATGCTTCCCAGGGCCTGCGAATCATATTCAGGCTGATCCGCCCAGGTAACGGTGTTCATGGCTGCATTATCGTAAAGGTAGAGAGTCACCTTTCCTGGCCTTTCCACCCCTTTGACGTAGATCTTCAGGTTGGCGGAGCTTATCTGCTCGGGCAGCTTGGTCATGCCGGCAAAGGAGAGATAGGCTATCCTCACAGGCTCTCCCATGTGGGATGAGACCCATACAGCGCTCTCTTCTCCAAAGCTCTGATCCTCATTCTCGGCGTCGGTATAGGTATCGATATGCAATGCAGGAGTGACTTTCACCGCTCCAGCACAGCTCGCCAGAAGGAATATACAGGCCAATGCAATTATGGCCCTAATGGCATAGTATCTCATTTCATCTCACTCCTTTTATTAATTATTAAACCATGGCACCGTAGAGCATTCCCACCAATGTGGATAAGATCACCACCAGGCTGATGTAGACGCTGGCCTTTTTCGCTCCAATGATCCTCCAGATAACTATCATACTGGGTAGGCTCAGGGATGGACCAGCAAGCAGAAGGGCCAGAGCAGGACCGGCAGCCATAACTCCCGTGCTATAGCCGAAGAGAGTTCCGACTACTGGCACCTCAAGCAATGTGGGCATATAGAGCAACGAGCCGATCACTGAGGCCAGAAAACAGGCCAGAAAGCTGCTGGTGCCGAAGATTGTCCTGACCCATTCAACCGGCAGGAAGTAGCCGATTACTCCGGTTACAAATGTGCCCACTACCAGGAGAGGAAAGATCTTCCTGGTCAGCCACCGGGTTTCTCCAAAGAACGCACTCTGCTCCTCTGGCTCGTAATACTTGTTCATGAGGAAGGCGGCCACTGCTATCAGCACTCCCACAATTATCGCCTTGGGCAGGAGCTCTATGGCACTTGAGGTGGCAACGAGCAGTATGGCCACCAGAACTGCCATAAATGTGCCTGTGATATAATTTGGCCGGCTCATCTGATCTGGCTCTGGATCGGCCTGAATCATAGAAGGAGCAACATCGGTTTTGCAGCTTGGGTCATGTTTTTGGAATATGGCCGCCATGATCAGACCTATGACCACGGCCATGATCACTGCGGCCACTGCCCTGGCTATGCCCAGGTCCAGGCCCAGGACCCTGGCTGTGAGGATGATGGCCATGAGGTTTATCGCCGGTCCGGAGAAGAGGAAGGCCGTTGCCGGCCCAATGCCTGCGCCTCTCTTTTCGATTCCTGCAAACATGGGCAGGATGGTGCAGCTGCACACTGCCAATATGGTCCCTGAGGTGGAAGCCACGCTGTAGCAGAGCCACTTGGGAGCATCAGCACCGAAGTACTTGAGCACAGTATCCTTGTTCAAGAGAGCTGCTATTGCACCGGCTATGAAGAATGCTGGCACAAGGCAGGTCAAGACATGCGCCGAAAGGTATTCAAGCAGCGTTGCCAGCCCGGCCTCCAAGGCTGCCATGATGGTATAAGTTACCGTAAATATCATCTCCCGATGCCCAATGATTCCTCGAGAATCCTTCCTGCTTCTGCGAGCTGCGATATCTGCTTTAAGGCCATCCGGTCTACAAGGCGAACCAATTCGAAAACCTGAGGGTCTTTTATGCTGTAGAGCGTCTTTTTCCCGTCTATTCTGCGATCCAGAATGTCGGCCTCGAAGAGGATGTTCAGATGTTTGGATATGGTGGACTGAGATCTGGAGAAGGCGGGAAGGATCTCGCAAACGCATCGCTCGCCCCCGCTCAGGAATTCGAGCAGCTCCAGACGGATGGGATCGGACAGAGCGCTCAGAATCTTTAAGCGCAGTTCAGAGACATTCTTTTGAGCCATGATTAAAGCGCGATTAATGCATATTCAGATATAAACTTATCGCCATAAGACGATAATAGAAATGCACATCTAATCGAACCACATTTAGAGCATCACGTTTGTTTTGAGAGCATCGCCTTAATACTCCGTAATAGCGGATATCTTTCCCGGATGGCGATGAACAGGGACGACTGGTGCAGATCCAAAAGGAGCTTTCTCTGCTCTGCGAGCTGCACGAGGCAGTTATCTAAAGGCAGAATGCTGGCATTTCAACTCCCGCATAGAGCTTTTGTTCTGCAGCCAATTTTGAGCGCGAGCGGGCGCCATCCCCATCCAGAGGCTCGCCTGTTTTGCATGCCACAACCATGATCTCCATCTCATCCAGGTCGACGGGCCTTCTCCCCCAGTTTCCTGCAGTTCCGCCCCATATGTTTATCACAGACATTCCCGCCAGGCGGAAGAGCAGGACGAGCTCTGTTGGCACAAATGCCTTCTCTCGAACTGCAACTGCAGGCACCCCCTCTCAGGGCGGGCATTCCGAAGACTCAACAAGTGTCAGAGGATCGAAGAACTCTTCCCATACGCTTTTCTCTGTCATCAACAACATCCCTACCGGACAGCACATAGCTTTTCCGCCCTGCCGGAGCATGAGCCCCAGGGACCAATAACTTGAAAAGGAAAATAGTATGAAAGAACTCACCTATGCTGGAAAGGCTCAAAAAATCATTGCTGGAAGCCCCCGTATTCAAACGGGGAGAGTATGACTACTTCATCCATCCCATCACAGACGGAGTTCCCGAGATCAAGCCGGATCTGATCAGGGAGGTCACCGCCAATATCGTGCGGATCGCCAATCTGGATGTGGACAAGATAGTGACTGTTGAGGCCATGGGAATTCCCATAGGCATAGTGCTTTCCATCCTCTGCGATATTCCCCTGGTGATAATAAGGAAGAGAAAGTACGGGCTCCCGAATGAGGTCGAGATCAGCCAGGTCACCGGCTACTCCCGCTCGCAGCTCTATCTGAACGGAATAAACAGGGGAGACAGGGTGATCGTGGTGGATGATGTGATCAGCACCGGCGGCACCCTTCAGGCCACGCTGGACTCTCTAAAGCTGGCCGGGGCTGAGGTTATGGATACAGTGATCGTGGTGGAGAGAGGAAACGGAGCAGAGCTGCTGAGGTCCAAAGGCTACAACCTGAAGACCATGGTCAGAGTCAAGGTAGAAGGCGGCCGGGTGTCCGAGGTAGAACCGGGAATCTCAAAATAAATAAGATATCCTCCCACTCTTATCAATCACGAAACGATGGCACCGTAGAGCATCCCCACCAACGTGGAAAGGATCACCACCAGGCTGATGTAGACGCTAGCCTTTTTCGCTCCAACGATCCTCCAGATAACAATCATATTGGGAAGGCTCAGGGATGGACCAGCAAGCAGAAGGGCCAGAGCAGGGCCGGCAGCCGTAACTCCCGTGCTATAGCCGAAGAGAGTTCCGACTACTGGCACCTCAAGCAATGTAGGCATATAGAGCAACGAGCCGATCACTGAGGCCAGAAAACAGGCCATAAAGCTGCTGGTGCCAAAGATTGTCCTGACCCATTCGACCGGCAGGAAGTAGCCGATCACCCCGGTTACAAATGTGCCCACTACCAGCAGAGGAAAGATCTTCTTGGTCAGCCACCAGGTCTCTTCCAGGAAGGCGCTCTTTTCCTCTGGCTGGTAGTATCTATTCATCAGGAAGGCAGCCACTGCTATCAGCGCTCCCACGATTATCGCCTTGAGCAGGAGCTCTATGGCGCTTGAGGTGGCAACGAGCAGTATGGCCACCAGCACGGCCATGAATATGCCTGTGATATAATTGGGCCGGCTCATTTGATCCGGGTCTGGATCGGCCTGAATCATAGAAGGAGCAACATCGGTTTTGCAGCTTGGGTCATGTCTTTGGAATATAGCTGCCATGATCAGACCTATGACCACGGCCATGATCACTGCGGCCACTGCCCGGGCTATGCCCAGGTCCAGGCCCAGGACTCTGGCTGTGAGGATGATGGCCATGAGGTTTATTGCTGGTCCGGAGAAGAGGAAGGCCGTTGCCGGACCAATGCCTGCGCCTCTCTTTTCGATTCCTGCAAACATGGGCAGGATGGTGCAGCTGCAAACGGGCAGTATTGTTCCTGAGGTGGAGGCGACGCTGTAGCAGAGTCACTTGGGAGCATCTGCGCCGAAGTATTTTAGAACAGTCTCCTTGTTCAAGAGAGCAGCTATCGCACCGGCGATGAAAAATGCTTGCACAAGGCAGGTCAAGACATGCGCCGAAAGGTATTCCAAGGCTGCCATGATAGTGTGAGTTATCGTGAATATCATCTCCCTTAAGGATATTCCCATATGTACATATCGCAATAAAACGATGTTAAGCTAATGGCTATCTATCGATCACTATTGGATCATCCAGAAGAATATCTCTGATTTTTCCCCTCTCTGTACCACTCGATAGCCATCGTAGCCCCTCTGGATAAGCTCCCTCTGGCGTTCGATGTCCAGGCAACTGAGTGCGGCTTCATCCAAGGTAGCGGCCATGCCCGCGCCGGTCATCGGCCAGTTTTTATTCTTGTAAAGGATGTATCTCCACCAGCCGGCGAACTTGGGAATGAGGGCCCTGACCCTGAATCCGCAGGAGAGGAGGTTATTCAGGCTAACTGGATTTTTCGGGGATACGGTGCAGCAGATGTGCTCATACCCTGAGCGTTCCAGCACCTGCAAGTGGGCTGCGGCCAATTCCCGTTGCAGACCGAAGCCCCGGAAATGAGGGTGGACAGCTATGGCCTGGAGGTGGGCGAGTTTTTTCAGATCCTCTTCAGCCAGGTTCAAATCCCGGCCCAGATTATCCTTTCCCATCCCTGGATAGCGAATTATGCTATAGGCAGCAAGCTTTTCCTCTGCCAGGACTCCCAGCACGGAGAGTTCCGTCTGGAATATCCGGCTGAGGTACTCCTCATCGTGAGGCATGAAGATTTCAATCTCGTGCAGGGTGCTGACTACTAAAGACTGCAGGGCGGCTAGGTCTGAGAGGGAACTCTCGGCAAGAAACCTCATCTCCAGGCACTTGCCCCGTCTTACGAAGCTGCGAGGATAAGAATCTGCCATATCTATTTGGCCGGTCAAATGCTCTTGTCTCGAATGCTCTTTTTCTTCCATCTTCAGTTCTCTACCATATTCCCTTCTCTGGAAATGGACATGATCAAATTCCATAATATTCATTAAGCTCTTTAAAGCTTGCCCGAAATCTATTCAGTCCTGTCCGGAGTTGAGCCCGCCCGGAGAAGCTTCCTGGATCCGGCGGAGACAAGAAGTTAGGAGGAAGAGGAGATGCAGGTCTTCAGAAGAGTGAGTGATGAGATAAAAGAGTGGATCTCTGTATCCAGCATAAAGGTGAGGGCCATCAAGCCGAGATGATGGTGGGATCAGGCGCGGTATCCGGAGGTAGGGGCAGGATTTCTTTTTATCAACATTATCTATTTTGATTAATATATATATATTAAATTATTTCATCTCTTATCTCGAAACCTCCATCATCTATCTGCAAAAAGATAACAATTGTGAGATATGCTGCTCAATATTATCTAATTCAGGGATTATTACCAATCATTCTCTCAATCCCAAAAGATATTTAACTAATTACCATGTAAAATCTAGTGGATTAACGAAATGTCTCGCCGTTCAGCGACGAATTCCCGGCAGCAGGACTCTTACCTTTTCATGCCCCAGGTACATGAGGAGTCAGTAGCTGAAGATAGCAGGGGAAAGGGCGACGCCACAGGACAGGAACTCTGTCTGGTGGAGAAGGGGAAGCTTTGATCGTCACATGGAAGCTAGCGCCTCATATCCTGTCAAGATGTCAAGTAGTTCTGAAGAGATGGCATCTTGACGTTGCTTTCGGTAGTTGGCCAAAAGCTCGCTCAAATGCTCCTCTATGTTTCTCTCTGCGGCCTGCATAGACGAAAGCCTGCTGGAATTCTCGCTGACAAGCGATTCTGCGAATGCACGGTAAAGAGAGAAAAATAGATTCTCTCGGATTAAGGATGAGAACAGTAGATCTGTGTCAATGTAATAGGTGGGCAAAGATCGTGAATGCCATTCTCTTTCGGCCAGGCTGGCAAGCCATTCGGCATTAACAGGAAAAAGATCGACCATTTGAGGGCTAAATGCTCCCGCGATGCCGGCAATGGGCCGGTTGTAAAAGAGAACAATCTTGTTGACATTGCTTTCCAGGCGCCACTGATCAATCTTCGTCAGCACCTTTCCCATAATCTCAGTTATGCCCAGAAAATCCCCCGAAAAAGAAAATTGAGCCTCGACCGGTTGGCCTGCATCTTCGAGACGGGCGAAGGCGCGCCCACCGACTGCCAGAGCCCTTCGCTCTTCATGCTCCATCTCAGCTATCCGGTCTACAGCATAGCGGGCAATGATCTCGTTGAACTTGCCGCATAGCCCCTGCTCCGAGCCGAAGACGACGGCGCCTAAACTTCTTTTTTTATCCTCTGGTTTAGATGTTAAGAATTTCTTATTATTTTGCAATATAATTTGCAGGCCGAGCTCGATGGTTTTATTATATTCACTAATAGAGAGCACCGACTCTTCATATTCCAGAATATTTGCTGAAGAAATTGCCTTCATTATTTTGACTACTGATTGCAGGTCAGTGGCATTTCTAATCCTTATTTTCGCTTTTTCGAGCTCTGCCATATTGCCACCTATATCTGAAGAATTTCTGTAAATGTTTTTAAGATCAATTCGCGGTCCTCATGGCTTAACTTTTGGCCCGATGCCATCAATTCATTCAAGCGAGGCAGTTTTTCGCGAAACGCTCTTGCCATCTTTATCTTCGCCGATGCGATCTCCTCCAAATGATGCTCGTCCAGGATTCCTTCTGTTGCCGCCAGGATAATTGCTATCTGCTCCGGTGCGGGCATGGGATCAAATTGAGACTGTTTCAAGACCTCGCGTATTCGTCGGCCTCGCTGCAAAATCTTTTGGGTTTCCTCATCAAGCCGGGTACCAAACCTGGTGTAGACCTCCAGACCCTCGAATTGCGAATATGCGAGGCGCAAAGGACCGGCGACCTCGGCAAAGGCAGGTAGCTGGCTCTTCCCACCAACGCGGGATACCGATAGGCCTACATCAACCGCCGGCAAGATCCCTTTTCTAAAAAGCTCCGGGGAGAGGTAAATCTGGCCATCGGTGATGGAGATAAGATTGGTTGGGATATAGGCGGAAATGTCCTGGGCCTGGGTCTCAATGATGGGCAGTGCCGTGAGAGATCCACCGTTGCGATAATGGGTAGCCCTCTCCAAGAGCCGGGAATGTATGTAAAATATGTCGCCTGGAAAGGCCTCCCTTCCTGGAGGACGGCGGAGCAGCAATGATAGCTCTCGATAGGCCCGAGCATGCCGGGTCAAATCATCATAAACGATTAAGACATCATGTCCCTTCTCAGCAAAGAATTCTGCCATGGTGGTAGCGGCATATGGGGCGATGAAATTCATGGCAGGCGGGTCTTCACCTGTAGCTGCGACTATGATGCAATTTTCCATGGCATCATTTTTGCGTAGCTCGGCTTCGACAAGGGCAACCTCCGATTTTTCCTGCCCGATGGAGCAATAAATACAGATTACATCTTTATCTCGCTGATTGATTATGGTATCAATGGCCATGGAGGTTTTGCCGGTTTGCCGGTCACCTAAGATGAGCTCGCGCTGGCCACGGCCAATGGGAATCATGCTATCCACCACCATTGTCCCCGTCTGAAGTGGAACATTAACTGCCGCCCGCTCCATTATCGAGGGAGCCTCCCTCTCAATGGGCATTAGTTGCATGGTCTGGATGCTTCCACCTTCGTCCAGCGGCCTGCCCATGCAGTCCACGACTCTGCCCAAGAGTTCCTCGCCCACAGGCACTTCCATAATACTTCCAGTTCTGCGTGCGATCTGTTTGGCTTTAATGTTTTCACTTTTACTAAGCATGATGACGGCAACTTCCTCCGGATCGAGGTTGAAGACCATACCGTAATTGTCTCCAGGAAAGCGTATGAGCTCCTCGGATCCTGCATTAGGCAGTCCTTTGATGCGAACGACGCCTTTGCCCACAAAGGTCACCATGCCGATCTCTTCAATCTTTAGCTCGGGCCTATAGACCCTAATATTTTGCTCAATTGCCGCAAAAGTATCGGCCAGAACCTCCCGGATTCCCGAAGCATCTTTTTTCATATTACCCCAAAATGGTTTCACAAAGTTCTCTTCTCAAGCCAGCGGGAAAAATCAGCTTCAAGAGAATCAAGATATCCGGAAATGCTCCAGGCAATTTCTACATTCTTGGCGCTCATCACCATGCCGGATATCAAATCATCTTCCTTCTCAAATTGCACTCTTACATCTGCCTCGGCATGACTTGAAAGAACATCCTTGATTTTTTGCTGAATATCCTCAGGAACTATAAAGGCGCTACGTATGGTAATAATCTGTTCGGAATCTTTAAAAAAATCCTTAATCGTCTTCCTTTCAGGTTCTTCCAAATTTTTTAAGCGATTGATAAAAGCAATCATTATTTGCCGATCCAGATCTTCATTGGCAAGGTCTTTGAGAGCCCGCCTGGAGATGGCATATAGCTGCTGTCCACTATATTTCCTCAAATCACTGATAAAATCATCTCTTTGGCGCTGCAAATCCATTTGCCACTCTATTTTTGTCTCTTCGATCTCGTCTCTTGCCTTTTTCATCATATCCGCTCTAAACTCTTTAGCATCTTCTTTTGCTTCGATGAGCAGCTCTTCATGCTCAGCGGACAGCTCCTCTTTCTTCTTGCGATAAGACTGGGCCTCAGCTTGCGCTTCTCTCTCTGCATTTTCTGACTCTTTTTGGCGGGAGATGATTGCATTCTCTCTTTCGTCCATCAATTTGAGCAGCGGCCCGTATAAAAAATGCTTCAAGAGAAACACTAGCAGTGCAAAATTCACAACCTGGGCAGCAATGGTAAAATAATCAATCTGCAAGATTTCCTCCTAACGAATCACATAATTCCAGAAGGGATTGGAGAAGATCAGAATTATGGATATTACAAAACAATAGATTGCAGTCGATTCTACCATGGCAAGGCCTACGAATAGGGTCCGGGTTATTACATTGGCCTCGTCAGGCTGCTGGGCAATGGCACTTAAGGCCCGGGATAGCGCCCAGGCTTCGCCTATTGCTGGTCCAACGGAACCAATGGCAATAGTGAGGCCCGAAATAATTATGGATGCAATACCTATAGTCTCAATAGCGGCCATTTTCAAACACCTCTTGTTGATAATTTTTCCTTTTCTTTATCCCCTGTCGAACTTCCAGATACGATATACACGGTAGCCAGGACGGCAAAAATATAAGCCTGTACCTGCCCAATCAACATGCCAAAAAGGTTCATAACAACAGGCAAAAACAACGGCACAATGGAAAACAGGACTGCTACCAGCAAATTTTGACTCATCATATTGCCAAAAAGCCTGAGGGCCATTGCCATTGTGCGGGAAAATTCTCCAATAATATTAAATGGGAGCATCAGTACGGAGGGCTGGATGTAGCGCTTGAAATAATCGGCCGCTCCCTGCTCGGCAATACCATAAAGGGGAACTGCAAAAAAGACACATATGGCCAGCGCCAGCGTAGTTGATAGAGAACTGGCAGGAGAACGATAGCCGGGAACGATGGCAAGCAGGCTGGACACTGAGATAAATAAAAACAAAGTTCCTGAAAAGGGGATATATCGTTCAGAAGCTCTGCGGGCTATTTCTGCTATCTCGCTTCTCATATAACCGATAATAGTCTCCATGAGGGCTTGCCTTCGTGAGAACGGCGGGTCAATAGAAAGCTGGCGCGTTGAAAGCCAGGCGAGGGATATCAGCAGCGCCATAACTATCCAGGTGGTGACAATCGTTTCATTAAGTGAGGATGCTCCCCATTTCCAATAAATAATTTCATCAGGATTTATCTGGACCATTTTCAATGCGCCTCCATTTTTGAGCGGAGAGAAAGCTTTCGAATCAATGCGATCTTGGTCAGCACAAAGCCTGCCAGACAGAGCAATAGCGCTTCGATTCCACTGCCAATAATCAGATAGAAACCCAGGATGCAAACCAGGGACCTGGCAAAAAAGCTACCCAGACTCAATATAGTTGGCTGCTGAGAATGAGGGAGGCGTTTTATTGTCAGCCAAAGGCCGCCAAAGTAGAAGACGCCAAGGAGGGCTCCCATGAAAAAGCTCAGAGCGAGCAAAAATGCACTATTCATTCATTATGTCCTCTTCAATCTCTTTTTGCCCCTTTTTGATCCAGTACCATGCGTTTGCACAGCCTATGACCAGGCCCACGAATAAAAGAGTAAGCGTCCAGGAGATAGGTCCGTGATAATTGATGTCTATCCAAACTCCCAACAAGACGCCTACAAGAGCTGGGACTGCCACAGACCATCCGATGACGCCCATCATGCCCAGGCCAAACCATATGCCTCTGGCTCTTCCTCGCCGACCCTTGATCTTGCGCGCCTCTTTTGCGGCGACTTCATCTTCGAAGCTTTTGCGATGGTGGTCCATTATTCACATCTTCTCAAAGAGGCTTTTTGCAAAGTCTGCCTCCAGTTTCGCCAGAATGGAGCGGGTCTTTCTCTCCCTCTCATCCAAAGTCCTGAATTCTTGCTTTACAATTTCCTTCAGTTCGCCCAAATCTTTGCTGCGAACAGCCCTTCTTGTAGATACCCTTACCTCAGAGGCGCGTTTTACAAGAACCCCTTCGTCAACGGCCAGATACTCCTCTCCGTTTTCAGACTCAAACGATATTATTCCTGCAACCAGTGCCGCTACAAAATCAATATGCTTGGGAAGAAGGCAAAATGAGCCATTTGTAGCTTCTGCTACAACCTTTGTCACTTCCTGATCTAAAAAGATTCGCATGGGAAGAACAACCTTCAGCCTCATATCTCTGCTTCCTCGATGTCACCAATCATGTAAAGCGATGCCTCAGGATAGTCTGCGAACTCGTCGTTTAAGATGCGCTCACAGCCGCTCAGCGCATCGTCAAGCCGGATCAATTTTCCCTTGCGCCCGGTAAAATGTTCGGTGGTCATAAAAGGTTGAGTCAAGAATCGTTCCAGCCTGCGTGCTCGATTCACCACTTTTTGATCCTCCTCGGAGAGCTCCTCCAACCCCAGCATGGCAATGACATCCTTGAGATCCTCGTATTCTGCCAGAGTCTTCCTGATCCTCTGGGCGGTATGGTAGTGCTTCTCTCCCACAATATGGGGACTTAGCATTCTCGAGCGGGACTGCAATGGATCGATAGCCGGATAAAGTCCCTGGCTGGCCATCTTCCGGGAAAGAACAATAGACGCCGAGAGGTGACCGAAGGTATGAGCAACTGCAGGATCGGTAAAATCATCGGCAGGGACGTAGACAGCCTGGACCGAGGTTATGGCCGCAGTCTTGATGCTGCAGATTCGGCCCTCAAGCTCAGCCAGCTCGCTTGCCAGGGTAGGTTGATATCCTAATCTGGAAGGCAGTTGACCCATCAGCCCCGACACCTCAGACCCGGCCTGAATAAAACGAAAGATATTGTCGATAAGCAGCAGAACATCCTTACTGACATCATCTCGAAAGTACTCAGCCATGGTCAGAGCAGTATATCCAACACGAAATCTGACTCCTGGCGGCTCGTTCATCTGGCCGAAGACCAGTAGAGTTTTATCCAGCACATCTGCATCTCTTATCTCGCGATAGAGCTCTTCACCCTCACGGGAGCGCTCTCCAATGCCGCAAAAGATGCTGATCCCCTCGTAGCGCCCAACTACGTTGTGAATCATCTCCATGATCAAGACAGTCTTGCCGACGCCGGCACCTCCAAAAAGACCGGCTTTCCCCCCCCGTTCCAGAGGTGAAAGGATGTCTATTGCTTTTATTCCCGTCTCGAAGATCTCAGATGCGGTGTTTCTCTGAAATATTGGCGGTGAGGTTTGATGTACAGATCTATATTCTCCGGCCTCAACCTTCTCTTTTCCGTCAATAGGCTCCCCAAAGACATTTACGGCTCTGCCGAGCAGCTTTTCTCCCACCGGAACCTTTAGGGGATCGCCTGTGTCTAACACCAAAGAGCCGCGAGAAAGCCCCTGCGTTCGGGTCAAGGCAATTCCCCGCACCGTTTCAAAATCGAGATGGGAAAGAACCTCTATGATTATGCGGCCATCTTCGCCAGTCAGTAACAGATTGTGGATTTCAGGCAGCAGTCCCTCAAATCTGGCATCAACGATGCTGCCCCGAATCGAGACCACAACACCCTTGTTTAGGAAATTCAATTCTCGATGCTCCAAATAGTTATAATTTTTTATCTGCTTTATATGTTACTACCAGGACTATTGAGCAACAGCAAAAAATACAGAAATCTTAGCTTGAGGATTGTATTGGTTCCGGCACGTTAATCCCAGATCAAACAGCAAGGAATCAAACATGGGCAGGATGGTGCAGCTGCATACTGCCAGTATCATCCCTGAGGTGGAAGCGACGCTGTAGCAGAGCCACTTGGAAGCATCTGCACCGAAATATTTGAGTACAGTCTCCTTGTTCAAAAGAGCAGCTATTGCACCGGCGATGAAAAATGCAGGCACAAGACAGGTTAAGACATGCGCCGACAGATATTCCAGCAGTGTTGCCAGTCCGGCCTCTAAGGCTGCCATGATGGTATAAGTTGCGTGAATATCATCTCCTACAGCTTATTGACTCCTCGAGAATCCTTCCTGCTTCTGCGAGCTGTGATATCGCCTTGATCATCGCCTTAATATTTCTGAATGATGGATACCTTTCCCGGATGGCGATAAAAAGGGAGGACTGGTTGCAGATCAATAAGGAGCTTTCTCTGCTCTATGAAATGCACGAGGCTGCTATCTCGCAGACGGGAAAATGCCGGGATTTCAACTCCCGCGCCAGTATCTTATTGCAGCATCTGGAGGAGCTTGAGGCCTTTGATATGGCTGACAGAGTGATGGACCTTCTGGCCGGCTGCAACCCCAAGGACACTTCTCCCTGTGACAGTCGCCTGAGCACAAAAGCCTCTCTGGAGAGGCTGCAAGAGAGGATCAAAAATAAGATGAGTGAGCGGGAAAAAGACGGATAGGAAATGATTGCATCTTATGGATGCTACAGAGGACTGGCACCATATTTTCTGTACCTCATATACATCCCGGTGGCCACCATCAGGGTGAGAAAGGAGATCGTATTGGAGACGATCAGAATGCGATCCTGAATATACAGGCCATAGAGCAGCCAGAGGAACATTCCCAGTGAAAATTGCAGGAGCATGATCAGGCTGACATCTGAGACAGACTCTGTCCGATAGATCTTGAGGATCTGGGGGACGAATCCGAACATCGTCAAAAGAGCTGCACACCAGCCAACCAGTTCCCATTGCATCTGCCTTCTGTTAGAGCTGCAAGTATATGAGGATTGCAGTCTTCTATCCGGCAGTATCTGCCCAACAGCTCCACCTTTTCCACTGCCTCCTCTGAGCACCTTTGGATCATGGCAGGCATTCTTCAGCCTTCTGAAAACATCAATGCCTCAGGCCCTTATTGAATGCCTGATCTCTTTATAATGTCTGCCTTTCAATAAGTGCTAGCCTCGCTCCATATTTCTGGGATCCGAATTGGCAGATGGCTCGAACAAAAAAAAAGAAGCTGGTGGCGGAAGCTTCAGATTCCGCCCAGATACTCTGCTCCGCTGGCCTTTCCCTCTTCAGATTTGCGATATTGATCGATAGCCGCATCCGAAAGCAGGTTCACGTCATTGGTGGAAATTGTTTTCTCGCCTGACGATCCATCGATCTCGTGCACTATTCCCTTCGAGCTGGTGGTGTTATTGGTGATGAGAACCGGCTTGCTAAGATCTATTGGAGCGGTCATCTTCTGCATCAGCATATTTGGATCTTCTCCGAAGTTAGCCCTCACCCAGGCATTGTATTCGTCAACCTTGGCGTTGAAGTCATCGATATTCTTTCCGTCAAGGGCAAGCTGGTATGCTTGACCCATCTCAAAGCCCTTCTTGAAGCCATCAATGGCTCCGTTCTGCCAATCGGTATATTCTGCGGCCACTGCCAGGCCCGCCAGACACAGAAATATCGAAATATATACGATTTTATTCTTCATATTCAATCACTCCTTTATTCGATCATGCTCATTAACGGCAGCATTTCTGCCAATAATATCAAACTCCGCCCTCATCCTGCATGTGAGCAGAGCGGCCATCATTCCGTTCGGTCAATTCAGATCTATCCGGGATGCTCCTATCTCAACACCGGTGGCAATGAGTAACTGCTGCTCTTCGCAACAACAGGGATGTCTGCACCGGCATAGCCATCCACATAGAATGGCTCATTGGTGTAAGGATCCAGGTAGAAGTATTTCGTCTCCCCAGTCCTGGGAATCTTGTAGGCATATATCGGATACCCCTTGAAGGGATCGACTCCCACTTGAGCTATTCCGCTCTCTGTGATGTTGAAATCCTTCCAGCTGTTGAATGGATCGGTCAGGATCTCTCCATCCACAAGAACGCTTCCCTTGGGCGCGCTTCCCCAGCTCCAAAGGGTATCATTCTCGCTCGTATTCTCGCTTTTTTCCTTTGATTGGGAATCAATGGCCTCCAGGCTTGCCAGGATAGACCTGCCGGAATCTCCACTTAGAGTCTGATAACTGCCAGTGCTCTGAGCTGAAGAGTTCGCTAGCAAGAGACAAGCTAATGCCAACACAATCACTGCTAATGCAGTCTTCATACCGAACCCACCGTGCTGAGATTGATGCCTGATGATAAAAGGCTTTCGCAGGTCATTTTATCAATTTTATGTGAGTATTGGTGGCAATGAGTATTGCTCTTCTTCGATGTACTGGCCGGATATGGGAGTGAAGCTGGCATATATCGGCTCGCCAGTCTCCGGATTAAAGTAGACGTAGACCAGTTTTCCGCTATTGGAATCTGTGTATGTATAGTAATGCTGCCCGGTGATTGGATCCACATATGTTTTGACTCTCTCCCCAGTGACCGGATCGAAATAGGAATAAGCAGGGGTGTCTCCATAGGGATCCACGAACGAATCGCCCAGCCAATCGCGAATAACGCTCAGGTTCTTCAGTGTGTACCGGGGATCGCCGATGATATTCCCGTCCACGATCAGGCTGCCTTTGGGCGCTCCTCCCCAGCTCCATAGACTTTGATTGCTCTCGCTTTTTGATGCCGTCTCGGCGTCCGATGCTTCGATGGTGCTCAATACATTTCTGCCGTAGTCTCCACCAATGCTCTGGAAGTTGCTCTTCTCCTGAGCAAGGGCGTTTCCGGCCAAGAGGCATGCTATCAGCAATGCCATTGCTGCTGCAAATGCAGTCTTCATACTGACCCCACTGGTGTTGAAAGGACTCTTGGCAATAAAAGGCTTTCGAATGCAAGAGCCATTTGTGCTCAAAGCCAACCCAACTGAGGCAGGGCCTGGAGCAGGGTTGCTCTGAGCAGCACATCGATGATCAGAGCCGCAAAGAGCCACGCGCGGTAGTTGGCGGACTGATAGAAGAACTGCTCGCCTCTTTTTGCCGTTGGATGGCGCACGAAATCAAGGTTCTGACCCAGCAGCCAGCCACCGGATACAATGGCTGCGATGAAATAGAACCATCCCAGGCCCGAGGCCAATCCCAGGGCAATGGAAAGAGCGATTCCTGCCAGCCAGAAGAGGGCCACCATCTTTGCGGTGATTGGAATGCCGAAGGTGGCGGGAGTGGTGGGAATTCCCTCTCTTCTGTCGCCCTCAACATCACGGGAGGCATCGCAGTTGGTAAATCCCCAATCGGTGATGCATATCATCGCCGCCAGGATCAGAGAAGCAGGGTGGATGCCGGCGCCGGCCTTGAGAATCCCCGCCGGCTCCATAGCCAGCCAGACGCCTAAAGGCACCAATCCATAGGATAAGCCCACGAAGATCCAGGAGAAGGGGGTATTCCTCTTGGCCCAGGCGGAGTAGATGCTTGCAAGTATGGTGGCAGCGACGAGGGCGACAAAGCTCTCAGGGTTTAGGTAGAGGGCGGCAGACAGGGCGACGAGAAAGAGAAATACTGACCAGGACTGGGCCTGCCTCTTGTCCAGCTTTGCCGAAGGCAGTGGCCGGCAGGGCATGCCGACCTTATCCACGTCGATGTCGCAGCAGTCGTTATAGACATAAGAGCTGGTGATGGCACAGTAGGCTCCGAGCACTGCTATGACAAAGGGAATCAGAGGAGGAAGAGTCCCTTCCACTGCATAGACTGCCAAGAGAGCCGAGGCTGCTGGCATGGCGATGTCCATGGGCGCGAGCGGAGGGCGTAGCAGCTCGATATATGCTCTGAAGCTTGAGAATCCTTGGTTTGTCATTTTATTCAAATTTCCCTCAGGGGTTCATTCTTCGAATTCCATGCTCTCAGATTACGCCTGAAAAGAGATCCAGGTGATCCCCGGGCCGGGTCAGATAATCCAGCCGACCATGCTCCTTGAGCAGAGGGTACATCTCTTTGCCTTTGGCCAGCCCCAGCTGGGAAAGGGTTCTGCCACCTGGTGCGTCGGCCCGCCGCAGCTCAGACGCCTCCGGACAGCGCGGGTTCTTGATCCACCCATCGCGGGTAAAGAAATATGCTCCCCCTCCCTTCTCCTTTATGGGATCGTAGAGGGATGAGAAGTCCCTGGCCACGAAATTGGACATCTTGAGGATCTTATTGGATCGATTGATGGTGATATGCCCGTAATTGGGGGGAACCAGGACCTTATCCCCGGCGACTGCGTTTATGGCCACCACATCGGATAGGTCCTCATTCTGCAGGAGATAGAGCGCTTCGCCCTCCAGCACCTCATAGAGCTCAGGATAGGTGACGGCAGACCCCGGTGCCTGTGGATGGTAGTGGCCTGCGGTCTTAATGTACTCGCAACCCATCATCCCTGGAGGGATTATGGTGATATCGTATCTCAAGTTCTGGTCTCGAAGCTTATCCCCGTCCGCCCGGCTCAAGAAGAGGTCGCGGAACATATAGTACAGCTCAAAGTTCTCTCTTCCCGCCAGCCAGCTCTGATCGAATATAACGTCTTTCATGTCAAAGAGCCTGCGAATATCAGGCTCTCTGGTCTTGCCGCCAAATTCTAGATCCATCTTCTATGCCACCGCTCTCCTTAGGACCTCCTGCATTTAAATGGTCTTCCACTGGCATTCGAGCAATGGAATGGAAAGACCAAAAGCAAAGCTAACGCTTTAGCTTGCCAGTCTTATCATTCAGGACCTTTATTTAAAGGACTCAGCAGGCATAAGGAGTGTTGATGGTGAAGTACTCCGTGAGCTCCTTTTTGAAGTCCACTATCACATCCACCCTCCAGTTTCCTGGAAGCCTGGCAACGTCGGTTCCCTTGATCTTCAGGCAGCTCCAGACGGGTGCCGCCCACATTCCCGTGAATCCGTCGATGGGCGGAATGGTGGAAAACGACCGGGCATAGGTCCTGCCCTCGGGCCAGTACCATCTCCACTCCACAGTATGCGACTTTGAGTCCCGCCAGATAAGCAACCATGAGACGGCCTGCTCATCATCGGTGGTAAATGTGGTTGTCCTGTATAGCGGCATGCCGCTATCGGTAATATCCTTGGCTATGGTATGCTCGCTAAGGGGAAAGAACATAGGATGGGATGCCAGAGCCCCTCCGCCCATGAGCAACAATGCCAACGCCACTAAAGCAAATACTCTCGTTCTCATTACCACTCACCATAACTTTGAAAGCTTTTCAAACCCCAATAGTATATTAATCCATGTAGCATAAAAAGATAACGATTGGATAATAGAGATAAAAGATAGTGTCAGCAATTGTCAGAGAGTCAGAGGCCTTATGCCCGATCTTCTGGCAATCTCTCGGGGAAGGTCCATAACATGATCCAAGCTATCGATCACATTTCCGTCGCTGGTCAGCACTATTCCCCTGGTTGCCTTTAGAAGGCGATCGACATCTCTGGCGGTTCTGGCTGTGCCGCAGAGATGCCGCTCTGCCATCATTCCTCTTATCATCTCCGCAATCTCTCCGCTGCGGCTCATCTGCTGGTCCAGCAGCACCTCTGTTCGGGCTGGACCGGCCTGGGCCAGAAGATCAAGGATCTGGTTGAGGGCAAGAGCGGTGAGCGAGGAGATTTTGTAGCTCCTGAAGATCCCTCTGCTGTCTCGCAGGAAGCCGTCATCGCACGAATAGATGGGATGGCCTCCGAGGAGGCTCTCGGTGGTGATAAGGACATTGTAGCCGTCAATGAAGATGGCCTGATCCTTCAGGTCCTCCAACTTCTGCATCCTGGACCTTCTGATCCGAGCAACGTCCGATTTCACTATTACCCTCATCAGGATGAACCTCTCTTCAATCGC
Source organism: Methanotrichaceae archaeon (assembly GCA_963813075.1). Classification (GTDB taxonomy): domain Archaea; phylum Halobacteriota; class Methanosarcinia; order Methanotrichales; family Methanotrichaceae; genus Methanothrix. The sequence continues at coordinate 28,849 of CAWEXU010000022.1, forward strand.
CAATCGATGGTGATTGGAGATGAACCTGACAGCAGAATCCTTGGGGTAGCCCCGGTCCACCAGATACCTCGCCTCCTCCAGGGCTTTTGCCGTTTTTGCTTTTATCGCTTCTCTCTTGCAGCCTTCGCCGACAGTCTCACATCCTGGTAAAGATCCCGACCATGCGAGTCCACTGCCACCACCATCGGACCAAGATCTTCGGCCTCCAGCTCCCAGATGGACTCCGCCATCCCCAGCTCCGGGAAGTGGACAGCACAAACCCGAAGCTGTGATGCAGCCGCCGCGCCGCAACCCCCTGGATAGGCAAGATAGACCGCTCTATTCAAGAACGGCTCTCCTGGCAGGCCTCCTTTGCCGATTATGGCCTTCACCCCTAAAGCCAGGATCTCCTCGGTATAGCGCGTCATTCGGCCGCTGGTGGTAGGCCCGGCAGAGATGACCGAATCATCCTGAATGATGGGGCCGCAATGATAGAGCGCCGCTCCCTCTAAAGTTACTGGGCTGCCCTGGCGGCGAATCAGAGCATGGGCTTTGTCCCGAGCGGTGAACACCTTGCCCTTCAGAAATACTATATCACCCGCGTTCAGCTTTTTCACATCCTCCTGGCAAAGGGGAGTCTGGAGATGAAATATGGTCATAAAATCACCTCGGTGGCGCTTCTGTTTGCCCAGCACTGGAAGTTTATGGCCACCGGCAGGGAGGCGGTATGGCATAGCGCCTTCTCGATTCTCAGGCCGAGGACGGTGGTGTCCCCGCCCAGGCCCATGGGGCCGATGCCCAGGCTGTTCAGCCTCTTCATGAGGTTCTCTTCAAACCTCTGCCTTTTCGTCTCTTCAGGCGAGCTGGTATGGATGATGCAGCGGTCGGTTCTCTGGGAGGATTCCCGAGAATATGGCTGGAGGCAGTGCATATTGAGCAGAGCGTGCTTAGCCAGCCGGGCGGCCAGATCGAAGCTGCCGCCGATCCCTATTCCCAGGAACAGAGGTGGACAGGCATTGGCTGCCCTCTCCCTGACCGCATCGACGATGAACTCCATTGGGTCGTCTGCCGGATTGAGCATCATGACGAGGCTCATGTTCTCAGATCCTGCTCCCTTGGGAAAAGCAGTTATGCTCAGGCTCTGGCCACAGGTCCGGTCCAGGATGATGTCCGGCATCCCGGGACCGGTATTGTCCTTGCTGTTCTCTCTTGTTAGGGGATCGACTGCATTGGGCCGGAGAGGTATCTGGGATGTTGCTCTCCTCACTCCTTGAGCTATGGCCTCCTGAAGATCGAAGTCCAGGATCAGATCCTGGCCCATCAGAACATGAAATATGGCCAGGCCGGTATCCTGGCAGATGGGCAGGCCTCTTGATCCGGCAAGGCTAACATTGTCCAGCATGAACTGGAGCTGAGAGCGGGCCAGGGGACTGGTCTCCCTTTCAAGCCCTTCTTTTATTCTCTCCAAGACCCAGGGAGGAAGAGAGGTTTCAGCTCGATATAGGGCGCGAACGGTGGCATCTGTCACCTGAGAGCTAGTGATCATCTGATTCTCACCCATCTCCTTTACCCTTCCAACTTCTTGCCCTTCTTTCCCGGCTCGATCTTAATGGGCTTGGACTGCTCGGGAAGGACAAGCCGGGTGACCTTACCCAGAGCCCTCTCCATGGCATCCTTATGCAGGTCTCCGGAGGTGTGGATGCCCCCTGGACCTCCCCTCACTGCGCGACAGGGATACTGCTGGCAGAATAGGCCGGTGAGGGACGGGGCCTCATCCACAGTCTTTCCCACTATGCCGGAGGCGGCATGCCATGTCGCCCCGCAGGGGGAGCCGCGCAAGACGCGCACACCGCTGATCTTGCCGTCCTTTGTCTGGACCTCTAGCTCCGGTTTTCCCAGCTTTTTCGCGAACTGGTCGATCGCCGGGACGCCGCATTCCTCCAGGGTGCAGCAGATCTCATCAACCTCGATGTGGATGTTATACTCCTCAGCGATCTTCTCCAGCTCAGTGATGGAGCCCGCCCGGCCTATGCCGCCGGGAATGATGACCGCCTTAACTTTCTCTTTTCCTGCCAGGCGGACGATCTCCGGAGTGAGGTCCGGATGAAATGTGTAGAGAATGAGCAGGTCAGCCTGGAAGATTTGCGGGTCTAAATTCAGCTCCCGGACGAACTCCTCAGGATCCTCTATGAATCCCGGCAGGATCTCCGGGACATCAACCGATACCACCTGGAAATCGGTGCGGGCCTTTATGGTCTCCAATAGGCGTTCGCCGTATTTTCCTCTCTTGATTACCCCAACCAGCATGCAGAAGGGATCGGCCAGCGTATTAATATCCTTGCCGGAGAAGAGGGACTCATGCGCCCGGCAAGCTCGGAGAGATGGTTGGATAGATCGGTTCCAGCGGTGCTCGTCGCCGGCACCCATAGCGGAGTAGGCAAGACGACGATCACCCTAGGTCTGATGGCCGCCCTGCGCGCTCGCGGTCTGGTGGTTCAGCCCTATAAGGTGGGCCCGGACTTCATCGATCCCTCCCACCATACTGCTATCTGTGGACGGCCTTCCTTCAATTTGGACCCCTTTATGATGGGCGAGGAGGGTGTCCGTCGCTCCTTTTTCTCGGCTATCGAGGGAGCAGATGTGGCGGTGGTGGAGGGGGTGATGGGTCTATTCGACGGCATGGATGGCACAGAGGTTGGCAGCACTGCCCAGGTGGCCAAGATACTGGATATACCCGTTCTCCTGGTGATCAATGTGCACGGCATGTCGCGAAGTGCTGCCGCCATGGAGCTGGGATTTGCCAGCTACGATCCAGAGGTGCGGCTAGCGGGGACGATACTCAACCGGGTGGGAAGCAAGAGGCATCTGGATATGCTCAAAAGCTGCCTGGCAAAGCCCGTATTCGGAGCCCTGCCCAGGGATAAAGAGATGGAGATGAAAAGCCGCCACCTGGGGCTGGTTATGGGCTTTGAGAAGGATCATGATCCAGGACTCCTGGCGACATTCCTGGAGGAGAATGCCGATATCGACATGATTCTTAAGCTTCCGGGCCAGGCCCGGCCACCCGCGATAGCCGCTTCTGTTGAACTGGCAGGGACAAAAGGAGATGGGGAAGGGGCGGTGCGAATAGGAGTGGCCAGGGATCGAGCCTTCTGCTTTTATTATCATGAGAACCTCTTGGAGCTGGAGAGGCATGGCGCGGATCTGGTCTATTTCAGCCCTCTGAAAGACCAGTTGCCCGATGTTGAGGGACTCTATATCGGCGGGGGCTATCCAGAGCTTTATGCCTCTGAGCTGGAGAGGGCTCCTGCCAGGAAGCAGATCAAAAAGGCCTCCGAGGATGGCATGCCCATCTATGGAGAGTGCGGGGGTCTGATGTATCTGGGAGCAGCCCTGGAGTCGGAGGCAGGCTCCTTTAAAATGGCAGGGGCCCTTCCCTGCACCACGTTCATGGAGAAGAGGCTCATGGCCCTTGGCTATGTGAAGGCGGAGGTATCGGAGAGAAATCCTCTGGCTGATGTGGGCAGGAGCCTTCGCGGTCATGAGTTTCACTATTCGCGCTGCATTTGTGATAGGGATGCCCGTTATTGCCTGAAGCTTTCCCGGGGAAAAGGAATCGCTGATGGGCGGGACGGTCTGGTGGAGAACAACACTATGGCTGGATATCTGCATACCCACTTTTATTCGATATCAGGTAATAAATTCGTCGAAAGCTGTCGTGCATACAGAAGGAGTTGAAGCTGGATATCCGCAATATCTTTATAAGGGGAAAAGCTTGTTTTTTGCTGATCAATTAGCCTCTTATCCTGAGATATGCATATTTTTTGTCACGGGAAAGTTTATATTCAATAAAGATTTTCACGCGCATATAAGCAAAATGGAGTGTAAACTATGAGCAAAATATCAAGCGGATTGGTACTCTTCTCCCTCTTGATGGCTCTGTCGATTGGAGCTGCCTTGAGCGAGGAAGTATTGGATGAGACCCTGAATGCCAGCGAGAACGAATCCACAAACATGACCAATGTAACCAATATGACCAACGTTACCAACATGACAAACATAACCAATGTGACCATCGAAGCCGAAAACGTTACTGTTACTGAGTCCGCTGAGGAGTAAATCAAATCCCAGGTCAGGAGATGGTGGCTCAGCAAAATCGCCTAAACGAGCGGATTAGGGCCAATATTCTCTTGCCATTCATTTTTGCCCAATGGCCATAAGCAGCAATAAATTATATTGGCACTATGGATGGATCGAAAGAAGCCATAAGAAAGGCTTATATTTTTCTGCGAATACGTTTTGATAGAGGTATGAATATGAAGTGTACAGGAATGTTGATTCTATCTATGATGGTAGCCTTCTCCGTTGGGCTGGTTTTTGCCCAGGACGTAGATATCGCTGCCCTCGCAGATATGAACATCACCAATCTCACTAATCTCACGAACGCCACCAATGTCACAAATATGACAACCGTCACCAATGCAACTGCTGCAATAGAGACAATTAATGTCACAGAGGCCCCTGTAGAAGAGGTTCCAGTGGTTGAGATCCCCAATGAACGAGACCCCAATGAACGAGACACTCGCGGAAGAGGTCGCTGTCGTTGAGGAGACTGCATCAAGGTTCAAGCAGCTCTCCAATTACACCGCTGGCACCTCCATGGTTCTGGGTAAAGCTCTTCCGGAAGGCTATTCTGATGTGGCCACATCCGCAGATCGGGCTGCTGTATTCAACCGCGATTCTGGAATTCCGGCTCCTTCGGTAAAGGTAACAATCACCAGAGTAGTTGATACTCCTGGGGACAAGTATGTCCAGGTGGCCAATGAGGCCGTTGGCGAGTGGGATATGACCGGTTGGACGCTGGAGTCTGCGGGAGTTGCCACATTCGTCTTCCCTCAACTGGTCCTGGAGGATGGCACGTCGATCAAGGTTCATGAGGGAATGGGCGCCGGAACTGCCACCGATATCTATACCAACAGCACTGAGCCCCTCTGGATCGACAATATCGTTACCTTAAAGGATGCTGCGGGAAATACCTTAACCAGCTATGATGTCACCACAGCTGCAGCAGAGGTAGCAACTGAATATGTCGATCCCTGGAAGGATAGGATTCAGTACTAGAGCTTGATGCGGCCATTGCGGCCGCAGATTTTTCTT
>CAWEXU010000023.1:0-9872 GCA_963813075.1 Methanotrichaceae archaeon
CAGCGAGCACCACGAATATCAATCCATACCAGTACCATTCCAGGCTCAACAAAGGCGGCCAGAGCTTTGCGACCATTAATGCAAAAGCGGCGACGCAAAACTTCGTAAGCCCCAAATCCACCCATGTCAGCCTGCCAATCCTGTCGTTTGCCCAATCAAATATGCTCATCTTTCTCGTGTTTTAATTCGCCCATTGAGGAGTTATATTTATCTGTCAAGGGTATTAGCATATGCTGGGCATACGCTGCAGAAGTTTAAAGTCTCATCTGAGATCAGCATAATGTTTATGATGCTGGAGGCCATGAACCCATCCAGAGGCAGAATCATATGGCAATACTGATCCATATCCAGGCAACCAGACAAAATGTTGCTCCTTTTACAGATTTAAGCTTGATATTCAAGGATACATTTCCCTGCAGTGGATGTATGCAGCATGAGTAATGGGGATTTAAACTGGATAGCCAATTTCATTTGGGGCATTGCTGATGATGTCTTGCGTGACTATTACGTACGGGGCAAGTATCGAGATGTAATTTTGCCCATGACGGTTATCCGCCGACTGGATGCAGTGCTGGAGCCTAACAAGAAAGCCGTATTGGAGATGAAAAAGCATCTTGATGAGGCAGGAGTCAGCAATCAGGATGCAGCATTGCGTCAGGCCGCCGGCCAGGCCTTCTATAATACATCGCCATTCTTGCTGAGAGATTTGAGATCCAGGGCCAGGGCTCAGCAGCTCAAAGCTGATTTTGAGGCTTACCTGGATGGCTTTTCGCCCAACGTCCAGGAGATACTGGATAAGTTCAAGTTCCGCAACCAGATACCAACCCTGGTAGAAGCCGATATCCTGGGAAATCTGATTGAAAAGTTCCTCGACACCACCATAAATCTAGGCCCCATCCCGGTCTATGAACCGGGCGGAGGCATCCGGCTACCTGCGCTCGATAATCATGCCATGGGCACGATCTTTGAGGAGCTGATACGCCGCTTCAATGAAGAGAACAATGAGGAAGCAGGAGAGCATTTCACTCCCCGGGACGTGGTTAGGCTGATGGCAGATCTGATCGTCCTTCCCATAGCCGACAGGATCGAGTCTGGGACGTACCTCCTTTATGACGGTGCCTGCGGCACGGGGGGAATGCTCACCATTGCAGATGAGCGTCTGAAAGAGATTGCCGCAAAGCGAGGAAAGGAAGTATCCATCCATCTCTTCGGGCAGGAGGTCAACCCCGAAACCTATGCTATCACCAAGGCAGATCTGCTCCTCAAGGGCCAGGGCGAGGAGGTGGAGCAATTCCAGCTTGGCTCCACCCTGTCCCAGGATGCTTTTCCCTCGCGTGAGTTCGACTTCATGCTCTCCAATCCCCCTTACGGCAAGAGCTGGAAGACCGATCTGGAGCGCATGGGCGGCAAGGGAGACATAAGGGACCCGCGCTTCATAATTGAGCACAATGACGATTCAGAGTTCAAGCTGGTCACCCGCTCCAGCGACGGGCAGATGATGTTTCTGGTGAATATGCTCTCCAAGATGAAGCACCAGACGCCGCTTGGCAGCCGCATCGCTGAAGTGCATAACGGCTCTTCTCTCTTTACGGGCGATGCCGGCCAGGGGGAGAGCAATATCCGCCGCTGGATAATTGAGAACGACTGGCTGGAGGCCATCATCGCCCTGCCGCTGAATATGTTCTACAACACCGGCATTGCCACCTACATCTGGGTTATAACCAACCGCAAGCCGGAGCACCGTCGGGGCCGGGTGCAGTTGATCGACGCTACACAATGGTTCAAGCCCCTTAGAAAGAACCTGGGAAAGAAGAACTGCGAGCTTTCTGAGGAGGATATCCGGCGCATCTGCGACACATTCCTCGAATTCCAGGAGACTGAGCAGTCGAAGATCTTCCCCAACCAGGCCTTCGGCTACTGGAAGGTGACTGTCGAGCGACCCCTGCGGCTGAAAGGAATTAATCAAGAGCGCGCCTGTACGCCCGCGGAGATCAAGAGGCTGAAAGAGAGCGCAGATCGTTCTGAGAGTGCGACGCCGGTGATCAGGAAGATCCACAAATCGGGCACTGTTCCCGATCCATTGCACGGCCTCTTCGAGGTCATGATCAAGGGCAAGCCTCGGGTGGTGGAGTATGAGCCAGAAACTGAGCTGAGGGACACAGAGCAGGTGCCACTGCAGGAAGAGGGCGGGATCGAGGCATTCCTGCGCCGGGAGGTGCTGCCCTATGCTGCTGATGCCTGGTATGATCCGGATAGCGTCAGGATAGGATATGAAGTCAGCTTCACACGGTACTTCTTCAAGCCCAAGCCATTGCGGACGCTGGAGGAGATCAGGGCGGATATCTTGGCAGTGGAGAAGGAGACGGAAGGGCTGATTCAGTCTATTCTAATTGATGCAGGGAGGGATTGACTATGCCTACACAACGCTACTCCGTAACTCAGGTGCCAATTAGAAATCTTTTTGCATGGATTGATTCTGGCGAGATTGCTATACCTGAGATTCAGAGGCCCTTCGTTTGGGATGCGGTCAAGGTCCGCAAGATGCTTGACTCTTTGTTCATGGGATACCCCGTAGGATATCTAATCGCATGGCGTAATCCAAATGTTAAGCTAAAGGATGGAACAACTTCTTTTGGCAAGCGAATAATTATCGATGGCCAGCAGCGGATTACTGCCCTCATGGCAGCTATCCTCGGATTTGAGGTCGTGAATAAAGACTACAAGAGGATACGCATCAAGATTGCATTTCATCCGATCAAACAACAATTCGAAGTATCGAATCCTGCCATCGAAAAAGATGTCTCATGGTTGCCAGATATAGCAGATGTCTTTGACTCGAAAACCAGTCTCTTCAACCTCGTGACTGATTATTGCCAGAAGAATCCAGGTGCAACAAATGATGAAATCTTCAGCAGTATAGAATCGTTAAGAGGGATAGTAAATAATCAAATTGGCCTCATCGACCTGGATTCAGAGCTTGATATCGAAACTGTAACAGAGATATTTATTCGCGTCAACTCAGCGGGCGTGCCACTCAGTCAGGCGGACTTCGCTATGTCGAAGATAGCTGTCAATGAGATCTATGGTGGCAATATGCTGCGCAAGGCCATAGATTATTTCTGTCACTTGGCCATAGCCCCAGAATTCTTCCAGGAATTGAAGAACGATGAGGAATTTGCAAATAGCGAGTTCATGCATCAAATGTCTTGGCTCCGCAGAGAGAATGATGACCTTTATGATCCTTCTTATACAGATATGTTAAGAGTAGCATTCACCTCTGAATTCCGACGTGGTCGCTTGGAGGACCTTGTAGCATTGCTATCAGGACGCAATTTCGAAACAAGACAATATGAAGATGTTATCGTTGAGGACTCATTTAATCGATTGGAGAAGGGCATCAACCAGTTCATGAATGAATGGTCATTTCCAACGCTTCATTATGATTATTCGCTCAGCAGGCTTCGTCAATGCATCAATGATCAGATCCCAGAATTCTTTGAACTTCGCTTACATCCTTTATCTGACTTTGCGCGATCAAGGATTTCCCAATGGAGATATTGATCTCTATGTTAGGCGCTGGTTCGTTATGTCTATACTTACTGGTAGATATTCATCCTCTCCTGAGTCGACCTTTGACCAAGACATTCGGCAGATTCATGAACTTGGAGTTGAAAAATATGCAGATATTCTAATTCGAGGCCAGTTATCTGATGCATTTTGGAGATCGTGCTACCACAGGCATTGAATACCTCTGTGGCTTCAAGCCCTTACTTCCGCCTATTTGAGGCAGCACAAGTTAAGAGATGATCGTGGATTCCTATCCAAGGATATTAAGATTAGAGACCTCATCGATGTTCAATCGGATGTCCATCATATCTTCCCACGGAATTACCTTAAGAAAAATGGGATGAGCAGAGAACAATACAATCAAATCGCCAACTACGCAGTAGCCCAGAGCGAGATCAACATTGCCATCGGCAGCAAAGAGCCAAAAATATACTTTAGCCAGCTACTTGATCAATGCCAGGGAGGGCCAAAACTGTATGGGAATATTACTGATCTCGATAGCTTGAAAGATAACTTCAGAGCGAACTGCATTCCCAATGGCATGGAGGAGATGACATTTGATGATTATTCTTCATTCCTCTCTGAGCGGCGGGTGCTGATGGCGCAGAAGATAAGGAAATATTTCGAGGATCTCTGAGATGGCTGTATTAAAACCATATCTCGAATACAGAGACTCCGGTGTGCCATGGCTAGGGGAGGTGCCCAAGCATTGGAAGGTACAAAAACTTAGAACTATCATGAAAGGAGTCACTGAGCGGAATAGACCTGATTTGCCCCTTCTATCAGTTGTGCGTGAAAAGGGTGTTGTTCTGCGTGATATTACAGAAAAGGGTGAGAATCGCAACTTTATTCCAGACGATCTTTCAAATTATAAAGTTGTCCGGGAAGGGCAATTTGTAATGAACAAGATGAAAGCATGGCAAGGATCATATGGGGTCTCACGATATAATGGAATTGTTAGCCCAGCCTATTTTGTGTTTGATATACACCTAGTGGAAGGCTCTTACTTTCATTCTGCAATTCGCTCCAAGGCTTATGTTCCTTTATTCACACAGGCATCTGATGGTGTCCGAATTGGTCAGTGGGATCTATCACAAGTTCGGATGAAGGAGATTCCCTTTTTCATCCCGTCACTTGCCGAACAATCCGCCATCGTCCGCTTCCTCGACCACATGGACCGCCGCATCCGCTGCAACATCCTTGCTAAGCAGAAGCTGATCAAGCTGTTGGAGGAGTACAAGCAGGTCATCATCCACAGCGCTGTCACCCGCGGCCTCGATCCAACCGTCCCGCTCAAGCCCTCTGGCGTGGAGTGGCTGGACGATGTGCCGGAGCATTGGGAAGTCTTAGCACTAAAACGAGTTTTACGAAGCCTAATCGACTGTGAGCACAAAACAGCGCCAAAAGTTGATTCGAGTGAATATCTGGTTGTGCGTACCAGCGCTATCAGAAAAGGTCGCCTTTGCTTGGAAGGAACGTATTATACTGCAACAAGCACCTATAAAGAGTGGACGAGGAGAGGTCTACCTGAACCAGGTGATGTCATCTTTACTAGAGAGGCACCAGCTGGAGAAGCATGCGTCGTGCCTATGAATCTTAACCTATGTCTTGGCCAACGCACAGTGCTAATGAAGGTTCGTCATGATGTCTATGATCCTCTCTTCTTGGTTCATATGATCTATGCTGGACCGCCTCATGACCATATCATGCTTGCTTCTCAGGGATCAACTGTTGGACACTTCAATATGGACGATATTGGCTGCATGCAGATTCTCAAGCCACCAATTGAAGAACAAAAGGAGATAGTCAAATGGATAGCTGACGGAACGCGAGTGCAGGATCTAGCCATCACTCAATACGAAAAGGAAATCGTTCTCCTCAGTGAATACCGCACCCGTCTCATCTCAGACGTTGTCACCGGCAAGATAGATGTCCGGGGCATAAACCTTCCTGCCGAAGAAGATGCCGGTGTGCCTGCAGAAGGCAACGACCTCTTCGATACAAAGGCCACCCAAGAGGACTGCGAGATTCCAGAAGACGAAATCCCGGCGGAGGCAGACTGAGATGAGCGAGGATCAGGGCACAACTCCACCGGATACCGGGATCTTATTCTACCAGACCGAGGACGGAAAATCCCGCATTCAGGTCCGGCTGCAGGATAACACCGTCTGGCTTAACCAGAGGCTGCTGGCAGAGCTTTACCAGGTGTCAGTGCCAACCATCAATGAGCATATCTCAACCATTTATAGCGACCACGAGCTATCTCCCGAGGCAACTATTCGGAAGTTCCTAATAGTTCGAACCGAGGGCAGCCGCCGGGTGGAGCGCTTGATAGACTTCTACAGCCTGGAGATTATCCTGGCCGTGGGCTACCGCGTCCGCAGCCACCGGGGGGTGCAGTTCCGCCGCTGGGCCACAGAGCGGCTGCAGGAGTATATCGTCAAGGGATTTGTGCTGGACGACCAGAGGCTCAAAGGGGAGAGGGCCCTCGGTGCAGACTACTTCGACGAACTGCTGGAGCGCATCCGGGACATCCGGGCCTCGGAGAAGCGCTTCTACCAGAAGGTTAGGGACATCTATGCCCTCTCCATCGACTACGATTCCCAGGCAGAGAGCACCCAGGATTTCTTTGCAGCAGTGCAGAACAAGCTGCACTGGGCCATCACCGGCCACACCGCAGCCGAGCTGATCTCCCAGCGGGCAGATGCGGACAGGCCGAACATGGGCCTTACTGCCTGGAAAGGGGCAAAGGTTCGCCAGTCAGATATTATTGTGGCCAAAAACTACCTCCTGGAAGACGAAATAAGACAGCTCAACCGCCTGGTGACCATGTGGCTGGACTACGCTGAAGATCAGGCCAGCCGCAGAAAGCCGATTTATATGAGGGACTGGCGAGAGAGGCTGGATGCCTTCCTGCAGTTCAACCAGCGGGCAATACTCGAGCACAGCGGGAGGATATCCATGGAGGAAGCCAAACGCCGAGCCCTGCAGCAGTACCAGGAATTCAATCAGCGAAGGATCGAGGATGGAGACGAGCAGGCAGAGAAGGAGTTTGAAGAGGAGATCAAAAGGATGCTCCCCAAAGACCGGGAGGATGAAAAATGAGCCCCACAGATACCTCTGAAAAAATGCTCGAGTCCATAATAGTCAGGAGCCTGGTGGATGATGCCGGCTATATCCAGGGCGATAGCAGGGATTACGACCGGGACCATGCAGTAGATAAAAAGAAGCTCCTGGAATTTCTCCACTCCTCCCAGCCCAAAGTAGTGAGCCAATTGAATCTGGACGAAGAAGGCATCAAGCTTCAGCAGTTCTTATCCCGCCTGCAGGGCGAGATCACCAAAAGGGGCACAGTGGACGTCCTCCGCAAAGGCATCAGCCAGGGCCCGGCGTCTCATGTGGACCTATTTTTTGGCTCTCCCTCGCCCAACAATCCAAGAGCTGCAGAGCTATTCGCTGCCAATATCTTCAGCATCACCCGCCAGCTTCGCTATAGCACAGATGAGTCCCAACTCGCTCTTGACCTGTGCCTATTCATCAACGGCCTGCCCGTGGCCACATTCGAACTCAAAAACAACCTGACCAAACAGACCACCGAGGATGCAGTGCAGCAGTACAAACGCGACCGCAACCCTCGGGAGCTTCTCTTCCAGTTCGGTCGGTGCGTGGTGCATTTCGCCCTGGATGATAACGAAGTTATGATGTGCACAAGTTTGGCGGGCAAAGACTCCTGGTTTTTGCCCTTCAACAGGGGCTATAACGATGGCGCAGGCAATCCGCCCAACCCAGAGGGCATCAAGACTGATTACCTCTGGCGGGATACCCTCACCCCAGGTGGCCTGACCGATATTCTGGAGAACTACGCCCAACTGGTCGAGGAGAAGGATGAACGCACCGGAAAGAAGAGACGGAAACAGATCTTCCCCAGATACCACCAGCTCAATGCTGTCCATAAACTGCTCTCCGATGTTGCCAGCCGGGGAGCGGGCAAGCGTTACCTTATTCAACATTCTGCAGGCAGCGGCAAGAGCAACTCCATAGCCTGGCTCGCCCATCAGCTCATCGGCCTGGAACGGGAAGGAAAAGCGATCTTCGACTCCATAGTCGTTGTCACCGACCGCCGGGTACTGGACAGACAGATCAAGAACACAATCAGGCAGTTTGCCCAGGTCTCAGCCACAGTTGGACACGCCGACCGCTCTCTTGACCTGCGCCGGTTCCTGGCCGAAGGCAAGAAGATCATCATCACCACGGTGCAGAAGTTCCCCGTTGTCATGAAGGAGATCGGAGATGATCACAGAGGTCGCACCTTCGCCATAATCATCGATGAGGCCCATTCCAGCCAGGGAGGCCGAACCTCAGCCAAGATGAACATCGTCCTTTCCAAAGAGGGAAGGGAGATGGATGATGAGACAATAGAAGACAGAATCAACCGCATCATGGAATCCAGAAAGATGCTCTCTAGTGCCAGCTACTTCGCTTTCACCGCTACACCCAAGAACAAAACCCTGGAGATCTTCGGCGAGCCATTCAAGGAAGGAGATACTGTAAAGCACCGCCCCTTCCACAGCTACACCATGAAACAGGCCGTCCAGGAGGGATTCATCCTGGATGTTCTCAAGAACTACACTCCTGTGAATAGCTATTATCGCCTGATGAAAAAGGTGGAAGACGATCCGGAGTTTGATACCAAGAAAGCCCAAAAGAAGCTTCGCCGCTACGTGGAGCAGAACGATCATGCCATAAGAATGAAGGCCGAGATCATGGTCGATCACTTCCACGATCAGGTTCTGGCGAGAAATATGATCGGCGGCCAGGCTAAAGCTATGGTCATCACCGGCGGCATCCGGCTGGCAATTGAATATTATCAGGCCATCTGCAGCTACCTGACCGAACGCAAGAGCCCATGGAAGGCGATTGTGGCTTTCTCGGGAGAGCACGAGTACGGCGGACAGAAGGTGACTGAAGCATCACTTAACGGATTTCCCAGCAACATCATCCCGGATCGTTTCCGGGAAGATCCTTATCGATTTCTGGTGGTGGCAGACAAATTCCAGACCGGCTATGATGAGCCTCTTCTGCATACCATGTATGTGGACAAGCCGCTCTCCGACATCAAAGCTGTGCAAACCCTCTCCCGCCTCAACCGGGCTCACCCTCAGAAGCATGATACATTCGTGCTGGATTTCTTCAATGACTCTGATGCAATCCAGGCAGCCTTCGCACCGTATTACCGCACTACCATCTTAAGCGAAGAGACCGATCCAAATAGGCTGCATGACCTGAAAGCAGATCTCGATGGTTATCAATTCTATAACTGGATAGAGGTCAATCATTTCGTCGAACTGTACCTTGGCGGAGCAGATCGAGAGAGGATCGATCCCATCCTGGATTCCTGCGTTCACGCCTACATGAACGAGACCGATGAGGACGGACAGGTGAATTTCAAAGGCAAAGCCAAGGGCTTCGTCCGGACATATGGCTTTTTGGCTTCCATCCTGCCTTTCACCAATGCCGAATGGGAGAAGCTATCCATCTTTCTCAACTTCCTCATACCAAAGCTCCCTGCCCCCATTGAAGAGGATCTCTCCAGGGGCATTCTGGAAGCCATTGATATGGAAAGCTACAGAGTCGAGGTTCGCTCCTCGATGAATATCATCCTTGCCGACCAGAATGGAGTTATCGATCCCGTTCCCATGGGCGGGGGCGGACACATGCCTGAGCCCGAGCTGGATCTCTTGAGCAACATAATCAATGCTTTCAACGAACAGTTCGGCAACATCGATTGGAGAGATGCGGACAAGATTAGAAGAGTGATAACCGAAGAAATCCCGGAAAAGGTCTCAGCAGATAAGGCATATCAGAACGCTATGAAGAACTCGGACCGGGAGAACGCCCGCATCGAGCATGACAAAGCTCTTCAGCGGGTTATAGTTGGACTCCTATCTGATCACGCTGAGCTTTTCCGGCAGTTCAGCGATAATCCAACATTCAAGAAATGGCTCTCTGATACAATCTTCATGGCAACATATAGCAAGGCTGCTGGATGAACGACAGCCACTTTAAACTATCCGATATGGATGATTGCACTCTGCCCATCCTGGCTTCAATATCGGCGACTTCAAGATGCTCCTATCAGGAAATTAGTCAAAATTTTTGTAGGTTCATCAGCGATGCTTCAAGAGATCTGAGGTCATCGTGGAGAATGTTCTAGTGAAGAGTTTGGGAGGATTGTCAAACCGCCAAATAAAGAACGACCAAGATTATTCGCCTCGGCTTTATTTTTCTCAAGAATTTGAGCCAGG
>CAWEXU010000024.1:0-19015 GCA_963813075.1 Methanotrichaceae archaeon
GGTCTGAACAAGAGGTTTGGGGATGCACCACAGTTCTATCTCTTCACCCTGCTGATAGCGTTTGGTGCCATCTTCATACTGGTTCCCGATGCGCCACTGCTAGCGATTACTGTGCTCTCAGAGGTGATCAACGGGTCGCTTCTACCAATGGTGCTGCTCTTTCATTCTCTTTCTGATCATCGACCGGAGGATCATGGGACTATACATCAACGGAAAGCTCTTCAATCTGATCGCCTGGAGCACAACCATTATGGTGAGCATCCTCATTGTGCTCTTAGTGGTGACGACCATCTATCCACTCTCGGGAGGATGATTTAAGAGGTGCTCGGGAGAAATATAAAGCAATAATTGAAGCGAAAGCAGGCGATAAGAGCGGATGGAAATCGGAGGCAGTGGCTTGCAGGGACCGAAAAGGGATGAATATTCGCCAGATCGCCCTTCCAGCAGCCGCGCTGATGCTCCAATCAATCCCTCTCCTGCTGGATCGCCTCCTGAATCGACACCTGAATCGACACCTGAATCGTCTCTTGAATCTCCTTCTGAATCGCCCTATGTATCGTCCTCAATGCAATCGGAAAGAGAGCCGGATATCCGGCCGGATATCCCGGCCTCTGAATCGGATTCAGACCCAGTTCCCAATGGGTCCGCGACTAGGGAATTGCAGCCGAACCGGGAGCTGCCCAGGTTCACGGTGATAGAGTATGATGAGAATCACTTTTTTGAAACGGAGACAAATGAGGTTGAGGATTGTCTGATATCCAGGGACCGGCCTTATATGACCTGGATCAACGTGGACTGTCCCCGGCAGGTGTATTCTCTGGAAAAGCTGGGTGCATGCTATGGATTGCATCCCCTGGTATTGGAGGACATCCTCACCGACCAGCGTCCCAAAGTTGAGGATTATGAGGACTACATATTCATCGTCCTCAAGATGCTCTACTACGAGGAGGAAGGGGACGACGTGATGGGGGATTTCAGCATCGACATGGACCAGGTGAGCATAATCGTAGGCAACAATTTTATAATATCGTTTAAGGAGAAGGATGTGGATGTGTTCCGGCCCCTCAGGGAGAGGCTGAGGACATCCAAAGGCCGGATCAGAAAGCAGGGTGCCGACTACCTGGCCTACTCCATGATCGACTCGATCGTCGACCACTACTTTGTGATCATGGAGAAGCTGGGCGACAGGTTCGAGGAGCTGGAGGACTCGGTGGTCTCCAATCCGGAGCCGGGCATCCTTCCCGCCATCTACAATCTGAAGCGGGATATGCTCTTTTTGCGAAAATCGGTCTGGCCTCTGCGGGAGGCAATAAGCCGCATGCAGAGGATGGACTCTCACCTCATCACCGAGACCACCAGGATCTACCTGAGGGATGTGTACGACCACACCATCCAGGTGATCGAGAACATTGAGACATTCAGGGATATGTCCGCCTCCCTTCTGGAGACCTATCTCTCCAGCCTGAGCAATAAGCTCAATGAGGTGATCAAGCTCCTGACCATCATCTCCACCATATTCATCCCCTTGACCTTCCTGGCAGGGCTCTACGGCATGAATTTCACCCATATGCCGGAGCTGGAGCACCCTGGGGATATCCTGCCGTCCTGGTGCTGATGCTGCTGGTGGTGGGGGTGATGCTGGCATACTTCTACCGGAAGAAATGGATCTGAAGATATAGAAAATTTTTTTACAGAAGCTTTAAATATTCATTTTCCATCCCATCAATGATGGATCTCTCGAGCGATGAGTCTGGCAGATCCTCAGCTCATGGCTGACCAGATACAGTATCAGGTGGATTCGATAGCTGGAAGGCATGTAGATCTCGCCTCCCTCCGGCTCCTGGCAGATGCCATCGAGGGTATTGATGTTATATATATCTTCGTGACTTTAATAGTAATAATACTTATAATAATTCTTACCAGAGCGGCGGCCAGGTCTGGTGGATCGCATGCTGCGAAATCATATCCCCAGGATCGTTAACCGGGTGGAGGTGAGGATGGACCAGACCGTGCAGCTCATGATCCGCAGGATCGTCTCTGCCACCATATATCTGGTCGGCCTGATGCTGGTCATATTGCAGGTGCCGCAGCTGCATAGCGTTGCCGCTGCCATGCTCGCCGGAGCGGGAATTGCCGGCCTGGCCATAGGCTATGCGGCCAAGGACTCCCTCTCCAATTTCACCTCCGGGATCTTCATCGCCATATTCCAGCCCTTCCGGGTGGGTGATCTGGTGGACTTCAGAAATGAATACGGCCAGATCGAGGATTTGACCCTGAGGCATACGGTGATTCGCACCGCAGACAACCGCAGGATCATTGTTCCCAACAGCATCATCAGCACAGAGCCGGTCACTAACTGGACGATCAGGGAGAAAGAGATCACCTGGTCGGTGGACTTCGACCTGGATAAGGCGGCGGACATAGATCGGGCGAGGGAGATAATTCTGGAGAAGGCGGGCGGTCATCCTCAAGTTTTAAAGGACAGGCCATTGAGCGTCCAGCTCGTCAGCTCCAGGAATGCAGAGCTGATCCTCAGGCTGGAAGTGACCGTTCCGGGGAGAAATGTGGCCAAGGCGGTGGGCAATGAGATCCGAGAGGCGGTGATCAAGGAGTTTGAGGCCAGGGGAATATCGCCCGCACCCCTGCCCTGATCAGGCTACAGACACCTTTTTGGAGATGATGGATCGAAGGGGCTCGATCTGGCCGCGTTTGGCGCTGATGGGAGCGACCCTATCCGGCCACTGGGTCCAGGGGGGGAGCATCCCCAGCCGCTCACAGATCAGGTCCAGTGCTCCATCCCTATCCTCCCTGGCGATGCGGTCCATCTTGTTTGCCGCCAGTACCTGGTGCAGGCCCAAATCGCCCAGAAACTCCCATAGCTCGATCTCCATCGGCACCTCACCCCGTCCCTCCCAGCGGTCGGCTATATCCAGGAAGGATGCGGCGTCGATCACCTGCACCGCCAGGAGGATCTCTTCCGCATGCTCTTCAAAATAATGGACGATCAGGTCTTTGGTCTTCTCCTGGTCGGCTTTTGTTGTTCTATACATAAAGCCGTAGCCGGGCATATCCACATAGAAGATGTTCCCTACCTTGGCCTTGAACGGGTACTGGGTGATACCGGGACGCTTGCCTATCCGGACCTTCTTTCCGGTAAGCTCCCAGAATAGGGTGGATTTGCCGACATTGGACCTGCCGATCAGGACGACCTCCTTGCTCATGGTATAGATAGAGATAGGGCAAGATTGAAAAGGGTGTCTATCTGAAGGTGGCCTATCTTGAGTCGGCTATCGGAAAATTAGGGCACAAATGAGCGTATAAATGACTGAATCGGAATTGACTGAAGCACAAATAGATCCTAAAGAGGTCGCTCTTCTGCTCTTTCGGGCCATGATGCTCCCCGACAGGGAGGTCTTCAAGGAATTTAATGTGACAAAGTATACGGCAACGGACTACACCCGCATGGCCTGCCACATTCTTTTCCGCTGCCAGCGGTGCGGGACATGCTGCACCACAGGAGACCCCATCCGCCTGCGGCCCGAGGATGCGGCAAAACTGGCAAAGCATCTCAAAATCCCCCTGAACAAATTCCTCAAAAAGTACACTATTCCTGATCCGGAGAAGCCCGGAGTTCTGGATTTCAAGCATATCCTGCCCTGCAAGTTCTATGATCGGAAGGCCGGGGGCTGCAAGGTCTACTCTGCCCGTCCCTGGTCATGCCGCATCTTTCCGTTCCTGGGGGTCTACGGCTCATCTGATCAGGTGGTGGTAAACCCGTCCTGTCCGGGGTCAGTGGAGACGATGAGGATCTTAACAGAGGCGATGGAAGAGGTCCAAAGGGAGCAGGAGGGATATCCCCCCAGCCCAGAGGAGATCAGGCGGAGCAAAGAGCGTCTGAGGAGAATTCTGGATGAACTCTGAACGTCAGTCTGAATCTACTGAAATTGCCTGGGAATTTCGGCAGTGGATGGCATGATCAGAAGGATCTGATGGGAAAGGAGTTAGACCTCCTTCCCGAACACCTCCACCAGCGAATCTCTGGCCTTCTTCATCACTTCCGTGGGGCAGGTCTTGTAAGCCCTCTCTAGCGGCTCTATTGCCCTCTCGTCTCCGATCTCACCCAGGCTCCAGGCCGCCCAGGCCCTGATCTCCTCATCGTCCTGGCTGAACATGACCTCTATCAGAGCATCAAGGGCTTTGTCGTGGCCTATCTCCCCGAGAGCGGTCACTGCGGTATAGCGCACCTTCCATTCCCTGTCCGGCAGAGCGGCAAGAGCGAGATCCGCGGCCCTCTCCCCTTTTATCTTTCCCAGGGACTTTAAGGCCTCACAGCGCACATCCACATCATCATCTTGCAGCGCAACCGTGAGGGGTTCAATGCCCTCTTCGCTGGCTACCTCTCCCATGTAGGCTGCCGCCCTTCGCCTCACCTCGGCATCCTCGTCTGTTATCAGCCGGGCCACATCCGGCAGGGATTGAGCATAGCCGATCTTCGCGAGGCCGGTGGTGGCCATCCCCCGGACCTCGGGATCGGAATAGTTCAAAAGATCTCTGAAAGCCTCTGCTGCCTCTAAAGCGCGCAGGGCCATCGCCGCCCTCAAGCGCACATCCCTGGAGCCATCTCTTTTCATGGCCAAAACCAGAGGCTGTACTGCCTCCTGATTGCCCAGGGCCTCCATAGCGGCTGCGCTCCACTCGCGAACCACATGATCCGGATCGCTGAGCAGAGCATAACAGAGGGGCTTTAACGCCCTGGCAGATCCCGTCTTGCCCAGGATCCAGGCGGACTTGTAGCGCAGGTCTGAGAACTCGCCCTTCTCCAGGGCTTCAGCAACGGCATCTACCGCCTCTTCACCCAGGTTTACCAGGGCCCATGCCGCCTTCTGACGTTCAAAATAGTCATCGCTCTGGCCGAGCTTCTTTATGAGTTCATGAGCC
Organism: Methanotrichaceae archaeon; assembly: GCA_963813075.1. Taxonomy (GTDB): domain Archaea; phylum Halobacteriota; class Methanosarcinia; order Methanotrichales; family Methanotrichaceae; genus Methanothrix. The sequence goes on from CAWEXU010000024.1 coordinate 4,939, forward strand.
TTGTCCATGCCGATTCATGGGCAGCGCAGTCTATTAAGCTTTGTGCAAATATAATTCGCAGATAAAATATCGCATGCAAATGTTTAAGCGTTAATGGACTGCTTCGGCAGAGATTAGACAGGAAAAGAAAACATGGGATACCTATTCGGACCTGTGCTCTCCCGCCGCCTGGGGCTATCCATGGGGGTGGACCTGCTCAGGCACAAGACCTGCAACCTGGACTGCGTCTACTGCGAGCTGGGCCGGACCGACTGCCTGACCTGCAGACGGGGACGGTTTGTCCCTCCGCAAAAGGTGCTCAGGAGATCAGGGAGAAGAGGAATGAGCCCTTCGACTACCTGACGTTCGCCGGTTCGGGAGAGCCGACACTTAGCCAGGACCTGGGACGGGCGGTGGCCTTCGCCAAAGAGACGGTCTCCCGTCCGGTGGCGGTGATCACAAACAGCACCCTTCTTACCAGTCCTGCAGTTCGAAAAGAGGTTGCAGCAGCGGATGTGGTCCTCCCCTCCCTTGATGCTGCCTCTGCAGGTGCCTTCCAGGCGATCAACCGGCCGGCCCAGGGCCTGAAGATCGAGGAGATAGTTCAGGGCCTCAGGGAGTTTCGCCGGGAGTACTCGGGAGAGATCTGGCTGGAGGTGATGCTGGTGGCCGGTATCAACGACCATGAGGCAGATCTCATCGCCCGGGCGGCGGAATCAACTGAGCCGGACAGAATCCAGCTGAACACCGTGGTCAGAACGCCTGCTGAGCCGGTCCGACCCCTGAGCGAGGAGGAGATGGTTCGGATGCTGGAGATCTTTCCGGGAGCGGAGCTGATTCCCGACTGGGACTGGAGGGTCCCGGTTGATATTCGCAACAGAATCCTGGACAGCTTATGCCGCTCGCCCTGTACCCTGGAGGAGATCTGCCGCCTTCACGACCTTACTGATAGCGATGCCATCAAATACTGCAAGATCCTGGAGCACGATGGTCTGATCACCAGAAGGATCGAAGGAGGAAAGCTCTGCTTTCTGGGAAGCAAAAGCCTTGGCAGAGGATAGCTAAAAATCCTCAAATGGATGGTTTTCGATGACGGAGAATAATGAAAATTGCGAGACATGCGCTCATCAGGGCACCTGCCCCAGCCAGAATAGCGACCATGCAGCCGCATGCGCAGACCCGGCGAGAAAGATAAAACATAAGATCATCGTCGCCAGCGGCAAGGGTGGAGTAGGCAAGAGCACCGTATCAGTCAACCTGGCACGGGCTCTCTTGCTGGATGGATTCAAGGTTGGCATTCTGGACGCCGATATCACCGGCCCGAATATCCCAAAGCTCCTGGGAATTGAGGATCAGAGTCTGGTGCTGGGGGAGGATGGCATAAAGCCTGCCGATGCTGGCGGCATCAAGGCGGCCTCCATGGCCCTCGTCCTCTCCAGCCCGGACTCGCCCGTGGTCTGGAGGGGGCCCATGAAGATGGCAGCCATCAAACAGTTCATCCAGGATGTAGACTGGGGAGAGCTGGATTTTCTGATCATAGACCTTCCGCCCGGCACCAGCGACGAGCCTTTGAGCGTAGTGCAGCTCATCCCCGACCTCTCCGGGGCGTTAATTGTCACCACACCTCAGGAGGTCTCCCTGCTCGACTCCCGCAAAGCAGTGAACATGGTCAGGGGAATGAAGCTTCCTGTTATTGGAATTATCGAGAACATGGCTGGCCTTAATTGTCCCCACTGCCATCAGCGGATCGATATCTTCCAGAGCGGCGGCGGGGAGAGGATGGCAGAGGAGATGAATGTGAGATTTCTGGGGTCCATTCCCATCGATCCCCTTGTCTGCTCCCTGGGCGATGCTGGCCAGACTTTCGTAGAAGGAGACACGCCGGCAGCAGAAGCCTTCCGCCTAATTGTGGCCCATCTGGAAAATATCCTGAGATAGCCACTGCCTTCCGGCAAAAATATTTTTTGAAAAATTAGATTATTAAGATTAGAGCACTTCTCAGTATGTGCTCAGCTCACCCCGGAAGAGCATCTGCTGCAGCTTTGGAATGCTCCCCAGCCACTCGTCCAGGATCTCTGTGGCCCCTTCCTCCAATGACTTAATGTCCACTCCCTCCTTGGGCACGATCTGCACGCTGGCGATATGGGGCTCGTCGATGGGCTTTCCGATCTGGGATAGCATCTTGATGTAGACCTCCTCGATCCCCTGGACCTCGGAGGCGATCTGCTCTGCCGCCTGGATGGACAGCAGGTTATAGATCTTGCCCACGTGGTTGATGGGGTTCTTGCCGCAGGTGGCCTCCAGGCTCATGGGCCGGTTGGGGGTGATGAGGCCATTGGCCCGGTTGCCCCGGCCCACTGCACCGTCGTCTCCCATCTCCGCCGATGTGCCGGTAACTGTGATGTAGACCGATCCCTCTTCGATGTTGTCCGCCACATTCATCTGGGCGGCTACCTTGCGGGAGGTGAACTGCCGGGCGAACTCAATAATATGCTCGACGATTTCCCTCTTCGTGTCTGCATACTCTTTCATGTTGGCCACATACCTGTCCACCAGGGCGCAGGCGATGGTGAGGTTGATGGCATCTCCCTGGCGCATGCCCATGACCTTGATGTCCTCGCCGATGGCAGGAATGCTCTTTTTAAGATTCATGAGCTCTCGCTCGGTGTTATAGACGATATTCTCCGTCTCGGAGAGGGGAGCATAGCCCACCCCAAAGGAGGTATCATTGGCGGAGGGAACCTTCCGGCCGAAGACGTCCCGCAGGTCGGAGGAGCCCATCCCTATCTTGGCATCGAGGATTATGTGGTTGTTGACATCCAGGTTGGAGAGGGACTCGACCAGGAGCCGACGCGCCGCTTTGATGGCAATGGTGTCCACCGGGATCTCCTCCTCCTTGAAGACCCTGGTGGCCCTGCCGGTGAGCAGAATATACAACGGACAGATGACCTCGCCGCCTCCAAATGCCGGTTTGGACCTCCCGGCCACTATCTGGGTCTTATCAGTGTTGTGGTGCAACACCGCTCCAAATCTATCAAGGTATTCCTGGCATAGAGCCCGGCTGATGGATTCCGCGAGACCGTCTGCTACGCTGTCCGGATGACCGATGCCCTTGCGCTCTACCAGCTCTATCTCCTGCTGCTCCAAAGGCCTTTGATTGAGGCGTTCAACCTTGATATTTCTCTTCATGATATTTTCCTCGAGTGTGATTATCATTATCAAGCTTTTAAGGCAGTACGGCAATCTAAACAGGTGCAATGCCATATTAATGCTTTGCAAGAGGCAGTCTCACCCAAAATCTGGCCTACTGAGTCAGACCCACCTGCCACTTGAGCATTCTTTCCTCCACCACATAGCGGAAGGTACGATCTATTGCCAGGCCCAAAAGGCCCAGGACAATCATGTACATGAATACCTCGTCCATCCGGTAGTGGCCATACGAGTCCCAGATCTTGAATCCCAGGCCATTCTTGCTGACCCCGAACATCTCGGCGGCAACAAGGCACATCCAGGCAATTCCCATGGCGATCCTTATGCCAGCTGCAATGGAGGGCAGAGAGTAAGGCAGAGCGACATACCTGATCAGGTCGATATCTTTAGTTGCACCGAGAACCTTTGCAGACTCGACATACACCCGGGGAAGGCTCTTGAAGCCCATGTAGGTGTTGGTCAATATGGGAAACACCGCCCCGATGAAGATGATAAATCCAGCTGCCGTATTGGTAATGCCAAACCAGATGATGGCAAATGGGATCCAGGCCAGTGGCGGTATGGGGCGCAGTATCTCCACAATTGGATCTAAAATGTTGTCCAGAAACTTAAACCATCCCATTATCATTCCCGTGGGAAGGGCAATTAAAAGACCGCCTGCCATGCCTATGGCGAAATGAAGTGCGCTGACTGGCAGGTCATCGTAGAGAATAGACCGCCAGTTTTCATTGAAGGCAAAAACGACCTGGGAGAAGCTGGGCAGAATCAATCGGTCATCAATGAGAAATGCTGCCGTCTCCCAGAGAGCTATCAACATGAAAATGGAAAGGATGGGAATGCCCTGATCTTTAAGGACATTCGAGATCCTACTCCCACTAGCTTTTCTCAGTTCAGCTCACCCTCTCGTAGAAGCTGGTATCGAAGAGATCCTCCTCTGTCAGCTCTCTTTGGGTATACTTCATCTCATAGTCAACTTTTGCATATCCTACCGTTGAGGGTATTTGCAGATTCGGATCGCTGACCCACTCGCCGTCCCAGTTCTCTATGGAATGCTCAATTTCAGTGATATTCGCATTGGTCTTTCTGGAATAGATCTCTGCGGCCTCTTTCGGATGAGAATTGATGTACTCTGTCGCCTTTATATGGGTCTTTATGATCTGCTCTACCAGTTCAGGCTGTTCCCGTATGAGCTTGTCTGTGACCACCAGGCTGCAGCAGGCATGGTCCGGCCACATCTCGCCTGATGCCACTACTGTCTTGCCCTTGCCGTTCAGCTCAACTATGGATGGCGCTGGATGGGGCAGGAATACTCCATCTATTCTGCCTGCGGAGAGTGCGCTCATAGCAGGTCCCGGGTCCATGGCTTTGATATCCACTTCAGAGACATCAACTCCATTATCAGTAAGCCATTTTTTCATTACAGTGTCCTGAATTGACCCGGGCGGGAATGTGCCAATGGAGAGGCCTGCCAGTGACTCCGGTCCGCTGTAGGCCAAGTCCGGCCGGACAACCAGATCCGAACCCTTGATGTTGACTGCGGCCACGATCTTGGCCGGAAGCCCAGCCGATATGGCGGAAATGGGCGGTGCGGTTCCGACGTATGCAATATCCAGCTCTCCTGCGACCATGGCCTGCATCTCCGGAACTCCTGTGGGGAACTCAAATTCTTTAATCTCAGTTATGCCAAAGGGCGAGAGGTCCTCTGCCCACCAGCCCATCTCAGAGGCAACCATCTCGGCGATCTGATGGGTGCTGGGCTGGTAGCCGATGCGCAGGGTGTTAATTCCTGCGGATTCATCTGTGAGATTAGTGTTTTCGGTCTTCTCAGGAGGGGATATGCAACCCAAGGATAGTGCCACCACTGCGGCCAGGGTGGCTATCAACACGAATTTCCTCAATGCAATCACCTATACCTATCTAACCTGCTTAACCTGCCTATGCCTATCTATGCCTACCTAAGCCTATCTAACTGTACCTGTGATTATACCAAATTGTCATCATCTGGGGAAAGATCGGTATAAAGCAGTTTCCGGCCATACGGCAGTAATTTCCCATTCTGGACAAATGTGTGGCCATATCATACAAAATGGCTAAAGAATAGGGGGGCAATCGGCATATTGAAAGGGAAATACGGATAATGATATAGTATGGCATGCAAGGTAGCCAGGAAAGGATTCACTGAGGTTCTGGAGAAGATAGGGCGGGGTGAGGCGGTTGTCCTCACTGCAGAAGAGGTATCCCGTCTGGTAGAGGATGAGGATCGGTCAAGCCTTGTGGATGTGGATGTGGTCACCACTGCCACCCGAGCGGTGATGAGCGGTACCTATGCCGTTCTCTCCTTCCCTGTAGCTGGACCGGGATCATTTCTCAGGGCAGAGAATGTCTGGCTGAACGGCATATCGTCTCAGGTGGGCCCCTGCCCCAATGAGAAGCTGGGGCTGCTGGATCTGGTCGTATTCGGCACCGCCCACAGCCGCGACCGGCCGGATTATGGCGGAGGCCATCTCTTTCGGGATCTGGTAGAGGGAAAGACGATTGCAGTGGAGGTGCAAACGGATGAGGGAGGATTGCTGCAGGCAGAGGTGGGACTGGAGGATATGCCCCAGGCCCGGATGTTCGGCTCCCGCCATGCTTTCAAGAACTACTCCGCTTTTGTCAACCCCGGCTCTCAGCCGGTCAGGACCATCTTTCATGCCCGCGGCTTTGAGCCTCACTGCCGGGGGGCCACCTTTTCCGGCTGCGGCCAGATCAATCCCCTGAAGAACGATCCCCTGCTGGAGACGATAGGCGTAGGGACGCGCATCCTCCTAAACGGTGCCGAGGGCTATGTACTGGGCACAGGAACCCGCAGCAGCCGGGATAAGCCAAATCTGTCCGGGTTTGCGGATATGCACCAGATGTCCGCGGAGTACATGGGAGGGTTTGCCACCAGCGCCGGCCCGGAGTGCATATGCTCGTTGGCGGTGCCCATACCGGTGATCAGCCCCACCATCCTGGAGGAGATCGCCCGCAGAGATCGGGAGATCGCCCTGCCGGTCAATGACATCAACACCCGGACGGCCATCGGCCAGGCCGATTATGGGGATGTCTGGGAGGACGCGGACCTGGAGGTGGAGTTTGATCCGCAGCAATGCAGGAGCTGCAGGCGCTGCCAGGTGGAGAGGGCCTGCCCCATGAGGGCCGTCCGCTATGATCAGGGAGCGCATGTGGCCAGCAGAGATGAGGCGCTCTGCTTTCACTGCGGCCTGTGCGTGAGCGAGTGTCCCAACAGCGCCTTCCGCTGCCGTCTGGGAGCAGTGCGGATGAAGACCGCCTCCGGAAATGTCCGGGAGGTTCCGGTGGTCCTGCGCCAGTCGGACAGGCTCAGGGCTCTGAAGCTATCTGGGGAGCTGAAAAATAGGATTCTGGATGGCTCGTTCAGGATGGCTCCGCCGGTAGAGCGGATTGGATGAACCTTTCGATTATCTGCTCCGGCACAAGGTCGATTATGGGGACGCTGGCATTGCCCGCCTCCACCTTAGCCACCACCACACCCTGCCCTTGCAGAGCCCTTGAAAAAGCTTCGGGGTCGGCCGCCTTTTCCACATTCCTTACCCCTGCCCCGCGGGCGACGGCGGCAAGGTCGGTGCAGTAGCAAGTGCAGGTGGGCTGCGAGCCGGTGGAGCCGTAGCAGCAGTTATCCAGAATCACCAGCAGAAAGTTCTCCGGGCCGTGCAGGGCGATGGTGGCCAGGGTCCCCAGGTTCATCAGAACTGAGCCATCGCCGTCCAGGACGATCACCTTTCTCTCCGGTCTTGCCAGGGCCAGGCCCAGGCCGATGGAGGAGGCCATGCCCATGGAGCCGAGCATATAGAAGTTCTCCGGCCGGTCGCAGACTGAGTACAGCTCCCGGCTGGGGTAGCCGATATTCGAGATCAAAAGAGCATTTTGCCCCTGGGCGAACTTGGCTGCTAATGCGATGGCTTCGATGCGTTTCATGCTCCCCTCCAATAGTTCAGGTCCAGGAGAACGGCTGCCGGACGGCGCCTCTTTTGGGCCTCATCCCAGGATGCCACCACTGCCTTTTCACCCTCTCCGCTTGCCGGTGTTTGATAGGGGATGTCAAGGGTCTGGAGCAGGGGGATGGTGAGCTGGCCCATGGGCACCTGGCCTATTATCGGCTCGCCTGCTACGCCCCGGTGGCTGATGATCATGAGCAGGGGAATGCCGTAGAGCAGATCGAGCGAGGCCAGGGCATTGATGCAGTTTCCTAAACCTGAGTTTTGCATGAGCAGGGCAGGCCTTCGTCCTCCCATCCAGGCTCCGGCGCACAGGCCCACTCCCTCCTCCTCCCTGGTGACGGGCAGGTGGATGATATCCGGGTCTTCGTCGACCTGGGTCAGGAGCTCTTGCAGGTTGACGCAGGGGACGGAGGCGGCGAAGTCTATCCCGGAATGCTTCAGGCCGCGGTAGATGGCGAGGCTGGGGGACATAGTATTGTGTTAGTGCTGGCTGGAGAAAAAGGTTATTGCGGGTAGGGCTTTGGATTTGTTATCCTGTTCTGGCCATCCGGTCAGAGGGGCAATAATATTATTAAGATCAATTATATCCTCCAAGCAGGCCTTGGTCAACTGTTGACTTGGCACAGTTAAAACCATTACCCTGCTCACTGAGCAAGTCAAGCCCTAAAACCTTATATCTTAACGAGCTGGACAACACCACCAACTAGCCTAACTACCACTGCATGGTCACTGCCCACAGGCGAGGATCTGCAAATTTCTTTCGAAGAGCTGCACTGGATGAGCCAATATGATCAGCAGCAAAGATCAGGTGTTAATGTCCCCACTGCTTCAGAACCGCGCTTCAACATCTCTTTATCCCAGGTGATAAGCGTGGCATCAAAATATTCTGCAACAGCTACATAAATAGAGTCAGCACCTCTCAATCGATATCTTAGTGCGACATTTGAAGCCTTTCTGGCCAGGGCAAGATCAAGAGGAATCAGATTAATGCCGGGCAGATCTTCAATTATGCTTACAAGCTCCTCTGCCAGTGAAGGATCGTCCGTCTGCCTGGAGATTGCGGCTGCACATTCAGCCAGAACGATTGTGGGGCAGTAGATCTCATGAATCTGTGCTTTTCTCAGTAATTCTCGACTAATTTGATAATTGGGCTCATCGGAACGAGCAGATGCGACAAAGACGCTGGCATCTATGACCCATTTCACCTTCGCATCTCCGAAAGGACATCCACGGCGCTTCTCTCTCCTTTCCAGGAACGGCTCACTCTTTGGGCCAGGTCATCCATTTGAGCATCCCAATCAATGTCAGTCTTTTGTGCGGTCTTTTCGGGCTTTAAGGATATGAGCAGAGCTACAGGACCACCTTCCGGACCGGTTAGCGTAATGGATTCCCCAAGAGAAAGCCCTTTTAGCAGCTTCTCCAAATTGCATTCAGCATTCTTTAACGGGACGGCTTGAGACATCTTATCTTCCTTAAACTTAGTTCTTGTTCCGCTTTTCATTTAATTCTTTGCTTCGTGAACCCCCGAGGCGGGATTGGGATAGTGAGAGGATTCAATGGTTATGGATTGCGATATATTAAAGGAAAAATACGCCAGGCGGGCCCAGGTGAAAGTGTGAACTGCTTTGATGAGTGAGGATCGAAAGATATCGAATGTCATCATATTTGAGTTCTCGAATTCAGGCCAGTTATCAAGGCTAAGATTGATTTACACAGACTGTTTTTTTTGTGCACGCCGCGAGTCGGCCCACCGGGCCTCCCGCGCTAGTGCCCTGGTCCCCTCAACGCCGGGGTGGCTTGGATACAATAGGGGCAAGCCGTTGATGGTATGAGCTGCAACAATACGAATATTAATTGTATGTGGTATGAAAAGACAGCGTAGGATCCATATGCATAATTGACTGCGCAAGTGTTTTATAATTAAAATTGAATTCGCTAGACGGGCGAAGGCCACGTCTTTTCAGACATGGATACTGGCGGCCATTTTTCGGCCACTGATGCTATCGAAAAAAAGCGGATTTTCACGAACCCCCTTGACTTGCACTAATATCTTAATAAAGTTGACCTCGTCAAAGAGGCATTTTCGATATGCTCTGATCTTTCACGCGCCTCCCGGGGTCTTGGATACCACCTTGGTGCGTGAAATTGGGACTTTCTCAGTCCATTCTTCCATCCGTCTGGCTCGGATGGCCCTGTTGGACAGGGGCCTGCTTACCAAATCGAGCATTTTGCTTTTATTTATCAATGTTCAAATCTGTTGCGGTTTCTTTCTGGCGGATCGTCAAAAGATAACCGCTCCTCTCTCCGATTCTCGCGGTTTGACTCCGATAAATTCAACTCTGTCCATAACCATACCCTCCTCCGGACCAAGATCAATGATCATAATCCGATACGGATCATGTTTTATCAGCTCAAAAAGCGAAGCTTTCATCTCCACCAGGCCTTTTGGAGTCAAATTGCATCGGAAAACCAAGTAGTGTATCGGCTCACCGAATCCTTTCATGGTCTTATGAACTTGAAATTGCCTTACCCTTCCAGGCAAAACTCTTGAGGCCACAGGCCATGCTCTTCAGAGGCCATAGAGCCAGCATCCTCAGCTTCGAAGCGGCACCGGATCATCTCATCGATCTCCGAGAGCCTGACCCTGAAGACCTCTGCCAGGATCTCCTTGGCGGCCTCCAGCTCCATAGCCTTCAGATCACGGTGCACTACCTTATTTTGTGGCCTGACTAGCTGCTCCAAGACTCCTGCCATGATGAGCATTTACTACGTGCAAGGTTAAGTACTTTGGCAGGAAAACAATATCAATAAACCATTTTTACATAATAGAAAGTATGGATAAGATACAAAGAATGGAATAAAGATCTGCCAGGCAAAAGTCCGAATGCTGCCTTGGGGATTACCTTACAATTTCTGTGCCTTTATTCCATTGATTGTTCCATGATCTCTAAATTCTATAAGTTCTTTAGCTTTTTTCGCCGCTTTGTCGGATTGCCAAATACTATAAATCCCAAATAAAGCACAAAGTCCGCCCAAGCCCAAGCCTAGCTCTCGATTGAAAATAGCTATCACAAACCAGAATGCGCAGATAAATATATAAATTTTAAAATGTTTTTTATTATCTTTTGCAGTATATTCTGCAGCATATATTGCACAATCGAGATGATCGCATTTGTCAGATATATTGCACTTCCTCTTAATATCGTAATGATGATTCCACGCCTAAGCTATAATATAGTTTATAGGAGGTCGAATATCTTTTGATCACCCCATTCTCCAGTTCAAGATGTATGGCCATACTCACACCAATTCTACATGAGATAATATTGATCCATTACATAAAAAATTGCCGACAATTGCTTTACCCACTGAATAAGGGAATAAGGAGTATTCCGAAGATACAGCAGTCAGGGGCTCAAAAGATAAATTTGCAAAATTTAAAATAGTGCCCATGTGTCCAGGCCATAGACTTTGTGAGCATAAGGATTTCATTGGAGATGTGCTTCCTCCGATTGTAGACCAGGTCATCATCCACCGGTTCAAGATACAATTCAATCGCTTCTCGTATGTTTTTCAATGCCTCTTCGCGGGTATCGCCCTCGCTGATGCATCCAGGATGGGTAAGCACCAGCACAGAAAATCCGCCTTCCTCACTCCGTTCGAGCACTACTACAAGTTTCATTGTATTTCTCCCAATTACGTCTTATTATTTGATTTTCCTGCTGGATTTTGATTCATTATTGGAGGCGGCGAAGTCTATCACGGCATGCTTCCGGTCGCGGTTAAAGTCGCAATTAGCCCGTGGCCCGGATGGCGTATAATTCCATTAATATTCTCAAAGAGGGCAGAGCGTGAATAGCAGTACCTCAGCCAGACGGAAAGGGGCTCTGTTTCTCTGCATTGCCTCCTCACCAGATGGCAAAGGACAATTACGTTAGGGCGTCATATGCTGAACCATGAATCCCGGCGAAGAGAAAATCCTCTCCATAGAGCTAGTGAGCCGTAAATCCAGAATCTATTGCTTTTCTGTGGTTATAAAGAGGGATGTAGACGGGTATTATGCATTCACTCCCAGGTTGCAGGGATGCTACTCTCAGGGAGACTCATATGAAGAGGTGATGGAAAACATCAGGGATGCCATCCGGCTCCATGTAGAAGATCGATTGGATTGCGGCGAAGAAATCCCTCAAAAATGAATCAATCAGCCTGACTTCGCAGCAGGCATGATCTCCAAAGCCCACCCATCCCTGTATCCAAAGGGATCCAATCCGATCAGCCCTATTCTCCCTCCAGCTCCTCCACCCTGGCAAAGGCTACTTTTGCCTCCTCTGTCTTCCCCAGGGCTTCCAGCAGCATCGCTTTGTTGAACCAGGCTTTCAAGTAGTCCGGGTCCAGCCTTGTGGCCTCTTCAAAGCATACCAGAGCCTCATCCAGCCTGCCCATTTCGCCCAGTGCGCTTCCTTTGTTGTTCCAGGCAGGGGCCAATCTGGGATCAAGCCCGATCGCCTCATCGCTGGCGGTGAGGGCATCATCGAGCTTTCCCTGGGCGAGCAGAACGGCAGCCTTGCCGCTCCAGGCCTCGGCATAGCCGGGATCCAGACGGATGGCCATCTCGTAAGAAAGAATCGCATCTTCATGATTTCCCAGCTGATATTGGGCATTGCCTCTATTATGCCAGGCGAGGGCATTATCCGGATCTATCTTGATGGCCTGATCATGGCACTCGAGCGCCTCCAGGTTTCGTCCCAGATAGCCGAGGGCTACGCCCTTATTGGTCCAGGCCTCGGCATAGCTGGAATTGATAGCTATTGCCCTATCGTAAGCTTCTATGCCCTCCTCGAACCTGCCGAGCTTGTCCAAAGCTACCCCTTTGCCATTCCAGGCCCGAGCGAGATTGGGATCCAGACGGATGGACTCATCATAGGCTGCAATGCCCTCCACCTCTCTGCCGGTTATGGAGAGGAATTCAGCTTTATTCGCCCATGATTCCGCATTATCTGGATCAATACTTATGATAGTGCTGTAAACAGTGTCCAGTGCTTCCAGCATCTTGCCCTGGTATGATTGAGCAAGGCCCTTTCCCGACAACGCCAGGAAGTTTTCCGGATCAAGCTCTAGAGACCTGTTGAAGGCCATTTCCGCCTCGTCGTACCGGCTCAGGTTGACGAGAACGAATCCTTTGAAGCACCAGGCATAACTGCTATTCGAGTCAAGTTCTATTGCTCTGTCACAGGCGAGCATCGCCTCATTATGCTTGCCCATACTATCGAGAGCATAGCATTTGAAGCTCCAGGCCGGGGAATAAAGAGGATCGATGCCGATCGCTTCATCAATAGTTGCAATCGCCTCATTGTACCGGCCCTGTTTGATGAGCTCATTTCCCTCAGCAATAAGGTCGTCAGTGGAATTCTGGCATTGTGCAGAGAATGTTAATACAAAAAGTACTGGCAAAAGGGCATAAATTGGCTTCATAAAATATAATAGGGGCTCAAGGTAGATATAACTATTTAATCATTGAAAATGTCGATAGAACCATATTTATGACAGGAACAGGTTGTTTGTACTTTGATGACAATAATTTGTATCCAATATCAGTTGAGTCAGCGATGCATTTATCATTTAAGAAGTAAAAGTACTTAGATACATAAATCCATAGAATTATTGCAGATTACAGCCCCACTATTGCCAGAGACGGCAGTGGTCAGAGTCAGAAAGATGCATGCAGGAGATGTTGTGAATGAAAAGGATGATTTTGCTATTGTTGATGGTCGCCGCAGTGGCGATCTCCGGCTGCGCCCAGATGGAAGAGGGCAACGATCAGGGAAGTCTGGCAGCAGCAGACCGGGTGAGCAACGAGAGCGTGAACATAACCAGCGGTAACATGACCTATCCCGCTTATCTTGCCGCACCGGCAAAAGAGGGCAAGTGGCCCGGGGTGGTGATGATTCACTCTTTCAATGGCCTTGAGCCCGGCTACATCTCAATGGCAGATCAATTCGCCATGCAGGGATATGTGGTCCTGGCTGTTCAGTGGCAGACCTTCAACCGTTCCCCCAGCGATGCAGTTGGTGGCTGGCCTGGTGGATGATTCGGTCGCCTACCTCAAAAGCCGGGAGGATGTAGAAGATGATCGTCTCGGGCTGACCGGATTTTGCGCCGGCGGGAGATATACCATGCTCCTCTTGCCCCAAATGAGCCAGTCGTTCAGCTCCGGGGTTGCATGGTACGGTTTCCCCTACCGGGGCGCTGATAACCAATCCAGACCAGTAGACTTCATATCTGAGCTTGATGATCCCATGCTGATCATTCACGGGACTTACGATCAGCCCAGCAAGGTCTCGGAGATATACCAGTATGCTACAGAGCTGAATGCCACAGGAAAATACTTTGAGATGAAGGTCTACCAGGGTGAGCCGCATGGCTTCATGATCGAAGACGGCCAGCTTTCCCAGAGCTCACAAGCTAAGGATGCCTTCTGGCAGATGATAAGCTTCTTTGATAGAACGCTGAAATAGGCCAGTGCAGCCCAACATAGCTCTATTTTTTTATATATTCTTTTACATATTTTTTTACATACTTTTCATTCTCTTGTTAGCTACCAAAGGATTGATTTTGCGGCTTTGCAGGATCTTAAAAGGTTCCTCGCTGTATCGAGTGGGTAATTGATCATGAATTCTCTGTGAGTTCTCCGTGCGCTCTGTGTCTCTGTGGTGAACGTCCGTAACCATTTGGCTTAACCAGCGGCTAGCAACGTCTCAACCACAGAGCTCACAGAGTTCACAGAGTGGGGTACGGAGACGAACTAAAACGGCAAAACAATAGTTCCCTGATTTTAACCCACAAGAAACAGCGAACAGCCCCTTAAAATGACCTCCGCAAAGCTCGAT
>CAWEXU010000025.1:0-13734 GCA_963813075.1 Methanotrichaceae archaeon
CCTTCTTGCCGTTCTTTCGTTGCCAAAACACCATCCATTGATATGTTAATCACATCCAAATTCCTTAGAATGAATAAATCCGACTGCCTTCTGCCACCATCTCTTCCACCAGGAGCTGGTAGAAGTCTTCAGGCACCCTCACCCCTTCTCCTGCCTGCAATCCTCTCGCTTCCAGGTCCTCATTGCAGGCCATAACCTTTCCAGGCCATTCTCTCATGAGGGCCTCATCCAGAAGATTGTAGACCCCATCTCCCGCCAGATAGAGAACGGGATCTTCACTGTGCTCCATCAGGCGCAGGCACAGCTCTGCCCGTTTACTCTGGGGCGGGTTGGTCAGAAGGAAGATATCTCTATTTGCCATAATTCACCCTTCATAGTGCAATCAGATCGTCGGCAGCAAGGGCCTGCTTCACGAAATCCTCCTCATCGAGAAGTTCCACCCTCTCCACCAGCCCACGGCTCAAGAGGCCCCTCTCCACCAGGGAGGGCTCGTGTGCCAGGACCCGCAGCTCGGGAAAGGCATAGAGGATATCGGAAAGATTTGGCACATCAAGAAGGCTGGAGTTCTGACCGGCAAGGGCAAGATACACGCCATCCGCGTACAGGCCCAGCGTTGCATCCATCTTGATGCTCACCGCTGCCGCATTGAGAACGCCATAAGCCTTTTCGCTTCCATAGGGCGCGCTGTCGAGAAGATAGAAGATCGATCTCACAGCGCAATCACCCGGTCGCTCTTCTCCAGCATCTCTGCCAGGTCGTAGAGGCTGGTGATCTTTATCCCCTGCAAGTAATCCGGGCAGCTTCCGTCCTCCTCTGCCAGATAGCCTCTGGCAGCAGCGCATCTGGCGCAGGCCCTGACCACAGCTCCTCTATCTGCCAGCTCCTGGAAGAGCCTTCCAGTATTTTTAAATTGAGAGGGATTCTGGCCGCTCTTTGGTATATGGACTGCATCCAGATAGAGGAATATGTTCACTTGGAACACATTGAGCGCCCGGGAGGCGATCTTATAGGCCATATCTGCATACTGGGAGATATAAGGCCCGTCTGTGAGGATGATGGTCAAGGTCTTCAACTGCTCACCTGCATGGCATCCTCAAAGGTACTCCAGCAGAGTCCTGATGTGCTCGAGATTGGTGGCATACCTGGGCTCGATTAGCGGCGTGCATTTATCGATCTCGGTCTCCCTGCCCACCAGCTTGATGGCAAAGGCATAGCAGCTCTGCTCGCCGCAGATCTGGCAGTCGGTGCGGGGAAGGTACTGGTAGATCTCGGCATGGTCCACTTTGACCTTCTCCCGCGGAGCGGGAGTGACTCCCTTAATAATGGCCTCATTGATGGTCTTTTTCAGGTCCTCCAGAACCTCTCTGGCCTCTGCCTCGCTCTTGATCATGGTCATGGTCACATTGCCCGTGGAATATATGGTGATCAGAATATTGCCCCTCTGAATGATCAGAGCGCCGATCCGATCGGAGTACCTGGCTCTGGGGAAGAGGGGCTCCAATAGCTTGAGGGCTCCTTCCAGCGGTGGCTCGAAGCGGGCGATTATCCTGAACTTGCTGCTGTCGGCGATGCAGGGCAGGAGCTGACGCAGATCGACGACCTGTAGAGGTCTGGTGCCAGCCAGGCTTTTTTTAGCTTCAGCCGGCTTCTCGGACTTGGTCTCCATGAAGTTCTTTCCGAAATCCGTGATGACGACCCTGTCCTCTCTCATGTCAGCCAGGCCTGCTTGCTTGAGCATTTGCAGGTGGTAGTCGAGCATGGTACCTCCCACTGCCTGCTCTATCTCTTCATTTGTCCTCTCTTTTTCCACCAGCATGGCCATGATCTTCCTCCTCGTAGCATTGGCCATGGCATTGCTCACGAGCTTAACATCAGCAGGCGATCCAGTCATTTTATATCACATCCGGATTTCAAGTGCGTTCACAGAATATCTTCTCCGGGGCGGAAGGATAGTACCTGTCCTTCAGCTTTAAAGCCACATTCACCAGGGCGATCAGGACCGGTACCTCGATCAAGGGCCCAATGACCGCAGCGAAAGCCTCCTGGGAGGCGATGCCAAAGACGCCCACGGCAACGGCGATGGCCAGCTCGAAGTTGTTGCTGGCCGCAGTAAATGAGAGGGCGGCAGTGTTCTCGTAGCTCACGCCCAGCTTGTAGGACATAAAGAAGCTGACCGAGAACATCAGCAGGAAGTAAATGGCCAAAGGTATGGCCACCCGCACCACATCCAGGGGGAGCTGCACGATATAGTCCCCCTTAAGGGAGAACATGACAACTATGGTGAAGAGCAGGGCGATGAGGGTTAGGGGCGATATCCTGGGCAGGAAATCCCTCTCATACCAGCTATTTCCCCGCGCCCGGATGAGGCTGAACCTGGTGATTATCCCTGCCAGGAAGGGTATTCCCAGGTAGATGAATACGCTTTCAGCGATCTGGGATATGGTAACATCAACAGCTATGCCCGCCGCTATTCCCAAAGCTGCCGGCAGGACGGTGATGAAGATGTATGCATAGATGGAGTAGAAGAACACCTGAAAGATGGAGTTGAGTCCCACCAGGGCGGCGCAGTACTCGGTGCAGCCGCAGGCCAGCTCGTTCCAGACGATGACCATGGCGATGCAGCGGGCAAGTCCTATGAGGATTATGCCATACATGAGATGAGGCGAGTCCCGCAGGAAGATCACAGCCAGGGCGAACATCAGAATGGGGCCCACGATCCAGTTTTGAATCAAGGAGAGGCCCAGGACCTTTCGATCTGTAAAGACCTGTCCCAGCTCCTCGTACTTGACCTTGGCCAGAGGTGGATACATCATCAGTATCAGGCCGATGGCAATGGGAATTGAGGTCGTGCCGATCTGCAGGCTGAGGATGAACCGGGTTATGCCGGGAGCATAATAGCCAAGGGCGATTCCCATGATCATGGCCACGAATATCCAGATGGTAAGGTAGCGAGAGAGAAAATCCAGCCCCTTGCTCACCCCATTTGACCCACTTGATCCACTTGACATATCGCTCCATCATCCCAAAAAATGCAATTATGTCTTGCCGAGCTTTACGTACTTAGAATCAGTATCATCTCCCTTACCCTCATGCGCCTGCCAATCCCCCCAGGAGTAGACGGCAGCCTCATAGCCCATGAGCTGCAGAGAATAAGCCACCAGAGCAGATTGGCTGTAGTCATCGGAATAGACCACAATCGGCATATCCTTATCCAGCCGGCTGAAGACGGTTCCTAGATCGCCACCATTCTTGATTTTATCCCCTTTGATCACATTGGCCGGGTCCAGGGCTGTGGAGGCTGGTATGCGGCCTTTTCCAAAGTCCACAAAAGGCCGGACGTCCACGATCCGAGCCTGGCCGGACTTAACATAATCGTATTCTGCTATCACGCCAGGCCTTGCGGTGGGAATATATTCAGCAGCAGGAATTATAGTCTCCTGGGCCTCAACCGGCAGGCCTGCAGCCTTCCAGTCATCCAGGCTTCCGTCCAATAGCATCACATCCTCCTGCCCCAGATGTCTCAGGACCAGGAATGCTAACTGCGCCTCGCCGGAGCTTTCAGCACTTCCATATACAACTACGGAGTCCTCTTTAGAGAGGCCTGCCTCACCCAGGAGCCTGGAAAGCTCTTCATCGCCCTTGAGATTGCCATTGCTGTCCAGAAAGTCCTTGCTGGGGATGTGAATGGCGTTCTTGATATGAGATGCAGCATAGCCATCTCCGTTGGATGCATCTATTATCACATCAGAGCTGGAGACGCTCTTCATGGGCTTCATGATACTGCCATTGGGGTATGATGCCAGCCTATCGGGCGGATCTTGAGGGCTGCTGGAGCTTCTTGCTTTGCTTTCTTGCGATCCTTCTGCCTGGGCGGACTGGATGGGCTGACTGGGCAGGCCTGCGCCGGGATCGGAGTTCAGAAATCCGCTAGGGTCCCAGGTGCCTCCACTGCAGCATCCGCCAGCATTGGCCAGGGGAGCTAGAGTTAACAAAGAAATCATGAGAATTGCAGGAATAATAAAATCATTTTTTGTCATTGGAGTTGCCTCTTTGGTCTTTTGATTCAATCAATATGTTCACTAGATTAAGCATCTCAATCACTGCTCCTTCTGAGAGCCTGTATCTGGACCATCTTCCGTCTTTGCGCTCTTTGATCAGACCGGCATTCTTGAGGATGGTGAGATGATGAGAAGTGCTGGATTGGGGTCGGTCCACGCTGATCATGATCTCGCAGGCGCATAGCTCCCCCTCCCGCAGAAGAGAGAGTATCTTGAGGCGGCAGGGATCGGCCATTGCCTGGAAGATCTCAGATTCCGTTTTGAGCTCCTCTTCATCCAGGTCCATGGTCAGAGTGCGCAACCTGTTCACTTTGCATTCTGCCTTATCGCGATCGCCGATGAGCCTGGTCATCCTGTCGACGGCCTCTTTGGATATGCAGGACATGAGTCTCCTATCGCCTCAGCAGCATGAGCAGCTTTTTTGAGCACATAGATTGTCTCTCTCTTTCTGCAGGCAATCGCTGCAGATCCTGATTTTTCCCTTTTCTTTATGTGTAACCAGGAAAAAGGATTTTCCGCTTCTATTGCATATTTCGCATTCCATCGTGACCTCAAATAAGCAATACAACACCATATCCAGCAATCTCGATATATAAGAGTTTCCAGTCAGGCGGTGAAGGGCAGGTACGACATCTGACGATAATTATATATATTTAAATTGATATATGTATTCCTGCTGTCTGCAAATCTTATTTGACAACCATTGATTCATAATTCATTTTAAATATAATACAATGCATGATCTTAAAGCAAATGTTTTCCTCAGGTATGTCTATATAGATCGAATTGACGAAAGTCTTATATCCAATAATGTCGATGTGCTGAGATTAGCTCCTCATACCAACAGCAAGATGTCGATGTGATAGTTGGATCGGCATGAGAATGAGTGGGGAATAGGAGAGTGTATCATGGATATTGTATCGAGAAAATATGGCATTGCCTCATTAATTGCATTAATCCTTATCGCTTTAGGCTTCAATGCCACGGGAGCTGAATATTCAGTGGGATCGGAAAGCGATGACTGGTGGACAGAATATCCCGATCAGTCCACTGGTGCAGGCGGCGATGTCAGCCATCCTGATTGGGTATTGGACGCTCTGGAGAACAAGCCTGTGCTGATCTATGTGCATAAAGAATGTGATTATTGTGTACCACAGACCGAGGCCGTGCAGAAGATAATCGACGAATTCGACGGGAAGATCACGATCTTCGAGATGGGGGCCGATGGCAGTGATGCCAGGTCTGGTGAAGCCCTGCAGGCCTATGATCCCAATGGCGGCCTCGACATGTTCGTTCCTCTGACTGTCATATTGACCCTGGCTCCCGATTCTGAGGGCGAGGTCGTGGCAGTCTGGCACAGCTCGGATGAAATAACGGGCGAAGAGTGGATCAGGAATTATGTGGAGGACGCTATAAGCCAATATGATGAGAACTCCGCAGACTGGGATAATTAATGACGGATCTCAGATAAAGGGATCGTTGCCATGTCCACGAAATGTAAGAAATCCCTGATATCGGGACCCGTCACACTTTTTGCTGTTATAATTTCCATTATCTTTTCCATCTTCTTCATATGCTCATCACCTGCTCTATCCCAGGTAGCTATGGCCCCTGATTTTCAGGCAGTAGATCTTGATGGGAAAAATGTCTCCCTCTCCGACTATCGGGGTGAGGTAGTCCTGCTCCATATCACCAACATAGAAAATCCCCTCTGTAGGGAGTGCGAGAATGCTCTTGATGCCCAGACCAACCAGCTCTCTCAGCTTGCCGAAAAGGATGCCGGCGTGAACATCATAACCCTCAATGTGCGGAAGAATTCCTTCTCATTGGATGGGCGAGCACTGGCTGAGGGATGGTGGAAGGCCAATATCACCTGGCCCTGGATTGAGGACTTTGACCCATTTCCGCTCACCGGCAAGTACATCGACTACTCAACTCTGGAGGGGGGCTTTGCTAATCCTACTCTGATTTTTATCGATAAAGAGGGGAATGTGGCAGATCTCTACCACGTCTATCAACTGGGCAAGGGGGAGATAGACGGCATCCAGAGTGCTGAGTCGTTGAAAAGCAGTCTTGAGAGAATAGAGGCAGGCGAGGCCTCCGGATTCGAGGGAATCGCCTCCAGCCAGGGCATAAACTATCTGGGCATGTTCGCCCTGGGAATTGTCACCTCCCTCTCCCCCTGCTCCATAGCGCTTCTCCTGGCCATGTTCTCCTATGTTATGACCGCCCGCAGGAAGGACGAGTATCTGAGAAAGACAGCCTCGGCATCAAAAGAGGGCTTTATGATCGGCATAGCCTTCACTCTGGGCATGGCGGCGGTATTTTTCATCGTGGGTTTTTTCCTCTCGGATATCGGCGTTTTCATCCGCCAGGCCCGCTTCTTTGACCTGGCTGCGGGTCTTTTGATGATCATCCTGGGGATAAACATCATCAAGCCCATTGGGGAGATCATCGAGCCGGTGCGCTCACGCCTTTCTTTTGGCAGAGGCAATTCCGATGCGATTGATGAGGAGACGATAGCGGAGAAGAAGGGGATCATGGAGAGACTGGTTTCAGTCTCTATGAACCTCTTCCGGTACTCGGCATTCATCGGTGCCTTCACTCTGGGGGTCTTCTTTGCCCTGGGATGGGCCCCATGTGCCGTGTCCCTGGTCTTTCCGGTGCTCATCTGGCTTATATCCCAGGACGTGACGCCTTTGGGCGGAGCCCTGATGCTCTTTGTCTTCGGGGTGGGCCATGGAGTGCCGGTGATTCCCATCGCCACCTTCTCCAGAGCTGTGGGCGGGCAGATCGGTGAGAAGTACATCGCTGCTGGAAAGCATGTCACAAAGATATTCGGTCTGGCGGTAATCGTCATCGGATTGATCTATGCGGTGAGGTATCTGGGGTTCAAGATGTGGTAATGCGAAAAGAGTATGCCCCGCGGTGAGGAGGCCACCTCCCGCTGGGCTTTTGCATTATCGAAAAGCGGTTTATTCAGGATGGACAGCAGAAACGGAATTTGTGATCTGCCCAAGAGGATAGACAGCGGATCTTCCATCGATCACCGTCATCGGTCATAAGAGGGAACAGAAATAGATGGTAATTTCAGCGGATCTTTGGTCCTATCGTCTTCCAGACTCTCCCTGGCCAGATACCTCAATCTTTCCAGTATGTCCCTGGCCCTCTGCACGCTGTCGCACTGGGAGAGGTCCTTGGGATTGCAGCAGGCCAGAAGGTCCATCATCCTATCCGCCAGGGGGAAAAATCCCTTCTCCTCCAGGCTCTGCAGCAATAGGGCTGCACGATGGTTGAAATCCCGGCACTCAGAAGATTGGGTGATCTTTTGGTGACTTATGCAGAGATTTCGATCTCCTGCAGGATCTCTAGATCTCCATATTGCTTTGCCATCATCAGGGCAAATGGCAGGCAGGGGATTTTAATGTAACCGGCGCCCAACAGAACTTCAGCACAAATCCGCCTCCTGCGCCAAAAAGCATTAAAGCGATAAAAGAAGAACTGGCCCTGGCATAGGCCGGGATGATTTTCATGATCAATGTATCAATCGATAGAGAGGGCTGCATAAGCTGCGGCCAGTGCTGGGGGGACTGCCCCGATCTCTTCGTTGAGAATGAACAGGATGGCAAGAGTCAAATCGCCGAGAAGTTCCGCATAGCTGGGAAGCTGGATGAGGGAGTCGCTTTTGAGGATCAAGAGGAATGCGCAAAGAAGGTGGCAGAGGAGTGTCCCTCTCAGGTGATAGGCGTGAGCCCTCCGGCAATGGGCTTCGATCCGATCTAACTCATTTTTTCCTCATTGCCATCCGGCCGGACAAAATGCTGATTTACCATAAAGGCACCTGGATATCAGATGAAATCAGATTCTGCATCCAGTTTGGCAGAAGGGAAGAGGAAGGTCCTGTTTCTCTGCACTCACAACTCCGCCCGCTCCCAGATGGCTGAGGGGCTCCTGCGGGCCACGTATGGCGATCGATATGAGGCCTATAGCGCCGGGGTTGAGGCAACCGCAGTCGACCCCCGCGCTGTGCGGGCCATGAGTGAGATCGGCATTGATATCTCCGGCCAGCGCTCCAAATCCTCCGAGGAATTTCTGGATACGGTCTTCGACCTGGCGGTCACTGTCTGCGACCGGGCCAGGCAGGCCTGCCCCATCTGCAGCACAAATATCGAGCTTCCCGCCCGAACGCCCCGCGCGAGAGAGGTCATCCACAGAAGCTTCCTGGATCCGGCGGCGACAAGAGGATCGAAGGAAGAGGAGATGCAGGCCTTCAGAAGAGTGAGAGATGAGATAAAGGAGTGGATCTCTCAGACCTTTGAGGATGATGTCAGGACTCTTTTTTCGCCCTAATTCGCCTGCAATATTTCCATTTCTTTTCTCATTCTGCAACTATCACAAAGCCAGCCAGTTGGCCAGATATCCGACCGCAACCGCTATTGCGATGATGGTGAGCACAAAGGCTGCCAGCATCTTCCTTTTGAATATGGCGGAAAGGAGGGTCAACTCAGGGATGCTCGCGCCCGCTCCGCCGATGACCAGGGCCAGCACAGCTCCAGTGCTCATCCCTTTCTCTATGAGGGCCAGGCCGATGGGGATCATTGTCTCCGCCCGGATGTAGATAGGGACGCCTATGATTGCCGCCACGGGAACAGCAAAGGGATTTCCCGCTCCGGCGATGCTTGATATCAGCTCCGTAGGCACGAATCCATGAATGAAGGCTCCGATTCCCGCTCCCAAGAGAAGATAGGGCACAAGCTGGCGGAATAGGCTGAAGGCGAATCTTGCCGAGCGCTGCACTCTTGATTTTGCATCCTCAGCCGGCTTACAGTCGCAGCAGCCTCTCACCGCGGCCACAGATTTAACCTGGTTGGCAAATCCCAGACTGTCAAGCATCAGACCGATTACGATTGCCGCCAGGAAGGTGACGGAAAAGTAGAGAGCAGTTATCTTCCAGCCCAGTAGAATGATGAACAGGGACACTATCACCGGATTGAGCAGGGGCGAGGCAAACAGAAATGCCATTGCAGATGCAAAGGGCACGCCCGCATTGAGCATTCCCAGGAGCAGAGGTATGGTCGAGCAGGAACAGAAAGGGGTAAGAGCACCAAAACCGGCGCCCAGAAAGCTGCCCAGGATCCTGTGTCGCCCTCCTAAAGCTCTCTTAATGGTCTCATCAGGCACATACTCCTGGATCAGCCCCACGAGAAAGGTTATCCCTATGAATAATACTATCAGTTCTACTGCAATCTCTAGGAAAAAGCTCATAGCCGTCGCTAGAGTTGTCAAAGAACATCTCATCCCACCACTTAAAAATCTTTTAGTGTTACTTTATCTTCTTCAGCTCTCGAGCCTGCTTGATCATCTCATTGACAGCGCTGTCTGCCAGGCGGTAGTAGGACCATTTGCCATCCTTTCGCTCTCTGACCAGTCCTGCCTCTCTGAGAATGGATAGATGATGGGAGGTGGTGGACTGAGGCTTATCAAGAGCAGTCATGATCTCGCAAACGCATAGCTCTCCTTCCTTCAAGAGCTTCACAATCCTGAGCCTGCAGGGATCGGCAACGGCCTTGAAGACCTCCACCTCTCCTTCCGGGCCATCAATGTCGATCGCCTTCATCAATGATAAGAGCCTTCTGGTCCTCGACCGCGCCCGATCCTCATCTCCGATGAGCCTGGCCAGGCTGCATATTGCAGCCTCATCGATTGATTCCTCAATGATCTCATCATTCGTCGAATCTGGCATAACTGTCTATTTCACCCACCAACTACTCATAGATTTCTGGCCGGGTCATGAATGCAGGAATGGCTTTTATGGCCTTTTGCATTGGATCCTATTTTTTTCGGGCTTCGAAGTACCTCTGATATTCTGCCAAAAAGGCAATTTTATACATCTCCTCCGCCCCCTCGGCGATGAAGTTGAGCTTTTTCAGCTCCTCGACCAGCTCACTTCCGGTGGAGTCCTCTGGCTTCTTTCCCTTTTTAAAGAATTCCTGGAGGGCTTCATCCAGGCCCATGATTCCTACGCTGCGTCCACCTACGTTGATCTGTCTGAGTCCCACAATGCGGGTGCTGCAGCAACAACCGCTGCTGCCCTTATCTTTGAAGATCTTATCTTTCAGTCCCATGGTAATCACAGATCATATCAATATTTGCCGATATATAATGCTTGCGCCTTATCCCGATTAAGCTAGAATTTGATGTGCAAAGCATCAAAATCATTCTGAAATCCAAAGTCAGATAAATTTTAAGAATAACGCATCGATGATTGTAGATATGAAATATTGCTTTAAAGAGATTTTTCTGATTTTTCAGAAAATCTTAAATAATCAGAGATCACGATATTATTATGGCGGCTAAATCCGAAGACAAAGCCTGTTGCCTGCCGGGATCGATGAGCTCATGCCGAGTGGAATCCATAGTAAGCGTAGATGAGCGCGGGCAGATGGTCCTCCCCAAGGATATCAGGGAAAGGGCAAAGATCCGGCCAGGAGACAAGCTGGCAGTGGTGAGCATGGAGAAGGATGGCAAGATCTGCTGCTTATCATTGATCAGGGTTGAAGAGCTGGAGGGCATGGTGAAATCTGTGCTGGGGCCGGTTATTGAGGATATATTCAAGAAATAATACTATATTTAGAATTTGAGGTGAACTAACGATGAACGATTCGGAAATAAAGGTACTGGTAAAGGATAGGTACGGAAAAATAGCCGGGAAAGGAGGCTCGTGCTGCCCCACCAAGGGCTCATGCTGTGGAACTGCTCCCCCGGAGGAGATCAGCAAAGGTATCGGCTACTCAGAGGAAGAGATGAATGCCGTGCCCCAGGGGGCAAATCTGGGCCTGGGCTGCGGCAATCCAATCGCGCTGGCATCGATCAAAGAAGGGGAGACTGTGCTCGACCTGGGCTCGGGGGCGGGATTTGACAGCTTCCTTGCCGCCAGCAGGGTCGGACCGACAGGAAAGGTCATCGGAGTGGATATGACCCCGGAGATGATCAACAGGGCAAGAGAGAATGCAGCTAAAGGAAGCTACAGCAATGTACATTTCAGGCCTGGCGAGCTGGAGGATCTGCCGGTTGAGGATAATAGCGTGGATATTGTCATCTCCAACTGCGTCATCAACCTGGTGCCCGACAAAGAGAAGGCCTTCAAAGAAGCCTTCCGGGTGCTCAAGCCCGGCGGCAGGCTGATGGTCTCAGATCTCGTCCTGCGCCAGGAGCTGCCTCTTGGCATAAAGGAATCAATCGAAGGCTATGTGGGCTGCATATCGGGAGCAGCTATGAAGGATGTCTATCTGGATGCGATAAGATCTGCAGGCTTCGACGAAGTCGCAGTTATTGAGGAATCCGCCTTCAACGGATTTGCAGACTCCGTATCCAGCATAAAGGTAAGGGCCATCAAGCCGCTATGATGGTGGGATCAGGCCCGGGATTTGGGGATTAGAGGCCTGATTTTCCTTTATCTATTTTCTGATTGTATAGATCTATTAAAAATGCTCATCCTTTGTGGGAGGAGTTGCTTGAATTTGTGCCTGCAACCATCGATAATATGCCATCTATGATCCATTTATGGCTATCGTCTGGCGCAACCTTGATTATCTCTTTCAGGTAAGTGGAACTGCAATCCGATGAATCCGTCAGCCATTGAAGTCTCTTATAATTGTTAATGAGGTCTTGGTAAGCAGCATCATCGAACTCAAGATGACTTATGCAATCCCATTTTAAATAGAGCCAATCATATCCAGCTCCAGTTAAATTGATGGTATTAATCTGGGTGCTCTCGAAATGGACATTCTTTTTAAACTGTGTATTATAGAAATTGACTCTATCGCTGAACGCAGTTCTGCTGAAGTCGGCCGGACCGCTGAAGATGGAATCGCTGAAATCAGCATCATATGCAAACTTCGAACCTCCAAAATCGGCAAATCCAAGGAAATTGCTTCCGCTGAATTCTGCTGGTTCAAGAAAAGTTGTATTATTGAATATGGTATCAACCTGGAAATCGGATTCTTTGAAGGTGGCGTTTTTAAGGAAATTACAGTCGCCGAACTCGACTAGATCATCAAACCTGGCCCTTGCGAAGAATGCCGGACCCTCGAATTGAGTCCGATCAAATCGAACCTCCTTTTCAAACTGCACTGAATTGAGGGCTATAGATTCGTTGAATACAGATTCAGAAAATTGAGCAGACCCGGAGAATTTTGCACCATCAAATGAGGTCTCTTTTTCGAATCTGGTTCCATTGAATTCCACATCCTGATTGAACTGAGATGCTATGAATTTGGCTTCTCCTTTAAAATCTGTTTTATCAAAGAGGGCATCAGATGAGAATTGGCTGGAGGCGAAATTGCCAACTGAGTGGAACTGGGCGAGGGAGAAATCAGCAATGCCGCCAAATTTGGCGGCATTAAATGATGCCGGCCGGCTGAAACGGGTTTGGAAGAAATTCGCCTTGCCGTCAAACCTTGATCCTTCGAAGCTTCCTTCTTTTAAAAATATAGAATGATTAAATGCAGCATCGTCATTGAAAGTTGAGTTTACAAATAATGCATTTTCGACAAAAAACACATTCTCGAAGCTGACCTGCTTATGAAATTGTGTGTTGTTAAAGTCCACTCTGCCGCATATAATGGAATTTTTGATCACGACAGATGAATTGACCTGCATCTGCTTGGATTGCGGCATCTTCACCTCAAAGGGGATGCGCAAGATCTGCTTGGCAGTCATACCCAGCCGGTCAGATGTAAGGTTTCCTTTTATGACCGTATTTTCGTACTCCACTGGCAAGCCCAGCCTCATTTTGATCATTATATCATCGGCTGCTACCACAGTCTCCGATTCGCTAAGAGCCTTCAGGGGAGTGCAAAAGATCAAAACCAATCCAACCAGGATAATAGTTAAAGCATGCTTCACGGGTCATCTCCTTCCAAATATTAAGCCTCATGCTCAACTTTAGGTTGCTTTACGCCCTATCTATGCGTATATCTGAGAGGCTATATTTCTGATGGATACACTCCATTTTGATCCCTGGCAAGTCTCTCTTAAATTTGCAGCTATTTGCCCACTCTGATAGAGGCAGTTTGCTTTTCAAGTATAAATGGTTTTGCTTCCATATCTATATAGAATCATTCATTCTATAGACTCCTTAATACTTGTTGACTCCCTCGTACGACCAACTCCACCTATGACAGACGCTGAGGCAGGAACCTCTCGTGAAGCTTTATAGAAACCACAAGGAAGAGCAGGGTGGACACCACCAGGACGGCCAGATCTATGGGAAGCGAGTAATAACTTATGCCCGTTGTCGAATATCTTGCCAGGTCAATGAAATAGGTTAGCGGTGAAGCTGATGCGATGGTTTGCCCCCATGCAGGCATCTCTTCTACCGGGACGAAAACACCGCTGATGAAGACCAGGGGAAACCTCACCAGCGAGGATAGCATCATCACAGTGGCAGGCACATCCGTAGGCGGATAGACTGACAGCAATATGCTCAACGATGCAAAACAGATGGTTGCCAAAATCATGCCCAGGCAGAAGACCAGGAGGTGCACAACTTCTACGCCCATCAATACGGCGACGGCCAGGGGCATGATGGAGATCAGCAATCCAAAGACGAACGAAGCGAAGACATCCCCAAGAAGAAGGGCCCAGACCTCCACCGGAGAGGATACCAGCCGTT
>CAWEXU010000026.1:0-20891 GCA_963813075.1 Methanotrichaceae archaeon
GAGCGTCTTTTTCCCGTCTATTCTGCGATCCAGAATGTCGGCCTCGAAGAGGATGTTCAGATGCTTGGATATGGTGGACTGAGATCTGGAGAAGGCGGGGAGGATCTCGCAAACGCATCGCTCGCCCCCGCTCAGGTATTCGAGCAGCTCCAGACGGGTGGGATCGGACAGAGCGCTCAGAATCTTTAGGCGCAGTTCAGAGACATTCTTTTGAGCCATGATTAGAGCGCGATTAATGCATATTCAGATATAAACTTATCGCCATAAGACGATAATACGATATTATCACTCTTCCATAATCAAATGCTTTGATCATCACCTTAATCCTTGATCATCGCCTTAATATTTCTGAATGATGGATACCTTTCATGGATGGCGATAAAAAGGGAGGACTGGTTGCAGATCAATAAGGAGCTTTCTCTGCTCTATGAAATGCACGAGGCTGCTATCTCGCAGACGGGAAAATGCCGGGATTTCAACTCCCACGCCAGTATCTTATTGCAGCATCTGGAGGAGCTTGAGGCCTTTGATATGGCCGACAGAGTGATGGACCTTCTGGCTGGCTGCAACCCCAAAGACACTTCTCCCTGTGACAACCGCCTGAGCACAAAAGCCTCTCTGGAGAGGATGCAAGAGAGGATCAAAAATAAGATGAGTGAGCAGGGAAAAAGACGGATAGGAAATGACTGCATCTTGTGGAGTGCTACAGAGGGCTGGCACCACTATTTTCTGTACCTCATATACATCCCGGTGGCCACCGTCAGGGTGAGAAAAGGAGATCGCATTGGAGACGACCAGAATGCGATCCTGAATATACAGGCCGTAGAGCAGCCCAGAGGAACATTCCCAGTGAAAATTGCAGGAGCATGATCAGGCTGACATCTGAGACCGATTCAGTGCGATAGATTTGGATCTGGGGGACGAATCCGAACATCGTCAAAAGAGCTGCACACCAGCCAACCAGTTCCCATTGCATCTGCCATCTGTTAGAGCTGCAAGTATATGCGGATTGCAGTGTTCTATCCGGCAGTTTCTGCCCAACAGCTCCACCTTCTCCACTGCCTCCTCTGAGCACCTTTGGATCATGGCAGGCAATCTTCGGCCTCTTGAGAAAAGTCAATCCATATGGCCTTTATTGAGGATGCATGATCTCCCTAAAAATGTCTGCCATTCAATAAGTGCTAGCCTTCCCCCATCTTTTATGGGATCCGGATTCTGCAGATCGCCCGAACAAAAAGAAGCTGGTGGCGGAAGCTCAGGCTCCGCCAGGTATTCTCCTCCCGTATATTCGCCAACGCCTGTTCCATCTTCAGACGGCTTGTACAATGTTTTGAGAGCTGCATCCGAAAGCAGGTTCATGTCATTGGTGGAAAATGTCTTGTTGCCTGACGATCCATCGATCTCGTGTGCTATTCCCTTCGAGCTGGTGGTGTTATTGGTGATGAGAACCGGCTTGCTAAGATCTATTGGAGCGGTCATCTTTTGCATCAGCAGATTTGGGTCTTCTCCGAAGTTGGCCCTCACCCAGGCATTGTATTCGTCAACCTTGGCATTGAAGTCATCGATATTCTTTCCGTCAAGGGCAAGCTGGTATGCTTGACCCATCATAAACCCCTTATTTAAGCCCTCAATGGCTCCGTTCTGCCAATCAGTATATTCTGCGGCCACTGCCAGGCCCACCAGACAAAGAAATATCGAAATATATACAATTTTATTCTTCATATTCAATCACTCCTCTATTCGATTGCACTCATTAACGGCAGCATTTCTGCCAATAATGTCAAACTCCGCCCTCATTCTGCATGTGAGCAGAGCGATCCATTCCAGTCATTTCAAGATATATCCTGGAAGCTCCTATCTTAACACCGGTGGCAATGAGTAATTGCTGCTCTTCGCCACAACAGGGATGTCTGCACCGGCATAGCCATCCACATAGAATGGCTCATTGGTGTAAGGATCCAGGTAGAAGTACTTCGTCTCCCCAGTCCGGGGGATCTTGTAGGCATATATCGGATACCCCTTGAAAGGATCGACTCCCACTTGAGTTATCCCGCTCTCTGTGATGTTGAAATCCTTCCAGCTGTTGAATGGATCTGTCAGGACCTCTCCATCCACAAGAACGCTTCCCTTGGGCGCGCTTCCCCAGCTCCAAAGAGTATCATTCTCGCTTGTATTCTCGCTTCTTTCCTTTGATTGGGAATCAATGGCCTCCAGGCTTGCCAGGATAGACCTGCCGGAATCTCCACTTAGAGCCTGATAGCTGCCAGTGCTCTGAGCAGAAGAGTTCGCTAGCAAGAGACAAGCTAATGCCAACACAATCACTGCTAATGCAGTCTTCATACCGAACCCACCATGCTGAGATTGATGCCTGATGATAAAAGGCTTTCGCAGGTCATTTAATCAATTTTATCTGAGTATTGAAGGCAATGAGTATTGCTCTTCTTCGATGTATTGGCCGGAGATGGGAGTGAAGCTGGCATATATCGGCTCGCCAGTCTCCGGATTAAAGTAGACGTAGACCAGTTTTCCGCTATTGGAATCTGTGTATGTATAGTAATGCTGCCCGGTGATTGGATCCACATATGTTTTGACTCTCTCCCCAGTGACCGGATCGAAATAGGAATAAGCAGGGGTATCTCCATAGGGATCCACGAACGAATCGCCCAGCCAATCGCGAATAACGCTCAGGTTCTTCAGTGTGTACCGGGGATCGCCGATGATATTCCCGTCCACGATCAGGCTGCCTTTGGGCGCTCCTCCCCAGCTCCATAGACTTTGATTGCTCTCGCTTTTTGATGCCGTCTCGGCATCCGATGCTTCGATGTTGCTCAATACATTTCTGCCGTAGTCTCCACCAATGCTCTGGAAGCTGCTCTTCTCCTGAGCAAGGGCGTTTCCGGCCAAGAGGCATGCTATCAGCAATGCCATTGCTGCTGCAAATGCAGTCTTCATACTGACCCCACTGGTGTTGAAAGGACTCTTGGCAATAAAAGGCTTTCGAATGCAAGAGCCATTTGTGCTCAAAGCCAGCCCGTCTGGGGCAGGGCCTGGAGCAGGGTTGCTCTGAGCAGCACATCGATGATCAGAGCCGCAAAGAGCCACGCGCGGTAGTTGGCGGACTGATAGAAGAACTGCTCGCCCTCTTTTTGCCGTCGGATGGCGCACGAAATCAAGGTTCTGACCCAGCAGCCAGCCGCCGGATACAATGGCTGCGATGAAATAGAACCATCCCAGGCCCGAGGCCAATCCCAGGGCAATGGAAAGAGCGATTCCTACCAGCCAGAAGAGGGCCACCATCTTTGCGGTGATTGGAATGCCGAAGGTGGCGGGAGTGGTGGGAATTCCCTCTCTTCTGTCGCCCTCAACATCACGGGAGGCATCGCAGTTGGTAAATCCCCAATCGGTGATGCATATCATCGCCGCCAGGATCAGAGAGGCAGGGTGGATGCCGGCGCCGGCCTTGAGAATCCCCGCCGGCTCCATAGCCAGCCAGACGCCTAAAGGCACCAATCCATAGGATAAGCCCACGAAGATCCAGGAGAAGGGGGTATTCCTCTTGGCCCAGGCGGAGTAGATGCTTGCAAGTATGGTGGCAGCGACGAGGGCGACAAAGCTCTCAGGGTTTAGGTAGAGGGCGGCAGACAGGGCGACGAGAAAGAGAAATACTGACCAGAACTGGGCCTGCCTCTTGTCCAGCTTTGCCGAAGGCAGTGGCCGGCAGGGCATGCCGACCTTATCCACGTCGACGTCGCAGCAGTCGTTATAGACATAAGAGCTGGTGATGGCACAGTAGGCTCCGAGCACTGCTATGACAAAGGGAATCAGAGGAGGAAGAGTCCCTTCCACTGCATAGACTGCCAAGAGAGCCGAGGCTGCTGGCATGGCGATGTCCATGGGCGCGAGCGGAGGGCGTAGCAGCTCGATATATGCTCTGAAGCTTGAGAATCCTTGGGTTGACATTTTATTCAAATTTCTCTCTGGGTCATTCTTCGAATACTATGCTCTCAGATTACTCCTGAAAAGAGATCCAGGTGATCCCCGGGCCGGGTCAGATAATCCAGCCGGCCATGCTCCTTGAGCAGAGGGTACATCTCTTTGCCTTTGGCCAGACCCAGCTGGGAAAGGGTTCTGCCACCTGGTGCGTCGGCCCGCCGCAGCTCAGACGCCTCCGGACAGCGCGGATTTTTGATCCACCCATCGCGGGTAAAGAAATATGCCCCCCCTCCCTTCTCCTTTATGGGATCGTAGAGGGATGAGAAGTCCCTGGCCACGAAATTGGACATCTTGAGGATCTTATTGGATCGATTGATGGTGATATGCCCGTAATTGGGGGGAACCAGGACCTTATCCCCGGCGACTGCGTTTATGGCCACCACATCGGATAGGTCCTCATTCTGCAGGAGATAGAGCGCTTCGCCCTCCAGCACCTCATAGAGCTCAGGATAGGTGACGGCAGACCCCGGTGCCTGTGGATGGTAGTGGCCTGCGGTCTTAATGTACTCGCTACCCATCATCCCTGGAGGGATTATGGTGATATCGTATCTCAAGTTCTGGTCTCGGAGCTTATCCCCGTCCGCCCGGCTCAAGAAGAGGTCGCGGAACATATAGTACAGCTCAAAGTTCTCTCTTCCCGCCAGCCAGCTCTGATCGAATATAACGTCTTTCATGTCAAAGAGCCTGCGAATATCAGGCTCTCTGGTCTTGCCGCCAAATTCTAGATCCATCTTCTATGCCACCGCTCTCCTTAGGACCTCCTGCATTTAAATGGTCTTCCACTGGCATTCGAGCAATGGAATGGAAAGACCAAAAGCAAAGCTAACGCTTTAGCTTGCCAGTCTTATCATTCAGGACCTTTATTTAAAGGACTCAGCAGGCATAAGGAGTGTTGATGGTGAAGTACTCGGTGAGCTCCTTCTTGAAGTCCACTATCACATCCACCTTCCAGTTTCCCGGAAGCCTGGCAACGTCGGTTCCCTTGATCTTCAGGCAGCTCCAGACGGGTGCCGCCCACATTCCCGTGAATCCGTCGATGGGCGGAATGGTGGAAAACGACCGGGCATAGGTCCTGCCCTCGGGCCAGTACCATCTCCACTCCACAGTATGCGACTTTGAGTCCCGCCAGATAAGCAACCAGGAGACGGCCTGCTCATCATCGGTGGTAAATGTGGTTGTCCTGTATAGCGGCATGCCGCTATCGGTAATATCCTTGGCTATGGTATGCTCGCTAAGGGGAAAGAACATAGGATGGGATGCCAGAGCCCCTCCGCCCATGAGCAACAATGCCAACGCCACTAAAGCAAATACTCTCGTTCTCATTACCACTCACCATAACTTTGAAAGCTTTTCAAACCCCAATAGTATATTAATCCATGTAGCATAAAAAGATAACGATTGGATAATAGAGATAAAAGATGGTGTCAGGCAATTGTCAGAGAGTCAGAGGCCTTATGCCCGATCTTCTGGCAATCTCTCGGGGAAGGTCCATAACATGATCCAAGCTATCGATCACATTTCCGTCGCTGGTCAGCACTATTCCCCTGGTTGCCTTTAGAAGGCGATCGACATCTCTGGCGGTTCTGGCTGTGCCGCAGAGATGCCGCTCCGCCATCATTCCTCTTATCATCTCCGCAATCTCTCCGCTGCGGCTCATCTGCTGGTCCAGCAGCACCTCTGTTCGGGCTGGACCGGCCTGGGCCAGAAGATCAAGGATCTGGTTGAGGGCAAGAGCGGTGAGCGAGGAGATTTTGTAGCTCCTGAAGATCCCTCTGCTGTCTCGCAGGAAGCCGTCATCGCACGAATAGATGGGATGGCCTCCGAGGAGGCTCTCGGTGGTGATAAGGACATTGTAGCCGTCAATGAAGATGGCCTGATCCTTCAGGTCCTCCAACTTCTGCATCCTGGACCTTCTGATCCGAGCAACGTCCGATTTCACTATTACCCTCATCAGGATGAACCTCTCTTCAATCGCCAATCGATGGTGATTGGAGATGAACCTGACAGCAGAATCCTTGGGGTAGCCCCGGTCCACCAGATACCTCGCCTCCTCCAGGGCTTTTGCCGTTTTTGCTTTTATCGCTTCTCTCTTGCAGCCTTCGCCGACAGTCTCACATCCTGGTAAAGATCCCGACCATACGAGTCCACTGCCACCACCATCGGACCAAGATCTTCGGCCTCCAGCTCCCAGATGGACTCCGCCATCCCCAGCTCCGGGAGGTGGACAGCACAAACCCGAAGCTGTGATGCAGCCGCCGCGCCGCAACCCCCTGGATAGGCAAGATAGACCGCTCTATTCAAGAACGGCTCTCCTGGCAGGCCTCCTTTGCCGATTATGGCCTTCACCCCTAAAGCCAGGATCTCCTCGGTATAGCGCGTCATTCGGCCGCTGGTGGTAGGCCCGGCAGAGATGACCGAATCATCCTGAATGATGGGGCCGCAATGATAGAGCGCCGCTCCCTCTAAAGTTACTGGGCTGCCCTGGCGGCGAATCAGAGCATGGGCTTTGTCCCGAGCGGTGAACACCTTGCCCTTCAGAAATACTATATCACCCGCGTTCAGCTTTTTCACATCCTCCTGGCAAAGGGGAGTCTGGAGATGAAATATGGTCATAAAATCACCTCGGTGGCGCTTCTGTTTGCCCAGCACTGGAAGTTTATGGCCACCGGCAGGGAGGCGGTATGGCATAGCGCCTTCTCGATTCTCAGGCCGAGGACGGTGGTGTCCCCGCCCAGGCCCATGGGGCCGATGCCCAGGCTGTTCAGCCTCTTCATGAGGTTCTCTTCAAACCTCTGCCTTTTCGTCTCTTCAGGCGAGCTGGTATGGATGATGCAGCGGTCGGTTCTCTGGGAGGATTCTCGAGAATATGGCTGGAGGCAGTGCATATTGAGCAGAGCGTGCTTAGCCAGCCGGGCGGCCAGATCGAAGCTGCCGCCGATCCCTATTCCCAGGAACAGAGGTGGACAGGCATTGGCTGCCCTCTCCCTGACCGCATCGACGATGAACTCCATTGGGTCGTCTGCCGGATTGAGCATCATGACGAGGCTCATGTTCTCAGATCCTGCTCCCTTGGGAAAAGCAGTTATGCTCAGGCTCTGGCCACAGGTCCGGTCCAGGATGATGTCCGGCATCCCGGGACCGGTATTGTCCTTGCTGTTCTCTCTTGTTAGGGGATCGACTGCATTGGGCCGGAGAGGTATCTGGGATGTTGCTCTCCTCACTCCTTGAGCTATGGCCTCCTGAAGATCGAAGTCCAGGATCAGATCCTGGCCCATCAGAACATGAAATATGGCCAGGCCGGTATCCTGGCAGATGGGCAGGCCTCTTGATCCGGCAAGGCTAACATTGTCCAGCATGAACTGGAGCTGAGAGCGGGCCAGGGGACTGGTCTCCCTTTCAAGCCCTTCTTTTATTCTCTCCAAGACCCAGGGAGGAAGAGAGGTTTCAGCTCGATATAGGGCGCGAACGGTGGCATCTGTCACCTGAGAGCTAGTGATCATCTGATTCTCACCCATCTCCTTTACCCTTCCAACTTCTTGCCCTTCTTTCCCGGCTCGATCTTAATGGGCTTGGACTGCTCGGGAAGGACAAGCCGGGTGACCTTACCCAGAGCCCTCTCCATGGCATCCTTATGCAGGTCTCCGGAGGTGTGGATGCCCCCTGGACCTCCCCTCACTGCGCGACAGGGATACTGCTGGCAGAATAGGCCGGTGAGGGACGGGGCCTCATCCACAGTCTTTCCCACTATGCCGGAGGCGGCATGCCATGTCGCCCCGCAGGGGGAGCCGCGCAAGACGCGCACACCGCTGATCTTGCCGTCCTTTGTCTGGACCTCTAGCTCCGGTTTTCCCAGCTTTTTCGCGAACTGGTCGATCGCCGGGACGCCGCATTCCTCCAGGGTGCAGCAGATCTCATCAACCTCGATGTGGATGTTATACTCCTCAGCGATCTTCTCCAGCTCAGTGATGGAGCCCGCCCGGCCTATGCCGCCGGGAATGATGACCGCCTTAACTTTCTCTTTTCCTGCCAGGCGGACGATCTCCGGAGTGAGGTCCGGATGAAATGTGTAGAGAATGAGCAGGTCAGCCTGGAAGATTTGCGGGTCTAAATTCAGCTCCCGGACGAACTCCTCAGGATCCTCTATGAATCCCGGCAGGATCTCCGGGACATCAACCGATACCACCTGGAAATCGGTGCGGGCCTTTATGGTCTCCAATAGGCGTTCGCCGTATTTTCCTCTCTTGATTACCCCAACCAGCATGCAGAAGGGATCGGCCAGCGTATTAATATCCTTGCCGGAGAAGAGGGACTCATGCGCCCGGCAAGCTCGGAGAGATGGTTGGATAGATCGGTTCCAGCGGTGCTCGTCGCCGGCACCCATAGCGGAGTAGGCAAGACGACGATCACCCTAGGTCTGATGGCCGCCCTGCGCGCTCGCGGTCTGGTGGTTCAGCCCTATAAGGTGGGCCCGGACTTCATCGATCCCTCCCACCATACTGCTATCTGTGGACGGCCTTCCTTCAATTTGGACCCCTTTATGATGGGCGAGGAGGGTGTCCGTCGCTCCTTTTTCTCGGCTATCGAGGGAGCAGATGTGGCGGTGGTGGAAGGGGTGATGGGTCTATTCGATGGCATGGATGGTACAGAGGTTGGCAGCACTGCCCAGGTGGCCAAGATACTGGATATACCCGTTCTCCTGGTGATCAATGTGCACGGCATGTCGCGAAGTGCTGCCGCCATGGAGCTGGGATTTGCCAGCTACGATCCAGAGGTGCGGCTAGCGGGGACGATACTCAACCGAGTGGGAAGCAAGAGGCATCTGGATATGCTCAAAAGCTGCCTGGCAAAGCCCGTATTCGGAGCCCTGCCCAGGGATAAAGAGATGGAGATGAAAAGCCGCCACCTGGGGCTGGTTATGGGCTTTGAGAAGGATCATGATCCAGGACTCCTGGCGACCTTACTGGAGGAGAATGCCGATATCGACGGAATTCTCAAGCTTCCGGGCCATGCCCGTCCACCCGCGATAGCCGCTTCTGTTGAACTGGCAGGGACAAAAGGAGATGGGGAAGGGGCGGTGCGAATAGGAGTGGCCAGGGATCGAGCCTTCTGCTTTTATTATCATGAGAACCTCTTGGAGCTGGAGAGGCATGGCGCGGATCTGGTCTATTTCAGCCCTCTGAAAGACCAGTTGCCCGATGTTGAGGGACTCTATATTGGCGGGGGCTATCCAGAGCTTTATGCCTCTGAGCTGGAGAGGGCTCCTGCCAGGAAGCAGATCAAAAAGGCCTCCGAGGATGGCATGCCCATCTATGGAGAGTGCGGGGGTCTGATGTATCTGGGAGCAGCCCTGGAGTCGGAGGCAGGCTCCTTTAAAATGGCAGGGGCCCTTCCCTGCACCACGTTCATGGAGAAGAGGCTCATGGCCCTTGGCTATGTGAAGGCGGAGGTATCGGAGAGAAATCCTCTGGCTGATGTGGGCAGGAGCCTTCGCGGTCATGAGTTTCACTATTCGCGCTGCATTTGTGATAGGGATGCCCGTTATTGCCTGAAGCTTTCCCGGGGAAAAGGAATCGCTGATGGGCGGGACGGTCTGGTGGAGAACAACACTATGGCTGGATATCTGCATACCCACTTTTATTCGATATCAGGTAATAAATTCGTCGAAAGCTGTCGTGCATACAGAAGGAGTTGAAGCTGGATATCCGCAATATCTTTATAAGGGGAAAAGCTTGTTTTTTGCTGATCAATTAGCCTCTTATCCTGAGATATGCATATTTTTTGTCACGGGAAAGTTTATATTCAATAAAGATTTTCACGCGCATATAAGCAAAATGGAGTGTAAACTATGAGCAAAATATCAAGCGGATTGGTACTCTTCTCCCTCTTGATGGCTCTGTCGATTGGAGCTGCCTTGAGCGAGGAAGTATTGGATGAGACCCTGAATGCCAGCGAGAACGAATCCACAAACATGACCAATGTAACCAATATGACCAACGTTACCAACATGACAAACATAACCAATGTGACCATCGAAGCCGAAAACGTTACTGTTACTGAGTCCGCTGAGGAGTAAATCAAATCCCAGGTCAGGAGATGGTGGCTCAGCAAAATCGCCTAAACGAGCGGATTAGGGCCAATATTCTCTTGCCATTCATTTTTGCCCAATGGCCATAAGCAGCAATAAATTATATTGGCACTATGGATGGATCGAAAGAAGCCATAAGAAAGGCTTATATTTTTCTGCGAATACGTTTTGATAGAGGTATGAATATGAAGTGTACAGGAATGTTGATTCTATCTATGATGGTAGCCTTCTCCGTTGGGCTGGTTTTTGCCCAGGACGTAGATATCGCTGCCCTCGCAGATATGAACATCACCAATCTCACTAATCTCACGAACGCCACCAATGTCACAAATATGACAACCGTCACCAATGCAACTGCTGCAATAGAGACAATTAATGTCACAGAGGCCCCTGTAGAAGAGGTTCCAGTGGTTGAGATCCCAATGAACGAGACCCCAATGAACGAGACACTCGCGGAAGAGGTCGCTGTCGTTGAGGAGACTGCATCAAGGTTCAAGCAGCTCTCCAATTATACCGCTGGCACCTCCATGGTTCTGGGTAAAGCTCTTCCGGAAGGCTATTCTGATGTGGCCACATCCGCAGATCGGGCTGCTGTATTCAACCGCGATTCTGGAATTCCGGCTCCTTCGGTAAAGGTAACAATCACCAGAGTAGTTGATACTCCTGGGGACAAGTATGTCCAGGTGGCCAATGAGGCCGTTGGCGAGTGGGATATGACCGGTTGGACGCTGGAGTCTGCGGGAGTTGCCACATTCGTCTTCCCTCAACTGGTCCTGGAGGATGGCACATCGATCAAGGTTCATGAGGGAATGGGCGCCGGAACTGCCACCGATATCTATACCAACAGCACTGAGCCCCTCTGGATCGACAATATCGTTACCTTAAAGGATGCTGCGGGAAATACCTTAACCAGCTATGATGTCACCACAGCTGCAGCAGAGGTAGCAACTGAATATGTCGATCCCTGGAAGGATAGGATTCAGTACTAGAGCTTGATGCGGCCATTGCGGCCGCAGATTTTTCTTTTTTGGCTCCTCGCTATTTAGCATGAGTGGACTTGAATCGGAAATTCTCTGTATCTTTTGTACCTCTGTGGTGAAACGCTATGCTCGGACCCAACCACAGAGACACAGAGGAACAGAGGCCATTTTTTTTGCCTGAACTCACCCACATAATTCAGCTAAGAGCCATAATATTGCAGTGATTCTGTCATCTTTGCTATTGTGCCCTCAGATCTCCTCAACCGAAATGCTGATCATGTTCAGGATTAAATGTTGTGATCAGACAGGAGGAGGTTTGGCAAGCGGCAAGGATTTCAGCTAAATGCAGGAACGAGAAGTGCGGGCGAGAGTTTGTCCCCGAGACGGATGGAGATGATGGTGAGGCCTTCAAGTCCCCAGGCCAGATGGTGATCATCGTGAGATGCCCGTATTGCGGCTGTGCCAACCGAATAGTAATACCCCATTCAGAGGGATGATATGCCAATTGTTGGGGAGGAGCCCTATGAGGAGGACATAGAGTGGCTGAAGTACGGCCGACAGATGATTCAGGAGTCGCCCAATGTCCTGGATGAAGCGGCCAAATCCTTTATGACCCTGGGCTCATCTCTCCTCACGGTCTATACTGGGGCCCTGGCCCTATTCAAGCTCAATGAGAGGGCGTCGGATCTGTTCGACTGGACCGTGATCTGCATTCCCATCATCCTCTGGCTTCTGTGCATAAGCTCTCTTGCCTGGGTCTATTTCCCTAACCGCCTGCGGTTCAATGCCCGGAGCCCAAGCGATATCGCGAATGTCACAATGGATGTCAGCAGAAAGAAGAGCCTCCGGCTGAAGATCGGCTCGATCCTTTTCGTTATGGCTCTCGCTGCAACATCGATCTCCATCCTCTGGCTGGGCGCTGGGCCGGCAGAAGATGTTGAGGCGGAAGAGCAGACTATTCATTTGCTGATCATAGAAAATGAAGACATTACGTTGAAAAATCGTAACTATTCAGCCCCCCCATTCGAACCTCTATTTTCCCTCCGATACTTCATGAATCATAATGCCCGATAATCGACCCAAAATTTAAATATGCTTGAAAATCCTCCCCCAATTGACTTCAATTCAGAAGGGCAGATCAAAAAACGTGGAAAAAAGAAAAAGACGAAGGCCCAAAATCTGTTAGAGAGATTGCAGAAGTATCGGAGAGAAGCTTTAGCTTTCATGTATGACTTTGTAGTCCCATTTGACAATAATTTAGCGGAAAGGGACCTGAGGATGGTGAAAGTCCAGCAGAAAATCTCAGGCAACTTTAGAAGCTGGGAGGGGGCGGAAGATTTTTTGCCGCATTAGAGGATATATCTCTACGGTTAAAAAGAACTCCTGTTCAGTTATCGACGCTATTCAAGGAGCCTTTGAAGGGAAGCCATTCAATCCTCAGAAAACTTTGATCGCGGTCTGAATTCTTGATGATTCCGCGAGTAGGGCTGAATAGTTACTCCGATTTTATGGAGCAAAAGGCAGGAAGCGGTGGAGGAACTGGTTGTATGATGTATAGGCAATGCAGCCCATCCAGAGGCAATCCCATTTGAATTTATGAAATTGCTGCTGAAATGAATAAAATACAGCTTCCGAAACGCGGCCAGGCGGCCGCGCTTCTGAAACTGCTCCTCCCTCCTGTGATGTAGTTTTTTGGTTTTTTTATAATCGTTTATCTCGAGGCCATAGATCATGGCACTGCGTCCGAGCACGAGGCACTCGCGCCCGTCCGCAACATGCTACAACCTGCCATGATATAAAGCTTACTTCTGCTCTTGCCCCTACTTCTTCTCTAACCAGGGCATCATGGCCCGCAGCTGGGCACCAACCTCTTCGATGGGGTGCTCGGACTCCATCTTCTCCAGGGACTTTTTCACAGGAAGGCCGGCCTGGCTCTCCAGGATCCACTCTCGGGCGAACTCGCCGGACTGGATCTCCGCCAGGATGTCCAGCATCTCCTCACGGGACTGCTCATTGATGATCCTGTGGCCCCGGGTCATGCCCCCATATTCAGCGGTGTTGGAGACATTGTTCCACATACGCATGAATCCACCCTCGTAGATCAGATCCACAATCAGCTTCAGCTCGTGACAGGCCTCGAAATAAGCGATCTCAGGCTGGTATCCCGCATCCACCAGGGTCTCGAAGGCCGCCTTGATCATCTCCGTCACCCCGCCGCACAGGTCCACCTGCTCTCCGAAGAGATCGGTCTCCGTCTCCTCAGTGAATGTGGTCTCGATGACCCCAGCCCGGGTGCCGCCGATGCCCTTGGCATAGGCCAGGGCCTTTTTCAATGCCTCTTTTGAATGGTCCTGCTCCACTGCCACCAGGCACGGAACACCCTTGCCCTCCTGGTAGGTCCTGCGCACCAGGTCGCCGGGACCCTTGGGCGCTACCATGACCACATCGACGTTCTCAGGCGGAACGATCTGGAAGTAGCGGATGTTAAAGCCGTGGCTGAATCCAAGGACGTTTCCCTCCTCAAGGTTTGGAGCGATCTCGTCCCGGTAGATCTTGCCCTGATACTCATCCGGCAGGAGGATCTGAATGTAGTCAGCCGCTCGTGCCGCATCGGCAACGCTCATGGCCTTCACTCCGTCCGCCTCCGCCCTCTTCCAGGCCCGGGATCCGGGAATATCGGCCGCTATTACGTTGAGTCCGGAGTCCTTAAGGTTCTCTCCCTGGGCGTGCCCCTGATTTCCCCATCCCACTATGGCGATGGTCTTGTCCGACAATGCCTTCAAGTCTGCATCCTGATCATGATATATTTTTACCAAATTTTATTCCTCCTAAATTAAAAATTAAACCTTGATAACCCTCGTTCCTCTCACCATCGAGACCTTTCCGGTGCGGGCCAGCTCCTTAATGCCGAACTGGCGCAGAAGCTGAATTATGGCCTCGACCTTCTCCTCGTCTCCCGTGACCTCGATGATCATCGACCTCTGGGAGACATCGATGATCTTGGCCCGGAAGATGTTCACGATCTGCATGACCTCGCTTCTGCTCTCCCGGTCCACGCTCACCTTGATGATGGCCAGCTCCCTCTCCAGGGATTCGACCGGGTCCAGCTCGCTCACCCGGATGACATTGATCAGCTTGGACAGCTGCTTTATCACCTGCTCGAGGACATCCCTGTCACCCTGAACGGAGATGGTCATGCGGGAGTAATCTGGATTGTCGGTGGCCCCAACCGAAAGGCTATCGATATTGAAAGACCGGCGGCTGAAGAGGCCGGCGATGCGGGTGAGAACTCCGGACTTGTTCTCCACAATGACGGCTATGATATGCTTCATCTAGTAGCCCTCCTCGCCCAGAACCTCTTTTCTCTCCGCGGCATAAATCCTCTCCAGGTGACCGCACTGAGCCTCATCGCACCACTCCAACTCCAGTATCTCGCTCAAAGTAGCTCCCGCCGGGACCATGGGTGAGACCTTCTCTGCCGGATTGACGATGAAATCCATCACGCAGGGCCGATCTGTTGCCAGAGCGCTGCGAATCACATCTTCGACCTCAGAGGGCTTTGTGGCCCTCAAACCCACCGCTCCATAGGCCTCGGCAAGCTTCACGAAATCCGGACTGGTCCGACCGAGAATGGTGGCCGAGTACCTCTTATCAAAGAACAGCTCCTGCCACTGCCGCACCATACCCAGACAGCCGTTGTTCAGCACCGCCACTTTAACCGGGATGTCGTTGACCACAGCCGTCGCCAGCTCCTGGCTGTTCATCAGGAAGCTGCCGTCTCCAGCAACATCGATGACTGTGCACTCCGGCCGGCCCATCTTGGCACCAATGGCAGCCGGGAACCCATACCCCATCGTACCCAGGCCGCCGGAGGATATGAACTTCTGCGGATCCTTATGCACAAAGAATTGCGCTGCCCACATCTGGTTCTGTCCAACCTCCGTGGTGATGATGGCATCGGGGGCCAGCTCGCAGAGCTTCTCGACCACATACTGGGGCTTGATCAGGTTCATGTCCGGAATATAGCGCATGGGATGATCCTTCTTCCAGCCATCGATCTTATCCAGCCAGGGGCCTTTTGGCTTGGGCGAGACCTCTTTGATCAGACCCTGCAGGGCACTGCACGCATCCCCCACCACCGGTATGTCCACCCGCACGTTCTTACCCACCTCAGCCGGATCGATATCGATATGAACGATCCTGGCGTGCGGTGCGAAGCTGGAGATCTTGCCTGTCACCCTATCATCAAACCGGGCTCCTATGGCTATTATCAGATCAGACTCCTGGATGGCATAGTTGGCATACTTTGTGCCGTGCATTCCCAGCATCCCCAAAGAGAGGGGATGGTCCTCGGGGAAGCAGCCCACGCCCATGAGGGTTGTGGTCACAGGGGCATTGACCTTTTTCGCCAGCTCAAAAAGCTCCATATGAGCAGAGGCGTACCTCACACCGCCACCGGCATAGATGACAGGTCTGTTCGCCTCCATCAAAGCCTTCGCTGCCTTTTTTATCTGCATCTCATGGGGTTTAAATGAGGGATGATACCCCGGCAGATTCACATCCGGCCAGGTGAAGACCAGCTCATCCACAGTCACATCCCTTGGGAGATCGATCAGAACTGGACCAGGCCGCCCGGTGCTGGCGATGTAGAAGGCCTCCCTGAATACCCCCGGAATCTCATTTGCATTGCGGATCAGATAATTGTGCTTGGTAATGGGCAGAGTAATGCCGGTGATATCCGCCTCCTGGAAGGCGTCCTTTCCTATCAGCCAGGTATTCACCTGACCGGTGATGGCCACCATGGGCACCGAGTCCATATAGGCGTTGGCGATGCCGGTGACCAGGTTCGTGGCCCCCGGCCCAGAGGTAGCAATGCATACTCCCACCTTGCCTGTAGCCCTGGCATAGCCGTCCGCCATATGGGCTGCGCCCTGCTCATGGCGCACCAGAATGTGGCGGATGTCTGACTTGTATATGGCATCATATAGAGGTAAGAGTACCCCACCAGGAAGCCCGAATACTACATCCACTCCTTCTCTTTTCAGGCTTTCCAGCACCGCCTGGGCGCCGGTCATCTTCTGGGGCGTATCTCGATTTTTATCTGAGCCCGTCCGGGCTATGCCTTTCGACATTTAGCTATCTCCTCCTCTTCCAGCCGCATCAGACGGTTGATGCCATTGAGCACCGCTTCCACTGATGCCATGATAATATCTGCGCCAGCTCCTCGAGCTGTAATCTTCCGATCTGCCATTGCCATTGTCACCCACACTTCCACCAGGGCATTGGTCCCGCCAGTTACAGCATCCACATGATACTCATCGAGGCGAACATCAGCCACACCTGATATGGCCCTCCTTATGGCATTGATGGCCGCATCCACTGGCCCTACACCCACCCCCGCTTCCAGCCTCTCAATTCCGGCGAGAAGGATCTTGACCGAAGCTGTGGGGGTTACGGTATTGCCGGCGACCACCGTCAGCTCTTCCAGCTTCACTTTCGGCTCCATCTGAATGGAGAGCACGGTATCCGCTATGCTCTGTAAATCCACGTCCGAGACGCGTT
Organism: Methanotrichaceae archaeon; assembly: GCA_963813075.1. Lineage (GTDB taxonomy): Archaea > Halobacteriota > Methanosarcinia > Methanotrichales > Methanotrichaceae > Methanothrix. The sequence goes on from CAWEXU010000026.1 coordinate 16,621, forward strand.
TGCCCTTGTCGCCCAGCTCTTTTACCCTTGCCACTATCTCGGTTAGTTGCTGGGGCGTGACAGGCAGGCCGAACTCGCGCATGGCCAGCTCAACTGAGGCCCGACCGGCATGCTTGCCCAGAACTATCCGCCTCTTTCTGCCCACGGTCTCCGGATGCATGGGCTCATAGGTCTTGGTGTCGGCTAAAAGACCGTGCACATGGATTCCAGCCTCGTGGGTAAAGGCGTTCTCGCCCACTATAGCCTTATTTGGGGCCACCAGAAGGCCGGTCATTTGCGAGACCATCCTTGAGAGCTGGTAGATGTCCTTGCATCTGATCCCAGTATCGATCTGATAGAGGGACTCCAGGGCCATCACCACCTCCTCCAGGCTCGCGTTTCCCGCCCGTTCTCCAATTCCATTTACGGTCACATGTGCCTGAGAGGCTCCGGCGCGAAGCGCAGCAACTGTATTGGCGGTGGCCATGCCAAAGTCGTTATGGCAGTGTATGCTGATGGGCGCCTCCAGCCGGGAGAGACGGGAGAATATGTCTGCGGTCACCTCCGGAACCAGCACGCCCACAGTATCGCAAAAGGCCAGCCTGTCCGCGCCCGCTTCGATTCCGGCCGTGTAAAGGCCGACCAGAAAATCCTGGTCCGCGCGACTGGCATCCTCGCCGCTCAGCTCCACTATCAAGCCGTGATCTTTGGCATACTCCGTCACATCCACGGCCATGCGCACCACAGACTCCCGGTCGGCCTTCAGCTTGATCTGGATGTGAAGGTCAGACACCGGAACGACCAGATGGACTGAGTCCACATCACAGGCAAGAGCGGTATCGATGTCCGCGGTTAAAGCCCTAACATAGCTGCATATCTCGGCCTTGAAGCCTGAATCTGCAATCTTCTTTATTGCCAGGCGTTCTCCTTCGGAGGTCATTGCCGACCCGGCTTCAATGACATCCACCCCCAGAGAATCAAGCCCTTGAGCGATGATGAGCTTCTCGTCCATGCCCAAGGATACGCCTGGAGTCTGTTCACCATCACGTAAGGTAGTATCTAGAAATCGTATTCTACCCGATAAATCGATCCCACACATTCATGCTCAATCACCCAACGGCGCACAAGCCGTCTCCGGCCTTTAGATCTTTAATGATTGATAAAGCTATCGAGGGACCAAGATGCATAATATCAGATGTATCGCCTTCGTCGAATGACGTCTGAGGGGAAACTTTAAAACGTTGAAACCCGAAGCATGCTGAGAATGGCGGAGGATAGGAAAAAATGTTGTTCAAGGTACTGTTTATCTCTGTAGCTATGCTCTTGTGTATAACAGCGCAGATTTTTTCCCTGACGAATACTGCGTCTGCAGATGGATGCGGCGTTAATCCCCTGGGAGACACATCAGGAGATACTGACTTTTATGTGAGCAAGAACCAGAATTTGCCGACCTCGGGGACAGTGTCTCCCGCCTCAACTATATCCAGTGAGGCAGGAGCAGCTATGCCTTTAGGCTCTCTAGTTGAGCAGACAAAAGGGAATGTGACCTTACAGAGCCTGGATCCTGACAAGATCAGCCCGCAAGTGGCAGGATCGGCAATCATCTGGACGGCAAATGCGACAAATCCGAATGATGAAGATTTGGTCTTTGATTTCTTCCTGAAGGGACCTGCGACCAACGGCGAGCTCATTGAGAAGACCGGATGGATTGCCGAGAATAGCTGGACCTGGAATACCTCGGAAGATGATGTAGGAGAAAATCAGGTCCAGGTATGGGTCAAGCGCCTGGGTGCAGGGGAGGCTGAGAACATAAAGGCACAGAATTATACCATTTCCGCCCCCGCCTCTGAGGTGCAGGTGGCAGATGCCGCTGCCAGCACGGAAAAATCAACATCGTCCGGATTGAATCCACATCCCGGGGGGAAGACCGCAGATAATGAAGTAGGAGAAGCCTTTGCCAGCAAGTCGAGCACAGCCTCAAGCGATTTGAACCCCTATCCAGGGGGCAAGACCGCAAATATCGATGTAAGCAAGCCAAAGCCCGCCCCGGATGAGAGCGGGAGCGCTGATGTCGCAGGCAGCCTGTCAGATGGATCCGTCATGAGCACGCAAGATCCTTCAGCGGCAGCATCAGATGCCATGGATGTTGGTGGAAAATGGACCGTTGACCTAATTGGCTCGGGATGCACTCTTGACGCTAATCTCATTCAGACTGGAGAAAGCATCGTGGGAATGGGAAGCTTGATCGAGAGGAATACCAAGATCCCTCAGACCTTTAAGGGTACAGTAACCTCAAGCTCTCTGAGAATTCAGTCAAACGCGGTGATTGACGAATTTGGAAATGATATCGACAAGAGCGTAAGCCTATATCTGGAGAAGGCGGACAGGACCATTTCAGGCAGCTACGAGATATATTCTGGCGATGAATTGATGGCAAAGGGAAATGCCACTGCCAGCAGATTCTCCAGCTGAAGGGCTGATTTAGCCCCCTTTATCAGTTGCGGAAGAATCAATTGATAAGCATAAGGAAAAAAGGAGCACGAGATGTTGAAGGTGCATTCAATTCTATGCCTGGCCCTGGCCATTGCCCTCCTGGCCAGCCCGGCCTGGGCGAGCTGCGGCAAATGGGTGATCAGGGATGATTCCGATTATCTCTCTGACCCGGACTTCGATCAGGCGGTAGCATCCTCTACGGGGGCTGCTGCTACCCTCAATCCTGAAATAGAGGAGAATGCTGCTCCAAAGGAGGAAAACATTGCAGACCTGGGAGGAGAATGGAGGGTATTGCTCGAGATGAAGATAGACGGGCAGGATAAGCAAAATGCTCTGGATTTGATCCTCATCCAGACAAGAGATCGGCTGCAGGGCTATGGCACCCTTCTCGAGGAGGGAGCCGATCTGCCGGCAACGGCCACCGGCTACATAACCGATGATTCCGTCAGCCTGATCGTGTCACTGGTCGAGCAAAAGAAGGAATATCAGCTGGACCTGGCCGTCATCGAAGGCGGTTTGAAAGGCATCTATGAGCTATACGAGAGTGAAAAGCTGGCAGGGAGAGGAAATGCCACCGCCAGCAGACTCTCCAGCTGAGAGGCTGATTTTGACCTAATCACTCTTCCGCTCATGAATCATCAAGGCAAAATCAAGACCAAAAGGAGTACGAGATATTGAAGATCTATCCAATAATATGTCTGGTGCTGATCGCAGCTCTCTTGACCAGCCCGGCCTGGGCAAGCTGCGGAACATGGATAATCAGGGGCAACACCGAGTATCATTACGACGCAGAGTACGAAAATGCTGTGAGGTCCTCAACTGGCCATGCTGCCGCGCTGAATCCCGATAGCAAATCCAAAGAAGATGCTAATGATCAAGCCGATGAGAACACAAGCCAAATAGATGCGGCATCAAATGAAACAGCCAAAGCACCAAAAGAAGATACCGTGCCAACTGAGCCGGTCATAAATGAGCCAGAAATAAAGGAGCCGGTTGTAGATCTGAAGGGAGATTGGAAGGTAATTCTCAATACAGTGATCGATGGGCAGAATATGCAGGAAGCACTGGATCTGATCCTGATTCAGACCAACGACAGGCTGCAGGGCTATGGCAATGTTCTCAAGAAAGGCACAGATATCCCGGTGACTGCCACCGGTCACATCGCTTCCAATGATTCTATCAGTCTGAACGTGAAGCAGGTGGAGCAGGACAGGGATTACAGGCTGGAACTGGCCATCATCGAGGAGAGAATGGAGGGCAGCTATAAAATCTATCAAGACGGGAGCCTGGCAGGGAGCGGAAATATCACTGCCAGCAAATCAGGCTTCTAGAAGCAAGATGACCAAATCGCATCATCAGAAAATCGCATCCTCACATGATCACTTGTGATATGGCTCATGATGCATTATTCTGAAGCTGCGGTATATCTGCTCCAGAAGGATCACCCGCATAAGCTGATGAGGAAAGGTCATCGGAGAGAAGGATAAAAGCAGATCCGCTCGATCTAATACCGCTGGCGCCAGACCCAGGGGGCCGCCTATGATGAAGGCCACCTCCGATCTTCCTTCCAGAATCAAATCCTCCAGCCTTTCCGCCAGCTGCTGCGAATCCAGGGCATCTCCTGTCCGGTCCAGGACTATCACCGGACCCGAATGGCGCTTGAGCTTATCGAGAATCGCTGCCCCTTCCGCCTCCATAGCCCTGATCTCTACTGCAGGAGATGCGGCCTCCTTCGAGCTGATGGCCACCTCCACCATCTCCAGACGGGCATATGGACGGAGGCGGCGGATGTAGTCTGC
>CAWEXU010000027.1:0-58590 GCA_963813075.1 Methanotrichaceae archaeon
GAATGCTTGTGGAGGGATAGCATCTGATCCACCAGGGAGACCATACGTGTTTTGTAGGTGATATCAATCATTTCTGGAAATGGTAACGCCTTTAGATCCTTTATGGTCACCTGTGGAAAATCGTCTTTGGTAGCTTGTGTCACTTGGTTAACATACAGATAGGAAATCAAACGACTATTCAGTACTCCCAATATAGCCATAATGGGAAGACCGTTATCTTTAGGCAAGACACTATAAAGATTCTTGTTGGTGATAAATGTGTCTGAGGCAAAGGTTGCCATAAGTCTCTGACGACGGTTTACCAATCGACGTAAAAGAATCCTTGGCCCATCAAACCAGATAAATTCTTTGGGACGTTCTTTCATCTGGTCACCAAATTCGATCCAATTATTTGTGACAAGATTGAGTTGGTATCTAAAGACGTCACCTTCAAAGTATCTGTGACTATTGGTGGAGATGCACGTCTTGGTAAGCAAGCTCTTGTCAAACAGAACTCCACGCTTGATGTTTGCCATATCTCCGAAAATAGAAGAACATCGCAGGCGGATTTGTTCAAGTAGTTTTATGGTCTCTGGCTCAAGTACAAACTTCTTGCTTTCAGTTCTTCTCCAAAGGTCTTGGCTAACAGATTTGTAATCTTGCTCATTAAGAGTAATACTTGTTAGTTTTTCTTTCTTCCCGTAGATGTAAGTTAGCACTTGATGATCGTTTAGGGTATCTGATTTAGAAACTACGAAAATGACGGTATCTATGTACACATCTGCAAAGACATCGAATGGCAAAAGCACTATGGTGTCAATGCTATAAGACAATAAATACCGTCGAATGCATTCGTAATCCGGTCCACCTAGCCAAGCCGATGGGACAATGAAAGAGAACTCACCGTCTTTTTTTAATAGTGTCAGTCCAGCTTCCATGAAGCAATTATAAACATCTTTTACCCCACGAAATACACGATACCGTTTTCGGAAGTAAGCTGCTTCAGCTTCACCAAACGAAGCACCATAAGGCGGATTCCCTATCATCACATGAAGCCGCCTCTGCTCAAAACCTCCGGATACTCCGCTCTCCCAGTCAAACGGATTGATCCTCTCGATCTCCTTCCTGCTCAAGACTCGGATTGTCCTCCAGGATGTCCCAGCCGATCAACGAATTACCGCATTTGATGTTCCGGCTCAGGTCCGGCAGCGCCCTTTCAGAGAAGAGCGTGAGCTGCTTGGAGATCGTCTCCTCGTTCTCCCCCTCCAGCACCTTCAAGAGAAGCGAGAGCTTGGTCACCTCCACCGCCTGGCGGTCGATGTCCACTCCATAGATGCTGTTCAAGAGAATCCTCTTTCTCTCCGCCGTGGTCAGCCTCCACTCCCCGCCCCGGCCCTGAAAGATGGGCAGCTCCGGCTCCCGATCCTTCTTCCTGCCCTTGCTCGCCCCCTCATTGGCCGGCAGCATATGCCTTATCTGGACAGACGATGGCCTCAGGCCGCTCTGCAGCATAGGGACGAGATTTTGCACATACCACTCTCTATGCCAGTCCAGCAGATGCTGATAGGCCACAATCAGAAATGAGCCCGAGCCGCAGGCTGGATCAAGAACGCTTATCTTCGTTGCATCCGACGGCGTCTTCTCTTCCAATGTGGGCCCCAGGGTGTTCTTCACAATATAGTCCACGATGTAGGCCGGGGTGTACTTGACCCCGCCCGCCTTTTTCACCTCCGGCTTGTCCTCCACCACCGCCCGGTGGCCGTCGGTGAGGCGAATGACCTTTCCTAAAAATTGCTCATAGACCTGGCCTAAGATCTCCGCCGGCAGGACTGAGAACTCATAGGGGCTGTCCGGATAGTAGAGCCGCCGGATGATGTCTTTTAGAGGCTTGTCATCGATCGTGAGCCCCAGGCTGAGAGTGTCCGGATTCTCCCTGCCCGGTTCCCTCTCGAAATGGAATATGCCGGAGTTGTAGCGCTCGTCCGCCCGACGGAACAGCTCAGAGAGCCTGGGGTAGACCCTCTCCCCCTGGAGTAGGTCCTCCATCTTCATCAGCCTCTCGATTCCCCGGTCCTCGCATATCCTGAGGAAGACTATGCGGTTGACCGTCGCCTGAACGGCATAGTTGAGGTCACTGGTGTCAAGCTCCGGGTTTCGCAGGGCGATATTCCTGGCCAGGATCTCCCTCCAGCCGGCGATCTCCTCCAGGAAGGCAGAATCCACCTGGGCCGTGCCTCTCTTGCCCCTCTTATCTTGAGCATACTTGTCAAAAGAGCCCTTGAGGATGGCGTTCTTGGAGAATATCGCCTCGATCTCGTCCCACTGCTCCAGATAATCCTTGTAGGTCAGATAGAGTATCCGCCCTTTGGAGGGCTTATCGCTCTTGTCCGGCTTTATGGTGCAGTCGTAGACCGAGAACTCCTCGAAGTCGGTGAGGATGGACAGGGGCAGCTTTGCCGTCCAGGCATACCGCCGCAGCTGGAAGGCGGGGTGGATGTCCTCTTTGATGTCCACCGAGGGCTTCTTGGTCTCCAAAAAGAACTTGCGCTGGCCGCCGATGCGAAAAGAGTAGTCCGGAGCCCTGGTGGTGCCGCCCACCTTGATGGCGTCCTCATGAATCACATCCTTGTAGGCCTCGGCAAATCCCTGCTCGTTATCGATATCCCAGCCCAGGGCCTTGAAGAGAGGATCGACAAACTCCCGTCGCACCTGGGTCTCATTGTAGTGCCCTGATTTGTAGGCCTCCCGATTGCTCTTGAACCTCTCCACAAGCTCTACGATCTCTTTGGGTGCCGGCAAATCAGTCTCCCTCGGATGCAACAACTACCTCACCCACAAAAAACCTTTTGGTTGAACATCCGAACATGCAGAGCATCGCCAGATCCATGCCGCGTATGCTTCCACTAGCCTGCCTTTCTGTGCAGAACGCCTGTCGCTTTCACTCGCTAAATCAAAATCAGTTAGCACCACAACCTTCGTCTCCGGCTGCACTACATTTGGGAAGAACATCTCAATTGATCGTTCTCACTTTGTGCTAAATTCACGACTTGTGTCATAAAATCCTTATTTCAGAAAGCATATAAAATCAATACTTGTGGAGAGGAAATCGTATGCAAAAACTGAATTTTTCTATCGTGATCAATGCCCCAAAGGAAAAGGTGTGGCATGCAATGCTGGATGATAGACCATATCGGGAGTGGACACGTGCCTTCAACCCGGGTTCATACTACAAAGGAGATTGGAGCCGGGGATCAAAGATGCTTTTCCTTGGACCAGACCCGGAGACCGGTCAGGAAGGCGGCATGGTAAGCCGGATCGCTGAGAATAGGCCGTATGAGTATATCTCCATCGAACATATCGGCATCATTCAGAACGGCATTGAGGATACAACCAGCGAAGCCGCAAGAAAGTTGGCTCCTGCATTTGAAAATTACGCTTTTAAAGAAAAAGATGGAGCAACGGAAGTGCTCGTGGATATGGATGCAGATGACGAATACGCGGAAATGTTCAATAAAATGTGGCCGGAAGGGCTGCAGAGACTAAAAAAGATAGCAGAAGCATGAATATGAAATGTAATGCATAGGTTGCTTCCCTGCGGCGCACCTTCCTTTCGCCCTGCTATTGGGCGCATTAAAGGGCCCTGATGGGATGCAGCCTGGCCCCTCGTCACGGACGGCGTCCGGCAACCGATTCCCGGTCCGGGCGCAAATACCCGGATCGCTCCAAGTTCTGTCCTTAATCGAAATTATATCTGCAACCTTTAGCTTATAGGGACAGAGATTACGGTGAGGATCTCCTCCGGGGCGACCTCTCTGGGATCGTTGACATAACCCTCTCTTATCGGTCCGGCGATCTGGTGGTTATTCTCTTGCAGCCAGTCAAAGAGCTTCATATATGTCGATTCGCATTCCTGGTAGGGTCCCCTGTGAACCGCCCGGGCCATCTTTCCGCCACTAAGCTCATAGCATCTGATCCTATCGTTCTCCGGGATCCTCTCGGCAATGGGAACGCAGACCTCTATCTCGGCATTGCCAGCCTCATCCGCTCTCTTTGCCTCCTCAACGCTCTTTTCGTGACATAAATAAAGGGGATGCCCGACAATTATGGCTTTATGGCTCATGGCATATTCAAAGAGAGTGCCAAGCATTTCTGCGATCTCCCGGTAATGCCCCTTCCGCCTCATCCCTGCAACCAGTTGAGGCTTCTCTTCTATTACGGTAATTTCCACCATGCTATCACGTCCATTCGTCTGATTCCATTTCAGATATACTTTTTCGCACTGTTCTTAACTACCTTTTGGGAATAAGTCATCGAATGTTCGATTCTTCAAGCTCGACGGCTGTTCCAGATATTTTGGTGAGGTAGTACAGGCCAACGATCAACCAGGTGGTATACTTGAGAAAACATTCCCATGAAGAAAATACAGATCGCTGTTGATCATCGATCGGTGGTATTGGCTCTTCGCTAAATTGTGTGGGTAATGTACTGCAGAAAATTTTACTTTGTGCCTTTGTGGTGAGGCCTAAGCATCCCGATTTCACCAGAGGGACAAATAGGCACAAAGAAGAGAATTCACTCTAATGTCACTGCTATACTCCGCCCATCTATTCCCGCTGGCAGATCGTGCCCCATCAGTTGGAGTATGGTAGGAAAGACATCGACCGTTCTGCACCACTTCGAGCCCAGCGGTGCATTGGTGCAGATGGGAACCTCCATATGAGATTTATTGAGAGATCCGTGGGAGCTTTTGTGCTCCGGCCACTCGTACCTTTTCCGGAGGTCGAACCCCTCCCGGGCGAAGACCACCAGGTCTCCAGTCCGATCAGAGCGGAAGAGCTGCTCCAGCTGGGCAGGAGAGTCAGGATATGAGGTCTGCAGGGAGATCCGGGTCAGATCATCCGCCTTTATCAGCCCACCGTCCACGGCAAAACCGAGTGGATTTGCGCCCACAATGTCGATTCTCGCACGACCGTCCTCAAGAAAGTGCATCCGGATCTCCCCCGAGGGACCCCTCACCCCCAGGATCGAATCCTTGACCCGGTAGGCCAAAAAGTCAATTCCCTGGCAGGATAAGAGCTGATCCAGAAACCTCCTGTTCTTCTCCACATTCATGAACTCGCTGAAAAATGAGGGTCTCCCTTCCACCGGATCTCTGAAATACACCGATGCCATCGCATTTCCGCTCTCCATGATGGCAACATCCCACTTCCGGGCGAATATCCGGGGATAGAACACCGGCCTGTGGTGGGTTGTTCTGGATATGTCGGCCAGGGATATGTGGGTGTGAGTTTTTGACAGGCCATGATCGCTCACTATAAAGGCCAGGGTCTCATTCATCATCTCCTCAGACCAACCGTCGAAGATCTCGCCGATAAGTCGGTCGAGCCTGGCGTACTGTTTGAGCACCTGCTCAGACCTTGGATGCTGCAGGTGGGTGATCTCGTCGACCGCCGGAAATACTGCAAATATAAAATCGCAGCCCTGGCCGAGATATTTCTGGACGCACTCCGAGGCCAGGTCGTCGATCCCCTCCCAGCGATTGGTGCAATGGGCGAAGATGTAGGACCCGACCTTCAGCAGCCTGTTCGTCCTGATCTTCACCCCGTTTCCGCCGTCCAGAGAACTGAATATGCTCGCAGGACTCTGGAAATAGTCGTATATGGGAAGATATCCGCTCTTGATGTCTGAGGACATGGAAAAGCTCCCCGGACCGACGTAGGATCTCTGCCGGAGCCCTTGAAGCCCCCTTATTGCGGTCTTGTCCATCCACCTTATGCCCGGCACGTTTGCGGTTCCGGGATGGATCCCGTACAGGAACGGTATGTGAGCCGGACCGGTGGCAGTGGCGATCGAGGAGTAACCCTTCAGGAAAGAGCCCCGAGAGGTCAGGTGGTTTTCAATATTGGGGAGATGACCGGCATCGAGCAGATCCCGGAAGACGTCGTACCTCGCGCCATCGAATAGGATTATCAGAGCTCTTGTTGTATCCCAATTCATTCTCACTCCCTCAGATCATAAAACCAGTTTTGAATCATCCTCTGCTCAAAAGCGTTGAATCCCATCCTGCTCTTGGCGATATAACTACAAGATGTTTGGCCTTTCAAAGTGCATATCAATTAATGCAGTCAAATGATCATTCAGACTTATCCAGCCCCCATCTCTTCCTGAATTCGAGCTTCTGCTCGCTGTTCATCCAGTGGCTGCCGTCGCAGTAGGGCTTGTTCTCTGACCTTCCGCAGCGGCAGAGGGTCACCCGGTTGCGGGATTCGTACATGCTGCCGTCCGCCGACTGAATAGGAACTCCTCCCCGGACCCACAGCGGCCCCTCGCAGCCCTTCTGCCGGTCAGCTACCAGCACCAGCGAGGGCTCGTATTCATTCTCAAATGGCCGGCCCGTCCTCTTATCCCACAGGACCAACCTTCCCGAGGGACAGATCATGGCCTCCTCAATGGCCGTCTGCCTGGCCTCTGGGTCATTCGATTTCTGAATCAGCTCCCGGATGCCGCCGGAGCGCAGACAGAAGCGGGAGTGATCGCAGAACTCCTGGACATCGGTCAGCCTCAGTTGGGGCCCCTCAAACACCTCCGCCTTTTCCAGATAGGGTTTTCTGCTGACGGTCTCACTGCCGTCGAATCCTGCCTTCTGGTGGCTGCCGTCACAGAAGGGCTTTCTCTTCGACGATCCGCAGCGACAGAGGCTGTAAGTCTCCGGCAGATCATACTTCTTCTCTTCCTTCAGCTCACGGGTGTGGCCTGCCTCATCGGTTACAATCGCCTGCTCATAAAGGGGCAGATTGCCTGTCACCAGATAGGGGCCGTTCTTGATTATCCTGATCTTCTTCTCCTTCTCTTCCGTCATGCTCTCCACCTGGGCAGCAATGGTAATGGGTTCTCTATCAAAGATCTCTAGTTATTGATCTATCCGGTTATTCGCTGCTAATGCATAAATCCTCCTCATGACTTTTGGGCCCGTCCCCTGCCAATGGAGAAATGCTTCTTCAATCGTGATTTGCTTTTGGAAGCCCAACACTAAACCAACTAAAACCAATATCTCACAACCGATATATAGAAAGACGGCAATGCCAATATTAACATGGATTCATTTCCATTTGATTTATAGGAGATTTGTTTATGGGAATAAAAGAGAGCTTTACCGATGAGGAATGGAGGGGGCTGGTCAGCCTTCCATATGCCGTCTCAATGGCCATTGTCCTGGCAGCACCGTCATTGCTGGGCACATTTCATGAATCAAAGGCGCTGATCACTGAGCCCGCCAGGCTTGCCGCTTCCTCCAGCAGCGACCTGGTTGGCATACTCTCCGCTGAGGTCCAATCCAGAGGAAAAGAGCTGATCGATGAGCAGAAGGACCTGTTCAAAAAGGGCCAGGATGGCTACAGATCGATGACCATCGAGGCCAGCCGGTCAGCCGCCTCTGCTCTTTCCAAGGTCTCCCCGAAAGAGGCTGCTGCCTACAAGGAGTGGGTGCTCGCGATAGGGCAAAAGGTTGCAGAGGCTGCAAAAGAGAAGGGCGTGGCAGTCAGCGAACCGGAAAAAGCGCTCCTCAAAGAGGTCTCCGCCGCTCTTGGCCTGAGTGCGTCAATACCCCACCGGCTAAAGGATGGGGCTTGTAGCTATGGTTAGTTACTGCTACGATTGGGCAGCAGCCTGCTAGGTAGCTTACTGAAGGTAGCGACTCTTGAAGCTTTCTTTTAGCTGATCGAGTGCCTTTGGACTGAAGTTTGGATCTCAAATATTGATATTTGCCTTTCACAGCTTTAACTGGTCCAGATTGCCAGAACGTATTATCGCTACATACTGCTATGTTATTGATCCCAAGATCTACGCCGATCCTCTTATCTCCAACAAGTGTTTCTGGATCGGGTTGCTCTACTTGAACATTGAGGTAGCAAGCATTCTTAGTTATCTTGAGTTGAGCATTCATGACTTTCCATGTAGCGTATTTCTGGTAATAGTCTGCTAACTGGAAGTCATATCGTAGTCTCCCAAAAATGGTTGTGAGCTTGCAGTATCCCGATTCCAAGAATACCTTCATGGTCCTAACGTCGAATCGAACTGCTCCGAAAGGATGCTTGAAAGGCTTAGTCTCGAATTTGAGCCTCTTGAGCATGTCGCTGGCTTGATCCCTTGCTGTTTGGATGAGGGCGGAAGGCAATGTAGAATACTTTTCTCGGAGATCTTTGTATGTAGCTTTGTTAAGTCTGGTCTTGTTGTAATCATGTGCCGCAAAGCCGTAGTCTATGACATCCTGGCAGGCGGCGTTCCAAAGCCGAGCTGTTTGGATGAGTTCATTTGATCGATCTAGCTTTATTTTGATGGTGCGGTACATGTTAATGGGTAGTTAATAATTTTATTAAATTTATAGTTTTTGGTGGTTATGCAAGGGGCACGATTCATCTCCACCCTGAAGGGCTGGGGTCTTCTCTACCCCTTGACCCCACGAGATAAAACACAACGATAAAAGGCATGCTGGGTCCCAGAATCATCTGGCATCATCCATAAGCGGATGCTCTATTTGCCCCGGCCTTTGCAAAGCCTGATGCCTTGCACATCGGACTCTGGCAAATTCATCCCCTCTTTTTTGCCAGCAGCCTTTTGGCTATCTTTTCCTCATTCCAGTCCTTGAATGTCCTCCCCTTTATCGCCAGATTCAGGAATATCAATGCAATAAGCCACAGACCCAATCCGATTATGGCCGGGAACACCAGCCAGAACAAGAGAACGATCAGGACAAGCCCAATGATGAAAAGGCCGGCTGCTATTCCGCCGTAAAGCAGCCTTCCGGTGGGATCCAGCTTTCCTGGCATAATAGGTCAATTGGTCTGTAGACTATTTAAATCGATCAGTCAAGGTTCCTCTCTATCATCCCTGGAGACGCAGCCGATACTTTATTTAAAAAATCTCAGACGACGATTTATCATCACTGTTACTTAATTGTCCACATCTGTTCAGCTAAATCGTCTATATATTCTTTAAATTGTACATTGTGCTTAGTGTTAGGAGCATAAAGGAGGAGAAAAAAATGAGGTCAAAATCCAAATCCAGTGAAATGATAACATCTATGGTTTTAAAGACATGTATGAATGGAGCAAAAGGGACGAAGATCGTGACCAAGCCCGGCCCATCCTCCCTTAAATTGATATCGTATTTGCTCCTGATCGATGACGGGCTGATTGAGGTGCGATCCAATGGCCCCCGGTCAGTTCATAAGACCACCAAAAAAGGAATGGAAGCAATAGAGAGGTTCGAGCGGTTCCAGGGCGGCAGGGAGAAGATCCATGCCTGAGGTGAAGGCTCATCCGCTGCCCGAGAAAGAGGCGTTTGACTGCCCTTATTTCGAGCAGCGGGCGTCATCTGGCAAGAGGTCCTGGATCAGGCCGGAGGGGCCAAGGCCGCTGAAAAAGCCCCTGGGCCCGGCAAATCCAGTATCTTTTGCCACCCATCTATCTCCAGATCTGCCACCATCGCTTTTTCTTCTTGATCTCGACCTTCTTTAAGGGTGGCTGAACTTTCGTCAGATGAATGGAGTCTCGAATCATCTCCTTTGCTCTCGCTCTTTCCTCTTCATCGCTCTTGATCTCATTTTTGCCCAATAGGCAGACGACTGAGAGCAGAGATGATGCTGACATAGATAATAGGTGAAAATTCCAGTGTATCAAGCTTTGCCCGTTTATGGCAGGGACTTATTCATAAGAGTTGTGCAATCCATTCCCATCATCATTTACAGGGCATAAAAAGGGCCTGCATTTCTCTCCTTCAGAAATCATCATTCAGTCTTTTGTATCTTATTCATACTTTCTATTATGTAAAAATGCTTTTATGCTATCAATTTCAGGCAAAAATACTTAAACTTACACGTAGTAGATTTCTGCTATGGCAGGAGTCTTCCCGCAGCGGACCAGGCAGCGAATGAAGGCAGTTCGTAGCAACCTTGAGGCCATGGAGCTGGAGGCAGCAAAGGAGATCCTGGCGGAGGTATTCAGAATCGACCTGGAGGAGGTGGAAGAGATGATCTCCAGCCGCCTGCAAGAGGTGCAGGCTGAGGTGAGCCCCGAAGGGAACGGTCTATGGCCGCAGGAGTTCTGGGTGGAGAGCTGAGGCCGTATCCAGAAGAGCAATCGTCTGGACAAAAAAATTATAGCTGCCCGCCTCAGCAGAATACGACCGCCCGGAGGGGCATTACCTGACTACGGGATCACACTATGGGTCGGTTGCTGTCACACCACCATTCTCGGCTCCCGGATTTTCATCAGAACATGTGGGCTTGCATTCTCCAGAGCAGCAATCCCAACCAGCTGGGCAGGCAATTCCACATTCTCCGCAGTTCTCCGCATCTTGCAAGATATTGACGCACTCACCCAGGTGCGGGCAGCATGTAACGCCCAACAAGGCTATACAGACTACGCTGTCAGATACGCATTCACCATTCTCGCATCGATGATTGACTGTGCACAGGTCGCCGTCGTCCGGGCAGCCACCAGGACACTCTGAAACGGGATCGAAGGGCACACAGCTCTTGGTCACGCTGTCAAAGCACATTCCATCTCCGCATTGGCAGACCAGTGTCTCCTTGCTGTCTTCTGGAGAGCAGCCGCAGGCGCCTATCAGGCAGGTGTCGGGAAAGTCCGTTGCAGAATTGCAGCACATCTCTTTGGTTACCGTTCCGCCTGATGCCAGGCAGGAGGCGTATTCCGGATAACAGACTCCTTCAAAGCATGCACCATCACCGCATTCCGTGCCATCAGCTTTGGGCGTATGCAGACACTTGCCCCGGCTCCAGACATCCCTGGTGCAGGGATTTCCGTCACTGCAATTTATTCCTGGTGGAGTGCGCACGCATTTTCCACCCCTGCAGATATCGCCTTCTTCACATGTATTTTGGCATTTTCCGCAGTTGTTCGCATCAGTCTGGACATTGACGCATTCTCCATCGCAGTTTATATAGCCATAAGGTCCCGTGCATCTTTGAGGGGTGTTTGGATTTTCTATGCAAAGACCGCCCGCCAGCAACAAAACAATCGACAGGCAAGTTATCGCCATAATGGAAGGTATTAATCTCAGACGCATAACCAATCATCTCCTCGGATATCTCCGCAGAAATTACACCAAGCATATGACGCATCCTATACTAATAATCGATTGAACAAAAAATTATAAAAGATGGATTCGGAGGTCCACAGCAAAGACGGAGATATCGTACTCATTTGCCAGAGATATCGATGGCATCCTCTTATGCCGCCCAGGTCAAGGACTCTTTTTCCTCTTTTGAGGTTCAATCAAGCTGGTCGCCATGATATTTATTCTAACCTTACTTTTGCCGGCTCATCAACTGATCGGCTGCCAGGAACAGCACCACCCCGGCACCGAGGAGCAGAAAAGCGAGCATCCACCAGGGCAGAAAGGTCACCACTATAATCCTGAGCCGGGAGAGGACAAACCATAAAACAAACAGGGCAGCGAATGCGAGCAATAAAGTGTTAAGACGCTCCTTTGTCCTATTGGTCATACCTGGCAGATCCGGTCCATCATATAAATAATTCTCTCCTGCATAAGGTCCTGAAGGTAAATGCAATCCGTTATCCTGTCCCTTTAACCTTCATCAACCGGCTTATATAGAGCCGGGCCCATAAATAGCTCAAGAGGCTGCCTGCGATGTTTCCAAACACAATTCCCCACCAGATTCCTTCCTGACCTAGCCCCAGGACCATTCCCAGGATATAGGCCACTCCTGTTATGAGGACCACATCTCTGAGTACATTGAGCAATAGAGAGGTGAGCCCTTTGCCTGCCCCCTGGAAGAGGCAGGCGGACATTATTCCCGGGGACATGAACGGATAGAACAGGCACATTACATGCATGAATGCCACCATCGTTCCGGCTAGGTGAGCGCTCTCGGGGGTATAGGTGAAAAACAGGGTTATCTGGGGGGCAAATATGCCGGTGATCAGGGCGGTTACCGTTCCAATGGCAAAGCCAAGCTTTGTGGAATAGTTATGAATTACCGGCAGATTTCCGTATTTTCTGGCACCGATTGCTGCTCCTGCGACCGAGATCTCTGCCGTGGCAATGGCGATCAGAGGAATGACGGCCATCATTATCACCCGCCAGCCTGCAGTATAAACGGCTACCGCGTCCGTCCCCGAGACCCGGACCAGCATGCTGTTGATGATGATGGCATCTATGGAGTAGAGGAGGAACTCGACGCTGGCCGGAATCCCCACCCTGAGGATATCGATCATCACCTTTCTGCTGGGGACAAAGGCTTTCCTGGATATGGAGACGTATGTATCCCTCTTGATGATCAGCCAGTAGATCTGAACCCCGGAGACGATCATAAGAGAGATGACCGTGCCCCATGCCGCTCCAGCAATTCCCATCCCCATCCAGTAGATCAGAATGGGGTCCAGCACGGCATTGATCAGCGATCCCGCGCCCATGGCATACATGGTGCGCCTGGTATCCCCTTCACCTCTCAGGATGGCATAAGCGATGTTGTTGAAGACCAGGAATATGGAGCCGAAAAAGACGATATTGCCGTACTCCATGGCCAGGCCAATAGAGTCTCCTGCACCCATTGCGATAAGGAGGGGCTCCAGGGTGATGAAAAGGCCCACAGTCAGTATCACTGAGACGGCTAAAACCAGCAGGAGGGCATGCATGGTGGTATTGTCCGCCCCCCTTTTGTCCTGTGCTCCTATCCGGCGGGAGATGGAGGAGGAGACCCCTGCCCCCAGGCCGTTGCTCAGACCAACCACCACCATGAATATGGGGCTCACAAATCCTACTGCCGCCAGGGCATCTGATCCCAGGCCTGCCACCCAGATGGCGTTCACCAGATTGTAGGCGGCAAGGATCAGCATGGCGACGATCATAGGGCCGGAAAGCTTCAAGAGGGCCTTTTTCGGCTCTCCGATCAACAGGGAAACCCCTCGGGTTATCTCTTTTTGGGCCTCTTCCTCCCTCGGTTCCATTTCGTCGCTCATCCGATCACAAAGGGCCCTTTGAATTCGCTGTCTTGAAATTGGAGATGCGACTGCCGTTCTCTTTTCAAGTCACCTTCATCTCCCTCTCCAGCCTGCGGACGGTATCCCGGAGCTGAATGGCCCTCTCGAACTCCAGCCTTTCTGCCGCTGCCATCATCTCCGCCTCCAGCTCGATGATCGCATTTGGAATATCCGATTTCGGAATATGTCTGGTGTCGGTGATCTCCACCACCTTTTCCCGGATGGGCTTTTTGATGGTCTGAGGGATGATGCCGTGTTTTTGGTTGTAGGCCATCTGCAGCGCTCTGCGCCTCTCTGTGGTCTCCAGTGCCTTCTTTATGGAGCCGGTCATCCGGTCTGCATATAGTACCACCCGCGAGTTGGCGTTCCTTGAGGCCCGGCCGATGGTCTGAATCAGGCTCTTCTCATCCCGGAGGAATCCCTCTTTGTCTGCGTCCAAAATTCCAATGAAGCCCACCTCGGGGATGTCCAGCCCCTCCCGGAGGAGGTTGATTCCCACCAGGACATCGAATTTGCCCAGCCTCAGCTCACGGATGATCTCCGTCCTCTCCAGGGGCTGAATCTCTGAGTGCAGGTATCGGGCCCGAATATCATTCTGGCTCAGATAGTCGGTCAACTCCTCTGCCAGCCGTTTGGTGAGGGTGGTAACCAGTGCTCGATCACCTCTCAAGATCACCCCCGCGATCTCGGTCATCACATCCTTCACCTGCCCGTCGATTGGTCGGACCTCCACCTCCGGGTCGAGAAGACCGGTGGGGCGGATGATCTGTTCCACCGGGGAATTGGAATGCTCCAGCTCGTAATCTCCTGGAGTGGCGGAGACGAATATCACATTTTTCATGAACCGCTCAAACTCCTCAAAATCGAGCGGCCGGTTGTCATAGCTGCTGGGCAGCCGGAAGCCGTAGTCCACCAGGTTCTTTTTGCGGGACCGGTCGCCTTTGTTCATAGCCCGGATCTGGGGGAGGGTCTGGTGGCTCTCGTCGATTATGAGCAGAAAGTCATCGGGAAAATAGTCGATCAAGCAGTATGGAGGCTCTCCAGGCTGGCGGCGGTCGAAATGGCGGGAATAGTTCTCAATTCCCTTGCAGCTTCCGGTCTCTTCGATCATCTCTATGTCATGCATTGTCCGCTGCCGGAGCCTATGGGCCTCGATCATCCCCAGCTCGGGAAGCCTCTCGTCCAGCTCCGCCTTTATGGATTCATTCGCCGATTTCAGCTCGTTCTCCGGTATGACATAATGCCTGGCCGGATAGACGAAGAAGTAATTCATATCCTCTACTCTCTTGCCGGTGATCCTGTCGACCTCAGAGATCCTCTCCACTGTATTTCCGAATAGCTCAATTCGAATGATGTTGTTGAAGTAGCCGGGGATGATATCGATGGTCTCGCCGTTCACCCGGAAGCGTCCCGGCGAGAGGTCCAGGTCGGAGCGCTCATAGAGGATGTCCACCAGCCTCCCCAGGATATCCTTTCTGGAGATCCTGTCACCCACCTTCAGCTCAAACCCCATGCTCTGGAAGTTCTCGGGATTGCCCAGGCCGTAGATGCAGGAGACAGAGGCCACTACGATCACATCCCGGCGGGAGAGGAGGGAGGCGGTGGTGGCCAGCCTCATCTGCTCTATTTTGGGATTGATAAGCGAGTCCTTCTCTATGTACTGATCCTTTGAGGGGATGTACGACTCCGGCTGATAATAATCATAATAGGAGATGAAATATTCAACCCGGTTGTCCGGGAAGAACTCTTTGAACTCATTGTAAAGTTGCTCCGCCAGGGTCTTGTTATGGGCGATAACCAGGGTGGGCTTCTGAACCCGGGAAA
Source organism: Methanotrichaceae archaeon (assembly GCA_963813075.1). GTDB lineage: Archaea > Halobacteriota > Methanosarcinia > Methanotrichales > Methanotrichaceae > Methanothrix. Next base: position 14,826 of record CAWEXU010000027.1, read on the forward strand.
TGACATTGGCCGCCGTATAGGTCTTGCCTGAGCCCGTGACCCCGATCAGGGTTTGGAACCTCTCATTCCTTTCCAGACCCCTGACCAGCTGATCTATGGCCTCCGGCTGGGAGCCGCAGGGAGCAAAGCTGGATTGGAGGCGGAACTGCTGCTCGTGCGGAGGGTGCCGGGATGAAGAATCTTTTGCCATGCTCGAATAGCAGTGGCATAATCCTTGGTGCTAATAGCCTTTGCCCTGCACTGCACAATGGATAAATAATCCGGAGATAGTGGTTAAGGGGGATGAAATCTGAAACCACTGGAGAACTGAAAAAAAAGAGGGCAAAGAATGAGCCCCTCTCGGTGCAGGAACTTTTAGAGCTCTACGATCCAATAAAAGAGCAGATAGAGAAAAGATTAGCCGAGTTTCAGCATATCTGGAAGGCGGCCAGCGATGAGGACCTCTTCCGGGAGCTGGTCTTCTGTCTTCTCACCCCTCAGTCCAAGGCCAGAGTATGCTGGAGGGCGGTGCAGAGGCTGGAGAGAAAGTGCCTCATTGCTTCTGGAGAGCCCTGCCAGGTTCAAGAGGAGCTGGTGGGGGTGAGGTTCAACCAGCGGAAGGCGGAGTATGTTTGCCTTGCCCGGTCCATGTTCTGCCATCGATCCCTTCGCACCACTCTGGCCGGATTTTCCAGCCATGCCGCTGCCCGGGAGTGGCTGGTGGAGAACGTCAAAGGACTTGGCTATAAGGAGGCCAGCCATTTCTTGAGGAATATCGGTCTGGGAGAGGATCTGGCCATCCTTGACCGGCATATCCTCAAGAACCTGGCCCTGCTGGGAGTGATAGCAATGGTTCCAGAATCGCCCACCAAGAGGCTTTACCTTGAGATCGAGAAGCAGATGACTGTCTTCTCTTCCCAGGCAGGAATTCCCATGGGCCAGCTTGATCTATTGCTCTGGTACAAAGAAGCGGGAGAGATATTTAAATAAATAAAAATTCTTCTATCAGATGATCCCTTTTTCTATCAGGGCAGAACGCAATCTTTCAACCTCAGATTCCAGCTTTTCGAATCTTTGATCCAGATATCCTTTGAAATCCTTTCTGGAGTCTTTTACCTCTTCTTTCAGCTCTTCTTCGACCTCCAGACTATCTCTCTGGAGCTGGATCATGCTGTCCATCTTGCCGCTCATCTCGCCCTGCGCCATGATCATAGTGTCCATCTTGCCGCTCATCTCGCCCTGCGCCATGATCATAGTGTCCATCTTGCCGCTCATCTCGCCCTGCGCCATGATCATAGTGTCCATCTTTCCACCCAGGTTCCTGCTCATCTCACCCTGTGCCTGGATCATGGTGTCCATCTTTCCACCCAGGTTCCTGCTCATCTCACCCTGTGCCTGGATCATGGTGTCCATCTTTCCACCCAGGTTCCTGCTCATCTCACCCTGTGCCTGGATCATGGTGTCCATCTTTTGGCCTAAATTATCGTTCAATTTGTTCACGGCAGCAATCAGGTCTTTAAGATATACCGCAGCAGCATCCAGCCTGGAGTCGGTCTCGCCCTTTTCCACGAGCTTATAGAATTTTGCGAATTCCCCTTTTGGCTCTGAATACTCCATCTCAATGGCCGAGACATTGATCATGGTATTCTTGATATCAATGGCCTCTTCAAACCACTTCAGCTTTTCACTATCGCCTTCGGCCACTATCTTGACCCGGCCGTCATCCAGGTTCTCAACCGTGCCGGTCAATATCAGCGCTTTGGCAAGATCGACCATTCTGGCACGATATCCAACCTTTTGCACCGTACCTGAGACGTAGGCCACAAGCCTCTTTTTCATCATTCTACAGGACTGACCTCTTTGTATATGGCTCTGTCGATTTCCAAAACTCTATGTTCAAATATCTCTGGACAGTCGCGATAGCCTATTTATCATCCATTTGGTCATGAACCCGACTAAAAAGCAGATGAACATTATGCTGAAGGCTCCATTTCCGATATCATCATTCAACGCTATCAGTCCAGAGCTTGATATCAGATAGGCCATATAGCCGAAGACCATGCTGAGCAGGGGCAGGGCCATATACCAGAGCCTCCTGTATCGTGTGGCCAGGCCGTAGCGGCGCAGGTCGTCTGCCACCCCGGTGAGTATCTGAGCTGATGCCCCCAGGCCGGCGAAGAATGAGGACCAGAGAGGGACGTCAAGAAGCTTCGCCCCGGGAAACTCGTAGATCAGCAGGCTGAAGAGGATGATGGCCAGGGTGGCAAATAGTATGGCATAAAGGCCGTAGAGCTGGAAGAAGTAGGAGATGGTCCTTAAGCTATGGAACCTGGAGCCTCTGATATTGATCTTGGCCTCATTGACCGCACTTGTGAGCTCGTAGTTCGCCCGGTCGCAATAGAGGAATGAGTCGGATAGGTTCTCCTTGTTGAACTCCTTTAAGGCCAGGACATAGAAGTCATAGCCATCTCTTATGTCTATGGAGCTTCTATGAGCGGCCTGAAGCATCCGGTCAAGCCTCTTAAGGTCTATCTCCAGATCGGAGGATGACTGGGGGATGGAGCAGGATTTGGAGTTCACATCATAATAACTTACTAAATTAATATATATAGTTTTGTGTGGCAGCGACTTTGTAACATAATTAAAATAATTTTAGAAGATTTGAATTTAAGAGCGCAGACAAATAGCTCGGTTATATTCTGATAAGTCTCTTCGGTGGCAGATTATTAAATATAGTATATTTTTCATAAAATAGGACTGTTGTATCGAATAAAGGAGCGTTATTTGATATGTTCTTCCTATAAAATATTTTAGTATTATTTCGTTTTTGTCATCACACCACATTTTGGTCATCATATCGTATTATTCTCATCCAACCATTGCAAACCTCCTGGCATTTCTTATCTGTTGCATTATCTTTCGTTTGAATGAGCCCTTGTGCCTTCCAACGTCTGAAGGGATGGCCATTCGGTCAGGTATTGCGATCTGATGCAATTCATCGATAATGCTCTCCGCTATGAGACAACACTCATCTGTTCCCTGATTGGATCGGTCAGACCTATCTTTGTTTATTTTCTTCATAAGTATTAATTGTACATCTTCCTTAAAAAATTTTCCCTGTATGGAATCTGGAATACTTTTCATAAAAAGTATCTGAATTACTGGGGGCCAGGACAAAATTAAATCAAAACGATTGAGAGTGGCATTGAAAGCGGATGTGCCCGCCCTGCCAGATGAAAACCCTCCCCTCCATTTGATGTGGTTTCCCTCAGGTCGACTGATTTATCCTCCTCTGCGGTCATGCTTAATACCTCAAAGGACAACTGTATTCCATGCTTGAAGATCAAATCTTCTGCCCGGCCTGCGGGACGGATACCGACCACACCCTGATCAAATCCGGACAGGAGAACCTGGTGCGCTGCGATGAATGCCAGACGGTCCATTCCGTTGAGGTGAGACGGGAGCGTTTGGTCGACCTCAAAGTGATCGTCAACAAGGATGAGCAATCCCTGCCCTATTACATCACCATCCCGGCAAAGGAGGTGTTGAACGTCGGAGATGAGCTCTTGGTGGACGATCCGACGAAGGACGTGGTGATGACCCAGATCGCGTCTTTAGAGACGGATCGCCGGGTCAGGAGCGCCCCTGCCGGGGAGGTTAAGACCGTTTGGGCAAGGGGTACGGACGAGGTACCCCTGAGGATAACTGTCTTTCGTGCGGGCAAGAGCCACCCCCTTAAGATCACAGTTCCCGGAGATGAGGTATTTGAGGTGGGCGAGAAGAGGAGGGTGGAGAACTTCCAGTTCATCATAGTCAAGATCAAGCTGCGAGGAGAGGGTTTTGCTGATTCGGCGGAGGCGAAAGAAATCGTCCGGGTTTGGGGGCGAGAGATCTGAATATGGACCCAAAAAACAGGCTTCTTGACGGCATGCGGGGCAGGGTAAACGAATCGGTCCTGGCAGCCATGCGCAGCGTTCCACGAGAGCTATTCGTCCCCTCGCAGCTTCGAGATCGGGCTTATGAGGACCTTCCTCTGCCCATAGGACTGGGCCAGACCATCTCCGCCCCCCATATGGTGGCCATAATGTGCGATCTTCTTGATGTCAGGCCAGGAATGAAGATCCTGGAGGTGGGCGGGGGAAGCGGCTACCATGCGGCTGTGCTGGCGGTCCTGGCCGGCCCCGAGGGCCAGGTCTACTCGGTGGAGAGGATGCCGGATCTCGCTGATGCTGCCAGACAAAATCTGCAGGCGGCGGGAATTGAAGGCGTCACGGTGGTGGAGGGCGACGGCAGCCTGGGGCTTCCCGAGCATGCTCCCTACGACAGGATTAGCGTTGCGGCAGCAGCTCCCAGGATTCCCGAGCCCTTAACTGAGCAGCTCCGGGTGGGGGGAAAGCTGATCCTTCCGGTGGGAGGAGGCTCCCAGGAGCTGATCCTGGTCACCAGAAAGAATGGTTTATTGGTCGAGGAGAAGATGGGGGTGGTCTTCGTCCCCCTCATCGGCAAAGAGGGGTTCGGAGAACGGCAGATTTGATATATTCGGCGGAATGATCAATCAGGCAAGATGAGGCCAATAGCGATAATAATCATGGACGGCTTCGGCATAAGCCCCATCCTGGATGCAAATGCCATTGCTCATGCCCGTAAACCCAACCTGGAGCGATTGTGGAAGGAATATCCCACCACCACCCTCAAGGCCTCCGGCCTGGCGGTGGGACTGCCCCGGGGCCAGATGGGAAACTCCGAGGTGGGGCACCTCAACCTGGGCGGGGGAAGGATCGTCTATCAGGAGCTGACCAGGATCAGCCTGGCGGTGGAGAAGGGCACATTTGGGAGTAATCCCGTCTCTGCAGGAGGCGATGAAGCCGGGCCAAGAATGGAGGCAGAAAGCTTCACCTGATCGGTCTTCTCTCCGACGGCGGTGTGCACAGCCACATCACTCACCTTTATGCCCTGCTGGAGATGGCAAAGTCCATGGACCTCTCCCGGGTATTTGTGCATGCCATTTTGGATGGCCGGGATGTGCCGCCCCGCAGCGCTCTTGGCTTTTTCCGGGATCTAGAAGAGAAGTTCATTCAGATAGGCACGGGCAGGACGGCCACGGTGAGCGGCCGCTACTATACCATGGACAGGGACCGCCGCTGGGAGAGGGTAGAGAAGGCCTACCGCTGCCTGGTGTATGGCGAGGGTATGCGGGCGAAGAGCGCAGAAGAGGCGGTGCAGTCGGGGTATGACCGTGGGGAGAACGACGAGTTCATCCTGCCCACAGTGGTGGATGAAATGGGTTTGGTGGAGGATGGGGATAGCATCATCTTCTTCAACTTCCGGCCGGACAGGGCGCGAGAGATAGCCCGCGCTTTTGTGGATCGGGATTTTTGCGAGTTTGCCACCAAATCGATCCGGGTCCATTACACCTGCATGACCCAGTATGATGCCACCCTGAACGCTCCAGTGGCCTTCCCGCCGGAGGACCTCACTGACACCTTAGGAGAGGTGGTCAGCCGGGCAAAATTGATGCAGTTGAGGATAGCGGAGACAGAGAAGTATGCTCATGTCACCTACTTTTTCAATGGGGGAAAGGAAGCGGTCAATCCGGGGGAGGATCGGGTGCTGATACCCTCGCCGAAAGTGGCAACCTACGACCTGCAGCCCGAGATGAGCGCCTATGAGGTCAGAGATGAGCTTCTTGCCCGTCTCGATTCCGGCCGGTATGATTTGGTCGTCCTCAATTTCGCCAATCCGGATATGGTCGGCCATACGGGCATCTTTGAGGCGGCGGTGAAGGCGGTGGAGGTGGTGGACGGCTGTGTGGGTGAGATTGTGGACCGGATACTGAGCCTGGGCGGAGCGGTCCTTCTCACCGCTGACCACGGCAATGCAGAGAAGATGAGGGATTCTGATACCGATCAGCCCCATACCGCCCATACCACCAATCCAGTGCCATTCACCTTAATCACCTCTGACCGGAAAAGCTACCCGCTTCGAGAGGACGGAATTTTGGCTGACGTGGCACCGACAGTACTGCAGCTCATGCATATTCCCCAGCCCGAGGCCATGACCGGAAGGACTCTCATAAATCTCAGAAGCATTTTATAGCTTGCAATGATTGTTATTACCGGTTTAGAGAAGGGATAAAGAGATGCGAGACGATTTGAAGCCAGAGGAGTCCATTTTTCCAGATCGGGATTACCTTATGGATCTGCTGAAAAATATAATAAGCTTCAGGACGGTTGCCCCTCCGGGAGACTGCTATCAGGAGATAGTAGAGTGGCTGGAGCCCATATTCAAGGATATGGGATTCAAGACCACTAAAATGAAGATGCCGGCGGAGGTATTTGCCGCCAAATGCAGTGATAACCGGCTGGTGGGTGACCGGTACAACCTCCGGGCTGATCTGTCAGTGGGGGCGGAAAAGACCCTGGTGATATATGCCCACCTGGATGTGGTGCCGGCAGAGGGTGAATGGGAGACCGATCCCTTCTGTGCGGTGCAGAAGAACGGCCGGGTCTATGGTCGGGGGGTCTCGGATTGCAAGGGATCGGTCGCTGCCCTCATCGCTGCCCTGAAGGCGCTCCTGTCCAGGAATATGCCCCGGTACAATTTGAGCGTTCTTTTGACCACGGACGAGGAGGTGGGAGGCTACTCCGGCCTGTGCTATCTGACCGATCTGGGCCAGGTGAAAGGAGATCTGATGCTCTGCATGGACGGATTTTCCGATGACGTGGTGATCGGGAGCAATGGCATCATAACCTGGGACTTAATGGTTAAAGGTCGGTCGGCTCATAGTGGATCTAGCTTCCTGGGAGTGAATGCGGTGGAAAGGTCGATACCAGTAATGGAGCGGCTTATGGAGCTGAAGAAGGTGGTTCAGGCCAGACGCTCCCGCCTTCCTGGCAGCTCAGCGGTGAAGACCCTGGGCATCAAGAACCTCATCCCCATGCTCAATATCACCGTGATCAATGGTGGGATCAAGGAGAACATAGTGCCCGATAGATGCGTTCTCCGGGGGGACCGCAGGGTGATACCGGAGGAGAGTATGGAAGAGGCGATGGAGGAGATCGAGAGGACTCTGGAGCCTTTGAGGTCGGATATCGACTTTGAGTTGAAGTTCTATCCCGGATATCCGCCCATGAGCGTTGACCCGGAGCATGCCTGGGTCAATGAGGTGAGAGAAGCGGTGGAGAGGGGGATGGGATTTGTGCCCCAGCTCTCTGCCGCCCAGGGAAGCTTAGATCAGGCCTATGCCACCGAGAAGACGGGGATTCCCACCTGCGTCTACGGCGTCGGCCGGCAGCTGGAGAGCAATATCCATGCTCCCAATGAGAACGTGCGCATAGCCGATCTGGAAGGATATACCAGATTTTTAATTGAGCTATTGCAGTAGGCGATTAAGAGATAAAATGAAGGAATGAAGGTCATAGCGGTCGTCGGGACCAAGAAGACGGGAAAGACCACCCTGGTGGAGGCTTTGGTCAGCTCCCTGGCAAAGTATGGCCGGGTGGGGACGATAAAGAATATGGTCTCTCATCCCGTGGACCGGGGGGACACCAAGAGGCACTTCGATGCCGGGGCGGATGTGGTCATAGGTCTGGGTGAGGCCCGGCTTTTGGTGAGACGGGATCGAGGAGACCTGGTGTCTGCCCTGGCGGAGCTGGAAAGAGAGGGGATGGATTACGCCGTGGTGGAGGGGTTCAAGAACAGCTCTCTACCCAAGATCGTCATGGCGGATATAGAGGTGCCGAACATGGTGCGAAAGGTGACGCTCCCCGAGGTGGACGTGGCCCTGGTGGCGGAGCTGATGGAGATGATATTGAAAATGGAGGATTACAAAACAACAGGCTAGAGAATTAACCTTAGCGAAAAAAATGTCAAGACTGCAGAATGGGCAATTAAATGCTGCTTATCACTTCTCTTTTCTCATCCCGGCCATCGCCCCGGCCAGCATCACCGGCCCGTCAAATCCATTTCTCGCCCGGCTGGAGTCGATGAAGATCTTCTCCTCCCACAAAACCGGAGCGCCAAAAGACCTGGCACCGCACAGGAGCATCAACGTCCTGAAGATGAGGTTGCCTGAAATGCCCTCCGGAGCGATGAGGATGTCGTCTCCCCGGCAATTCTCGATCAGAATTCCCTTATGCGCGGCATTAATCCCTTCATTGAGCGCGCGGGAGGCGATCTGGTCGCCCTCCAAAAGGCTCCTGTCCACCCGCTCGCACCTTCCCCGGTCCTCCATTCTCCCCCCGGAGAGGACCGCCGCCCGGGGCAGGACGCCCAGATTTTGCAGGAGCCTTGAGCCCCCAAGCAATAGATCCAGACGATCGCGAGCCGTCTCGCCCTCATCGATTCCCACCGGTCCCAGAAGGAAGGCCCAGCCGGATAGCTCGAGCAGGGCCAGGCGGCGGACGGGCAGGCCGAACTCCTCTTTCAGGGCGCGCATGGTCCTTCCGGCGGGCAGGTTTCCCCGCACAGCGCCATCAATCTTTTCGTCTGCCAGGAGCCGCACCAATTCCCTCCAGGGCTCATCGGTGCAAATATGCTCATAAGGGCAGCTTTCATCGACGTTGCCCACCACCAGCAGCTCTGCGAACCTCTCCGCCGAGCGCAGGGATGCTATCAGCTCTCGGTCGGCGTTCCAGATGCCGATTCCTATGCGGGCGTGCCTTTTTTCTGCCCGATCCTGCAGGGATTTGATGAAGCTTGCGTCCATGTCCTAATGAATTCCGGTCACGCACTCCCGCGCCAGGTCAAAGAGCACAGCCTCTTCCTTTCCGCTGCGGATTATCAGCTTTCTTTCCTCTGTCACCCGGCCGATGACCCTCGCCGTGAGACCGCGCCTGGTGAAGACCTCCAGGACTTTCTCCTGGTTCTCGGATCTAGTGGTGACCACAAATCCCATTCCCGGATACATCTGCAGCCAGCCGACCAGGGTCAGGCCCTCAGGCACCACAATGGCCTCCACATCCACCACCCCGCCCACCTTGCTGGTCTCCAGGAGCATGGCCAGGGTGCCGAGAAGCCCGGGGTTGCTGATGTCCTTGCCCGCCCGGACCAGGCCGCTTTCGCCCAGTTCTCGCATTGCTCCCAGTTGCTCCGCCAGCACACTGCTTTCCTTGAAGCTGGTGGAGTCGAAGCTCAATTGAAACTTGGGATGGGGGCTGCCGTCGGTATCATAAGCGGCTATGACCACCTCTCCTGGCTGTGCGGTGCTGCTCAGGATCACAGCATTCTTCTTCGCCTTTCCTAGGATCGCTACGTCCAGGGCGCTGTAAGGGGTATCGGGATGGAGGTGGCCGCCGATGATGGGCACACCGAGCTTCTCTATTCCCTTTTTCATACCCTGGAGAACCCTTTTGGATATCTCGGGGTCTCCTGCGGAGAGGACGTCCACCATGGCCACCGGCCAGCCGCCCATAGCGGCGATGTCGTGCACATTCACCAGCACCGAGCAGTAGCCCGACCACTCGGGATCGGCGTCCATGAGCTTGGACCAGATGCCGTCCGCGGCAAAGAGCATGACCTCATCGCCGTCGTCTATCACTGCCGCATCCTCACCAAAGGATGCAATGATCTGCTTGGATTCTATGGGAAAGAATGATATGAGTTCACCAATCTGCTTTTTCCTGGTGACTCCCACAAATCCGCGCAGCTCAGCTGCCAGAGACTCAAGATTCATCGGAGTATGCTGGAGCTTTAATCAAAAATAGATGTCGCTAAAACTCGGCCGCAAAGTTCTTAACCAGTTTACTCCATCAAGAAAATGAGCCTTTTTAGGTCGCGGATTTTCTCGTCAAGGGTTCCAATGGAAATGAATCTTCAAAAATTTTATAATGTTTTTAGAGATGCTGCTTTTTGAGAACTGCGTAAAGAATAGTAATACATTACTTATGCTATTTCTTGCTTAAACGATATGTAATGATTTATGTGCACACTAGCAGCAGGGGGGTTAAATAATAAAATATCTTCTAATGTTTGGTGGGGTGGTATCATGAGTCTTTTTTTCTTTTGGATGGACGGACAGAGAAAGGCATGCGGGATCAGATTTGTGGAAAGGGCATTCAGGGAAGCTGCGCCAGTATAGGAAATGGTACTGCAATGGCTGAGGGATATCCGCTAAGCCATCAATTCTGCTTTCTCGCCGAACGAGGCGGCGATGCTATCGCGTCGAATGAGGATAATGGTCTAATATATATGAGAAAGATGGAGGGGGAAAGCGGGCACCATCATGGATTATTAATGGGCCAGTGGATTGGGACGTGGTATTGAAAGGTAGGGTCATCTATGATCTGGATTGAAATTCAGGCGCATCCTTCAATAGCCCATAACTCCCTTATCCGATTAGTGAACGAAGATACTGGCCCATGGATGCATCAGAATAGCAACGGGAGGAGGGATACAGATTGCTGATCAAGGAGTTTCAGAGTGGAAGGCAACTGTTGGCCAGGCTGGACCACGGCGAGGAGATAATCGGCCAGGTCATGTGCATCATAAGAGAGAAAGATATCCGGGCGGGCCAAGTTGAGCATCATCGGCGCCCTGGAGCAGGCGGAGATCGGCTACTACGACCAGGTCTCTCAGAAGTACCAGGGCATTCAGATCAACGAGCCGGTGGAGCTTGCCTCCTGCTCGGGCAATATCTCCCTCCTGAGAGGCCAGCCCTTTGCCCACGTTCATGCCGTCCTCTCCGGCATGAAGGGGACAGTCTGGGCGGGGCACCTGACCTCGGGCCGGATCTTTGCCGCTGAGCTATATATCCAGGAGCTGACCGGACGGGATCTGATAAGATCTCCCGACTCCGTCACCGGGCTTAATCTGTGGAGAGAAGAGTGAATAACCAGGATTATTTTCAGCTATTGCAGGATGGCCTTGGTGATGCCATGGCCGTAGCCAAAGAGGCTCGCAGCCGGGGGCTGGACCCCACTATTGATGTGGAGATACCCCTGGCGGTGGACCTGGCAGAGAGGGTGGAGAAGCTGATCGGCATCCCAGGCATTGCGGAGAGGATCAGGCATCATGAAGCGGAAGGATTGAGCCGGGAGGAGTCTGCGCTTGCCATTGGTATTGACTTCGCTGAGGGCCGGCTGGGAGCCGGCGCAAGCAAGATCGAGTCGGTGGAGAACGCCATCCGCACCTCGGTGGCCCTGCTCACCGAGGGGGTCGTCGCCGCTCCCATTGAGGGCATCGCCCGGGTGGACCTGGGAAAGAACGATGACGGCACCGAGTACCTCAAGGTCTACTATGCCGGGCCGATAAGGTCTGCCGGGGGCACAGCTCAGGCGCTCTCAGTTCTCGTTGCCGACTATGTGAGGAGGAGCGTGGGTATCGCCCCCTGGAAGCCGCGCCCGGAGGAGGTGGAGCGCTATGTGGAGGAGATTGGCCTGTACAAGAGGGTGGCCGGTCTGCAGTACTCCCCCTCGGATGACGAGATCAGGACCATTGTGAGAAACTGCCCCATCTGCATAGACGGCGAGCCGACGGAAGAAGAGGAGGTCTCTGGCTACCGGGACCTGGACAGAATAGAGACCAATCGGGTGCGAGGGGGTATCGCCCTGGTCTCGGCTGAGGGAATCGCCCTGAAGCGGCCCAAGCTCAAAAAGCATGTCAGCAAGCTTGGCATCTCCGGCTGGGAGTGGCTGGACTCTCTGGCCAGCGGCAAGAAGGATGGCGGGGACTCAACTCCCAAGTTCCTCCGCGACCTTATAGCGGGAAGGCCGGTGTTCTCTCATCCCTCCCGGCCTGGAGGCTTCAGGCTGCGCTACGGCCGGGCGAGGAATACCGGGCTTGCTGCTGCGGGAATCAATCCGGCCAGCATGCTCCTTTTAGGGGAGTTCATGGCCGCCGGCACCCAGATCAAGGTGGAGCAGCCGGGCAAAGCGGCGGCGGTAGCGCCGGTCAGCTCGATTGAGGGGCCAACAGTGAGGCTGCTCAACGGGGATGTGGTCCGCTTTGACTCTGATCAGGATATACTGGAGTGGATGCCGATCACCTGCAAAGATCCCAAGACCATCCAGACCGCTCTCAAGGCCCATGTATCCAGGATCCTGGACCTGGGGGAGATCCTGATCAGCTATGGGGAGTTTTTGGAGAACAACCGGCCCCTGGCACCGGCCTCATATGCCTTTGAGTGGTGGGCGGCAGAGCTGCTAAAAGCGGGCGGCGACCCCGCGGGCTGCGAGTCTGTCAATGGCGAAGAGGCTATTGCCCTGTCCAGAGAATATGGCGTTCCCCTTCATCCTGCTCATACCCACCTGTGGCATGACCTTTCCCTGGAGGATTACGAGCTATTGCAGGGAGGTTGCGGCGTCAAAGGGCATTATGGAGTCTGGACGGCTGATCCTCCCTCTGGAGGTCAAGGAGTCCTTGGAGACCCTGCTGGTGCTGCACAAAGTTCGAGAGGGACGGATAATGATCGAGGACCCTCTGCCCTTCTTGCTGTGTCTGGGAATTGACGGGGAGGGTGGTTTATTGAAGAAGAGGGCCGGGGAGGCTGGGGGCCCGCCGGATGGGGGCAAACCGGTTGAGGGCGATCAGGCAGAGGACTCGACCCTGGCCAGGGTCAACCGCCTGGCAGGCATTGTGGTTCGAGCGCGTGCGCCCACCCGCATCGGCGCCCGCATGGGCCGGCCTGAGAAGTCGGACAAGAGGCTGATGAGGCCGCCCCCTCATGTCCTCTTCCCGGCGGGGGAGGAGGGAGGCAAGGGCCGATCCATTCAGGAGGCGGCAAAGCACTCCACCAACAGCTCCTCCGGGATCATCAATGTGCAGATCGAGCGGCGGGTTTGCAAGAGCTGCGGAAAGGAGGGCTTTGCCTTCAATTGCGTGTGCGGCAGCCATACTGAGAAGAAGAGGGTCTGCCCCAAATGCAATATCCCCGCTCCCGAAAAGTGCCCCAAATGCGGCCAGGAGAGCAATGCGGTAGCTGAGATGCAGATCGATGTCAAAAAACTCTACCATCAGGCTTTAGAGAATCTGGGGGAGAGGGAGCCCGATTCTCTGAAAGGGGTTTTGGGCCTCTCCTCCCGCGATAAGACCCCCGAGCCCCTGGAGAAGGGAATCCTGCGGGCCAAGCAGGGGATCAACATCTTCAAGGACGGCACAGTGAGGTACGACCTCACCGACCTGCCTCTCACCCATTTCCGGCCGGACGAGATCGGCACCAGCCCCCTGGTTTTGCAGAGCCTGGGCTATGCCGTGGATATGCATGGCGATCCTTTAACCCGTCCGGATCAGGTCTGCGAGCTGAGGATCCAGGATATCATCCTATCGAGGGATGCGGGCGAGTACCTCTTGAAGGTATCCTGGTTTGTGGACGAGCTGCTGGCCAGGTTCTATCACCTGCAGCCCTTCTACAATGCCCAGACCCCTCAGGACCTGATCGGAAAGCTGATGGTGGGCCTGGCCCCCCATACCTCTGCGGGCGTTCTCTGCCGGCTGATAGGCTACAGCCCGGCCTCGGCGGGGTTTGGCCATCCGTTCTTTCATGCCGCCAAACGGAGGAACTGCGATGGGGATGAGGACTGCGTGATGCTGCTCATGGATGCCCTGATCAACTTCTCCATGTCCTATCTTCCAGCAAAGCGGGGTGGGAAGATGGACGCCTGCCTGGTCATGACCACCATTCTCAATCCGGCTGAGGTGGACAAAGAGGCTCATAACCTGGATCTGACCCCGGTCTATCCCCTGGAGTTCTACGAGGCCACCCTCAACCAACACCAACCCCAAAGACCTGGAGGGGAGGTTTGATCTGGTCTCTAAAAGGCTGGGCACCGACCAGCAGTATGAGGGGTTCAACTTCAGCCATGCCACCACGGACATCGCTGCCGGGCCGAAGAACAGCGCCTACAAGACCCTGGAGACCATGGTCGATAAGATGGATGCCCAGCTGGAGCTGGCGCGGATGATCCGGGCGGTGGACGAGCAGGACGTAGCTGAAAGGGTGATCAACTCTCATTTCCTGCCCGACCTGATAGGCAATCTGCATGCCTTCTCCAAGCAGAAGGTCAGGTGCGTGAAGTGCGGGGCCAAGTATAGAAGGCCTCCACTGAAGGAGACCTGCCCCAAATGTGGCGGCAGGATGATTCTCACTGTGCACGAGGGCAGCGTGAGGAAGTATCTGGAGGTCTCAATTAAGGTGGCAGAGGAGTATGGGGTGAGCAGCTACACCAAGCAGAGGCTGCAGCTTTTGAAGATGGAGATCGACTCTCTCTTCAAGAACGAGAAGGCCAGGCAGACGGGCCTTGCGGATTTCATGTAGAAAGAAAGGGCACTTTCGCTCTTTCCTGTGGGCCGCCTCTACAGACCGACCTGATCATTGGCCTTCTGTTGCCTCTTCGGTTGTTCCTTTCGATAGCACAAAAAATGAACCACAAAGACACAAAGGCACAAAGATGTCTCTTCATATTGCTGATTAATCTTCATATTGAGGATAGAATCCTTTGTGGCTTTGTGCCTTTGTGGTTTTAAGTTTGAGTCACAATGCCCACACAAAACCGCAAAGAGCCCGATTTTTATCAGGATTTCGATGCTGAATTTCCCTGAAATTCATTTTAAGTACTTATGATTTGTCAGAACGAATATACGCCAAAAAATATATACTGCATCCAGCAAAAAGCTATTTCTACAGGCGAACATATTGTCTAGGGAAGAGGAGGAATGGAGCGTTCTGCTGGGTGAATACCGGTTTTATTCTGGCTATTTCTTAATGGAAGTCGTCAGAGCGTTCTTCTCAAAGTCATTCTCACAGAAAGGCAGAGCGGAGGTACGGCCTTGAAGCCCACAGTGGCCCGCTATGCCCTGGCCGATCAGGCCAAGGCCACTTCTCACCCAGACCATCCTCCTGGCGGAGAGGGTCCACCGGGCGCTGGTGGAGCTATCCGATGGCTCGGCGGTTTTCACCGGCTGCGACGAGCTGCACCGGCCCTTGCGAGGCCACGAGCATGCCCATATCTTCTGCGAGTCAAACCCCGGCGGCGGGGGCGAGATCACCAACATCAGCATCTATGCTCCCAGAGGCTTTGACTCCGGGGAAGAAGAGGCCTTGGAGAGATTGGCGGAGATCTATGATGGTCAGGGGGCAAGCACCAGTCTGGTCTTTCTGGGCTTTGCCCGGCCAGCGGACCTGGTCGGCATAAGCCCGCTATTCGCCAGGTCGAGGGTCTGGCTCTCTCATACCCCCTTCCTTCCCACCCGCCATCCCAAGGCCACAAGAGCGGGGGTGCCGAAGTTCGACTGCACCGGCTTTCAGATCGGCAGCCCGGAGCACGAACTCTTGCGGCTGCTGGGGCTGGCAGGCTTTCCTGAGCCTGATATGATGGAGAGGGTGGACCACACCAGGTTGGGCGAAAGGGAGGTTCCCTGGGATGCCTTTGTGCGCCGGAGGGAGGGGGATGAGAGGAGGCCGGCGGCGAATGGGGAAGGGTACGGCTTTCGCATCGTATTTCCCGAGGCGGTGCAGGGGCCGGTGGCGGTGGGATATGGGGGGCATTTTGGGATGGGGGGATTTGAGGGTGAATAAGTTAAAACAAGATGTGTAATATCATAAATTTTTAGTGAAGTTAGGAGCGATAGGCTGATATAGGATTAAAGCAGATTATTAATTTAATCCGCAGCTAAAAAAAAGCCGCGGCCCAATTGAAACAAATATAATGGGCGATCAAGTCTAAAAGTCGTCCATGTTTTTTTTTATTATAATAGATAGATTTGTACCTGGCTACAACTGGATAGTATTCATTATAATTAATATATTTCAGTATTTTTTTTATGCCTGTAACCATACAAAATTTTCATATACTTTGAGCGATATCTTACCATAGAGGGATACACAAAGTCCTCTAGGTGGTAAGATGAAAATAAATAGACTTAGAACGGGAATAGATAACGACTTTGAGACTCGATCGGCCATCAGCAAATGCCTAACTAGGCTAATATTTTATGCGCTGAGCGCTATCGGGATACATCTAATTGCGCAGTCCATTGAGATAAATGTGAATGTGTGGATAGTGATGCATTAAATGAGGGTTAATGCATCATATATTTTTTTAGTTATACATAACATTTTGTTAACTACTCTGGATTTAATTCAACTACCTGAATCATATAAAATGCTAGCAATCAAAGGTGAGCAATTATGAATCGCAGTATTCCAGACTTTCCAGGAAAACCTATTAATGTAGATCCTCATCCAAATAAGATTAAAAGGGTTTACAGCATTCATGTTATAACGCCGATCTTTAGTGGTGGTGTCAGAGCTAACGAGAATGATCCTATTACACTCATACGCCCATCGAGCATTCGCGGCCATCTTAGGTTCTTATGGCGGGCGACAAGAGGAGCAAATTGCACCACAGTCGCCGAGCTTCGGCAACGCGAGGGCGAGATCTGGGGAACGACCGATAATCCCAGCCAGGTGATCGTTGAAGCCTCAGTTACATCAAAAGGGTCAACATATCCATGTGCGTACATCCCTGATGGAAAAAACTTTGCCAGATTCAGGGAAAGCCATCCAGGATATGCACTTTTTCCATTTCAGGGAAATAAAAAAGAAGGAATTCCAATTGCCAATTGCACCTCGAAAGTCTCTTTTGATTTGAAGCTGATCTATCCACAGAGCCTATCAGATGACTTGGAGGCAGCTGTCTGGGCTTGGGTGAACTTCGGAGGTATAGGCGCTCGCACCAGAAGGGGCGGCGGGTCACTGTATTGCCAGGAGCTTGCGCCGCCGGATGCATCCAGCATCGCATCTTGGTATAAAGAACGTTTAAAGAGCTTAGGCATCATTCTGTCCCATCCCAAACAATGGCCTATCTTGCCAGATAGCCTGCTTGTTAAGAGCAGCAACAATGCAATGCAGGCATGGAATGATGTTGTGACCCTGATGCAGACATTCAGGCAGGGCCAGAATGTAGGCAGAAATCCTGGCAAGGCACCGAATCGCCCAGGACGATCACGATGGCCTGAACCAGAGACTATCAGAAGCGCGACTTCTCAGCGGGATCCAAAGCACTCCAGAATGTCGGGAATTCCCAATGATGCTTTCCCCAGAGCTGAGCTTGGTCTGCCTATAGTGTTCCATTTTAAGGACTACAATGATCCTAAAGACACTGAGCTTTACCCAATAGTGGATGGTGAGGAGAAGACAAGAATGGCAAGTCCATTGATATTGAGACCGATAGTCTGTCAAAATGGAGAGGTGCAGCAGATGATCCTTTGCTTAAAGGCACCATCACCCAATGAAGTCGTTCTAAAAAAAGCACCTGAAAATCCAAAGTTCAAGAAAATTCGAGATCCTATGCTCAATGCATATCCACAATCCCCTCTAGGAAGTCCAGGGCCCGGACTGCCTGCAAGATCTCGATCCGGTTCAGCAATTGAAGGATTCCTCGCCTTTGCTGAGGAGAATAAATTCCGGGTGGTTTAACTTGGCGTCATATCTATATGTTCTCTCAATCGGCCCTGTCCAGGACTTCATTAAAAATGCCAGGAGGACAAGGGACCTCTGGTTTGGCTCACACCTGCTTTCAGAGATCAGCAAAGCTGCAGCAAGAGAAGTATCTGGACATGGTGAGCTCATATTTCCCGCATTGAATGCAGGAAATAAAGAACTGGAACCTGACAGTAAACCTGGAGCCTTTAATGTCTCTAATATAATACTTGCCAAACTGGACGAAAATCCCATCAAAATTAACGAACTGGCCAAGGAAGCAGCTCGCAAAGAATGGATGCGCTACGCCGACGGTGCGAAAGATCTGGCAGATTATCTGGCCCCAGGATTTGTCAGTGATGAGAGGTGGTCGGAGCAGATTCACGATGTAATAGAGTTTTATTCAGCTTGGGTGCCTTTCAGTGATGATCACGAAGGAAATTACAAAGAATCTCGAATAAGGTTGATGCGTCTTTTGGATGGTAGAAAGGCTATAAGGAACTTCGATCAGCCAAAGAAGCATCCAGGAATCCCAAAGTGCTCCCTTGATGGAGCTAGAGATAGCATCATTGAAAAAGATAAGGAGATTCTCAAGGAGAACGAGCTAGCTCTAAAGATGCGGCTCCAGGCAGGGGAGCAACTCTGTGCCATTGGACTCACCAAGAGGCTTGGTCGACGTAAGAAAAGTGATGACGAAGATTTGTCTTCGGTGAGACTTGAGGCGTTTCCATCTGTCGTGCGTGTATCACTCGATCCATGGATTCGAGGAGTTCATAACTCAGATGCAGGCGCTAGGATTCTTCTAGATGACATCGGGAAGATATGCGAGGATAATACCAAAGCTAATGTTATGAGCGGTGGAATCGGAAATGGCTATATTGCCCAGGGAACCGGCTGTATGAGCAACGGAAAACGGCGTTATCCCGAGTTTCCTTTCGATGGTCAGGTTTTGCATCTTCCGAGAATTGATAGGATGATGAAAGCCAGAGAAGAGAAGAACCGTGATAGTTATAATAGTTGGGAAGCTTTTCTCTCTGATACAGATATAAGCGATCTTAAAACCATAAAAAGGATGGTGGAAAGACTACAGCGGAGCGGAGAGACAAAGGATGGAGAGAGATTTTTCGGATTGGGTGAGCCAGGTCGCTATTTAGCGATTCTAGTCGCAGATGGCGATCGCATGGGCAAAATAATTTCATACATAGAGGAGAGACCAGAGCATAGAAGCCTCTCGAAAAAGTTAGCTGAATTCGCCAAGGAAGCCAGAAAGATTGTTGATAAAGATAATCATGGTTGTTTAATATATTCGGGGGGAGATGATGTTCTGGCTTTTGTGCCATTGGATTTCTGTCTTCAAGCTGCTAGGGATCTGCATGACGGTTTTGGAAAATATTTGGAGAAATTCTCTTACAATGAAGGAGACAAGACTATCAAACCAAGCCTTTCAGTAGGTATCGCCATTGGCCATTCAATGGAACCTCTTGAAGATCTGCTAAGCGCAGGAAGAGACGCGGAAGAGGCAGCAAAAAAGGGAACAGTACCTGATGATGAGAGAAACGGCCTTGCAGTCCATCTCTATCCCAGAAGTGGCACACCTATCAAGATTCGCGAAAGATGGAATCCAGAGGGGGAAATCAGCCTCGATAAGCGTCTCCTCAAGTGGGCGGAGATGCATTGTATGGATATGCTGCCGGATGGCGCCGCTTACGACATGCATGAGCTAGCAGAGGATTACAAAGATTGGAAAGGAACCACTAAAGCTCAGCTTGAAAGTCTCATTATTGCAGATAGTTGGAGACTTCTAAAGCGCAAAAAGGCAGGCAGCATAAGTTCTGAGGCTCTCAAATTAGATCATATCAAAGACCTACTAGCAGGGGTCGATTCTTATGAAAAGATCAAAATGAGATCAGATGAGCTTATTTTGTCTCGACAGATAGCATCTGCGATGAAGAAGGCGAAATGGAATATTCAAAAAGAAAAGGAAATCAATTAGGTGGTCCTATAATGGAGACATACCTGACAATAACACCCTACGATCCGATAATTGCTAGAGACGGTCGTCCATTTGGATTCGGACAAAGGCGAATGCATTCCTTAAATTGGCCTTATCCATCGGTCCTGGCAGGCTCTTTGAGAACTATAATTGGAAAAGAGATGGGGACAGACTTCAGGGATCCAAAATTTTTAGAGGATTTAAAGAAAATTATTATCTCTGGGCCTCTGCCTTTGTGTAGTGATAAGCTATTCTTTCCAGCTCCTAAGGATCTTATTGTGCGAGAAGAGGGGAATAAGCGAGATGCATTTGCACTTCGACCGATGAAGTTGAATAAAAATAAGGATGACTCGGATGAAGGCTGTGATCTGCCGAATAGAGATCTTCTTCCTACATTGCTTCCTATGGATATAGAGGATTTTAAGCCAGCCGCAGTGCCCTCATTCTGGTCAGCTGAAATGATGATTCAGTGGCTAATGAATCCTTTTGGAAAAGATTTTCGGGCACCACCTGATCCTGAAAAGGCTAACTCTCATACGGATTTTCTTCCATCTATGCCGAAAGATTCGAGAGTTCATGTTAAGATCTCTCCAGAGCTAGGTTCAGTTGAAGAATCTGATGGCGAAGGTATGCTTTTTATGACTGTGGGACTGGATCTATCCCAAAAGGAAAAGCCTCAAGGAATAAAGCTTGCTGCAAGGTGCGAAGCTGAAAAAATCCTTGGAGAGAAATTGCAAAATATCAATTCCTTCGGCACATTTGGTGGAGAGAGGCGACTTGCTCACTGGAAAACGGAAGCGAAGGATAAGATGCAGAAGATTTGGAGCTTCCCAGAGGAGATTAAGCAGGCTCTTGAGGATCAAAAAGAGAAATCTGGTAGACAACTGCTTCGCATGATATTGGTGACCCCTGCTATATTCTCTGATGGTTGGCTTCCAGGATGGATTAATTGCCATGGTGGTTCGCTTGTTGGTTCCCCTCCTCTCGAAAATCGAGCTAATTTGGAATTGAGATTGATATCGGCATCTATTGATCGCTGGAAGCCTATTTCCGGCTGGAGTCCTGAACGCCTCAAAGACGGCCCTAAACCTGGCCCAAAACCAATTCGAAGGCTTGTTGCTGCGGGTTCGGTTTATTTCTTTGAAGTTTTATCTGGGAATGCAGAAGATATAGTCAAAGAACTCTGGCTGAGGTCGGTATGTGATGATGATCAGGATAGGCGAGATGGATTTGGACTTGCGGTCTGGGGAATATGGGATTATGCTGATTGAGATGAATATAGATATGTGAAGAGGTGTGATATTTGACAACTAAAATATATTGGCTGGAGGCTATAACGCCTCTGCATGTTGGGACGGGTCGAGGAGTAGGATTCATAGATCTTCCAATTATCAGGGAAAAGGTGACTGGTTGGCCTCTTGTGCCAGGATCGTCAGTCAAAGGTGTAATTAGGGACTACTTCGATCAAGAGAAGAGCAAAAAAACGGATGAAGAGAAAAAAGCCTTTGAGAAGCTTATTAATGCGGCCTTCGGAAAGCCAGACGATGATAAAGGCAACGCTAACTCAGGCAGCCTTGTCTTTACAGATGCCAGAATTGTCTGCCTTCCCATTCGCAGCCTTTATGGCACCTTTGCCTACATAACAAGCCGTCTAGTTCTTGAGAGGATGAAAAGAGATCTTAGAGATGCTGGATACACAGATGTACCAGAAGTGCCTGACGCAAGCGAGACCGAAGTGCTTCTTGCGCAAGAATCCAAATTAGCTGCGGATGGCAAGGTTTTCTTTGAGGATCTAGACTTCACAGCCAGAAAAGGTAATGATCTTGTTCAAAAATGGGCAGGTTTGCTTGCAAGAGCAATCTTTTCTGGAGATGTTAAATGGCAAGGCATCTTTCAGGAGCGCTTTGCAGTAGTATCGGATAATAGCTTCAACTTCCTGTCTGAGACTGGGACTGAGGTTGCGGCCCATATCAGAATTAAGGATGAAACAAAGACTGTCGACGAGGGTGCCCTATGGTATGAGGAGGCTTTGCCGGTGGAGACGATCCTGGCTGGTATTGTCTGGTGTGATAGGGTCTATGGCTGCAATGGCGGCGATCAGAAGACGCTTGTTGAAAAGATGATGAGCACATTTTGTGGTGGTGACTCAGCGCGGGAGCTGCAGATCGGCGGAAAGGCGACTGTTGGCAAAGGCAGAGCGAGATGCCAATTCACGAGGGGTTGAAATGGCAGGAAATACTCTCCAGACCAGACAGCAGAAAAGAGCGCAGCTTGCTTATAGCTGTGTTTCATCTCGCTTGAAAGGGGATGAGAAGTACGGACAAATTGCCAAAAAATTTCCTGCTCTTGTTCACAATTGCGGCCTGGCTCAATCCATTGCTTTTGTGCAGGCAAAGGAGGGAGCAACAGGTGATGCCTACATATCCCATCTAACCCAGGTGATGGGCGAAACGGGAGATCTTGGGAGCACCAGTAGAAGTGCCGATATGATGAAGTATCAGAGGCTAACCCGCGAGGCAATCGAGTCAGCTACATGGATTAAACGCTACTCTGAAGCCCTTCTGGAGTGAGACTGACCATGGCAGATGCTTGTAGATCGGTTATCTCTGATTGGTGGGCACTAGATAAAGCTAGCGAGAATGCGGGGCTATTGAGAGATAGGTTTCTGCGAATAGCTGTTAAAGACAAAAAGAATCACCCTCAAGCGCGAGACGATCTTTTCGAGGCGATGTGCCAGTCTCTAGTTAATTCTCAAGAGATTTACATAATAGCTTATCAAAAACAAGAGTCTGCAATTAAAAATTTGAAATCCAAAGGATTCTTCAACACAGATGGCAGGATGATCATCGGCCTCGGGGGAGAGAATGTTCTGGAGACAGGTCTCACATTAAATCATACTTATGGGACACCGATGATCCCAGGAACAGCGCTTAAGGGACTGGCGGCACACTACTGCCATAAGGCCTGGGGGGAAGCAGATGAGCGGTTCAAGATCGGCGGTGAGTACCATCGGGCCATCTTCGGGACCACTGAATATTCAGGGCACCTCATATTCCATGATGCCTGGATCACGCCTGAGAGCTTGATCGGATCGCTCCAGCCTGATGTGATGACGCCACACCATGGTGATTACTACTCTGATGAGAAGGGCCTGACTCCACCGACAGACTTCGATGATCCAAATCCCGTAACATTCCTCTCAGTAGTGGGAAAATTTTTGATTGCAGTCTCATGTGATGTTCCGGGACCTGTTGGTGACGAATGGGCCGAGAGGGTCTTCGATCTGCTCACTGATGCGCTCAGAGAATGGGGGATCGGTGGCAAGACCAATGCGGGTTATGGGAGACTCATCCTAGAGAATCCAGAAGAGATGAGCGAAAAGGCCGCCGAACCAACGATTGTATCTTCGAACTCCGATTTACAGAAATCACGGAAACAAATCTCATCAGTTGCGAAAAAATTAAAATATAAAAAGGGCGATACTGTTGAGGTTACCAGAGTTGCCGATCCTAAGGAGAAACGAGGTGCTTCCTATTTCATGGCTGATGATGGCATCGGTGGACTTGTAGTTTTGGAACACCGCCTTCTGCTGAGATCGGTGAGAAAGTCCTCTTGGAAATAAATGGAGTAATGGAAAAAGAGGGTTTATACAATTTTGCTGCCGTCGGCGCAAAGAGAGAATCTGCTCATCAGACAAAGGGCAAGAGAGGACGAAGATGAGGATCTTATTATGCCTTATTAGCGACCAGCATGTGCCGAACCTATTGACTGTTCATAAGGTAATGCCGGATCTTCTTATTTTGGTTGTAACACCAGATATGAAGCGCAGGAATGTGGCCACTAATTTCATGGATGCTCTGGATATAGGTGGATTGAGTTACCTTCATGAAAATGATCGGCACGAAATAATCCCTCTCGAAGACGAGAACTCTATGCCTTCAGCCTTCAAGGTCTTTACAGATATCACTTCAAAGTATCCAGAAGCCGAGTGGATTATTAATATCACTGGTGGGACTAAGATAATGAGCATCGCTGCATTTGAATTCTTCAAAGATCGAAACAATTGCACAATGCTTTATGTGCCAATTAATGATCAAACCAAAGCTCTGAAATTCACTGGAAAAAAACGGCTCAATCCATTCGACGAAAAGAATGCTGCGATCCAACGTGAGGCATTTTCTATTGCCAATAAAACTGAGCAATTAGATCATGAGGTCTCAATCAGTCAATTCCTGGCAGGATACGGATTTAAGCTATCTAAAGATGCAAAAGATATAGAAGAGAATGAGAAGCTTGCTTTGAAGTGGTTCGAAACCTCAGTATACCTTGTGGAAAATTATGATAAAAAAGATGTGATTGAGTTCTTGCGACATTTCACAGAAGTCTCACATAACAGAAATGGTCGCGATAACGGCCTAAGTATCCATGAATCCGACAAGATAGATTTAAAAGACGAGCGTTTGATTGAGAACCTAACTCGGAATATTTCCTTCAATTGGCTTAAAAGATTCCCGGATAACAGGGTGTTTAGAGTCTAACGAGGTTGAATTTCTAACTGGAGGCTGGCTCGAAGTTTTCATTTGGGCCTTACTCTATCATCATTCGGATAATCTGGGGGGGTCAGAGAGGTACATCTAAATCTTGAAATAGCAAGCAAAGGAATAATTGAACCAAGGCCTAAGAATGAATGGGACGTCACTTTTATGCAGGATCAGTCCCTTTGCTTTATTGAGTGCAAGACGGGAAAACAAAAGAAAAAGAAAGGAGAAGACATTCTCTATAAAGTGGAGGCGATCAAGAAGCATTTAGGTGCTCTGAGAGTTAAATATGTTATCTTGCGACAACCTCATCTAATGTTATCGATAAGGATACCGGCAAGATATATGAGCAATTATCAACACGATGCGCGCTCTACAACTGCAAGATTATTGATGGGGAGAAGCTTCAGAAGATCGCTAGAATGCACCTTGATCCAGGCAGACTCGGGAGCTCAGAGATAGTTGCATTAATAGATCAGATTCTCTTATAATGAGCCCTGGGAAAGAAGGTTTGCACTTGACCGCACCTATCATCTACTCCATCGCCGTCTCCTCGCCCATCACCCCCGCCGAGCCGCTCCCGCCTCTGCCCGACATCCCCCGCGGCTCGCTGGTGATCGTGGAGGGCCGGGCTCCCATCTGGCGCTATGGAATGGCACTGCACAAATTGCACGCCTCGCCCGCTGCAGCCATCGCTTTCTACGATCCCCGCCTGGGGGCGGTGGTGGTGGCCACCCACAGCCAGGAGTGGCAGGTGGGCCAGGTGGTGGATGTGACGCTGCCGGTGGAGAAATAGGGCTAAGGGCTTGAACTGCTGGGCAAGGTATACAGTTCAACCGGGCCCGCCTGGAGAATATTAACCGTGATATAATCCAGAACCATCAACGGCTCGCCCCGATTGTATCCAAGCCACCCCGGCGTTGAGGGGACCAGGGCATAGCGCGGGAGGCCCGAAGGGCCGACTCGCGGCGTGCACAAAAAAATAGTCTGTGTAGATCAAAATTAGCCCAGATAAACAGCCTGGATTAAGAACTCAACTATGCTAAATTCGATCTTTCGATCCCCATAAAAGCAGTTCAGACATTCACCTGGGCCCGCCCGTAGAATTTCGTCTTTAATATATCTTAATCCAAAACCATCAACGGCTCATTTCGATCTCTCTGGCTTTGAGGGGCCCTCTTTTCCTGAGTCCCGAAGGGCCGACTCGCGGCGTCCACTGAAAAACAGCTCGCATGAATAGATCAAATTCCTCTAAGAACCTGGCCTGAAAAAAAATGACCGCATCCATCATCTGCGTTCCAACTTGCCCGACATCCTCCGCGACTCGCTGGTGATCGTGCATGGGTGCCATCTGGCGCTATGGAATGGCACTGCACAAATTGCACGCTCCCCCCGCCGCTGCCATCGCCTTCTACGATCCGCGTACGGTGGTTATGGCCAATCACCGCCCATGCAATGGCAATTGAGCCAGGCGTCGGATGCCATCCTGCCGGTGGAAAAGCAGAGCGATGGGTAGACTTGCCGGGCAAGAGGGCAATGGATATATGAATATTGCATTAGCTCCAGACTCACCCTCTCAAATACCCCTCGATCCTCTCCAGCCCTTCTGCTATCTTCTCTAATGAGTTGGCATAGCTGAAGCGCAGATATCCTTCCCCGTGCGGTCCGAAGTCAATGCCCGGAGTGACGCCCACATGGGCTTTTTCCAGAATATCGAAGGCCAGGGCATAAGAATCTCCAGATAAATGCCGGGCATTGGCGAAGACATAAAAGGCTCCTGTGGGCTCAATGGTAATTCCAAGGCCCAGCTCCCGCAACCGCCGGACCATGAACTGCCGCCGCTGATTGTAAATCCTCTTCATCTCCGCCACATCCGGAGCAGGTCTCCTCTAAAGCCGCAATTCCCGCCCGCTGGCCAAGAGAGCTGGCGCAGATGAAGAAGTTCTGCTGCATCTTCTGAATGGGCCGGACGAACCTCTCCGGGGCGATCAGATATCCCAGCCTCAGCCCGGTCATGGCATAGAGCTTGGAAAAGCCGTTCAGCACAAAGGCCTCTTCTGTGAACTCCAGGATGGAATGCTCCTTTCCCTCATAGACCAGTCCGTGATAGATCTCGTCCGAAATGACGTACGGACCGAGCCCGGCGATGGCCTTCATATTCTCCTCCGAAAGGAGATTCCCGGTGGGATTGGAGGGGGAGTTGATCAGAATGGCCCGGGTCTTGTCACTTATCCGCTCTCGGATCGCCTCCGCCCTCAGCTGGAAGCCGTCCTTTTCATAGACCGGAACCCTTGCCGGCACTCCCCCCAGGAAGCTTATGAAATTAGGATAACAGGAGTAGCCCGGATCGGAGAGGATCACCTCCTGGCCCCTCTCCAGGAAAGCGGAGAATACCAGCATCATCGCCGGCGAGGTGCCGGAGGTCACCACCACCTGCTCCGGCTTTATAAAGACGCCATAGGTCTTTTCATAGTGCCGGCATATGGCCTCTCGCAGCTCCAGATCCCCCAGGCTGTGGGTGTAGTGGGTCAATCCCTGGTCCAGAGCCTTTTTTGTTGCCTCTTTGACCGCTAAAGGGACATCGAAATCCGGCTCGCCCACCTCCAGATGGATGACATCAACTCCCTCTCTCTCCAGCTCCCTCGCCCTCTCCAAAACCTCCATCACAATGAAAGGCGTTATCTGTTCTGCTCTCCTGGCGATCAAGATCCTTCTCCCCTATTGCCAGTCCAGTTGCCGCTTTACCTAAATAACGCCTTTCATGCAGCAGCTCTCATCCGCATCGGCCCGGCTCAGCCGAATAGGGGATATTCTCCTTCAGGCACCAGGCCAGCTGGGCGAGCATGGGAACGGATCTCCTTCTCCTCCCCAAGCCTCTGGACCATGATCTCCGCCAGGCTGCCCTGCTCGATTCTCTTTTCGATCAGGGGAAGATATCTATGCTCCTCTCGGGTGGCATTCCTCTGTGCCAGGGCATAAAGCCTTTCCAGCTCCGGCCTCATGGCCGCCACCCCGCGACGCATGCCGTCCTCCAGCATCGCTAAAAGGCTGCCCTCATCCTCCTCCAGCTCCAGGTCAGAGCGAAGGAGAGCCATGATGAATGCACATATTGCCATATCCGAATGCAGACACTCCTGCTCATCTATGGCCTTGATCTCCAGGCACCTCCTGGTGAAGCGCACGATCTCCCCTCTGGAGTTCACCCACTCGTGGCACAAGATCTCAGCATGCTGCTTTTTCAATTCCCGGTAGATATTGCGGTTGATCTGGACATAATCTCTGATTCCCTCCAGCCTCTCGGGAAGCACGTCCCGGCAGATCTGGGGGATCTGGGCCTGATTTTTTCGGTAGTAAACCAGCCGGTTGTCCATATAGGAATTTGCCCGTCCCTCCACAAAGGGAGAGGATGCAGATACCGCCACCAGATAGGGCATGAGCGAGCGGACCTTGTTGAACATCTCCACCAGCTCCTGCTCATCCTTATAGGGGATATTGATCTGCAGCGCCTGGATGTTCAGCCAGCCGTGCTGCCTGATGCCAAAGAGCCGGTCGTACGCCTGGTAGTAGTCCTGCTCATCGTGGTCCCAGAAGGTGGTCTGATCCAGGGTCAGAAGGGGATGCATTCCCAGGCCCAGGAAGTGGTACTCATTTTTCGTCGCCCGGTACAGCTCTTGCAATCCACTAAAGAGATTCTCCTCCAGGCAGCTTAAGCTGCCGGGAGACGCCGGGATAAGCTCCAGGACATGCTTTTGCAGCTCTTTGGAGACCCGAATCCCGCCGAAGGCCACCTCATGCTCTACCCTGCCGTTAAGCCTCTGGATGATCCGGTCGGAGATGGCCAGAGGGCCGGAAGTTGCAGTCGTTTATGGAGTACTCGTGCTCCGTTCCTAAAGGAGATTGTGCAGGCAGGGCCCGGTGGAGCGCTGACTCGGGAGGTTTGCTGCAGTTGCGTTGCCATTCCCGTTCAGCCCTCCAGCCGGATCTCGGCCACCAGATCGGTCTCGGGCTCTTCGATCTGCAGAATTTCGGCCATCTCCTCCGGGGACATGGCTCTCACCAGATCCATAATCATCTCCACCGAGGTCTCAAAGAGGGCGTCGTATGCCTTTCGGTTAGCCCTCAGGAATCGGACCATGGGGCAGATGTTCTCCCTCTTGAGGAATATCTGCAGCATATCCCCATTTATATCAAAGGTGAACGGCCCGGCAACGCAGGTCTCAGGCTTGACGTCATGGATGCTGCACTTCCCATCCCGGAAGAGCACACAGAATCCATCCTGCCTGAGTCGCAGCCTCTTATATCCGGCAAACTCCACCGCATCCGGGCTGACCCCGTTTTCCATCAGTATGTCAATCCGCTTCTGGCTCAGGGGAGGCCTGGCCTCAAAGCAGCAGCCACCAGCCAGATGGCAATCATCGCAGGCCTGGCTCAAGGCCTGGCAAAGGTCCTCATCCATTCAAGTATCATCTCTTCGAGTAGATCTCGCTCTCGCTCAATTGGCCCACATCCGCAAAGGCGGATTCTGCTTCCTGCGGATATCTGCCCATCAGGCCGGCAGAGGGGACTGGACTCCCTGGAAAGGTCGCGGGCATCGTCCAGAGCCTCGGCGGACATGAGGTGGGAGATGATCTGTCCGAACATCTCCGGGTAGTGCTCGTCCTCCCCTCCTTCCAGAGAGGGATTGTCGTTCACCTCGATGACGAAGAGCTTTCCGTTGCTCTCTTTTATGTCCACCCCATACAGCCCTTTGCCGATAGCCCCTGCCGCCTGCTTTCCCAGGTCGATGACCTCTGGGGGCACCTGATCCGCAGGCACGCTCTCCACATCGCAGTAGACAATATGGCCGTTGACAGAAGCCTGGATCTTGAAGGTCTCTGAGGGTATGATATACCGGCAGGCGTAAAGCAGCTCTCCGTTGATCACCCCCACCCGCCAGTCGAATCGGCTCTCGATGTACTCCTGAACCACAATCCAGTCGGATAGCTTGAAGAACCTCTTGGCCACCTTCAAAAGCTCATCCACATCCGAGACCTTCTCCACCCGCACGGAAAAGGATGTGGACGGCTCTTTAAGAATCAGGGGGCTGCCCAGCTCCTCGAAAAGCTGCCTGGCCTGCAGGTCATCCAATTCCTTCTTCTTCAAAAATCTGGTCATTGGCATGGAGACATTCATTTTTTGCAGGTGCATGTACATGTTTATCTTGTCGGCGCAGATCCTGATGGATGTGGGGTCGTCTATCACCGGCACCCCGTACATCTCCGCCATCCTGGCGGCGACGTATGTGGTGTTCATGGGATCGGTGTCGGCACGAATGAAGAGCGCATCCAGCCTGGGAATCTTTTTCATATCCACGGGAAAGATGAACTCGACGGTATGGCCCATGCTCTCTGCCACGTCCCGGCACTTCACCAGGGCCATGAGCTGAGAGGAGCTGCTCAATGTCTTTCTGTTGACGAAGATTCCAAGTTTACTCAAAGCGTTTCACCCTCTTGTCCAGAAGGTCCTGGAGCATTTCCTTTTCCTCTTTGGATAATTGAGAGTATTTCACCGGCGCCAGGGAGGAAAGGTTATAGGTGCCGGAGCTGTCCTTCACCATTACGATCTCCACTAGCGGCAGCTTGAAGACCTGGTAGATCTTCTCCGCAATTCTGGATACCTTCTCACAGCAGTTTATGCTCCGGCCGAATATGGAGACGCATCTGGTCACATCTGAGGTATCGGCGATCTTCTGGTAGCAGAAAGGATACCTTCCGTGGTTGGTGATGTGACGTACCACCTTCTTTGCCTCTTCATGATCACTTACCAGGAAGTAATCTCTGGGGGTGGAGAAGTAGTTCAGGCCGTAGATGATGGCCGGAATGGGCACGAACTGGTAGGAAACGGTCCAGTCGCAGACGGAGATTCCCGCCAATTTCGCCTTCTCCAGGCAGATGGGAACTATATATGCGTCCAGAACATCTCTGCTGCTGGGTGTGGTTATGGTTCCCTCATTCTCATTCTTGACGATGGCATAGTACGGCTCAGTCTTGTAGAAGTAGCTCTCATTAACGATATATAGAGAGCCATCCTCCTCCAGGGTGTACATTATATCCTTCTTAGGAATCGGATCCCGTCGTTGGTTCATTAAATGATCACCGCACGAATTGCGTGTGAGAGAATAGATCTTTTAATTGGGACAAAAAAAGCGTCCACATGTTCCACATTGTGCTGCCAGGCAGGTTTTTTTCCAGACGGTACCCTACGGTGTCTTATATGACTACGGTGCCGCTCCGGATCGGATGCAACTTCAATCTCTGAAATCTGAATCCCCAAAATGCGTTTAATTAGCATGTAGTATTTATCGTTGTCGTCCTGGCTACCAAAAGTGGATCTCTGAAAGGCCCCTTCCTATCATAAATCATTTTATTCGTCAGTAAATAGGGAATTGATCCCCGGAAAACAGGGATCATTCGCGAGGATATACTGAAAGCTCATTTTCTTGCCAAGTCAATTTTTTTCCAACAGAGCGATCAGCTCTGCTGCGCTGGTCACTGGAAGCTGGCAGACATGATCCACGCAGACATATGCTGCCGCCTTCCCCTTCACCGGGACCAGATCTTTAGTGAAGGGTGCGAATTTGACGATCTCGCTTCCCGATACTAAAACCACCGCCTTATTGGGCAGGAATCTAATTCTCATTGCCGTCAGCATCTCTTCCAGCCCCACCTCGCCCGGGCTGCCGGCCAGGGCAACCTCATATGTCGGACCCAGAGCATAGTCCAGGGCACAGAGAAACATGGTAAATCCCAGAGGCTGGGCGGAGACTGCAGGAAGGGCAGAGCGAGCGAGGAGGGCGGCCTTCTCCTCGAACTTCTGATCTCCGGTCAGATGTAGCAGCCGGAGGTGGTTTAGGAGGGCAATGGAGTTTCCAGAGGGCAGAGCGCCATCGTAGTACTCCTTCTTCCTGACCAGCAGCTCTTCGCCATCATCCGCCGTGAAGAAAAAGCCTCCTGCATCTCTATCCCAGAAGTGCTGCTCTGTGACCTCATTCAGACGGAGGGCGGCCTTCAGATACTTAACATCAAATATCGCCTCATACAGCTCGATCAATCCCCAGATGAGGAAGGCATAGTCGTCCAGGTTGGCCGGAATGTCTGCACCCTCTCGGTAGCGGTGCATCAGTCGCCCATCGGGGGTCTGCATCACCTCTAAAAGGAAGTCCGCCGCCCTGCTCGCTGCTCTGGCGAGATTGGGATCCTGCAGTGCTCCTGCCGCTCGTGCCAGGGAGGCGATCATCAATCCATTCCAGTCGGTGAGGATCTTGTCGTCCTTCAGGGGGTGGACTCTCTTCTCTCTGGCCAGAAAGAGCCTGGACCTCATCTCGCCTGTGCGGCGGTACAGCTCCTCCTCCGGGATCTTCAGAACGTCAGCGGCATCGCTAACGCTTGATCTATGCCGGAGGATGTTCGTTCCCTGCTCGAAGTTTCCGCCCTCATAAACATCAAAGAGCCGGATCAACAGCCGGAAATCCTCTTCGCCCAGGGATTCCTTGAGCTCATCTGCCGTCCAGGTATAGAATTTGCCCTCCTCTCCCTCGCTATCAGCGTCCTCCGCCGAGTAGAAACCTCCTTCCGGGGAGGTCATATCCCTCAGGATGTACTCTTTGATCTCGCGCACGGTCCGGGCGTACTCCTCTTCACCCGTGGCCTGATAGGCCTCGGTATAGGCCAGGGCTATGAGCGCCTGGTCATAGAGCATCTTCTCGAAGTGGGGGACGAACCACTCCGGATCGGTGGAGTATCTGTGAAAGCCGAAGCCCACATGATCGTAGATTCCTCCCATCCTCATGCCCTGAAGGGTGGTTTTGGCCATCTCCAGGGGCAGGATGTTTTTGGTTCTCTTCCAGCAGCGCAAAAGGAACATTATGTGGTGAGGGGTGGGAAACTTGGGGGCGGTGCCAAAGCCACCATGCTCAGGATCGTAGATCGAGGAGAGGGCGCCAAAGCCGCGGGAGAGGAGAGTTGAATCGAATGGCGACCTATTGAGGGAGTCCTTATGACCCTCTTTCTGCCCCTTTTTCTGCTCATCGTTCACCTGGCTGCTCTGCCCTCCCCTCAGATGATCCACAATTAAGTTCGCCGAGTTCAAGAGGCTCTCCCGATCATTATCCCAGATCTCTTTGACCTGGGGGATCAGCTCCATTAATCCGGTCAGGCCCAAATGTCCCTTTTTTGGTATATAGGTGGCAGCGAAGAAGGGCTTTTTATCCGGAGTCATGATGACGGTCAGCGGCCATCCCCCTCTTCCGCTGAAAGCTATGGCCGCGGCCATGTAAATCTGGTCTATATCCGGCCTTTCCTCCCGGTCGACCTTAATGCAGATGAAGGACTGGTTCATGAGGCGGGCCACATCAGGATCCTCAAAGGACTCATGGGCCATGACATGGCACCAGTGGCAGGTGGAGTAGCCCACGGAGAGAAATATCGGCTTATCCTCCCTCCGGGCAGCCTCGAATGCCTCCTCCCCCCAGGGGTACCAGTCCACTGGATTGCAGGCATGCTGCAATAGATAGGGGCTCTTCTCCTTGTAAAGGCGGTTTGGCTGGCAGCTGGATCTCGACTGATCTATGCCGGAGCTGAATTCTTCTGTCATGGCAACCTCGGATATCTATTTGATGCTCTCTTGTATATATGGTCATCAGAGATGGGTCAACAAAGAAGAGGTCAACAAAGAAGGGGTTAACAAAAATGCAGCGATCCTCTAATGGAAAAGGCTGAATTCCTTATGTGTTGAGTATATGCGCAGTATATGCTAAGCCTGTATCGAAATAGAAGGGCCGATGCATTCGGTTTTGCCTCGAGATACATGATCAGGGCTCCGGCCTCCGGCTCCTCGCGCATGATACTAATATTATTTGTATTGTTGATTGTTCTGATAACTGGACCTAAATTTTTCTCCGAATCACCGCCATCGCTATCTTCTGACCTAATTCTTCTGATGCTCATTAATCATAATTGACGGTGGTACTATCACTATCATTAATTTTATAACGATTGCTATCACTTCACTGAATATTTAGATGATATTCCATCTCGATAATCTTCGATATGTTTATATGCTTTTGAGACAAATTGGGCGTATACTCTTTGGAGTATAGGGGTGAACTAGAAACATGAAGGGAGTAATAGTTGCGATAGCTTTAGTCGTAGCTCAATTGCTTTGCTGCATCGCACTGGCAAATCCACCGCTTGTGCCTCCTGTGCAGTATGAACAGTTTTGCGAGAGCCAGAAGGTATCCGGAAACGGAATCATAGATGTCAGCACATCTATTGTCGACAAGAAGATCGCTCTTGAATACTACAATACCATGGCAGGAGATGGCGATTTCGAGCTTGACTCTGAGCATGCTTATTCACAGAATTCCGATAAGCTGAAGAGAAATGTATCCTCGGTAAATGGAGGAGATAAATCCGGCCTGAATATGTATGAGAGGACGAAGATGACATATGCCGGAGCCACTCCGCTCATGGGCGCCAAGTTCCTGCATTCAAAGGAGTTTTATGGCGGCATTGGAGCCAATGTCCAGGAAACCTTCGCGGTAACAGAGATGGAGAAGGACCAGACGACATTCTTTGCCTCAACCACGCCATACGATCCCCAGGAGCCGGCAGATCCCGAGTGCGAGGA
Organism: Methanotrichaceae archaeon; assembly: GCA_963813075.1. GTDB lineage: Archaea > Halobacteriota > Methanosarcinia > Methanotrichales > Methanotrichaceae > Methanothrix. Next base: position 48,418 of record CAWEXU010000027.1, read on the forward strand.
CTACCTGAAGCTCCTTGAGGCTTATTATCCTGAGGAGTACGCCAAGTACATGGCCGAGTCCAAGCACAGCATAACTCCTGAGGAGCTCATAAATAGGCTCAAGAATACCGGTAGGGACACAGATACGGTCGAGAAGCTGATGACCTCCAAGGATGGGACCTATAATCCGGCCCACCTGATCGGCCTGGAGACCAAGAACTCCTTCAATGGTACCTGGGGCACAGATGCCTCATGGCACAGGATATTCTACAAGGACATCAAGGCCCACGAGCTGTTCTCCGGAACATTCGAGGCTGAGAAGACCATCAAGTTCCATGAGAATCCAGTGCCTGAGACAGAAGCACAGTCCCATGTGAGGGCATAGATTGCTAGGTATCACCTGGCAATCATCCCTTTTTTTGCTTTTTAATTGATCGGGTTATCGCGGCTCTCCGCTCTATTGTGTGGCAATGTACTGCGGAAAATTTTCCTTTGTACTTCTGTGCCTTTGTGGTGAGGTCTTAGCATGCCGATTTTACTAGAGCTACAAATGGGCACAAAGAAGAGACGAATAGTGGCCCCTGGTTTGCCCATATAAAACGGCGAAGAATCGTTATCATTAATAGCCCAAAAAAGTTGTCGGATCGGGAAATATCACGATCCAAATCTCGCGAAAGCAGCTGCTTTATACCGGCCCCAGGGGCAAGACGACCTTCTTGTACACCTCATTCAAGACCTGGGCAAGTGCCGCATAGATTGCAGACAGTCCGCAGATGATGCCCTCATATCCAGCCAGCGTCCCGATGGCAGCGCTTCCGAAGTAGTCTCTGGCCGCCAGCAGGAAGAACAGAATGGTAAGGGTGAAGAATACAACCTGCAGGGCTCTGTTGATCCTCAGGGTTCCAATGAACATCACAAAGGTGAACAGTCCCCACATGAAGAAATAGGCCGCAAAGGCCACCTTGCTGGTGGCAGTGCCAAGGCCCAAATTGGGCATGAGGATCAATCCCACAAGGGTGAGCCAGAATAGGCCGTATGATGTGAAGGCAGTGGTTCCGAAGGTGTTGTTCTTCTTCCACTCCATTATTCCGGCGATGATCTGGGCCATGCCGCCATAGAATATTCCCATGGCCAGGATCATGGTATTCAGCTCATAGTATCCTGCATTGTGAATGTTCAGCAAAACAGTGGTCATACCGAAGCCCAGCAGGCCTAATGGAGCCGGGTTTGCAGTGTTATCGATCAGTCGCAGCGAACTTACTGCACCTTTCTTAACATCTTCCATATTCTTTCCCTCCTGAATTCTTGATGTGTCTGATGAGCTATTCCTAAATATTAATCCTTTATCCTTAAAAATATTAATTGATGATAATGCGAAATGATTGATAAAATGCGAACATAGATATCTTTTTGTTAGGTTAATTAATGATAATAAACTTATTGTGAGATCGATAACCTCTGATATACAATTTTTTGCCGGTATTGGTCCTGGATAATAGTATCAGCTTTTTTCATAAGACATAATTCCAGAACCTTTCTTGAAAAGATCCATTTCGCGAGGCGCAGCCCTGGGTGCGGGCGAAAAGATGGGTCTCCTGTCAGATGGCCTGCCCTCCAATTCCAGATATGGCTCCCGTGAGCCGCTTGATGATTTTTGAGCCGGCATTATTGCACTGCCCACTTTTATGTCCTGGTATAGTTTTATATATTTTACTTTCCAATTGACTACTGAAATTATAGCTAAAATAATTTAGAATGAAATTCTTCATGCCATATACAGTAAAATTTATATATGATAGCGGATGAGTTATATTAAGGATCCGGGGTTAGCTTTAAATGACTTTTTAAGTCATCCATCCCCTCAAGATGAATATACCCGGATCCTCCCTTCGAATTTTTGATAATGTTATACCGGAATTTTGATCTATCATCCAGGTCTATGGAAGCTGTGATTGGCTATGATCGAGATCAACACAAGTGGGCCTGTAGACGTGAGAGATATCACAATAGAGGTAGAAAAATCACTGCAGGAGGACGGTATTCAGACCGGCATTGCCCTGATCTCTACCCTCCATACCACCACTGGATTAACAGTGAATGAGGCCGATCCGGCTCTCATGCAGGACATGTTAAACCTTCTGGAGAAATTAGCCCCGGAGAGTGGCGAATATCTTCACGACCACGGAGAGAGAAATGCCCATGCCCATCTGCGGGCAGCACTAATCGGAAATAGCGTCACTGTCCCTGTTATGCAGGGCCGGCTGTCGTTGGGGACCTGGCAGAGAATCATTTTCTTTGAGTTCGACGGTCCCAGGAGGAGAAGAATTCAGGTCAAAACCATCTCCATCCCTGAAAAATAATTATAATACAAAATGAGGAAAAGGGAGTTGGATGAAACGGAGATGAAACAAAGATGAAACGGAGATGAAACAAAGATGAAACAGAGGGCGAGGAAAAGATATGCTCTTCCTGCCAAATCCAATAGATCCGCCTCAGATAGGCGTTCCTGAGCTCATTGCCATCTTTCTGAATGCCGCCATGAGCGCCTTTGTTATCGGCCCAGGTTTGCCGCTGCCTATGATTCTGCCATCGATTTTAGTGACGGGAGCGACCTCTGCCGCCGTGCCTGTGACGAAGACCTCGTCGCCGGTGTAAAGGTCGAACAGGCCCAGATCAGTTTCCTTGACCTCGATTCCATTCTTCTCCGCCAGCTCTATGACCGCCTCCCTGGTTATACCTTTCAGGTTATTCAGAGTGTGAGGGGTATAGATTTTTTTATTCTTTATAACAAATATATTGTCCCCGCTCCCCTCGGATATCCTTCCCTGAGCATCAAGGATGATGGCCTCATTTCCCCCTTTGACATTGGCCTCTATCTTGGCCAGGATGTTGTTCAGATAGTTGAGGCTCTTGATATTTGGGGGCAGGGCATCGGGGGCATTTCTGCGAACGGAAACGCTGATGGCGGTCAGGCCGACCTCATAGAGGCTTCCATACATCGCTCCCCATTCGACGGCAACGATGATAACCGTGGGCTTCTCGCACTTCAGGGGATCCAGGCCCAGGTCTCCATATCCTCTGGTGACTATGGGCCGGATATAGGCATCGCGCAGGCCGTTCTTGCGCAGCGTCTCTCTGATCGCCAGGGCCATCTCCTCCTGGCTCAGGGGGATGGAAAGCATGATCGCCTGAGCAGAGTCGTAGAGCCTTTTGACATGATCTTCCAGCCTGAAGACCCGTCCATCATAGGCTCTTATGCCCTCGAAGACTCCATCGCCATAAAGAAATCCGTGATCAAAGACCGAGACCGCGGCTTTTTCAGCCGGAACATACTCGCCGTCAAGATAAATAAGGTTCATTGAGGATCTTGTAGTTGGACTATTGCCAAGGATATATGCATTTTGATCGATGGGTTTATTAGAGAAGGAAGGAAGCTAGGTGCCTACTCTCTACTCTTTCACGGGGTTTGAAGCTAATGGCAAAACTCGGTTTCGTTGTCTCGGAGTTCAATAGGGACATCACCTATCAGATGGAGCTTTTGGGCAGGGAACATGCCCAGTTCCTGGGAGCAGATGTCGCCGCAGTGGTTTATGTTCCTGGAGTATTTGACATGCCCATAGCGGTAAAGAAGATGCTTTGTCGCGAGGACATCGATGCCGTCGTGACAATCGGCTGTGTGATCCAGGGGGATACCGCCCATGATGAGGTTGTGGTCAATCATGCTGCCAGAAAGCTGATGGATCTATCTTTAGAATTCAATAAACCGGTGACACTGGGCATCACCGGCCCCAAGATGTCCCGCGCGGATGCCCAGAAGAGGGTGGACTATTCCAAGAGGGCGGTCGAAGCTGCCGTCAAGCTCCTGCAGAGGCTCGGTGGGGACTAGAGCATGGTTTCTGCACGACTGGCCTCCATTCACGAGTCAACCACCCTGAAGATCTCGGCCACAGCCAAAAGGCTCACTGCCAGCGGCCTTGATATTATCGATATGGGAGTTGGCGAGCCGGACTTCGACACCCCCAGGCATATCGTCGAGGCGGGATGCAACTCCATCCGGATGGGCGAGACTCATTATGCACCAACCGGAGGCATTCCCGAATTGCGGCAGGCGATAGCGGAGAAGCTAAACCGGGAGAATCAAATTCATGCCGGGGCAGAGGACGTGATAGTCACTCCGGGGGCAAAGATGGCCGTCTTTGCCGCCGTCCAGGCGCTCATGCAGGAGGGCGAGGAGTGCGTATTGATAGGCCCATCCTGGGTGAGCTATGAGCCCAGCGTGGCCTTTGCCGGTGGGTCGGTGGTCTGGGGCGAGGTTGATTCGGATTTCATGCCCCAGAACATCGCCCAGAAGATCAACTCCAAGACCCGGCTGATCATAGTCAACTCCCCCTCCAATCCCACCGGGGCGGTCTTCGAGCGGCCGGTGCTGGAGGAGATCCGCGACCTGGCAGTAGATCACGATCTTTTTGTGATATCCGACGAGATATATGAGAAGATAATCTACGATCATGAGCACATCAGCATAGGTTCATTGCCGGGGATGGAGGAGCGGACGGTTACCATCAATGGATTCTCCAAGGCCTATGCCATGACCGGCTGGCGTCTGGGCTATCTGACCGGCCCCAAGGAGACGATGAAGTGGGTGATCAGGCTTCTGTCCCATTCCGTATCCCAGGCTACCACATTTGTGCAGCGGGCGGGGGTTGCCGCCATGCAGGGCCCCCAGGATGATGTCGAGTTGATGGTGGCGGAGTTCCGCGCCCGGCGAGATATTCTGGTCGCGGGCCTGACGAGATTGGGAATACCCTGCAGCGTTCCAGGTGGTGCTTTTTATGTGTTCCCGGATGTATCCGCCTATGGGGGAGGAGACCAGTTCACCGAGAGGCTGCTCAAAGAGGCCCTCATCGCCGCCACTCCCGGATCTGCCTTCGGGCCGGGTGGCGAGAATTACGTCCGCCTCTCCTATGCCACCAGCCAAAAAAGGATCCTTGAGGCTCTGGAGAGGATAGAGAAGAATATTATGTGAGATTGGGCATAATATCGCTTCTCCACTATTGAGGCCTCATCTTTCTTTTTTGTCTTTGCTTATCAATTCACGTCTTTATATCCAAGTTCCATTCGCGTCTTGGCTTTTGTATCATTGACTATTCAGTTTCATTGACTACCTGCAATGCTATCTCATTTCTGCGGTAGAAGGGCGGCGTCCAGGGATCGTTATACTGCATCAATAAAGGCTCTCCTTTGGTCAGGATCCCCCTTTCCTCCAGGGTCTTATTCAATCGCTCCAGATTATCTCTATAACTGCCTTCATTCATGTAGCCAGAGAACCTGATGGTGGCAAGGGTTCGGGGCTCGATCAGCTGGATTTCAACATCGCTTGATGTGGGCCGGGGAATGGTCTGGATATCGTAGCGCTCCGGCATGATAAAAGCCATGGACAGGCCTTTTTCGGTATCCGTTGTGACCACCGGTGCGGTCATCTCGATCTTCTCACCCTCACCCGGGGCGGATTCCGCATTTGCTGGGGGCGCAGGAGTCACCACCGGCGTGGTCATCTCGATCTTCTCTCCTTTCTCGTTCTCTCCGGAGATATATCTGAACAATGGGCCAAAGGCACTATTCTCGTCCTTTGCAGCTGCTGTGGCCCAGATCTCCTCGGGATACTCCCTGATCTCCACACCATTATCCAGAGTCTCTTTGACAAGGTAGCTTGCCTGGGGTACGGACATAGTTACAAACACTCCATAAAGGGTCCAGATAACCAGCAGCAGGATGATGACCAGCCCTGCCTTAATCAGCCAGGATGAATTCATGAAAATACCTCAAACTCGGATGATTATTATAGATCCATCCCTGGGATTTATAGCTTTTTCAACTTATTTTTTGATCAGGATAGACCATGCAAAAACTCCTCCGCCACCGCCAGGTGATTGCGCAGCACACTATTATCCATGCGGTCAAGGTGGGAGATGGCCAGCCTCATGCGGGGATTTTTGGCCAGGAGATCGCGATGCCGGGAAGAGGAACCTCCAGTACAGGCCATCCCAGATAGCGCACCAGGGACCCTTTTTGTAGTTGCTCATGCGCAGGATGTAGCTGGAGGAGCTGATGTAGGGCTTGGTGGTGATCCTGCCCCCATCGGCGTGCTGGCTCATGCCGTAGACATTGGGCACCATGACCCAATCATAGGAATCGATGAACATCTCCATGAACCAGCGGTAGATCTCATCAGGGTCAAATTCGCATAGCAGCATGAAGTTCCCCAGAATCATCAGCCTTTCTATATGGTTCAGGTAAGCAGTATCCAAAAGCCGGCTTATTGACCGGTCAACGGGCTCAATGCCGGTTGACCCCCGGTAAAAGGATGCGGGCAAAGGTCGATGGTGACCCCAGAAGTTGCTTTTTCGCTCTCGCTCTCCTTCCAGGACATAGACCGCACGCATGAACTCTCTCCAGCCGATTATCTGTCGCAGAAATCCTTCCAGGGAGTTCAGCGGGATCTCGCGGTTGCGGGAGTGTCTCATGGTCTCGCTGACCACCTGCCTGGGGTCGAGCAGGCCTATATTGAGCAGGGGAGACAAGAGAGAATGGAAGAGAACGGAGTTATCCATGACGATCGCATCCTGGTAGCGGCCGAAGTTCGCCAGCCTGTGCTCCAGGAAGTGGTCGAGCCATGCGGCAGCCTGCGGGTGGGAGATGGGATAGAAGAAGTTTTCTGTGGATCCGGGATGATCTGGAAAGTTCTGCTCGACATATTCCCGGGATTGGGCGATATAGCGATTCATTTCGAATTCGAATCGAGGGAGATCGGGCAGCTGGATATCACCCGGCAGCCTCTTTCTATTCTGAGCGTCGAAGCTCCACTTTCCTCCATGTGGCCGGCCGTCATCGTCTATGAGGATATTGAGCCTCTTTCTCATGGCGATATAAAAACGGGTCTGGGAGAGGCGAGCTGCCCCAGAGAAGAAATCCCTAATCCAGGGGATGGGAGCAAGAAAGCCTGGAGTCTCCAGGATCTTCAGCTCAGCCTGCAGCTCTTTGGCGGCGGCAGAGATCCGGCTGTGGAGCATTTGGTCTGAGGGATCGGCGACGTAGATTCTCGATATGCCTTTCTGCTCTAGTTCACCGAGAAAGTCCTGATGAAATTCCAGGTAGGATACATCGTAACCCTTTTTCCAGCAGACTGATCTCGATAGAGCTGCATAGTGGCTCGATGGAACATGATCTTCAGCTTATGAAACCTCATCCCTCCACCCGGCCCCTGAAAGAATTGGGGGTCCTCGATAATGATGATCTCTCGGCCTCTTTGGAAGGCGGGATGATGCTCATAGAGCTGATGAGGAAATACCAATGCCACTTCGTCCATCAGTTCATATTGTCCGGTTTAGTTATTTAAGAATCCGGGCGAAAGGCTCTGAAGGGATTATTGCAGCTGTCGCTCACATTCGAGGATGAATATGCATTCGGAAATGAGACCGGCTCGTGCCTCATCATCCCCAGTAAGTCAAGTTATCTTAATCTCAAGCGGAGAAAAAGACCTGAGCAGGAGACGATTGGCCGCGCAATGGAGAACGGACAAATGAGAATGGTCTCACCGCAATCAACCAGGCATCTGGAAATCCCTCGAATCACAGACGATCTTGCTGGAGCCTTGCAGGCGATTATCGGTCTTCAGGGCCTCTACTCGGAGCGATTGCGCAGTTATGATCGCCAGATAAATGTGCAGCCAAGGCCACAAGCGACATAGACCGTCTTTTCCAGGATGGGCATCCAAGCGAAGAGCACGTTCACCAGGATGTAGCCGCAAGCATATAAGCCCCAGTTCAGACCGCCGTCGACTACAAGGACTATGGCTAGTAGATCCGACAGAGCAAATGCAGCCATTCTTGAACCTCCATGCGATCAGGTCAACTTGCAGTCCCGATAAAAAACATAATCAACTTATCGGTCAAATCATTAAAACCTTCCGCTTGCTGCCGTTGTTGAACTGGGACTTTTCCTGCTAAATTGCAGTGCAGGCGGCCCGGGGCCCCGTCCGCAGGCGAGCATGCGCACAGGGGGCGAGCGTGCGGGAGGGGTGGGCGCGTGCCTGGAGGATGGCGGCACTGTCTCGTGCATGAAGTAAATTGGGATTGGGAGGATAGCGGCGTGGTCGGGCCTGGCTAGAGGAGAAAATCGTCGTCGTTCAAGATGGTCAGAGGGCCTATCTGATCAGGGATGCCCTGCGCGGATAATGGGGGCAGGCGGCAATTGAGCACGCCGCCGGATCGTCTCTAGAAGAAGCTATTTAATCCCGACAAGCCTGTTATGTTCTATGTCTGGGCAATCTGCTCCAAAGTCAAAGGGGATGCAAGATATATCTGAAAATAGACTCGAAGGTCTAACCCCTGGGGAGAGACAGCGCCTTGAAGAAAGCATGCATCGCAATAAGAGACTTATGAAGCGTCTGGCCGAAATGTGAGCGCTTAGAGTTTGTCGGTGTTTTCGAGAAGCCAAATGTTGATTTCATCAACCTTGCATTGGTAGCTGGCGATTCTCAGCAGCATTTGGATTATTCTCTCTTCGCTTGCCGTGATTGCGCGCCCTTCCCAGCCTAAAATCAACTCGGCGATTTGAAAAGCAGATCTCTTGTTTCCATCAAGAAAGGGGTGGCAGTTGGCTACGATATGCAGAGCTAGAGCCGCTTTACGGAAGATATCGGGCTCTGCATTGATCTGATCTACAAGGTAATCGATCGTACCATGGCAAAGAACGCCATCTACTCCGCCGAAATTGCTGATTATCAGCCTATGGACCTCAATTATCTTCTCGGAAGTGAGGATCATGATTGCCGCTGTTGTATGTGCTGAGACCATTACTACTAACTTGCGGTGCCAGGCGGGGCCGCTCGCGGGAGCGCGCGGGTGCGCGTGCGGGAGGGCGGGCGCGTGCCTGGAGGATGGCGACAGTCATCGGCAGAAATAAGGGATTGGTGGAGAGAAGCGCGATCGGGTATTGCTCGATGAAGCAATCGCTCTAAGTTCGAGACAGTCCGAAGACTGCGCTGCCTGTCTGATCTATCTTGGATCTCATATTGGGACTCTTTTTTAGAGGCAGGGACATGTTGTTAATGCTCTGGTGAGATAGATGGAGGTTCTGGTTAAGAAAGGTGGGATAATTGAGCTTCCGAGTTCAATATTATCTGAAATTGACCTTTGTGAAGGCAAACGAGTAGCCTGGAGCGTGAAAGACGGAGAATTGATCGTCAAGCCGATCAAGAGTCTTACTGACAAACTTGTTGGCTGGATCAAATTAGATGACCAAAAACTTATAGAAGATATAATCGAATCCGAGGATTGGCTGTGATTATATAGATGATATCAATATCTATAGGCCATGAGAGAACGGAAGCAAAAACCTTTGAGACTTGCTTGAGCATAACGTCGCTTGTAGCTCAAAATTTTGTCTCTCGATTAGGCTCTCGCCCACTCGATGGAGTGCGCACACGGGGGCGAGCGTGCGGGAGGGCGGACAAGTGTCGGATTTATAGCGAGACGATATATCATCTGCAGAAATCGAATATGCGTGGTTCACGCAATGAAGCGATTCAATCTTCTGCTTGATCCGAATAATCTAAATACTGTTGATTGATACAACTAAACTCGGAGCCACTTAATGAAGCCAAGAGTTTTTCTTTCTCATTCGAAAAAGGATCGCGAATATATCGAAGAATTAGCAACGGATCTGCGTTCAGCTCGAATAGATGTTTGGTACGATGATTGGGAAATCCCACCTGGAACCTCTCTTCGGGCCAAAATATTTGAAGAAGGTATCACGGAATGCGATCTCTTTTTTATATATTTGACCAAAAATTCAAGAGACTCTTCCTGGGTTTGACGGGAGCTGGATGCTGCATTCGTTCTTGAACTTGAAAAGATTGGTGGATTCATAGCGATATTTGTTGATTCCGATGATACTAGGCAGTCATTATCGCCGGATCTTCGATCACTCCGCATTCCGACGATTAATTCTGAAAACTATTCCAGATGCCTACTTGAATTAACCGCGAAATCTTGGGAGGCGCTTTTGAGAAAGAGAATTGTGAAAGCAAACGAAACCAATAATATTAATATTATAAGATTGGAGAAGAAAATTGTGGAACTGGATCTCGAATTGACTAAGTTAAAACTTTTGGGAGCCATTGATCGAGATAAG
>CAWEXU010000028.1:0-9853 GCA_963813075.1 Methanotrichaceae archaeon
GAGAACATCCGGCTCAAGGATCTGTGCAATGTGGAGATCACGAGCCTGGAGCCGGCGAAGGCCAGGTTCCTGGGCAAGGATATGGGCAAGAGGACCAGGATCATTCACTGGGCGCCCTCGGATGGGGTTGCAGTGCAGGTGATGAAGCCCGATGGGATGGACGAAGGCCTGGGAGAAGCGGGAATTGCCGAGGAGCTGGGCAAGGTCGTGCAGTTCGAAAGATACGGGTTTGTGCGCGTCAACAGGATAGGGGAGCCGATAGTGGCTTACTTTGCCCATAGGTAGAAGGGGGATTTTCCAGGATCATTTCTCTTTTTGAGATTTGATTCCAGATCCTTCAGGCGGTCTTCATAGGTCTTCCACTCGATAAAATCGTCCCAGAATTTGAAATCCTCTGGGAGGCACTCCAGTTCCTTCCTTGCTGAATCTGAAAAGATGATTTCCATGAGTCTCTAACGCCCAGGCACAACGATTTTCTTGATATCTTGCAGTGAGTAGGTCTTAACTTTTCCTGCATCCAGCTCAAGCATCTCGATTTCTACCGCTTTATGCACCAGGTTCAGCTCTTCTTCCTCGATCATTCTCTTAATGTACACTGAATGCGCATACAACCATATAAATTTTGCTCATTTAAGAAGAAAAAGCGGAAAAGGAATCGATTGCTTTTTATGCACCCATGACCTCATTGAATCAGGTTGATCATCAATGTCTGGTTATTGGGACCCTCATATTGAGCGCATGCCCCTTGAGGACCTGCATTCCCTTCAGGAGGACAGGCTCAAGTCCGTAGTGCGCTATGTGTACGACCACTCCGCCTTTTACCGGCAGAGGTTCAAAGAGGCAGGCGTAGTGCCAGAGGATATCAAGACCCTGGCAGATGTCACAAAGCTGCCCTTCACCAGGAAGGCAGATCTGCGAGATAACTACCCCACAGGCATGTTCAGCGCCGACAAGAGCCAGATAGTGCGCTACCATGTATCCAGCGGCACCACAGGCAAGCCGACGGTGGTCGGCTACACCAGAGGCGATATCGAGACCTGGTCTGAGTCTTTAGCCAGGGCTCTGACATCCTTGGGCCTCTCCCGGGACGATGTGGTCCAGGTGGGATACGGCTATGGCCTTTTCACCGGCGGCCTGGGGCTGCATTACGGCGCAGAGCGCATCGGCGCTGCCGTCCTGCCCGTCGGCACGGGCAACACCGAGCGGCAGATCGAGCTGATGCAGGACCTGGGAACCACGGCCATCGCCTGCACCCCATCTTACTTCCTGCACATCATGGAGGTGGCAGAGAAGATGGGCGTCTCCATCAAGAATGACACCCAGCTTAAGGTGGGAATATTCGGGGCGGAGCCCTGGTCTCTTGAAACCCGTAAGAGGATCGAGGCTAATACGGGAATCAATGCCTATGATATCTACGGGACGAGCGAGATCTCCGGGCCTCTTTTCACCGAATGCCAGGCCAAGAACGGCATCCACGTCTGGGGTGACATGTTCCTCACCGAGGTGGTGGATCCGGATACGGGTGAGCCGGTGGCTGAGGGAGAGCAGGGTGAGTTGGTATTCACCACCCTGCACAAGTTCGCCCTGCCCCTCATCCGCTATAGAATTGGCGACCTCTCCGTAATGAGCAATGAGGTCTGTGAGTGCGGCCGCACCCACCCGCGCATCATGAGGATCATGGGCCGGACGGACGATATGCTCATCATCCGGGGAATCAACGTCTTCCCCAGCCAGGTGGAGTCGGTGCTGATGAGAATTCCCGAGGTCGGAGACCACTGGGAGATAATCGTCGACCGCAAGGGGCCTTTGGATATGATGACCGTGCGCGTCGAGCTGACCGAGTCCGGCTTCTCCGATAAGATCGGCGACCTGATGAAGCTGGAGAAGAAGGTCTCCAAGGAGCTGAAAGGGGTGCTGAACATAGCGGCAAAGGTGGATCTGGTCGAGCCCGGAACCATCCCCCGATCCATGGGCAAGGCCAAGAGAGTGACAGACAACAGAAAGGTTTAGGATGAGTTGGGATAAATTTAGAATAAGTCTTAGGAGGCTATTATAGATGTCAGAGATAAAGCAGGTTTCGCTCTTTGTGGAGAACCGGCCGGGAAGGACGGCCAAGGTTGCCAAGACGCTATCGGATGCCGGGGTGAACATCCGCGCCCTCACCATTGCCGAGGCGGGCGACTTCGGGGTCATTCGCATGGTCTTGGACGACGCCGAGAAGGGATATAAGGTCCTGAAGGAGAATGCCTTCACCGTCTCCATGACCGATGTTCTGGCGGTGGAGATGAAGGATCAGCCCGGTGGCCTGTATGAGATCGTCAATACCCTAGGAGAGAATAAGGTGAATGTGGATTACGCCTATGCCTTCGTCACTGCCAAGGCGCAGAGGGCCATGCTCATCCTGCGGGTGGACGACATCGCCAAGGCCAGGCAGGTCTTGAGCGAGAAGAACATCAAGATCGCCAGCAAAGAGGAGATCCAGGCTATCTGATCCATCTGATAGTCTGGACTTAATTTTTTATCAGTTTCGATATATCAACATAGTTTCAGAAAATTTTTATATTTTAATCGCCAATTTAGCCAAAGGAGTTGTCAAAATGAAATTTTCGTGCCTTTCTGGCCACCATCCTCGCGCTGGCCTGCCTTGCTCTGCCCGTATCGGCTCTGGAATCGAATGTCCTGACAGTCTGTGAGAAGAATCTTTCCATCGATCTGATGCCCAGCTTTGAGATCAGCGGCAGCAAAGTTGACTCCAGCAGCAGCGGGATGATCTCCAATGACTTGATCATCAACGACACTGCACAGGCTGGGTCAGCCTTTGTATCCATACTGACCATATACGACGAGATTCTTACCAAGATGAATCCAGACGCTCTGTCTGAACTCTTCCTTATAGGAGGGGTGGAGGCTGCAAAAGAAAACGGCGATACACAAATCGGTAAATGGACAACTGTTGATAGCAGGGGCAGAAATGTTAGCGTCACCACGATGAGTTCTGCGAATGAAAACATTCGGATACCTCATGGAGTCTACAATATCTCTATCTGGAACCTGGATAGAACAACTTATGCACTGCTAGTATCATCATTTGATGAAACCAACACCACCCAAATAATAAAGACACTGGCCGTCAGCTAAGCGATAGATGCCCACAATTCCTTTTTGAATAGCTCGTTTGCAGTAAGTTTTTTAAACTTAGCACGCCATATATTTAGCAGGTGAAATTAATGAAATCCTTTAGAATAGCTCTATCAGTGGCTGCATTTCTTTTGGCTCTACTGATTCTGATCATGCCCGGCTCGTCTTTGGAGACCTCTGTGCTATTGACAACAGAGCATAATCTATCAATAGACATTGGACCGGAGTATCTTCTGGGCACAAGGTCATACGAACAATCAGATGAAGGAAGCCAATCTCAGACAATCGTCATCAACAATAGCAGTGATGGCAATGCTACGAATGCAAGTCTCTCAATCTTCTCCATCCCGGTGTATGCAGAAGACCTGGCCAAAATCAACTCCACATCCTTCTCGGAATTTATGGAAGATACAATGATTGGCTTGTTGAAGCTTGCAGGGACAAATCTGGTCAGCGAACAGTCCCTTAAGAATAAGATGGAACAAAATGTAACCCTCTATTCATTCATCGATCCAGAATCCGAGCTGAAACCTAATGGGGATGTATATAGCATTGCCTTCTGGCCCATTGATTCCAGAAATATGATAATGTTATTATCGAATCTTGATGAGACGACGAATAAACAGATAATCGAAACCCTGGAGGTTGAATTTACAAGATGCTAGAAATAGAGATTAGGAAGCGGTTCGGCTAGCCGAACATCGCCCCCATTCCGGCCTCTGCCGCCTCAGCCTCTTCCCGGAAGGCTTTGAGCAGAGCCTCGCCCTCTTCGCCCTTAAGCTCTTTGGCCTCTGTATCCGCCAGGAGCTTTTGGGCCTCCTCTGCCAGTTCATCCTTGGCTTTGATGTAAAGGCACATTCCGTCCTTGTCCAGGCCCATAGCCTTGCAGTCTCTCACTGTGGGCCCCAGGCGCTTCCAGAACTCCTCGTCCAGCATCTTCTGCATCTCTTTACTCATTTCCATGGGATAAATATAGACCAATTCCATTTTATTACGACTCCTCTTAAGATCTTGCAGCTCTTCTAGAGATCCTTCAGGGCTTTCTTCAGCATCTCAGTGCACTCGTCCATGAGCTCAGCTGCCCGGTTTATGTCCTGGGCAGCCAATTCACTCACCCTGGCAACCTGAGCCGCCCTCTCCCGAAAAGAGGTGCTATGGCTCTGGTTATGCTCTATCCAGTGCTCCAGGAGGTGCTCTATCTCATGGCGGGTCAGGTCCTGGCCCTTTGAATCATGGCTATGATCATGGCTGTGCATAATTAAATCAGCTCCAGACTCCTGATGATCCTTTCCCTCATTTGAACCTTGCCAGCCTGGTGATGCAAATCAGACCACCTTCTCCAGCTCCTCCCGGTTCACCATATGCACCTGGACCATATGGTGGGGATGGTAGCGCATCTTCGCCTCCCGGATCCCCTCCACCCCCATATCGCTCTCCCGGTTGATGTAGGTGTATCTCCTGGCCAGGATCTTGGCCGTCTCGGAATTTATCGCCCGGTAGATTCCTTTGCAGTCAGGAAGCCCCTTCTCGAAGTGGACCAGAGCGGTATCCTCGTTTTGCCCCTCGAAGAGGGATAAGGCTCCGATCTTGCCCTCCGCCCGGATGGCGATGCCTGATAGCTCAAGCTCCCTGATAATGGGCCAGGGCAAAGCACAGGGCATCTTTCTCCGATGCCAGATCGGGGTTTGATTCGCAATCCTTCCACACGCACCACTGCTCTACAAAATCGTTTATCTCAGCGATGTTATCTGTCCCCAGCTCCTCGACCTGGGGGCTGCAGGTCTTCATGAACTGGTTGAGCTGACGCCTGATGGTCGAATATCCCTTCCCGGGCAGCTCGGCCAGATCGGACGCGAGATAGACATAATCGAAGTACATCCTCTCGGGCTCAAAATGAAGCTCCGGATAGATCCCGCTTATCCAATCCAGTGTCTCCGGGTCCAGGACCACAAAGGGCCTTGCCTCATCGCTCTTCAGGGCGAGAGCCAGGACCTCATGGAGGAGATCCGGATTTCTTGGCCCGATGGGAGGACGGTAGCGGGTCTTGCCGGCGATGGTGCTGGAGAGGATCACGCAGTCCTGGACGTATGCATATCGGTAGTTGGCATAATAGTTCCAGCAGACCATATTGGTGAAGGTGTTGTCGCTGTGCTTCTGAGGGAACCGCCGGTAGTGCTGGACGAAAAAGTCCCTGTCCTCAAGCGTCACCGGCTTGAAGTCTTTAGAACTCAGCATCCTCGGGCCTCCCAATCGAGGAGCATGGGCACATGCCCTGGCATCGGTCGAAATCCAATTGAATCATAAAAGTCCTCCTTTCCCGGCTCGGCGATCAGGCCCACCCAGGCGATTTTCCTGGCTCTGCACTCCTCTATGAGCCTTTCCACGATCATCCTGCCCACCCCAAGATTCTGCCACTCTTCCAGGACCACCAGATCTTGAATATACCCGTCAGATATTCCGTCAGAGATCACCCGACCCATTCCTACTGCCCTGCAAGCGGAAATATCGACCGCCACAGCGAAGAGATAGCTTCCCCGGATCAGATCATTGACCTGGGTTGAATCCATATAATCCTTCCACCAGCCGCCGGCACGATAGAGCTCCACTATTTGCTCTTCATTCCAGGACTGGATCAGGTTTATATCGATCATATCAATTTGTCTGCTCAGTCGATCCTCATGAAGAGCTTTCCCTCTGCACCACATATGGGGCAAACAGCAGGAGCCTCGCCTTCAACTGTATTGCCGCAGTAAGGGCAGACAAAGTAAGGGGAAACATCCTTTTTGGCGTTAGCCTCCAGCCCTTCAAAGAGGCCTTTGAAGAGCCGGGAGTGGATCTTCTCTACCTCGTTGGCATAGTGAAAAGACGTCTGTGCAGCTTTGTTTCCTTCCGAACTGGCCTTCTCGATCATCACCGGGTACATTTTTTCCCATTCCTCGTCCTCGCCAGCAATGGCCGCCTGCAGGTTTTCTTTTGTCGATTTTACCGCTTTTAGCGCTCTGAGGTGATTTGCGGCGTGGACCTCTTCCGCTGCCGCAGCCGCTCGAAACAGCCTGGCTGCCTGAGCAAAACCCTCTTTATCCGCTTTAGCGGCAAATGATCTATACTTCTGGCTGGCCTGCGACTCGCCCGCAAAGGCCTCGTTCAGGAATCTTTCGCTATCTGTCATGATATCGCTCCGGGCGCTATCATGTTCGTTCCCATATTTATCTATGCCTTTGCGATTATTATTCGCGATTAAGTAAATATTGAAAAATAGAAAATAGGATGGAAGATGTTCCATCCGTCAATTCAAGTTTTCATTTTAGGCATATATGTCTCCTCTCTCCACCTCTCGGGAGGCCTTCTTGCGCAACTCCCTGGCCATAGATGAATAATACTTCATGGTATCCGGAGTGACAGAGGGCCCAATCTCCTCTAAGGCGGCAAGGAAATGCTTCTGGCTGATCTTAGTGGCTCCCATGTCCTCCCTGAGGGCCAGTCGCCCGGCCTTTCTGACCAGGGAAGCGATGTCTGCGCCCGTATACTGATCCGTCTTTTCGAGCAGCTCGTCGATGTTGATATCCTCTGCCAGAGGCGACTTTTTCAGGTGCACCTGGAAGATCTTGCGCCGGGACTCGCTGTCCGGCACCGGCACCAGTATCAGCTCGTCGAACCTCCCCGGCCTGAGAAGAGCGGGATCGATGATATCCGGCCTGTTGGTCGCTCCTATCACTACCACTCCGTGCAGCTCCTCTAAGCCGTCCATCTCGCTCAGAAGCTGGTTTACTATCCTTTCAGTGACATGGGGCTCGCCCATCGCTCCCCCTCTGATGGGGACCAGTGCATCCAGCTCATCCAGGAATATGATGGAAGGAGCAACCTGCCTCGCCTTCCTGAATATCTCCTCTACCCTCTTCTCGCTCTCTCCGTACCACTTGGAGAGAAGTGCGCTTCCCTTGACGGTGATGAAGTTCGCCTCGCTCTCATTGGCCACCGCTTTGGCCAGCATGGTCTTTCCCGTGCCCGGCGGGCCGTAGAGCAGAATTCCTTTGGGGGCATCAATACCCAGACGCAGAAAGCTTTCTGAATTACGCAGCGGCCACTCAACCGCCTCCACCATCAGCTCCTTGACGCTCTCCAGGCCCCCTATGTCTTCCCAGCTCACATTGGGAACCTCCACCAGGATCTCTCGCATCGCTGAGGGCTGAATCTCCCGCAGGGCCGCCTCGAAGTCGCCCTTCTGCACTATCAGCCGGTCTAAGATCTCCTTGGGAATGGTGGGCTCGTCCAGATCGATCTCCGGCAGGATGCGCCGCAGGGCGTTCATCGCCGCCTCCCGGCCGACGGCAGCGATGTCCGCTCCCACGAAGCCGTAGGTCTCTTTGGCATAGTCCTCCAGGACCACATCCTCATGCAGGGGCATGCCCCGGGTATGGATCTGGAAGATCTCCATCCTTCCATCCATATCCGGAACCCCCAGCTCGATCTCCCGGTCAAACCTCCCCGGCCGGCGCAGAGCCATGTCCAGGGCCTCAGGACGGTTGGTCGAGCCGATGACTATGACGTTCTTTCTCTCCTTCAGCCCGTCCATGAGAGATAAGAGCTGAGCTACCACTCTCCTCTCCACCTCTCCGGTGACATCTCCTCTCTTGGGGGCGATGGAGTCCAGCTCATCAAGGAATATGATGGCAGGAGTGTTCTTCTCTGCCTCTTCGAACAGGTCTCTTAAGGCCTTCTCGCTCTCCCCGTAGTACTTGGACATGATCTCCGGGCCGTTGATGCTTATGAAGTAGGCATCGCTCTCATTGGCCACCGCTTTTGCCAGCATGGTTTTTCCCGTTCCGGGCGGGCCGTGCAGCAGCACTCCTTTGGGCGGATCGATGCCCAGGCGGTCGAAGAGCTCTGGATGCTTCAGGGGAAGCTCAATCATCTCCCGGACCTTGGTTATCACCGGCTTCAAGCCGCCGACGTCCTCGTAGACCACCGAGGGCACAGAGCGTTCCGGCGTCTCCACCGCCTGGGGCAGGAGCTCTATGTCCGTCCCCTCGGTGATCTTGACGATTCCTCCGGGACTGGTGGAGACCACCCGGAGCTTGATCTCCCCCAGGCCAAAGGCCTGAGCGCCCAGAAAGCCCCGGAAGATCTCCTCGAACATGGTCTCCCTGCCCAAAGAATCGGTAGGCGGCTTTCTCACGCTGGTGGTGGAGATGACATCGCCTCTGGTGAGCGGCCGGCCATTGAAGACCTTGGTTAGGACGTCTCCGGGGGCAAAGATCTGCATACCCTGGGTGACGGGAGCCAGGGTTACATGCTTGGCCTCCTCCCAGGTTGCTCGCTTGACCTCTACATACTGGCCGATGCTCGTTCCGGCATTGGATCGAATCAGGCCGTCCATTCTGATCATGTCGATGCCCTGGTCCTGGGAATAGGCGCTCACCGCCAGTGCGGCAGTGGGTCGCGACCCTATTATCTCCACTACATCCAGGGGACGGATGCCGATCTTCTCCATGAAATCGTCGCCCATCCTGACAATGCCCTTTCCGACATCGCCCTGATTAGCCTCAGATGCCTTCAGCCTTACGGTTTCTCCTTCGGTCATGTCTCTAATGCACCTGCTTTATATGATCAGTATTGGGACCTATTTTTTAAGTAGTTTGCTATAACCCTGATAATTGGGGCCTATTGCAGAAATCTCTTTATTATAGATAGTATTCAGGCAGTCTAAGATGTCTACCAAGAAGGTAATCGTTACAGGCGGTGCCGGATTCATTGGCTCAAATCTAGTAGATGAGCTCTCAAAGCAGCATAGCGTCACCGTCGTCGATGATCTCTCTACGGGCAAGATGGAGAACATCGCCCATTTAAAAAACATCGATTTTATTTTGGGCAGCATAACCGACCCTGGTCTGCTTAAAAGAGCATTTGAGGGGGCGGAGTGCGTCTTTCACCTGGCGGCTCTTCCTTCGGTGCAGAGGTCCGTGGATGATCCCCTGGCTTCCAATGCGGCCAATGTCGATGGCACCTTGAATGTCCTGCTCGCAGCCAGGGATTGCGGGGTCAAAAAGGTGATATATGCATCATCATCCGCCGTTTACGGAGATGAACCGACGCTGCCCAAGCGCGAGGACATGATGCCCGGTCCTTTGTCTCCTTATGCCGTGGGCAAGATCACAGGCGAATATTATGCTCGAGTCTTCTCAGAGCTCTATGGATTAAGGACAGTATGCTTGCGGTATTTCAATGTTTATGGGCCGAGACAGGACCCGGCATCAGAGTACTCGGCTGTGATACCCATCTTCATCTCCAGGATCTTGGCAGAAAAGGCACCGGTGATATTTGGGGATGGAAATCAGACCAGGGACTTCGCTTTCGTTCGGGATGTGGTCCGGGCAAATATATTGTCAATGGAAAAAGAGCAGGCAGAGGGCGTATTCAATATCGCTTGCGGAAAAAGGACGAGCCTGAACCATCTGGCGGGCATCATCATGGAGATCCTGGGACTTGAGGCGGGATTGATTCACGAGAAGCCAAGGCCTGGGGACATCCAGGATTCTCTGGCAGATATATCTGCGGCAAGAAATGAGCTTGGATACGAGCCGGAATACGACCTGATGTCAGGCTTGAAGGAGACGGTGGATTGGTTTAGGAAAAGACAGAGAAAAGAAGCATAAAGAGGCCTGAATCCTGAGGGAATATCTCGAAGAATGCTCTTGAAGCAGGAGATCGAATTAAA
>CAWEXU010000029.1:0-16327 GCA_963813075.1 Methanotrichaceae archaeon
ACAGAACATTCTCCAAGGGATCTCTTGCCAGACCCTCTCCGAGTGATCCAGTTCGTTCTGCTCTCTTTTTAAGTATCGTTCCATCCCGGTTTGATCCACTGCACAGGCAGAGCACCTGATTGATAAAGGAGCCAGATAATGAGAGCGATCAGAGAATACTTAAAGCATAAACCATGTCTGAGGGGCCAGATCCTCGATCGGGGCGAACTGAAGCGCGTGGCCCAGGCCTGCGGATTGAGCCCCCAGGAGGCCAGAATGGAGCTGAGACGCTTGGGTTTCATCCTGACCCGGAACAATCACGGCCTGCCCATCTGGACGATTCCTAAAGCAGATCGGTCGGAGGGCATGGCCAGCAATGAAATGCTCAACCGGGCTTCTAAAAGGGGCAGCCTGACAGGCTAACGGAAAATATATGAAGATAAAAAAAAGATAAGAGAGAGCTGAGTGCCATTCCAGTACTTATAGAGCTGAAGGACATCCGTAAGACCTATCTCATCGGCAGGAGCGAATATCCTGTTTTGAAGGGCATAGATCTGGAGATAGAGAATGGGGAGTTCGTGGCCCTGATGGGGCCCTCTGGCAGCGGCAAGTCCACCCTGCTGAACATCATCGGCTGCCTGGACCGGCCCACTAGCGGGCGCTTTTTACTGCTGGGCAATGATATCAGCCGGACGCCGAACGAGGAGCTGGCCAGGATCCGGCGGGAGGAGATGGGCTTCATCTTCCAGACCTTCAACCTCATCGCCAGGATATCGGTCCTGCAGAATGTGGAAAATTCCCATGATGCTGCGCGGAGTCCCCCGCGGGGTGAGACGAGAGAGGGCCATGAAGCTCTTGGAGAGCATAAATGTCGCCCACCGGGCGGACTTCGGCCCCCAGAACATCTCTGGCGGGGAGCGGCAAAGGGTGGCGATAGCCAGAGCTCTTGCCAACGATCCCCAGATCATAATAGCCGATGAGCCTACGGGCAACCTGGACCTCAAGAATAGCGATGAGGTCATGAAAATCCTCAACCAATTACATGAGGAGGGCAGAACGATCATCATGGTCACCCACAATCCGGAGATAACTGAGAACTGCAGCCGGGTCATCCGGCTCAGAGACGGACGAATTTTGGAGAATTGCTAGATGAAGAGAATACTAATCATCATTTTGGCGCTTCTGATAACGGGCCTGGCAGGAGGATATGAGTATCGCATGCCAGTGAATATCCAGAGCAGTACCACTCCCGCAGTGCTCATGCCCGGGGATGAGGCGATTTTAGCCATTCAGATGCAGAACGGAGCAGCAGCCTACGGAGCAGGAAAGGATGCAGGGGTCTCAAGCCTCTCCTCAAATGTCCTATTATCCACGCCGATCAATCGCACTCTGCTCCAGGGCACCTCTGAGCTGGAGGTCGTCGATCCCTATCGCTATGATCTGGGAATGGTCGGCCCGAACGATCAAATCACCGTATTCTATAAGATCCGGGCACAGGAGAACGTGAGCGCCGGCACTACCCTCCTTGATTTTACGGTTCTGGGGGGCTACGATATGATCACCATCAACCGCAATATTCCGATCAAGGTCGATCCTTCTGCGGTGAGCATGGCCATCATCGACTCAACCTCTTCCTCTCTAACCACGACCCCTTCCAAGGCCACCGTCAACCTGAATGTGGCCAACCCCAGGGAGAACACCCTCAACGCCGTGACCATAGTGCCCTCAGCCCAGGGGATAAGGTTCTCCCCAGAGAGGTACTATATCGGCACTATGGACCCGGATGAGGTCTTCACCATCAGCTTTGGTGTGGAGTACACCGATCTGGGGAAGACTGCCCGAAATCCCTCCAACGTCAGCTTCGTGGCTGAGTTCAAGAACGGCGATACCTGGCATGAGTCAGTGCCTTACATCGCCACTTACACCCCGCCTCTGCAGGCTGACCGGCAGAACAACAATCTCCTGCTCATGGCCATTGGCGCCCTGGTCCTTTTGGCTGCTGGGGGCTACCTCTACCGCAAAAGGAGGCTCTCGAAGAATGGCGATGGGGGAAAGGGGTCAGCCTGAGCGATGGTTTTGGTCATATGACAGAAGGATCTGAATTGAGCCTTGGACTTGTTGGGTGGCGAGAATGAGATTGCAGGATATGCTGGAGTTCATCTCCCTGGGGTTTAAAAGCGATCGCTTCAAGACGCTCATGTCCTCCCTGGGAATAATCATCGGCGTGCTGGCGATAGTGGTGATGCTCTCCGTGGGGGAGGGGCTATACTCTGGCGTCTCCAGCCAGTTCTCCACCCTGGACCTGGATGTGATCCATGTAATTCCAGGCAGCGCTCGCTTTGGCGGGCCGGACGGGGAGCCAGGAAGTCGAAACGCTGCTGAGCCCGCCAAGTTCACTGATAAGGATACCAAGGTTCTGGAGAACGTGGTGGGGGTTGAGAATGTGGCACCACAGACCGGGGCAAGCGTGGTGATCTCCTTCAGGAACACCAACAGCTCAGGCAGCCTCACCGGAGTGGACCCGGACAAAGAGCAGGATCTGAAGGAAAAGGTGGTACAGGGCAGGTGGCTCTCGGGCTCGGATTACCGGTCGATAGTGATAGGCAATGGCATATCCCAGGAGATGTTTCGCATGAAGGTCACTCCGGGGAACAAGATCCGACTGTACTATCGTGACCAGCCCATGGACTTCACCGTGGTAGGGGTGCTGGAGGAAGAGGAGGAGTCGGGCTTTGGCGGTGGTATGGGGGACAGCGCTGACAATGCCATGTATGTCACTCATAAAACCATGAAAGAGCTCTTGGACGAGGAGAACTATTACTATCAGACCTTTCAGGTCACAGTCTCCGATCCCGATCAGGCGGATTATATAATCGAGAGGATCATGAACGACCTTCGTCGCTACCATAAGGACGAGGCCTATGATGCCACCACCGCCCGGGATATGCTCAGCACCCTGATGAGCACCCTCTCCATGATCAAGTACGCCCTGGCGGGAATCGGGGCCATATCCCTGCTGGTGGGGGGAATCGGTATTGCCAATGTGATGATGCTCACCGTAAAGGAGAGGATCAGGGAGATTGGGACCATGCTCGCCCTGGGGGCGACGGTAGAGGACATTCGCAGGCAGTATCTGCTGGAGGCAGGGGTCTTAGGGATGGTCTCAAGCCTGGTAGGCATAATCTTAGGGGTGGGAACCTCCTTTCTCATAGGCTCTCTGGCCGGGCTGCCATCGTCCATAACCCCCGAGTCGATAGTATTGGGCGTCCTGTTCGGCGTCCTAACCACTACCATTGCCGGTTATTATCCGGCGAATAAAGCGGCAAAGCTCGATCCGATCGAGGCGCTCAGAGCAGAATGAGCGCCTCCGAGGCCGATCGATGAGGAGTGGTTGATATGAAAAATCTGGTGATATATTCGTTGGCTTTCCTGCTTTTAGGTGCGGGTTGCCTGGCAGCTCCAATGACGCTGGATGGAAACGCGGGCAAAGCGATTCTGGTGGATATGATCAGCACGACAGAGAATCTGACAGATGCAGGGAATCAGACCATAAACCAGACCGATCTTGAGAATGAAATCCAGGGCCAAGAAAATCTGGATCAGGCCAAAGGCCAGGCCGGTGGGCTTTGGAGCTGGGGCGGCATTCCCGCAGGCTACTCCCTGAATGAATCGTCAGGAGAGTTGCAGCCCGTTCCCACGGGCGAGGCGGATTGGCTGGTTGATATTTAAAGAAAAGCAAGGCGCTGGATTCTGATGGAAGGCTTGAAGGCCCTTCAGCGGAACCCACGCAGAAGGTGTTAGACTGGAGACTGAAAGATTCAATCCAGCCTCCTGCTCTTTTTCAGGCCGCTCTCCACTGCATCGCGGATGATATAGCCGCCCACGTGCAGCACAGTGTCTCCCAGCTCGTTGTCCCTCTCCATAGAGCCGGTGCAGGGATAGGAATGGTGAGCCTCGGATATCCTCTCTCTCAGGTCGGGCTGATCTGGCTCCAGGCCCAGCATCTTCTTGGCCACAAACCAGGTGGAACCGCAGGGGGCGCTTCGAACGACATTGGCCCCCATGATCACATCCTTTCCCTCTCTGCTGCCCTGAACGGAAAACTCTATCACTGGGTTGCCAATTCTCGCCTCTTTCAGGAACTGAGCGATGATGGGCTTATTGGGATCGGGGGTGAGAGCGCAAAACGGCTTGGCAAAGGCCGCCTCCATCCCAAGCTCCGCCGCCTTCTCCTCCACCTGTCTTCTCTGCCCCAAAGGCATCTCCTTCGGAGATTCCGATCCGCCGATGATCGCTTTGACCCCAGCCTCTTTGAACTTGGGAAGCAGGCCGTAGAGGATATCGGGATGGACATTGATCACTATGACCAGATCAGCCTTCGGTATATTTTGGGGGAGCAAAGGCTCTACATCATCTATGAAATCCCCATAAGTCGATGGATCTGGCATCTCCACCAATGCCACAATGTCTTTTGCCAGGTCCGGGGCGACGTTCCGGCATTCGGTGCAGGCATCTGCGCAGGAGATGCAGAAGCCTGAGAAGTTCACCAGGTTCCCAACCACCCGGCTGCCGAAGTCCCCACTGTAGTATACCGCAAGCTTCATAAAAACCCCAGGCTGGAAACTCCGGTCTTTAGGCCGGAGAGGAAAGCCGTACGCTTTCCAGGATTACTTTCGCAATACACTGCAAACATTCTTATTCTCCTAATACCATCTCCACATGTTGTTTTCTCAGACCACAAGACACTCTTCGGAGCCAACGGTTCAGTGTGATGACCGAGAGACACACACACTAACTCAGATCGGAATAGGCAGCAATGCCTAAGCTGAAATGCATTTGAAGCTATGATCTGTTTACGGGCTGCCTCGACCATGAAATGGCTCGACCGATTTTGCAGGTCGGTGTCAACCAGCCTATTGTAGCGGGGAAACATCTTACCTCAGTTACAAGCTCCGGTCTTTAGGCCGGAGTAGTTGACCTTCTCACCATTTCTTTATCCTTTACGACCTTCCCGTCGATCATGCATATGAACTGATCGAGGGGGATATTCTTTCCTGACCTCTTCATTGCCTGCTCCACCAGATTAATGATATGGTAGCAGCAGGGAACTTCCATCCTGAGGACGGCTATATCCCGGATCTTATTTGAGCTGAGGATCTCCGCCAATTTAGAGATGAAGGGCTCGCTCTGATCCAGCTTCGGGCAGCCGATGAGAACCACCTTTTTTCGGATGAACTCGGAGATGACGGGACAGGCAAATGCCGAGCAGTCAGCAGCTATCAGCAGGCTGGCGTCCTTGAAGTAGGGGGCATCGGTGTGGGCCAGTCGCATCTGGATAGGCCAGCTGGAGAGCTGGGAAGAGGAGCCGAGCTTTTCCAGGTGCTGTCCAGGTCCCTTTTCTCTCTCCATCTGCGAAGCCTGAGGTCGATTAACTGAGAGGTCGCATGGGGCTACTGGACCCGATTCGCCGTCTTGTTTCGCCCTCTTTTCGGTGAGAGCGCTGCCAGCAGCTTTGGATTGTTGCAGATGCTCCACGGCTGCCTTCTCATCGAATGCTTCTGCATCTCTCCGTTCGATGGTCAGAGCCCCGGTTGGACACTCGCCAATGCATGCCCCCAGGCCGTCGCAAAACGATTCTCTTACCACCCGCGCTTTGCCGTCCACCATTTCTATCGCTCCCTCTGAGCAAGCGATAACGCAGCTGCCGCAGCCATTGCAGAGTGACTCATCGATCTTGATGATATTTCTCTTTACCATTGCGACTCCCAATCATCTACCCCATCATCTTCTTAATGTCCTCATCCGGAGTGCTGATCAGCCGGATGTCGTAGCTGTCCACCAGGATCTTTAGCATATCATCATTGATCCATCCGGGGACGATGGGGCCCAACCAGATCCCTTTGATTCCCAATGCCAATAAGGACCAGAGAATGGCCACCGCCTTCTGCTCCATCCAGCTTATCACCAGTGTCAAGGGCAGGTCATTGACTCCCACGCCGAAGAGATCGGCCAGAGCTCCGGCCACCTCCAGGGCGACGATGGCATCGTTGCACTGCCCCAGATCGATCAGGCGGGGGATGCCCTCGATATCCCCTAGATCCAGGTCATTGAAGCGGAACTTGCCGCAGGCTAAGGTGAGGACCACTACATCCTGGGGCAGCTTTTGCACGAACTCCCGGTAGTAGTCGGACTTCTTCAGGGGAGCATCGCAGCCGCCCACTAAGAAGAACCTCTTGATCTTGCCTTTCTCCACCAGCTCCTTGATCTTGGCGGCATGGGAGAGCAGGACGGAGGTGGAAAAGCCGGTGGTCAGCTCATACTCTCCCGGAGCGTCTGGGAGCTCCGGCAGCTCTCGGGCTCGAGCGATCACCTCGGAGTAGTCGTATCCATCGATGTGCTTTACCCCCGGCAGGTAGACCGGCCCGGTGGAGAACATGCGGTCGATGTACTCCTCACGCGGAGGAAGGAAGCAGTTGGAGGTGCCGAATAGGGCCATGGGATACTGGGCGAAGAGCTTCTTTTGGTCAAACCAGGCTTTGCCCAGGTTGCCTGCCAGGTTCTTGTACTTTCTCAAGCCCGGATAGCCGTGGGCGGGGAGCATTTCGGAGTGGGTGTAGACGAATACATCTGTGCCCTCCACCTGCTGCAAGAGCTTATCCAGGGCGTTCATGTCGTGGCCGGTGATAATGATGCCGTGGCCCTTTACCGTTCCCGTCCTCACCTTGGTGGGCGTGGGCTCGCCGAACCTCTCGATGTGCGCCCGCTTGAGCAGCTTCATAGTCCTTATATTCATCTCCCCCGCTTTCACCGCTAAATTGAGGAACTCCCCGGGGTCGAAGTTCACATTGGTCAGGGTGGAGAAAAAGCCCTTCTCTATGAATGCGTCCACCTCGGGATCAGTATAGCCCAGCTCCCGGGCATGATAGAGATAGGCGCTGATGCCCTTGATGGCGAAGAGCAGGTTATCCTGCAGCCGGGCGACGATCGGTTCCTTTCCACATACTCCTTTCAGTGTGCAGCCGGTGCCCCGAGCGGTCTGGGAGCACTGGTAGCAGAACATGTCCAGTTTCTCAGTAGCTGCCATTTTTATTGCCTCACAACCAGTATACTATTGATACTAAAGTATATAACCTCGAAAGTTTCCCTGAGTATACCATGCAGGAAGGATGCACAGTAAACCAGACTGTGAAGTATATTGCCAGAAAATGGACCATGCTAATACTCTTGGAGCTCTACAAGGGAGAGGGGCACACCAGGCGGTTCTCTGAGTTGAAGGGCTGTCTGGCAGGGATCACCCAGAAGGTTCTATCCGTTCGGCTCAAGGAATTGGAGCGGGAGGGGCTGGTGGAGAAGAAGATGGACATCGAGGCCTTTCCCCTGAAGAGCGAGTACACCCTCACCGAGAGCGGCCTGGAGATGATCGAGGTCATCAAGAGCATAAAGCTGTGGGCCTTGCGCTGGAAGATAAAGAACATCGAGTGCGGCAGCCAGGATTGCGGGCAGTGCGTTCTGTGAGCAATATAACCGAGGATTATTCTGGCCAGCAAAAAATCTATTACCCTTCTTCGACATATAGCATCATTGAGATGAAGACAAAGGAATTGATTCAAAAGGAGATTGAGCTCATCCCTGAGCCCTATCTCGAAGAGATACTTGATTTTATTCATTTCTTGAAGGAAAAAGCATCAAAGAAAAGAATGGAGACGGCATTGCTGAGCGAATCCGTGTTGGCAAGGGAATGGCTAAGCCCAGAGGAGGATGAAACTTGGAAAGATTTGTAAGAGGAGATGTGGTTGTCCTGCCTTTTCCCTTTCGGATTTGACTGGATCAAAGAGACGTCCCGCACTCGTACTGGCAGAGCTGGATGGAGATGATAGAATTCTCTGCCAGATAACAGGTCAGCAATTCAGGGATTCATATTCAGTTCCCATAAATGATTCTGACTTTAGGGAGGGCTATCTTCGGAAAATAAGCATTATACGGCCAAATCGAGTATTTACTGCTGATCGAAAAATAATCATATACAAAGCAGGCCACCTCAAATCAGACACAATCAATGCCGCTCTGCAGAAGATAATTGAAATTCTATCTGGCTAATTACAGAGCATCCATAACTGAGTCCATCAAAGGTCAGGAACCGCAGCATTCTCGCGCTCACCCGCGCATGCGCTCGCACTCTCGCCGTGAGGAACTCCTCCACACCTATCTTCCACATGACCCCTGGGTTTCAATTCCGGGGATTGGCAGGTGGACAATTTTATCTCGCCACTATTGGACACTTTTAGACCGCCATTGACACCTTCCAGCATGACTGCATGTCAACGAGATTTCCTGGGAGCG
The DNA here is from genome assembly GCA_963813075.1 of Methanotrichaceae archaeon. Lineage (GTDB taxonomy): Archaea > Halobacteriota > Methanosarcinia > Methanotrichales > Methanotrichaceae > Methanothrix. Next base: position 8,320 of record CAWEXU010000029.1, read on the forward strand.
AGGCAGTACATGGCCCAACCCATATATTGGCGCTGGAACTGTAAATAGTCATCCTGGTCAGTACGGAAATGCTTGAATACCTGTTCATAGTCAGCGTGGGTGGGATTTTCTTCGAGCCACCGTATCAGTCCATACCAACCATCTGAAATGTACCTGTCCCAATCGTCGTAGCTGGCATGAATGATGTATTCGAGTTCAAGGCCTTCATCCCGGGCAAATTGAGTTAGTTCCGTTTCTGTATGGGTAGTTGTCTGTTTTTGGGCGTATTCCGGATGTACCTGATTGCTGAGCCAGTGGGTTTCACCGATACCAAGGCGTCCATTCTGCCGAATTGCTCGTTTCAGTACCTGGAGTGTCTGCTGCCAGCCGCCAAAAATAAACGTTGACCCAATACATGTTGCGGCATCGAAGACCCCTTCTTCGAATATGTAATCAGCACCATTGGAGCAAACGATTTCGATTCGGTCCGATAGACCTTTCGAAGCCAGTTTTTTCCTGGCCCTGTCGCAGAAATCCTCGGATATATCTATTCCAATACCAGTAATACCGAATTCCTCCGCCCAGAGAGTAAGGGGTTCGGCACAACCACAACCGAAGTCAATGACCCGTTTTCCTTTTTCCAATTTGAGTAATTTGCCAAGTTTGATGATCTTTTCAGGCGTGGAAGGGTTTAGTATCTCCATATAGCGGTGTGAGATGCCCATAATGTCAAGGAATTCCATTATTCAAGCCTCCTTCTGGAAATTGCAGCTTGATTAATAAAGGTGTTGGGAGACCGAATGCTGATCTCGTTGATGACGTCCTATCAGAGGCTACCATGAAGCTATCTGGCAATTCATGCTGCAGCATATGGAACGGCATATACGAGTGCGGTGATTGCGGCATCATATTTGAGATGAGAGCGCAAACCGACTTTGCCGCTCACTCCAGTATCTTCCAGAAAGAATCCTTGCGGATGATCTTTCCATCAGCGAACTCAAGCAGGTCAACTCCTCGTACCTCGATCTCTTGCCCCGATGTAGTTGTGCCGGTAAGCGTCCACTCAGAGACACCCAGGCGGCCACAGACCCAGTGCTGGTCGTCACCATAATGCACATCCGGTATGCCCTCAAATCGTTTTGCTAAACCTGCCCGGACCTCTTTTTTCCCAACATATCGATCGCCACGGGGCTTAGCACCTCTTGGCATGTAGAAGACGCAATCATCTGCGAAATAATCCATAATGGAATCCAGGTCATGGCGGTTGAATGCTTCTAAGAAGCCTTTCAGCAATTCAGCGGTTATTCGTCCTGACACTAAAAAACCTCCCAATAGATAAGAAATTGCTGGATTTCTATCGTTGCACTGGCGCTGTTTCATCAGCAGCAAAGTGCTTTTCTTCTGTATACTCATGGTTAGCGCTTATAGTTTTGGTTTGAGCTGGTGTTTATTAAGGTAAAATATATAAAAATTTATTAGATAGTTGTGGTGATGATCAAGCTCCTCTTAGTAATTAATTTGAAAATATTTAAAATTGTCTTTCGTTGCTAGATTGTGCATCTCCGCCCCCTATTCATCTTTCAATATAATTATCAGGCCCTTTATCCAATCATCAACGGCCTGTTTTGCGGTATTCATGTCATCCAGCACTTTTTCCTGGTGAGCAATATACTCATTTCTGAAGGAATAAATTTTATCTACAGTATCCAATATATCCTTCTTTTCTGGACCCGCAAATTTGCTTTTGATCGCAGAGAAGAGCCCACCGGGCGGGACCTTGGGGCTTTTTGCATACTCCAGACACCATTTCAATAGCCCTATGGGCATCATCCCATCGTTCTCCAGAAGAGTCCGGCGCAAGTTAATTGCTTGCCTCTTATGAAAGCTCTCGTCTCTTGGATGCAGGACGCTTAAATCAGGCTCAAAGAAACTCTGCCTCCTATTGGGATCATCGGGAATGGCACCTTTTAGAGTTGAGATAATGTATCCTTTGGCTGCTTCGTCCACTGCTCCGAGAAGCGGAGCGAAGACAGGAGAATAGGAGACTCCTGTCTTGTTCTCCAAGAATTTGAAGAGGGCTATGGCCTCCTGAACGCCCTTTCTCGCTTTCAAGGGCAGGCGATCGAAATCCTCATCGCTAATGAATTCATCCAGTGCTATCTTCTCCAGGTTGCCCTTCTCCAGGCTCAAGGGAGCTTCTATCTTCTCCCGGATGAGGTTCTGCTTGGCTGGTTCGCATAAGGAAAACAGTATCTCAAGCTTATTATCATCGATCTGGGAGAAGGTCTCCTGGGGAACATAGAGGTACTCCCATTTGATTCCGCTATCTGAGGCTGCCTGACACCAGGCCATCGCCGCCCGGATCTTGAGGGGAACGTCTATGTCCACCCTTCCCTTGGTCTCAAGCATGACATAGCTGCCACTATCGTTCAGGATTACGAAGTCAGGAGTATAATGAGCCAGCCTGCCGGTATGGGTCTGATAATCGATCCTGATCGCCTCCGGCCCGGCATTTCTGAAGAAGGCCTTGACATCGGGAGCCCGGTCTAAGAACAGGGCCATATCCCTCTCGAAGGCGTTGGTACATGGAACCAGGTTGAAGACGGTCTTGGAGGCCTCAATGGTGGGATGGCGTTCGGAGTGGTTGGCCTGGTAGGGCTTCCATTGAACCACCGATCTGCCGCTGCCAATTGCCCTCTCCTCCAGTTTGATGGTGCTCTTGCTCAGGATGAGTGGCACGAATACGCCCCGGATATGCTCCCTGACATCGTGATCCGCCAGGCGGTTGATCAGGCGCTGGTCGAAGAGGGACACTCTCTCCCCAAAGAGCATGTCAGTCAGGAATATCTCCAGCAGGGGGGCGAGAGAGGAGTGAAGACCGTGCAGGCCGGTGATATGCTCCAGCTCGCTGCGGTAGAAGGATATGGCTCCCACTCCGCTCTCCAGCAGGGGGAGCTTGATGTCCATCTCCTCCACAATCTCATTGGTTATCAGGTGTCTTCCTTCGTAGTGGATCTCCTCGGAGGACTGCTCTTTGAGCTTCAGGGGCTTGAGGGCAGAGAACTGCTTTTTTACGTCCTCGATGGTCAGTCCTTCCAGCTTGGGAATGCGGGTGTAGGCGGGGGAGATGGAAGGTACGAGCATATCCAGTTGATTTAGGTCCTTGTGCTCACCATCGGGAAAGATGCTCACAGTGATCTTGGGGACTTTTTCCGCATCCACCACCGTGGGGTAGACGCCCTCTTCTCCCAACTGGTCCTCATATAGCTGCACAAATGCCCGGTGTTCGACAACGGTCAGGATCTCATGAGGGCCACCGGGGTATGTCATGCGCCGCAGACCCCGGCCCAGGGTCTGCTCAGGAAGGATGTTGGCTTTGGCGGTATAGGGACGGAGGGGAACAATGGTGGTAACGTTTCGGACGTCCCAGCCTTCCCGGAGCATCAGGACGGATACGATGCATTGATAGGGGCTGGTTCCCTGGTCAAGTTCGCGGGAGAGTTTTCTTAATTCCCTCAGATCCTCGTCTTTGATATCCTTCTCGCTCTCCTCGAATACCGGTATGCCGCTCTTCTTTCCGCCCATCCATTTGATCTTGCCTTTGAGGCGGGTGTGGAGGTTTATGGTCCGGCCATTAAGTTCTGAATACAATGAGGAGCTATTCAATTCCCGGGCGATCTGATCTGCGGCCTCGGTATTCTCGGCCATGATGAAGAGCAACGCCTTCTTGCCGCTCTTCTCCCATTCCTCTCTGGAGAGAAGCCAGCGCTTGTATCCGATCATCAGGTGCTGCTGGAATCGGTCTGCTGCGTTATCGCTGGGGCGCTCCACCAGCCCCTCGCCCCGGCCAATGACCGGGATCTTGACTATTCCGGCGTCCACTGCTTCGCCCAGGGGGGTATCGCAGATCACATGCTGGAAGATCCTGCCATGGTTGTCCTTGGGAGTGGCGGAGAAGTCGAGCTGGGAGACGATCTCTCCTCCGGTTCGATTATTGATGGTCTGGTGGACATATTCTATGGCATCATTCCAGGCACTGTCCGGGTCCCAGAGATGATGGGCCTCATCGTTCAAGACCATAATTCTGCGGTGAGAGGTAACTCGTTCTCTCAATGCCTCACCGGTATCAAGGGCTCTGGATTTGGAGACGGCAGGGCCAAGCCAGTCGTGGCTTTCCACCAGGCCTCTACTCTTGCGTTTTGAGGTGTCATAGAGGCGGTGGATGTTGGTCAGGTAGATCCTGCCCCCGGTGGCAGCTCCGCTGGCCTCGTCCTGGAGGACGACGGAGATGTTCCAGTCTCCTCTCCAGGCTTCGGGGATGAGGGGGTCTGCTTCGAAGACCTTGCCGTCCCCGAAGTCCTCCTTGAGCCGCTCGAAGACGGTGATGTTGGGGGCGATGATGAGAAAGTCCCTGGCCAGAATAGAGCCCTCCTCTCTCAGGGAGTGAAAGTAGCTCCAGACTATGGCCAGGCTCATCACTTTGGTCTTGCCCGAGCCGGTGGCCATCTTGAAGGCGTATTTAGGCCAGCGGTCGTCGTCGGGATTCACACCCAGGGCGGTGTCGTAGGAGTCTTCCCCCAGAAATTCGGCGGTGATGGTGGAGAGGGTGCGAATGCCCCGCACTTCGTGGAGGTAGATGAATGTCTCTATGGCCTCTCTCTGGCAGAAGTAGTAGCGGAATGGGATCTGCTGCCCATCATTCTCTTTGGTGTGCTCCTCGCCAAACCAGAAATGGAGCAGGTCTCTGGTGGTCTGGGATGCACCGGGATAGTCGCTATCTCGCCAGTCTTTAACGAAGCGGCGCAGGTTCTGGGCTATGGGGATATATGAGGGACGGCGGCCTGATATGATCTGGGCAGGATCGCTCTTCCCTTCGCCTGGGGCGCGATATCTGCAGGGCTCTTCAAAGGTCTGGTAGAGAGGTTCCAGGGCAGCCAGATTGATCACCGGGCCGGGACCATTGCTCCGGGCGGTGCCCCTGCTCCTATCGACTTCAGTCATAGCGGACCTCCACTACGATGCTGGTATCGCAGCCGAAGATGTCGACCACCTTGATGCAGGCTTTGTAGACACCTTTGCCAGGATAGCCATCATAGAAGGCGTCGCTTGTGGTCTTGAGGCTGCGATCCCTGCGGGTGCGGTAGTCCTGCCACTGGTGCTCGAAGGGTTTGCCCTCCTGCCAGTTGAAGTCCACTGCCCAGAAGTCGATGAAGTCGAAGCCGTCCTTTGCCGCCCGATCCTTGAGGGCAGCCAGCTCTTTGTTGGGGACCTCGGCCAGGGAGGGAATGAACTTCTTGAGAATGATGTCCACTTTCTTCTTCCCGGAGACCTTTTTGATGACCGGCTCGGCCTCCAGCACTGCCACCTCAAAGAAGGGTGGTGGAGCGGTCCGGTTCTTCTCCATGATCTCCCTGGGGATGGTGATCAGCCTGATCCTGACCTCTTCTGAGGCCTCGATCTCCTGGCAGACCATCCTCAGATCCATCTCGAACTCCCAGGCCAGGCAGTGGACCTCCTTGCCACCGGCCTCGCGGGCGGCGCGGGCCACGGCCCTGACCTCTTCTCTGGTCAGAAGGGAGTCGATGCTGTCCACATAGACGAAGGCCCCGCCCTTTCTGCCGTGCAGCCAAGCGGTGGGGTTAGGCAGTGGATCGGCGCGGTAGAACCCCAGCACAACGCGGCGGTGGTCGCGGTCGAAGCCCTGCAGGCGCTCTCTCTGCCACCACTGCCGCTCATATCGGCCCAGGTTGTAGACGTCGAAGGCCCGGTAGGGCTGGCCATCCGCCTGGAGCTTGCGCTGCAGGTCGATCAGCCGCTTTCTGCTGGTGTGGATGGCGAAGCGGCCCAGGTCGCACATGATCCAGCGCCGGCCCAGCCGCTCCGCAACGGCACCGGTGGTGCCTGAGCCGCAGAAGAAGTCGGCAACCAGGTCGCCCTCGTTGGAAGAAGCTTTGATGATGCGCTCAAGGAGGGCTTCGGGCTTTTGGGTGTCGTAACCCAAGCGCTCATCAGCTTGGGGATTTACTGGATAAACATCAGTCCAAATTGAATGAATTGCTGCCCCCTCAACTTCATCTAGATAAATCTTCATAGCAGGGGTTCCGGATTTTGTAAATGCAATTTTTCCCTGTTCCATTAGCTCATCAATTCGTCCCTGGCTCCAACGCCAATGGGTTCCTGCTGGTGGATCTATGACACGATTTCCAAACCTTCTTGATGGACCTTGACCTTTGCCTAAAGCATCAGCCATCTTGAATTTTCTTCCACTTTCATCGATATTTCTAAAATGACTATCGATGTACGACTCCTTCAGAGGGACTCTTTGAATATTCCAAGTTCTTTTATCGCTTTTTGAATAAAATAAAATCGAATCGTGGACTATTCCAAAACGTTTAGCATCAGAATGAAAAGAGAATCTCTGCCAACAGATGTCATTTAAATAATTCTCGCTACCAAATATCTCATCCATCAATGCTTTGATGTAATGACTTATATTGGGTCCTACATGGATATAAATGCTACCATTTTCACTAATGCTCGCATGTTCACTCAACAATTCTTTCATAAGGCTTAATTAGTTCCTTCATTAATACGAGCCGCTCAAACATCATATGAAAATACGAGTCAGTTCCTTTTCCCCACATATCTCGATATGCTACCATTTCAAGCAAGGACTGATCTTTTTGAACGGCTTCCTTTTCTTCGCCAATTGGTATCTGCATCGTAAAGTCCGCACCCACATCGAAGGGCGGGTCGATGTAGATCAGATCGATCTTTCCCCGGAAGTCTTTCAGGAGCGAGGCCATCACCAGCTTGTTATCGCCCCAGATGAGCATATTCCTAAAGTCATACTGCCTGGTAGTCTTCAATTCTCCCAGGGTGGTCTGACCCCCGGCCAGGGCCTCGCTCCTGGGCATGTCCACGGTCTCAATCTTCTGCATGGGCATGGCACTGCCTGCAACGTCCACCGGGCGGCGGTTGCCATATTCATCGTACTTGCCATCCCAGACCAGCTCGGTCTTCCTCCCGCAGAGCGGATGAGGATTGTCCGGTCCCCAGCGAACGGGCTCAGTCAAGGCAGAAGGCCTCCCGAAGAGGAGCAATGACGGGAAATAACTGTGCAGCAGGCTTTGCAGACGTGGGGCAAATCGTCAATTATTATTATCCTCCTGGCGAAGGCTCTGCCCTGGAGACGAAAAAGCTTTTGCATGAAGTAATGGTTTTGTATTCCTGGGTATCACACGAAGCCTGGGTGAGATGAGTATTTGAGTCGGCAAAATAGGAGAGATGATCAATTCTTTTTTCGAAAGGATTTCAAGAAGGCTGCATATTCTTCGGGGGTAATTCCTGCATTGGTAAGCGCTTCTATGGTCCGGGGATCGTTTAGCAGAGCAACTATGATTTTTGAAGTCTCTTCATAGACTTTATCATGATGGTCAAAGTTAATTAATAAAATTTTGTCTTTAATAACCAAATAAGCCACAACAAAGGGATCAATATGCACGCTTCGAAGGCCTCGGAGGCCATGACGCTTTGGCTCTCCGATGGCGGGATTACTGATGATATCCTGAAGCTTCCTAATCACTCGTTCTTTTAATAATCCATCTTTTTTAGTTAATTTTTTAAATCTTTTCTCGAAATAGTATGTAGTGATTGGCTGATAAGCCATAATTATCTACAGATTTCGCAGGTAATCGGCCAACTCCTCATCATTCTTGAAGCGTGTGATCCGACCATCTTTGAAATCCTTAAGACCTTTTATTATTCCTTCCGCAAAGCTCTCCTCTTCCCGTTGTGGGCTGGCGCGATCAGTCTTGCGCATTGGTGTTTTCACAGCAGCAGGCATGTTAGTTAATCCTGACGGGAATGGATATATCTCTTTCTGCTTTCCCTTCCTGGCTGCATTTCAGGTAGCATGACAATTTTAATGCAAATCAGATCCATGCCCGCCCCTATGAACGCACTGGCAAGAGAAAGGCGAATAGGAATGAAGCAAGACCGCGAAAGCACAAGACCATATATAATGGCG
>CAWEXU010000030.1:0-488754 GCA_963813075.1 Methanotrichaceae archaeon
GACTGATTTGCCGGCACCCAAAGAGATCGTAGAGCTTGTGGAGAGGTTCGAAGAGCAATCGGGAGGCCTACAAATCAGGGCACTACAATGAGACCCAGGTACGACGGGAGTTTGTCGATCCCCTCTTCAAGGCCCTGGGCTGGGATATCGATAACGAGCAGGGATTTGCCGAGGCCTACAAGGATGTGATTCACGAGGACGCCATCAAAGTGGGCGGCACCACCAGGGCTCCGGACTACTCTTTTCGCATCGGCGGTCAGCGCAAGTTCTTTTTGGAGACCAAGAAGCCCTCGGTGGACATCAAGGAGGACATCCACCCCGCCTTCCAGCTGCGCCGGTATGCCTGGGACGGCAAAGCTGCCCCTGTCCATCCTCACCGACTTCGAGGAGTTCTCGGTCTACGACGGCACCATCAAGCCGGACAAGAAGGAATATGCCCTCCAAAGGGCGGATACTCTATCTGACCTACAAGGATTATCTGGAGCAGTGGGAGGAGATCGAGGCGATATTCTCCAAGAACGCCATCCTCAAGGGCTCTTTTGATAAATATGCTCAAGATAAGAGGGGCAAGAGAGGCACGGCCCAGGTGGATTCCGCCTTCCTGGAGGAGATCGCCGGCTGGAGGGAGATCCTGGCCAGGAATATCGCCCTGCGAAATCCGGAGCTTGACACCAGGGACCTCAACTATGCCGTTCAGGCGACGGTCAACCGCATAGTCTTCCTCAGGATCTGCGAGGACCGGGGAATTGAGAGGCTGATGAAGATGGAGGACCTACTCCAGGGGGAACGGGTCTACCCCAGGCTCGGCTGTTCCGTCGGGCGGACGAGCGCTACAACTCCGGCATATTCCATTTCGAAAGGGAACCGGGCAGGGAAAATCCGGACACTCTCAGCCTGGGGCTTACGATCCATGACAAGCCTCTGAAGGACATCATCCGGCGGCTCGACCATCCGGACAGCCCATATGAGTTCTCAGTCCTGCCGGCGGAAATCCTGGGCCAGGTCTATGAGCAATTTTTAGGAAAGGTCATTCGCCTCACCGACGGCCACCGGGCAGTGGTGGAGGACAAACCGGAGGTGAAGAAGGCGGGTGGGGTCAAGTACACCCCGGCCTACATCGTGGACTATATTGTGAAGAACACCCTGGGGCCCACATTGGAAGAGAAGACGCCGTCGGATGCAACGAAGATAAGCGTTCTTGATCCGGCCTGCGGCTCGGGCTCATTTCTCATTGTGGTCTATCAGCATCTGTTGGACTGGCATAGAGAGTGGTATGTGCAATCTGTTCCTATGCTAGAGAGCGGCCTGAGGCCATCGTCCCTCCAGATAAGGCATATGCTGCCGAAAAGTTGAAGCGGAGAGTAAAGGCAGGAAGAAGGATCGGGAGCCGGAGCTGCCCATCTTTCAGGGCCGGGGCGGGGAGTGGAGGCTGACCACTGCCGAGAGAAAGAGGATTCTTGAACAACATCTATGGAGTGGACATCGACCGCCAGGCGGTGGAGGTGACCAAGCTCTCGCTTCTCTTGAAGGTGCTGGAGGGGGAGAACGAGGAGACGATCTCCAAGCAGCTCACGCTCTTTTCTGAAAGGGCGCTGCCGGAATCCGCAAGAATATCAAGTGCGGGAATTCGTTGATCGGCTGGGACATCCTGGAAGACAATAAGGATCTGGGCAGGAGGATATCGAGAGGATCAATCCATTTGACTGGAGAGCTGAATATCCGGAGGTCTTCTCCAGAGGCGGCTTTGATGTGGTGATAGGCAATCCGCCTTATGTCAGGCAAGAGGGGCTTGGAGAGTTCAAAAGCTATTTCCAGAAGCATTTCAAGGTCTATCAGGGGACGGCTGACCTTTATGCATACTTCATAGAGCGTGGCGTCTCTCTCCTTCAAGAAGAGGGCATCTTCTCTAACATCGTGGCCAACAAGTGGATGAGAGCGAACTACGGCCTGGCTTTGCGGAGATGGCTAAAAGAGCAGTGCATTGAGGGGATAATCGATTTTGGTGATCTGCCCGTATTCCTTGGAGCCACCACCTATCCATGCATAATACGCATTGTCAGGAGGCCACCTCAGTCAAGCTTCCAGGCAACGCAGGTTAAGACACTGGGATTCAATGATCTATGTGAATACGTCATTGAGAACAGCTACAAAGTGAATCAATTGACCCTTGATGATTCCGGCTGGTCGCTGGCCGATGAAGCAACACAGGCGCTGCTGGACAAGCTGAAGGGGAAAGGCGTGCCCCTGGGCGAGTATGTGGGAGGGAAGATCTACTATGGCATCAAGACGGGGCTAAACGAAGCCTTTGTAATCGATGCTCAAACACGAGAGCGGCTAATCGCTGAAGATCCGAAGAGCGCGGAGCTGATCAAGCCCTTCCTGGCAGGCAGGGATATCAAGAGATACCAGCAACCAATGAGTGACAAATATTTGATCTTCACCAGGCACGGAATAACTATTGATGATTATCCAGCAATCAAGAAATACCTGAGTCAATTCAAACAGAGGCTTGAGCCAAGGCCAAAAGACTGGAAGGGTACAGCATGGAATGGAAGAAAACCAGGAGCATACCAGTGGTACGAGATTCAGGATACGATCGACTATTATCAATAGTTTGAAAATCCAAAAAAAGTCCGCGGGATTGCTGGTGGTGCGAGCTTCACTTTGGACGATGATTCTGCTATTATGATCCAACACATATATTATAAGCTGTAATGCTTGTTTTATTATCTCTTGGGCCTCTTAAACTCTTTATCACTGCTACGATTATTCATTCACAGCGTGAGTACTGATCTCCAAGGATAATAGCTTCAATTTTTCAGCAATATTTGTTCACGAACTTCCAATTCGCACCATCGATTTCTCCGACCCCGCCGATGTCGCCCGCCACGATCGCATGGTCTCCCTGGTGGATCGGATGCTCGCCCTCCATAAGCAGCTCCAGGAGGCTCGCACGCCCCACGACGAGACCGCCCTCCAGCGGCAGATCGAGGCCACCGACCGGCAGATAGATGCCCTGGTCTACGAGCTTTATGGGCTGACGGAGGAGGAGATCGGGATTGTGGAAGGGAAATGAATCAACGCGAGCAAATAGGAGGTCAAGATGACCGTTCCTGATTTTCAGAGCTTCATGTTACCACTACTAGAATTCGCTGCTGACGGAGAAGAGCATATCAAAGTGAGGGACTCGATGCACTCGCACGCCACTTCAATATTACCGAATGCAGATAGAAAGGAGATGCTCCCGAGCGGAAGGCAGACCAGATTCGATAACCGCGTTGCTTGGGCAATCGTATATCTGAGGAAAGCGAAGTTCCTTGAAAGCACTAGGCGTGGTCGATTCAAGATAACCGATCGAGGCTTTGAGATCCTTAAGACGAATCCGACAAAGATCGATGTGAAGTACCTGATGCAACATGGAGATGCGGAATTCAAAGAATTCCATCAACCATCTCGTCGTAATGGAGATCAAACCAAGGACAATGACGAAACTGACGCCGAAGTGATCCGTACACCCAGAGAGATCATGGAAGCTGGCTACCTTGAGCTAGGCGAGATCTGGCTCAGGAGCTTTTGAATCAAATTAAAAGTTGTTCGCCCCGATTCTTTGAGTACCTTGTTTTAGATCTCCTGTTGGAAATGGGCTACGGAGGCGGGTTTCCCAAAGAAGCAGGAGAGGTCGTGGGCCAACCCGGTGACGGTGGCGTTGATGGCATCATAAGACAGGATAAGCTTGGCCTAGACGTGATCTACCTACAAGCAAAAAGATGGGAATGTACTGTAGGCCGGCCAGTAGTGCAGGCTTTTTCGGGAAGCTTGGATGGCTATAAAGCGCGAAAAGGCGTGTTGATCACTACATCTCAGTTCTCCTCGGACGCACGAGATTTTGTTGCTCGAAGTGAGAAGAAGATTGTCCTGATCGATGGTGAAATGCTTGCTAACCTCATGATTGATAATGGGATCGGTGTGGCTGTGGATACAAAATATGAGATAAAGAGACTTGATATCGATTACTTTGATGAAGAGCTATGAAGTGTGGGGGTGGGCCATGATCATTAATGATATTACTTCACCTCGCAGCCATTTGGCGCAGCCCATCAAAAGCATCCACCAGCTATCATTGAAGCCATGGAAAAAGGAGATCAAATAAAAGAAGATGACGGAAGTTCTGGCAATGAAAGGAAAGCAGATCGATATGACTAATTATCTTGCAAATTCAAGAGCTATTCTTTTAATTATTCTTATAATATTTATAGAAGATGCACAAGGAGGAAAACTGAATTGGCGCCAGGTCTAACACCCATCATCATGAATGCAACAGTCCGAAATGCATCTCTGCTAAATGCTACTTTTATCCAGTCACCAACAGAAGGAACTGATTGGACTGCAATTTCAAACACAGCTCTGGCAATTGCCACAATATTTTTAGCAGGATTTACGCTCCTGCTTTGGCTAACTACAAGAAAATATGCAAAAGCCGCTGAAAGTCAAGTAATTTCAATGAAAACCCAAGTTTCTGTCATGAATATCCAAACGCAAATAATGGAGAAACAGAAAGAAATTGTGCAAAAACAAGCAGATTCGGCAGAAAAACAAGCAATCGCAATGGATGGCCAAGTAAAAGTCATGGAAAACCAAAGAGACCTAATGGATGAGCAAAAGAAAATAGCAATGGATCAAATAAAATACGAAAGCAGTGTTTTAGGGTACCACCGGCTTCGAGACGAGATGGATAGACTTGTTGCGCCATTGAATTCGATGGCAAGGACAGGTTTTGAATATTATGAACCAGCACATCTCCATGAAAAATATGAGGTTGAAGGCGAGACTTATTGGAGAGATATAAGAAAAAATGCCTATCTAGCTTCGGATGATCTTTATGATGCAATAGAGAAATATCTTAAAGTCTGTGAAAAACAGAAAGAAGAGCTTCGAAAAGTTCGTTATGAAATATTTGCTACAGATCAAACACCACCGAAAATTTTATTAGATCCTATTCCAATTAACGTAGGAGTTGGCAATCATTTTAAAAAAATAGAAGAACTTCGAGATGAAAAAGGAATAGATACGGATTACGGAAAGAAAATTAGCTGGCTACTCGAGATAATCCAAGATGGAAATATGTACGATATATGGCATAATAATAATGTTTGTAAAAATTCTGTTGAAGAAGCACGCTCTGATCTTAAGGATGAAACCGAAAAAAGATACGAGACTCTATCGAAGCAACTAAAAGACATAGAGAAAGATCTTTGTATCCCAATCTCCCCTTGTCAGCAAAAATAAAATCTAATCCGAAAATTGGAGCTAATGACGCGAGTTAGAATGATTGCATAGCCCTAGTTCCGATGCCCGCGTGGCATAACTGCACAGTTGCGACTGATTGCATCAATAACAAGTCTGATCCCTGGAGCTAACGGCTATAGCAAATTATTTATTTTTATTATAATTTATACAATTAATTTCAAGGAATAGCCTATTCCCCCATTCTGTAATAAGATGAAAATAAGTTCAAAGTTCAATTTTATCTCATATTGGCTAACACTGAGACATAGCCTAATTCATTGGCAAGTTCTTTAATGTCTTTCTCGGCTACTTCTACAGATGCAGAGCCGTTATAGATTAGTGCGCCATAATCCGAGCGGATAACCTTCAAGCCGTTTGGATTGCTCCCCATTTGGACAATGCCCACATAGCTTCTCTCGATAAGATCTTCAAGCGCGCCTGAAAGAAATTCAGCCCTATTTGACGCTCCTTCCCCTTCAAAGGACACTACTTTTCCTTCAATAATTTCCTCATCCCTATCAAGATGAGCAATTTTAAACCCTAATAGTTTAAGAGAAAGCCATATCATGCGGCCTTCTGTTTTATCCATTCGTTCTACAGAAGCAATTACATGCAGCGAACTATTCCCAATTTGCTTTTTCTCTTCCACTTAAAACCAACTCAATGTATTAATGCTATAACTACTACATAAGATTGTGCCTTAGACTTATGAATTAATTCGCATAGCTCTAAACAATTGCATCTTCACTTCCAAAACTACCACCATCCCTTTTTCTTAATCACTTCTTCGCCGGGCTTGAGTGCAAATTGGCTGAAGCTTTGGTAGAGATGAACTATATGATCGCAAAGGAATGATTCAGCAAGCAGATTCTCACGAAAGCATGGTTGTTCATGGGATGCTGTGCACTTATTTTTTAATTATAATTCCATGAGCTGATATTAATGAATTATGCAGGATAGTTTTTAAAGCATTGATGGCTGCAAATGACGTAGATAATCCTTTGGTTATCGATATTTTTATATTTATCCAATTTCATAAAATAAAATAGTTGTGATTAGTGTAGCTATGATGAATATTCTCACAAGTTCAACTGATATTGTATCACTCGAAAAGAAGGTGTTATTGGGATCAATATAATCCAATATGGAAAATAAGATTGGAATAATAGGTAGTATTATTAAATATTTTATCTTTTCATTTTCATACCAATGATTTATATGTATGGTAATCGATTGCTTATCAACTTGCCATATTCCTCCTTTGCTTTTATAACTTAAATTTAAAAATATTTTATGATCCCCTTCAGGTGCGTCATCCGCAATCTTGAATGAGAACGACAATAATGGCCGTTTTAATCCATTATCCTCATTATATCTTTCTCCTACATTGCATAACGATGCTTGACCATTCGCAGGGTTTATCGTATATAACGCATTTGTAAAGAGTATTATCGGCAAGTCGATAAAAAGGGGTGGAGATAGTGCAGTTATAGTTTGAGGATTTCTGCTGTCAATTCTTTGTGTAAATATAATATTTCCATCTATAATATATTCTGGAAGTGATATGGTAATTTTAGCATGAGAAACATCTCCTGCACCAGATATTTCAATGACACTATCAAAATTATCGCCCTTGCGCAAATGGGGATCATTTGCATGAATTAGTAGGGCATACGCTGGTTCTCCTTTAAATTCAGGAGATTTTACAGTATCCGCTATAATTTGCGGATCTAAATTTAGCTCCATTTAATGATTTCATTAACGCTCTACCTTAATAAGTTTGTGATGATTATAAACATGTCAACGTCGGGATAACTGTCCAATTATGGCGGAATAAAACTGTCCAGTTCTACTTAAGGCTTCTGCCCAGGGTAGTGTCCTGTTGATAAGATACAGAATATGCGAACATTTAATTAGGTCGAATGTTCAAGGTACCTCACATAGGGATCGTATGAGAATTCTCTAAGAGGTAGGTACGCATGTCGTTCATTTGCAAAAAATTTTGTGGTTTGTTTCGCACGATATGGAAAAAATTTAGGCCACATCATAGTAATAATTGCCGCCGTTCGTCCCAGTCTAAATCGTATTCTACTCATTCCATATGTTCATCCACAGCGACTAAGGGCTTAAGCTATGCAGATCAATGCTATATGTTTAGTGATCGATGTAACGAAGAGTGACTAGATAGTTATTACAAGGTGACATCTAATGCAAAAATATAAGATTAATTTTATAATTTTTAAACCCAACAAGTTCAAAAACTTCAGAGAATCCCAACGTCTCTGACCATTTTGAGCAGCTTGCTTGAGGAGGTCAACTTTTTCTTCAAAACAAGTTGCATCTTCGATAAGTGATTTCAAGGACAGTCTCCACTACGATAAAACGGCTCTTGTATCTTCATAGCCTCTTTGCAGTCCTGAAATTATTTTGCGTCTGTCCTGATTTTATAGTGTTTAAATTATTCATATAATTTCACAACCCAAACAGTCTATGGCGAATTGCGAAATAAGCTTCCAAAGGCATTTTTCGCCTGAAAGCCCTTTTGGTAGTCTCCAGGCTTTGGAAATTCAAGCTTCCACGAGGTCTATCATTATACCAAGTGATAAACTCGTCGAATGAATGAAAAGTTGCCCTGTGCTTGACGTATTCTCCGAAAAAACGTTTTAGCTTTCCGTTCGTCTGAGGATGCTTCACTCTGGCTAATATGGGCTTGATGCAAATTTTTTGAGGTGATCTTTGAATTCGCTGTTCCAGCTTCCGTTCCCGTGGATTCTGTGGGCTCCAAACTCGCTGCCATGATCGAGTATCAGATCCCTCATGGAACAGAGCCACCAGAATTTGTCCACCAATTGGTCGATTATCAGTATTCTGTTCTCTGTATTGATCTCGGTGAACTCCCCGCCAGCCAGCACCATCCTGGATGCATCATCCAGAATTTTGCAAACCTTGACACAAGTCCCATCCCATTCATGCCAGTCGATATGCCCTGCTGACAGGCTGCGCTTTCGTTCATAGCGAATCCACTTCCGGCGCTTTTGTTTCTTCAGATCTTCATGGGCCAGACCTTCCGCTTTCAGGTACATTTGGATGCGATTATGTGATATGCAGATCTTAAATTGCTTCTGGATCACAGTCTCCAGCATTCGCGCTCCAATGCGGTAGCGAGCGTAGGCTGCTCGGATGAGACATCTGCTTCATTCTGAAAGTAGGGGTTTCGGGGGCGATCAACTTTTCGCCCTAAACAGGTTCTTGCCCGGTCTCTTTGTAATCTTTAATGATCTAGTGGACTCTCCCTTGTGGCACTTTGACATCCCGCGCAATCTCTTCTGTGGCTACACCTTTGCGGTTTTGACGAAGAATATAGCGAACCTTCGTCTTGTTCAATTTCATATCTTGGATTATGCGTCCAAGCTTAGATGATAGGCGAAATAATTTCGGGACTCTACAGGATAACTGAGAGAGGCCAGGAGATCCTGAAGATGAAACCTGGCCGGATCGATGTGAAATTCCTGGTGAAAAACGGCGATCCGGAATTCTGCCAGTTTCACCGGCCATCGAGGCAAAACGAGAACCATGATGATCCAGGCATCGATGCCGCTCGAACCCCACGAGAGATCATGGATGCCGGTTATCAGGAGATGAGGTGGGATCTCTCTGGAGAGCTACTAAAGCGCATTAAGAGCGGCTCGCCACTATTCTTTGATCATCTGGTGGTGGAGCTGTTGGTGGCCATGGGTTATGGCGGCTCTCGCCAAGACACCGGAGAAGCCGTGGGCGGAAGCGGCGATGGCGGGATTGACGGCATCATCAAAGAGGACCGGCTGGGTTTGGATGCCATCTATCTGCAGGCCAAGAGATGGGAGGGAACTATTGGCAGGCAGGTGGTGCAGGCCTTTGCCGGGAGCCTGGAGGGGCATAGAGCCCGAAAAGGTGTGCTGATCACCACATCCCAATTCAGCCCGGATGCATTGGATTACGTCACCAGGATCGAGAAGAAGATCGTGCTGATTGACGGGGAGAAGCTTGCCGAGCTCATGATCGATTTTGGAGTCGGCGTGACAATTGACGTGACCTATGAGATCAAAAGGCTGGGTGCAGACTATTTTGAGGAGGAATTTATAGGTCCTCTCACCTTGAAGTACGATCCCCGCCTGGGGCAGTGGTGGTGGCCACACAAGCCAATAGTGGCAGGTGGGCCAGGTGGTGGGCACGACCCTGCTGGTGGAAGGATAAGGGCGATGGACTGGATTTTGGGCAAGCCTTCATTTTCACCTGGGCCCGGCTGGAGAATATCATATCAGATATATCTCAATCCAATCAACGGCTCACCTCGTTGTATCCAAGCCACCCCGGCGTTGAGGGGGCCCAGGGCACTCCCGCGGGAGGGCCGGAGGCCCGACTCGCGTCGCTCACAAAAAAAATGGTCCGCATGGTTCTGAATTAGTCTTGATAGACAGCTTGGATTCAACTACTCAAATATGATGACATTCGAGATCCTTAGATCCTCATCAAAGCAAAGTTCAAACTTTTAGCCGGGCCCGCCTGGCGAATTTTCGCTTTAATATATCGCAATGCAAAAACCATCAACGCCTAATTCCAATCTATTTGGCTTTAGGGGGCCCCCCGTTGTCCGCGTCCCGGAGGCCCGTCTCGTGTCGCCCACTAAAATAGTTTGCGTTGATTTAAATTAGCCATAACAACGGCCTGAATTTCTTTAAGCGCAGTTCAAACTTTGGCCTGAGCCCGCCTGAAGAATTTTTGCATTAAAATATCACTCCTCTTTGAGCATCTGGTGGTGGAGCTGTTGGTGGCCATGGGCTACGGCGGCTCTCGCCAGGACGCAGGAGAGGCGGTGGGCGGAAGCGGCGATGGCGGGGTGGACGGCATCATCAAAGAGGACCGGCTGGGTTTGGACGCCATCTATCTGCAGGCCAAGAGATGGGAGGGAACTATTGGCAGGCAGGTGGTGCAGGCCTTTGCCGGGAGCCTGGAGGGGCATAGAGCCCGAAAAGGTGTGCTGATCACGACATCCCAATTCAGCCCGGATGCACTGGATTACGTCACCAGGATCGAGAAGAAGATCGTGCTGATTGACGGGGAGAAGCTTGCCGAGCTCATGATAGACTATGGAATCGGTGTGACAATTGACGTGAGCTATGAGATCAAAAGGTTGGATGCAGACTATTTTGAGGAGGATTTATAGAACTGCTCAGAGCATCAGCACCGAAAAATGCTTAACGAATTGGATTGAAGATTAGATAGATGAATGCGAAAGTTACCGAGATGCCTGGAAAGAAAATGTTACCGCCAGAGGAGAATCCAAGAATAGTGGCAGGCACCCTGGAAGGAGAGTCTGAGATCAGAGCAGGTTTGGGAAAGCGATTTCGCAATGCAGATGAGTTTATAGATCATCTAGAGAAACTTTAGATTCAATGGCGTACATTCCGCGTTCATCGCCCCGCTTCGACAAGAACTTCAAGCGCCTGACCAAGAAGAACAGAGACCTGAAGGATAGGGTGCAAAAGAAGATCAGAGATATCCTGGAAAATCCCGAAATCGGAGAGACTTTAAGCAAGAGTTTAGCTGGTTATCGGAGTTGCCATGTAGGAAATTGGATCGTTATTTATAAAATAGTAGGCAAAGAAATTTGGTTTGTCAACTTTGATCACCATGATTATGCTTATGAAATATGAGACGTAAATGAGAGCATGCAGCAATATTAAGCAGATTCTGTAATCTTTAAATTTATCAATTGATTGCACCGATCCCACTGATGTTACCCGCCACGATTCGCTAGTCTCGATCCAATCAACGACTCACCTCGTTGTATCCAAGCCACCCCGGCGTTGAGGGGGCCCCTTTGCCCGCGGGCCGGAGGCCCGACTCGCGTCGCTCACAAAAAAATAGTTTGCGTTGATTTAAATTTGTCATAACCACGGCCAGAATTTCTTTAAGCGCAGTTCAAACTTTGGCCTGAGCCCGCCTGACGAATTTTTGCATTAAAATATCACTCCTCTTTGAGCATCTGGTGGAGGAGCTATTGGTAGCCATGGGCTATGGCGGCTCTCGCCAGGATGCCGGAGAGTCAGTGGGCGGAAGCGGCGATGGCGGGGTTGACAGCATCATTAAAGAGGACCGGCTGGGATTGGACGCCATCTATCTGCAGGCCAAGAGATGGGAGAGAGAACTATTGGCAGGCAGGTGGTGCAGGCTTTTGCCCACGCCTTATATTAGATAAAAAGAATTTGTTTTGTGATCTGCTGAACTTGACCAATACATTAAATATATTCAGCTATTAAGCATATCTGCCGGAATGTCTATGGTAGTTGCATTACGTACAATGGATGGCAAGGTCAGGGTATACGAAACCGCTCGTGGAGAAGGCGGTGGGGAGAATGGGCCTAGCAAATATATCACAAAATGCGGGATGGAATGGGAAACATCACCCGAGCCCTATGAATCATGTGATCACATCGACTGTGCTATTGATATACAAAGGAGAAGGGCCGATGGTGGGTCTAAGTTTTTTCTATTTTCTTTGGTGGCGAGCATCATTCTGTTTTTTATAATCAAAGATGGATGGGACTGGGTCATAGCAGGTGTTTTAATTTTAGTAGGTATCTTATCTTTTTTCAATAGTTTCGGTGCTGAAGACAAATCCAAAGAATTAACTGAGTACAATCACCAGAGGACAATTAATGGAATAAGAGCTTATCCCGCGGATGTACTCACCGGATTGATGACAGAAAAAGATTGCATGAGTTACGGCCTTGTTCTTTGTGGTAAAGGCAGATATGAAGATGCCATAGAAGCTTTTGATAAGGCTATCAAGCTGAATCCCAGCTCTGCCGTGGCCTGGAATAATAAAGGCAACGCTCTAAAATTGCAGAATAAGCACGATGAAGCCATCATGGCTTTTGATAAGTCTGTTGAGTTGAATCCAAAATATACAGATGCCTGGAACAACAAAGGAATGGCCCTTTATGATCAGCATAAATATGATAAATCTATCCTAGCCTATGACACCGCCCTGGAAATAAAACCAAAGCTTGCGAAGGCCTGGTACAATAAAGGCTTGGCTCTCTGTAATCAGGGCAAATACCAAGAGGCTATTTGGGCCTATGATAAAGCCATTAAAAATGATTCGAAAAATATAGATGCCTTGTATAACAAAAGCATAACTCACAGGTCGCTCGGTCAAATCAAAGAAGCAGACGAAACCTTAGACCTGGCTAAAAGAGAGCTGAACTGCAAAGGAGCGGAACTATCCAATAGCGAAAAGCATTTTGAGGCTATCCAAGCTTTTGATAAAGCCATAGGAATCGATCCAAAATTTTTATGTGCCTGGGTCAATAAGGGCATAACACTATCTAAAATGGGCCGGTTTGGGGAGGCGATCGAAGCGATAAATCATGCCATTGAAATTAATCCGGAAAGCCCACGTGCCTGGAAATACAAAGGAATTATTCTCAAAAGAGCAGGTAGTAAGGTCGATTCAAAGCATGCTTTGGCCAGGGCCAGGGAGCTGGGGTATAAAGGCTAATATCAAGTCCCAGGCAGGCCAGCGCCGAAATCCACCGCGCCCTTGTAAGGAGGAGCCGATCACCGAAGTGATGGCCTGACCCTGCCCGAAGCTCGACTTTGGTTAAGCCCGGCTCGAGGCTCGCTTAGCACTGGAATTTTGCCACAGCGTCCCAATTGCAGGAACCCAAACTCACTGGGCCTAATGCTCGCCTCTCGCCTTTGGCTTTTTGCCGCAACATGTCCCGGTCGTGTATTAGCATGAGATCCTTTCGGCAGATTACTGCACCAGTTACAGTGCGCAACTTTTTTGCAGCCGAACTTTCAGTCTCACAGGCTCGTAGCCGAATGCAGTGCCACGACGACACGCATCTCCTGGAACAAGGAAAGCGATCCGATCTGTATGCGACCGCAAACTGCACCCCCAGAGGGGACAGCGCTTGAATCATCCTTGCCAAACAGAGCATTATCGGAATACGTTAAGCCCACGACACACCCGCCACCCTTTGCATGAAGCGGCAAACTATCTATATAATCGTTATAGATATTTGTAGTTTGCGGTTGGATTCTGAGCTTCGTATAAGATCCGAACGATATCCATTTTAACCAAAGTTCACCTTAGTAAACATATGAGCGCTTCGAAGAAAGGAATGCCTCCACCGGTATCAGTATCAATAGGTGCAAAGATTGCGCCTGAACAGGCAGCGCAGATCCGGGAGCTGACCGAGGCGGGATTGTACCTTGACGAGTCCGATTTTGTCAGAGACGCCATCAGGCACAGACTGTATGAAATCAAGGTCATCAAATGCAGAGAAGTCGATTTCCAGACGGCCAAGAAAGAGATCTTGGGGTACTACAAGGCCAGAGGGGAAGAGTATCCGGACGAGGCGGCAAGGGATCTTGAGCTTGATTTTGATCTGGTGATGAAAGCGACTGGCGAGCTGCGCCGAGAAGGCAGGCTGGTGGAAGCATAGCGGCTGGCTTTGGTGATGCTCTGCATGCCTCGAAGATCTATGCTGAGGCCAGAAAGATATTTGGCCCGCGGGTGATGGTGAAGACTGGCAGGCACAAGGCTCTTTAGAGTAGATTTATATCTGAAAAAGCAGAAATTGAAGACCAATGAAACGCCTTTATGACTACACTGTAATCCTTCGCCCCGAAGACAATGGTACATTCGTGGCCTATGTACCTGCAATTCCTGGCTGCCATGCCTGGGGCCAGACCCCCCAGGAGGCTCAGATGGAGCTGACGAACGTCTTCGAGATGATACGGGATGAGTACAAAGAAGAAGGGCGCATGCTTCCCGCAGATATTGATGCGTTGGCTACTCATGCCTGCCAAAGCTAAAGACCTGCAAAAAGCAGCCAGAAAACTTGGATTTCGAGTGGTAAGGCAAAAGGGCAGCCATGCCAGATGGAAACATCCCGATGGCCGAGCCACAACCATTCCCATACATGGCAATAGCGAGATTGGAGGCTGGCTTCTGTACGAAATTTTAAAACAGCTTGAAATAACAGAAGAGGAATTCAGAAGGCTCTTGGAATAAGGCGCGGTGCGCTAGAGACAGATGTCCCAACAGCAATCTACGCCCTCTGAGGAGTCTAATGGCAATCTCCGGCGCACACGAGTCTGCGAGCCGTCCGCGGACACGGGAGAGCCGTATGCAAACCCAAAAGTTTTTTAATAGATCATCCTGATAGAGACTGAGCATAGAGGGATCGAATGAGATCGATTACAATCTTAGCGTTATTTTTGTTCCTGATAGGGCCATGCATCGCATATGCGGAAACAATGGCCGAACCTGAGAATATCAGCATTTCAGGAGATGGCCAGGAAGCATCACAGGAGTTTTTCCTGGATGAAGGCCTGTCGATATTCTCCATGAAGCATTCTGGTTCGAGCAACTTCGCCGTCTGGCTGCTGGATAGCAGTGGTAATAAAGTCGATCTGCTGGCCAATGAGGTAGGGGATTTTGATGGCGCCAAGGCCGTAGGGATATCCCAATCGGATGACTATGTTTTGGATATAGATGCTGATGGTCCATGGATGGTGGATATAAGCCAACCAAGACCCGAGACTGCCCAAAGCGCTCCAGTCTCATTTAGCGGAACAGGACAACAAGTCCCCCCATTATTCGAGTTAGGCCCGGGACTGGCACGGTTCGAAATGGAGCATGATGGGGAGAGAAATTTTGCTATATGGCTGCTGGATAGCAATGGGGAGATGGTTGATCTCCTGGTAAATGAAATTGGCTCATTCGATGGATCAAAAGCAACAGGCATAGAAGATAGGGGAATATACTGCCTGGATATCAGCGCAGACGGCAATTGGAGGATAAATATCAGCCAATGAATAGACCGCCAAGCAGAAAGCCAGGGCTATTGAAAGCCGCGGCCCTGGCTATCAAGATCTAAATAGCAAGAATTACCAGGTAATATCTATGGGCGAGGTTCCAGAGCGCCGGATCATAACCCAGGACATCCCTTACGACCGGGAGGAACCAAGCGGTGAGAGAGAGATCACCAGAGGACTTATGAGGCTCTCGCAGCACGCGCTATCTAAATATGTAGATAATGAGCCTGATATTTATTGATGAGAGGAAAGATCGTTGTAATCCCATTCCCTTTTACAAAATCGATTTTGAACCCAGATACCATAAATGGAGCTTTAGACCTGGCCAGCCATTATGCCCCATAACTCCTGAAATATGGATAAGAAGGAGGGAGGCAAAAGTCAATTGGATGTAGGAGGGAAAAATGGCCATCGACTTTCGCCAATATACTATACGTCAATTGCCGATATAAAAGCATTTCGCTTCAG
Source organism: Methanotrichaceae archaeon (assembly GCA_963813075.1). Lineage (GTDB taxonomy): Archaea > Halobacteriota > Methanosarcinia > Methanotrichales > Methanotrichaceae > Methanothrix. Next base: position 15,628 of record CAWEXU010000030.1, read on the forward strand.
GCTGAAAAGATCATTTCCACCCCAAAGAAATCATCAAGAGAATGAGATATCAAGTCCCAGGCGGGCCAGCGCCGAAATCCACCGCGCCCTTGTAGGAGGAGCCGATCACCGAAGTGATGGCCTGACCCTGCCCGAAGCTCGACTTTGGTTAAGCCCGGCTCAAGGCGACGTTAGCACTGGAATTTTGCCACAGCGTCCCAATTGCAGGAACCCAAACTCACTGGGCCTAATGCTCGCCTCTCGCCTTTGGCTTTGTGCCGCAACATGTCCCGGTCGTGTATTAGCATGAGATCCTTTCGGCAGATTACTGCACCAGTTACAGTGCGCAACTTTTTTTGCAGCCGAACTTTCAGTCTCACAGGCCCGTAGCCGAATGCAGTGCCACGACGACACGCATCTCCTGGAACAAGGAAAGCGATCCGATCTGTATGCGACCGCAAACTGCCCCCCGGAGGGGACAGCGCTTGAATCATCCTTGCCAAACAGAGCATTATCGGAATACGTTAAGCCCACGACACACCCGCCACCCTTTGTATGAAGCGGCAAACTATCTATATAATCGTTATAGATATTTGTAGTTTGCGGTTGAATTCTGAGCTCTGGCGAAAGCTATTACTTCACCAGGTGCGACAGAGAGAGGGCCTGGCCTTCAAGATATCCTGAGCAGGCCGAGAGGGAGATAGGGAAAATTGGCTAAGAAAAGGAAGAAGAATGACGCCATCATGACCGGCATCCTGGTTACCCGGTTCCAGATGGGCCAGATCAGTGTGGTGGACCTGGAGCAGATGGCAGCAGATACCTCCCGGGCGGAGAGGTGCTCGGCGGCGAAGAAGGTGCTGGAAGCGATTGAGGATTCTGCCTGATCGTGCCGCAGACGGATGTGATGAGAGCACAAGGGCCAAATTTTGGACCTATCGATCACGGGCACCATTTTTCCTGCAGCAATTCCTGAGCATCCGCATGCATCAGCTTATAATCGTAGGAAATCCGGCCGGCAAAGATGTCGAGGGTGTGACTTCCCTTGATTGCAACCCTGTCCAAGCCCAGACTACATACCTCTTCTCCAGTTGCAAACGCCTCGAAACCAGAGCTCTTGGCAGCTTCAAGGAGCCTGGCCTTGCTTCAGCATCCCTGCAGACCAGATCGATGTCCTTGGTCACGTCCTTAAGGCCGTACTCCAGCATGGCTGCTCCACCAGGCCAATATCTTGCAGCCTGGTTATGATCCGGGAGACAGAGCCCTTTAAGATGTATAATTTCAATTACATACTAAAAACGATGCCCAAACCCGGACTCGAACCGGGGACATTCAGATCTTCAGTCTGACGCTCTCCCAACTGAGCTACTTGGGCTGGAAGTGGGCCCGACGCGATTCGAACGCATGACCTCCGCCATGTCAAGGCGACGTCATAACCAGCTAGACCACGGGCCCGCAAGCAGGTTTCCTATCCTCTCCTCGCAGATAAAGGCTTCGGTCAGGCAGAAAGGGGGCGCGCAGGGGAATAATCCCGCCGGGGCGAGAATGCATACTGCCCGCCATCCCTCCCAACTCCGCCCTACCCGCATGTTTCAGGTGTAATAGACCTCCCGGTGATACTCGTCCAGGGCCTTGATGGTGACCTGATCCTTCCCGGCGAGGAGAATGGCATCAGCCGCCGCCTGCGCCGCCTGGATGGTGGTGATATAGGGCACATGATAGTCCACTGCGCTCCGCCGGATCTGATAGCCGTCTTTGACCGACTGCTTGGTGGTGGGGGTGTTTATGATCAGCTTCACCTCCCCCCGTTTCATGTAGTCCAGCACATTGGGGCTGCCGTTATAGATCTTCTGCACTCTCTCCACCTTTATTCCCGATTTTGAGAGATACTCGGCGGTATTGTCCGTGGCGATTATCTCCAGGCCGGCGTCAGTGAGCTTTCTCGCCGCCACCGCCGCCGCCGCCTTGTCCTCGTCTTTGACCGATATGAAGACCACTCCCCCCAGGGGCAGGGGATTGTAGGCGGACAGCTCCGCCTTGAAGAAGGCCAGCCCCAGCTGGTAGTCTATGCCCATCACCTCTCCCGTGGACCTCATCTCCGGGCCCAGGAGGGCATCCGCCCCGGGCAGCTTATCGAATGGCAGCAGAACCTCTTTGACTGCCACATAGGGCACCTTGGGCTCCCTGGTGTACCCCTGCTCGGCCAATGATTTGCCGATCATCACATTGGCGGCGATCTTGGCCAGGGGCAGGCCGGTGGCCTTGGAGACGAAAGGTATGGTCCGGCTGGAGCGGGGGTTGGCCTCCAGCACATAAACCGTGCCGTCCTTGTAGGCCATCTGCAGGTTCACGATTCCGATCACACCAAGACCCAGAGCGATCTTGCGCACGTAGTCCCGCACCACCTCTAAGACGACGCCGGGCAATGTCTGGGGCGGTATCATGCAGGCGCTGTCGCCCGAATGAATGCCCGCCTCCTCGATATGCTCCATGATCGCCCCGATCAGAACATCCGTCCCGTCGCAGACGGCATCCACATCTATCTCCACCGCATCCTGCAGGAAGTCGTCGATCAGAACCGGATGCTCCCGCGAGACCCGCACCGCCTCCTGCATGTACACGTCCAGGCCCTTCTCGTCATATACGATCTCCATCGCCCTGCCCCCAAGAACGTAGCTGGGCCGGACCAGGACTGGATAGCCAATCCTGGACGCCACCTCCCGCGCCTCCGCCGGTGAGAAGGCAATGCCTGCATCAGGCTGGGGGATGTTCAGCCTGGTCATGAGATCATTGAACCTCTCCCGGTCCTCAGCCAGGTCGATGCTGTCGGGCGAGGTGCCCAGAATCCTGCGTCTTCAGCCCCAGGCGGGCGATCTCCTTTTCCAGAGGGAGGGCCAGGTTTATGGCCGTCTGGCCGCCGAACTGGACCATCAGGCCGTAAGGCTCCTCCTTCTCGATGATGTTCATCACATCCTCCAGGGTGACCGGCTCGAAGAAGAGCTTGTCCGAGGTATCATAATCGGTGGAGACGGTCTCCGGATTGTTATTGACGATATGGGCTTCGATTCCCTGCTCCCGCAGGGCCATCACCGCATGAACGGTGCAGTAGTCGAACTCTATCCCCTGGCCGATCCGGATGGGACCCGAGCCCAGGATCAGAACCTTCTTTCGGCCGGATGGCACCAGCTCGCACTCCGTATCATAGGATGAGTAGTAATAGGGGGTGGTGGCCTGGAACTCCGCAGCGCAGGTATCCACCATCTTGAAGGTGGGAATTATCCCCAGGGATCGGCGCAGATCGGCTATCTCCTCCCGGCTCCGCCCCACCAATGCCCCGATCTGCTCATCGGTAAAGCCCGTCCTCTTCGCCCGGCGCAGGATATCCGGATCCATAATAGAACCCAGATCCTGAGCCTGATTCGGACCCAGATCCTTACCCAGACCTGGACCCTTAGCCCGCCTTATCTCCTCCTCCATCCGAACGATATTCTCAATCCGGTAGAGGAAATAGGGCCCAATGCCGGTGATATCCGCGATCTCCTCGGGACTGGTTCCCCTCTTCAGAGCCTCATAGATGGCAAACAGTCGGTCGTCTGTGGGATTTACCAGCAGATCCCGCAGCTCCTCGTCCGTCCAGGGGGAATACTTTCCCTTGTATCCGAAATCCTTGTCGATATCCAAAGACCGGACGGCCTTCAAGAGCGACTCCTCGTAGCTCCTGCCGATGGCCATCACCTCGCCGGTGGACTTCATGGCGGTGGTCAGAGTCTTGTCCGCCCGGACGAACTTGTCAAAAGGCCAGCGGGGGATCTTGGTCACCACATAATCCACCATCGGCTCGAATGATGCCGGCGTCTCCCGGGTGACATCGTTTCTGATCTCATCCAGGGTCATGCCGATGGCGATCTTGGCAGTGACCCTGGCTATCGGATAGCCGGTGGCTTTGGAGGCCAGGGCGCTGGAGCGGGAGACACGGGGGTTGACCTCAATCACCCGGTACTCGCCGTCCTTTGCCGCGAACTGGATGTTGCAGCCCCCCTCGATCTTCAGAGCGCGAATGATATTGATGGCCGCGCTCCTGAGCATCTGGATCTCATGGTCGGTGAGGGTCTGGATGGGGGTCACCACTATCGACTCGCCAGTATGAATCCCCATGGGGTCCATGTTCTCCATATTGCAGATGGTGATGCAGGTGTCATTGCTGTCCCTCATCACCTCATACTCCAGCTCCGTCCAGCCCCCCACGCTTTCTTCGAGGAGTACCTGGCTGATCCTGGACCTCTTCAGCCCCAGGTCGCAGATCTGAATGAGCTCCTCCCGGGTCTTGGCTATCCCCCCACCCGAGCCGCCCAAGGTATAAGCGGGCCTGACCACCAGGGGCAGACCAAGCTCCTCCATAACCTCCAAAGCCTCATCCAGAGTGTTGACCGCCCGGCTCTCAGGCACCGGCTCGCCCACCCTCTGCATGGCCTGCTTGAACAGGTCCCGGTCCTCCGCCTCCTGAATGGATTTGACTGAGGTGCCCAGCACCTCCACATTGAACTTCTCTAGAATTCCCTTCTCCGCCAGCTCGGAGGTGATGTTCAGCCCGGTCTGGCCGCCGATGCCGGCGATGATTCCATCCGGCCTCTCCCGCTCGATGATCTTGGCGACGATATCCGGCTCCAGGGGCTCGATATAGACCTTGTCCGCAGTATCCGGATCGGTCATGATGGTGGCCGGATTGGAGTTGACCAGGACCACCTCAATTCCCTCCTCGCGCAGGGACTTGCAGGCCTGAGACCCGGAAAAATCAAACTCCGCCGCCTGGCCGATCTGAATGGGTCCCGAGCCTATGAGAAGAACCTTATGTATATCCGCTCTTTTGGGCATACTCTATCCCCTCCCCGGCACAGCCCGGTCATTTTTGCCATGCTTGTCATGCTTGCTATTCTTGCCATGCTTGCCATTCCGGTCATCCATGACCCGCACTACAGAGCTGAAGAAGTGATCGGTGGTGCAATGTGGCCCAGGATAGGCCTCAGGGTGATACTGCACCGCGATGACATCCAGGCTCTTACTCTGGATCCCCTCCACCGTGCCGTCGCTGGCGTTGAGCTGAGTGACCTCCAGGCCCGTCCCCTCCAGGGATGACGGAACCACAGCGAAGTTGTGGTTCTGAGAGGTGATGTAGACTATTCCCTTCTCCAGGTCCTTGACCGGCTGATTGCCTCCATGATGGCCGAACTTGAGCTTGAAGGTCTCCGCCCCCAGGGCCAGGGTAATGGCCTGATGGCCCAGGCATATGCCGAATATGGGCATCTCTCCGGAGAAATGGCGCACGGCCTGGATGGCCTTCTGTGCCTTCTGCGGGTCCCCGGGGCCATTGGACAGAAACAGGGCATCGGGGTTAGCCGCTTCTATATCCTGGATCGTGCTGTGAGCCGGAAGCACCATCAACTCAAATCCCCTATCGGACAGGCTCCTCAGTATCCTTTTCTTGATCCCAAGATCGATCACCGCGATCCTCTTGCCCCGGCCTTCAATCCGGTAGGGCTTTTTGCAGGTGACTTCCTTCAGGAGGTCCTGGCTGGATATGTCTGGCTGGGATCGGGCCAGACCCACCACATCCAGATCCGATATCTCCTCTTTTTCGCCCACGGCCACCGCCGCCCTCAGCACCCCCTGCTCTCTTACCTTTATAGTGAGCATCCTGGTGTCCACTTCGCACAGTCCGGGCCGGCCCTCATCCAATAAGAACTGATCAAGAGTCCTATTCAGGCGATGATGAGTCGGACGGTCCCAGTGCTCCCTGCAGATCATGGCTCTTGGCCACATCCTGTCCGACTGAAAATCGTCCCCGCTCACCCCGTAATTTCCCTGGAGAGGATAAGTGAACATCAGCATCTCTCCATTATACGAGGGATCGGTCAGTGCCTCCTCATAACCGGACATGATGGTTGTGAAGACCAGTTCGCCCGCGACGACGCCGGGCGAACCAAAACCGGTACCTATCACCCTTGTACCGTCTTCTAACCCTAAGAGCCCAATCATATTATCGGCAAAACAAGAAGCCAGGTCGTCTAAATACATTTCGATGATATCATCATCTTTTTTAATCTTGAGCCCGTCATCTGAATTATGGAAGTATCTATTGAGACCACGCGCAGCTCCGAGTTCAAGCAGGTCTATGCTATCGGGGCAATAGGCGGCCACAGCCCCTATGACTTCAGAATTGCCTTTTACAATGATTCTCCCAAGCCCCAGAAAGAGGGGGGAAAGAATATCACCGTCATGGAGAGAAAGATCGATATGGAGGTCATCTTATCCCCGCTGGCGGCCAAGGAACTGGCCAGATGGCTGGGAGAGCATATCAAGGACTATGAGAAGAAATTTGGAGAAATCAAGAGGCCAGGAGCAGTGGCTGGCGAGAAGGTTAACCCGGAAAAATCCGGAGAATCCGCCCCCATTCAGGGCTATATGTGATGGGCCATGAACAGCAAAGAAAAGATTCAGCTTCACAAAGGAATGGACTGTGTCCGGAAAAGGGACTTTGAGAAGGCTCTAGAGTACTTCCAGATTGTCATCTCATCCAATCCGGATATACCAGAGGCCTGGAACAACCTGGGCGTAGCCCTTTACGGCCTGGGCCGGATCGATGAGGCTCTGGAGAGCTACGACCGATCTATTGCCCTTGATCCGAATAACCTTGATGCCCTGCGAAACCGTGCATTTCTGCTCCGGAACCAAAAGAGGCTACCTGAGGCCCTGGAGGTCTACGATACCATCCTGGAGAGGGGAGGAGATGCCATAGACCAGGAGTCCACAGCCGTTGTCCTCACCGCTATGGGGCGGCTGGAGGAGGCCCTCAACTGCCTTTACCTTGCCCGGGAGAAGCTCTCTTTGCCCCGCCTGGAGGAGGAGATAGAACTGGTGCAGAACAGGATCCAGGAAAGAGACGGCCAGAGCGGTGATAAGGCCGGAGAAGAGCCGGATAGCAATGCAGATATCCAGGCAGAGGGAATTAAGCCATAAGGAAAAAAGCTCTCCAAATCATCCACAGGACAGGGAGGTGAGAGGCTATGAAGGGTTTCATAATGATCAATGTCGAGCCAGGGACAGAGAAAGCAGTCCACGATCGCCTGGAGAAGATCAAAGGGATCTGTGAGGTCGTTCCCGTCTACGGCGAGAGGGATTTCATCGCTATAGCGGACGTGGAGGGCATCTCGGACCTCAACCGGGCAGTGATGAATGTAAGGGAGATAAATGGAGTGACAAATACTCAGACCATCCTGGGCATGGAGCTGAAGTTCTAGGACAGGATGCAAATAACCAAGGTTTCCAGCGCGCTCTGGCCCCTATATCTGGCGGTATTCGTCGCCGTTTTGGGGTTCACTTTAGTCGCACCATTCTTTCCCAGCTACGTTATGGACCTGGGGGCGTCTTACACCCTGCTTGGGTTCATCATATCCATCTACGGAGCGTCGCAGCTGGTAGTCCAGGTGCCCATAGGCCGCCTCTCCGATAGGGTGGGCAGAAAGAAGCTAATGCTCCTCGGTCTGGTGACATTCGCCTTTCTGCCGCCGATGTACATCTATGCCCAGGACGCCTATACTCTGCTATTGATAAGAGCCCTGGGAGGAGTGGGCGCCGCTTTTGTCTGGCCCACCGCCATGGCGCTGATCATCGACCAATCAAAGACGCATAGCAGAGGAGCTGCTATGGGCTTTTATAATGCCTCCTTCTTCTCCGCCCTGGCTCTTGGACCGTTTATTGGAGGAGCGCTCTATGACCAGATGGGGCTTGAGGCACCCTTCTATTTTTGGACCCTGCTGGCGATAGCATCTATCGCTATCGTCACCTTCAAGGTTCCGGAATCAAAGAGATATGTCCTCAATGAGAATGAGCAGAGGCCGAGAATAGACGAGCCGCTCATCGCCCCAGGATATCTGATCACATTTCTCGCCTGCTGCGCGGTCATCCTCTGGTCAGGGGTGGTGGGCGGCTTCAACATCACCCTTCTCCCTTCCTACGCCAGCACTCTTGGCTTCTCCACCACCGATATTGGGCTCATCTATCTGGTCTATGGAGGAATAACTGCCCTCTCCAACATCTACTTCGGCCGACTGGCAGACCGGGGGAGGAGAAGGTGGCTGATCTTCCTGGGCAGCCTGGCCGGCCTGATCTCCTTTGCGGGCCTTTTCATAGTGGCAAACCTGATCCAGGTCCTGGTTCTTTTTGCCGGCCTGGGGTTGGGCCTGGGCATATGCGGCCCGGCGGCTGCCGCCCTGGTGGCCGACACCACCAGCGCCTCTCGCCGGGGGGAGATTTACGGCATCTTCAATACCGCTCGCATGTCCGGAGTGGTGGTGGGGCCGATAGTTGCCGGACTGGCGGCGGACATGCAGGGGATAGATGGCGCTCTATATGCCTTCACTCTGATCGCCCTGGCGGTAACCGTGGGAGCAGTTGCCATCCGGGAGTCCGTTGAGGATGGCTCCTGACTGAGAGCATCAGGGATTATTTAGCACAAAAAAAAGATATGGTCCAGGGGTCAACTTCCTGGCCCGCCTGGCCCATTTAGGATTCGATCCGCTCGGGAGGCCCTCAAATGCTCAAATTAGTCCAGGAGCTCTTGCCGCCCACCCGGAAAGAGGATTTATCTATTGCATACAGCAGATTGTTCTCAGCATGGCCGTCGTAGGTCGGAGAGGCCATGAAAGAAGAGGTCCCCTGGCCAATGCTGCCGATCTTTACGGTGTTGGAGGCATTGGTGTAATTGACTGGAATGGCACGCAGATGGAAATCCTCGCCCAGAGTGGAGAAATACTGAAATCCAGCGATCTTGGAGAGGGCAGTGTCAGTGAGATTGAAGCCCGAATTGGCGGAATGATAGGGCGAGATCGGAAAGGACAGAGGATCATCATAAAGCCACGTCGTTCCGATAGCGGTCCCGGCCAGCATGAGGAGCATGGCAGCTCCTATCAGATATTTTATCATGAGTCGTTCTTGCTGACATAAGAGAGATTTAAATCTATCTGAATTGTGAAAATCAAAAAAAGGGATGGGCATCTTGCCTTGCCCATCCAGGCAGACGGGACTGATTTATGGTGTCCTTCCGATGTTGACCGCAGGCCTAGCCACCATCACCAAATCCCGCAGCTCATATCCCTGGCCCAATGCGCTATCGTAGGCATTGGCAGGGGCGTGCTTTCCGTCTCTGACATATGCATAGACCTTGTAGATGCCAGCATCAGTGGGAGCACTGGCCCAGGTCCACTGATTCTTGACAGACCAGCTCTGCACTACCCTCCAGACATTGCCGGTGGAGGGGCCCTTCAGCCAGAACTGATACTGCAGGGGATCCTTTTCCGCATCAAGTGCAGTGGCGGTCCACCTTACCGCCGTCCCGGCCCCTTGCGGGCTGGGGCGGTCGGCCTTCAGTGCAGTCAGAACCGGCGGCTGATTGGATATCAGCTGGAAGGATGAGCCCAATGCGCTATCGTACCCGGTGTCAGGGTAATGCCAGCCGTCTCTGGCATAGACGTAGACCGTGTAAACTCCGCCGTCGTTGGGCATGCTGGTCCAGGTCCACTGGTTGGCCAGGGACCAGTCCTGGGCTATCTGCCAGACATTGTCGGTGGAGGGGCCTTTCAGCCAGAAGCGGTAGTATACCGGATCTTTATCCGCGTCGATCGCCGTAGCCGTCCACTTGATAGGAGTGCCAGCGCCCTGGGGGCTGGTTCGGTCGGCCTTCAGTGCGGTCAGCACCGGCTGCTGGTTGGGGGCCAGGATGAAGGGTGCCCCCACTGCGCTATCATATCCGGTCTCAGGGTTATGCCGGCCATCTCTGACATAGACATAGACGGTATAAGCTCCGCCATCGGACGGCAGGCTGGCCCAGGTCCACTGATTCCGGTAAGACCAGTCCTGCACTATCTTCCAGCTGTTTGCTGTAGAGGGACCCTTCAGCCAGAACCGGTAAAGCAGCGGCTCCATATCCGGATCCGATGCAATTGCCGTCCAGGTCACGGGGATTCCCGCCTTCACAGAGCTGGGCTTGTCTGATCCAAGAGAGATCAGATTGGGGGGCAGATTCTGCCGCAGCACTGTGAACAGCGCTCCAGCATCATCGTCCCATCCGGCCGGGCTGGCATGGAGGCCATCCCTCACCTGCAGCTTGATCTCACTGGTGCCCGCATCAGCAGGCGTTGTCGGCCAGGTCCAGGTCGGATCGGTGGACCAGTCACGCACCACTCGCCAGAAGCCGCCAGTTGAGGGGCCTCTCATCCAGTACCTGAAGAAGAGCGGATTGCCCTCCGGGTCGCTGGCGGTGGCCGCCCATCTGATGGTAGCGCCCACTGGCTGTGCGCTGGGCAGATTTGTGCCCAGGCTGGTGATTACAGGAGGCAGGTTCAGATTCATGATGAAGAAGCTGCCCACCTGATAGTCATCCGAGTAGGCAGGTCCGGAGTGCTTGCCGTCCCTGACTGCTACCAGAACCTCGCTGTAGCCGACGTCAGCAGGCGTGGTCCTCCAGATCCACTGGTTATTCTTTCCCCAGCCGGTCATGTCCACCCAGAATCCGCGGGTGGCGGGACCGCGCAGGAAGAACCTATACTGCAGGGGGTCTCCGTCCGGATCTGCGGCAATGGCCGTCCATTTGATCCAGCTTCCTGCATACTGCGGCTCGGGCCGGTCAGTGTACAGGACCTGCACTCTAGGCGGCAGATTGGCGCCGGTCAGGCTAAAGGTGACGGTCTTCATAACGTCATAGCCGCCAGGACCGGAATGCTCTCCATCCCTGATCCAGACCTCAACCTCATACTTGCCGGCAGGATAGCCGAGGGTGTTCCAGGTCCAGACACTTCTGCTGCTGTAGCCGGTGTCCAGGTTGACTCCCGGTCCCCTCACCAGGAATCTGTACTGGAGAGGATCGAGGTCGTCTGCCCTGGCCGTCCAGATGATCGGGGTACCAGACCTCTGGGGGCTGCTCTTGTCCGGGATCAATGTGGGATTGGCAGGCAACGGATTCCAGTTGCCGAAGTCCTTTCCAGCCACGCTGGGAGTGGATGCATCCAGGGTGACGGTAAATGAGCCACTCGCCGGTGCCTTCTGCTCCCATCCAGGCTGCTGAATCTCCCGGATGGTATAGGTTCCAGTAGCGACATCCGTGAAGCTGTAAGATCCGTCAGCCTCGGTGGTGGCAACCGCTATAACTCCTCCAGCGGCCGGCTCCAGGTTGATCTTCCAGCCGCCCATTCCAGGCTCGCCTGGATCCCTGGCCCCGTTGCCGTTGGTGTCGCTGTACTTCACTCCGGAGATGGATTGGGCACCCAGTCTATTCCCGAAGTCGTTGTTCTTAGCCTCCCTGGGAGGTACTCTTACATCGAAGACTATGCTGTGGCTTCCCGCCGCCGGAGCGGTCTGGGTCCAGCCAGTCCTCGAGGTCTCGCTAACCTTGTAGCTGCCCGGAAGCAGCCTCTCGAACTTGTAGTTGCCGTTATTGTCCGTGGTGGCGGTAAGAGCGGGAAGCGGCTTGCCATACCAGGTGCTTCCGGTCAGGACCATCTCCCAGCCGGGCAGCCCCTTCTCACCGGTGTTCTTGATGCCGTCGCCATTCAGATCCTCGTATTTCACTCCCGAGATGACGTTGGCCCCGCATAACCCGAAGTTCGCATTGGTGACCACAACGGTCTTGACGGTCACGGTAATGGTGGACGAGGTAGTCAGGACCAGTCCTGCCGGCACGGGATCGTTTATGGTGTAGGTCCCGGGCAGGACGTTCTCGAAGCTGTACAATCCGTTCTCATCGGTGGTGGTATTGGCTACAACCTTGCCGCTTTCGACCAGGCTCACTGCCCCACCGGGAATGCCGGGCTCATCCTCATCCTGCAGGCCGTTGCCGTTGATGTCATAATACTTCTGGCCGGATATGGATAGGCCGCCGCTGTTGGCAAAGTCCTTGCCGAGAACATCGGCATCTTTGAGTTCCACCGCCCAGGGGCCTTCAGGCGCTATCTGAGCGATTCCCTCCTGGGCAACCTGGCTTATGCTGTAGGTTCCAGGAGCCAGATTGCGGAAGGCGTAAGAGCCGTCTTCAAGGGTGGTGGTGGCATTGATGACGCTACCGTCGCGTGATAGCTGAATGGCCACTCCTGCCTGGCCGGTCTCGCCCTCGTCCCTGACGCCGTTGCCGTTGCTGTCCAGGAAGCTGGTTCCCGATATGGCAAATGAGCCGTGGTTGCCGAAGTTTATGTCTATTACATCCCCGTCCTCCAGCTCCACGGTGTAGGAGCCTTCAGGAGGTGCGGTCCTGGTCCAGCCAGCCTGCTCGACCTCGGATACGGTGTAGCTTCCCGGAGATAGCTCCGCGAATTTATAGGAGCCATCCTTTTCCGTGGTGATGGTGCTGGTCACACTGCCGCCTATGGAGAGCTCAATTGTCCAGCCCTCCATTCCCGGCTCGCCGTCGAAGGCACCGTTGCCGTTCAGGTCATTGAACTTCTTGCCGGATATGCTGTAAGAGACAAGCTCATTTGCGAAGTTCAGGTCCGGAACATCAGCCTCTGAGAGCTCTACGCTAACAGATCCGCCTTCGGGGGTTATAGCTACCCAGCCGGTGGGCAGGGTCTCGCTAACGGTGTAGCTTCCGGCCTCAAGATCCTGGAAGCTGTAGGACCCATCCTCTCGGGTTAAGACGCTAACCTGGCTTTGGTCCGGTTTGGTGATCTGAACGGTCCAGCCGGATAGGGCCTCGCCGCTGTCAGCCACACCGTTTCCGTTCTTGTCCTGGTATACCAGGCCCGAGAGGTTCAACTTGGGCTCGGCAAGGGTGAAGTAGCCGGAGTACTCTCCGTCAAAGCCATCTTGGCCAGAGTGCTTTCCATCTCTGACCTGAACTTTCACCTGATTCTCTCCCCGATCTATTGAGGAGGTCACCCAGGCCCAGGTAGTATCTGAAATCCATTCCGTCTTTGGCTCCCAGGCTCCGTTTGTTGCCGGTCCATTGAGGAAGAACCGGAAGAGCAACGGATCCAGATCCACGTCAGTGGCATTGGCGGTCCAGGTAACTGTGACCCCTGGCCTCTGGGGGCTGATGACATCCGGAATCAGAGAGTTCAGTACAGGAGTCTGGTTCTCCACCATCGGAGCTACGACCTCTATATCCTCTTCAGATACCTCTTCGGTCAGGTTCTCGGTTATGTTCTCCGGTGCTACTGGAGTGGTGATGTTCTCAGTCACTGGAGGAACCAGTGTCTCCTCTGGGATCTCCACCACTTCCGTCACATTCTCGGCCTCTGCGGTTACATTGGCAGAAGCTGTCACATTGCCAATGGCTGTGACATTCTCCTCCGCGGTGACATTGGCGGAAGCTGTCACATTGATCTGTTCAGTGACGTTTTCCTGAGCTATCTCCTCCGCTGGTGCTTCTGCAAAGGGAGCTTCCTCCTCGAGAGGCACTATGACGAACTCGGAGCTTCTGTTTCCGCTCTCGCCCACTGGCCCCTCATGCTTATCGTCCCTGACCTCGACTGTGATCAGGAAGGGGCCTGCCTCGGATGCTGTCCAGGCGAACTTGTTCTCCGTCTGCCAGTCGGTGAGTGCAGTATCGTTGGCCAGGAAACGGTAAGATACGGGATCATTTTCCGGATCGCTGGCAACTGCAGTCCAGGTGATTATGCTTCCCAGGACCTGGGGGCTTCCCAGATCTGCCGAAAGCTCAGTGATGCTGGGTGCTTCATTCGGCTCAGCAGCGACCTGTTCGACCGCGGGGGCCTCAACCACCTCTGCAGTCTCTTCTTCAGCCACAACTTCTGCCTCCGGTGATTCTGGCAGAGGTGCGGTTATGGCAAATTCGTTGCTTATGCTTCCGGTTTCCGCCGCAGGCTCATCGTGCTGGCCGTCTTTGGCCTGCACTGTGACCCGAGCCGTTCCGGCTTCGGTGGCCGTCCAGGCGAACCGATTCTCTGCCTGCCAGTCGGTGACAGGGGTATCGTTGACCAGGAAGCGGTAAGATATGGTGTCATTCTCCGGATCGCTGGCAGTTGCCGTCCAGTTGATCAGGCTTCCCATAACCTGGGGGCCTGCCAGGTCTGCGAATAGCTCATGATGCTCGGAGGCTGGTTGATCTCGACAATCGGCACTCGCTACGGCCTCAACCACCTCTACAGCCTCTTCTTCAGCCACAACTTCAACTGCAGGCTCAGGAACGATTATGGCAAATTCGCTGCTTATGCTGCCGGTTTCCGCTGCAGGCTCATCGTGCTGGCCGTCTTTGGCCTGCACTGTGACCCGAGCCGTTCCTACCTGGGATGCTGTCCAGGTGAACTGATTCTCAGGCTGCCAGTCGGTGACAGGGGTATCGTTGACCAGGAAGCGGTAAGATATGGGATCATCTTCCGGATCGCTGGCAACTGCGGTCCAGATGACTGGGGCTCCCAAAACCTGCGGGCTTGCCAGATCTGCAGTGAGAGATGCTACCTCAGGCGGTTTGTTTGGTACAGCCTCGACAACGAACTCCATCGTCCTTGAGCTATCGCCCTCTGGGTTGTGATTGTTATCTTTAGTCCGCACCTCGATCATATGCGAGCCGATGCTCTCGTTGGTGATTGTCCAGGTCCAGCTCGGGCTCTCAGCGAACTCGGTCTGAGCCACGCCATCAAGGAAGAACTGGTACTGCAGGGAGTCGTTCTCAGGATCGGATGCCGCGGCAGTGAAGATCACCGCTGCGCCCGCCACCTGGGGACTGGCCAGGTCTGCAGCCAGATCCACGACCTCTGGCGGGTTGTTTGGCACTGCAACAATCGCAAACTCTGCTGTCTTTGAGCTATCGCCCTCAAGGTTGTGGTTGTTATCTCGGGTCCGCACCTCGATCATGTGCGATCCAATGCTATCAGCAGTGGTAGTCCAGGTCCAGCTCGGGCTCTCAGCGAACTCGGTCTGAGCCACGCCGTCCAGGAGGAACATGAACTCTAATGGATCGCTCTCAGGATCAGATGTCGCGGCAGTGAAGGTCACCGCTGCGCCCGCTACCTGGGGACTGGCCAGGTCTGCAGCCAGATCCACGACCTCTGGCGGGTTGTTTGGTACCGCCTCGACGACGAACTCCATCGTCCTTGAGCTGTCGCCCTCTGGATTGTGATTGTTATCTCGGGTCCGCACCTCGATCATATGCGAGCCGATGTTCTCGCGGTGGTGGTCCAGGTCCAGCTCGGGCTCTCAGCGAACTCGGTCTGAGCCACGCCGTCCAGGAGGAACTGGTACTGCAGTGGATCGTTCTCAGGATCGGATGCCGCGGCAGTGAAGGTCACCGCTGCGCCCGCTATCTGTGGGCTGGCCAGGTCTGCAGCCAGATCCACAACTTCTGGCGGGTTGTTTGGTACCGCCTCGACGACGAACTCCATCGTCCTTGAGCTGTCGCCATCTGGATTGTGATTGTTATCTCGGGTCCGCACCTCGATTATGTGCGATCCGATGCTCTCGCAGTGGTGGTCCAGGTCCAGCTCGGGCTCTCAGCGAACTCGGTCTGAGCCACGCCGTCCAGGAGGAACATGAACTCTAGTGGATCGCTCTCAGGATCAGATGTCGCGGCAGTGAAGGTCACCGCTGCCCCAGCTACCTGTGGACTGGCCAGGTCTGCAGCCAGATCCACGACCTCTGGCGGGTTGTTTGGTACCGCCTCGACGACGAACTCCATCGTCCTTGAGCTGTCGCCATCTGGATTGTGATTGTTATCTCGGGTCCGCACCTCGATCATGTGCGAGCCGATGCTCTCAGCAGTGGTGGTCCAGGTCCAGCTCGGGCTCTCAGCGAACTCGGTCTGAGCCATGCCATCCAGGAAGAACTGGTACTGCAGTGGATCGCTCTCAGGATCAGATGCCGCGGCAGTGAAGGTCACCGCGGCGCCAGCTACCTGTGGGACTGGCCAGGTCTGCAGCCAGATCCACTACTTCTGGCGGGTTGTTTGGTACCGCCTCGACGACGAACTCCATCGTCCTTGAGCTGTCGCCATCTGGATTGTGATTGTTATCTCGGGTCCGCACCTCGATCATGTGCGATCCAATGCTCTCAGCAGTGGTGGTCCAGGTCCAGCTCGGGCTCTCAGCGAACTCGGTCTGAGCCACGCCATCCAGGAAGAACTGAGTACTGCAGTGGATCGTTCTCAGGATCGGATGCCGCGGCAGTGAAGGTCACCGCTGCGCCCGCTACCTGTGGACTGGCCAGGTCTGCAGCCAGATCCACAACTTCTGGCGGGTTGTTTGGAACCGCCTCGACGACGAACTCCATCGTCCTTGAGCTGTCGCCATCTGGATTGTGATTGTTATCTCGGGTCCGCACCTCGATCATGTGCGAGCCGATGTTCTCGCGGTGGTGGTCCAGGTCCAGCTCGGGCTCTCAGCGAACTCGGTCTGAGCCACGCCATCCAGGAGGAACATGAACTGCTAATGGATCGCTCTCAGGATCAGATGCCGCGGCAGTGAAGGTCACCGCGGCGCCCAGCTACCTGTGGGCTGGCCAGGTCTGCAGCCAGATCCACAACTTCTGGCGGGTTGTTTGGAACCGCCTCGACGACGAACTCCATCGTCCTTGAGCTGTCGCCATCTGGATTGTGATTGTTATCTCGGGTCCGCACCTCGATCATATGCGAGCCGATGCTCTCGGCAGTGGTGGTCCAGGTCCAGCTCGGGCTCTCAGCGAACTCGGTCTGAGCCACGCCATCCAGGAAGAACTGGTACTGCAGTGGATCGTTCTCAGGATCAGATGCCGCGGCAGTGAAGGTCACCGCGGCGCCCAGCTACCTGTGGGACTGGCCAGGTCTGCAGCCAGATCCACGACTTCTGGCGGGTTGTTTGGTACCGCCTCGACGACGAACTCCATCGTCCTTGAGCTGTCGCCATCTGGATTGTGATTGTTATCTCGGGTCCGCACCTCGATCATATGCGAGCCGATGTTCTCGGTGGTGGTGGTCCAGGTCCAGCTCGGGCTCTCAGCGAACTCGGTCTGAGCCACGCCATCCAGGAAGAACTGGTACTGCAGTGGATCGTTCTCGGGATCAGATGCTGCGGCAGTGAAGGTCACCGCTGCGCCCGCTATCTGGGGACTGGGCTGATCGGCAAAAAGATCGACCACCTGGGGTGGATTGTTGGGTGGAGCCTCAATGGCGAACTGAGTCGTCTGAGAGCTGTCGCCCTGAGGATTATGGTTGTTGTCCCGCGTCCAGCACCTCGATGGTATGCGAGCCGATGTCCTGGCTAGAAGTAGCCCAGGTCCAGCTGGGATTATCGGTGAAATCCGTGCGCGGCTGGCCGTCAACCAGGAACATGAATTGCAGTGGATCGTTCTCGGGATCAGATGCCGCGGCGGTGAAGGTCACCGCTGCCCCGGCTATCTGGGGGCTGGGCTGATCTGCGGCAAGGCCAACCACCTGGGGTGGATTGTTTGGCACCGAGCCTCAATGGCGAACTGAGTCGTCTGAGAGCTGTCGCCCTGAGGATTATGGTTGTTGTCCCGCACCAGCACCTCGATGGTATGCGAGCCGATGTCCTGGCCAGAGGTGGCCCAGGTCCAGCTGGGATTATTGGCAAAATCCGTGCGCGGCTGGCCGTCAACCAGGAACATGAATTGCAGTGGATCGTTCTCGGGATCAGATGCCGCCGCGGTGAAGGTCACCGCTGCCCCTGCAATCAGGGGGCTGGGCTGATCGGCATTCAGGCCTGCCACTTGAGGAGGCTGATTCACCGGCGCTGCCACGGATTCTGGAACCTCTACTATCGGCTGCTCCAGCACAGGAGCCTGCTCCACTACGGGAACTGCGGCAGGCGGGCTGACCACTGCCGGAACCTCAGGAGCGGTTATCTGATACTCTATAATCTTCTCATTGGGCTTGAAGTCCTGACTGGTATGCATTGCATCCCTTACCAGCACTTTGATCTGGTAAGCTCCCGGATTCAATGTTGCCGTGTTCCAGGTCCAGGTGTTCTCCTCGATCCATTGCGTCAATGGGACCCATGGATCCTTCGTTGGATCTATGATAGATGGATCCTTTATCCGGAACATGTACGATATGGGATCGTTCTCAGGGTCCTCTGCTTTGACCGTCCATTTTATGGCAGTCCCTTGAGGCTGGGGACTGAGCCGGTCCAGCTCGACGCTTATGATTACAGGTGCCTGATTTCCGCTATCCGAAAATGCTGAATCCTGCCCTGGGAAGCCTATCCCTTCAGGAAATCCCCCGGGCTGGCCCTGCGCATAGGCGAATGCATTCAAGAACACGCCTATGAACAGGATCATAGCAAGGACAAGAAACTGCTTACTGTATCTATGATTAAGCAAATTTTTTAATTTTACATTAATTCCATACTTACTATCTTTTTCACTTTTATGCATTTTATCCTCACACTCCACCTAACCCACTTCCTGTAAACGGCCTTGCGGCCGGGAACTATTATCTGATGTTATCCGATCCACCATCCGGGATTATGAACCTATTTTTCACATAGAGGCTCTATCAAAGCCAGCTTCCGGGCCCAATCTCATGTGAAACCTCTGTGAGCCCTGTATGGATCTGGATCAGCCGCGCACTTCAGGCAAAGGGGTGCTTTGCGGTGCTCTTCGCTGCCAGGATATCCACTGGCTTTGGCTCCCTTTTCGCAGCGCGCTCTATGGCAATTTTCGTGGCCTGATAATTATATTCGTAAATCTTATCTTTATCTTTCGCATCCCACTCCACAAATACAGACACTATAATAAAAAGATCATCCGCCAGCTCCTCAGGCAAAACGCCCGACTCGACGCAATCCATCACCGCTCGTGCCACTGCTGCCTGCACCGGGCCGAAGACCATTGTTGCCTGCCCGGCATTCTTTATGGTAACCTTGTTGACCATCAGAGTTGAGGGCTTGACCGGCAGGTTGGGCGCGAGGACGGCCAGCA
Source organism: Methanotrichaceae archaeon (assembly GCA_963813075.1). Taxonomy (GTDB): domain Archaea; phylum Halobacteriota; class Methanosarcinia; order Methanotrichales; family Methanotrichaceae; genus Methanothrix. The sequence goes on from CAWEXU010000030.1 coordinate 34,519, forward strand.
ATGGGGTATGTCCCCTGGATGGCGATGCCAGTGCTCTGACGAACGCCTTTTCCACCGGGCTGTCCCTGGGTCCCATAACCAGATCAATATGCGCTACCTCGGGCCCCTCTCCGACCAGCGCTTCACCCACCAGCACCCTCTGAAAAGATTGCGTCATAATCGAACCCTTTTGTCTTTTTCATATAAATGTGTAATCTAAGCAGGCAGCCAAAAAATATATCATCATAATGCAATGCATTGATTCACTAATGCGAGTGCTGGTAATCAACAACTATGGACAGTTCAATCACCTTATCCGGCGCAGCATCCGGGATAAGGTGGACTGTGACCTCATCTCCAACCAAACGCCGCCAGAGGACATCGATGCCGATGGCCTGATACTGGGAGGGGGACCATCACTGGATCGCGCCGGAAACTGTCGCGATTATCTTTTGAAGCTGGACATTCCCATCCTGGGAATCTGCCTGGGGATGCAGATCATGGGCACCACCTTTGGAGGTCAGGTCATGCCTGGCAGCATCGGTGGCTATGCCCAGGTGGATGTGGAACTGGTGGATGAGGACGACATCCTGAAAGGGCTCCCGGCGAAATTCAAGACCTGGGCCTCCCATGCCGACCAGGTATCCCAGCTTCCTCCTGATTTCCAGAGGCTTGCTACCTCCAGGATCTGCGATGTCGAAGCCATGAAACACCTGAACAGGCCTCTTTATGGAGTGCAGTGGCATCCAGAGGTGGTGCATACTGAGTACGGCGGAGAGCTTCTAGATAATTTTATAAATGTTTGCCGGAGATGATCCCTTTCCAGAAGGATTTCCTGATAGGAGAGCTCAAGAGGTCATATGCCGCCGCTTTGCGCCTCTCCGTCCAGTCCCTGGCCCAAGAGATCAATGATATCGGATTTCAGTGTCTGGGCTGCGGCCAATGCTGCCAGGGCGACGATAACAGCGTGGTCGTCTTTCCCTTTGAGATAAGAAGGATCATGGCAAAGACGGATCTGGATTGGCTGCAGATTGCCCGGCCTCCAAAAGATGGTGAATGGGACAGCAACGGCGACTTCCATACCCTGGAATGGAGGCTCAAGAAAATAGGATCTGGCTGCCGGTTCTACCAGAAAGGGAAGTGCGCCATCTATAGCTTCCGCCCACTTCTCTGCCGGACCTATCCCTTCTACCTGGTGGAGGGCGAGCTATGCTGCTCAGAGTGCTCGGGCCTGGGGCGGAAAATAGAGATGGATAGGGCCAGGGAGATCGCCGGGCAGCTAATTTTGCGCCATATCACTGAGATAAAGGAAGCAATAGCCCTCACGGAAAGGTACGAGGACTTCCAGAGGGGCAGCTGCCAGGAGGGCGGCTCATATGTGGTCCACGACAGCGAGGGAGAGCACAGATTCCCGCGATTCACTGCACCGCGCTCTTCACCTCATCCACGATCTTGTCAATGAGGCTTTTCTCCTTCTCTTTCTCGGTCGGAGCCTGCTTCGGCTCGCCAAACTCCTCTGCCAGCTCCTCCAACAGCTGCCTTTGCCGGGCAGAGAGAGCAGCAGGAGTCTTTATCTTAACCTTAACATGCAGGTCGCCAGAGCCCGATCCATGCAGCCTGGGCATGCCTTTTCCTCTCAAGCGGAAGACCGTTCCGGTCTGGGTTCCAGCAGGCACCTTGATCCTGGCCCGGCCGTTCAGGGTGGGGACCTCCAGATCCGCACCTAAAGCGGCCTGAGTGAAGCTGATGGGGGTTTCCATGACAAGGTCGCTATCTATCCGCTGGAAGACCCGGTGGGCCAGGACATTTATAACCACATAAAGGTCGCCGGAGACGCCCTTGGGGCCGGCAGAATCCCCCTGGCCGCGAAGCTTGAGGTGCTGGCCCTCCTCCACTCCCGCCGGGATCTTGATATTGATCTTGCGGGATTTTTTCACCCTGCCCGAACCGCTGCAATCCTCACAGGGGCTGGTGATGATCTCCCCTCTGCCGCCGCAGGCATGGCAGGAGGTGGAGGTGACCATCTGGCCGAATGGGGTATTCTGGGCCCGGGTTACCTGACCCGAGCCTCGACAGGTGCTGCAGGTGACGGGCGTTGTGCCGGGCTTGGCCCCGCTGCCCTGGCATTTGGGGCAGCTTTCCGTGCGCGGGACCTCGATGGTCGTCTCCAGACCTGCCGCCGCCTGCTCCAGGGTTAGATCGATGTCATAGCGAAGGTCCCGTCCTCTGGCCGGACCCCGCCGTCCTCCCCCTCCGCCGAAGAACATATCGAAGATGCTCTCGCCGCCCCATGCCAAAGCCCCGGAGAAGATCCTCGAAGTTCACATTCCGGAACAGGTCCTCCTGCGAGTACTGGCTGTTGATTCCCGCATGGCCGAACTGGTCGTACTTCTGCCGCTTATCCGGATCGGATAGGACCGCATAAGCCTCAGAGAGCTCCTTGAACTTCTCCTCCGCACCGGGATCATCTGACCGGTCGGGGTGATGTTTCATGGCGAGCTTGCGGTAGGCAGCCTTGAGATCCTTCTCGCTGACGTCCTTGGATACCCCAAGCACCTCATAGTAGTCCTTCTTATCCGGCATGATACAATCAGTTCCTTTCTACTCCAATTTACTTCTTCTCGTTTACTACCTCGTAGTCTGCATCCACCGTCTGATCCTGCCCTTGGGAGCTGGGACCCTCCTCCGGGCCGGGGCCCTGACCAGCCTGTCCCTGCTGAGCCTGCTGCTCTTGCGCTGCTTTCTGGTACATGGCGGCGGAAAGCTCGTAGATTGCATTCTGCAGGCTCTCGGTCTTGGCCTTGATCTCGGAGATATCGCCGCCGGTCTGGGCGTTCTTCAGGTCGCTGATGCCTTTCTCGATCTTCTCCTTCTGCTCAGGAGTGGCAATGTCGCCTGCATCTTTGAGCATCTTCTCCGAAGCATAGACCAGAGATTCTGCGGCATTCTTGACCTCAATCTCCTCTTTTCTCTTCAGGTCGTCAGCGGCGAACCTCTCAGCATCCCGGATCTTGGAATCGATCTCCTCTTTGCTCAGTTTATGGGGAGCGGTGATGGTTATCCTCTGCTCTTTCTTGGTGGCCAGATCCTTGGCGGAGACATGAATTATGCCATTGGCATCGATATCGAATGTGACCTCGATCTGAGGTATGCCCCGGGGAGCAGGAGGAATGCCGACCAGAGTGAACCTGCCCAGAGAGACATTGTCCTTGGCCATGGGCCTCTCTCCCTGGAGGACATTGACCTCCACGCTGGTCTGGTTATCGGCAGCGGTGGTGAATATCTGGCTCTGTCTGGTGGGAATGGTGGTGTTCCTCTCGATCAGCTTGGTGGTTACCGCTCCCAGGGTCTCTATGCCTAAAGAGAGCGGAGTTACATCCAAGAGCAGCAGATCCTTGACCTCTCCGCCCAGGACGCCCGCCTGAATCGCTGCACCCGTGGCCACGCATTCCATGGGGTCTACGCCCCGTTCGATGTCCTTTCCCATGAAGTTCTTCACGAACTCCTGCACCATAGGCATCCTGGTTGGACCGCCCACCAGAATGATCTTGCCGATATCGGACTTCTCCAGCTTGGAGTCGTTCAATGCCTGGATCATCGGGCCTCGGCAGCGCTCGAGCACATCTCCCACCAGCTCCTCCAGTTTGGAGCGGGGGATGGTCATGCTCAGATGCTTGGGGCCGCTGGCATCGGCGGTGATATAAGGCAGATTCAGGTTGGTCTGCAGGACGCTGGATAGCTCTATCTTCGCCACCTCAACCGCTTCCCTCAGGCGCTGCATGGCCATGGAATCGCCGCGCAGATCAACTCCCGACTCCTGCTTGAACCGGTCTAAGACATAGTTCGTCAGCCGGTCGTCCATATCCCGGCCTCCGAGCTGAGTGTCGCCCGATGTGGACAGGACCTCGAATACCCCTTCGCCGATCTCCATTATGGTGACATCCAGGGTCCCTCCGCCCAGGTCGAAGACCATGATCTTATGCTCGCCTACCTTGTCCAGGCCGAAGGCAAGAGCTGCTGCGGTGGGCTCATTGATGATGCGAACGACCTCCAGGCCAGCGATGGTGCCGGCGTCCTTGGTGGCCTGCCTCTGGTTGTCATTGAAGTAGGCGGGGACGGTGATTACCGCTTTGTCCACGCTGTCAGCCAGATAGGTCTCAGCATCGGTCTTGATCTTTCTCAGGATCTGGGCGGAGATATCCTCGGGACTGTACTCCTTGCCGAAAACCCTGACCTTGTAGTCCGTGCCCATCTTTCTCTTTATTCCCTGAACAGTCCCCTCGGGATTGGTTACCGACTGCCTCTTTGCTGGCTCTCCCACCAGAACCTGACCATCTTTGGTGAAGGCGACATAGGAGGGAAAAGCCTTACCACCGATGCTTGTTCCTTCTGCGCTGGGAATTATGGTGGGCCGGCCACCGATTAGAACTGCTGCTGCCGAGTTGCTGGTTCCAAGATCAATGCCTATAATTTTTGACAAGATTCCATCTCCTGAACTTAGTGTATGCTAATACTCTGTAAATATTTAAACTTTTCATCATATCTTTTCAATTTTATCTCAACACGCCCTAACTATAGCCTTCTTCTTTCAGGGGCTTATTTACTGACACCTTGGAGAAGCGAATGACCCGAGAATTGAACAGATAGCCTTTCTGTATCTCCTCGGCCACCACGTCCTCTTCCATATCATCCTTCTTCACCTGAAACAAGGCTTCATGCCGGTAGGGATCGAACTTCTTGCCAACTGCTTGTATGGGAACGAGCCCCTCATTGGAGAGTATGCCTAAAAGCTGCATGTAGAGCACCTTTTGGCCCTCGTCGTGCTTTGCCGCCTGCTCGAGGCTGTCGAGCACGGGGAGAAGCTTATGGACGAGCTTTTCTGAGGCATAACGGATGGTATCCTCCTTCTCCCGAACCGATCGCTTCATCAGATTGTCGAGATCTGCCCGGCAACGAGTCAATTGATCCAGACGCTCCTCAGATAGGATCTGCGTCTTGTGCAGCTCCTGTTCCAGTTCATCTATTCTGGCTGCTAAGGGGCTCACATCCTCTTCGTCCTGAGAGCTCACATCCATATCATCATCCATTTTGCTTCACCCGAAATATCATTGTTCCGATCGAAGGGGAGGATTCAGGCATTACTGCCTGATTCCATGATTCCATCAATAGTGAGGCATTGGCATCTGGGGCATGGTATAGTCATGAGGGCTCTGACCGGGCTTGGGCGCCATCTCCTCCCTCTTGGAGGCGATGACATCGTCCACCCGCAGGACCATGGTGGCGGCTTCAGCTGCAGACTTGATGGCCTGGGTCTTCACCTTTAATGGCTCGACCACACCCTGGGCCATCATATCCCCTGGCTCGCCGGATTCGATATCCAATCCATAGCCCTTGCCCTGGGAAAGTTTCGCCCTCAAAGCGACCAGACAGTCCACGGGATCGAATCCCGAGTTCTCGGCCAGGGCAAATGGAATGGCCTCCACCGCATCGGCAAAAGCGCGGATGGCCAGCTGCTCTCTTCCCTCCAGGGTGGAGGCAAACTGCCTGAGATTCTCGGCCACCAGGATCTCCGGGGCTCCTCCTCCGGGGACGATCTTTCCGGAGCGAATGACGTCCATAACCACATTCAAAGAGTCATCCAAGGCCCGTTCCATCTCCTCTAAGAGCTGATCTGAGGCACCATGGAGGATGATCGACACCGCTTTTGCTTTTTCACAACCTTCAACGAAGATCATATGCTTTTCCTTGCCCACCCGTCTCTCCTCTACCAGGGCAGCTGATCCCAGGTCCTCCGGCCGCAACTGCATTACGTCACCCACCAGCTTCCCACCGGTTGCCAGGGCCAGCATCTTCAAATCCTCTCTCTTGACCCGGCGCACAGCTAAAATTCCCTGATTGGCCAGGTAGCCCTGGGCAAATACCCCAATTCCCTTCTCGCAGAATACCACATTTGCCCCGGCAGCAACGATGGCGTCGACCTGCTCCTTGATGATCTTCTCCTCACCCTCCTTGAAGCTGGAGAGATTCTTGGCTTCGGTTATGGTTATCTTGGCATCAGTTCCCAGCTTCTTCAGCTCCAGGGTGCCTTCGAGGAGCATAATCCGGGCATTTTTGATCGACTTTGGCATCTGGGGAGTGGTCCTCTCCTTGTCCAGCACTATGCCGTGGTTTAAGGATGAGTCCTCGACCCTGCCGCCAGGAATTCGGATCATCTTGATGTTCTCTTCGATATCCTTGCCCTCAAATCCTACCACCGCCTGTGCCGCTTCAACTGTGATCAGGGAAAGCTTATCCATGGCCAGCTCAATGCCCTTTCCTCTCATGGCGGTCTGGGCAATCTTGAGGAGCATCTCCCGGTCACCGGATACATCTATGGCCATCTGCTTCAGTACCTCCTGGGCCCGAGAAGCAGCCTGCTTGTATCCCTGCACAATAACTGTGGGGTGGACATCCTGATCTAGGAGGACCTCCGCCTTTTCCAGCAGCTTTCCGGCGATGATCACGGCCGTGGTGGTGCCATCCCCAATCTCATCATCCTGGGCTCTTGCCACCTCCACTATCATCTTGGCCACAGGATTCTCTATGTCCATCTCCCGGAGGATGGTTGCACCGTCATTGGTGATGGTTGCATCTCCGCTGCTATCGATTAGCATCTTATCCATGCCCTTGGGCCCAAGAGTCGTCCGGACCGCCTCAGCCACCGCTTTCGCCGCTAGTATGTTCCTGTGCTGAGCATCCTTTCCGCCCTCACGCTTGCTTCCTTCCTTCAGTATGATTACTGGTACACCGCTCAAACCTGCCAAACCTTAGTCCTCCCCGACGTTTTTCTTAGTACGAGTTTGAAGTTCTATATAAAGAATTCGCATGATTCGCATCGTCATAGTTATCTGTCCAGGCATACATATAGTCTATATAGGAAGGTCTATATAGCCTGGCCCCGATCTCAGATGGATGTCTGCCTATCGATGCATTCTCTCAAAGCAAATGGAGTTGAGATGTCCTCCACCAAAAGCCACGACCACAGGTATCGGCAACAAATGCTCAAAAATCGCCCGGCAACAAGCCGCGAGATGAGCCTAGGACAGGAATGCCCCGAGAAGATAAAAGGGATATGCTGTGACCTCAAAGATAGTCTCTGAAAATCTGAACCTCTGGTACGGGGAGAAGCAGGCCCTCAAGGACATCAGCCTGCAGATACCGGAAAAACAGATCACTGCCCTTATCGGCCCATCCGGCTGCGGCAAGTCTACATTCATTCGCTGCCTGAACCGGATGAACGATCTGGTGGCCAATGCTCGAATCGAGGGCCAGGTCTTCTATGAAGATATCGATATCTACGGGAAGGATACTGATGTGGTGGAGCTGCGCAAGAGAATAGGGATGGTATTCCAAAAGCCCAATCCGTTTCCCATGTCCATCTATGACAATATCGCTTATGGCCCCCGCATCCACGGGCAGAAAAATATCAATCAGATAGTGGAGCGCAGCCTTAAGGAGTCCGCCCTCTGGGAAGAGGTCAGCGAGAGATTGGACCAGCCAGCTTTAGGCCTTTCAGGAGGCCAGCAGCAGAGGCTGTGCATCGCCAGGACCCTGGCTATGCGGCCTGATGTCATCTTATTCGATGAGCCCTGCAGCGCATTGGACCCGATCTCAACCGGCAAGATCGAGAGCCTCATGGAGAGCCTTAAGGAAGAGTACACCCAGATAATAGTCACACACAACATGCAGCAAGCAGCCAGGATCTCTGACCGCACTGCCTTCTTCCTCCTCGGCGAGCTGATCGAGGTGGGAGAGACCAAGCATATCTTTGAAGTGCCGAAGATGAAGAGCACCGAGGATTATATCACCGGACGGTTCGGATGAATCCAGGTGGGGGAAGATTGAATGATCCCTTATAGACAGCGCTATCGCAAAGATCTTTCAGATCTGAAAAGCCTGACAAAGGATCTGGCCGATCATGTGGGCGACGCCATAGAAAAATCGGTCGTTGCCCTGTCCGAATCAAATGTGGACCAGGCAAGGGAGATCATCAAGAATGATCAGGACGTGGACGACCTGAGCATCAAGATCGAAAACCTTTGCCTGGAGCTCTTAGTGCTTCAGCAGCCTATGGCCAGGGATCTGAGGAGGATCATAGGAATCCTGAAGATCGGCATAGACCTGGAGAGAATAGGAGATCTGGCTGTGGATATAGCCAGGGTTACCGCTCAGTCCCATAACAAGATTGAGATAACCAAGCTGGAATTCATACCCCGCATGGCGGAGGTCAGCAGAAAAATGCTCCGGGAGTCGATGGACGCCATGATGAACGACGATGCCGATATGGCCCGCCAGATAACCAAATGGGATTATGAGATCGATGGGCTCTATGTCAAGGCAAGGGATAAGCTTCTGAAGATCGTAATCGAACGGCCCGAAGTGATAAAGGAAGGGACCGCGCTGCTCATGGTGAACAGGCATCTGGAGAGGACGGGCGATCACATCTGCAACATCTGTGAGACAATCGTCTACATGGTGGAAGCAAAGAGGGAACACCTGAATTAGGAGGTTCATGGACACCAGAAAGGTGCAGAGGACAGGCAAGTCCACATTTCATCGTCTCCCTCCCAAAAACCTGGGCGACGAAGAACGGGGTTGCCGCCGGCTCAATAGTCTACATCAACCAGGGTGATAATGGAGCCTTAACCCTATCCACCGATCGCTCGGAGAGAGATCTGCGGGTGAAGCTGGATATAGGGGAGAAGACTGGTGATGATCTGGTCAGAGATATCATTGGATGTTATGTTGGAGGCTACAGGATCATCGAGGTCACAAGCCAGCATATGTCCCCTGCCCAGAAGAAGGATCTGCATCAGATAGTGAACAAGCTGATCGGGCCGGAGATTTTAGAGGAGACCATCAACAAGGTGGTCATTCAGGACCTTTTGAGTTCAGAGGAGCTTCAGTCCGAAAAAGCCCTGAGAAGGATCAGGACGGTGGTAAAATCCATGATCCATGACTCTTTTGCCAGCCTATTGAATAACGATGAGGATGAACTGGCATTGGACGTGATCCAGAGGGATGACGATGTGGACAGGCTCAACCTGCTCATCTCCCGCCAGTTCACCGAGATCCTCCGGACCGGTTCGGTCAAGCAGGAGACGCAAAATCCCATTCATGCATTCAACTACATGCAGGCGGCTTCTAACCTGGAGCGCATAGCTGATCACGCTCACCGGATAGCCCAGATAGCCAGAGAGTACAACTGCACCCTGGGCGATGACCTGAAAGAGGAGCTCCTGGAAATGGAGGGCCAGTTGTGCGGGTTTATTGACGACTCCATTACTTATTTGCTGCAGACCAATTCGGACAAGGCCAATGAGATGATAGATATGATCCGGGAGATTCAAAAGAAAGCTGCACGGATAGCCGTGGCCTCGGATAATCTGGAAAAATCGGAGATGCTCGAGAGGCTGGTCGTGGCTGCGAGCCTGGAGAGGATGTTCGACTACATCATGAATATTGGCGAGCTGACCATCAACCTGAGCCACGCTACCAGGCAGGCAGAGAAGGTATGATGCCACGCTCATGATCCGCAACCGCTGTTGATATTTAGCATATTTTTTTAATTAAATTGGATTGAATCCGTGGAATTTTGCAGATCTTAGATTCATTTCGGAATACAGTAGAAAAGATACTTATACAAGTATAGCATTATTATTGATAACAATTCAAGATATCATTGATTTGCAGGAAAGAATCACTGCAGCTTATTAAGATTGAAGAGGCGTCTTAATGAAAGAAATCCTGGCACTATTGCTGATTCTTCTCATTCCCTTCTATGGATTAGCATCTTCAGAAAGCTGGTATGGATATGTAAATACTACAGAAGATAGCTGGAGCATCTACCGGCATAGCAATAATATGAGCTTCCAGATTGAGCAATACGTTGAAGGAAAAATTCAACCTTTCGAAGGGCCAGGGGGCAGAATTATGAGCCCATATATCTCATGTTTTGAGGATGTAGAGCTCAATGAGGTAAGGCTTAAAGCCAGGACTGCGGCAGGGGAGGGCAGCTATAGCGCAGAGGATTTAATAGAGGTCAAAGCAGAGATTTTGTCGCCTGTGGGCCTGAACGTAGAGCAGTCTGCCGAATCTGGGATATATACAATAGACTTCATTGAGAAGTGGCCGGCAGAGGTTACCGCCAACCGGAATCTCGTCTATTCCGGCAAAGGCATTAATAATATGGATTTTATAGAAAATAATGGAGATTATGCCCGCACGAATCTGCTCTATAACAAAAAACTATCAAAAGATCTCTCCTCAGGAATGACCCTGGACAGGATGAATGCCACGGTCATCGCCACCGATGAAAATATAATTCTTGCCGAAGAGAAGGCCACCAGGGATCTTAGCTTCGATATATCGGCAAGCATAACGGGCATCGCCGACCTGAGCTATCAGCAGTGTGGGCCGGAACGGAAATCTGCCCCTCAAGTAGGCAGAGAGATTGTCAATAAAGGAGAGGAGAGATATCTGGGATCATTTAACATAAACAAGAGCATCCTCATGCGGTCCAATTTCGATAATTTCAGGTCGGATGAAGGCGGGCTGAGCTGTTGCTTCCAGGGCTGGAGGGATACAAATCCGTTTGATAAGAAAGCATACAGCGCGGATGGAGTCTTTGATTGCACCTGTGACAGCAATGGAGGGATGAAAATATGAATCTGAAAGCATTGATTGCTATGGTTTTTGCATCTTTTTTTATTGCCCAGGTAGCCGGGGAGATAGAGATAGGTCTAATACAGAATTATGCTGGTGTGCACAGTTCCTATGCATATAACGCATCCAAGACTGTATTATGCTCGCCTACTTCGGAGTGCGACTACACAGGTTATTATTATTGTCCCACTCTCGAGGTAAATCTGAGCTGCAATGAAATAATTTATGCCCCCGATCAGGGCTGCGAACCAAATTCTGATTGTTATGATAGCAGTGGCATATTTCATGAGGATTGGTGCTACAGATGTCCGGGAATGGGTTACTATTGTATTCGATGCGATAGAAGCATCCCTCCTGAGCTAAAACCACCTGTGCCAAATCCGCCGGAACCAAATCCGCCAGAGCCAAATCCACCGGAACCAAATCCACCCGAGCCAAAGCCCCAACCTGAAGCCAAGCCAACCCCACCTAAACCCGGGCCATGGATATGTCCCGATCTGCCCAAGCCAAAAGTCGTCGTACCGGGATTGGGAAACTGCACATTCGAGTCCCCCGAGCCCAGCAGCCTGATCAATACCTCTGAATGGGGAGAGGTACCAGCCGATCAGGTCCTGGTGGTGGCAAGGGAGGACTGCGACTATTGCATGGTCTGCGAGATAGCCGACGGCCTTAAGGGCGAGGTTGTGGGGTATATCGATTTCATCAACCTCTACCAGATTAAGACCAAATCCAAAAATGAGGCCGAGCTGAGGGACAACATCTCCCGGGCACTGGAAATTCCCTGCATAGAGCTGGCTTTTCCCCATCAGAAGGTGTTCCCGGAGAGTTCCCCCCTGGACGATCCCGTCTACTCAGAGGGCAGAGACAGAAGCTATCGGATAGTGGGCGTCCCGGAAGCATGGGAGGCGATTAGAAGCTCGGGGCTTGATCTCTCTGAGACAAAGGTGGGGGTGGTTGATGACGGCCTGTACAAAGGCTATGGAGAGTTCGATGGAGTGGTTCATATCAATACCAGGAGCAACGGCTCACTGCTAGATAAGCCCTTGCCCAAATATCCAATTGCCGGCAGCCATGGCACGGGAATAATGAACCTCATCGCTGCCGATCCGGATAACGGCGGACTGGTGGGGATGGCATCAGAGCCTCTGAAAGAGAATCTGACCGTCTCGATGATCAATATGATCTCACCCATGTATTCCAAAACAGGCGATGCCTGGTACATGGGCTACCATGCAGCCCTCTTACATGCAGGCTTGGGCTCAGACATAATCAGCTTCTCCTACGGTAAAAGCCGGGCGGACCCCGGAGCGGTCAACGCGTCTGCAGATTTCTTCCGGGAATTGCAGCAGGCATACCCGAATCATCTCTTCATCTGCTCAGCCGGAAACGATGGCATGGCCATGGATGGCAGCAGGCGTTTCCCCTACACCTATCATATGCCCAATATAATTACCGTGGGATGCATAAACAATAATGGCACCATCCGGAAGAACAGCAACCGGAACAGCGACAACTTCGAGGTAACTATTGCCGCTCCTGGGGATCAGGCGGTCTGGGGCAGGGACAACCAGGGGAATATTGTAAACGAGGGCGGGGAGACGAGCATGTCGGTGCCATTTGTGACCGCCACTGCCGCTCTAATACGTTCTCTTAATCCAGACCTGAACGCCTCAGAGATAAAAGCACTGCTGGTAAAGACCGCCAGAGAGAAGATCGAGTTGGACGGCAGAGAGGTTGCAGCACCGGAGGAGGTCGGTGGCAGGGTGCTGGCAGCAGATCTGGCCGTTCAAGAGGTGATAGAAGAGCTGAAAGAAGACTAGGAGAGAAGATGGGGCAGGCAGTGGCCTATCATGGCCTGCCCCAACTTCGGTTAACTCTTGCTCTTTTCGTCATCTCTTTTTCTCAGCTGCCGGTACAAGAGAATCAGAGAGAAGATGCTGATCAAGAAGGCGATTATGCCTTTTGTCGAGGAATAAACAGAGCGAACGGCATCTGTGACTATCTCTTCAGAACTCTGTTCCAAGACTTTCACCACCACCGGCCAGTGAGTGAGATTCACACATTTGCAGTTATAAGGTGGTTTATCCAACTGAAGGTCCACGGTCAAAATCAAAGTATGATTGCCTTCTTTTAAGGGGGTAACATACCACAGCCATAACGCAGGATCCTCTCCCAGTATCTGGGCATCGGGCCTCTTGGCCTGGATATCAAAACCGCTGTCGCATTCCAGCTTTACGACATACGTCAAGTTGGTCTTGGCATCGATATATCTGAACTTCACATCACCCTTTCCCAAGAGGCCTTCCACCAGTTTGGCGGTGTTCTCCCGGCCGATACGAGCATCAATCCACTCCCCCTGACCGGTTACCATGAACTCGGGTGGATTGAAAACCAGTGTGCCTGCCGCCTCCTGAGCAAAGTCCTGATATACATCGCCATAAATGGGCATTGGAATCCATGTGCCGGATGGCCGTTTTGCCTTGGATGACGAATCTAGCTCTCCCGGGTTATCCCCAGTCAATCCAACTTCGTCAATGCGCTCCTTTTCAGATATATTTATACCGATATTATCTGCAAATTCATTTCCCTCAATCCCCACAACATCACGAGAATTATTCCTAAATGTATTATTTTGAATACGATTGTATTTTGATGAGACGAATTCCAGTGAAGTGTTAGTATTCCTAACCTCACTCTTTTCAAGTATATTACCGGCGGAATAGTAATATCTTACGCCAAGATCGCTCTTGCTTATATTGCTCTTTGATATAGTATTATTATTAGAGTCAGCTAATTCTATCCCGCAATAGGTATTATTGCTTATATTGCTCTCGAATATGGTATTATTACTGGAGTCAGCCAATTCTATGCCACGCCAGTTATTATAAGATATAATCCATCCAAGAGAGCTGTTGTTTGAAGAACTGATTCGGACCCCTGCACCTGGAAAATAGTCGTCATTTGATGAGTTGATGGTTATGATGCCCTCCAGGATGACCTGATCGGCAGAGATCTCAATGGCATTTCCCCTCCGGCTGGCATCTATAATTGGAAGCCCTCCCCCGGCATCCACTCCTTTGAGGGTCATGGGCTTGTCGATCTGGAGGCTCTCGATGTAAGTTCCGCTGTTAACCTCTACAATGCCTCCCGGAGCAAGATCATCAATGGCTTTCTGAATGCTATCCCCGGCATTCACCACGATCTTCGATTTTTTTTCCTGGGGGATATCGGGGCTTATCAGCTCGAATACATGCGCATCATATATGTGGACCTCCGGACTTCCAGATGATCTCGATATGGTTATGCGATTTTTCAGTTTAAGGTTGACATCTGTCCTGCCGGCCTCAAGAAATTCAGCATCGGTTATGTTGACGGGAGGATCACCCAGGTAAACTCTGGGGCTCTCGGAAAAGCGGGCACATACCTCTGCAATTGCCGCATGAGCCATCCTTGAATTGTTTTCTCTATGCATTGATGATGAATTGCCCTCAACTGGCCTGAGTGGCAGGGAATTCGAGGTCCCTTCTGGCATAGAGCGAGCACCTTCTGCAATTGTGCTCTGCATAATTGATTCGGAGGTCACACTCCTGGCTGCGAAGGAGGAGTTTTTTGGATTTTGGGTATTTTCAGCCTCACTCAAGAGGAAGTCAGGATAATTTATTTTGACGGCAGGATTGTCAGAATTAATCATGGGAGCCTGGGTAAACCTGGAGGTGATGCCAGCCATCAGCTCTTCGGACCTGGCCAGGCGGTGAGATTCAACTAGAGAGGATGGATTTGAGCCATCGATCGAATCCAAAGTGGATGCCTCATCCTCAAATCCATAATCAAGGCTAACGTTATCGGCTTGTGTATGAGCCGATGCCAAAAGGATAACAAAAATAATTATCCCAATGATTAGCCTCATGAAATCAATCCTTCACTATTAATTTTATCCATTAAACTATATAGGAGTTGCGCAGTCGATTCAGATAAGGCCAATATAATTTATAAATTTAGAATATATTTCTGACTAATAACTGTCGTGAAAACATATTATCGTTAACTTTTTTCGTTTGTAATATGATGTGCCAGAGGACTATGACCGGGAAACAACCAGTGGCCATTAAATCAGATTGAATTCAAGCTCATTTTTGCGGCCTTCGCGAGAGCATCTGGCATCTGGTGCTCACTGCAAAGGCGAAGATGCCACCCGAGATCTCTTTTATATTTATACCAGATCTTTCGACTTCCTTTTCTCCAGGAGCAGCATCTTCTCTTTAGTATCCAGGCCCCAGGCAAAGCCGCCCAGGCCGTTCCTGGCAACAATGCGGTGACAAGGAATGATGATGGGAAAGGGATTGGTGGCCATGACCTGACCCACCGCTCTTGCCCCCTTCGGGCATCCGACAAGAAGAGCAATCTTTCCATAGGTCACAGTCCTTCCCCGCTCGATCCCCCGGACCGCTGAATATACCCTCTTCTGAAAATCGGTGCACCCGGATAGATCCAGCTTCAGAGAGGGACAGGGTGCGCCCCCCTCCAGGTGAGCGGCAATTCTCTCTGCCAGAATGGAGGGCTCGTCCGGTTTATCACGGGAGAAATAGATCCGTTTGACCTTTTGCCCCGCGCACTCCACAATGAGGTAAAGGTCAAGAGCAGCGACAAAAGTACCGTTTGTCATCCCTTGATGATCTCCCGGTAGGTCTTGAACCGGCCCAGCTCAATTCTCTCCACCTCCAGGCTGGATGTGTCCAGGACGGCCACGGTGGAGCAGCCGGTCAGGTGGCCCCAGATCTCGCCCGGGTTGACCAGCAGAGTCCTGCCATGACGGGATACCTCGAACTGGTGATTGTGCCCCCGGACCAGGACATCATAGATCTGGGATGCCAGCACCGCCCTCACCAGAGGCTCTTGTGTGCCGTGCATCAAGGCTATTCGCAGTCCATCGGCCTCGACCTCTCCGAAGTCCCCCAGGTACTCCCCGCCCACCCGGGCAAACTCACTGAATAGGCCCACCCGGTCTCCGTCGTTGTTGCCATACACCAGCTTCAGGGGTATGTTCAGGCCCTCGAAGGTATAGCAGTTGCCTGATCCGATCATATCTCCAGCGAATAGGATCATGGACACCCCCCGGGAGGAGAAGGCCCGCAGTGCATCCTTGACACCCTGAAATTGGTCATGGGCATCGGACATAATACCAATCAGCATAAGATCTCTTTATGCCATACGGGTAGCATTCTTATTGGTTGCGCTCATGTTTATGGCGGCAACCAGGGAATAATCCCCAAAGAAGGTCTCTTCGCCCCGGCTCAGAATGGTGGTCATATCGGATGCCGTTCTGGCATATGATAATTCGGTCTGGCCGGAACAGAAGGCCTGGATGCTGTAGTTCAGCTGCTTGGTGGGAAGGAACTGGACCTGCAGCACATCGTCCTCATCTGCGAGCAGAGATATGTTTGTCCTCTCCAGATCCATACTGTATCTCCTGATGCTGGAAAGCTCCGGAGAGCGGCTAAATTTCGTGGCCGCCCAATCCAGGTTATTCCTGGAGAGGTCAAGATCGTTGATCATCGTTCCATGGTATACGAGGGCCCTTTCGGATTGAAAGTGCACCGGCCAGACCTCAGTGAAGTTGAACTCGAAGTAAGGAGAGCCGGAACGCTTTATGATCTCCCGAACTATCGGCTCATCCGCGGAGGCGGAGATGTTGGTGTACTCTTCCGATTTTATCTCACCCTCAAGAGCGCTCCGCCTCTGCTTCACTCCCACGCTGTTCAGGTCAATATTCACATATCGAGAGTGGATTCCATCCACCATCGTGCCCCTGGGCGTGGCCTGGATCCCGGTAATATTTCCGCTGCAGTAGTCCTCGTAAGTGAAGTTCATGGTCAGGCTGTCCCGGTTGATCTCCCAGCTGCCCACGCTGGCATACCAGGATACGGCATGGACGGGAGGAGCTCAGGAGTAAGAATAATAAAAATACAGTAATAAAAAAGTGAATAATACCAGAAATAAAATATTATAGATATTCAATATGTTCAAAATGGCAGATTTCGCCCTAGCATAGTGAATATTAAAAAGATTTTCTGCCATTTCCTCAAATGCGGACGGCATGAAAGCAGTGCTGCGCTTCCATGCATCATCAATTAGAGGACTATACGGATGGAAACCGGCGCTCAAGCTGATCTCATCTCAACATCTTATTCCTTTTTGTCGTCTTCATCCTTGTCGTCGTCATCCTTGCTCTTGCTCACCACGCTTGAGATCTTCGATTTCTTCTCCATAACTGTGGCCGTCGTCTTTACATCCAGTGCCTTTGAGGAGTAAATCAAGCCTCTGGATTTCTGGGCAGAGATCTCCCTTTCCGCTTCTGCGAAGACGGCAAACCTGGTCTTCGCGGGAATTGTTGCCTTCTGATCGGCAACGACCTTCTCATCGGTGGCATCGCCATAGCTCCGGTAGTTATTTAGGGAGCCGGACTCGATCTTCAGCCCTACCCTTGCCAACTGCCCCATGGAGTTCCAGGCCTCGGTATAGCACGCGATGAACTTGCCCTGGTCCACATCCAGCGACTGGGATACCCGGATTCTGTCCTTCTCTTGCTTTTCGATGTCATAGCTATGAATAAATTCTTTGCTATCCTGCATCGTGGCATTCAGATGGACATGCTCACCCTTGTCCAGGGAATCAAAGGTCTGATCAAAATCATAGGCTCCACTGCCTTTGAAGGTCATGCTGGTTGCATGGCTTTCAGGGGATGCCTCTGTGCTGCTATACATTGAGCTGTCCAAAGGAGCAGTCAATTTGACGTTTTCGGAGGCACCATTTATGCCATTTGATGTGCCCATTGAGAAATTCAGGCCGTATGCTCCAGTAAGGAGGAGTAGAAATGCCGATATCAGAGCCATGCTTATTTTTAATCCATCCATTAAAATACCTCTCCGTTTTGCTTGAAGCCTCAAGTTGATAAATTTTTCCAACCTTAATATAGGAATTTCGATCAGTAACACCAGACATAACCTCTTAACAAGCAATTTGCTTAATTCAATAGATTAAAATCATCATTTACTCTGCTAATTTACAGATTTTACGTCTTTCTGAGGGACAATATACCACAAATCTTCGCTCATTGTGATAATTTTTTGACTGTAGTTCTATGATTATTACCGGCATCCACAGTCATTTGTCCGAAAGAGCTAAGTACAAGGAGTAACCTGGTAGCGAGAGGCCCGCCTTAACTCAGCCTGGTAGAGTGCGCGGCTGTAGTATGTCTCGCACCGTAGAGGTGCTACGCGCAGTCACCGCGATGTCCCCGGTTCGAATCTGGGAGGCGGGATCTGTTGTGTCCGGATGGTGTAGTGGCCCATCATGAAGGCCTGTCGAGCCTTCGACCCGGGTTCGAATCCCGGTCCGGGCGTTTTATTATCTTTTAGGGTTCCTCTGTTGTATCGAGTGGTAATAGATCATCAAGTTCTCTCGTGATTTCCCAGAGGTACACAGAGTGCGTACGGAGACGGACTAAACGGCAGACCATAGTAACCTGATTTTAGCCCACAAGAAACAGCGAAGAGCCTAAAAAAAGTGTGCGTTCAGATGATTTTTCTCCGAGCTATTTCCCGCTAGTTCACTTATCCACCACTACTTTCCTTTGCCCTCGGGCTTAACGATGACGGTATAAGTCACGTCCTGTAGAAAGACGAAATCGGGTTCATCATCTTCACCGGGTATTTCCAATCTCGATGCATAGTGAATTATATGCCTGCCAGGAGTCAGCGGTGGCAGCAACAGATAATAGCCATCTGCCGCCGACATGCCCCTCGCACCCTCGCCAGCACCAAGAATGTTATCTGCAGGAAGTGGCCCGATATCAAAGACTTCGGAAGTCGCACCGTATTCCTCCAAATTCTCTATGTCTATACCGTCAACTGTAGCTGACATTTCTGTGACATATTGGGGAAAGGATTGAGCGTAGCTTTCCAACTCCTCCTCAGCTATCCCCTCAATGGTGGAGCCTTCCACATTGAACAGTGGCATGAAGAGCTTTGTCCCAGGAGGAATGGTAATTTCGCGATTGGGCACATTTACGATGTACTCTCCTCCGGCCCCATCTCATTGACAACGCCCGACCCAATGAACCACACCTTCCCCGACTGCCCCTCGCTTCCATCCGCGGTATCATAGAGCGGATGCTCTGTAACCGGCATGGACATAGACCATTTCCACCATTCAGCGCTCAACTCATCATACGTCTTTGAGTTGGGCGACCTGATGCCTGAGCCCGGGTTGGGATTGCCTCCTCCTTCGTTTGCATCTAACGCATCCGCTGTCGGCAGGTCATCTTCAGGCGTTGCTATAGTTTCCATATCTTCTCCCAGTCCCGGTGCGTCCTCAGAGTCAAAAGACGCGGATTCTTCCCCCGGCACTGATTGCGGTTCAGATACCGCTTCTGATTCATCGGAAGTATTATTTTCTTGGCCTGGTGCGTTCTCCTCATCCCCAAAAGATACTGCTGCATGAGCCGCTAAGGCCACAACCAAGAACAGTATGATATGCCATTTTGGTTGCATATTTTCCACCTTGATATCAAGTGGCATTCTTAACTATAAATAATGAACTATATTCTTCTGGCTTGTCCCGGAGGAAGGCCTGGGGAGCGACTGCTAGGACTGCACCCTGTTCAGCAGCCTGACCAGCTCATCCTTGATCACCGGCTTGGCGATATAGTCATCCATCCCCGACTCAAGACAGATCTCCCGATCGCCCTCCAGAGCATAGGCGGTGATGGCAACGATCTTCGGCCCATTCTCTGGCCAGCGCCTGCGTATCTCCTTGGTGGCGGTGATTCCATCCATCTCCGGCATCTTCACATCCATGAATATCAGATCGAAATCCCTCTGCTCAAGGGCCTGGAGGACCTCTTTTCCATTTGCCACCGCATTGGACCGGTAGCCCATCCTCTTGAGCATATCCACCAGAACCCTCTGATTGGAAGGATTATCTTCCGCCACCAGAATGCTCAGAGCCTCAGGCCTGATCGGTCCCGCGACCAAATCCACCCTTTCCGCCTCAAAAAGATTCAATTGGTCACTGGAGGCCACATCTGCCTGGATGGTGAAATGGAAGGCGGAACCCTGGCCCGGACGGCTCTCCAACCAGATCTCTCCACCCATGAGCTCAACCAGCCTCTTGGCTATGGCCAGGCCCAGGCCGACACCGTCCCGCTTGCGGCTCATGACATGCTCCGCCTGGGTGAAGGGCTCGAAGATGGCATTCATCTTGTCTTCAGCTATGCCAATGCCTGTATCCCTGACACAGAAATGGATCTGCCGCTTGTTTCCTTTTCCTTCTATGGAGTGGGAGCGGATGGATACCGAAATATCCCCCCGATCGGTGAACTTAACTGCATTGTCAAGCAAGTTCACCAGGATCTGCCTGAGACGGCCATGATCCCCGATGACGGTATCGGGCGTGCCGTAGCGGATGGTGTACTCCAGGTTCAGGCCCTTCTGGTCGGCTTTGACCATCACCATCTCCAAAGCCTCCTCAACGCAATGCCTGAGGCTGATGGGCTGATGCTCCAGCTCCACATTCTCCTTGTTGGCGCGGGAAAAGTCCAGGATGTCGTTGACCAGTCCTAAGAGAGCCTCTCCTCCATCTCTGATCCCCTCGATGTACTCTCTATGCTCGGATGCCAGTGGCTCATCCAGAAGAAGGCTGGTAAAACCAATAACCGCATTCAAAGGGGTGCGCAGCTCATGAGACATATTGGCCATGAAGTCCGCCTTGGCCTCAGCTGCCGCTTCCGCGGCCTCCTTCGCCTCTATCAGCTCCGTTTCAAGCTTTCTGTGTATCTCCAGCTCTTTTTGAAGCACCTCATTGGATAATTCCAGATTTTCCTTGGCCGTCTGAAGCTGGGCCGTCCTATCTTGCACCTTCTTTTCCAGATCATCGCGTGCCGCTCGCAGCTGTTCTTCCATCTGCTTTCTCTCGGTGATATCCTGACCCTGGGCAATGGTGGCCACAATCTTCGTCCTCTGCTCGTCGTATATGTTAGCGGAGTTCCAGAGGACTACATGCACTGAGCCATCAGCATTCAGAATCGGTATCTCTATGACCTCCCAGTACTCGCCGGAAAGAGTTCGGCGGATGTATTCCAGAGAGGCTTCTTTGCTCTCTTCCGGGAAGAGGATTTCCAGGGGCCTGCCCACCACCTCCTTCGCATCCAGACCGGTTAGCTTCTCAAAGGCGTGATTGAACCTGGTGACGAGAAATGAAGTATCCCAGACTATGATAGGAGCATTGGCATAATCGATAAGGCTCTCAAGATAATCCCTGGCCTCACGCAGAGCATCCTCGGCCTGTTTTCGCTCCGTTATGTCCTGGCCCTGGGCGATGGTGGCGATGATAGTAGACCGATCCCGGTCATAGACATTTGCTGAGTTCCACAGGACTGTGCGCACTGAGCCATCCGCTCTTTGAATGGGGATCTCCACCACCTCCCAGCGCTCGCCGGATAGTGTTCTGCGGATATATTCCAGTGAGGCCTCTTTGCTCATTTCCGGGAAGAGGATTTCCAGGGGCCTGCCCACGACCTCCTCCGCAGCCAGGCCGGTCAGGGTCTCAAAGGCATGGTTGAACCTGGTGACAAGGAATGAGGTGTCCCAGACGATGATGGGAGCATTGGCATAGTCGATGAGGTTCTCCAGGTAGTTTTGCGCTTCTCGCAAAGCTGCCTCCACCTCTTTACGCCAGGTGATATCTCTGCTGCTTGTTCTGCGCCCCAGCCACCTTCCGTCCTGGGCAAACACGGGCTGACATAAGTGACTGATCCACATAACCACGCCATTTGCCTTAACGATGCGATAGTCCAGCCTCGCTGGATCCGCGTCCTTATCGTAGTGGATCTTCAGGTGCTCTTCAAAGGCACTCCTGTCATCTGGATGGGCAATGTCTAAGGCAAGGCCGGGGTTTTCTATGAAATCTCTGGCCGCAAAACCGGTTATCTTTTCGCACGATGGTGAAACGTATAGATAGTCACCATCTGGATCCATCCAGGTCTCCCAGTCCGAGGTGAACTCTGCAATCAACCGGAACTTCTCCTCGCTTTTCCTCAAGGCCTCCTCGGCCCTTTTACGCATGATGCATTCGAGGATGGTGGGAGCCAACGCCTCCATCACCTTTTGATCTTCCCAGCGATATCCGCCTTCACGATTGCCAAGGCATATTATGCCCACGGTCCTGCCATTGTGGACCAGGGGCACACCGAGAAATTCTCTCAAGCATTGATTGGCACTGGGCCTTCCAGTTCCTTCAGGGTGAGAGGAATTGTTGGCTGTGAGGATGATCCTGCCTTCCTGAACAACCCTGCCGCACTTATCCAGTATCTCGCAGGCACTCTTTTGCCCGGACCCTTCTCTCAGTTCAGCCGTCTCGCACCTATCCCTTCCAGGGTGAATGAATGCGATCTCATGAAAGAGGCCATCCTTATCTACCTCACCAATAAAGCCGCAATTGCTATCAGTTATTGCGGCGGCGATATCCAGGCAGGCTCGCACCAGATCTCCCAATGTCTCGCAGCGCATGGCATCTTCATAGACCTGATTTATTGCACATAAAATAATATTTTGATAATTAATCTTATCCTTAATTTGTCTGCTCTCAGTAATATCATGTACCACAGATACAGATCCGATAATTTTGCCATCAGCATCCCTAACCGGGGCGGCATTGACCTGACGATAGCGCAGCTCTCCTGTGGCAGGAGTTCTTATTATCTCCTCCAGGTCTTTCACCGTCTCTCCCTGCAGGGCTCGCAATGGAGGGGCCTCATCGATAGGGCGGGGGCTACCATCTATGCGATAGACCTCCAGAATCGAGGCGAAATCTTCGATATCTACCTCTTCTTTCGAGGTAATTTTGAACTCACTGGCAGCAGAGGGATTTGCCAGAGTGAACTTTTTATTTATATCCGCAAACCAGATCTCATCACCGATGCTGTTTAAGAGTGCATATAGCTTATCTCTCTCCTCCTGGACAATGGATAGCATTCTCTCTCTTTCTTTTGCTGCCGAAAGCATCCGGTCATTCTGCAGGCGGATATTCTCTAGATCTGCAAACAGATCGTCCAGGCTGGCCTGGAGCCCGGCCAGGCCGTCGGATAGGATTTCAGCCGCATTTGCTGAGCGATCCATGCTCTTTGCCCTGAAGTCATCCAACTGCGTCCGAATATCGGATACTCTTTGGGAGAGTTTATCGTCCGCCATATCTTTGCCCTCTGGCCGATCTTGCCCAGTCGAGCACTTATCAATGATAATATAAGTCGCTGCCGATGAGATTGCTCCCGGGGCGAGCGGGTCAGCCCTGGCATCACCGGCTCGATCCTTTCCCCCTTATTCTTTTAAACTCCTCTAAGAAACGATCATTCTCCTCCGGTCGGCCTACAGTGACCCGCAGGCAATTGTTGCCGCAGCCCGGAAATGAGCTGCAGTCTCGCACAATGATTCCTTTGCGGAGCAGACGGTCTACAACCGTTCGAGCCTTTTCCTCGGTCTGAATATAGAGGAAGTTGCCCTGAGAAGAACGGTCCAGATGCAGAGATTCAGCCATCCTCTCCCTCTCTAAAACTATATTTCTCACTCTCTCCTTCATCCAGTCCAGATCCTGAAGAGCGGCCACGCCGGCGGCGAGAGATGGGCTGCTTATGCTGAACAGAGGGGCAACCCTCCGGTACTCCCTGGCGATCCATTCCGGTGCCACCGCATATCCCAGCCTCAGCCCGGCCAGGCCGAAGGCTTTGGAGAGAGTCCGGCCCACCACCAGGTTCTCGTGCTCCCGGACGAGGTCGATCAGGCTCTTTTCGGCGAACTCCACATAGGCCTCGTCCAGGAAGACGATGGCACGGGTTTCTTCCAGAATCTCCCTCACCCTCGACTCCGTCAGGGCATTTCCCGTGGGATTGTTCGGGGAGCAGAGAAATACCATCTTAACGCCCTCAGGGATTCTGGGATCAACATCCCAGCCCATGAGCCTCTCCTGATAGATCGGCCGGGCAGCGCAAAGCTCTGTTGCCAGGCCATACAGGTTGTAGGTCGGCACAGGAACCAAAACCCGGTCACCAGGCCCAAGGAAGATCCGACAGATGGTGGTTATGATCTCATCCATTCCCGCACCGGCAACCAGGCTCTGATCCGGGTAGCCGGTATATCTTGAGAGGGCTGAAATAAAAGGCCTCAAGTCCGGATATCTGTTGAGTCTGGCCTGGCTCAGGGCGGCTGTGGCATGAGGACTGGGGCCATAAGGGTTCTCGTTCCGGCTGAGGATGGCAAGGCTGGCTACGGGAATGCCAAATCTCAGCGCGATCTGTTCAGGATCCGGTCCCGCCTCATCCTCCACCAATCGATGGATATGATCCAGGACGTTTTTCTTATAATCATTTTTCGTATAATCATCTGGATGCATCGCATCCTTTCATCAGAGGAGAGGAGTATTTAGCTCTTGGCAGAATATCCGCATCGGACAACAAAATCCTTTTATCTTCCCCCTGCCTTCCGTACCGGCATGTTCAAGATCGGCTTTGTGAAGCTCGGAAACATAGCCACCTCGACGGCTATTGATCTATCCCTGGATGAGATAGCAGAGAGAACGGATATAGAGTTCAAGATCGTCAGCTTCGGCCCCAAGATGACAGAGAAGGAGGGAAAGGCGGCAGAAGAGCTAAAAGACTGGCAGCCTCAACTGGTGGTCATCAGCAGCCCCAATGCCGCTACCGCAGGTCCCACCGCCGCCCGGGGGATGTTCAAGGGGACGCCCACCATCATCATCTCCGACGGCCCGAGCAAAAAAGAGGCTCGCGAGGCTCTTTCTGCCGAAGGCTTCGGCTACATCATCCTTCCCATGGACCCCCTCATCGGAGCGAAAAGGGAGTTCCTGGACCCGGCGGAGATGGCTCTCTTCAACTCCGATGCCCTGCGGGTCCTGGCGGCCTGCGGAGCCATCCGCCTGGTGCAGGAGGAGCTGGACAGGACCATGTCCAGCATCATCGCCGGCCAGGCCATGTTGCCGGCAATTCTGGCCACTCCGGAGAAATGCGCCGAAAGGATGCACTTTTCCAACCCCTATGCCCGAGCGAAAGCGATGGGTGCCCTCTATATGGCTCAGACGGTGGCCAGCATAGATGCTGCTGCCTGCTTCCGCTTAAAGGAGCTGGAGCCGATCGCCCTCACTGCTGCCGCAGGGCACGAAGTCATGCGGGCAGCTGCCCGTCTGGCCGATGAGTCCAGGGAGCTGGAGAAGGCGAATGATACCGTATCCCGCCACCCCCACGCCCGCACGGGAGAGCTGATGCAAAAGGTGGGCCTCCTGGATAAGCCGGAGAGGATCTAGAACACTTTCGTCCCGCGCGGATTGGGGCTAAATAGCAGCCCAGAATATCTCAATCTCAATAAAGGAAGAACTGCAGCCCGCCCCCTACATGCTTCTGGGTGATGAAGGGCTGCCTTCCCC
The DNA here is from genome assembly GCA_963813075.1 of Methanotrichaceae archaeon. Taxonomy (GTDB): domain Archaea; phylum Halobacteriota; class Methanosarcinia; order Methanotrichales; family Methanotrichaceae; genus Methanothrix. Next base: position 59,686 of record CAWEXU010000030.1, read on the forward strand.
TGAATTTCTTCTCAAGACAAGTGAGCATAGTTCATGAAAAAAGATAAAGCGTCCTACTGCCAGATCAGGGATTACATCCTCTCTGATAGAAAGAAATAAAGCACCCTATCGCCTGTCCTTAGACAATGGCTCTGCTGGAGATAAAAGGAGTATACAAGCACTTTTTTGCCGATGGCAAGCAGATGGAGGCCTTGCGTGACATCAATCTGACCATCGGGGAGAATCAGTTCGTCTGCTTCATAGGGCCCTCGGGGTGCGGAAAGACCACGCTGCTGCGCATAGTTGCCGGGCTGGAGGCACCAACCCAGGGCACAGTCACAATTGATGGCCAGCCCATAAAGGGCCCCTCCCCGGAGAGGGGGATGGTCTTTCAGGAGTACTCCCTCTTCCCCTGGCAAACCATCCTGGACAATACGGTATTCGGCCTGGAATTGAAGGGCATAGATAAAGCCAAAAGAGAGGAGATGGGAAGACAGTATCTGAAAATGGTGGGCCTGGAGGGCTTTGAGAAGCGCTATCCTCATGAGCTCTCCGGGGGAATGAAGCAGAGGGTGGCCATTGCCAGGGCGCTGGTCAACGACCCCAAGGCCATTCTCATGGACGAGCCCTTTGGAGCCCTGGACGCCCAGACCCGCAACACCATGCAGTCCGAGCTGCTCAGAATCTGGGAGGAGGAGAAGAAGACGGTGATCTTCGTCACCCACAGCGTTGACGAGGCCATCTACCTGGCCGATACCATAGTGATCATGTCCGCTCGACCGGGGAGGATAAAGGATATAATTGATATTCCCCTGCCCCGACCCAGGAACAGGACCAGCACTGAGGTCAACCAGATAAGGGATCGCATCCTCTGCGACCTGCGCTCGGAGATTGCCAGCTGCTGAGGATATGGTTTTATATCGCCGAAGAGCATTACTATCTCACTTCATTTTTTAGCAGGTGAGGCATTTGACGGGATCGAGATGGATGGAGCTTCCGCGCATAGTGGCCGTGGGAAGCGGGGCGATATTGGAGCTACCCCAGATCTGCTCTTATCTGCATCTTGTGGGGCCAGGCCTCATTGTCACCGGACCACATACCGATGATGTTGTGGGCAAAGCAATATTCCAGCTGCTGGATAAGGGTGGCCACCAGCCCCAGACGCTCGTCTGCACCGCTTCAAAGCTCGATGAAGTGGATCGCGCAGAGGCGATGGCCAGAGAGATAAAGGCCGGATTTCTGGTCGGCGCCGGTGGAGGCAGATCGATCGATATCGCCAAGATCGCCTCCATGAGGACGGATATTCCCTTCCTCTCCCTGCCCACTGCCGCTTCGCACGATGGCATCTGCTCGTCTTTGGCCTCTCTGACCGTCAATGGGGAAACGGTATCCCTTCCTGCCCAGTCCCCCCTGGCCATAGTCGCCGATACCAGGATAATAGCCCAGGCACCGGCCAGGCTCCTCGCCGCCGGCTGCGGGGATATCATCTCCAACTACACCGCTATTTTGGACTGGCAGCTAGCCCACCGGATGAGAGGTGAGGAGCTGAGCGAGTATGCCTCCGCCCTCTCCGATATGACCGCCAGAATGATCGTCGAGCGTGCTTCAGATATCCGGCCGGGGCTGGAGGAATCGGCAAAGATCGTGGTCAAGGCCCTGATATCCAGCGGAGTGGCGATGAGCATTGCCGGCTCATCCCGTCCGGCGAGCGGCTCAGAGCATAAGTTCGCCCATTCGGTCAACCGCATAGCTCCGGGAAGAGCCCTGCACGGGGAACTCTGCGGCCTGGGTACCATAATGATGATGTATTTGCATGGCAAAGACTGGAAGATGATAAAGGAGGCTCTGGCCAAAGTGGGAGCGCCCACCTCAGCCGACCAGATTGGACTGGATGCGGAGACGGTAGTGGAGGCCCTGGTGAACGCCCATAAGGTTCGACCGGAACGCTATACCATCCTGGATAATGGCCTGAACCGGATGGCTGCTGCCAGGGCCGCTGAAGCTACAGGAGTGATTTAGCAGAGATAAATACGAAAGAATGTAATGAGAGACAATAAGGATAGATAATATGAAGTTATGAAGTGATGGATAATAGAGAGATCAATAGTAAAAAAACAATAATAATATTAGTATATAATAATGTATAATAATGTATGGCAATGTATAAAATAAAGCGTAAAAACCGTATAATAATTTGTGAATAACAATTAGCGAATAATGATTAATAAAGGGTGAGAAAAATGTCAGAGGCATCTACACAAATCACATTGATTGGAACGAAGCTTGCCAGCATTGGCATGGAGTTCACCTTCATGGGCCCCACTCCGGAATGCGAATCCTGCAAGCTGAGGAATACCTGCATCAATCTGGAGCCAAAGAGGCGCTACAGGGTGCTGGGAACGCGCGGAGAGCTGGTGCATGAGTGCCCCATTCATGAGTCAGGGGTCAGGGCGGTGGAGGTGGCGGAAAGCCCCATAATCGCGGCCTTCGATGCCAGAAAAGCATTTCCCGGCTCAAAAATAGTCTTTGAGGCCATGAAATGCGACGACCCGGAATGCAGCATGTACGACATATGCCATCCCACCGGGCTGAAGGATGGTGAGAGGTGCACCATTGTCGAGGTGGTGGGGGAGGCGCCTGAGGACTGTCCCCGGGGGAATATCCTGAAGCTGGTGGAGTTTCGCCGCTAGATGAAGACCATAACCTATAGCAAAAATATTTTTCTTTCTGTAACTAACCTCTGCCGCAACCGCTGCCAATACTGCTCTTTTCGAAGGGACCGGGACCAGGCCCAGCTGATCAGCCGGTCAGGAGCCATTCGTCTCCTGGAGGAGGGCCGGGATATTGGATGCTCCGAAGCCCTCTTCACTATGGGAGAGAGGCCAGGAGAGGTGGCGGGCTTCCAGAGAATGCTCGCCGATGCGGGCAGGGAGGACCTATTAGATTATCTGATAGAGCTGTGCGAGCTGGCCATCGAGCATGACCTTCTGCCTCATACCAATGCCGGCCTCCTCACCGAAGAGGAATTGTCTCGCCTGCAGCCTTACAATGCCTCCATGGGACTGATGCTGGAAAGCAGCGCTTCTCTGGACGCCCATTTGGATTCTCCCGGAAAGAGCCCGCAGCTGCGGCGGGAGCATATCGCAAGGGCGGGCAGGCTGCGTATACCATTTACCACCGGCATTCTGGTGGGCATAGGGGAGAGCTGGCAGGACAGGATCCAATCCATTCAGGCCATAGCCCGCCTGCACGATGAGTTTGGCCATATCCAGGAGGTCATAGTGCAGCCCTTTGACCCCAAACCGGGAACAGCCATGGCATCCGTCCCCCGCCCGGAAGAGGAGGACCTGGTCCGGACGGTAGGACTTGCCCGCGAACTCCTTCCCATAGAGGTGGCGGTCCAGGTCCCACCCAACCTGGCTGACCCTCTGCCCCTGGTAGAGGCAGGAGCAGACGACCTGGGAGGGATCAGCCCCATAACCCGGGATGGGATAAATCCTGATAGCTGCTGGCCGGGAGAGGAGGAGCTGAAAGATCGCCTTTTCGCTTATGATCTGAAAGAGAGGCTGCCTGTCTATCCCCGGTTTATAAAGAAGGGATGGCACGGCCACAAGACCCACAGGCTGACTGCTGAACTGGCAGGCGAAGACGGCCTGCGGCGAAAAAGTATATCTTCCTGGGGATGAAGGTGAGTTTCGTGAAGAAGAAATATATTGAGATAGGGCTGAGCACCGGCCTGGTGCTTTTCATGATCATCCTCATTTTGGGGGCACAGATGACCCTCCCCGCAGGAGAGAGAGGATCAAGCATAGCCATTATAATCCTGCTTTTCATTGTGGCCATGGGCATTGTGGGATTGAAGCTGGATGATATGTAGCTGCGTTAAATATAAATATAATAATACACATTTCCCATTGAGGGATTCTTAGATGGCAGGATTTCTGGAGAAGCTCAAGCTCATTGGTAAGTCCAGCGAGCAGGATTACACTGAGGTGGATCTAAGCCAGTTCGAAGAGCCCAGGGGCTCGAATGAGATCGTCCTGCGGGTGGCGGAGATGGGACGGATTGAGGTTCTGCCTGAGGTCAAACAGGAGATCTACAATGGCAATATCGTCCTGGTGGATATTGCCGGCCTGAAAAGGGATAAAGCCGCCCTGGATAGAGCGATCGGCGAATTGAAAAAGGCGGTCGAGGATGTATCAGGAGACATTGCCGGCATCGGAGACGACCTGATAGTCCTGGTTCCAAACGGCATAAAGATAGACCGCGAAAAAGTAGTCGGAGGAAAAGATTGAATCTTACAACCAATGCTAACTGCCCTGTATGCTCTGCCCAGATTCAGTTTTGCTGGGAGACGCAGGATATACCATATTTCGGCGAGGCCATGTTGATCTCCGGGGTCTGCGAGTGCGGATTCCGCCATAGCGATACCATTCTCTTGACCCAGAAGGAGCCGGTGAGAAATACCCTGACGGTGGAAACCCTGGAGGATCTGAACGCCAGGGTGATCCGCTCTTCCAGCGGGACGATTCGAGTGCCTGAGCTGGGAGTGGACATAGAGCCGGGATATGCCTCAGACTCATATGTCTCCAATGTGGAAGGAGTGCTGAACCGGATAGAAGAGATTGTCTGCTTTGCCACCTCCCAGGCCCGGGCGGCAGAGAATCAGGATGCCATCCGGAGAGGGGAGGAGATCCTGGAGAACATCGCCCTCGCCTGCAAAGGAGAGTTCCCTTTAACCATCATCCTCGAGGATCCTTTAGGAAACAGCGCCATAGCCTCAGAAAAGACGATAGTTTCGCCCCTGACGGATGAGGACATAGCCCGCCTCCAGACAGGCATCATGCTTTTGGACATCTGAGATGCTGATTTTGAGCGGAGGCACGGGAACTCCCAAGCTCCTGCGTGGGCTGAAGGAGCTGGTCGCTCCTGAGGACCTCTCAGTGGTGGTGAACACCGCTGAAGACCTCTGGATTTCCGGGAACTACATATCGCCGGATATTGATTCAGTTCTCTATACCCTGGCAGATATGATCGATGAGAAGAGGTGGTGGGGCATAAAAGGGGACAGGACTCTAACCCACGACTTCCTCCTCATGATGGGAGTGGACGAGAAGCTCACCGTGGGAGATAGGGACCGGGCAGTGCACATATTTCGCACCAATCTCCTCCGCCGGGGGGTCAAGCTCAGCCTTACCACCGAGGCCATAGCCGAAGCCCTGGGGGTTATGCAGAGGGTGGTCCCGATGACCGATGACATCGTCTCCACAGTCATCAGCACATCGGAGGGAATGATGCACTTTCAGGACTTCTGGGTGAGCCTGAAGGGGAAGCCAGAGGTTGAATCGGTGATCTTCACCGGATTGGAGGAGGCCCTCCCCTGCCCTGGATTCCTGGATCTATTGGAGAAGGAGGATACCATTATCATCGGCCCCAGCAATCCGGTCACCAGCATCGGTCCAATCCTCGCCCTCACCGGGGTGCGTGACCGCCTGAAGAAGAAGAAGGTGGTGGCGATCAGCCCATTTATAGGTAACCGGCCGGTGAGCGGTCCGGCGGCAAAGCTCATGGAGGCCTGCGGTGTTCCGGCCAGCGATGAGGGGGTGGCAGAGCTCCTGGGCAAGATAGACCTCTTTGTGGTGGACAAGAAGAGCGACTACTCCGGGGAGTGCGTGCGTATGAAAACCCTTATGAGGACAAAAAATGAGAGTCTGGCAATGGCGAAAGGTTTGCTGGATTTGATCGGATGTTCTTAGGCGTAGACCACGGGACCACCGCTATCAGGTTTGCCAGTGAAAAGGGCTCCACTTATGAGCTCTCGCGCAGCCTGGCTGCTGATCTCTCTTCTGAGCAGATATTATCCCGGGTTATAGAGGGCCTGGGCCCGGAAAAGGTGGACCTGGTTGCTCTCTCCTACTCCATGGGCGACGGCCTGACCAGTATCGTGAGGCTCGAGGACGCTGCCAACCGGGGGGTGATAAGCCAGGATGGGGCAGGCCTGCACCAGGGAGGAGGGACTCAGGTATTCGAGGCCGTCAAAGCATCGGGCTGGCCGGCCATACTTCTGCCCGGAATTCATCGCGCAAGCAGGATGGACCCCCGATTTCGGGTATTCAGCCACGGCATGAGCCCGGAGAAGGTGGGCCTCGCCTATGGCGTCTTCAGGAAGAAGAGCTCCAGCTTCATCGTTTGCGACGCCAGCTCCAATACGGTCAGCTTTGCTGTTCTGAATGGCGAGATCGCAGGGGCCATTGACGCCCCCATATTCGCCCCCGGCCTCTTGCAGGGACCTTTAGACGTACAGGCGATAAGAGATGTCGACTCCGGAAGGCTGACCGCAAACCAGGCCTTCAATTGGGGTGGCATCCTCTCCAAGATGGGGCGGAAGGGTTTGGATCAATGCTCCCAAGAGGAACGCCATCTGGCCACAGAGACCCTCGCCCTCTTCGCCGCCATGGAGATCAGTGCCCTTCTGGTCCTCTGCCGTGACCTGGGCCATGAGGCCCCAACGCTCTTCCTGGCCGGAAGCCCGGCGAAGGAGATTGAGCCGCGGGTATCTGCCCTCCTGGATAGAGCGGTCCTGCCCCTGGAGAGATCGGCGGCTGCTCAGGGCTGCGCCTGGATAGCAGAGGACGTATTCGCCGGAAGGGAGAGTATCCTGGGAATTGCCGTCGATGAGAGGGTCGGGGCAGGAAAGAAAGGTTAATCCATCTGGCTGATAGAGGCCTAACTTATGGAGACGATTACCGATAGAGAGATACGGGATCTGGAGGACCGGGCCTCATACATCAAGGGCGAGAAGGCCAAAGTTCTGAAAGAGGAGGCAGAGCTTGCCATGACCAGGGCAGAGGCCGCGGGATTGGGTCCGGAGCTGATCGACCGCCTTGATATCCTTTTGCTCAATCTCACCGAGGCATCGCGTGATGTCTGCACCAATACCAGATGTCCTCATTACGGCAAAAAGTGCAAGATGAGGTAAGGGAATGATAATAATAGTCCCGGCATCAGCCAGGACTATGGATAAAAGTAATATTATTTTTACCTGACTCCGGACCTGCTATCAGACCACTTATTCAGGAGCGTAGGTAGGGCGACGACAAGCACACCAAATAGAATAATGGCGTATATCTGAGACATCATATCCATCTTTTCTCACCTCCGGAAATTGGTATATTGACCCGGTTGGGTTTAGGTGCAGACCATGATAAACTTTTTGCTGCCAGATGCCAGGCAGCCTGAGATCATCAGCCCGGTGCAGCATGGATTTGGGACGTAGGAAGGAAAAATACAGGCCAAACCACAAGGAGACAAGCGATTCCTTAGCTCTTCGGGAAAAAGGAAAAAAAGGTGGCTCTTCGCTGTTTCTTGTGGGCTAAAATCAGGTTACTATGGTTTTGCCGTTTTAGTTCATCTGCATACGTACTCTGTGAACTGTGAGCTATGTGGTTGAAACGTTGCCAGCCGCAGGTTATGCAGTTGCTAACGACTACCGCAGAGGCACAGAGCGCACGGAGAACTCACGAGAGAACTCATGATCGATTACCCACTCGACATAGCGAGGAACCAAAAAGGTAAAATTGGTAAAAAAGGTAAAAAGCAATTTAACCTTTTTGTTAAATGTAAATTTACTAATTAGGGGCCTTATAGGAAAAACTAAGATCGATTAAGCAATTAAATGATAGCAAAATTGTCTATTATCGGAAAAGGTTTAAATAATCTAAACTCATGCCTTGTGACTGTGAACTGGCCCAGGGAGATGATCGGTCCAGAGCACAGGAGATGAATATGGCAGGCTTTACACAGAATGAACCACCCAATGTGGGGAAGGATGTACAGGTCAAGGGATCTTTAACATCAGAGGACGGCGGATTTTACACCATCATTGTATCTGCAATCATATTCTTGATTGCCGCACTATCCGGTCATCTGGCATAGAAAAGTTCATTTAATAAATATTTTTAGTCTCTGTATTCCTTTCGCCCTTTATCGACAACTTTCCGGGCGCATCTGCTTTCTTGGCCAATCGCAGCGTGGCCTCTTCGCTCTATATCGGAGGGGATCTCTTTTTTCCTCTGCCGGGCAGAGTTCTATATATCCGTGCCCCTGAGGCGATCGCTCCGGAGGCACTCAGCCTCTGGATATGAGGCGATATATCCCCGCTCCTCTGCAGGAACTGCTCAGCCACCAGCCCCTCCAGCTTCTTTTTGTCCACCATCTTCCCCTTTCCAATCCCCGGACAGGTGGGATTGTAGCTGATGTTAAGAAGTATATCTCCATTGGATAGCGTCTCCTCTTCCACCCGAAAAGGAAAGAGCCGGCAGGCGATCGGACGCATGGAATAGATGCTGCAGCCCTCCCGGTAGAAGACGCAGGTGGTATCCTCTTTGCTTTTCATCACCGGCAGGTCGAGGATCACCCGTCGCCCCTCATCCTCGATTCTAACATAGCAGCCACTGTATTCGTATAGGGTATCCACGAAGTCCGGGGGCCTTTTGCCCGTCCTTTTGCTGATGGCACAGACATCCTTCTCCGTGAGATAGATCAGGTTGGAGCTTCTCCAAAAATCCTCTATCTGCTCAGAGGGAATGAGATCATCGAACTCCAGAGGCCTTTTATGGTGGCAGCATGAGCCGCACCTCTGGCACTGGAATCGGATATTGCCAAATATGGCTTTTACCATAACCCGGGGCATAAATCCCCTCAAAAAAAGAGAAAAGGAGAAGGCGACCTAAAGGGTCGTCTTCAGGGGATGCTTCTCGGCCAGAACTTCCAGTCCCAGCTCCTGGGCGGACTCTGCCTTCATGATATCCACCATTGCTGCCGCGGGGAAGATCATGGGGGCGTTCTCAATGGGCCCGTAGAGGTAGTAGTCAGCACCGACGATTCCGGCCACCAGGTTCGAGCCGATATCGACAGGAGCGAAAGCCTCCTTGTGCTGCTTCTTCCACTTCTTCATCCAGTCCCAGGCAGATGCGCCGTTATGGAATCCTCCGCCCACCGGCAGGCCGTACATGGCCTTGATGGCGATGCAAGCCCTGTAGGTTGCACCGGATCCGGCTCCCAGGGGCATGGCTGCGGTATCGATGAGAGGCCTGGTGATGCCGCACTCTTTGGCGTAATCCATCAGAGGCTTCTGAGCGCCGCCTGCGGCCTTGTTCATCATGTCCAGCTTGCCCTTGGTCCCCTTCTCAATGGCGTTGAAGATGAGGATGATCGCCGAGTCAAGATCGCTCTCTTTGACTGCTGCCAGCTCCTCGGGGGTGATGGAGGCATTGATGGAGTTATGGATGGCTCTGTCTGCCACACCGATCTCTGTGGCGTGCTTGACGCCGAAGGCCCGCACCTCTGGGGCAGAGGAGTCGATGAGGAATGGGTAATCGGATATGCCCACGAACCAGTCTATCTCTTTGGCCATGGCCTCATTGCTCTCGGCCACGATCTGGTTCATGCAGCTGTTTCCTGTAACCTCGCTCATCTCTACCTGGGTATTCCACAGCCGCTCTGCAGCTGCTACGTCAAAGACACCGTGCTCGGGGTCTGAGACTATCTTGTGTCTGGCATAGAACATGGTGCCAATGCAGCATGTGGGGTACTCGCCAGGCTGGCCCCCTAACTTGAATTTACCGAAATCGAAGACTTCCTGCTTTCTATCAAATCTGAACATTCAAATCACCGCCGTCCAATTGCCTGCGTAAACGAACAGTACGTATGCTAAGACCAGGATCAATCCTGCGCAGATACCATAGGCCATGCCCAGATCTCTGCCGATGGATTTGCCGGCTCTCATATACTTCTCTGAGGAGTAGAACTCTATCTTCTCCTCTATCTTCTCCAGCCTTGCCATCACATCTCTGAGCTGATCAGGATCGACCACCGCAACGGGTACTACCGGCTTGGTATCTTCTGGCATATGTTCTGGCATGGTTCAAATCCCTCCCATGAAGGCAAAAGGCCCCAGCATCATCACAATAGCGAGGACAAAGCCGATGGCAAATCCTACGGAGACCGTGGACATGACGCCAGAGCTGAGCTTGGTCTCCCTGGCCAGAAGCTGGCCCTTATACCGGACATCCTCTACAATCGCGTCGATCATGGGCATATTTGGCTCTATCACCGCGGGCAATCCCTGGCCATATGCAATCTCTTCTGCCATTTTACATTCCTCCTGCCACTCTGAGAATCAATCCAAAGAGGACCAAGACCACGGTCATGCCCAGAGCTATGCCCTCGATCTTGCCGGCATAAATGCCCGCTTGGAGCTTATTGAGGAGGCCGACGTTGGTCACGGCGGTGTCTATGCCGCGCATCCGTCCCCTTACCTCCACCATCTCTGCTGCCATGGGCTTGAGGCCGCCTGCCTCTTCTTCTTCTCCGCCCTCTTTGATCTCAATGGCCATGGGCTCGACATCAAGAGCACCTGGGTCTTTGCTGGCCAGCTCTTTGACCTTGCCGGCAATGGCCCCGATGTCCTCGGTGTTCATCATCACGACCGCTTCGACCTGCTCCTTCCAGCGCTCAATGGCCTCGGGGGTCAGGTTCTGGATGAAGGGAATGGCTCCCTTGGCTCCGATGATCCTGCCTTCCTTGTCGATTCCGCTCTGGGTGAAGGCCTCGATCGCCTGCCCGGTGATGTGCCCCTTAACCTCCATTCCCGTGATCAGGACGTACCTGATGTTGGGGTTGGAGATGACATTGGCCACCATCTTCTCTATGCCGATGTTCTCGGTCTTGCAGGGCCCGGCCAGAGCCGCTCCCGCCTTGATCAGATCATCGTTGTGAAGGTGCGATCCGCAGGTACATACTGCGACCGGGCTCTCCGGATTTCCCACCTCATACTCGCCTGTGATCGTCGGCCAGGGGTCAGAAGGCTTCTTTTTAAGAACCATCTCTAAGCACCTCCAAGAGCTTTCTTGACGATCTCAAATGTGGCCGGATTGGTGAACGCCATAGATAGCAGCAACACGAAGGACAGCACCAGACCGATGATGAATCCCATCCAGATGTTGGTGTATAGACCTGCTATGTATGATGCCTTTCCTCTTCTGGCGTACGACGACAGGAGCTCATTGTCCGGCACAAGCTGATTCACGAGGTCGTCAGCCACTTTGTCCAGTATTTCTATTTTCTCATAGACTGGGTCGAAGGTGAACAAGACCACGTCCGCCCTCTGCTCCGAGACCACTCCTTTCATGGGGTCGAAGATCAGGCCCAGTTCCGGTGAAACTCTAACAAATCCCATATCTAGAACACCTCACTGCACCGTTGGCGGCAATAGTCCTGTTCCGACAACCGCGGATGCATCCCTCTTGACCAGACGGTAGAACATCTTGAAGAAGTAGAACCATATGGCAAAGCCGATGATGATCTGCAGCAGTCCTGCACTCAGGCCCTGGGTCAACAAGGCCCCAATTCCCGTGGTGATCATGGCCAGTCCGCCCACCATTATCGCATTAACCAGGGTCCTATCCTGCTTCTCATCCGGGCCTAGATTGGCATTGAAGGGATGCAGGATGGCAAGGCCTCCAGCGATGAAGATGATGGCGATGTAGCCGGTCATGAGAACATCGTTCACAATATCGGCATATCCCAGAGTGCCGGATATGGCAAAGCTCCAGCCGAGAATGGCCAGTGCGCCTGCCATGGACAGATCGGCATTGCCCTCCTCCATCACCGGGATGTTGAACTTGATGACCTTGTTGGCGATGACGCCGATAACGTAGCCGAAGACGCCGGCATAGACCAGGGTGATGATCGGGCCGAGCATTCCGAATCCCAGTGTTTCTGCCACAGAGAGACCGAACATAACGGCGATGATGCCCATGCCCAATGCGAGCATGCCAATTGATGGAACTCCGGTACCAATACCGTAAGCGCAGACTCTTCGCACCGCATTGGCGCCCATGACCACGGCAAATATGGCGGCCACCGCTCCGATAAAGGAGAACACCTCGGTATTAAGGGCGGAATTGAGTATTGCGCCCAGATATATTCCCACAATAGAGCCCACCAGGCCGTACATTCTCAGCTTCTTGGGGTCATATGCAGACGGCGCTCCGCCTGCCGCTCCTCCTAAGGACATTTCAGGCACCTCCGGTGATCAACACTGATGCTAAAGCGAGCAGAATGCTGGCGATGGCGCAGGCTTTGAAGGCGAAGGGCCACTTCTTGAACTTGGGGTCATGGAAGCCCTCGATTGTTCCCTGGATGTTCCAGGAGGCAATCACAGCGTTCACCAGGAATATACCGATGGCGAACATGGCGCTCAAAGCGGCATTGCCGTTGATCAGATAGAGAGGATAATAGATCATGGCTCCGCCCAGGCCCCCCATCATGCCGCCGATAAGGCCGCTGACAAAGCAGATGGTGGGTATGCCCTGGCCGACTGTTCCCGGTGCCACATAAGGCGGCTGGGAAAATCCGGTTATGGGATCGTAGTTGACCTTGGCCGAGGCAAAGGGCACTCCTACGGCATAAGCGTATATCCAGGAGCCAGTGAGCATGGTAGATCCTATCATGATCCCTGCGCCGACAGCTCCTGAGGCCAGAATGATCCAGATGTTATCGGTAACTGACATCATCAGGCCGGCGGCCAATAAGCCAGTGAGGCCTGAACCAGCAGCGAGCTGCACTGTGCCCGTGCCGATGCCTGCTGCCTGGGCCATGGCCGCAGGCGCACCGCCCACAGGGACGAAGTGAACGCCAATCCCGACCAACAGCCCGCCCACGAGGATCTCCAGAATATATACAATAGTATAAGCATCGAAGTTCATGCTGCTATATCCCCCTTGTACTCCGGATAAGCTCCGTACTTTCTCCTGGCGGACCTCTCTATGTAGAGGTTATAGGCGACCTCAACAAGAATGAAGAAGACACCCATGAGAATGGCATAAGATGCCTGGGTGACAGGATCAAATACCGTCGTCCTCCAGTTATCCAAAAAGACCGTCAGTCCGAAGCCCATTCCAGTGGCCGGCCCGCCGAATTTGGTGCAGAACCAGGCGTTGTCAATGGAGTTTCTCAGACCTGCCTCAGCCTTCCTCACGATCTGGCCGGAGAGCATGGTGTTCAGACCGCAGCCGAACTGCCGGTTCTGGAACTCTCTCTCGCCGCCATAATGAATATCTCCTACCGAGGAGCCGATAGCACCCACAGCCAGTCCCCAGATCAGAGCGATGATGGGCATTGGGAAGGGATGCGGCGTTGGCAGCATGTATACCATGATATACGAAATAGTTGCAATACAGAATGATGTTATCCAGGCATGCGCCATAATCGATGGCGTGGTGTACCTGACGATATCCAGATAGACCCACTGGTTGAACCTGGCCTGGCTGGAGTTCCTGCCAAAGTAGGCACTCATTGAAAAGACACCGTTGAATAAAGCGGCAACGGATGCGCCTGCTACCAGGGCAAGCAATGCGGGCATCTGGAAGGCGGTAATAAGCGTATAGGCTACAATAGCTGCTGTGGCACACCACAGGGCATTGGCCGGGGGTTCGCCCGAGATGGCCTTATTATAAATCCTGTGGGGGTTGCCGACCTGGGCAGCCAATTGTACTTGCGAGTTGGGATTGCTCTGAGATCCTATATCGGATTCTATATCTTCAGAGGCACCAGCAACTGTCGCAAGGGCTCCCATTGCAGCTATAAGCCCCATGCTAAATGCGTCCATTTATTCCTCCTCCTTTTCATTTTACCAATTTCATAGTTTTCCCCTATAAAATTGGCTATGACGCTCTTGGTATCAATTAGCCAAACTTATAAACCTTTCGCGATCCGGCAGGTAAATTTCCCGGATGGCGGATGGCAGGAAAAAATTTCACCAGGGCTCTCTCTTTGCCCCGATCTTATAGCCAATGATGTTGGTTATGCGGTGAAGGACCGGGGTGATGATCAGCACAATTATCATAATCAAAGGAGTGAAGTTGTGCCAAAACCACAACGGTGCAATTAGCATAGTGAGAATCCATGCCCCTATGACAAAATCGATCTGATCGATTATAAAGAAGGGAGCACCACGCTTCATCCTCAGGCGGCGCTTGAAGAAGGCAGCCACGATATCCCCCAGCATTGCCCCAAAGGAGAGCCCCAGGAGAATGGGGAGCTGCTCGATGCCCGCGCCAAAGACCGGCAGGCCGAAGAACGGCGCGATCAGGTTTTGCACCAGACCCATCAGGACGCCGCAAACGGTCCCGGCGATGGTCCCCCGGAAGGTCTTGCCGTCGCCAAGAGTCCTCTCTCCGTCCTGGAAGACCCGTCCCATGTCCAGAGGAGTTCCCCCCCCAAATAAGGCAGCGAAGTTGTTGGGCAAATAGGCAGGCAGCATCAGCCAGAAGGCGACGATGAGGTCAATCATTCTTCAATCCCATTCTTCTTTTTTATTCTTCTTATTCTATTCTTCTGTCCTATTTTTCTCTTCGCGGTCACCCCCATATATCAAATTATCTGAGAGCGACCATATGGCCTTGGGGAGCAGATCTTTTAATACAAATGCACGACTGATGGCGAGAAATTCAAATCATAACATGGAGGCATTTGTCTGAGCAGGAAATTCAGCGAATTGACGGCGAAGGAGCTGGCCAGGATTCCAAGCCTGTGCTTTGATCACAGCTGGATTGGAGAGGAGATCATTTTCCTGCATCTATACAATGAAGAGAAGATGCACTGGTATTTAGCGGAGTACGGGCCGATCAACAAGAGGTTCTTCGGCTTTTATGTGAATAAGGCCGATGGAATCGCCTCGGGGTACTGCAGCCTCGATGACATCCTGGCCTATGAGAAAAGGGGCGCGGGCTGGGTCCCACTGGTCGATGAAGAATGGAAGACGGTGGCGGCGCGGGAGATCCCCATCCTGACAGAGTACATCAAATTGATGATAACTCAGCCCGATATCACATGATCAGCAGGATCTCGCACTTTCAGCCAGAAGAGATCTGAATAATGACGGTTTGAGATCCAGGATTGCTGAGCATCCAGGACAGGCCCCCATCCAGGTCGATGGGGATTTGGATCGAAACAGTTAAGTTCAAGCTGTGAGACTAAGGGGCTGGGCGTCGATGGTCTAGTGGTTATGACTTGGGCCTTCCAGGCAGATCAATAGAATCTGCGAAGCAAGCCTACAACCCGGGTTCGAATCCCGGTCGACGCACTTGTTCTTTCATCTTTTCCGGATCGATTCCTCCGCCAGTTGCTGATACGTTAAATGCCGAATTATTTTCGCTACATTTATATCCTAGTTTCACCAGTTAATCCTTTATGAATTCCGGTGGGGAGATCTCCAACGCACGAGGATTACTGGCAGAGAAGATTGCAGGCGAGATCACCTTGTCCCAAACCCCGGCGATACCTTGAGGAAGTGGCGGCGCAACTTCGGCATAACCCAAACCGACCTCTCCAATCACCTGAAAATATCACCTTCTGTGATCTCAGACTATGAGAGCGGCAGGAGGAAGTCCCCAGGCATAATGATCGTCAGCAGGATAATCGATGCCCTGCTCAGGCTGGATGAGAGCCGGGGCTGCAATGTCCTGCGCGCCTATGAGGACATGTGGGGAGACATGCTGGGGCTGGACTCCATCTGCAGCGTCTGCGAGTATCAAGACCCCCTCCCTCTGAACGATATCGCCCGCAAGCTTGATGCGGAGATCATCTTTGGCCGGACGGATATCACCATCTGGGGCTATACGTTGATCGATAGCGTGAAAGCCATTGTGGAGATGCTGCCCGACCAATTCCAGAAGATCTATGGGAGGAGCACTGCCCGAGCGCTGATATTCACCGGCGTTCATTCCGGCCGGTCGAGCATGGTGGCAGTGCGGGTGAGCAACCTGAAGCCAGGAGCTGTGGTCCTGCAGGGGATGGAACCAACCGATGTGGACCCAATCGCAGTCAAGGATCGCCGAGGTTGAAAATATACCCCTCTTGACGACACATTTTTCCGTGGATGAGATCACCAGTGCTCTGAGCAAAGGGTGAAATCCATTGGTCTCGGGTATTGTCAGCTACGGGGTCTATATTCCCCGGTTCAGGATACGGACAGATGAGATCGCCAGGGTCTGGGGAGACGGCGACGATATATCCCAGAGCCTGCGGGTCTTTGAGAAATCCGTGCCCGATCTGGATGAGGACGCAGTGACCATCGCGGTGGAGGCAGCCAGGAGCGCCTGGATCGCGCCAATGTGGATCCGAAGCGGATCGGGGCCATCTATACCGGCTCGGAGAGCCATCCCTATGCGGTCAAGCCATCGGGGACGATCGTTGGCCAGGCGGTATGCACCTCATCCTCCTTCACCACTGCGGACTTCGAGTTCGCCTGCAAGGCGGGGACTGCGGCCATTCAGGCATGTCTGGGCCTGGTGAGCTCCGGTTATATCGATCTGGGCCTGGCCATAGGTGCGGACGTCAGCCAGGGAGCGCCGGGGGATATGCTCGAATACACCGCGGCCGCGGGCGGGGCGGCATATTTGATAGGCAGCAGGGATCTGGCGGCGGAGATCGAGGGCTTTTATTCCTTTACCACTGACACCCCGGACTTCTGGAGGAGAGAAGGCATGCCCTATCCAGAGCACAGCGGGAGGTTCACCGGCGAGCCCGCCTACTTCAAGCATGTCAGCAGTGCCGCCACGGGATTGATGGAGAGGATGAAAACCAGGCCCGAGGACTATGACTATGCCGTCTTCCACCAGCCCAATGGCAAGTTCCCGGTGCGGGTGGCCAGGATGCTGGGCTTTTCCAAAAAGCAGATCGAGCCGGGGCTGATTGTGCCCATGATTGGAAACACCTATTCTGCCTCCTGCCTCCTCGGCCTGGCCGCCACCCTGGACATCGCCCGGCCGGGAGAGAGGATATTTGTCACCAGCTTTGGCTCCGGTGCAGGGAGCGATGCCTTCAGCATCAGGGTGCTGGACAGAATTGAGGACATCCGCTGCAATGCACCGAGCGTTCGCGACTATATCGGCGATGCCGAGTATCTTGACTATGCAATGTATGCCAAACACAAGGGCAAGCTGAGAGTATGAGGTCTGTATCTATTATCGGTGTAGGTTGCACCAGGTTCGGGGAGAGATGGGACTGTTCTCTGCGCGACATGATCGCCGAGGCAGGGGTCCTGGCTATTGAGGACGCAGAGATCACCGGAGAGCAGATAGACGCTCTATATGTAGGCAATATGAGCGGGGGACGGTTCATAGAGCAGGAGCATATCGGTGCGCTTATCGCCGACTGCGCCGGTCTCTCCCGGCTGCATGTCCCCTCCACCCGGGTGGAGGCAGCCTGCGCCTCAGGAGGTCTGGCCCTCCGTCAGGCGGTCCTGGCGGTAGCCAGCGGCTACTGCGATATCGTCATCGCTGCTGGGGTCGAGAAGATGACCGACGTCTCCTCGGGCACTGCCGCGGACGCTCTGGCTGCAGCAGCAGACCGGGAGTGGGAGTGCTTCTTTGGTGCCACGTTCCCGGCGCTTTATGCCATGATGGCCAAGATGCATATGCGCCGATACGGCACCACCCACGACCAGATGGCCCAGGTGGCTGTGAAAAATCACCATCATGCCTGCATGAATCCCATCGCCCAGTATCAGATGGAGATCGACATCGAGGACGTGGACAGGTCCTCGATGGTGGCCGATCCCTTGCATGTGCTGGACTGCTCGCCCATATCCGATGGGGCCTCAGTGGTGGTCCTGGCACCTACCGAGACTGCCCGCAAGTTCTCCGATACCCCCATCAAGATCGTGGGCTGCGCTCAGGCCAGCGATACTCTGGCCCTGCATGACCGCCGCGACCTGACCACCCTGGATGCCACCGTCCATGCCGGGCGGGCTGCCTTCCGCCAGGCAGGGATAGAGCCCCGTCAGGTGGATGTGGCCGAGGTCCATGACTGCTTCACCATTGGCGAGATCCTGGCGATCGAAGACCTGGGATTTGTGGAGAAGGGCCAGGGGGGCAGGGCAACGGAAGAAGGGCTGACCGCATTGGATGGAGAGATTGCCGTCAACACCTCTGGCGGACTGAAGGCCTGCGGCCATCCGGTGGGTGCCACCGGGATCAAGCAGGCCTATGAGATCGCCCTGCAGCTGAGAGGAGAGGCAGGACGCCGCCAGGTCGATGAGGTGGAGATCGGCCTTGCCCACAATGTGGGCGGGTCGGGGGGAACGGCCCTGGTCCATATATTCACGAGGTAAAGATGACGACCCAAGCTCCCAGATTCTGGCGAAGCATACCTCAGAGATACAATCTCTTGGGAACGCATTGCAATAGCTGCAACGAATACTTCTTTCCTCCCCGAAACCTCTGCCCCAACTGCAGACGGGGCGCTCACCTGGAGAGCCATGCCTTCAAGGGCACCGGGACCATCATCACCTACACCACCATCTACAATGCCACTGACGACTTCGAGAGGCTCACCCCCTACAATCTGGCCATAATCCAGCTGGACGAAGGGCCCAAGATCACCGGCCAGATCGTATCCAGCCAGCAGGAGGTTAAGATTGGGATGAGGGTCCGGGCTGTCTTCAGAATCCTGGGAAAAGAGGGTGAGCGGGGCATAATCTATTATGGCACGAAGTTCGCACCCTTGATTGAGCCGGGCTGCCTGGATCGAGATGGAAAGGAAGAGAAAGAGCATTCGGCCTGAAAGAGGAGGGATGATATCCCCTGGCCGGGCTATCTGGCCCTTTTAGGGCAATGTTATCAAGCGGCCCCCTCTATGTCAGGACCCTCGCTGATCCCAGAATGCTTTTATCATCGGAATCGCCATCTGTGGTGAAGAGGACCGGCGCGGTCTTGATGACACTTTGCTCCTCGTTTATTTCGCGAATCATCTGAGCCAGGCCCTTTTTGCCATCGGCCTGCATCACCAGGAAGAAATCGTATTCGCCAAAGAGGCGATAGATATCCACAACTTCCGGCTTTTTTTGAAGATAATCATAGGCCGATCGCTCCTGGCCGCACTGGACCTTGATCATCGTCATCGCAATTACTATTCAAATACCCCCACAAGTGTTTTGCAGATGTAGTATCATTATATATATAAATCTTGCTTAAATTATCTTTCGAACAGATGGTACTGAGATTTCATTTGATATTTTGAGGTAAGGCATAAATACTTTATAAATTCTATTATGAACTATGAGGACGGGATCTTTCGCGCTATGTCTGTTTATGCTTCTCATATGCTCCCAGGGAATGGGTTGTGCAGCGACGAATGAAGCATCCGTGGGTACCGCATCATTGGACACAGTATCAGTTAGTACACCATCAGCGGCCTCAGAATCACCGGGCAATGAAACCCGAGACATTGCAGGGATGAACTCCTCATCACCGGAAAGCTCTGTGAATATTGAAATCCCCAGCAGGATTGCCCTGGAGGGATGCGAGCAGATTCAATTGCCGAGAATGGGCCCGGTCCTGCGAGTGGGTCTGACCTCCCGGGATCTGCTTATATCAGAGGGGCTTGCCGTCTATTCTCAGGGGTTGCCGATACAGGGGAGGATCGATCTCTCCAGAGAACGGGATGATCTTGCGATCGCTAACGGATCGGACATCCAGGTCTGCATAGCACCACTCAGCCTCAAAGGATATCTGGCAGGAGATCCGGGCGAGTTGAAGCCCTCAGGGGATACGATCTGCACTGAGGCCGGGGTGTGGAATGGCAGGGATATTGATAGCACGGAGAAGAGGGCCAATCTGTCTTTCAGCATCTCTGCAGACAGGATGGCCGGGAGGAGAAGCGGCCTGTATGCAGTATATGCTATTGACGGGAATCGATCAATTATTGCCCCTGCCCAGGCCCTCTTCTTGACAGAGGGTGAGGCGATCCTGCAATTGGGAGATAGCATTCATCCAGAGAACTCATCCATCAAGATCAATCTGAGCACCGGGAGCGAAAAAGAGAGAAAGAGGCTATTTGCGGCGGCCATTATGCCGCGCAAAGAATATGAAAACGCCACAATAAGGCTGGTCGCGAATGAATCAAACCCCTGGCCGGTTCTCGCTTTATCCTCAAGCACCAGATCCATGGAGATCGTGGCCAATCCCGCTACTGCTTATAAGCAGCTTATGGATATGATCTCCCTCCTGCCGGAAGATAGCGCCATAAGCATGCAGGAATCGGCCCAATCCTCCGTCGAGCTCGTCCTTCTGGCGGATGGGCCCTGGAAGAAGGGGGAGTATGTGATCAATTGCGCCATCTACTCACCAGCAGTCGGGCTGGAGGGCTTGAAGCAGAGTATTGTAGAAGTGGTTTAACCAGCCTTTGCCCTTCAACTCAATCTTTTTATTTTCAGAATTATCAGTCAAATTAATTTAGTAGTTAAAGCGTGAGGTTTTTATCTGATATCAGACTCAATAGGATTGTGAATCCGGGATAATTTGCAGAAAAATTTAAGAATAATATGAAGAAGATGTCTGAGAGACTAATTAATTTAATGCAAATTATTTAGAGATGAATCCCTGACTATCAGCGACAGAGAAAAGGTTCATTCATCAACAATAGCTATAATGCAGATAAAAGTGCCAGAGTGATCTGGAGAATGCTGCGAGGGGAGGAAGGGAATATGCCAAAGGATGTGGAATGGATAAGGAATGGGGGCAGGGGCCTGGCCAAAGCCCTTGCCATCAGTTTAATGCTGATTTTCATATTTATATCGCCAGGAATCTCATTTGAGCTGTCCGATACCAGCGTTACCGCCGGGAAGAATTTGATCATAACCGGGACGAGCGAGCCTAACAGCGAAAATGACGTTTCTCAGCAGCTTTACCATGAATCTGCCTGTGAGCTCGGGGAAGTACAGCTTTGAGACTGAGGTTAGAGTTCCCAATAAGCCAAATCGCTTTGCGGTTACGGCCAGAAACGTGCAGAACCTGGATGCAGCGGTGAAGATGGGCATCTGGATCACCAAGAGCTTCGACGCAAGCGGCGGGGTGGTGTATCTATCCGGGGATGACATTCCCCCAGGGAGGTACAGGCTCAAGGTATCAGGCACTGCAATACCGGGAAAGAGCGAGGTTCCCATAACCGTCGAGGCCGAGACCAGGGCCCTGGCTGACTCCAAGGGGAGGTACAGGCTGGCCATCGATACCACCGGCATACCGGAGGGTGAGTACCTGATCGAGGGAGATGGCGATGCGAAGACCGTCCGCATACTGAGCAAGAATAAGCCCCCATCGCGGGCTTCAGATAGCAATGAGGCGGAGAAGGAGACAGGAGCAGATAAGGATAAAAATGGGGTGATGCCCGGCGCGCCTGCCAGCTCCGTCAGTGAAATAGAGGGCGACGAATCGGTCCAAAATGAGGTGCTCGCAGAGGAGAAAGCCACCCCGCAAGAGGAATCCGGCCAGAGCAAGGGAGTGGTGGACAGGCTGGCAGAATGGTTGGGGCTATAGGCAGCGGATATTAGGGGGAATGAGAGGATGAACAGAGATCTAGAGAGCCTGCCAGCAGATCTCCTGGCAGCAGCAATAATGGCCCTGGCAGTTCTGCTCTTCACCCTCACCCCTTTGAGCGGCCTGGTCCTGCGAATACCCATCGGCCTATTGATGGTGCTCTTTGTGCCGGGGTACGTGCTCATCGCCGCCCTCTTTCCCAGGGCAGGAGACCTGGATGGGATTGAGAGGATTGCTCTCGGCTTCGGCCTGAGCATCGCCGTGGTTCCTCTGATCGGCCTTGGCCTCAACTACACCCCCTGGGGAATCAGGCTGATACCGGTGGTCATATCCATCTCCGCCTTCACCCTGCTTATGGCTGCGGCTGCCTACTGGCGGCGCACATCTCTTCCTCCGGAGGAGAGGTTCTCCATTCACCTCCGCCAGTGGACCGACTCCTTAAAGGAGGAGATCAGAGCGGAGGGGGAGAGGAGCTGGGTGGATAAGGCCTTAACTGTAATTCTGATACTGTCCATAATCGCCTCCGTCGCCGCCCTGGTCTATGTGGTGGTCACTCCCAAAGAGGGGGAGAAGTTCACCGAGTTTTATATCCTGGGCCCGGGGGGCAAGGCCTATGACTATCCGACGGAGGTCAGGGCAGGAAACAACAGCACTTTGATCGTGGGGGTGGTCAACCATGAGTACCGGCTGACCAACTATACTATGGAGATTCAATTGAACAATACCCCCCCAATCGATATTCTGCTGAACGGCACAGAGAACAACAGCCTGAATAATGCCACCACTATGTTGAGCGCACTGGAATACGACCGATCAGCCCTCATCGTACCCATACTGAAGATGAACCTCAGCCTGCCGCACAACGAGACCTGGGAGCGGAATGTGTCCTACGTCCTGGATGAGCCGGGGGACCGGCAGAAGCTGCAGTTCCTCCTCTACAAAGAGGGCAATTTCACCGCCGCCTACAGAGACCTGCATCTATGGGTCAATGTGACAGAGAGGGACTTTGAGAGACCATTAAGATAGAGAATTCACGGGCTTTTAGCCACAGCAGGGGATGGATCCGTGGATGGGTCCTCCCCCGGACTCTCCGTCAGATCAAGCCGGCCCAACTCTTTGATCTTGAGCTTTTCTATCTCTTCGCGAAACTCCATATAGCTCTCAAAGCAGCTCATATCCACCTCCCAGGATGAAATCAGCCTATTCTAAGGCCCATTCTCATGGCCTATTCTCTTGACAGCTCATTCCTGTCCTATAATTATATATCCGTTCTCATTCACAATACCCCTTTACGATATCCAGTGGCATTTAGGGGAAGAGATATGTTGGATCTGAGAACTAGGGTGGTGCAGCTGGCTGCCAGGGAGGAGATCTTTCAATTGATTGCCCAGGGGGCGCTGAAGGCGAGGGCGGGAAGGCTTGCTCCCGAATCCTCGATGCAGGTGGGAAGGTTCAATATGATGGTGGTCGAGGACGAGAATGGCGAGGGATGTGCAGTCCAGTTCATCGAGAGCCGGAAGATGGTGGAGGAGCTGGCCCTGGAAAAGGCCCGTTGCCTGGATAAGAGTGCAGAGGAGTGGAGCGAGCACGAGCAGCGGGTGTGGCTGGAGGCCTTCTGTCGGGATCTGGGGCCGTATCTTTTTAAGTGCAAGCACATCCGGATGCGCATGGGGCCGGGAGAGAACATCACCTTCGAGATGCAGGTAAGCAAATAGGCCAATCGCTTTTGGCGGACAAGCTAAAAATAGAAGGAAATGAGCCGGTTGTACTGCCGGCAAAAGGCATGAGGGGATATGTCAGAACGACCAGCTGAGGAAAAAGGGGAAGCCCGGTTTACAAGATTGCTATATGGCTACCAGCGCTCGCCGCTCGGCTCCATTGCCCCGGCCCGTCTTTCCCAACCCAGAGAGGTCGAGGGGGAAAAGTTTGCCTTCCGGCCCCTTCCGGTCAACGACCGCGGAGCAGATTATCATCAGCCCTGGAGCGGATATACTCCCAAATGCACCCTTGTCGATCAGGAGGACTGCAAGTACTATCCCGTCCAGACCGCCAATATCAAGTTGAACGACATCTACAGCGGAATCGAGGTAGAGGGCGACCGCTGGATGCAGCTGGCCTGCCAGGCCGCGCGGGAGTCGGTGGAAGAGAAGGGCGGCCCATTTGCGGCGGTGATACTGCAGATCGATAATGACAGCAATCGGATCCTCAGGTACTGGGTAAATTACAACCAGGTTACCTCGGCAATTGACCCCACCGCCCATGCGGAGATAATGGCCATCCGCAGCGCCTGCGCCAGCCTGGGGGTCTTTGACCTGGGAAACATCAGGGAAAAGGAGGCAAAGCTTCCCCAGCCGGGTGATGTATCGCACTGCGTCATCTACAGCAGCGCAGAGCCCTGCCCCATGTGCTACTCTGCCATCTGCTGGGCCAATATTCCCATGCTCTTCTTCGCTGCCACCCGCTTTGATGCCGCCGCCCAGGGAGTGGACTTCTCGGATGAGGCCATTTATGAGGAATTGGCCAAACCGTACTCTGAGCGTTTTGTCCGGGTCTATCAGTGCACAGTGGAAAACTCCCTTGACTCCTTCAACCTCTGGAAGGTCTCCAGGAAGATTCCCTATTGAGAAAAAATGGCGCCTGATTGCACACCCTCCGGTGTCAGGCGACCGAAAGTCAGATCGGGCACACCAAATCTATAGCACGAATTGTTTTTGGCATTCAGGACAGCCACTATATTCCAGTGCATCAGGCGGAGCCTGTAATGCCCCCAATCTCATTAAAGATGCTGCAGAGCTCGCCCGAACTTTGGAGCTATTATCTTCCATCGACCTCATCAGCGGCTCAATTGCCTCCTTATTTCCAGATCTGCCCAATGCCCATGCCACCTGTTCTCTGACCTGTGAGTCGCTATCCTCCATTGCATTTTTAAGCGAACCGAAGGAACGGCGGTCATTTATCCATCCCAGGGACCAGGCAGCTCCTGCCCTGACATCAGCATCGGTATCATTGAGAGCTTTCAATAGGGGCTCGGTGGACCTGGGGTCCATCGTCCTTCCAAGAGTCCATGCCGCTTCTGCTCTAACCAGGGGATCTATATCATTCAACGCCAGGATAATCGGCTCATAAGAGGCACTATCGTTGATCTCCCCTAAGGCCCATATGGCTGCTGCCCGGATGCTGGCATTCTCATCATTTAGCAATTGGATCAATGGCTCAGCTGCTCCTGGCTCTTTTGCCTCACCCAGAACCAGTATCGCCTGGTTTTTGACGGCGGTGTCGCTGCTATTCAGGTCGCGAATATAGCGATCTGCGTCGTCTGCAGCATGAGCCAAAAAAGAAAATGCCGCAACCAACGAAATATATATAATTAAATACCTCAGCTTCATATTAAACCTCATGACCTCGTATATATTCCATCGCCCCTTTGTTCCCCGGGATCTATCTCAGGGAATGCAATCGCTCACTTTTTGCAGAACGACTTCAATTGGATTGAAGTAGACTGTGACACTGGTATCAGTCCCCGCATCGCCGCCTTCTGTGTCACCAATAATTTCATACATCTGTACTAATCCAGTGCCCCTTTCAAACTTATCCGGATCATGATCGGAATCAGTATAGCTTATAGAGTCAGGCTGTACATTGATATCCCGGATGATATATCCAACTGGAGCTCGATAAATGATTACATCGTTTGCAAATCCTTCTACAGTGGTCCAGTCTTCTGTGGTCTCCATAGCTTTCATATAAATAAAAGCTGTTATATATTTTTGATGATTTATCGCATTAACCCAAACCGTTATTTTTGGACCATTGCCCGAGAAATCGTTATCTCCTCGTTCATGTTCAGGAGTGAATTTGGCCTGTGTTCGTTGGGTGCGATCGGTCTTTACGACGCATTTAGGCCCGATTATGGGAACCTCGGATAACGTGAGATTGGACCACTTTACAACCAATGCCTTGTCGTTCAATGTGAGAGGCACACCATTCCCACCAATGTTTAAAGTCATCTGATAGTGATGCGCAATTGACAGGAATTGGCTCACATTGGTCAGGGCCCCATCCTTATTCATGAGAAAAACACTGGGTCGTGTCTCTGCATCAAAATCATATCCATAGTAACCGATCACGGGACGCCTGCTGGGATCGATGTTTAAATCAACCTGCGAAGGTACCACCTGGCACAGAGCAGGGATAACTGGAGGAGGCGTTTCTCCTAATAGACGGGCCCTTATCCGAATGAGATCCTGCCTCACCCTTGTCCTTACAAAATCCGTGTCGCATCTGAATTCGACTCCAGCAGTAGCAACTCCTCTGGCCAGGGTATTTGAGACCTCATTTCTTATTGTGGATTGAGTGCTATCTGTCAGTTGATCTCGGGTCTCCTCCAGAATCGTCTGCCAATCTGCATTTGCATTGTCCAGCTTGAAGATGGCTTCATCCAGCACAGCAACAGCCTTATCAATCGAATTCGCCAGCGGATTGAAGTCTATGCAACCACTGATTGACAAAATAACAATGATGGCAGTCGGGACAAGAACCTTTTGCATAATTTCCTCCTGAATCCAGAGTTTAGTACTAAGCTATATTGAAGTATAGGTACTAATCATATAAATATGCTTGCCCCTTTTGATAAGATCAAAATAGGATTCATGGCGGTGATTTAAGCATAAGGGGCCGGGACCGGGATTCGAACCCAGCTCGAGGGATCCACAGTCCCTCAGGATAACCACTACCCTATCCCGGCATGCCACAATTCCAGTCTACTGGGAGAAGATAAAACTTTCCCCGCCATAGGCCTTCTCCGAGACCTCCACCACCAGGGATATGAGATCCTCGGGCCGGCTTATGTAGTAGACCTGGCCGAGTCCGGAAAGGGACTCCTCCACATGCCGATCTTTATAGGCCGGATCGATGGAGAAGAGGACGAACCGGCTCACCTCCGAGGCCCTTTTGATATCCTCCCATTCCTGGTAGAGATTTTGAATATGGGTGTCTGTGATGCAGAGGATCAGGCAGCCCGGACGGCCTTGAGCCAGCTCCAGTATCCTTTTTCCCGGTATATGGGTGCGGGTGCAAAAGAACTCCACCAGCACATCCTCCACGGCATTCAGGTCCCGCGTCCAGCTGGCCAGCCGGTACTTCTCGCTGAAGTTTATCGCCGCCAACTCCGCCCCCATGGAATGGGCGAACTGGCAGGCCTTGAAGGCGGCCAGGGTCGCCTTATGGCTCTTGGTGCCCTTCTTATGCCCCTCCATGGAGCGGCTGCTGTCCAGGACGATGAGAAGGTCGGGCACTCCCGCCCTTCCCGGCATCAGGGGGCTGGTCTCATAGTCCCTTTTGTAGGTCGAGACTCCGGGAATTAGATAGGGGCTCATGCTTTGAGAGTAGGAGACATCCAGATCAGAGCAGGGGTCGGTCAGCCTCCACTTGGTGTAGCCGGATGGGTTTTCCTCCGAGCGGGCCCTGGGGACCTCTCTGATCTCTATGGAGTAGCTCTGGTCGCGATACCAGCGCTTCAGGTCTCCCCTCTGCCCAAGGACCGCCAGGGCCTCCTCATACTCGCCGGCATCAAGGTCCGCAGCACAGAGCAGGGGCACGGCATCTGCGCAGCCCTTCAGGATCTCCTGCGCCCTGACCGGTCCCTGCCCCAGGACCCCTGGTTCAAAGGCACTCAGGATGCGGGCCATCTCCTGGCACTGCCTGGGCCAGAGGCTCTTGTCCCTGATGCCGGGAGAGAAGATCCGCAGGAGTTGCCCCTTCTCCGGAAGGGAGCATGGGGGGAGGGGTGCCTCCCAAAACTCCCTTAGAAAGCCCAGTACCACCCGATCTATGGGCATGAGGGCCCGCCCCGCCCGGCCATCCAGCTCCGCCAGTCTCTTGTAGCCCATCAGCACCAGCTTTTCGTCCCGCGCGCTCCGCTCCAGCCGGAAGGAGTCCGTTACAATATCGGAGAAGATGTTCACCATCCTGCGGGCAGATTCTATATCGCCAGGGGAGCCTGGCAAAAGGTCCGATGTAAAATCCGGATGCTCCAGGCCCTTGAGCGCGGCCAGAGCCAGGAGGGAAGCATTTTCCAGCGATCGAGGGCAGAAGATGTATTGAACTATAAGATGCTCGAAGAGGTTTTCCAGATACCGGGGTCCGAGCTGGATCGCTTCCCGGTCTAAGGTGATCTGATAGTTCTGGAAGGGAAAGCTGCCCTGGGCTGTGCCATCCGCCCGGCCCAGAACGGGCATAGGGAGGAGCGGCCAGTGCCAGTTCTCCCGAGAGCTCTGCCAGATCTCAATCCAGCCCCAGGACTCCATCCGCCGCCTCGGGTCCGAATTCCTTCGCCCTTATCTGCCCGTTCTTCATCCGCCATCCCGCCCTCCTTCCCGCCCGGCCAAAAACGGTGATCCTGCCCCCTTTCATCAGCAATCCCAAATAGTCCCCCGCATCGCCGTGAATGCGCAGGCTCCCCGCGCTCATCAGCCAGCCCGCTCTCTCCCCGCAGCTGCCCTGGCAGACCACCCTCCCGCCACAGCAGCCCAGGGCCAGGAAGTTGCCGCAGTCTCCTTTGATCACACCCAGACCCCCGCCCATCCGGCGAAAGGCGTAGTGGCCCGCGCCGGGGGCAACTATCCCCCCGCCGGTCATCTCCTGGCCCAGATAGTCGCCTGCCGCCTGGCGGAGATAGATCCTGCCCCCTGTCATCCTCTCCCCCACATGCTCTCTGCCCTCATCCAGGATGATGGTGCCCCGGGATAGCTCCAGGCCGGCATAATCTCTGGCCGGAAGGTGCAGGGGCTCTGGATTCCTCTCAGCGGCAATGCTGGAGATATATCCCCAGATTAGCTGATACTTCTTCCCCGGATCGGATGCGAGCAGCATCTCAAGGGTGCTGGCATCCAGAGGGAGTAGCTCTTCGATCTCCGCCCGGCTGGGCCTGGTTCCCACCCTATCTGCCAGGTCCTCCAGGCTGAAGATGGGATCTCCCTCCTGGCTTTTCAGCCTGCGGCCCCTGTTCAGGCCGCGATAAGCGTTGTCCATGAAGCGCGTGAGCTTCATCTCATCCTCTCCTCATCAACTGCTGGAGAGCGGGTATGAAGTCCAGCCGGGCGATGGGATCGTCATAGATCGATAGCTCCTCTATCGCCCTCGATACTGATATCTCCCCATCCACTGCCCGGGAGAAGATCAGGTTCATGTCTGCCCGCTCGTTCATAGTGCGATTGATGCTCTTTTCCACCAGTTCTGCCACCAGGGCCAGCTTTCTTGCCCCATAGTAAGGAGGCCGCTCGATGACGGATCTTACCGGGTTTATGCGGTGCCAGATCACATAGGGAGCCACCGCTTTTAAGACCTCCAGGTCGGCCTCTCTATCCAGGAGATAGGCAAAAGCGCGGGAAAAGGATCTCAGGTCCTGGCGCACCCGATCTGACAGACCCTCGTCTGCCTGCCAGCAGATGGCCTCCGGATTGCCGCTGTAGTGGCAGCCCGGGCACAGACCTCGCGAGGGGCGGGCAGCGGATAGCTGGGTCTTGTCATACGACGGCGCTCTCTCGCAGAGGGTGAAATCCCTCACTAAAGAGAGCACTGCCAGCTCCGCCTGCGGGTCCAGCCTCTTTTGGGCCACCTGTCCGGGCAGGGAGTCGAACTCCTGGGAGGTGAAGCGGGGCAGTTCCTCTGCCAGTTCCCGGACCTCCTTCTCCCTCTCGGAGAGGGCTAGCCCGGCCAGGAAATCGGGCTGATAGGCGGGAACGCAGACAGAGATGCGGTCCAGCAGGGCCTCGTCCAGGGGATAGGTGGCGGAGAACTCCGGGTTCATGGTCAGATAAAAGCAGGTATCTCCGGGCTCGTACACCTGGCCGGCATAGCTGATCTTTCTCTTCTTGATTATCTCCAAAAACAGGTTCTGCTTGCCCCCAGGAAAGCGGTTGATCTCATTGATCAGCTTCCAGCGGGATCGGGACCAGGGAGTCCAGAGAACCGTGCAGGGCCCTTCCTCCTCTCGTGTCCACTGTCTGGGATCAAGAAAGCCCACCATCTTCTCCTCCGTCTGCTCCGGATGGCCGGTCACCATCCGGTCCTCTACCTGGTCAAAGGATAAAGAGAGGAATGAGGAACCCAGCAGATTGACCAGAGTGGTCTTGTTCGCCCCCATTCCGCCGTAGAGGAGAAGAGCACGGTTTCGCAGGCAGGCGTTGGCAATAGAGAAGTAGAGCTGAGAGTTGACCCGTTGATCGCCGATGGCAAGATCCTTCCTGGCCACATGCAGCCTCAGCTCCTCTAAGGCGGAGATCAGGGCTTTTATCTTCTCCAGAGGGTCCGGCATAAAAAGATATCTCTAATGCATGCGATATTTAAATCAGGCGAGAGGAGCGGCGGATTTGTGGATGAAGAAGGGATAGCGACTTTTGGCTTGAGAGAAGATAGGAACAGCAAAAGTCAGTGTAGGAGGGATTGAAGATTGACTTTTGCCAGGAATCCATACGACATAAGACGAATATAACTCTTTCGGGCGATAACGATCGACGTGATTTCTATTGGAAGGACTTTCCGAAAAGGAGGGAGGGGCAAAAGTCACCATACGGGAGGGATTGATGGCCGTCGACTTTTGCCTGCGTTTATTACGGCATTTGACGATTTAAACCTTTTGGCCGCATGCCTGCATCGGTTTATTAGCTTAATTTAATGTAAATAGGAGGGGGGCAAAAGTCATTTTATAGGAGGGATGTGGGTATTGACCTTTGCACAACTACTATACGATCATCAACGTATATATTTGTTTCCGTCTGAAGCAATCGCCGATAGAATGCTTCTGCCAGGATGTCCTGCCAGGATGAAATGGGTGGACATGCCAGCATGAGTCATATTGGCACTCCACCTCAATACTGCCATCCGCATAATAGGATCCTAATCAGTCATTGTAGAGCCATCATAGATGCTGAATGTCGGATCGATCTCCCCCTTGAATCTCTCCAGATAAAAGCCCATTATCTCCCTCATTCTCTCCACGGGATTCACCTCGAAGACATCCTTTTTATAAGCGCCGCCAAAAGAATCATTAAAATCGCCGAAATCGACATCCTCCCGGATCAGATGCTTTGTCATCTCATATATCTCGGTTCCAGGAATGGGAGTTAAAAGAAATACGTTTATCCATTTTGGCTTTGATTCGGCAATCATCCTCTTGGTCAGATCTATATCCTCCTGAGTCTCACCGGGAATTCCCACTATCAAGAACATCCCGGTGACGATTCCGACCTCATTGGTCAGCTTAAAAGCCCTTATTATCTGCTCAACGGTAATTCCCTTGTTCAGGAGGTCCAGGATCGCCGGGCTCCCGCTCTCCACCCCAAAGCCAAGCTCGACGCAGCCCGCCTGTTTCATTCGAGACAATATCTCAAAATCAACCGTATCCACCCTGGCCATGGCCTCCCACTTCTTCCCAGGAAGCTCTTTTTCCATGGCATTACAAAAATCAAGCAACCTCTTTCTGTTCTGGGTGAACAGATCGTCATCAAATGAGACGATTTCAACATCGTATTCATCATACAGCAGTCTCATCTCCTCGATGATGTTATGGACGGATCGAAATCTGATCTGATTTCCGAAGACGGCTTTGCTGCAAAATCGGCAGGAGTACCGGCAGCCTCGAGCGGTGATTATCGGGGAAGTAGCACCCCCCAAATGCGTTTTCCATGGATCGGTATATTTATGCATATCCAGTAGATGCCTCGCGGGATAGGGGATCTCATCAAGATCTTTTATAAATTCCCTGGGAGGCGTCCTTACCACATCCCCCTTCGAGACAAAGGAGATACCCTTAACATCATCCAGGGGTAGATCGTTCTCTATCGCCCTGACCAGCTCGACTATGGTCCTTTCGCCCTCTCCATAGCATACTATTGAGTAGCCGCTCTCGTGCAGCCTGGAGCTGGGCAGACACATGACCCCCGGTCCGCCGATCATAAAGACAGCATTCTCTCTTCCCACAATGCCCGGAATTTTCATTGCCTCACCGAGCAATGGAATAGTTGAGGTCACCCCGACGATGTCCGCGTTCAATTCAGTGATTTTTTTAATGTAATCATCATAGTCGCAGATAAACCCGTCAATTATTTCTATTTCTAAATCATTATTATAAGCTAAGAGTGATGACGCCAAATACGCCAGCCCTAAAGGAGGCTCTGGACAAATGGAAAATGCCGTTCTGCCATTGGGCTGCACGAATGATATCTTCATAATTAATTGGTCCTCCACAAAATATATTTACATTTTCCTGAAGAAGGAAGTTCGGGCAAAAGAGTAATTAGATCTGCCGGAGAAAGGGAATTGATGATCTACACAATCACCCTTAACCCCGCCCTGGACCGCACCTTATGGATTAAAAACATGCGCGACGATGTCTCAAACCGCATAATAGAGGAGAAGAGCTTCGCAGGAGGAAAGAGCGTCGATGTCTCCAAGGTGCTCAAGAACCTGGGCCAGGAGAACATCGCCCTGGGGTTCGTGGGCGGCTTCGCCGGACGCGAACTGGAAGGACGGTTGCTCAATGAGGGCATTGAGACCGATTTCGTGCGGGTATCCGGCGAGACCCGCACCAATATCGTGATTCATGAGAAGGATACGGGAAAGCAGTATGTCTTCAATGCCCGCGGCCCGGAGATCAGGCCGGATGAGCTGATGCAGTTCATAGAGCAGCTGGAGAGGCTGCCCTGCAGCGAGCTGGTCACCATCGGAGGGAGCCTGCCCCTAGGTATCAGCCCGGAGATCTATCGCAAGATCATAAACCTGGTGAAAAAATGCCAGGTGAGGGTGGTGCTGGATGTGGACGGCGAGGCTCTCCGCCAGGGGATCTGTGCCCGGCCCAATATCATCAAGCCGAATATCCATGAGCTCTCCGAGCTGGTGGGCCGGGAGCTGGCGGAGATGGAGGATATCGTTGCTGCTTCCAGAGAGATAAACCAGAGAGGAGTGGAGATCGTCCTCGTCTCCATGGGAGCGAGGGGAATACTCCTGGTCTCCGGCAGCAGGAGCTACTTGGCAGTGCCACCGGCGGTCAAAGTAGAGAGCACCGTGGGCGCAGGAGACTCATCTGTGGCCGGTTTCATCTTTGGCCTGGTGCAGGGGAAGGACCTGCCGGAGTGCCTGATCTATGCCGCCGCTGCAGGCACCGCCACCACCCTTCGTCAGGGAACAGCTCTTTGCCAGAAAGAGGATTTTGAGAGGCTGGTCCCACAGGTTGTGCTGACCGATCTCTCCCGCAAAGAATGAGGTGGAAGAATGATTGAGAATGAGAATATCAGGGTCCCCCTGGATGTCCCGGCAAAGAGCCGCAAAAGATACCTGGATAACTATATGAAGATCACCAAAGGCCGGGGCCGTCTGATGCTATTTGCCGGCGACCAGAAGGCAGAGCACTTAAACGACGACTTCATCGGAGAGGGTATTGCCCCCGAGGATAACGATCCAGAACACCTCTTCCGGATAGCGGCCAAATCCAATATAGGCGTCTTTGCCACCCAGCTGGGCCTGATCGCCCACTATGGCATGGACTATCCATCTGTCCCCTACCTGGTCAAGCTGAACTCCAAGACCAACCTGATCAAAACCAATCAGGCGGACCCCCGCAGCCCCCAATGGATAGATGTCCAGCAGGTCATCGAGTTTCTTGAAAGCAGCAAGCTCGATATCCTGGGGGTGGGCTACACCATCTACCTGGGAAGCGAGCATGAGGGAAAGATGCTCTCCCAGGCCGCCCGGCTCGTCTTCCAGGCCCATCAGGCCGGTCTGGTCACAGTGCTCTGGATCTATCCCCGGGGACGGGCGGTTGGGGATGAGAAGGACCCTCACCTCATCGCCGGCGCGGCCGGCGTGGCCCTGACTCTGGGAAGCGACTTCGTCAAAGTGAACTATCCGGCCAAAGCCGGGCAGGACTCGGCGGAGATATTCAAGGAGGCGGTCGTGGCAGCGGGCCGCACCAGGGTGGTCTGTGCCGGCGGGGAGAGCACCGATGCCCGCCTGTTCCTGCAGAGGCTGTACGACCAGATCCACATCAGCGGTGCGGCAGGAAATGCTACCGGCAGGAACATTCACCAGAGGCCTTTGGAAGAAGCCGTGAGGCTATGCAATGCCATCTATGCCATAACCGTGGATAATGCCAGCGTGGACTGGGCCTACAGGCTCTACCTGGGAGAATGATGGGAGGCAAAGTGCCACGGCTGCTGCTGCTAAGACACGGCCAGAGCCTCTGGAACCGGGAGAGAAGGTTCACCGGCTGGACAGACATCGATCTATCCCCCCAGGGAATCGAGGAGGCCAGAGAGGCCGGGCGGCTGATGAAAAGGGCGGGCATAACAGTTGATGTCGCCTATACCTCCCGATTGATGCGGGCCATCAGGACCCTGTGGATAGTGCTGGATGAGATGGATCGGATGAAAATTCCGGTCTCCAAGAGCTGGAGGCTCAACGAGCGCTCCTATGGGGATTTTGAGGGACGGAGCCTGGACGAGGTGGAGGAACTGTACGGCCCAGAAGAGGTGCGACGAATGCGCAGGGGATTTTTCCATCGACCGCCCTGCCTGCCCGAGAAAGAGGTGGCCAGAGGAGGAGAGAATCGGCGCATTGAGCCAGCAGGGGGCCCAGTTCGGGCATCAGAATCCCTGAAAGAGGTGCAAGAGCGTCTTCTTCCCCTCTGGCAGAATCAAATAACCGCCGATCTGGAAAAAGGGAGGAGCGTTCTTGTGGTATCCCATGGGAACACCATCCGTGCCCTGGTCAAACATTTAGAGGAGATCTCCGACCAGGATATCGAGAGGGTGGTAGTCCATACCGCCTCGCCCATCCTCTATGAGCTGGACGGCCAGCTGATGCCCATAGAGCGCCTGGATCTTGGAGGCAATAATGATCTGTTATGAATTCAGGAGGTAATAGAATGGCATACGCTGTCAGCCACATATCCATAAAGAAAAAGGAGGAGCTGGTCGATCAATACGCCGGCCAGGCAACCCACGAGGTGAAATCGGATATATACGGATGCTGCATCAAGCTTTTGACCGGAATCCCCTCGATCAAGGATGCCTGGGAGGAGAGCTTCTATTCGGCATCGCAGAGCATTCGTTCCCACGGCCGGCTTTATGTCATCCAGGATCCGGATATGGGAGAGAATCAGGTGCTGTACGACCCCCAGTCCAGGACGGCATTTCTGATCAACATGGACTATTACGGCTGGGTCAAATCCCTGGCCCTGAGCGTGGCCGGAGATATCCTGGAGGATTATCACAACATCTATTCGGTGCATGGTGCCTGCCTGGATATGCGGGGCCGGGGGGTATGCATACTGGGCGGATCGGGCGCGGGCAAGACCACCCACACCTATGGTCTCTTGCGCAACCCAAGGGTGCGTGTCGTCTCTGACGACTGGTTCTTCGGGCGGATCTATGGAGAGGACATCCTGGCTTATGGCTCAGAGAAGAACTTCTATATCCGGGCGGACCTGGCTGAGATCTGGAAGGAGTTTGCCGGTCTGGTGGAGAAGGCGACCTTTGACGCCAAGGGGCGAGCGGTGGCAGACCTCCGCCAGGTGATCGGAAAGGGGCGCATCCTGCCTTTGACAACCATTGAGAAGGTGATCTTCCTCAAGCGCGACCCTGGACAGGAGGAGGTCGTGCTACCCTTGGAAGGGGATCAAGCCCTGGCGATTCTGGAGAAAAATGGCTACTATAACCCCCATCTTCTGGTGCATAACGAATTCAAGGCCGATCTGCGCAGCCGCTTCTTCCGCAAGCTCTTGAGTCGGACGAGGGTGATCGAGGTGAACACCACCGGCACCCCTGAAGAGACTCAAAAGAGGATTTTTGAGATTGTGGAAAAAATATAAATAAAATATAAGGGGATCGCCCGCGTCAAAGATCCATTCAGGCATTGGTGATGCAAAGAGGCCGGACGGGAAAGTAGTCGACCTCCAGAGCATCATCCGAGGTATGCAGATAGCGGCGATCCATCAGGTAATGCCGCCAGATAGCATTCCTGGCCGCAAGGACCCTGCCGTTGATGCTGTTCAGATCCCTATTCATCGTCACTCACCTCGATTTTTTCGCGATCATTCATCAGCCAGCACAATTGAGCACCTGGCATGATCTGCCCGCTACTGTCAAGGGAGAAGAGATCTTAGAAGGAAGCTGATAGAGAAGCTGAGAGGGAATCTGGGTCGATTAGACCGGATTCCTGTCAATTGTCCGGCTTGTGCAATGAGACAGGCGGAGAATGCGCAGTTGCTCGTTTTCACCACCAAGGATGGTCTCGACCAGAAGCTCACCCCATAGGGCCAACAATAATAATTTCCAGGCCCGTAGGTACTCTAATAAGTCACTTTTCCTATTTCTAAGTTTCGATCCATTGATATGGATGTCAATGAAGGTTTTTGGGATCGGAGATATGTTACGGGGAAATTTCCGTCAATGCATTGTGTTAAGCTCAGAAATTAAATCAAGCTTGAATTAAAAATAGGAGACCTTGTGGGATTTTTTTCCCATAAAAATATTAGAATATGAGAAAAGATATCAGTTTGATGCTGAATTCAGATTGACAAAATGAATTTTGACTGCCAAGTCGAAGTTCATTTTCCAACCCCGGCCTTCTTTTCTCTCCTCTTCGCACTCAATGCACCTCCATATCGCGATGGTATCAAGCACTCCTTCTCCTCGCCCACCAGCTCCAGCCTCCCAGCCCTCTTCAGCCCCTCCCGGACCAGATTGTAGTTGCGGGGGTCCCTGTACTGCAGCATGGCTCTTTGAATCCTCTTCTCCTCCCCTTTGGGAACATGGACCGGCAGGAGGGTGAAGGGGTCCAGGCCGGTGTAATACATGGCAGTGGAGACGGTCATGGGGGTAGGGGTGAAGTCCTGCACCTGCTCGGTGTACATGTGGTTGCCCTGCAGATACTCCGCCAGCTCGACCATATCGGCGATGCTGCAGCCGGGATGGCCGGACATGAGATAGGGGAGGAGGTACTGCTCCTTTCCCGCCGTCTGCGAAGCGGCGGAAAAGCGCTCCCGAAAGGCGTCCAATGCCGCGCGCGGCGGCTTATGCATGCATTCGGTAACCTTTGCGGAGATATGCTCCGGGGCGATTTTGAGGTGGCCGGAGACGTGATGCTGGCAGAGGTCCTCGAGATAAGCAGATCTGTCAGCCATTATCAGGTCATGCCTGATGCCCGAGGCGACAAAAACCTTCTTGACGCCGGGAATGGCCCGAACCTGGCGCAATAGCTCTACCTGGAGGGAGTGGTCCTTGTCCAGGGTGGGGCATTCGGCAGAGCAGAGCCGGTCCGGACAGGCCCCCTGCTTCCAGCGGGGGCAGGAGAGTGCCGTACATGTTGGCAGTGGGACCGCCCACATCCTGAATGATCCCTTTGAATCCGGGCATCCGGACCATTCTTTTCGCTTCGCGCACAATGGAGCTTATGCTTCTGCTCTGCACAATCCTCCCCTGGTGGTGGGTGAGGGCGCAAAAGGAGCAGGACCCAAAGCAGCCTCTGTGGCTGGTGATGGAGAACCTGACCGGCTCAAGTGCAGGTATTGCTTCCTGATAGGAGGGATGGGCCTTTCGGCTATAGGGAAGCTCGTAGATATGGTCCAGCTCAGCGGTGCTCAGGGGGAGGGCAGGCGGATTCTGGATGATCACCGTCTTGGGATGGGGCTGGACCACCGCCCGGCCTCGATGGGGGTCCTGCTCATTGTAGTGCGCTGCAAAGGCCTCGGGCATACTTCCTTTTGTCCTCCTTGACCTCGGCAAAGCCGGGGATGAGAACCGCATCCTCCCTCGGCTCTCCCGCCAGCGGCGCACCTCCTCTTTTACCACGGTTCCGGGGACATCCCTGATCTGGGCGATCTCTTCCCCGGCATTCAGGCGCCGGGCCACCTCCAGGATGGGCCTCTCCCCCATGCCATAGACCAGGAGGTCGGCAGGGGCATCGGCCAGGATGGACTGGCGCACGGAGTCCGACCAGTAGTCGTAATGGGCAAACCGGCGCAGGCTGGCCTCGATCCCTCCCAGAACGATTGGGACTTTTGGCGAGAGGGAGTGGACCCGGTCGGCATAGACTATCGTCGCCCGGTCCGGCCGGAGCAGGCGGCCGCCGGGGGAGTAGACATCCCGGCTTCGGCGCTTGAGGTTGGGGGTGAGGTTGTTGACCATGGAGTCCACGTTGCCCGAGGTTATGCCGAAGAACAGGCGTGGGCCGGCCCAGCCGGAGGAGGTCCTCCTCTTTTTTCCAGTCCGGCTGGGCGACAATTCCCACGGTGTAGCCCGCATCCCAGAGGACCCGGCCCAGGAGGCCCGCACCGAAGGAGGGATGATCCACATAGGCATCTCCGCTGACGAGGATGATGTCGAACTGCTCGATGCCGAGGTTTTTGGCCTCCGGCATAGATATGGGCAGGAAAGAGGGTTGCTTGGTCATGGCTGCTTAATGAAGGGGCTTGGGGCAACATATACCCTTCGAAGGCTGTTGGGCAATTGTTTTTGTAGAGTCCCGAAATTATTTTCATACTTATCCCGAAATCACAAAGAAGCAAGATATAATCATCGACGAGATCAGGGGCTTGCACCAGGAGATGACCTTCGATGCCGGCTGGAGGGCGAGGATAGAGAGCGATATCCAGGCGATAAAAGCCAGGATCGGCATCAGATAGACCAGACCTTAAGACCAATTCAGTCAACAAATCTATGATCTGCAACCATTCGGGCTTTAAGCAAATAGTAAATGCATCCAAAGGCAAGTTTTAAGTTGCAACTGTCCTTCTGCAGGAGCATTTTGCTGAAACTATTACTGGTCATGCTGCTTTGATCCAGGTTGAGCTCAGAGAGAGCGAGAAATTATCACATAGATAAGTTTTAAGATAAGAAGAATCATAGTAGTATTTAAATCCAATAGAGACAAAAGAAGCTACAAGGGGAAGGCAATGAGGGAGATTCGAGTACATCCAGCCATGCTGGCAGTCGCCATCATCATTCTGGCATCCATAGCCGGGGGCACAACTTACCATATCGGACCGGGAGAGAGTCTTCAGGGGGCCATAAACCGGGCGGATTCCGGAGACACGATAATCGTCCAGGGAGGGGTCTACCGGGAGAGCCTGAACCTCACTAGATCGATCACATTGGAGGGAAAAGGCCGTCCCCTGTTGGACGGAAGCGCTATCGGCAACGCATTGACCATCAAAGCAGATGGGACAAAGGTATCCGGCTTTGAGATCAGAACCACTCGCCGCACAGGCATTCATGTTCTATCTGGAGGGAATATAATCGAGAACAATAGCATCAGCGGCTGTCTGGACGGCATCCGACTGGAAGGAGCCCATTCCAACACCATTGCCAGTAACAATATTAACAACAATACCAATGGCATAACCCTCTACAGCTCAAATGAAAATCTGATCCAAAATTGCGATATCCGGGACAACAACATAAATGAGGAGAGCGACTGCGGCATATTTCTCATCTACTCCTCAGGGAATGCGATCGAAGGCAATCAGCTGAGAAATAACGGCGACACCTCCATATCGCTTCGCTCGGCCAGTAGCAACTCGATCATAAACAATACCGTCAACGATAACGACTGGTATGGCATCTCTCTGTACCGAGTCCAGCAATACAAACCGATATAGCATACAATAATGCCAGCCAAAATAACGACGCCGGCATATACCTGGACGGCTCCCGCAACAACCGTCTCCTGGGAAACCGGGCCATGGACAACTCCAAGGGAATCTATCTCTCCTATGACAGCAATGACAACATCCTGGAAGAAAATTACCTCTGCCAGAATGAGAAAGGCATCTTTCTGGCCAATCACGCCAGCAATAACACCATTGTCGGCAACACCGCCCAGGAGAATGGATACGGCATCTACCTGACCTTCTCCTCCCGCTGGGACCTGGTCTATGGCAATCATCTCATCGATAACCTCTGCAATGCCTATGACCGGGGGGAGAACAACCGCTGGGACAATGGCAGCCAGGGGAACTATTACAGCGATCTGGGAAGGATATTCTACGTTCCCGGGGGCCCGGGGATTGACAATCACCCCCAGGCCGAGCCCTCCGGCTGAACCTCGCTCGCCCAATCTTCTGCACAGACGTCTGCCTAATCGTATGCACAGATGTCTGCGGAAATCCTATGCACAGCCATCTAGTGAAAACTATGCCGGGCAGTATGCCGAATCAGTAGAATGGTCAAGAAGCTAAAAGTTTAAAGATATAGGTGGAAAAGTATTTATCACATCATCAAGTAATATATAATGGGATTTGCGATGTCACTGCAAAGATATGGAGTATTAAAAGGAAAGGCCATAGAGACCAAAAAGGGAACTGGGAATACCCCTCATTTCCAGATTCTGGTCAGCGATGACCGACTGCTATTTCGTATCGCAGTTAATGTTGAGTCTCAGGAGCCGCCTTCAGATGTTTTATATTTTGTGGACGAGAACTTTCATCATCCGGTTATAGATCTCCTCGCACCATTGCCCATGGGCTACCATCCAGTGGAGAAGGAGGCAGGAGGCATGGCCTTGGATTTCATCCGCGGGAACCTCTTTGATGCCTCACGGATGGTGGCATTGCCCCATAACATCCCGGGAGAGGATAACGACCTCAATGAATTGGTGCAAAAATACGTAGCCAAAGCGATTGCCATGGAATCGAGCGAGATCTATGCCTTTGGCGAGCGCTGGGGCCCGGAAGATGTGCGAGACAAGTTCTTCGGCTTCATTCCTGGCAATGGCATCCACGACATCCACATGAACCAGGGAAGCTCGGACCGGTTCATGAAATACGATGGCGTATGGCAGGACGGCTGCCTGATCATCCACCTGCCGGACGAGAACAAGTGGATCGGCATATTCCTCGCCTTCCAGTCCCAGTGCTTCCACACCGATGATATCACCGGCCATCGCATTCCCCATGTCTGCGACAAGGTCGTCCCGCCTGAACCCGGTGCGGCCAGGAGTGTATGCATCATCGCCGCCCTGGTGAACCCAAAGGGTGCAGACAAGGGATTGGAGGCGCTCACCCTCCTGAACACCACCCCAGCAGAGATCGATCTTGCCGGCTGGTCACTTTTGGACAAGAACAAAAAGAAGATGATCCTGGAGGGAAAGGTCAGGGCAGGAGAAGCGCTATTTGTGCCCCTCTCTGGAAAGGACATTGAGCTATCCAATAAAGGGGGAATCATCACCCTTCTCGATAAGAGCGGCCTGAAGGTGGACGGAGTCAGCTATACCAAAGAGCAGGCATCAAAGGAGGGATGGACGATAGTCTTCTGATCCATCCCCTCTTTTCCTCCTCTCTTTTCTTTTTAAGATCCAATCTCTGACCCCCTGGCTGAGGCCAGGGCTCTCAGATGAACCTGGGCCTCTCCGAGAGCCTCATTGAAAGAGGCAATCTGCGCCAGGGCTTTCCTTTCGTCTCTCCTGCGAGCCTCTCTTTGAGCTCATCAGTGGTCATACTCCTCTTTGCCGGGGACTTGGGGGTGGATTCGCTGCGAATGGTGACGGTCAGCTGGCCGGACTCTAGCTCCTCGTCCCCGATCACTGCCACATAAGGCACCCACTCCCGTCCAGCGTCGCGGATCTTCTTGCCCACGGTCTCGTCCCTGTCATCAATATCCGTGCGGAAGCCCAGGTCGCTGGCGACAGTCAGTGCCTTCTCCTGGTGGCGCTCAGCCACCGGTATGATCCTCACCTGGGTGGGCGAGAGCCAGGTCTCGAGCATGGGCAGCTTGCCCTGCTCAGTCAGTCGGGCCGACTTCTCCAGGATAGCATACATCACCCTTTCTATAGCTCCGGAGGGGGAGCAATGTAAGAGTATGGGCCGCCTTCTCGCGCCGGACTCATCGATATAGTTGATATCGTAGCGCTCGGCATTCTCCACATCGATCTGGACGGTGGAGAGGGCGCTGGCCTTGTCCATGGTGTCCACGAAGTTGAACTCGAACTTGAGGACGAAATAGAAGAACCTCTCATCCCACATCTCGATCAAGACCGGCTTTTTGATGATGTCCACCAATCCCGCTATGAACTCCTGGTTCTCCTTATAGAAGTCTTGGGTGAACCTGATGGCCACCTCGTAGTCGTCAACCTCCAGGCCTACTTCTTTGAGGACATCGATGCTGGCGAGATACTGCTTCCTGAACTCCTCGATGGCCGAATACATATCCCGGGTCATGGTGTGCATATCGGGCATGGTGAAGGCCCGCAGGCGGCGGATGCCCACCAGCTCCCCACGCTGCTCGCGCCGGAAGCTGTATCTGGTCATCTCTATCATCTTCAGGGGCAGGGACTTGTAGGATATGGACATGTCATGGCCCATCAAGAACTGGCCGAAGCAGGCAGCGAAACGTAAGAAGAGCTTTCTCTTGTCCGAGTCGATCTGATACTGCCGGGCGGGGAAGCGGTCCAGATACTTTTTCAATGTGGGGTGCTCCATATCGTACATGATGGGGGTCTCCACCTCCATCGCCCCCATGTCCGCCGCCTTCTCCAGTACCAGGCTCTCCAGGAGGGACTTGACCAGCCTGCCCTTGGGGTAGTAGCGCATGTTGCCCGAGTCTGAGCCCGGCTCGTAGTCCACCAGCTCCAGCCGTCTCATCAGCTCCACGTGGGGCGGGACCTTATCCACTGCTCTGGCCTTGGAGATCTCGTAGTTGGCGAACTTCTGCAGGTTGGTGTGGCCCTGGAAATCGAACTTGTCTGCGTCCACCAGCTTTCCATCCAGATCCAGGACCCGCCAGTAGGATACCGCTTTGGCCTCGGACTTCAGGGCCTCGGATACCACCTCGCCCTCGCCCAGCCTTATGGATCGGGAGAGCTCGGAGAGGGGATGGCCCTTGCAGCTTATGGTGAATGCCTTGTACCAGCCGAAGGGAGCACGCATGACCTCATAGTCTCCGGATAGTACATCGGCCATTCCCTTGAGGATCTTGACTGCCGTGGCCGGGGTGGAGAGGCTGGAACTCAGGTGGGCATAGGGATAGATCATAATGCGGCTGGCCTTGACCTGGCCGGCCACATCTGCCACCTGCTTTGCCCCCTCGGCGATCACCGCATCGGTGTCGTCCTCATCGAACTTCTCCACGGCGATGAAAGCGCACAGCGCCTCATCGAGGCGGCCCTTTTTGGCCGATTCTTCAATCTCTTCTGCCAGCTTCGTCGGCCTCTTGGCCTCGAACTCAATGAAATCAGAGTGGATTAATAGCAATTGCAATATCGGTCACCTGAACTCTATAGGGATAAGTGTGGGTGTAATTCAATGTTTCTATAATAGGTAATTGAGGCCAGAGGATCCCCCT
The DNA here is from genome assembly GCA_963813075.1 of Methanotrichaceae archaeon. GTDB lineage: Archaea > Halobacteriota > Methanosarcinia > Methanotrichales > Methanotrichaceae > Methanothrix. The sequence continues at coordinate 102,377 of CAWEXU010000030.1, forward strand.
GAATTCACTCATAAAATGTTCATCGAGCCCCAGTTGCTCCAGAGGAGAAAGGCTCCTGCGGCCAGGGTGATCCCCAGAGTCAGGCGATCGGAAGCGGTCCTCGCTCACCCTGCCGAAGGCCAGGCTTCCGGCAAAAAATCCCAGGAGCATTGCCGGCAGGAGCCTTATGCTATCGATGAGCATCTCTGCGTCAATGAGCCCCACTAGGATGTAGTAGCCGAAGGTCAGGAAGTCTATGGCCGTGAGGAATATGACGATCAGCCTGCAGAATTCCTTCTTCTCAGGGCAAATCCCATGAAGATCTTAAGCAGTCGATCGCTGGACAGTATCAGGACCTCTGTGCCCAGAGGGACTCCCACCAGCGCCGCTGCCAGGAGGGGCCAGGAACGGAATACATCCCCTTTCAGATGCGAGCCCTCTTTGGCCAGGATCATGATATCGATCAGGCACTCGTAGATCATAATGAAGGGGATGGCGTACTTTGCCCCAAAGAGAATGGAAAGGAGGGGTATGGAGATCAGGGCGGAGCCAAAGCCGGTCAGGGTCCTGATGAGCATGGCGGCGAGGATTATGAGGAATGCGAACAGGTCGATCATGGCAATGGGAAATGAAGTGTGATTTCATTTGCCATATTACACATAAATATTACCGACCGCGGACCCATGACGACGGCAGGCTTCCGGCAAAAAATCCCAGGAGCATTGCCGGCGGGAGCCTTATGCTATCAATGAGCATCTCTGCATCAATGAGCCCCACCAGGAGGTAGTAGCCGAAGGTCAGGAAGTCTATGGCCGTGAGGAAGAGGACGATCAGCCTGCGGAACTCTTCCAGAGTTAAAAGAATTGAAAGGAAGTAAAAGAGGCAATGTCGCGCAGGCTCAATGGAAAAATGGCCGGAGAGAGAATTGCATTTCCCGCCAAGCGGTCCCGGCACTGCAATTATGTTTATGCCCCATAGAGGATCGAAAACACCCTCCCCGGCAATGAGCAGATAGTTTAAAAGATGAGGAGAGTTAGATATACAATTGCCAGTATATCTGGCAGAAGATTACCTCTTAACTTCCTTTCGTATGATACAGCAGTGCATCATTGAAAGGGAAAGCGAAGGGTGGAGTAAATTACATGATACCTATTTCAAAGCGTTTGGCAGCCGAGTTCCTGGGGACCTTCTGGCTGGTTTTAGGAGGCTGCGGCAGCGCAGTTCTGGCCGCCGCCTTTCCGGATGTGGGAATAGGCCTTCTGGGTGTGGCCCTGGCCTTCGGCCTTACTGTTCTCACCATGGCCTATGCCATCGGTCACATCTCTGGCTGCCACCTGAACCCGGCCGTATCCATCGGCCTATTGGCTGGCGGGCGTTTTCCCGCCAAAGACCTGTTGCCATACATAATCGCCCAGGTCATCGGTGGAATTGCCGCAGGAGGAGTCCTCTTTGTGATCGCCAGCGGCAAAGCGGGATTCGATGTCGCCGCAGGGTTTGCCGCCAATGGCTATGGCCTGCACTCGCCCGGTGGCTACAGCATGATGGCCGCCCTGGTTTGTGAGGTGGTCATGACCCTGATGTTCCTGCTCATCATCCTGGGCTCGACAGACAGGCGGGCCCCGCAGGGATTCGCCCCCATTGCCATTGGTCTCGGCCTGACCCTGATCCATCTGATAAGCATTCCCGTCACCAATACCTCAGTCAATCCCGCCAGGTCAACGGGCGTCGCCGTCTTCGTGGGCGACTGGGCGACATCCCAGCTGTGGCTCTTCTGGGTGGCTCCGATTGCAGGAGCGATCATCGCCGGATTGATCTACAGATCGCTCTTCGCTGAGGAGGGCACATAGAGCATCAATAATGTTTGCCACACGCACTGAAAATTAGTGCCTTTCATTTTTTTATTCGTTCGAATATCACTTTTATAGATGAAAAAATGTAAATTGCCTTTTTTTAATTCCTCTAAATCTGTTTTAAGATACCACAGGAGGTGAGAACAGATCATCACATTCCTAAAATACTGGGTTCATTTGTCATAAGGTTTTTAAATTTCCCCAGATATATTTGAATAGTGAAAGGTGGTAGCATGTCATTGAAGTATGTATTAGCTATCGCTCTATTTGCCCTGATAGGGCTGGGAGCGAGTGCCGAGCAGCAGCAGAACGAATCAATCAGCAACGAATCAGTCAATGTCAGTGAGCCTGCAACTGAGGAACTGGCAAACAGGCTTCTCCAGGTCGCTTATATGGGTGGTCCTGAGCTAACCCAGGCCGAGCTTCTGCCCGGAAAGCTGCCCGAACAGATGCCAGTGGATCTTCCCATACCCAACGGCTCCCGAATTGTGGGCAGCGAGATTCTGGAGGATATAGGAATCACTGTGGTTATGGATGTCGCAATGACTCCTGAGGAGGCTTTGGACTTTTATCGTGATGCTCTGGTCCCCCAGAACTGGACAGAGACGGATATAACGGGAATGGAAAGAGGATTTATAGGAGGATCGGGCAGTACTATCTTCTGCAAGGGAGGACGAGATCCCTCAGTGATGGTCTCGGCCTATCCACTGGAGAATGGAACCGATCTTCGCCTGGACATCAGCACTGACCCCTATTATTCCCCCTGCTCAATGACCGACCAATCCGACTGGATGGAGCCTATGCCAAAACTGGCTGCTCCCAAGGACGCTGTGATCTCCAATCAGAATTCCATGGGCGGCTGGGGAAATCAGGTGACGGTCTCGGCGGAAATAGAGACGGAATTAGACAGTTCAGCTCTTGCCATTCACTACGCAGATCAGCTAAAGGCAGCTAACTGGACAGCGGTAAGCTCTGAAGAATGCGGTTCTGCCTCCTGGAGCACCTGGAGCTTTGAGGACGAGGAAGGCATCTCTTGGGATGGCTTTTTGATCGCGCTGGACTTAGCTGGCAGCGAGGATAAGAGGTTTGTCATGATGCAGGCCTCGATGGAAGAGAGCTAGACCTGTGGAACGTTCATGATGAGGCAGATGGCCTCATTTTTCTTATGTGAAGAATAAGGCTTTATCTTTGAGCCACCAACTGATCAAAGCAAAGGCAAAGACAGCAGCTTTTCGATAGCATTGCAGATGGTGAATGATATGAATCGGATTAGAGAATTAGTCATCAGTCTCCTTATTTATTCTCGTTATATCGTTGGCGGGAAGTGCCTGGGCAGCGGACGGACCGGGGGTAGAGCTGAGGCCGGGAGAAGCAGAAGCTGAGATGCTTTTCAACTATGGGATCGGCGAGAAATGGATAGGGGGCGATCCACCATCTAAGGAAGTCGATTCCATATACGCTCAGTATTACTCGGTCTCTCCCAGCCTCCTACGCCAAAAGGCATATTGAAGCTCCAAAGAAGAGCGACATCCGGGATCGGACCCCGGACTCAGTCTACTTCAGCTACCAGATGAAGTCCATGCCATTTGATCAATATCAGGCTTATGCCACTTACGCTGGCGGCAATTCGCTGTGGATACAGGGCTCCTCCAGCTGGACTCAGTATGCAAAAGCTCCAAAGGGATCTATTCTCTCTTTGATTGCCATATCTCCCCCCGGCGGACGGGGAGTTCTCTATGAGATAAATCCGGATGGAAAGCTGAATGAGAATTCCTTTTACTTCTATCCGGGATACAATCAGATGGACTTTTATGCCGATTCCATCGGCCAGCACATCCTGCTCTATGTAATTGACGGTCTGGTCAGCAATTCGATCGTTATCGATGTTACGGGCTACTACCGGCCGCCATATCAGCAGCCTATTGTATCCGCCTTGCCAGGAAATCAGGTTCAGCCTCCAGAGTCGCAACCATCTCCTGTCGATGCTTATGGATTGATCGTATCCCAGGGGATGCGCGGATATCAGCTGTTCGTTGATGGCACATTCATCGGCATAGAGGGCAGCGGAGGAGACGCACTGGACGGGAGGCTCAGCTTTGGAGTGGCGGGCAATCGGAATCATGAAATAAGAGTCTACGACGGCCAGTCCAATTACCTGAATACCATCTACTTCCCCCGAGGGGTGCAAAAGAGGATCAATGTGGAGCCTGGATTTACGGCCTAAATTCAACCATTTTTTATTATTTAGTTTTTAAATTTTTTTACTGGAAAAAGGAGATGAAATTCCATCCTCATCCCCGCATGAACTTGTCCCAGCCCTGATAGTTCTCCTTGAGGATGGTGCAGATCTTCTCCATCATGTCATATGGTATTCCCACTACAACCTCCTCATCCTCCAGGCCTGCGTTTCTCACCGATCCGTCGCAGCCCAGTGAGACGTTAACCTCTCCTTTCAGGTAAGGGGAACTGGTGGCATCAACGCAAAAGGACTGAATCCCGGCGGTGTTGAAGGTCATCCGGCCCCCTTCCTCGAACATCGCCGCCTGGACGATCCTCCTCGACTGAAGTGGATTTCCCACGAATATAACCACATCCGGCCTGACCACCATCTTATCCAGGGGGGCCACATAACTGGCCACAGTGCTGCCGGGAAGGATGCGGGGCATATTGGCGGCGATCATGGCGCCAGCGTCCTTAGTGGAGCACTTGTGCAGTTTGTCAAAGTACAGAGATCCAGTGCGGATGTTCTCCGGACACTCCACCAGGCCCAGGCCGGAGGCGCCACCCTTACACTCATGATAGTCGGCATGGGCGAGATAGCTCTTCCCCTCAAGTCTCGCTCCCTGGACCATTGAGCAGTAGCGGAAGGGCCTCTCCACCATATTCAGGTCCTTGGGGATCTCCTCCTCGCTCTTGAACAGTCTCACGCCCACGATATTATCCCGTATTCCCAGGGAGGACTTCAAAATGTCCGACATCTCTTCAAGATTCATCATCATACACCGGAAATTAACTGGTGGGCATGAGATTTGGAGCTTGCGCTCTGGAATGCACCCATCACAGGCTCATCATCCTCAAGAGCATCGATATTGGCCCAGATCGCATGGATGGCACCTCTGTCATTCCTCAAGCACCCTTTTCGCTCTTAATCTGAATCTATGAAGAAGATCATCAGTCCGAAAGATGTATAAGTATAAATATTTTGCAGCAAACATGGCCACATGAATGAAAAGCTGGACAGCGCCGAAGATCAGGCCGGACCTTGCGGAATTCTATGTGGCTCATGCCCCTTGGGAAGCGCCAAGATAGCCGAGGCTGCGGGCCGGACCAGACAGAACATCGCAGACTGCGATATTCCAAACTGGGCTCCCTTTGTGCCTGGGGGAAAGGCGATCGATTGGGCGGCAGTGGATCTGGGCCTGGCCTGGATGGAGGAACATGCCCGCTGCGCAGGATGCGAGAACGGCGGAGGGCCTCCCGACTGCACCATCAGGGTTTGCGCTCGAGAGAAAGGATACGATCTATGCAGCTCCTGCGAGGAATTGGAGGCCTGCACCAGGTTCGAATGGCTCAGAGATCAAGGCCAGATGATAAAAGATAGGCTGAATGAGAACCGCGGTCTTTCCAGGGAGGAGTACATCAAAAAGATGACCGCACAGATGCCCTGAGGGGCTTTGTAGGAGGAACGGGCTGGGGTAAAGATCCGGAGCTCTCACCATTCCAGGCGCAAACTATATGTATTAATCGTGCCTATGAGAACAGGCCGCGTTTTGCGCTGCAAGAAGCAGAGATCCAGCAATCCGACTGGGCTCTCAGGCCAATAGAGAGATCAAAATACGCATCCTACCGTAGATGCGCCGCTCCCCAAGGCCTGGTGAGGTGCTGTCCCGTAAACAGCATCTAAAGCTCATATGGGGCTTAAAAGGGCGAGAGAGATATGCACGCCGTGATGGGCGTAGCAGCATGCCCTCAAGCTGGATTGTAATTCCTGCACCCAGGACGCGACAGGTGCTGATAAAGAGACGAAGAGCAGACCCAGCATCCTTCGGTGTATTGGGTTCCCGTGAGACGGACGCTGTGTGATAGTCCAGTGCTGTGTCGCCTCAAAGCAGCATGATGTCGAGATCTTGGGCGAGGTCAGGCCTGCCACCGTGGTGGTTCTGGCTCCTGTGAATAGGACGCTGTGGATCGGCGTTGACCCGCCCGGGAATCGATTGTATTCATTTTTAAAAAAATGCCTCTTGAAACTGTTTACAGATCTAATATAATGGCTCTTTCGGTAACCGGCCTTTCTCTGACCTCATGAATTAGCATTTCAATTCTATCGCCATCTTGAAAAGAGTTAAATCTATAGCCGCCCTTAATATATTGGTATAGGGAAACAGATGATAGAACATAAATTGCACGATAAGGGCATGGGCCCGCAACCGAGCGAACCTCATAAAACACATCGAGGCAGGCATGAAGGCCATGTAACTGAGGATTTCAAAAGACGATTCATAATATGTCTGATTGTTACTATTCCAATCCTCGCCCTCTCAGCATTTATTCAAGATCTGTTTCACTTTAAATTAGAGTTTTCAGGCTCTATTTATGCCTTATTCCTTTTATCCACATTTGTTTACTTCTACGGAGGATATCCTTTTCTCAAGGGATTTTTCAATGAAATTAGGGATAAAAACATAGGGATGATGACACTGATAGCCACGGCCATCAGTGCAGCTTATTTTTATAGTTCGGCGGTGGCCTTTGGCCTTAAAGGTGAAGTCTTTTTCTGGGAGTTAGCCACACTGATCGACATCATGCTTCTCGGTCATTGGATCGAGATGCGATCTGTATTGGGAGCTTCCAGAGCCCTTGAAGAGCTCGTTAGGATCATGCCTTCTGAAGCACATTTGATCAAAGATGGCCAGACGATGGACGTCAAAGTCGATACCCTCAAACCTGGAGACCGAGTACTGGTCAAGCCTGGTGAGAAGATACCAGTGGATGGGGCTGTGATCGACGGGGAGACAAGCGTCAACGAATCGATGCTCACAGGCGAATCCAAGCCCGTTACTAAGAGAGCGCATGATAATGTGATAGGCGGTTCCATCAACGGCGAAGGCTCAATCTCCGTAGAAGTTCAGAAAATCGGCTCGGAGACTTATCTCAGTCAGATCATCGAATTGGTCAGGCAGGCCCAGGAGAGCAAATCAAAGACTCAGGATCTGGCCGATAATGCCGCTCGCTGGCTCACCATAATATCTCTGAGTGTCGGCGCTATTACTCTTGCCGCCTGGCTCTACTTTGGCAGGGACTCGGCTTTTGCTGTGGAAAGAGCAGTCACAGTTATGGTTATAGCCTGTCCTCATGCACTTGGTCTGGCGGTCCCTCTTGTGGTTGCAGTCTCGACCTCACTCGCGGCAAAATCAGGTCTACTGATCAGAGACAGGTCCGCGTTTGAGAAGGCGAGGGACATTCAGGCGGTGGTCTTCGACAAGACTGGAACTCTGACTGAGGGCCAGTCTGGAGTAACTGATGTCGTAGCTCTTGCCGGGCTAAGCCACACCGAGGTCTTAAGAATGATCGCTTCTCTGGAGGCATACTCCGAGCATCACATAGCAGCAGGAGTTTTAAGAGCCTCAAAAGAGGAAGGGCTCGATCTTAGTCCTGTTCATGAGTTCAGGGCAATTCCCGGAAAGGGGGTGAGTGGCCAGGTTGAGGGAAATAGCTGGATGGTGGTGGGCCCGGGCTACCTGAGAGAGAACAATATCGACATAAAGGATGATCAATTGAATAAGCTGGCGGAAGAAGGAAAGACGGTCGTCTTCTTGCTTAGAGAAAACAGGCCCGTTGGGGCTGTGGCCCTGGCTGATATCGTAAGGAAGGAATCCAGAGAGGCAATTGACAAGCTTAAGTCGATGAATATCAAATGCATGATGCTAACAGGAGACAATCGTTTTGTGGCCAAGTCGGTGGCGGATGATCTGGGCTTAGACGATTTCTTTGCCGAAGTGCTTCCTCATGAAAAAGCCCAAACCATAAAAAATGTTCAAAAAGAATATGTTGTGGCTATGGTTGGGGACGGAGTCAATGATGCCCCTGCCCTGGTGCAGGCAGACGTGGGAATTGCCATAGGAGCTGGCACGGATGTAGCTGTCGAGTCGGCGGACATTGTTCTAGTCAGGAACGATCCAAGGGATGTCGCTGGTATCGTTAGTTTATCCAAGAAAACATACGACAAGATGTTCCAGAACCTGTTGTGGGCCACCGGCTACAACGCTTTGGCCATCCCTCTGGCAGCCGGCATCCTCTATGGCTATGGGATACTCCTAAGCCCTGCCATCGGCGCAATTCTCATGAGCGCCAGCACGGTCATTGTGGCCATTAATGCCAGGCTTCTGAAAATGTAGCTGCCGATGGTGTTTGTCCTGGCATATTTGAGATACAATAGTATATAGACAAAAATAGGGATCTGAGCGCCAGAAGAATGTGACCACTCCCACCAATAAATTGGCAGGCATCTAGGCTTTCGCCACAGACTGTAGCCCCAGTCTGAGAATGTTTATAGCGGCGTTATGGTCCCTATCCAGAGTCAGACCACAGAAAGGACAACTATGGACTCTTTCTGATAGATCTTTTTGAACCACTTTACCGCAACCAGAGCATATTTGAGATGTGTTTTTGGGATTCACTAGTTCGACACGTTTACCGGCCCATTCTGCCTTGTAAGATGTGGTAGTTATTAGTTTGCTCCAAGCAGCATCCGATATATGCTTTGCAAGACAATGATTCTTGACCATGCCCTTGATATTCAAGTCTTCGAAGGCTATAAAGTCATAGGATTTAACCAGGGATATGGAGAGCTTTTGAACAAAATCATCCCTCTTGTTGGTAATTCTTTCATGAACCCTATGAACCACTTTTAAGGCTCTAGCCCTTTCCGGTGTTCCTTTTTCTGCATTTGATAGCTTTCTCTGAGCCTTTGCCAGAGCATTTTCTTCATGAACAAAAAATCTTGGATTATCTACCTGCTCGCCATTTGATAGGGTGATGAAGTTTTTCAAACCCACATCAACGCCTATTGATAATCCGGTATTCGGAAGAGGTTCATCCGGTTCAACTTCAACCAGGAAGGATACAAACCATTTTCCGGTAGGCATTATTCTGATATTAAGCCTCTGGATTTCTCCATCTACAGCTCTATGAAGCTTGATCTTGATATCTCCGATCTTGGATAACCATAGTTTGCCGGGCTTCAGGGAAAAGCCTGATTGAGTATAGGTGAAGCTATCGTACCTGCCATAGCCCTTGAACCTGGGATATCCCGGGTTTTCTCCTGCCTCGACTCTTCGGAAGAAGGCTTGATAGGCCAAATCAACTCTTTTGACGACTTCCTGTAGAACCTGAGAATGGACTTCTTTCAATTCGAGCTTTTCTTCTTTCCATCCTGGCAAAAGCTTCTTGGTATCGTAATAGGAGAGAGATTTGCCTTCTTGCTCGTAAGCGTTCTTCCTGATGGCTAGTACTTCGTTATAGGTCCATCTGCAAAGCTCCAAGGTGTCAGCCATCTTGGTTCTCTGAGATTTTGTAGGATAGATCCTATAGCGAAGCACTTTCAGCAAATCACTTCACCTTTTGCATCTCTACATATCGTTCTATTACATCCTTGGTAGCATCTCCACAAGTGCCAACATAGTAAGATGGATTCCAAAGATGGCCATCCCAAAGCTGATCTCTTAGTTCAGGATGCGTTTCAAAGAGCTTCTTTGCCGTAATGCCTTTGAAGATCTTGGCAATGTTAGCAGGAGCAAATATAGGATGAGCTGTCATGAAGAGGTGAACATGATCCGGCAGGATCTCCTGATTGATCAATGTAATTCCCTTCTGCTTTGCTATCAATTCATGCAACCAATGAAGGTCTTCGGCGATTGAACCAATAAGAACCTTCCTTCGATACTTTGTTGACCATACGAAGTGATAATACACGTTATAGACGCATCCCCTTGCGTTTATACAATGCTCTTGCTTAGTCATTCTGAATTACACATATGGTTACCATATGTATATATATCTATCGATAGGCACGGGCTGTATCCCGCCTTTGAAAAAGAGGGGATTAGCCCGGAGTTCGTCCTAAACTGGATGTATATCCAGGGGTTATACCAAAGTAGTGGTCGGGTTTGAAGGGCTTTTTCATCCCTCTTTTCTCCAGATCCTCACAATAGTCGCCATTCCCGCCAGGTTTATGACCAGGATCATGACCACCCCCAGAACCCGCCTCATGGCCGCTGGCATGGCCGTCTTTCCTGCCAGGTCTAAAGCATCATCTCCATCCACCAACACATCCCAGGACATGTCCCCTGCCTTCAGAGTGTACTCTCCCCACTCAAGCCCCCGGAAGACATACTCATCATCTCCAGAGGCGTTGGCCAGCCAGGTCCCTCCCTGCCACAGCTCCAGGCTCGCCGGCGCGCCCCTGACCCGCAAAATGCCCCCCTCCCTGACTGGAAGGACCACACCCTCTGCGGATTTATCCGAGGATATATTCAGCATTGCCAGCACTGTGGGGGCAATATCCACCTCCGACCACCCTCCTCCCAGGTTCAACTCCTTTATGCCCGGTCCCTGAAAGAGCAGAGGGACCCGCAATGCCTCCAGCTGGGTGGCATACTTCTCTGCCGAGTGGCCGCCCTTTCCTTCCCTGTCCGGAAAGACCATGCCGTGGTCGGCGGTGACGACCAGCAGGACATTGTTTTTCTTGCAGGCCGCGGCCAGCTGGCCCAGGGGCCCGTCCAGGGCCTGAACCGTCTCCAGGTAGCCGCTGACGTTCAGATTATGGCCGGCGCTGTCCACTGCTCCGGCATTGACCAGCATGATGAATGGCTTTCCAATGAGGTGCTCTACTGTATCCGCCGCCGCATCCAGGGCCCAGGCGTTGTAGCCGGCATAGCCAGCCATGCCCTGGGGGGCAGAGTATTGGGCGAACCGGTCCCGCCACTGCAGAAAGAGGGTGCGCAGGCCCTCGGGGGCATCGGAGCGAAAACCAGGGATCGGCTCAGCACCATGCAGGGCGTTCTCCTCCAGGTACAGGACCGCATCCATGTCCACCAGGATCGACATCGAGTCTCCCCGCTCCATAATGGCCAGGCATAAATATCCCTCCTCCCTGGCCGCATCGAAGACAGTGGGTCCGAGCTGCTCCCAATCCGCCTCCGACCTGCCGGTGACCAGGACCGAATGGCTCTTTGAGGTCTCGGGGACGGGCACCCGCACATCCACTGCCCGCGCCCCGCCGCCGGTGAGGTTGAAGAGCACTGCTTTTTCCAGAGGCGAGCCGTCCAGGGCATAGGCATTGTGCTCCGGATAGACGTAAGAAGACCCCAGGCCGTCTATGACCAGTATGACCGCACCCGCGGGCTGAGCCATGGGCCCCACCTGGACTTCCAGAGCGCTGCCGCCGGGCAGCAGTAGCAGGAGCAAGAGGAGGAGATGGGCTGGGATCATCCCTCCTGGATTGGTCATCTAAATATTAAAATCTTTCATATGTATCGCTTTAATGGAAAACTCTATTTACTTACAATCCTTACAACATTATCCATGCTTGCTACAAAAAGAATCCCTGTAACTGAAGCGGTATGGATTGAGCTGTCAGAGCTCAAGTCGGCAGGACAGACCTATTCTCAACTCCTGGAAGAGATGATTGAAGAGAGAAAGAAGGCTCGACTATTCAGAGATATGGAAAAGATTGAGAAAGAAGGTGAGTTTGTGGAGCTTCCGTGGTAGCCTTTCATATTGTTATCGATAAGGATGCGTTGGAGTTCATCAACTCGTTGCCCTCTAAGAGCCACCGAATCGTGGTCGAAAAATGCAAAACACTTGCATTCAATCCATTTCCTGGCCAGGGAGACAAAGAAATTATTCAGCGAAAGGACCATGAAGATATTTATAGGTTGCATATTTCAAGGTCATACACCGCTTTTTACAAAATATATAAAGATGAAAAAATTGTCAAGATCTTGGACATTATGATTATTGAGCAAGCACACAAAATATATGGTCGAATTTGATGCGTGGATGCTTGTATTTCGAATTTCTTTGTATTATCCGAGCTGTGATGCCCTAATCGTGACGACATGCAAAAAAAAATTGGATCCCACCAATGCAGGATCTTTAAAAGTCGGTCATGACCCTGTACTGATCGATCTCTGTCTGCTTCAAGCCGGTCAGGAACTGCTCTGTCATGTCGCGAATGTCCCTTGACCTGGTGATCGCCCGGCCTACCACCAGGATGTCCGCGCCCGCGGCCAGGGCCGCTCCCTGGGTATCGGTGCGAATCCCGCCCGCCACCGCCACCAGAAGCCTGCGTCCCTCCTCGGCCAGGGCTTTGATATCGGGGATGTTCTGCCAGGCATGAGCACTCTTCTCCATGTCGATCGCCCGGTGCAGCTCCACCACATCCGGTTTGACATCCAGCCCCTTGAGCACTGCCAGGGGATCTGCCACATTCAGCATATCGATTATCGAGTAGATGCCCGTCTTTCTGGCCTCATTTATGGACAGCTCAATGGTCTTCTTGGGAGCGAGCCCGGATATGACCACCGCATCAGCAGTGGAGTCCGCAGCCAGGCGCACCTCCAGGTTTCCAGTATCCAGGGTCTTCAGATCCAGGATGATAAAAGCCCCCGGCCGGATGGCGCGAATCTCCTTGACCACATTCATCCCCAGCATCTTGACCAGAGGGGTTCCCACCTCGATTAGGATGTGGTCGCTATCCGGCAGGGCAGAGAGGACGCGGCGCACCTCGGCCACATCCACCAGGTCGAAGGCCACCTGCAGATAAGGCGGATCCCACAGACGGGTGACTCTGAACCCCATGATGGGATGGGTGGAGCGCTCCTTCTCGTAAAGCACTTTATCGATATCCGGGAACCCGGCCATCGCCCGCTGGACCGCCAGCTTGGTGGCACCGTAGTTGTAGCGGTATATGGCATCGTAATCAGTAGCCTTGGGATCGATGAATACAGATACAATTACCAGCAGATCTTCGGCTCGATCCCGGGGGATGACTCCCTCTTCCACTGAATCTGCCACTGCCTTGGCCACCGCTGTCTGGGCCGGCCCAAATATTTGAGCCGCCTGGTCCATGTTTTTCACTGTCACTTTTGGAACGATAAGAGTAGAAGGCTTGGGCGGCAGGTTCGGCCTGATGACCCCCAGGAGAGGGGTATGCCCGGCCGAAAGCTGGGTCAGCCCGGAGGCAAAAGCCGTTCCCACCGGCCCCTCCTTATCTCCTATGATCAGATCGATATGTGCTACCTCAGGCCCCTTTCCTATGAGAGCCTCTCCAACTAAAAACAAAACGATACACCTCGCCCACCGAGTGAGCAATCTCTCTATTTTAATCCTTTTATGGGATTCAGATGATCTGCCAGTAGATCAGGGGGGCCAGCGCCAGGAGCATCAGCCCGGTAAAAAGCCTCATTCCCACCCGGTGATCCTTGCGGAAGCGGTCGACCTTTTCCGGGCTCATCCCCAGGGTGAGGAATCCACCCACTACGATGATCGGCAAGATTACCCCCAGATTGAAGAACATCAGGTAGGCGGCACCGACGAAGTAGCTTTTGGAGGAGATGAGATCCAGTATGGCCAGATAGAGCCCTCCCACACAGGGGGCCTTCACCAATGAGAATAGCGCCCCCGCTAAAAAGTAGGTGCTGAACCTTCCCTTTTCCACCCCTGCCTGGAAGTACTGCAGCGCCCAGTCCGTCCGGAAGAGCGACGCTTTTCCCTGTTTTAACTGGATGGCATCGATGACCTGAGACAGGCCCGCCGCAACGAGTAGCACAGTTAAAGCATAGCGGAATGAGGCGGCTATGGCCTCCGAATGTAATAATCTCTGCATCCCCAGGCCGAAGAGAAAGTACATGGTGAAGATGCCTAAGGAGAAGAATACCACCATCATCATCAGCTCCCGCCTCTTTCCGGATACGGAGAGGATGGACGCTGCCAGGAAGACCAGAATGCCAAAGAGGCAGGGATTGAAGCCGGCCACAAACCCACCCGCAGTGACGGCCAGGGCAGTGGAAAGAGACAGATCCTGCAGATCGTATCCGGCCAGAGCATCCTCCCGCCTCTGGGTGGGGCTGGTGTTGCCGGGGAGAGTGATCGAGGGGGCAATCTCAGAATTCCGGCTCAGATTATTCAGTGCCCGGAGAATCTTATCCTCGAGGATAGCGGTGTCTCCTTGATAGTCCCGGTAGTCTATGACCTCGACCCCGATGATTATGGCCGGTATATCCCGCGCTTTATATTGATTGATGATCCGGTGGCCTTCATCAGTATAATAGTAATAGCTGCTGACATTCAGTGGCACCGTCCGGCTCACCTTCTCCAGAGTCCTTTCAGCAGCGGCGCATTTGGTGCATCCCGGCGAAGCGATGATTATGACCGGCACCGGATCTGCGCCCGAGGTATTGAGGGCCAATTGGCCGGAGGATAAATTATTCCCGCTCAGGATACCGTTCTTTCCATCCTCTCCCCCGGTAGGAGAGATTCCGCTGCAAATAGATACGAGCACAATCCCCAGAAATATAATAAGCTGAATAGCTCTCCTGGCGGACAGGATAAAGGAAGGCACTCCTGGACGGTTCAGTGGCATCAGTCACCTTATGGTATAGAAGTGATATAAAAAAGAGGTCCTCAATGAATGAGTTTGGCCGGGAAAGGGATGAAAACTCCCTCCCCTCTCGACCAGACTCATATCATTTTACTCTTCAGTTATGTACTTCAGGACGGGCATATCCTCTTCTGATGCCTCACTGGACACGAATGCCACAGAGACATCGTCCTCTCCCACCAGGACTATGGTGTAGGGGCACCCTTCTGTACAGACCTCGACCGCCTTCTTGATGATGGGAGTCACATCCAGCTCAATCGCACTCTCCAGATCATCCTCATCGATCTTTACGGACTCGGATGAGACATTGAAGTCATATTCTACCTTATCCTTCCAGGTCAGGGTGTCGAATGTCGCTCCCTCCAGGAAGTAGGCCTTGATCTCGCCCTCATCGTCCACCCGGGCTACATTAAGGGTGAGAGTGGCAGACTTGATCTGATCCGGATTGAAGATGCCCTGAGATCCGAAGAGGTTCACATAGCTGAGGCGGGTCTCATTTGCAGCGGCATCATTGCCGCCGGAAGCATCATCGTCGTCGTCATCGTCGTCATCGTCCTGGGAAGAGACCCACAATAGATCGCTATCCGCAAAGGTTTCCTCCGCTTCAGCAGAACTGGCATAGGTGTCCACATCCATTTCCACGGCGAAGCTCCCTGCACTGCCGGCAGCCGCCAGCAGAAAAAGTGCGCCAATAATCGCAAGCAAATATCTCAAACTCGATTCCTCCAGTGAATTTATCAATACTGCATGTACCGGTCAATCGATAAAAAAGCTTACCTTCATATGTGGGTTATGTTAGATGATTCCCCGCCATTTCAGTCCTGTTTAGGACCTATTCAAAGCTTATATGAGCCATGAATCTTTATAAATAGATCAATCATCAGGAGATGGATCTGTATGAGCCTCAATAAACGATCATCAACCCAACCCCGAGCCGCTGGGAAATTCTATGCTCCGGCTTTTTCGAATGCATGCCACCCCTCGCGGGGCATACGCGTCCTGACCATTTGGGCGGTATCCCTTCTTTATGCTGCCCTATTGATCTCCTCCGTTGCCAGCGCCGACACCATATCCGTCAGCTCCGACTTGCAAGCGGCAATCGACGCCGCCCAGCCCGGCGACACCCTCCAGGTGGCCCCAGGGATCTATGAGAAGATATCCATAAGAAAGAGCCTGAACCTGGTGGGCAATGGGGCAGTCATCCAGGCAGGAGAGAGGGACGCCTGCGTGAATGTTGAGGCGGACGATGTATCCATATCCGGCTTTCTGGTCAGGAACGGATTTTATGGCATAAAGCTGAACGATGTCCAAAGCTGCACTGTGGCCAACAATACGGTCATCCGCTGCACCCAGCCGGGAATTGCCCTCCTGTTTTCCGACGGCAATATCATCCAGGGAAACAACGCCAGCTTCAACGGCCTGGGGGGCGAAGGGTGGTATGGGATATACCTCTCCAACTCCAATGACAATCTGATCCTGGATAATGTGGCCTATGGCAATGGCGCCTACGGCATAAACCTCTTCCCCTCCTGCAGCAATAACACCATCCGGGGAAACGTTCTGCAGGGAAATATGTACGGCCTGTACATGTTCACAGATTGCAGCAATAATATCATAGAATATAACGACATGTCCAAAAACACCAACTCCGGCCTGGACCTGCGCTTCAACTGCACAGACAACCTGATCCGGAATAACAGCATGATCGAGAATGTGGTCGCCGGCCTTACCCTGCTGGATTCTGGATATAACCGCATATCCGGCAATCTGGTAGAGGGAAATGGGCGCTACGGCCTGCAGATCCAGAGCAATTCGAACGGCAATACCATCATCGATAACACAATCTCGGACAGCCAGACAGGCATCTTCCTGGACTCGAGCCAGAACCTGATCTATGGAAATAAGATCCTTTATAATGTGATCCAGGCAGAGGATAGAGCAGAGAACTCATGGAATGCCAGCTATCCTCTGGGGGGCAACCTGTGGAGCGACTACCATGGAGGCGATGAATACCAGGGACCGGAGCAGAACGTCCTGGGAGCTGACGGATTTGGGGATGTGCCACATGAGCTGGGCAAAGCGGCCCGCGATCTGTATCCCATTATGGGCGATCAGGTCAAGCAGATAAGCATCGTCGAGAAGTCTATTGATCCCACCCAGGCCAGAGTGGGAGACGATATAAAAATCACCGTGCGACTGGAGGCTCTGTATGATCTGAACCAGCTGACGGTTAGAGCATATCAGTCAGGAGAAGAGAGAAAGGGCTATGGCCGTCTGGTAGCTTCTGGGGATGGGTATAAGGGGTCCTTCTCCACCGCTCTCCTGGATCCGGGGGAGTACGACCTGGTGTTGAGGGTAAATGATGTTCGGGGATTCGAGCTGGAGGAGACCCTGGGAAGCTTCTCCCTCACCCCCCGGAGCTGATGAAACCTTGCATGCCCAGAAGACGAAGATTATAAATTATAAATGTCCAGGAGGCGGGAGATGAGAGTAATCAGTACCGCAGGCTGCAGCTTGTTGCTGGCGAGCCTTATTCATGGTGGCGTTCATTTCGAATGCAACACCCGAGGCTGGTGAGTGGACCTATTGCAATCAATCCAATGCCAGAGGGCCGGGCTTTTCCACAGTTCTGATTCCTGTGGAGGAGATCGACCTCTCAGATCGCTCGAATATTATCATCGATATCAGCCCCCGATCGGCAGAGTATATTCCGGGAGCGATCAGCATTCCCTATGACCGGTTCATCGATCCCGGAGGGAGGCTCGAGCCGATCAGCCAGGTGGCCGGCATTTTGGGGGAGGCAGGCATATCCGAGAATGATTCAATCATCATTTATGGCGAATGCCAGCCCTGCGGCGGCGGCCCCTCGGCAGCGACCTACGTCTTCTGGATACTGAAATACCTGGGGCATGAGGATGTCCGCCTCCTGGACGGAGGGATAGACGACTGGGTGGCAGGGGCAAATCCCACCGCCCCCGAGCCGGAACGCCTTGCGCCCAGGAATTATACTCCCTCAATCGATGCCGATCTTCTGGCCACATATGATTTCGTTTGCGACAGCAGGCCCCAGATCATCGATGCCCGAACCGGGAAGGAATTTGAGGCCGGATCGATACCAGGAGCAATCAATATCCCCTATACCAGCGTTCTTGAGGGTAAAAGATTGCGGAATCAGTCAGAGCTGAATGAGCTCTTCAGGGATCTGCAAAAAGACAATTCGGTGGTGGTCTACACCAATACCGGAGTCAAGGCCTCTATGATCTGGCTGCCCCTTACCCTTCTTGGCTATGACGCCAGGATCTATGCCTGGCAGGACTGGACTGCAGATCATTCCAGTATGGACTGCCAGCGATCCGGGCACTTATGATGTCGGGATCCTGGAAGCGAAAAATGGCATCAACAAGATCTTCCGCCGTGCCTCCAGTTTGAGGTGAAGTGACACCAGCAAATATAAGAATATTGAAAAATAATATCTGGAGTTAGAAGTGAGACCATTGCCCACCAGCCACATCCTCCACCTAGTTCTCCTGCTCAGCCTGGTCAGCTATGCATCCGCATTTCCGGTGCAAAATGCCCTGGAGAACAATAAAGCCACCGCCTGGTTTCAGAAGGAGTATGATAATTACTTCCGGCCGAGCGTCGATGACGGCACATCTCCGGTCATCTACGGGGTGAGCGTGAGCCCCTCTGCTCTAAAGACCGGAGACCCCAGGAGCGAGATAAATGCCCTGGTAAGTGATTCCTCGGGTCTGGAAATGGTCTATGCCGATATCGGCAATCGCATGAACCTGATGCTCGATTTGGACCGGGACGGCACATACACCGGCTATTGCGGCTCTAATCTGCCTGCGGGCACCTACAATGTGACCATCATCGCCGTAGACAGGTTCGGCAATGCGGCGAAGGACGAATCCAAGAAGATCACCATTCGCGATCCCAGGGACCTCAATGGCAATGGAATAGAAGACAGCCTGGAAGAAGAGGAAGCCAGAGATCTGAAGGTCATAGTCCTTCATGAGGACAACCTTAGGGGAAACCTGACCGGCGTCGCACCCTCTCTGGGAAAGAGGTTCAAGGTCCTGCCCGGCAGCGCAATGACTGTCTCCTCGGATAAACTGGAAGAGATCGCCAGTACCGAAGGCGTTCGGGGAGTGTACACCGATCAGAAGCTCACAGTGCTCTCAGCTGACAGCAGGGGCAGCCCAGACCCCGGGCCTTCGATCATAGACGATCCAAGAAAGATCTCCGGCCCTTTGGGGAAGGGGGTGACTGTGGCTCTGATCGATACCGGAGCAGATGCGGATCACGAGGCCCTGTCCGGGAAGATAGTCGCCTTCCAGGATTTCGTGAACAACCAGACCGAGCCCTATGATGACAATGGCCATGGCACGCACTGCGCCAGCCTGATCGCCGGCGATCAGGGGATGGGGGTGGCACCGGGAGCGGAGCTGGTGGTGATCAAGGTGATGGACCGGGATGGAGCATGCTATCTATCCGATGCCCTCAAAGCGCTGGATTGGTGCCTGGAGAATAAAGATCGCTACGGCATAAAGATAATATCATTCAGCGTGGGCGGAGAGGGCCCATCTGACGGAGCCACCCTATTGGACGAAGCCTGCGACCGGGTGGTTGAGGAGGGACTGATCATGTGCGTTGCTGCGGGCAACTCCGGACCCGATCCCTATACCATTGTGATGCCCGGCGGGGCGGAGAGGGTGATAACCGTGGGGGCCATTGACCGCAGCGGATTGATATTCGACCAATCATCGCGCGGCCCGACACTCACCGGCGAGATCAAGCCGGACCTGGTCACCTTGGGAGTGGACGTCTCAAGTGCCCTGGCCGGCTCTGAGAATGGCCAGAGTTCAGTGAGCGGCACCTCCATGGCCGTCCCCCAGGTCTCTGGAGCATCAGCTCTTCTACTGGAGACGGATCCGGACCTCGAGCCAGCGGATGTCAAGAGGCTGCTCCTTAAGACCGCAGATGAGCTGGGGCCGGAGGGAAAGGATAACCTCTACGGCTACGGAGCGCTCAACCTGACCCAGGCCTTAAGAAGCATCAACGCCCCGGAGGAGGGGCTTTATCCTCCAGACCTCCTGGATGTGAGGCTGAACCGGGATGAGGCCACAGAGGGCGAGCCGGTGATGGTGGAGGCCCAGGCCTCCGGAGAGGTCAAGTCCATAAATACCAACATCATCGGGCCGGACAGAAACCTGGAGATTCCCATGGACGACCTGGATGGAAACGGGATATACTCCGCCCGCTGGGAGACGAGCTTCTGGACGGCCGGCGATTATAAGATCTCCGTCGATCTGGAAGGGGGGTTTGGGGAGATAGAGTCAATGGCGGTCCCTTTCCGCCTCCTTGAGAGGAGATGAGTTCGATGCTGGAGGCCTGGCAGGAGATCGCGCAGTTTGGCAGAAAGGTGGTATCTTCCGGCCTCACAAGCTCTCGATTCGGAAATATAAGCATACGGCGGGATGATAAGATATTCATCACCGCCACGGGATCGATGCTTGACGAGCTGGATTCATCCACGGTGGTAGAGGTCACTCTTGACCGCCCCTGCGAGATGGATAAGGTCGCCAGCATAGAGACCTGTGTTCACCGGGCGATCTACCTGAATACGGGGAATATGGCCATCATCCATACCCATTCTCCATATGCGGTAGCATTATCCCTGCTGGAGGAGGGGGCGGTAGAGCCAGTTGACAGCGAGGGAGTTCTCATGTTAGGAGAGATGCCTATAATCGAGGGCCGCCTGGGGACCGATCTGCTCGCCAGCTCCGCCTCAATGGCACTGCAATTGCATAAGGCCTGCATCGCCCGCGGGCATGGCGTATTCGCTGCTGGCGGAAGCCTGAGGGAGGCCTATACTGCCGCCTGCATGGCAGAGCACAGCTCTCAGGTGAAATATCTGGTGAATTGCTACCCTCAGGGGAAAAATTTATATCTTAACCGACACTCACTTAAATTGAGCGGGTAATCCTAGTTTTTAGAATCCACACTGAACCCCCACTCTCCTACCCGCTCACTTAATAAATTAATAATAATAGCTTTCTGCCTGATGACCACTATTTACCTCATAAGTTATCAAAAGACCTATTAATGCCCGAGGGATACTAGCATATGATGAACTCTTCATTGCAGTTAGGGAAGATCATGGGAATCCCGGTGCAACTGCACTGGTCCTTTTTGCTGGTCATCCTCTATATATCCTGGGCCTTCGCCTCCTTAAGCCAGCAGGTCCTGGGGAGGAGCTATGGCTTTGGTGAGATCGAACCGGTCAGCCTGAGATGGATTTATTCTCTGATCTTCTCCCTCGTCCTCTTCAGCTGTGTGGCCCTCCATGAGCTGGGGCACAGCTACATCGCCCACAAGAATGGAATCGAAATAAGAAGCATCACTCTCTACTTCTTCGGCGGTGTCTCCGCCATGGAAGAGATCCCGAGAAATCCCCGCCTGGAGCTGCAGATGGCCTTTGCCGGGCCTTTAGTGAGCGGCATTCTGGGCCTGATGGCCCTTCTCCTCTCCACATTGCTGGATGAAGCCAGCCCCCTGGGCATAATGCTCTGGATGCTGGGCTTTTTGAACATCATCCTCATGCTCTTCAACCTGCTCCCTGCCTTTCCCATGGACGGGGGTCGCCTCCTGCGGGCCTGGTTTGCCACCCATATGCCCTACATCAAAGCCACCCAGAGGGCGGCGGGCATCGGAAAGCTCTTCGCGATCATCATGGCCGTCCTCGGCCTCTTCTCCTTCAACTTCATCCTCCTCTTTGTGGCCTTCTTCGTCTATGTGGGAGCCTCAGAAGAGGAGAAAGCAACCCAGATCAGCGTGTGCCTGGAGGGGACGAAAGTCATGGACATAATGTCTGAGGATGTGCGCACCGTCGACCAGGATATGAACCTGACAGAACTCAAAGAGCATATGTTCGAGGAGAAACACCGGGGCTACCCTGTCGTCTCCGGGGATGAGTTGATAGGAGTGGTGACCCTTTCCGACCTGCAGAGGATCCCGGAGAAGGATCGCGCAGATACCCGGGTAGCAGAGGTGATGACAAGAAAGTTATATGTGATCGGTCCTTCAGAGGAGGCATCTGCTGCGATGATGATGATGAACAGGATGAATATCTGCCGTCTGCCAGTAATGGAGGACGGCCGCCTGGTGGGCATCGTCTCCAGAGAGGACCTGGTCAGGGCCATTGAGCTATGCTCGGGACAGGACTGGAAGAGGTAATCGATTTGGATTTGGATAAGACGGAAGCACGGGGCAACTGCCCTGAGCCGACATGCACGATAATAGAGCCTGATTCGGGCGCCGATCTGACTGAGGGCCCCCGGCATGAGATCATCATCGTGGGGACGGCACATGTCTCTGAGAAGAGCGCTCTGGAAGTGGCCAGCAAGATCGAAGAGACAAGGCCGGACATCGTGGCAGTGGAGCTATGCCTTTCCCGCTACAAGGCCCTGACCGGCCAGGAGGAGAAGTCTGAGATCGAGATCGGCAAGCTTTTGAGTGGCGGAAAGCTCTACCTGTTCCTGGTTCAGTTGCTCCTCGCTTATATGCAGCAGAAGATCGGCGATGAGATGGGGGTCAAGCCCGGCTCGGAGATGCTGGCGGCGATAAAGACCGCGCAGAACACCGGTGCTCGGGTGGCTCTGGTGGACAGGGACGTGGGAATAACCATTCAACGCTTCTGGTCGGCCATGGGATTTTTCGATAAGCTGAGGCTGATAGGATCCCTGATCCAGGGGGCCTTTGGAGGGCAGGAAGAGGAGATCGATATCGATACCATCACTCAGGATGATGTCGTCTCCCAGATGATAGGCGAGTTCCGCAAGATCTCTCCCGGCGCAGCCAGCGTTCTGGTCGATGAGAGGGATGCATACCTTGCCCGAAACCTGCTCAACCTCTCCAGGCAGGGCCGGGTGCTGGCAGTGGTGGGAGCAGGCCATAAGGAGGGCATAGAAAGGCACCTGAAAAATCCCGAGGCTATTCCTGCCATAGAGAGCCTGAATGTGAAATCCACGAAGAGGATCTCTTTTGCCAAAGTCTTCGGTGCGGCGGTGACATTGCTCATCGTGGTGATGATCGCTCTGTTGGTGATCACCGCTCAGTCCAGCGAGAGCCTGATCCTGGCCTTTGCCATCTGGTTTGTGATAACCGGAACTTTAGCCGCCCTGGGGGTAATCCTGGCCCGGGGTCATCCGCTCTCCGTTTTAATGGCGTTCGGCATCGCCTGGATGACCACCCTCAATCCACTTGTGGCTGCTGGCTGGTTTGCGGGCATGGTGGAAGCCTGGAAGATCAAGCCCACCGTCTCCGACCTCAAAGAGCTTCCCCAGGCGGAAAGCTTCCGCCAGATGAGGAAAAACCGCCTCTTCAAAGTCCTGTGGGTGGCATCGCTGGCCAATCTTGGGGCCACGGCAGGCACCTTTATCGGGATCTATGTCATCTGGAATGTGATGGGGCTGATCGATCCGAGAAAGCTGCTGAGCATAGCAATAGAGGCCCTATACGGAATCGTATAAAATTTATTTTGGGGCAGGCGGCTTTTCCGATATTATACTTACCCCTGCCTCTTTGATCTTATTCTTCCGGGCGACATTTAAAAGCATTGGAGTCAGGCTCTCCACCAGGGATGAGGCAGCCAGAGGGCCTACGAACAGCGGCCTGAGGTTTTTAATCTCCAGGGTCAAGCTCCTGACCATATCCACGGCCTCGGGATCGTCGCCGCATATCAGGACATCGCCTTTCAACTCCCTATCTCTTGCCTGAAGAGATGCAGCAGGTACGGTGTGAAAAGCGGATACAACCCTGATTTGAGGAGGAAGGAGCGACCTGGCCTGCAGGGCAGAGCTGCCCTCCTCAGGAGGATTAAAGCGGAAGAACTTGCCGTCGTAGCTCATGGGAACCACGGGGGAGATCACAATCTGCTGGTCAAAAGACGAGGACAGATCATAAGTGACTGATTTCAGGTGCTCAGGTGGCACGCAGAGGATGACCGCGTCCGCGGCGGCCACTGCGCTGGCATTATCCGTTCCCCATACATTTCCGTTAGCGCCCTCAAGCTGCATGATCGCACTGGCGCTCTCCCGGGCCTTATCAGCATTACGCGAACCGATAATAACCTCATGAAGGGACATAAAGCGCACAGCAAAGCCTGTACCAATATCGCCCGTCCCACCAACAAGAGCAATCTTCATGAGGGAGACGTTATCCAGCCTATTATTACATTTTTGGGTCAGGTCGAATAAGAATGATAAAAATCATAAGAATGAACCAGATCGATTGAATTTTACTTGTAAGAAGGGATGGCACGAGATGCGAAAGGGAGTAGCAATGAAGGGGGTAATAAACGTCACCTCGTGCCGCGAATTCCTGCATTATCATATCATAATGCAGTTATCACTATTAGGTCTCTTCTCCTTTATTAAGTTTTAGGTGGAAAAAAAGAATTATGCGTTTTATAAATTTTTAAAGATTATTGTCTTTCAGGGCCTCCTCCACCTCTGAAAGAGTAGCATCGGTCTTTATGCCCAGGCCGGTGAAATGGGTGCGGGAAGCCTGGCGGCCCATAGACTTCAGCCTCAGGATGACACCATCGATTTTCCCGGGGGTGATGCCGAGCTTTTCACAGATACTATGATGGTCATAATACATGGGCACATCAGCCTCCATCGCGCAGGTGCTGAGGATCTTCGTGGCTCTCCCTCCCAGATCTCCCTGGTCAAGGGCACGAAAAATGATATCAGGCTCTTGGATCCTGCCCAGCCACAGGGGCCCGGCCAGGGTGGTGAGGGATTGGCAGTGAGGGCACCGCCCCACGGGATGTGGCTCCTCCAGGAGACTGAAGCTGCCGCAGCGGTTGCAGTGCTCCACATATCCCAGGGACTGGAGGGACCTGTCCGCCGCCGCTGCTCCTCGGATCACGCGAAGGTAAGCGCGTACGTAGTGATCGGTCACATGGGTGAGCAACGGCTCTGTACCCTTGTCCAGCCGGGCCAGCTCACGGGCCGCCAGCCCGAGGAGGACCCTGGCTCCCATCTCCCGGTGATAATCGGTGCGCAGGGGACGGGCCATATATTTGCGAATACCGCTTTTCAAGTGAGCGCCACATAGAGGAGCGGTATCTGTGGCAGTGATGAACAGATACGACCGGGCTGATCTGCTGGCAGCGGAAAGATATGGGGAGGGAGAGCCAAATGGGTCCAGGTCCACGGCCTGAAAATGCTCCTGGTGCAAGAGAACATTGGCATTATTCTCAGAGACTATGCAGTTCAGCCTGTTTCTGGACACATTATCTCGCATCAGCTGCACCGCCCGGGGATCGAAGTCATTGAGGGTCACCAACTCTACCCCCGCCTCTTTCGCCACCCTCAGCCCCCGGATGCCGCTGGCGGAGAGGGCGTCCAGGTACTCGCTGATCCCCAGGGCTCTTGTTACGGCCACCCCGATATCACGGTTCAGTTGCATCCTGGGGTTGTAAAAGGCCCCATCCACCTCGAATGTGATGGCGCCTTCTTCATGGAGAGTCATCTAAAAATCATTCTCTTCCCGGAAGGGTGAACGGCTCACATCCAGCGACTCAGAGTCCCCCCACTGGGGCGGGGAGCTGGGCCGGGGCGAGGATATCACCATGATCCCCTCCTCCTGCCGGGCTGCAGGCTCCGACTCCTCCTCCGGCATGAGAGTTGCATACCTTGCGATCAGGTCCCCGATCTCAGCCAGCCCCAGGCTCCCTTTTCCGAAAGGAAGGATCGAAGGCATAAGGTCAATAGAGCTGGACTCCGGGCCGGGAAGAGAGTAGGGCAAGTCTCCCATGCCGTCCCGGTTCTCGTCTTTCCCCTGGTAGTCGCTATAGTAGTTTCCGACGGTGGTATTCCAGATATTGCGGCTGAGGTTCTCATAGGCATTGATGTTATTATCCTGGAAATTATTTGCAAATATGAGGTTATTCCGGTTCTCATTCATCCTTATCCCGTGCTTGTTCTCACTGGCATTGTTGGCATAGAGGGCATTGAACTGGCAGCCTTTGGAGACCTCCAGGCCGTTGTAGTTCCCCCGGGCGGTGTTTCCCACCACCAGGTTATGGCTGCTGTTCTCCTGCAGGGATAGACCGATGCCAAATCCGGCGGTGATCTCCCCTCTGCTGTTATCGATAAGGAGGTTGTCAGTGATATTATTGTAGCTGGACCAGTTGGTCACTAAAATGCCATAGTAGTTGTGATCAAGCCGGTTTCTCCTCACCTGATTAGAGGAGGCATTCCACAGGGACAGTCCGAAGGTACACTCAGAGATGGTGTTATCATCGAATACCCCTCCCGTCCCCTCTCTTAAGAGAATACCGACATTGGAGTTGTTTATGATGCTGCTGTTCTTGACTGCTACCTCGCTGGACCATTCCATGTCCAGGCCGTATTTTCGGCAGTTTATTATATTGCAGCCAAGGACATCGATCTTCCTTCCCCCATTGACCACCAGGCCCGTATCGCAGCTATCCAATGTGCAATTCTGCAGATTAATCCCCTCTGCATCCAGGGCATAAACCCCGGCCTGGGCTCCATAGATGCTGCTGTTGATGAGGGCAAAGCCGCTGCCTTCGACAACTATAGCCGAGTTGGGCATATCCAGGCGCTGGCCACTGGCTGCCTCCCGGTTTTCCATATAATACTCGAACTTGGAAGCGGTATCCTTTCCCACCCCGTGGATATCGAAGCCATCGATGGTAACTCCATCGCTTTTTACCGTTACCGCCGGATTCTGCATGGTGGCCTTCAGCACCGCTCTGCCCTCGCCGATCAGGGTTAGCGGCCGGTCTACGGTTATAGAGCGGTAGGTTCCCGGGCCCACTGCTATGATATCACCCGCCCGGGCGGAGTCTATTGCTGCCTGGATGTCCTCGCCGGAGGGGATGACCTCAGCCGATCCCTGGCCGGATAAAATAATAGCGGATAATAATAGATAAAGAAGGAGCATCATCAGCCCCAGCTCCTGCATCCTTTAATGTCTGAAATGGCGCATGCCTGTGAAGACCATGGCCATATCATGCTCATTGGCGGCATCTATCACCTCAGAGTCCCGGATAGATCCACCGGGATGAATCACCGCTGTCGCCCCTGCCTGGTAGGCCTGGTCCAGGCCGTCCCGGAAGGGGAAGAACGAATCTGTGGCGGCGACTGTGCCCTGTGTGGACAGGCCGTGCTCTTCCGCCTTCTCCGCTCCAAATCGGGCGGAGTCCACCCGGCTGACCTGGCCGGAACCTATGCCTATGGTCTGGCACTCAGTGGTGTAGACCAGGGCATTGGACTTAACGTACTTGGCTATCTTCCAGGCAAAGCGGAGCGCTCGGGTCTCAGAGTCTGTGGGAGCCCTTCTGGTCACCACCTTCCACTCCTTGATGTCGCCCGTATCATAATCCTGCAGCATCATCCCCCCGAAGATGGTCTTTTGGTAATGGCCCCGGTACAGTTCCCTCTTCCTTTGCAGCAGGTCTCCTATGTCCAGGACCCGGCGGTTGGGCTTCTTCTCCGTGAGCAGCCTCAAGGCCTCGGGCTCGAAGCCAGGAGCTAAAAGGACCTCAACGAAGCTGTCGCCAATGCTTTTGGCCGTCAACACGTCCACCATTCGATTGAAGCCTATCACCCCTCCGAAGGCGGACTTGGGGTCGGTGGCAAAAGAGAGTCTGTAGGCCTCGTCAAGGCTTGAGCCATAGGCCGCGCCGCAGGGGTTGGCGTGCTTGACGATGACGGACAGGGGCTTCTCGAAAGCCTTTCCATCGTACTCCGATAGGTCGATCAGCATCTCCAAAACCGTTTCCGCATCGACCATATTGTTGTAGGACATCTCCCTGCCGTTCAGCTTCCGGGCGGCGGGCAGCCCCAGGGTGTCATTACTTACATAGAGAGCGGCTCTTTGATGCCAGTTCTCCCCATAGCGCAGGTCCTGCACCTTCTCGTATGCAGTTGCCACATATCGAGGCAGTCCCTCCGCCCCGGACTGAAGGTCAGCCAGTCTCTGGGCATCCGTCTGCAGGCAACTGTAGAGCACCTGAGCCTCCATCATATCTCTCGTCTTCCGGCATAGGTCGCCCGTACTCCTGATCTCCTCCAGAACGGTGGGGCAGTTTGAGTTATACAATAGCACGGGACAGCCTTTTTCCATCGCCTGTCTGATCAGGGCCGAGCCATCCAGGGTTTTTACATATTCCGGATCGCATACTATGAGACAATCCTCTCCATGATCTTGAGGAGAAAAGCATTTGCACATCTGCAGGCCAAGCTGCTCTAATCCCCTGGAAATGGAGCAATCAATATGGTTTTTGCCTGCCAGTACGACGACCTGTTTGATCTTCATCGAACCTCTCCCCCTTCATCGCCGACGGTATTTTAACCTTTTCCCAATAACACTCCACCGGCCCAGTCCTTCCACCAGGGCAAGAATATCGATAATATTTAAGCTCCAAGGGCAAGATAAAGCGCATGGACTATGCAGATGCCCTCGATTCCCATCCCTCCGGATGCATCATCCGCTTTGAGGTGGTGCCCGACTCCTCCCGGCTGGCCGTTCCCTCGGGATTCAACCCCTGGCGGAGGTCTTTGGAGGCCAGGCTGACGGAAGAGCCCACTCGAGGCCGGGCCAACCGCCAGCTGGTCGAGGAGCTGGCCAGAACATTGGGCGTGCCTGAGTCCGGAATCCAGGTGATGAAGGGGGAGAAGAGCGGGCGAAAGCTTCTGCTGGTGAAGGGGATTAAAAAGGATGTGGCCGTCTCCATTCTCGGGAAGGTGCTGGAGGAGCAGAGGGAAAAGTGAACAGGCAAAGGGCAAGAGAGATGCAGGAGAGCAGAGAGAAGGGGACCTACGATCTGGAGGCCTTGGAAGAGCTCTTGGCGGCCCTCATCGAGGCATCCGGCCAGGGAGCAGCGACCATCGTTGAGGGAAGGCGGGATGAACTGGCTCTGCGCGCTCTGGGTCTTGTCGGGCCGGTGATCATGGCCTCGCGCCGATCGGCCCTTGAGCTGGCGGAGGATGCCGCCCGGAGCTACCGAGAGATCATCATCCTCACCGACTGGGACCGCAAAGGGGATGAGATGGCCAGGATCATCGAGCAGCACCTGCGGTCGGTGGGTTCCCGTCCCGACGGGGAGATTCGCTCTCGCATAAAAAAGCTGGTCCGAAAGGAGATTAAGGACGTGGAGAGCCTGAATCACTATATGGAGAGGATGAGGTATCTATATGGCCCCTAGGATTGCGGTAACCGGCAGCCCAGGCATCGGCAAATCTACTCTGGTAGCAAAGGTGGCATCCAGGACAAAATTGAGCGTGGGCGGGGTTCTGGCCAGAGACAGGCGCTACAAAGACCGGCGCACTGGCTTTGAGCTGTTGGACCTTTCCACAGGAATGGTGGGGATACTGGCAGATGAGGCCGGGGACGGGCCTCAACTGGGAAAGTACCGGGTCCATCTGGATGACCTGGAGCGAATAGGAGCGCAGGCAGTGGAAAACGCATTGAGCTGCGATCTGATCGTGGTGGACGAGATCGGTCCCATGGAGCTTTCCAGCCACAGCTTCGTACTTGCGGTGGAGAAGGCCATCGCCTCGCCCAAGCCCATGCTGGTGGTGCTGCATGAATGGTCCAACCACCGCCTGGCCAAGAAGATCAGAGGATCCTTTCGGGTGGTGACAGTAACCAGGGAGAACAGGGATTCTCTGGTCGAAGAGATCGCCCAGGCCTTGAAGAACTGATCCCGAGAGAAGATGATACTGGCTCAATTCAATCCCAGATCGAGGGCGATTCTAGCGGCCTCTTCTGCCTCCCGGTCGCGATGCAATGACCGGAAGGCAACGGCCAGATTCTTCCAGGCGACTGCATACTGATTGTCGACCTGGATCGCCTTTTGGAAGCACACCACTGCCTCCTCCTGCCGCCCCAGAGCGGAGAGGGCCACCCCTTTGTTATTCCAGGGATACAGGTCGAAGGGATCGATCATTATCGCCTCCTCGTAGCTCTCTATGGCCTCCTCATGCCGGCCCAGGTTATCCAATGCCGCCCCCCGGTTGTTCCAGGCCCTCCTCCCGTCCGGTCCCAGGGGATTCAGCTCAATAGCGCGGGCATAGCTTTCCACTGCCTCCCCATACCGGCCGAGGAGGTGCAGGGCAAAGCCCTTCACAATCCAGGTCCGGGAGTTGTTGGGGTCGATGGCCAGGGCCTTCTGGCAGGATTTGAGGGCATCCGCCCCCCGATCCAGCTGGTTGGAAGCCACAGCATGGTTTCTCCAGGCATCCGCGCTCTTTGGATTCAGGGAAAGGGCCTTGTCCAGGGCGATGAGGGCCTCTTCATACCGGCCGATCTTGCGCAGAGCCACCCCTTTCCGGTAATAGTGCTCAAAGCTCTCCGATTGCTCGTTTTCCCATCGCTCCCAGGCAGCAACTGCGCCCTCATAGTCTCCCAGGTGGTAGAGGCTATCCCCGCTTAAGCTGTCATCTTCCGACATAACACCGCCTGACCTGTTCCATGATAATAAACAATTCCCAGATTCGAATTAGTAAGTTATATATATTATAAATATTACTAAAGTATTAGCAAATGTAAGGGAGTGGAACGGAGGGAGGTCCGACGAATTCGCAGCGATCTGAGATACGGGGCAGAATGATGAATTTCCTCGATCTGGACAGCGACGGTCTCAGGAGGGTGGTTCTTGAGTCCATGGTCCAGTCTCAGGAGTTCACCGTTTTATCTCTGCATGAAGAGGTATGTAAGGAGGTCAATGTCTCCAGAAAGGTGGTGGCCTCCATGACCGGTTATATCAGTTCCCGCCTGGGGATATTGCATGTCAATAAGAAGTCGTATCGGGCACCCAGGACCTATGCCCTGAGGGACGAATATGCAGATATAGCCAGAGCGGTATTGGCTAGCTCATGACCCATGTGCTCAAGGCCCCAAGGACGGCCACCACCTTGAAGGTCCGCTCCAAATCGGAGTACGCAATCAGCCATTCGAGAGATCCATATCATGAGCTCATGCTGCGCCTTTTCCAGGAGGAGACAACGGCGGAGAGGGGACGGCGGTTTCTTTCCATGGTGGAGGAGAGGCAGAAAAGCGGCGATCCGTTGAGAACCAGAGAATGGAAAGAGCTCTTGGTCGAACTCGACGTGAGCCGATCTGCCTTTTATGCCATGAGAAACAAGCTGCTTGGTGCAGGCATGATCAGCAACAAGGGTGGGGAGTACAGGCTCTCGGGCATGTTCAGCCGGGATTTGATGGATATGGCCCGATGGTGGTGGACTGCGGTTCTGGCCAATAATCTGGAGAATTTATAATGGACCGTCCAGGAAATGGACTGTCCTGGTCCGAAAAATCCTGCTCAATAAAATTCCAGGGCAGGTCTCATATGCAGTCTTTTAAATCCTTGATCTGCCTTTCTATGGCCTCTACCACTTTGGCATTCTCCATGTACTCCAGGCTCCCCTGGCAGAAGGGACAGACGAAGTTGGCATCGCTCGCCTCGTCGAATATGAACCTGGCACAGCCCTCTGTGCAGGCATAAAAGATATTCTCCTTCTCATAGACCAGCCTCTCATCCAGCTTTCTCAGTAGCCTCTTAGCCTCAGACTCCAGCGCTTTATCGAAGTTCTCCGGACACAGCTGCCACAGGTATGTGAGCCAGCCGGAATCCGGATCACGCTTCCGCCTGTATATGGCCAGCCGGTGCTCATACAGGAGATAAAGAGTGCGCCTCACTGTGTTAAGGCTGATTCCAGTAAGCTCGGCCAGCCGCTCATCAGTTATCTCTTCTCCCGGAATGCATTCCACAATTCTAAGACCCTCATCACCAACAAGCTTGTTTAGATAAGCCCTGTGAATAACCTCTTCAATGACCGCCAATGAACCACTACCATGATACGAACTCTCTGCTATAGGATTATTGCCGACCCCTAAAGCCGCATCAGGCCCGACTTTCAACTCTCTTGAATACGGCTGTTCGAATTGATTTTTCTCTTGTTCTTGCATATATCTCCCCGGACAAATGGAACACATTGGCCCCTGATTGATTTCATTATTATAGGGTCCTTCTTCTATATAGCCCCATCGTGAAGATGTTTTTTGTATAGTCTGGGGGATTAAAGAGAAAACCACAGGACACACAGTACCTTTTTGTGATAAATCATTTGGGAATTTGTGTTGATGAGAACCGGCAGAAACAAGTTAAAAAAATAAAAAAACAATATCCGCCATCAAACCGTGCCCGCATCACTGAATAGAGACTTCAGCTTCTGGATGGACTGCAATGCCTGATTGGCCTCATTCAGCTTCTCTTGCTCATAGAAATGCAGGATCTCATCGATGGGCGTCTTGAGGCGGTAGACCTTCATCGGCCTCCCGGTCCCGTCGCTCCTGGAGATCTTCTCTTCGATCCAGTTATTCTTGCGCAGGGTACGAAGAGCAATGCTCACCTCCGGCTGGCGAAGATCTGAACCCCGCTCGATCTCCCGTGAGGTGGCCTCAGTTCCCCCGGCCAGGAATGCGATCATGTTGGAGACCTTCCTTGGCACCCCCAGGCTTTTCAAAGTCTCCACAACCTCGATATCTTTCTCATCAAATCTCATCACAAACGATTCTTTCATTGCTATCTCCTCCATTATTTTTTTCCCTTGTAATAATTGAAAGTGCTTATGATATAAATAGTTTATTAATGTCAATAAATTTCTACTATTATTATTACATGCAGTAAACGCTATACAGATAAATAACTTTGTAAAAATTTGCTGTAAATTATGCTAATCGGTTGAGGAAAGCGAATTTGATCGCTTCCAGGGTCCGGCAAAGAGCCTGCTGGATGATGCAGATGTAGAGAGGCAGAACCCGGGGACCGGATGAAGGGATCTCAGTCTGGCATCATCCGGATCTATTCCGGGCCCTTCTCAGCCCCTCCTTATCCTCTGCACAAACCTCTTTTTCTTCTCCACCGCATCTCTGGCCGCCATATCCACTTTCCCGGTCATCTCCGCCACATCCCGCACCGCCTCCTGGCCGATCGCCTTTTTGATGGGGGTGTAAGCCGCCTCGCGGAAGCGTGGGGAGAAGTCAACAAGCTTTCCATCGACATCAAGATACGCACCCTCGCCTTTCTCGACTCTGCCGATCTCGTCAATCTCCACCCCAGCACCCCGAATAGCCCTGGAGATGGCAGCCGCTTCCTCCGGCGGGGCGATGATGAGCAGGGCATCGATAGACACCCCGAGATAGTCGATCTCAAGATCATTGAGCATCTCCAGCACCCGATGGTTGACAAGCCTGCCCATCCTCTCCTCCTCGAAGATCAGCTTCACCCCGGCGGTATAGGAGATCTCCTTGGCGTCGCCGCGAATGCCGCCGTTGGTGACATCGGTCATGGCATGGATCTTGACATCCTCTTTGAGCAGAGCCTCGCTCGCCTCCAGGAACTTGATGTTTATAGTTTCATCCACCACTTCATGCCGGTCATAGTACAGGGCGGCAGAGCAGATCGTGCCCCCTCCTGCCCCCTCGGTCATCATGATCACGTCTCCTGGCCGGGCGCTCTTTCTGGCGGTGAGCTTACTCGAGACCCCCACCGCACCCACGCATCCGGTCAGCCGGTCTCCGATCACCATATCCCCGCCGATGCGCAGGGTGCTGCCGGTGATCAGGGGAACGCCGATCAGTTCTGAGACGGTGGCGATGCCGGCGATATGGTCGAAGAGCTTGGAGACGTCCCCGTCATCGGCCAGATGAACATCCGATAGCAGGGCAACCGGCTTTGCACCCATGACATAGACATCGCGCAGTGCCGCTCGGGTTACATGGAATCCGGCCAAAAATGGGTAGTCGCTCAGCCGGGAGTGCATGCCGTCCACGGTCACAGTGATGTACTTGCCACCGGCCTGGACCACTCCTGAGTCGTCCAGCTGGCGGGAGTCGACCACCGCTTCTGTGCGGCCGATGACCTCGGCGATCTTGGTGTGGGTATAAAAGTCGCCGGAGCCGCGCGATCCCACCCCAAAGTCCCCCATGCTCACCCCCACATTGTTCAGCTGGAAAACCTCTCCCCTGGGATCGAGGGTCGCTTCGGCCTCCATTAAGACCGCTTCCGCCAAAATAGTGGCCCGATCCGCGGGAATCTCCTTTACCTCTCTGATCAGATCGACGAGCTTGGACTTTATCTCGGAGTCCCGTCTCCTCAGGCCTCGCTTGGCAAATCCTTCCAGATCCATAAGAGGTCAATTAACCTCCCCATAGATATTATCATCTCCTGCGCATGATCATCTTCTGCCAAAGAGCCGCTCCAGCTGGCTCAAATCCTGGGTAACCATCACCGGCCTGCCGTGGGGGCAGGTGGAGGGGTTGCGGCATTGCTCCAGATCTTTCAGCAGCTGTTCCATCTCTTTAAGGGTGAGCTCCTTTCCCGATTTTATGGAGCCCCGGCAGGCGAGAAGCTTGAGGATCTCATCCCGGCTGACTGAATCAGGCCCCGGCTTTCCCCGCAGGAACAGGTCTTTTAAGACGTCATGCACCGAATCTGCGCTCTCGGTCCTCTGGCCAAGAGCAGGAACGGACCGGACGCTGTAAGACCTCCCTCCAAAGGATGAGATCTCAAAGCCGATCTCCTCCAAGATCTCCTTCCAGGAACTGAGCATGATCTCCTCGCTGGCCGAGAGCTCGATCGTCACCGGACAGGCCAGCTCCTGGCGGATCGACCTCTTCTGGTACCTTTCACTCAGCCTCTCAAAGCGAATGCGCTCTGCAGCAGCATGCTGATCGATGAGAACCAGCCCCTGCTCGCTTTCCGCCACAATGTAGAGCCTCTTGATCTGGCCCAGGATCTTCAGCCTGGGCGCGGCCAATGGAGGCAGGACTTCATCCTGCGCAACCGGTTCAGTTGCCTCCAGGGGAAGAGTCTTCTGCTGGGAGTTCTGGGCTAGGGTTTCCTCCGAGGCAGCGATCTGAATGCTGGGCTCCAGGCGTTCAGCAGTCACAATCCTGGCATGAGTGGAAAGAGCCTGAGCCGCTTTTAGGGTGATGGCAGAGCAGATCTCATTCTCATGCAGCAGCCGGATCTCCCTTTTGGCGGGATGGACGTTCACATCCACCAGCTCCGAGCTTATCTGGAGGGAGAGGACAGCAATGGGGCTCTTTCCCGGGGGGATGATGTTTCTGTAGGCATCTCGCAGGGCAGCGGCCATAGGACGGGATGATACCGCCCGTCCGTTAACGAAAATAAAAATCCTGTCCGGACTGCTCCTCAGGCTGAAGGCATCGCCGATCATTCCCTCTATCCTCCAGCCCCGGCCGGATGCCTGCATCGGGGTCAGGCCTGCCACTGCCTTCAGGCCGAAGAGGCGGGAGAGGACGTCGTCCCAGGAGCTGGATCGGGCTGATTTGAAGTGAGTGCGGGAGCCAGAGAAGAGCTCAAAAGCGATATCGTAATGGATGATGGCCAGTTCGGTGATGACATCGGTGATATGGACCAGCTCCGCCTCCGCTCCCTTGAGGTGCTTTCTTCTCGCCGGGACATTAAAAAATAGATCCCAGACAGTGATCGAAGTTCCGACGGGACTGCCCACCTCCTTTGCCTCGGCCACCTTCCCCTGCTCCAGGCGAAGATAGCTGCCCGAGAGAGCATCGCGGGTCTTGGTGCGCACTTCGACCGCTTTCGAGACGCTGGCGATGCTGGCCAGGGCCTCGCCCCGAAATCCCAGGGTGGAGATCTTTTCCAGGTCCTCCGCCCCGGCGATCTTGGAGGTGGCATGCTTTTGAAAGGCCAGGGGGAGGTCGTCCGGATCTATCCCCCAGCCATCGTCGGTCACCTTGATGAAGCTCTTCCCGCCGTCCCGGACCTCGACCAATACCCTGTGGGCCCCGGCGTCTATGGAGTTTTCCACCAGCTCTTTTACCACCGAGGCCGGCCGCTCGATCACTTCACCAGCAGCGATTTTGTTTACCGTCTCCTCGTCCAGTGCCCTGATTCTCTTCATCTCTCTTCCTTTCCTCTCTCCTTTTGCATCCGCTGGTACTGAGCCAGGCGGTCCAGGGCCTCCCTGGGGGTCATCATGTCCAGGTCCAGGGACACGATCTCCTCCAGGATGCTGTCCGTCTTCACCCTCTCCGCTTCCGCGGCCTTATTGCCATCATCATCGCCATCAAAGAATATGAGTTGGGTATAGCGAGCAGATCTCTTCTGCCCCCTCTTTCCTGATCCCGGCTGCAGAACGGCCTCCTTTTCTATCTCCCTCAAGATCTCGTCTGCCCTTCGGGTCACCACCCTGGGAACGCCGGCCAGGCGGGCGACATGCACCCCATAGCTCTTGTCCGTCGCCCCCGGGACCACTGTCCTCAGGAAGGTGATGGTGCCCTTGTCCTCCTTTACCGCAATGCTGTAGTTTCTCACTCCGGAGAGGATGCCCTCAAGCTCTGTGAGCTGATGGTAATGGGTGGCAAAGACCGATTTGCATTGAATGCTCTCATGCAGATACTCGGATATGGCCCAGGCCAAAGACAGACCGTCGAAGGTGCTGGTCCCCCGGCCCACCTCATCCAGCAGGACCAGGCTCTTTTTGGTGGCAGAGGTGAGGATGTGAGCGATCTCCGTCATCTCCACCATGAATGTGCTCTGTCCGGCAGAAAGGTCGTCATATGCCCCCACTCGGGTGAACACCCGGTCCACCAGGGAGAGTGAGGCATGGGCGGCAGGCACAAACGACCCGGCCTGGGCCATGATCACCGCCAGGGCTATCTGGCGCATGAAGGTGGATTTACCCGCCATGTTCGGGCCGGTGAGGATGATCAGACGATTCCGGTCCCGGTCTAAGAGGACGTCATTGGGCACAAAACTCCCTCGCATTGCTTTATCCAGGACCGGGTGGCGGCTGGCACGAAGGGAGATTCTGCCCTCCTGGTTGAACTCTGGCCGGACCAGGTTGTTCTCCTTAGCGGTGGTGGCCAGGGAGGCAAGCACATCAAGCTCAGCTATTGCCGTGGCCCTCTCCTGGATGGCTGCTGCTTTTCCCGCCACCTCATCTCTCACCCGACAAAACAGCACCTGCTCCAGGGATACCGACCTCTCCTGGGCGGAGAGGACGCGGGATTCCATCTCTTTCAGCTCCGGAGTGACAAATCTCTCCCCATTGGCCAGGGTCTGCTTGCGGATATATTCCGGGGGAACCAGGTGCAGGTTTGGCCGTGAGACCTCGATATAGTAGCCGAAGACATTATTAAAGGCGATCTTGAGCGATTTGATGCCCGTCCTCTCCTTCTCAGCGCTCTCCAGGCGGCTGATCCAGCCTCTGCCATCCCTCAAGAGCTCCCGGAGCTGGTCTATCTCCGGGTCATAGCCATCCCGGATCACTCCCCCCTCCCTCAGGTGGACGGGCGGGTCCTCTATTATCGACTTCTCTATCAGGGAGACTATATCATCCACCGGGGAAAGCCTGGCCGAAAGATCCAGCAGATATGAGCTTTGAGCCGGGGACTGACCATTCTGGAGGATCTCCTGCAGGCGGGGCAGCCTCTCCAGGGTGCTCTTCAGGACAGCCAGCTCTTTAGGGCTGGCGGATTTGCATGATATCCGGCCTAAGAGTCTCTCCAGGTCGGAGGCGCCCTTAAGCTCCTCCGCCAGGCTGCGGTGCAGCAGGGATTTGGTGCAGAGTTCATCTACCGCCTCCAGCCTGCGGGCTATGCCTTCTTCGCTCTGCAGGGGCATTTGTATCCAGCGGGCCAGGGTTCTCGCCCCCATAGCGGTCCTGGTCTGGTCCAGGAACTCCAGCAGGGTGCCCCGGCGGGAGCGGTCGCGGATGTTTCTGGAGATCTCCAGGTTTCGCACTGTGACCTCATCCAGGAGCATATAGTCCGATCCCGAGTAGATCTGAACATCCTTCAAGTGCCCCAGGAGGTCGAATCTGGTGGAATTCAGATAAGAGAGGACGGCTCCGCAGGCTCTCTGAGATAGCTCCCTTTTCTCCAGCCGGAGCTTTTCTTTCCAGTCCGGTCCGTAGCGTTCGGCCAGGGCAGCCACCGTTTTTTCCCGGGAGAAGAAGGCCTCCTCCAGGAGCTGCTCATTTGTGCTCTCCCAGTGGAGGGGAAAAGAGGATAAGCACTCCGCCGGCCGGAACTTGGCAAGCTCGGTGTGCAGGCGGTTATGGGGGACCTCCGTGGTCAAAAAATCGCCGGTGGAGACGTCCACAAAGGCCAGGCCCACATTTTCATCCTCTTTCACAATCGCCGCCAGGAAGTTGTTCTTGCCCTCCTCGAGCATGGAGGGCTCGATGATCGTTCCCGGTGTCACCACCCGGGTTATGGCTCTTTTCACCAGACCGTGGGCCTGCTTTGGGTCCTCCACCTGGTCGCAGATGGCCACCTTATGCCCCGCCCGGATGAGCCGGGCGAGATAGACGTCAAGAGCATGGTATGGGACACCAGCCAGGGGGATCTTCTCTCCCTGGTCATCCTTCTGCCTGGAGGTGAGGGTGATGTTCAGGTCGCGAGCCACGATGACGGCATCATCGGCAAAGGTCTCATAAAAGTCGCCCACCCGAAAGAGGAGTAGGGCATCTGGATAGAGCTTCTTGTTCTGGTAGTACTGCTCCATCAGGGGAGAGAGCTTGGCTGGAGGCATTGTGATCCATTGGTTTTCTGTTCTTTATATTTCAATTGGATAGAGAAAAGAAAATTGTGAGGATGCCGGTCTTTTGGCATCCATATACTCGCCCAGTTATGCGGTCTTCACTCCCTCAAAGCTTCCCGTCCAGGACTCTTTGCCGGCAGAGAGGGCATTGAACTCTCCATTGGCCATGTCTCCGTTCAGGTTGAGATAGAGCTTATAGAGGTCTATGGGGTTTATGGTGATGACATCCAGCTCCGCGCTTCCATTTCCATATACCTGTCCCGATACTGCCGCATCGATGGTGCTGTTATTCACCCTCATCTTGCCCGCGCCAAAGACCTGGCCGTCATTCTGGAAGAGGGTTAAAGCCATGCTTCTCTGGATGCTGTCATTCAGGGAAAAGGACCAGCTCCCGCCCAAAGAGGGCAGCGCGACCTCGGCCGGGGGAAGCTCAGTCTCGGTCATCGCGGACGCATTCTCCTCTGCAGGGGGAGTGGTTGTGGGTGCGCTCTCCTCCTCGCTGCTTGCCGCCTCTGCCTCCGCCCGGGAGTCCAGGGGGTTCTTTGCGGTATCGCTCAGAGTCTTGGGCATAGTCCAGTCCATATCGCTCTTATTTTCCTGAAGAGCCCTGGATTGCTGGGGAGTTGCCGGCGTTCCCCCGGGACCGGTGGGTGCGGCATACTCTGTGCCGCTGATCAGTTCATCAGCGCTCAATGACTGTTGGCTGCCCCAATCGGCAGACAGTGCCGTCACTGCCAGGAAGGCAATGAAGAGCATGAATAATGCAATTGACGATTTGAATTTCATGGGCATCTCGACCTTATTTCACATCCGGCATGAGCATTATAGTTGATAAGCTTAATGGTTATACGACAAAGGACGTATCTCTGATCTAGACGATCCTTCCCATGGCGATGCCGTTATCAGGCAGAAATAGGGCGCTATAAATATGGTAGTCTCCATAAATTGATTTCCCGTTCATGGAAAGAGATAAGCGGAATAAAGAGAGGTCTTCGGAGAGGACGTCCAGATACAGCTTGTTTCCCGAGGTCGTACCGCTGGCAGAGACGTTCTGAGCAACGCCTTCCGCCACAATCCTGCCCTTGCCGAACAGGACATCATTGGATTGGTACATATCCAGCTGCACCGTCCTGTCCAGGCTGTCCTCCAGCTCCAGCTCCCAGCGGACCGAGGGGCTTATGAGACGGGACTTCGGCCCGGTCGACTCCTGGCCTACTGCCGCTTCCCCCACATTCTTACCCATCAGAACGGGGGTGGCATTGCCCTTCAGGTCCTGTGAGGGTTTGGGGTCAAGGGCGCTGATGCCTGGTGTGAGCACCGCCGTCAGGAAAAGGAGGATGAGAATAATGATCGGATATCTTATCCATCCCATTCCGATCCCGACCTTTGCACCTCTATTTTCTCTCCCTTCTTAATCCTCTTTATGATCCTCTTGGCCATCTCCGAGGACTTGGCAATGCGGATATCTCCCCGCCGGCCAACCGTAGCGGTGAAGGCGGGCTCTTCACCCACCAGGACATCCACCGACTCCCCGGCCATGCCGTCCAGCCAGAGGATGATGTGCTTTGCCGTCTCCTCCATCCTCGGCTCGGGCAC
This sequence comes from Methanotrichaceae archaeon, assembly GCA_963813075.1. Lineage (GTDB taxonomy): Archaea > Halobacteriota > Methanosarcinia > Methanotrichales > Methanotrichaceae > Methanothrix. The sequence goes on from CAWEXU010000030.1 coordinate 142,104, forward strand.
CGTCGGATGCTCCTCCTCCTTCGCCCGGACATCGATATGCATCCCAAGGCTCCTCTCGATCTGGTCGATGTTCTTTCCCGCCTTGCCGATAACCCTCGCCGCATCCTCCTGGGGCACATGGATCACTGCGCGGGAGTCCGTCAGCATCTCCACCTTGAAGGGACCGCGCACATGGTGAGAGATCTCCTTCTCGATCTCCCTGCTGGCCAGATTCCAAGAGGGCTTCTTTTCCTCTCTGCTGACAGGCATTACCACGATCTCCTCGCCGTAAGAGTACATCTCGTACTCCGCCTGGCCGGTCTCGAAGTCCTTGACCACGATCACCGGCCGGGCCAAATCCGCCTCCACCATTCCCGAGGGGACCTTGACCACAAACTCCACATCCAGAACCTTGGTGACCTCCCCTTTCTCGATGAAGACCACGGTGTCTACCACCTGGGGGATCATGCCCATCTCCACCCGGCCAAGAAGTCGCTGCAGGCTGTCGATGGGCTTGTTGGCATGGACCACGCCGATCATGCCTACTCCTGCCAGCCTCATATCGGCAAATACCTGGAAGTCGCGCGTCTTTCTGACCTCGTCGTATATGGTATAATCCGGCCGGACAAGGAGCAGTATATCGGCCGATGCCTCCATACTCCCCTCCAGGGGACTGTACTGGGTGATCTCCGGAGGAACCTGCAGATCGCGAGGGGACTCCAGGGTCTTGACCACATAGTTGCAGCTTAAAAGGTACTCGGCAACTCCCGCGGCAAAGGTGGACTTGCCCGATCCCGGCGGGCCGGCGATGAGAATTCCCCTCTGCCCCTCACGGAGCCGGGTCTTGAGCATGCCGCTATGGCGGTAGGAGTCGAAGCTCACCTTGGCTACCGGCCGGACGGCAGTTATCTCCAGGCCGTCGGAGAACGGTGGCTTAGCGATGGCGATTCTCATCGGCCCGATCTGAATTATCGCTGCCCCGATCTTCTCCATCTCCACATAGCCATCTGGGTCCGCTTTGGCCCGCTCATAAATCTCCCGCGAGAGGTCTCTGAGCTCCCTTTCCGAGGTGGGCCGATCGCCCAGCCGGACCAGGGAGAAGTCCCCCACATGGCCCCTCTTGGCCATGGGAATAGCACTCTCCTTGAGGTGAATGGATAGGGTATCCTCGGTGAAGTACCTCTCCAGGGACAGGGGCTTGACCGCCTCGCGCTGGGGGCGGACGTACTCCACATCCAGACCCATCGCCTCTGCCACCCGGGATTGGACCTGATCGCTGGTGAGAAAAGACGCGCCCAACTCCAGGGCCACATCCCTGATCATGGCATCGATCTCTCCACCACCTGCGAGCTTGATCTGATCCAGGTTTGGCCTGATTCCCACATACTCCAGCTCGATCTTGCCGGCTTTGGCCAGCTCAGAGAGCTTTCTCAGCTCCTCCAATCCCTTCAAGCCGATCTCTCGGCCGTGGTTGGCCTGGGCCTCCAATTCCGCCACCACCGCCTCAGGAACTACAATCCTCCGGCCCTGGAGCTCTCCTGATTTGATCCTGGCAGAGACTCTGCCATCTATTACCACACTGGTATCTGGCACTAGGGGTTGCGCCATTGTCAAAAACATCCTTTAATTATCAATTATCGTCTAAATCAAAAATAGAGCTAGAGATATACTATATCCATCTTTCGCTTTTTAGCAATCCACTCCAGGACATAGTCGATATCAAGCTGTCTTCTGATCTGCATGTTTGCCTTTACCGCCATTGCCGGGCCCTTCTTCAGAGCTTCGGAGATCTTGCGAGATGCCTCCTCGCCGAATTCCGGGTCAAGCCTCTTTATGATATACAGTCTGATATCGCTGCAGGTGAACCCTCCATCGGTGAGATGCCCAAACTCAATGCAGATCTTCCCCGGATAAGAGAGCATCCGGAAGGCTACGCTGTAGCTGGCGAATTTGTTTCTGTCGTACAGCTTTCTGTCGCTAAATCCGGTTGTGAGGTCCTCATCTAAAATCTCCTGGCCCAGCTTCAATAGCTCCTCAGTCTCCTGGCGGGAGTATTGACGGCAGCCGGCCAGCTTCAAAGCGTTCAGATTCTTCAGAGAGGTCTTCTTCTCATGGCAGTATTCATTGTTGTCCACTGCCCAGAAGTCTCCGCTCAGGGGAAATGATGAGGAAGCATAGTTATCGCAATTTCTGCATTTCAGTCCAGTTATGGCCTCTTTATCCAGAAACTGTGCAATGCCCTCCAGAGTATCCAGGGCATCAGAGATGCGAAAATCCGCACCCTCTCCTATATGCTTCTTCGCCTCCCGGACGGCAGAGAGAATTTCATTCGCATTGTCCATATGCTGCCAACACCCTCCAGGCCCCGTGCCTGGTCACATGAATCCTATAAAGGAAGAGCATCTGAGATAAATAGCTTGCCGGGAGCCACCTTTAAGATGATTTCATACTAATTCTGAAATTATATCAAATATCCTTTTAATCCCGCCAATTGCAGCTCTAATCGGCAGAGTGCAATCAGACATTTTGCTCTAAATGCAGTCTGCCGGCGTAAGTGCAGGTGATATGATATGCCAATAGACAGCGGAGACACAGCATGGGTCCTGGTATCAACCGCCATGGTCATGCTCATGACCCCCGGGGTAGGCCTCTTCTACGGCGGGCTGGTGCGCAGCAAAACAGTGGTATCGATGATAGGCCTCTCCTTCCTGGCCTTCGCCCTGGCCAGCATCCAGTGGGTACTCCTGGGCTACAGCCTCTCCTTCGGCGCGGATATCGGCGGAGCAATCGGAGGTCTCGAACTACCTGGCCCTGAGCGGAGTGGGATTGGGCGAAGCTCCCCTGGCGGGAAATCTGCCCCATCTGCTATACGTCGCCTTCCAGATGGTCTTCGCCGCGGTGACCCTGGCCATCCTCACCTCTGCGGTGGCGGAGAGGGTGCGCTTGAGCTCATTCATCGTCCTCGCTCTGCTCTGGACCACCCTGGTCTACGATCCCCTGGCCCACTGGGTCTGGGCGGGCGGCTGGATGGCTCAGATGGGTGCTCTGGACTATGCCGGCGGGACGGTGGTCCACATAAGCTCCGGCTTCTCTGCCCTGGCCATAGCCATGGTGATCGGAAAGAGGGTGGGCTTCGGCTCCTATGTGATGGAGCCTCATAACATCCCCATGGCCATGCTCGGCGCGGGACTGCTGTGGTTTGGCTGGTTTGGCTTCAACGCCGGCTCCGCCCTGGGAGCGAATGGCCTGGCTGCCTCCGCTCTGGTGGTGACCAACACCTCCGCTGCTGCCGGAGCTTTAACCTGGCTCTTTGCCAGCTGGTATAAAGGGAAGCCCAGCGCCCTGGGAATGGTGAGCGGCGGCATTGCCGGCCTGGTGGCCATAACCCCTGCCGCCGGCTATGTGGATGTGCCAGGAGCCCTGGTCATCGGAGCGGTGGCCGGAGTCCTCTGCTATATGGCCCTCCTCTTCCGGGTGAGCCGGGGGCTGGATGAGAGCTGCGATGCCTGGGCGGTGCACGGCATGGGCGGCCTTTGGGGCGCTGTGGCCACGGGCATATTCGCCACCTCCGCGGTCAACAGCTACACCGGCCTGATATACGGCAACTTTCATCAGTTCGCGGTGCAGATCATGGCTGCCGGCGCATCTGTGATCTATGCCTTCGTCATGACCTATATCCTGGCAAGGATCGTGGACTCCGTCATGGGCTTGCGGGTCACGGAGGACGAGGAATACGTGGGCCTGGATATAGCCCAGCACGGCGAGAAGGCTTATGCCTGAAGCCTGAAGGTGGTGACAGGAATGAAGAAGATAGAAGCGATAATTCGGCCGGAGAGGCTGGAGCAGGTCAAGAAGGCTCTGGAAGAGAAGGGCATCCTGGCCATGACTGTGATAGAGGTCATGGGCAGAGGTGAGCAGAAAGGCATCAAACTCCAGTACCGGGGAGGGACTATGGATGTCGATCTCCTCGCCAAGCTCAAGCTGGAGCTCTATGTCCCGGATGAAGCCGTGGATTCGGTCATGAAGACCATCTGCGATGCAGCACGCACCGGCAAGTTCGGAGACGGCAGGATCTTCGTCTCTCCGGTGGAGAAGTCAGGCAAGGTGAGGACGGGTGAGGTCTTCACCTGACCTCTTTTTTGATCTTTTATTCTTCAATGAGCTGACAGGAGCCCTAAGGGCAGCCTGGGCACCAGCCAGCGCACAAACTCCTTATAAGACCTTCAGGCCCATTCCGGCTGCCATCCGGGCGGCGGTCGATCCGCGGGCCCTGCACCCACCACAATCAGGTCATACACGAATATCAATCTCCGTACAAAGCGAATTGCCCAGATTCGGCAAGAATTGGAGAGAGAGGCATCTCCATAGCTCATTATGCATATCATATATTGCCAGATGATGTTAATAGATTTTTGCCCAACGGCACATGATGCCGATTCAGTCTCGATTATCCTTGAGATTATCTGGATGAGCCGATCACTCTTAAATAACCCTACCGTGTCAGATGATGCTGGTGAAGAGATGGGAATAATAGAAGACGCACGAGCAGGCAGACTGACGGAAGAGATGAAGATCGTGGCCGAGGAGGAGGGAAAGACCCCTGAGTTCATACTCCGAGGGATCGCCAGCGGCAGGATAGTCATCCCTCGCAGCCCTTACCGATACACCAGGCCGGTGGGAATCGGCAAGGGCCTCCGAACCAAGGTGAATGCCTCCATCGGCACCAGCAGCGATATCGTTGATGTGGAGATGGAGGTGGCAAAAGCGCGCACCGCCGAAGCAAACGGTGCAGACACTCTGATGGAGCTGTCCACCGGCGGGGAGTTCCTGGAGATCAGAAGAAGGGTGATTGAGGCCACCACATTGAGCGTGGGCAGCGTCCCCCTCTACCAGGCATTCATCGAGGCCATCAGAAAGTATGGCGCAGGAGTGGACATGCCCGAGGACGACCTCTTCCGGGCGACGGAGGAGCAGGCTAAGATGGGAACCAACTTCATGGCCATCCACACCGGCATCAATAGCATCTGTATAGAGCGGCTCCGCCGCCAGGGAGGTCGATTTGGCGGCGTCTGCAGCCGGGGAGGGGCCTTCATGATCGGCTGGATGCTGCACAACCAGAAAGAGAATCCACTCTACCGGGAGTTCGACTACCTCCTTGAGATCCTAAAAGAGCATGAGGTCACCCTCAGCCTGGGCAACGGCCTTCGGGCGGGGGCAGTGCACGACTCCACCGACCGGGCCCAGATCCAGGAGCTGATAATCAACTCCGAGCTGGCGGATAGAGCCCAGGAAGCGGGGGTTCAGACCATAGTGGAGGGGCCGGGCCACATCCCCATCGATGAGATCGAGGCCAACGTCCTGGTGATGAAGAGGATGACCGCGGAGCGGCCTTTTTACATGCTCGGCCCTCTGGTCACCGATATCGCTCCCGGATACGACCACATCGTGGCGGCAATCGGAGCCAGCCTCTCATCTGCCTACGGAGCGGACTTCATCTGCTATGTCACCCCGGCTGAGCATCTGGCTCTTCCCAATGTGGAGGACGTGAGGACGGGCACCATCACCGCCAGGATAGCGGCCCATATCGGCGACATGATCAAAAACAACGATCGCCAAAGGGATCTGGATATGGGAAGGGCGCGGAGGGATATGCTCTGGGAGAAGCAGTTCCAGCTGGCCATCGATCCAGAGACGGCAAAGCTTGTCCGGGCTGACAGGACCCCCTCAGACTCTGAGGTCTGCACCATGTGCGGAGATTACTGTGCCCTAAAAATAATAAAAGAGAATATTGACCTTGCCCGTTAGCCAAAGAAGATATTGTAGCCGAACTGCAGGACTGAGGTGCTGGAGAGAACCGCCTTCAATTTCGCCCTGGCGATCAGATCATTCGCCTCGAAGGTGATCCGGCCAGCATCCCTCTCTTTTTCGAAGGCTACTATTGGCTCTTTTGACATCCTGATGTTGTTTATCGCCTCCTCTGAGGCATTGATGGTGATGGAGGGATCGGCCCAGCCGCCTTCAATGGTCCCGTTTATTCGCGCCGATTTCATATCCAGGCCCAACCGGAAGACGCTGGCATTATTCCGGGGCACTTCCAGGTTGATCCTCTCGTCTCCCATAATGGTCTTCAGAACTTCTGGCGCTCGATCGATATTCCGGTTATACGAGTCGATATGCTTTTGGGTCTCCGCCATGTCAATGTTAAAGGCACTGACAATGGATATCAGGAGCACTAGAGAAATCGCAATGCATAAGATTGATCTTCTCATAGCCATCCATCGCTTTTATTCAAATAAATATTTTTGGGACATAGGCTGCGCTTTTCTCTTTGTCTGCCACAGAATCATTTAAGTACAATCTTTTCAAATAGTAGACCATGGATGTCCTTGTGCTCTGCATAGACCGGGACAATGACCTGGGCCGCAAGGGTGGGGTAATTACCCCCGTTGTGGGCAGAGAGGCCAATATAGAGGCCGCCCTGAAACTGGGCATGTCTGATCCGGAGGACTCGGACGTCAACACCATCTTCGGAGGCATCAAAGCCCTGGATGAGATCATCGCCTCCGGCAAGAGCGTGGAGATCGCCTCCATTGCCGGAGACCTCAAGGTCGGCCTGATCTCAGACAGTAAACTTGCCTCTCAGCTGGAGGATCTGCTGGCGCGCTTGCATCCCCAGGGGGTGGTCGTGGTCTCGGACGGGGCGGAGGACGAGGCAATCCTGCCCATCATCACCTCCCGGATCAAGGTAGAGGGTGTGCGCCGGGTTTTAGTCAAGCAGAGCCCCAACCTGGAGAGCACCTACTACCTTTTAAAGCAGCTATTCACCGACCCCAAGCTCAGCCATACCATCTTCATTCCTCCCGCGTTAGCTCTTCTCATGTTCGCCTTCTTCAGTCTGATCGGCTACCCCAGCTGGGCGATAGTGGCCATCACCGGCTCGGTGGGCCTGTACCTGTTATTCCGCGGTCTGGGACTGGACGACTCCATGGAGGAGGCAAAGCAGACCCTCAAGAAATCCCTCTATGCCCGGAAGATCGCCTTTATCACCTATATCCTGGCAGCGATGCTGGTGGTCATCGCCACCGTCAATGGGGTGGCATACTTCTGGCAGTACTTCCATGAGGCCACCTTTCCCGGATACTTCACCCTGATCATGATCTATCTGTACGAGAGCATCTGGTGGTACATGGCTGCTGCCTTATGTGTGAACCTGGGAAAAGTTATGGACATGTATCTGGAGGGAGTAAGAGATGCCCGCACCATATCCTATCTCTTCTTCATCCTGGCCACCGGCCTGGTCATCTGGTCCGCCAGCAGCTTTATCCTGGCGAGCAACGCCGACTTGCAGTTCGGCATCGGCATGGTGGAATCGGTGCAAAAACTGGCTATCTCCGCCATCGGAGCCATCCTGATCACTGTGGTGGGAGTCAATATATCCAAGCGCATAGCCACCGATAAGGCATTTTTGCCCCTGAAGTGATTCCTGATGCTAAAGGTCCTGGCTTCGGGGGAGAAGTGCCTTGCCGACAACACATTTGACTTTTACTGGCAGCACCAGGGCTCAAGGCTTTCTATGGATCAGACTGTGGGCGGCATCAGCCTCAGGCAGATCGTGGAATCTCTCCGCCAGGGGGAGAAGGTGGAGATCTCAGGCGACGTGGGAAGCCGTTTGGGCTCAAGCTTAGGGGTGGACCTTATCCGGCTGGGGGGAAAGGGTGGACCAATTGAGAGGACGGGCAGCATCATCGTCGACGGAAACGTGGGCCGGCGCATGGGGATAAGCATGCTCAGAGGGGCGATCTATGTCTCGGGCAGGATAAAGGAGCCCATGGGCAATGTACTCGAAGCTGAAAGCGACCTGACCGGATACAGAAAGTTCGTCTCCATAACCGAGGCTCTGGAGAAAGGAATGGAAGTCCTCCCACCAAACCATCTGGACGGGCAGGATTTGTTCATAGAGGACGGCATTCTCAGGGATACCCTGGGAGCGAGAAATCCCACCACCAAGACCATCCAATTAATGGGCGATGCGGGGATGAGCACGGGAATTTTGATGCGCTCCGGCCAGATCATCGTCGAGGGATGCGCTCTGGAGAATACCGCCGTTCTATTGCGGGGAGGAAGGGTGGTGGTTAAAGGCAGCACAAAGGACTTCACCGGAGCGGAGATGAAAGGGGGCGAGGTGTTCATAGAAGGAGATGCCGGCAGCTTCACCTGCGCCCGGATGAGGGGAGGGGCGGTCTATGCCCGCCAGGCCCGGCCCCTGCCGCCGGCAAAGATCTATCCCCTGAGCCCGGCAGAGAGAACCATGCTGGCCAGGGCTCTGAATCTGGGGCCGATGCAGGCCCTGATGTACAGCCGGTTTGGCCTTCAGTAGATCTCTTCCATATCCTCCAAATGGGCGAAAGCATCGTCCAGCTGCTTCCTGGCGCGCGACCTCTTCTCCTTCTCATCCTGCATTCCCCGTGCCGCCTGGGCATAGATGGATTCCAGCTCCGGTGCAGCAGCCATGGTGAATATGGATAGAACCCTTGGCTGGCCCTTCTTAACCACAATTCCTTTGAAAACGTGCCCCGCGCTGGCGGTGATCTTTTCCACCTCTTTGGTGATCTGATCCACATCCAGAAGCTCCCGCGAGCCCTGGATGATGACCATCGCCCTGGCGGCGTCATCCGCCACATTCGCCGGATAGAGGAGGTTGTTGGGCTTCAGACTGTTCTCGATGGCGTCCTTGACCGAGGTGTTCTTCCCGTCAGCCTGATAGTATCCCATGGTGCCTATGCGCAGGCCCCCGTTCATGACCGTCTTGAAGTCGCCCAGATCTGTAACGGAGAGCATCTCACTGTCTAAAGACTCGATCAGGAACAGCAATCTCTTGGCAATGGTGCTGTTGATCTTGTCATAGGCACTGGCAATGTCACCGCTGAACCTTTTCATATACTGGTTGTCCGCCAGGATTATGCCCTCCGCGTCCAATTCCATCAGCTCCCTCATGCTGAATGCTGCATTCTGGAGGTATATCGAGCCCTCCTCCCGGAAGGGCAGAATGGCGATGGTCACCACAGCGATGTTCGGGTACTGCCTTTTCAGCTCATTTATGAGAAGCGGTGAGAATGAAGAGCCGGTGCCTCCGGAGGTTGAGGTCAGGACAAAGGCGAGGTCGAAGTCCCCTCTCTTCTCGATCTCTCCCATTATGCTGTCCCGGTTGTCCATGAAGGCCTGCTTGCCCACGTTCCTGTTGGCCCCCATGCCATGCAGGTTCGGAACGTGCAATCGGTCTTTGGCGGTGGTGTATCTCAGTTCCTTGAGATCATTTATCGCCGTATTGATCGCCAGGGTCTCCACCCGGCTGGGGAACTTGGGTCGCAGGCAGTACTTGGCGATCTTCGAGGCTCCTCCTCCACCCATCGCCTCCTTGTTCACTGCGTCCAGTATTCTATTTCCGCATTGGCCTACACCAAGGATAAGTACGTTAAGCATGAAATCAGCCTCGCTCTTTACTGTAGAAGTTTATTAATATTTATATTCTTTGTGCCGTCTGTATAGCCAGGCGGCGATAATTATGATTGGGATCAGGAGTAGTAAATATTCATATTTATACTCTCGTTTCAGGACCACTACCTCTGCAGATCCTTCTCTGATCGCGGAGCCGTCTCCACCATCGAATGTGGTCTTGAGGTGAATGGTATAGTTCCCTGAATCCTTTCCCGATAACATTACGGAGTAATTAACCTCGCTGCCTGGTGGTATCTCAAAGAAGCTCCTCTCAAAGCCCGACGCCTCAAGGCCCACTGGCGGTTTTATGTCCCCTTTTGCCTCGATCCTGGTGGCAGGCGCCTTTCCAACATTCTCTATGCTGATGTTCACCATTCCTGTGCCGCCAAGAGGTAGCGGTCCGGGAGGTTCCATCCTTATCGCCAGGTCTGCCACACTCTTTGGATTGATGACGATGTCAAAAGGCTCGGAGCTGTTTGTCTTGACGTTATCCTTAGAATCGGTATAGCTGACATCTATTGCCGAGACCCGGATTGTGCCCTCTTTTATGGCATTCATCATATATACAGCCGAATCGGACTGCCCTGGGTCCAGGGTATCCTTGATCTTGGGCGGATAGCCGGCCACATAGGAGAACTCCGGCAGGGGTGGTGCATCATCCAATTTTATGTTCTGCGCTTTTCCTGTGCCCTGGTTCATGATGGTGACTGTGACCTTGACCTCATCGCCCACATCCATCTCGCTCTTCTCGAAGCTCTTCTGGACGGTGAGAGCGGGCTTGTCGCCGGCGGATACAGGCCGGTCCGAGGCGCGCCTGCTGGGGGTTCCCAGGCTCTCCTGGTACTCGATTCGGACCCTGGCCGATCCCTCGTCGATGATATCGACAACCGTAAGGGTAATTCCCCCTTTCTCCGCCCCTCCGATGAAGTTATTGGCCCGGTTCTCCAAAAATGCCCTCTGCTCGTCCAGTCCGCCTCCGGTTCTGGATACCTGCAGGACGGCTATGCCGTCGGTAACCGACTGGATCTCAATGAGCTCGGTTCGATAGTTGCTGATGTCGATTCTGTCGCCAATCCCCAGGGTAAAATCGTTATATGTTACCTGATCCTCATCCTCATCCTCATCGTCGTCCTCATCTGCTCCCTGGACTGCTCCAATGCAGGCCATGGACAGCAAAAGAAGAAGGATGGCCAGGCTGACCTGGCTTAGGATATCAAGGCTGCTTTTGCCCCCATCTTTTTTAGGCCTTTGAGATTTAACTGTCAGCATTCTTGTCACCATTGTTCTTCATCTCCAGGCTCAAGTCAATCCATCTGGCATTTCTGGTGAGAGCACCAAGAGATATAACATCTACCCCACTCGCTTTATATTCGGTGATGTTATTCAGGGTTATGCCTCCCGATGCCTCAAGAATCAATTTATCTCGCAGACCCTCTCTTTCCAGGAGAGCAACGCCTCTAGCGATCTCGTCCGGGTCCATGTTATCGAACATGATGATATCCGCTCCCTCTCTTGCCGCTATGAGCATATCCTCGAGGCTTTCGATCTCCACCTCTATCTTCTTGGTGAAGCTGGTCAATTCCCTGGCACGGCGCAGGCATTCACTCAGTCCCAGGATCTTTATGTGATTGTCCTTGATGAGGACGGCAGAAGACAGATTGAATCTATGGGGGTCGCCCCCTCCCAGATAGACTGCTCTCTTCTCGAATAACCGGAATCCTGGGGTGGTCTTGCGTGTGGCGGCGACTCGCACCCCTCCTGCCAGGAGGACGCAATTTCGGGTGAGGGTGGATATGCCGCTCATGCGTGCTAAAAAGTTGAGGACCAGCCTTTCGGCCTGCAGGATCTTCCTCGCGCTGCCCGAAACCTCCAGAACGGTGCTCCCCAGGGGAGCGAACTCGCCATCATCGAATAGCAGATCGGCCTTCAGGCCAAAGTACTGGAAGATCTCCTCTGCCTCCGCCAGCCCGGAGATGATGCACTCCTCTTTGGCGATAATTACTGCGCGAACTGGCAAATCTGGAATAAGAGTGCTGGAATCATCCCATTCGCCCAGGTCCTCGCCTATAAATCGTTCCAGCTCTGACCTCAGCATACCGCAAGGATTTTGATCCTTAATTGATTTATAACCTGCGATGCCTCTCAAGATCGGACTGGTGGGATGCGGTGCCATAGGGGCCCAGATCGCCAAAGCAATAGATTCTGGCCTCGTGGATGCGAATCTGGTTAGTGTATGCGATCACAATCCACAGACTGCCATCGCTCTGATCGAGAGCCTGCAGCATAAACCGAAAAAGACCGATCTAGAGGAGCTGGTGGAGCTCTCAGATGTGGTGGTGGAAGCAGCCTCCCAGAAGGCGGTACCTGCTGTAGCCAGGGCGGCATTGGCCAAAGGCAAAAGGCTGATGATCATGAGCGTAGGAGCCCTTGCCGACCCGGAGCTCTTCGGGGAGATAAAAAACCAGGCAACTCTCCACCACACCCAGGTCTATATCCCCTCAGGAGCGATATCGGGCCTGGATGCGCTCAAGTCCGCTCGCGCCGGTAGGATTGAAAGGGTGACCCTGACCACCACCAAAAATCCCAGTGGCTTGAGGGAGCGCCCTATATCCTGGAGAATAAGATCGACCTGGATAGCCTCACGGGGCCGACCCAGATCTTTTCCGGCAATGCAATCGAGGCGGTTCGAGCATTTCCGGCCAATGTGAATGTTGCCGCCACCCTTTACCTCGCCTCTGGAGAGATGAATGTAGAGGTGAGGATAGTGGCTGATCCAAACATCACCGTCAACCGCCATGAGATCTCTGTGGAGGGAGACTTTGGGCGATTTACTACCCGGGTGGAGAACGTCCCCTCGCCGAAGAACCCAAAGACAAGCTATCTGGCAGCGCTATCTGCCATCGCCACATTGAAGTCCATTGTGGAGCCGATCAAGATCGGCACCTGATCTCCTCCTAAAAGAGGCCGTGAATCTCTCTGATTTTTTTCTTCAGGCCCTCAAGGGTCATGGAGAGTTCTTTATTGATCCTCTCCTCGGTCTTCGGGCCGACCTTCATCTCTATATCCGGATAAAATAGGGGCTCGTGGCCAGTGAGGTTCATGAACAGCTCCACCCAGTAGGGGGGCAGATACTCGGGCACCGGCTCGCCTCTCATAATATACAGGACACTGGTCCAGGCGGTGGGCACCACCTCCATGTTATAGCCCCCTCCGCCCAGGGCCAGCAGCCTGGACCCCGAATGCTTAGCGGCCAGATCGACGATCCGGCGGACCAGTTCGACATAGCCGTTCAGGGTCAGGTTCAGGCTGGTGAGGGGATCGGAGTAGTGGGTATCTATCCCCAGCTGGGCTACCACCGCCTGGGGCCGGAACCATTCAAAGAGGGAGGGAATGATCTGGTCGAAGGCCCGGAGGTATTGATCGTCTCCGGAGTACATGGGCATGGGGATGTTCACGCTGTATCCCAATCCCACACCCTCTCCCATCTCCTCTATGAATCCCGTTCCGGGAAAGAGGTACAATCCGGATTCATGCATGGAGACGGTCAAAACACTGGGATCGGAGTAGAATATTTGCTGAACCCCATCTCCATGATGGCCATCGATATCGATATACAGAACTCGATCAAACCTCTCTCTCAGGACCTGGATGGCCAGAGCCGGGTCGTCAAAGACGCAAAATCCGGAGGCAATTGTGGGCAGTGCATGATGCAGTCCTCCTCCGATATTAAAAGCGCTGCAGTCCTCAGCTATTATGCGGCGTGCGGCATCGATGGAGGCCCCGGCCAGCATTCTGGATGACTCATATATTCCCTCAAAGACCGGGGTGTCATCGCTCCCCAGGCCGAAGGCCAGGTCCGGCTCCTCCAATTTCACCGCCGCCAGGTACTCGGGGGTGTGCACCCGGAGAAGATCCTCTTCGCTCGCCGGGCTGGGCTCAAGCATGCATACCCTCTCGTCGAGTAGCCCCGACTCCTCCATAAGCCTGCAGGTGAGCATCAGGCGGGCGGGATTGAAAGGGTGCTCCGGACCAAAGTTATACCCTTGAAATTTCTCGCTGTAATATAGGTAGATCATTTATAGCCTTTCTCTATCAGGCCGTCGCTCCAGTAGTTGTCACAGCTCTTGCAGTAATAGATGGTCTCAATCACAATCTTCTTCCAGTTATCTGCGTCCAGAGCCCGCCGGAGGTCTTTATGCTCGCACTCATTGCCGCATTTGGGACAGAATGGTACGAAGTGTTCCAGGACTGCTTGGTCCTCATCTGCCATTAAGTATTCCTCTTTAAAGGCAAAGTGTCGCGGGATAAGGCAAAAAGCTGTCGGTGCCAGGCCTAAAAGGGCGAGACGCCTGCGGCAAGGCAGCCGACTAAAAATCCCAGGATGACTCCTGAGTTCAGAAAAGGAAGGCCGGCCTGGGGACGATCACGGGATGTGGTCATCAGCAGGAGAAAGCCGGCGTATGTTCCAAGCATAGCACCGATGCAGGGAAGGTTCAGGCCGAAGATCCCCCCTGATGGAAATGACCAGCTGGCAGATATCACCAGGATGGTTGGTATGATGGCATCGCCCAGGCCGAGGAAATAGGCCCCTCTGTCGGTCTTGCCTTTTCCTTCCCCTTTAAAGATCGCGCCTGCATCCTGCCTTCTGAAGCTGTAGCCTTTGCTTTTAGGGACCACAAATAGCAAGGGAGCCTTCATCTTTATCGCCCCCTCTGCCAGGGATACCATATGGCGGGTCTTGTAGACGGAGATGGCATCGTAGACCGCCAGGATGACCAGCAGGACAACCACGGGCAGGATGGTCATGCTCAGCCCCAAGAGGGAGCTGATCCCGGCGCAAACCAAAATTCCGAAGGCATCCAGGATATACCACTCCGGATAGTAATGCAAGAGCAGCATAACCGCCACTGTGGGCAGGAGGGCGAGCCAAATGGGCATAACCGCCGCCAACACAATGAAGATGGTGACGGCAATGGATATCTGGATAAAGGCTTTGACCAGCCACTCTCCCTTAAGCCGGATGGCCAAGAGGAGAAGGGCAGTGAATATCAGGATGAGCAACACATAGATTATGGGATTGGAGACTGATGACGGATCCTCGAATACCCGGTTGTCTGTCGCGGATATGGCCGGAGTTATGGCCAGGGCTATGATCTGCACCGCTACCAGGAATAGGAGCATAACCAGCACATGGAGCTTCGAGATGATGGACATTAGATCATTTCCATTATATCTTCTGTCGGTCCTGCTCAGCTCTTTTCTCCTCCAGCAGCTCCAGGTATGAGCGGCGGATGGTATCCTTCAGCTCGAGCTTTTTCAATACCGATAAGACCCGCTCTTTTTCGTTCTCCCAATCCGCCTCCGCCTGGGCCTCCACCTCCAAAAAGGTGCCAAGCCCCTCCACCTCGTCCAGAGCGATGACCATCCCCTGATAGGAGTATTTGGTCCTCCTCTTGCGAACCTCGGCGGAAAGGACGAATCCCAGAAAAGAGAGGATCTCCCTCATTTGGGTGGGGTCGTCGATTTTCACCGTCAGCTCCCGGCGGGACTTGGTCTGCTGGTCAAGCCTGGGCCCTTTGTAGGTGAGCCGGGCACCATCCTCCTTTATGCGAATGCGCAGGGCTTCGTCGCTCTGCTTGAAGTCTCTGGAAGGGGAGTTGAAGTACAGATCCCGATGATTCTCCACCCGGAGAGGGGTGGCTCCCAGGGCGGCTATTCTCTCTATAGTCTCCTTCTTCGCCCGCGCCTTGACCTCTACCTCGATCATCTTCGAACCAGCACTGTGGCATCCTTTGTCTTCAGTATATCCACGGCTTCGCCGGCGGAGAGGGTCTGGACCTCTACCTCCGCAGCCTCGATCGGAAGCTGGATGATCTCGCCATCCAGCTGGACTGCAATCGAGCCTGCCTCCTTCTGGCGGGCCACATCAGCCGGGTCCATGGAGTTCAGAGCGGCTATGATCCGCTGGCTCTTATCTTTAAACCGGGGGCCTATGACCTTCATTTGGGGTTTAACCGCAATGGGCTTCATCTCCAGCAGGGGATTTCCCGTCCTGCTCTCCACCGGGGAGTTGGCCACCCCGGCCAGGTCCGCGGTCTCCAGGTCAAGGTCGGAGTACACCACGATTCCCGGAAGAGGGGAGTTGAGAGCCATTCCCTTCTCTGCCTTATAGCGGCGCAGAGTGGCAGCGACCTCTTTTATCGCCAGGCCGCCTCGGTCTATTGGCCGATTCAGAGTTACAGGCCAGCTCTGCTCATGGACGCTCTTGCCGGTCAGAGTATGATAAATCTCCTCGGAGAGGAAGGGGGTGAAAGGAGCCATGATCCGGGCAAGGGTTTCAAGAGCGGTGAAAAGGGTGTCCTGCGCCGCCCTCTTCTCCGGCCCATCGGAGCCATAGAGCCGGGCCTTGACCAGCTCGATATAGTTGTCGGCCAGGACATCCCAGGCGAAGGCCCGGATGGCCTTCAGGACCTCATCGAACTGGAATCCGTCCATGGCCTCTGTGGTCTTCTCGACCAGCCGATCCAATTCACCCAACAGCCAGCGGTCGACCTGGCCGGGCGCGACATCATTTGGCGCGATCAGGGGCAAAGAGAACCGGAAGATGGACCAGAGCTTCTGCTGGAATCTGCTGGCGGCAGTTATCTCCTTCCACTGGAATGGTATGTCATTTCCCGGGCTGCCGCCGATCGCCGCCCACTGGCGGAGGGCATCGGCTCCGTTGCTCTCGAATACCTCCTCCGGGCGGATGAAGTTGTTCAGGGATTTGGACATCTTATGGCCGTCCTCGCCCAGAGCCATGCCGTTGATCAGAATGGCATCCCAGGGCCGGATCCCTTCCAGGGCTTGTGTCCGGAGGATGGTGTAAAAGGCCCAGGTGCGAATGATGTCGTGCCCCTGCGGCCGGAGCTGGGTGGGCATGCGCAGATCGGTCCGGTCAGGCCAGCCGGCCACGGCCAGGGCGGAGATGGAGCTGTCCATCCAGGTGTCAAGGACATCCTGCTCTGGAATGAACTCGGTGCTGCCGCATTTGCATTTCTTCAGAGGCAGGGTCAGGTTGGGGTCCAGGGGGAGCCAGCTCTCCTCCGCCACCAGGGCCTCGTGACACTGGCGGCAGTACCAGGCGGGTATGGGGGTGGCAAAGATCCTCTGACGGGATATGCACCAGTCCCATTCCATGGAGTCGGCCCAGTTCTCCAGGCGGACGCGCATGTGGGGCGGGATCCACTCTATCTCCTCTGCCGTCTTTTTTATCTCCGGGGCATTGATCCGGACAAACCACTGCGGCTCGGAGAGAATCTCAATGGGGGTCTTGCACCGCCAGCACAGCCCCACATTCTGCTCTAAGGGCTCCTGCCTGAATATTATCCCCTGACTGGTTAGATCCTGAGTGATCCTCTTTTTCGTCTCCTCCACCGATAGGCCAGCATAAGGTCCGGCGACCGCCATCATCCTGCCGCTGCGGTCGATGGCCTGGCGGAGGGGGAGATGGTGCTCCATCCACCATCTGACATCCTGCTTGTCCCCGAAGGTGCAGATCATGACGAAACCCGTACCGAAGCTCGAGTCCACCGCCGGGTCGGCAATAACCGGGACCTGATAATCGAATATAGGCACCTTTACTGTCTTGCCGATGTACTTTTTATAGCGTTCGTCCTCTGGATTTACCGCCACCGCCACGCAGGCGGGCAGAAGCTCGGGCCGGGAGGTGGCGATCTCGATATTGCCGTCCTCGGCACAAAAGTGCATATAATTCAAGGTAGAGGTGCGGGAATCGTACTCCACCTCGGCCAGGGCTATGGCTGTGCCGCAGCGGGGGCACCAGTTTACCGGATGGTCCTCCCGGTAGATCTGCCCATTCTCATACATGCGCACAAATGAGGTCTGGGTCTTGACATAGTACTCCGGCTTCATGGTGGCATACTCATTGGACCAGTCTATAGACAGGCCCAGCCTGCCCATGGACTGGTGGAAGCGCTCGATTGCCTCCTCGGTCAGCTTTTCGCACAGCCTTCTGAACTCCGCCCGGGGGACCTGGTTCTTGGTGATGTGGTTTAGCTGCTCGACCTTCACCTCGGTGGGCAGGCCGTGGCAGTCCCAGCCCTGGGGGAACATAACATTATAGCCTCGCATGCGCTTATAGCGGGCAGCAAAATCTATGTAGCACCAGTTGAGAGCGTTGCCGATATGGAAGTTTCCCGTGGGGTAAGGCGGAGGGGTATCGATGATATATTGGGGCTTATTCGACTCCCAGTCGAAATAGTAAATGGAACTATCCCAGCTTTTCTCCCATTTTTCTTCTACCTGCTTGAAGTTGTACTCTTTGGACAGCTCGCTCATCAAATGGCTCCCTGCTATTGGCTGGCTAGGGGGTTGAACACAATGTTAATAGGATTATCGGTGGTAATCATCCTTGAATGGACCTATTGATCTATCATGCCAATCAGTGCGACCCCCGGAAGTGTTCAGGAAAGAAGCTGGCCCGCTTTGATCTGGTCCGGCTTACCCATCATATAAACCAGCTCCGGCCCTACATTGTCCTCAGCCCGTTCTCGGAGAAAGCCCTCTCGCCGGAGGATCGAGGAGCCCGCGGTCTCGCGGCCCTTGACTGCAGCTGGGCCCATGCGGAGGAGGTATTCGCCCGGTTCAAGCTGCAGGAGAGGGCTTTGCCTTTTCTGGTGGCTGCCAACCCGGTCAACTGGGGAAAGCCCTTCAAGCTCTCCACCGTCGAAGCCCTGGCTGCAGGACTGGTGATCCTGGGAGAGAGGAGTCAGGCCGAGCTGATCCTCTCCAAGTTCAATTGGGGTCACGTCTTCTTAGAGCTGAACCGCGAGCCATTGGCGGAGTACGCCGCGGCCAGGGATTCGGCGGAGGTGGTCCGGATTCAGAATGAATATATGTCGGAATAGATTTAAGGGCCAAAGGCCCATAATATCATGGTGTTGAAGATGACCGCAGGATTGATTCCGGCAGAAGAATTGCGCAAGCTGCAGATCAGGATGAATAAACTGATGGAGGAGCTGGGCCTGGATGCTCTCGGATCCAGGTATACCGATGAACTGGAACGGATGCAAAGGCGCATGGGAGACCTGGTGGAGGATGTGGAGGGCCCGAACCTGAAGAAAGGGGTGATACGGCCCCTGGCCGATGTTCAGGAGACCGATGAGGCATTGGTCGTGACCATGGATATGCCCGGAGTGGAAAAGCAGGATATCGATATCTCGGTGGTGGAGGATGAGCTGCGAGTCTCGGGCCAAAGAAAGAGCGAGGCGGAGGTAACCGAGCAGGACTACCACCGCCGGGAGAGGACCTACACCCGCTTCGAGCGAAGGGTGCTCCTGCCGGCCAGCATCAAGTCGGAGGAGGCGCGGGCAACATTGAACAACGGCGTCTTAGAGATCACCCTGCCCAAGGCCTCTGTCCCGAACCGCAAGCGAATAGTCATCGAATGAGGGCTAAGGGCCAATTTCCCCGGTCTTCCTTTTTTGCTTCCCGTTCCCTTTTATGGCCCCTCATTCTGGAGGAGAAGGTGGTGCATTTTGTCTCTCTTGGTCTCCAGGTATCGACGGTTGACATTATTTGGCTCGACCTCTAAAGGCACCCGCTCTGCTATCTTCAGGCCGTAACCCTCCAGACCGATCACTTTACGCGGGTTGTTGGTCAGGAGGCGCATCTCCTTTATGCCCAGATCGACCAGGATCTGAGCACCAATGCCGTAGTCCCTGAGGTCAGCAGGATAGCCGAGCTTATGGTTGGCCTCTACTGTATCCGAGCCGCCGTCTTGCAGAGCATATGCTCTTAATTTGTTGGCCAGACCTATACCCCTCCCCTCCTGGCGCATATAAAGGAGGACGCCATTGCCGTTCTCGGCTATGAGCTGCTGGGCCCGGCGAAGCTGCTCGCCACAGTCGCACCGTTTTGAGGAGAAGACGTCCCCAGTGAGGCACTCGGAGTGCACTCTGACCAGGGCATCAGGGCAGCTGGGGTCTCCGGCCACCAGGGCGATATGGCACTGGCCGTCCAGGATGGACTCATAGCCTACCGCCCTGAAGTCGCCATAAGCTGTTGGCATGATCACCTCGGAGATCCTCGAGATCAGCTTCTCATACTGCATCCGATAGCGTATCAGGCTCTCGATGGTCAGCATCTTCAGGCCGTGCTCCTGGGCGAACTTCTCCAGCTCTGGCAGACGGGCCATGGTGCCGTCATCGTTCATGATCTCCACAATCACCCCCGCTGGCTGGAGCCCTGCCAGCCGGGCCAGGTCGACGCAGGCCTCCGTATGCCCCGTCCGCCTGAGCACCCCTCCCTCCTTGGCCTGCAGAGGAAAGAGGTGGCCAGGAGTGACAAGGTCGCTCCTTCCGGTATTGGGATCGATCAGGGCATGCACAGTCGTCGCCCGGTCGAATGCGGAGATGCCGGTGGTGGTATTGATCCTGGCATCCACCGATACAGTGAAAGCCGTGCCCATGGACTCGGTGTTCTGGCTGGTCATCAGGGGAACGTCCAGCTCGCGAAGGCGTTGGGCGGTCATCGGCATGCAGATCAGGCCCCGGCCAAAACGGGCCATGAAGTTGATGGCCTCCGGGGTCACATTCTCCGCGGCCATCATCAGGTCTCCCTCGTTCTCCCGGTTCTCATCGTCCAGGATTATTATGAAGCGGCCGGCGCGGATTTCCGCTATTGCCTCCTCTACAGTGCAAAATGGCATATGCACAAAGGTTTATGCGGTCTGATATTAAGATTTTGTCAGGACCACACTCCCGCCACCGCCGCTTTGCAGTTGGGGCAGTGCCCTTCCACCACCGAGTTTTTCATGATATGGTATCCACGGCGTTCGATAAGGGTATTGCCGCAGGCCGGACATATGGTGCTCTCGCTCTCTCCGAGGATGTTTCCGGCATAAACGTACTTCAAACCCGCTTCGTGTCCTATGTCCAGGGCTCTTTTTATCGATTCTATTCCTGTGGGTGGGGCATCCAGCAACCTGTAGGTGGGGTAAAAAGCAGAGACGTGCCAGGGGATATCCCGGCTGACCCCGGCCAGGAACTGGGCGATATCTGCCAGCACCTCAACTGAATCATTGTAGCCCGGGATGACCAGGGTTGTGACCTCCACCCAGACCCCTGCCCGCCAGAACCTCTCGATGTTGCTCTTTACCGGCTCTTGCTTTGCCTTGCACACCTTGCGGTAAAACCGGTCGTCTCCCTTCAGGTCAATGTTAATGCCGTCAAGCAGGGGAATGATCCTGTCACCGGCCTCCTGGCCGATATAGCCGTTGCTGACGAAGACATTGCGCAGTTTGGAGGCGCGAGCAAGTCTGGCCACATCATAAGCGTACTCAAAGAAGATGGTGGGCTCGGTATAGGTATAGGCAATGGACTGGCAACCTCTGGAGATTGCCGCTGCCACCACCTCCTCCGGAGGAACATAATTGCCCGGCAGTTTGCCGGTCTCCTGGGGGAGCTGGGAGATATCCGCGTTCTGGCAGTGTAGACAACGGAAGTTGCAGCCCACGGTGGCTATGGAGTAGGCCAGGCTGCCGGGAAGGAAATGAAAGAACGGCTTCTTTTCAATGGGGTCCATATTGGCAGCAATGAGGTTTCCATAGACCAGTGTCATCAGTTTCCCATTCTGATTCTCACGAACTGCGCATATCCCTCTCTTGCCGGGACGGATGTGGCAGCTCTGATGGCAGAGGCTGCAGTCCACGTCCTCAGACTCCAGGTCCAGCCTCTTCCAGAATTGGGCCTCTCGAGTGCTCATCATAGACTATTCACCACCTAATCTGCCTTAGTATATGTGGATACCAGATGTAATACTTATTCATGGCCGATCAGGCGCTACTCAATTGGAATCCTGCAGACCAGGATAATAGTAGAGCAGCGAATGTGGCAATATAACGAGAGAAAAACCGCAGACCACAAGAAAATCTGAATATAACTCAGGCGAAAAAAGAGATAGTTCTGGAGAGCCTTAGCCCTCCAGCTATTTGGTCTTTCAGTCTCTCCTGCTAAGGACGAGGTAGGCAACTGCCAGAAGGCCAGTCAGAGCGAAGATGCTGCCAAATCCGGGTGTGACGTTGGTGGCTGCCTCAGCAGCTTCCTCAGCCTCGGCTTCGGCTGCAGCTACATCTTCTGTGGCTTCTTCAACAGCGGTTTCGGCTTCAGCTACCGTCTCTTTGGCTTCCTCAACGGCTACTTCGGCCTCTTCTACGGCTTCCTCAGCAGCAGCAGCAGCGACTGGAGCGGCGGCAGCGGGCTCAACCTCTTCGGTTGCGTTCTCGTCTGCGACACCATCTCCCTCGATGGTTACTGCCTTGTAGATGTAGTATCTGAGCTCATCGGCGTCAGCGGTCCTGATGGCCACACCAGGCATGAGGCTGATATCCTTGTTCTTGCTGAGGGTGATATCGTTGTCCTCATTGTTCATGGTGACGGTATCAGCGGTGACCGTCTGGATGGTCATCTTATCGTACTCGGTGTTCTCAGAGACGTCCTTGGGGGTGTCAGAGAGCTGCCACAGTCCATCAACGGTTGCCAGGTTCTGGTCAGCGCCGCGGAAGGCGTTCTTGAAGTGAGCAGCGACGAGCACTACATCCTTGGAGTCGCCGATATCCTTCTTGTAGTAGTAGGTCTTGTCCTTCATGTCGGCATTGTCGGCAGATGGGGAGATGACCTTGCTGTCAACGACCTCTCCGTCCTTGTGGAGCTCGAGGTAAACCTTGTTACCATCGATATCAATGGACTGGATGGCCAGTTCGTAGCCCTCTTCCATAGCCAGAGGTGTGCCGGAGGTAACGGTTCTCTCATCATCGTTGTCCACCAGGATCTGGAGGACCTGTTCATCGGAGAGAACATTCTCGTCGTCAGACTCCTCGAAGAGGACATCATTGGTGCTGTCCGCGGTGTCAAGGTATCCAGCGAAGTACTTGTCGGCCATGAAGCCGATCACATTGAAGGATCCCCATTCCTCGAACTCGAAGTCATCCTTCTGAGCGGTGGTGGTGTAGGTGACGCCATCGGGCTCCAGGAGCTTGTTGCCCTCAGAGATAGTGGCGGTCAGCTCTTCGGTCTTGATGTTGTCATCGATATCGTAGTAGAATCCAGCGAAGTTATCAGCGGTCCAGGTGTAGGTGTCAGTGGCCACATTGCCCCTCAGCTCATAGTCCCCGGCCTCGGTGATATCCTTGTAGATGTAGTATCTGAGCTCATCGGCATCAGCGGTCCTGATAGCGATGCCAGGCATGAGGCTGATATCCTTGTTCTTGCTGAGAGTGATATCGTTGTCCTCATTGTTCATCATGATGCTGTTGGCGGTGACCGTCTGGATGGTCATCTTGTCGTACTCGGTGTTCTCAGAGACATCCTTGGGGGCGTCAGAGAGCTGCCACAGTCCATCAACGGTTGCCAGGTTCTGGTCAGCGCCGCGGAAGGCGTTCTTGAAGTGAGCAGCGACGATGACTACATCCTTGGAGTCGCCGATATCCATCTTGTAGTAGTAGGTCTTGTCCTTCATTCCAGCGTTGTCGGCGGATGGGGAGATGACCTTGCTGTCAACAACAGCTCCGTCCTTGCTGAGCTCGAGGTAAACCTTGTTACCATCGATATCAATGGACTGGATGGCCAGCTCGTAACCCTCTTCCATAGCCAGAGGTGTGCCAGAGGTGACGGTTCTCTCATCATCGTTGTCCACCAGGATCTGGAGGACCTGCTCATCGGAAAGGACATTCTCGTCGTCAGACTCCTCGAAGAGCACATCATTGGTGCTGTCCGCGGTGTCAAGGTATCCAGCGAAGTACTTCTCGGCCATGAAGCCGATGACATTGAAGGATCCCCATTCCTCGAACTCGAATTCGTCCTGCTGAGCGCTGGTGGTGTATGTGACGCCATCAGGCTCGAGGAGCTTGTTGCCTTCGGATACGGTTGTTGTCAGTTCCTCGGTCTTGATGTTGTCATCAAGATCATAGTAGAAGCCGGCAAAGTCGTCTGCTGTCCAGGTGGCGCCTTCTGTGGCGACCTTCCCGCGGACCTCGACACTGTCAGCCGCTCCTACTGCCATCGCTGTTGCTAATAATAGCACCATCGATGTAAATGTAATTGCAGCTAATTTCTTCATCTTTTAACCTCCTATTTACCCTTCATGATCACTTTCAGCAGCATACAGTCTGATTATTCTTAAAACTATTGCCTGAATAACGTCTCGAACCGCCCGCTAAAGGCATGGCGCATGGTATCTCCTGCATTGCCATTGCTTTCGAGCGCATTTCTGACATGTGTATAGCTACGTCACCCTCCTAATCCCAAAATGGGACTATAGGGTAGTGATAGAGTATTTCCCTATTATATCTTTTTTGGTCACTGTTAGCAGCTTGGTGCCGGTCTTCCCTATTCTGAGAAGGCTATTCGACCAAAGAGCTTTCCAAGGCTCAAGGCCTGCATTATCATACCTCCTTAAAAGCTTATTCTTTGGGATCAAAAATCCCAGCGGAATTTTTGGCTATAACATGATGTATGCATTCATCTGTATGCACCAACGGGGTTCGCATTAAATGAATCGATGATGTGGGAAAAAGCACTATCTTAGGGTATATTGAAAATTTTTGATATGGAGGGAAAACCGTTTTACAGCAGGCATTCGTATATGCGAATATGAGCGATAGGAAATTCGCCCTGATCTATCATCCCATCTATCTGGAGCACGATACCGATGGCCATCCAGAGAGAAAGGAACGCCTGACGGCAATCCTGGATAGAGTAGAATCCGAGGGTCTGGATATAGAATACATTACTCCAAGATACGCGACAATCGAGCAGGTCCAGACGATACACGGACAGAAGTATATCGATCAGGTGAGAACCATCTGCGAGCAGGGCGGCGGCCACCTCGATATTGACACTGTCCTCTCCAAGGACTCTTATGATGCTGCCCTGATGGCCGCAGGAGGAGCCATTGCCGCGGTGGATGCGGTAATTGATGGACATCGTGGAGCCTTTGCTCTGGTCAGGCCCCCGGGCCACCATGCCATGGCCAATCGCGGCATGGGCTTTTGCATCTTCAATAACGTGGCCATAGCGGCGAAGCATGCTCAGGCCAGAGGTCTGGAGAAGGTTCTGATCGTGGACTGGGATGTTCACCATGGAAATGGGACCAATGCCATATTCTACTCCGACCGCTCGGTGCTGTACTTCTCCACCCACCAGTTTCCCCACTATCCGGGCACCGGCAGAATGGACGATGTGGGAGAAGATGGCGCTCAGGGAACCAAAGTGAACGTGCCCCTGCCCTCTGGAACTGGGGACGAGGGCTATCTGATGGCCTACCGGGAGATCCTGTTGCCCATTGCCCTTGAGTTCTCGCCAGATATCGTCCTGGTCTCAGCGGGCCAGGACCCGCATAAAGATGATCCTCTGGGCGGGATGGGCCTCACTGCCAGCGGATTTGCCGCCATCGCCGGAGTGGTGGCCCAGGTCGCAGATCTCTGTTCAAATGGAAGGGTGGCTGCCGTTCTGGAGGGAGGCTACAACCTCTCCGCCCAGGCGGAGGCTGTTGTGGCCCAGATCAGGGCATTTCAAGGGGATGTGCCGGAGATAGGAGGATTCGACCCCAAGGTCGCCCGGCGGATAGATGAGATAAAGAGCATCCAGAAAGCCTACTGGAAGTGCTTCTAACCCGGGCAAAAAAATCGATCGGCTATCAATAGCTCTCAATATATCGGGGCCCGAAATTCAAGGTATTGGGCCAGAAATATCCTGAACTCCCGATCCCCGATCTTTAGGATCTCCTGGCCGGCATATATCGTATGCCCTCTGCGAATGGCTCCGGAGAGGTGCTTACCCAGGGAGAGCCCCTCCAGTTCTGCTGCCAGGAGATCCTGAGCCCGGGTATATTTGCGAGATTCCTCCACCACCACCTTGCCCTCGTTGACATAAGGCCCGGCCAGGGGATGGGGATGGGCAGCCAGGAAGCGGGCTGCATGCTCTGCCTCCCAGACGGGCGGCCCTGAGCGGCGGACAGCTTTGGACAGCTCCCAGACCTCCATCTCAAAGAGCATCACCGCCCTGTCGCGATAGGCGAGGACATCGCTGCGCAGAACCAAGAAGCCGTTTCGAGTCAAGAGCGCCCGGATGGACTCTTCTGCTTTGCGCAGCTGGGGGTAGAGGACATCCTCCACCACATCCGGAGCCTGAAACTGGAGGATGATGGGCATTGTTCCTCGCGCATCCATTCTGGATTGGACCTTTTCATCGGAGAGGGGCTCGTGCTCGGGAGGGAAGAAAAAATCCAGGTGGGGTCGGGCGAGAAAGGAACGGGCCGCGGCACTGAACAGGAGCATCTTGTCCAGGGTCAGGGCTGCGGCCACATTCCGGTTGGGGTCCACCGGGTCTACCACCGTCAAAGGCTCATCATGCAACTTCGTTCTCTTTCCCTCCAGCTCCAGGAAGGTATTGGGCCTCCAGAGGGATGCGGCGCGGAGGACAGCGGGAAAGGAGCGGTAGAGTATCACCAGCAGCTCCGCCAGGTAGCCGGAAAAGCCGCCCGTCTTCAGTTCCGAGCCATAGACCCCGATTCCCTTGAGAAACTGCTTCAAAAGCAGGACCTCATCCTCCAGGCCACTGATCCTGGAGACGACATATCTGTTGTGGAAGGGGGTTCTGTCCACCGCCGACTTCAGCTGGCTGGCATCATCGACCAGATAGCAGGGGACCAGATCCACCTCATAGCCGTCCATCCGGGCATGGACATAGGGATGCTCGGCATACCTCTCCTCGTGCTCCGGAGCAGCCAGCCTGGCCAGATTCATGGCTTGGTCCAGGTCGCCCTTCTCCGGCACACCCAAAAATATGTCCAGATCATGGTCCTGGGCCAGCCAGGTGCCTCTGGCCGCAGAGCCCACCAGCATAACCTCAAGGGTCATGCCCAGCTCATCCGCCAGGCGCTCGATTTCTGCGATGATCTCTTTGGAGACGACTCGAAGCCTCTCCTTCTCCGCCGGGCTGGGCCGGACCCGGCTCAGCACCGATTCTCTAATCTCCGAGAGGGAATACTGCCAGGTCTTCGTATATGGGCCCTCCGGGGGTCAGTGTACTCTTTTTAAGATAGAATTCCCTAACCGTGAAGCTTCCCAGGTCCACTGTGGATTGCGAGCTGATCTTGGCTAAAAGCTCCCGGCTGGTCCGGGCATCAGGCCGGCCCACCCTTCCTATTGTCACATGAGGGGTAAAACCCCGCTCCTCTGGGGGAAATCCCAGGGGCTTCAGAGCCGCTTCCACCTTACTGTAGAGGGGGGAGAAGTCTCCCTCCAGGCCCAGCCAGACCACCCGCACCGACCGGCCGGGAAATGCCCCCATGCCCGCCACCCGGGCGGTGAAGGGAGCCAGTTTGATCGTAGCGAGGGCCTCTTTGACCCTCTCCACCTTAGCCACAGGCACATCCCCCAGGAACTTAAGGGTGACATGGACCAGCTCCGGCCGGACCAGTCGCAGGCCTTCCGTGGCTATGCTACCCTCTAGAAGGCCGATCTGCTCGCGCATCTCCTGCGGAATATCCACCGCTACAAAGCACCTGATTCCGGTCATCTGAGTACGCTGCCTTTGCTGGCTGAGGTCACCGAATTTCTGTACCGGGCCAGAACTCCGGTCTTTATGGCATTCTCCGGCATATCCGGCATCTTCCATTCCCCTCTCCTCCGCTCCAGCTCCGCCATGTCCACCTGCAGATCGAGCTTGCGGGCAGGGATATCGATGCTTATCATATCACCAGGCCGGACTAAAGCGATGGGACCTCCTACCGCGGCCTCGGGCGAGACATGGCCTATGCAGGGACCTCTGGTGCCTCCGCTGAACCGGCCATCGGTTATCAGAGCCACGGATTCGGAGAGGCCTGCCCCGGCGATGGCAGAAGTGGGAGCCAGGGCCTCTCGCATTCCCGGACCGCCTTTGGGCCCTTCATATCTGATCACCACTACATCGCCCGGCTTTACCTCGCCACCCACTATCCCGGCCATGGATGCCTCCTCGCTATCATAGATCACTGCCGGGCCGGAATGCACGAGCATAGAGGGGGATACTGCGGTCTGCTTGACCACCGCACCCTCCGGGGCCAGGCTGCCGAAGAGTATGGCTATACCCCCTTCGGCATGCACGGGTGAGCTGATGGTGCTTATGACCCGGGAATTGGTGAGGGGGTTGATCAGCTTGAATGAGTCCAGGTTCTCGCCCAACTTCTGGCCGGTCACAGTCAGAGCATCCAGCGCCAGTTGAGAGCGAAGGGCACTCATGACTGCAGGAATCCCTCCTGCCCTCTCCAGGTCGATGATGTGGTGAGGTCCGCCCGGCCTGAGGTTGACCAGATGGGGCGTCTCCCGGCTGAGCTCGTCGAAGCGCTTGATATCCAGATCCAGGCCGAACTCCGCAGCGATCGCCAGCATGTGCAGGACGGTATTCGTCGATCCTCCGATGGCCATGTCCACCCGGATGGCGTTATCCAGGGATGATTTTGTGACAATCTGGCGAGCAGTTATCCCTTTTTTCACCAACTCCATGATCTTCATCCCGGATAGCTTGGCCAGACGGATCTTTCGCGCATCGACCGCATGGACGGTAGCGCACCCGGGCAGGGAGAGGCCCATGGCCTCGGTGAGGCAGGCCATGGTATTGGCGGTAAAGAGGCCGGCGCATGAGCCTGCGCCTGGACATGCCATATCCTCCAGGGCATCCAGGGTCTCGCCCCCTTTCTGCCATTCCTCGAAGACATTGATCAGGTCCAGCTCCTTGTCGCAGGCAAATCCGGGCATCATCGGACCGCCGGTTATCACGATGGTGGGCAGGTCCAGTCTGCCCGCGGCCATGATGTGTCCGGGCACTATCTTATCGCAGGTAGGGATCATCACCAGGCCGTCGAGCTGGTGGGACTCGACCATGATCTCAATGGTGTCCTCGATCAGCTCGCGACTGGGCAGGGAATATCTCATTCCCTTATGGCCCATAGCGATGCCATCGCAGACCCCGATGGTCTGGAACTCGAAGGGAATCCCTCCCGCAGAGAGGATACCTGCCTTGACCGCCTCCCCCAGCCGGTCGAGATGAATATGTCCGGGTATAAAATCGTTACAAGAGTTGACAACGCCGATGAAAGGACGGCGAATCTCCTCATCGCATAGGCCGGTAGCCTTGAGAAGAGCCCTGTGTGGCGCTCTCTCTATACCGACCTTGGTGACATCGCTCCTCATATCCAAAGACCTCATTCGCCTCTGCCACTTTTCCGTTTAAGTAGTTGCTGTTAAATACCACAAGATACTTGCCGCCAGGAGGTGTTTGAAAGCATGGATGCCTATTCATTGTTCCTGGTTTTCCTGGCAATCTACATAGCGATCTTGCTTGGGATCGGCCTTTATCTCTCCCGCAGACAGAGGTCGGAGACCGACTTCTGGCTGGCGGGAAGAGAGCTGGGACCGATAAGCATAGGACTTGCTGCCGCTTCTGCCTGGACCACAGCCAGTGCATTGCTCTTAGCCACAGGGCTTTTCCTCCTCTATGGCATAGGCTCGATCTGGATCTGGGTATTCCCGAACATAGCCGGCCTGGCCATCATCGCCGCCATATCGGGGAGGATCAAGAACATCCCGGCGCTGACCCAGCCCGAACTGATGGAGATAAGGTATGACCCCATGATCAGAGCGCCGGTGGCCGTCGCCGTCACCATTATGATGGTTCTCTTCTCGGTTACCGATTTCATCGGCTTCAAAATGGTGCTGGGGACCTTCTTCGGCATAGAGCCAATCTATGCCATTGCCATCATGGCCGTCTCTGTTGCCCTTTACGTCGGTGTGGGCGGCTTTCGGGCGGTAGTCTGGACCGACATGATACAGTATTTTCTGCTGGTCGGCCTTGCCGCCTATGTGGCCCATATGGCTTTAGGCCTGTCCGCGAACAAGGGGATATCCCTCCTGGCCGCATCCTCAATGCTGGGAGCAGACTGGTGGGACATCTTCTCCATGGGCGGCATACTGGGCGCGCTGGTGTTCATAGTGGCCCTGGTGCCCGGCTGGGTGGCAGAACAGGACCCCTGGCAGAAGGTCTGGGCAGCTCGCGATGATCGCTCCGCGAAGAGAGGGCTCTTGCTTGGCGCTTCTTTGCTGGCACTGGTCTATATCTTCTGTCTTCTGGCGGCCATAGGCCTCTTTGTGATCTATCCCCGGCCTTCAGGAGAGGTGGAAGCGGAGATGCTCTATCTGCGAATCATAAGCGAAAACGTCCCGGAATGGCTCTTGGGCCTGCTGACCATCGGCTTTGCGGCGGCATCCATGTCCTGCACCGATACATTTGCCACCTCCGGGGCATCCTGCCTATCCCGGGACCTGATCCAGCGGCACCTGTGGCCCACAGCCACAGTGAAAGAGATGCTGATCGTGAACAGGATACTGATTGTGATCATGGTCTTCATGTCCGCATTTATCGCTCTGAATGTGGACAGCATCATGGACGCGGTGATCATCGCCACGGTCATCGGCACGACATCTTACTTCTTTCCCATCATCGGAGGTCTTTACTGGAAGAGGGCCACGAAGTGGGGGGCTATGGCTGCCCTGGTTGTGGGCGGCGGGACCCAGATCATTCTCGTATCCTATGAGCAGTTCTGGCTGAAAGCGCCCCTGGAAAGCCTCTCCCCCTATCTGATGGAGCACGGCGTCCTGGTCGGTTTATCTTTAAGCGCCCTCTTTTTCGTAGGGGTATCATTGGCCACCCGGCAGGCGGAGGATATCCGCCTCGCGCCCTTCTTCACCGATATTGCAGAAAGGGTCTTCAAAAGCGATCTTCCCCGAGCGGACAGGACGGACCCAGACTATCCAGGAATAGCTTCGAAGATCGTTGAGAAGCGGGCAGGAGAGCGCATCCATCTCAAGCTGACCATTGAGTACTCCAAGGACGATGAAGAAAGCGCGCACCAATTGCTGATGTGGAAGCCCTTTATAGAGAAGCTTCAAGAGAGGCATCCCGTATGGTTCACCCCTACCGGAAGCCATGTCGCATATCGCCTCAGCCAGGCGGATATGCAGGCCTGCATCAAGATGGTGCACGGCACTTCCCGGCAGATCTGGCTAAATTCAGAGCCAATGCTCGAGGGATGCGACCGCCAGAGGGATGAGCTGGTCATCGCCTACCAGGAGATAAAAGAGGTTCTGCGGGAGTTCGGCCTGGCAGCATCACCAAGGACATGAGAGAAGATATACAGCTGGCAGTGGTGGGCGCGGGTCCTGCCGGGAGCACCGCGGCCCTTGCCGCGGCCCGAGATCTGGATGTAGTGCTCATTGACAGGAAGAGCGAGATAGGCAGCCCGGTCCAGTGCGGCGGCTTCCTCCCGGAGGCCTGGGAGCTGGAGGCCCTGCTGCCTCACGCCCGGCTGCCTGAGACCCTGAAGGAGATCCCGGATCGCTGCATACTGCATAAAACCCGATTGCAGCGTATATATTCTCCTTCGGGAATGAGCAAGGAGTTTGCCGTCGCGGGGAGGGTTTTAGACCGGCGGAGCTTCGATCGCCATCTCGCCGGCCGGGCCGCTCGCGCGGGAGCCAGGATCCTTCCCGCCACCAGGGCAACGCTGGTGGAGGGAGAGCTGCGTCTCTCTGGCCGGTATGGCGGGACAATAAGCCCCAGGGTGATAATAGGCGCAGACGGCCCCAGCTCCGTCGTCTCCCGCTATATGAATAATCCCGTACAAGAGGTGGGCATATGCCTGGAGTACGAGATGGCCGATGTGGATATCGATAGCGATGCGGCAGAGATGTACTTCTCGGCAAGATATGCCCCCGGCGGCTATGCCTGGATAATCCCCCTGGGCCCGGACACAGCCAATGTGGGGGTGGGAGTGCGTGCATCCTACCTATCCCGCAAAAAATTGCCAGACATTCTGGATGGGTTTGTGCGAGAGCATCCCCTGGCCTCGAAGAAGCTGAAATCAGGTGAGGTGCTGGCGGTGATGCGCGGCCTGGTCCCCGCGGGCGGAACTCCTGGATCGATTCAGAAGGGCAATATGATCCTGGCAGGTGATGCTGCCGGCCATGTCCTGGCCAGCAGCGGGGGTGGCATACCACTGGCTATGGTGGCGGGAAGGATCGCAGGAGAGTCTGCTCTCGAGCACCTGTTGGGCGGCAAGCCTTTAGAGGATTATCCATCGCGCATTAGGAGAGAGTTCGGCAGGGAGCTGGCGCGGTCGGTGCAGATCAGAAGAATGGTGGACGTGGCGATGAGAAGCGACCGGCTCATCAATGCTCTTTTTGCCGCCCTCAGCCCTGAGCAGATGAAATCGGTGATGCGCGCCCAAATACCCTCGCCACTCAGTTCTCGCGAATGGTCTGGCGGCGCGGCAGAATAGTCTAATTGACAAATAAAATGACAACAGGACGGCCGGCCCGTCCTTTTTTGATGCGATCTATTCCGGGCTCTCTTCCTTGGGAGCCTTGCCCAGCAGCTCCTCCAGGGACTTGGCCCCTGCCTCCACTACCTTGACATTTATCTGGCCGACGTCGCTAGATATATCCCTGCCATGAATGCTCTTCCTCTTCTTCTTCCCTTCAGCGGCGGGATGATAGCCAGTTCCAGTGGTGAGAAGGATCTTCCTTCGTTTGCTGCCAGGCAGGTCTGCACGCATGGGAAATCCTTCGCGATCACTGCCTCCGGTGACCTGCATCGAGTATCCTGGCATGCCCAGGATTTCTCCTTCGATCTTGTCACCGATATGCTTTCCCATGAGCTTGGCCGCTCCGGGATCCTTAAGCTCTACCTGATAGGCTTTACCGCTCTTGGGATCTGAGACTACAACTCTAAAATCCATCTTTCTTCCTCATCAATGTAAATGTGACTTTCAGTCTAGGGATCGATGCCCTATAAAACCTTATCTTGTGGATATCAGTTGAGACTGGTCATCCGGGAGTAGTCCACCAGCGTGGATATGGGCAGGGTCTTTATCCTCGCGCCCAATTCCTCCGCAGCCACAGCCCCATTGACTCCGGCATAGAAGGCTATACCGATCTTCCCTGCGGCCACTGGACAGCCCAGTATCGGCTCAGAGGGACCTCCGATATTTATCAGACCGCCAAAGCCCGCAGATCGAGATGCATCCAGTAGATCGAGGGCATTTTTAGCCGCCGCGACGGGCACCTCCCGCACATTGGCCAGCACTCTTCCAGATCCCCGGTGAATGGCATTGGCAACGCTTGTCACCTTCCTCCCCATGAAAACCTTCACCGGGTCCAGAGACGATCCGGCATAGGCTATGAGGTCAGTGAATCCGTATGGCTGCATCTCTTTGATCTCCGCCAGCCCGGCGAAGCTGGTGAGAACGGGAATTCCCTTCTTCATTAGAATTCCATCCATGGTTATGCTGCATACCGTCGCCACACCCAGGTATCCCGCGGGCACCTCCTGAGAGGAAAGCATGTCGCCTTCGTCGATAATCAATGCACGGCGGCTTATTGTATACCCCTCATCGAAAGCGCGAATAAGCATATCAATGACCTCGTCAGCATCCGTTTTATCCACGATGCTGGTATTGGCGATGACCTGGCCCAGGCCGCCGTGGGGATCAAAGCTGCTCTTGTACATATATTCCTCAATTCTGGTATTCACAAAGCCCATCCGGTCGTCTATCAGAGCATCGCTCAGCTCTCTGGAGCCCAGAGGGGTGATCACCCGGCCGCTGTAGCCCTTCTTCTTGGTGAATCCCAGCTCATCGAGGATCTTGAGGTTATAGCGCACCGCCCTTTCGCCCAGATCGTAGCCACGGCTGCAAAGGATGTCTGAGATCGCCCTCGCCCCCACGGGCATGCTGGCGCTCTCGATCACCCTGAGGATCTCTACTAGCCTTCGCTGGCTCATATGGGTCTTGGTGAGCAGCTTCATCTACTCTGATCCTCCGGGAAAGAGAATATATATCTTATGGGGATAACGAGAGCCCAAGGCTCCAGGCGACAGGGGCCGCAGTGCCAATAAGAAGGCCAGGAGATGATAGTCCCGTGGGGTAGAGGTCAATCCTGAGGGCCTTTGGAGCCCGCGACGGCGGTTCGAATCCGCCCGGGACTACTTTAAACCCGAAGATCATCAGAAATGTAGATATATCTGGTCGATCTCATGGGAGAGGGCCAGGCGGGTTGATTTATATCGCCTGAACAATTGCTCCGGTAGTGTAGCCCGGCCAATCATTTCGGCCTTTCAAGCCGAAGACTCGGGTCCAAATCCCGGCCGGAGCATTTACCATAACTCATTCTGGATTGCTCTGCGCGGCTCTTTTGAGCCGGGGCGAAGATGGCCGCCCCGAACTCCAGCGCGCATTATTGTGATCTCTGCCCGAGAGAGGATGGCGACATCTTTCAATGAAAGCCAGGAAAAGGCAAAGGGCTATTTTGGAATACCAGAATGGCGAATATGATCAATTGATGTCGATTTTTCAGATAAAAGCCCGATATGTTTATATTCCTGAAGGCGGTATTAGGTGCTCGTGCCTGAGCAAAATACTCAAATATAAGCCGATTAGCATGAGGATCAGGTACTCCATAAAGCAAGCGAAATCCGAGTTGCTCTGCACGAGCATGATGCTATGCAGAGAATGAGGCATCGTTGTCTTATGGTGCCAATGGATTTGGGCCTCTGCGGACGGCTTAGATCCTAAGCATTGATGGTAAATCAAGGAGGTGGGAAAGAAATGAGAAAACTAATAGCTGTTTTGATTATAGTCGCCATGGCCGTAGTAGGCATGGCCGGTGCAGCTAACTATATGTACGAAAAGGCATCGGTCAAGGGCGTTGGATACAAGAACGTAGAGATGATCATTTCCACCCAGTCTGGCTTTGCTGGCCAGAAGCTGGTTGAGAAAGAGTCCGGGTCCGGAAACGTGATCACCGAGAGGACCGAGCTGGAAGCCGAGAGGCAGATGGACGCCGCTGGACTTCAGATGCCCTGCACATACCCCAATACCTGCGCCATGGACTACATCAACTTCACCAAAGAAGCTGAGTTCGAGTACATGCCAGTCTCTTACCAGACAGGCACCTATGACCAGAAGTGGGTTGAGAAGCTGTGCGTGCAGAACTACAAGATCGGCGCTGTGCTGACTGAGATGTACAGCCACGCTGAGCACCTGCAGAAGACCACCGAGGTCAAGACCAGAGGCTACCAGGACGGATGTGTAAGCAACTGCTGCACCGGTGTCCTCGAAGCTAACCTGAACAGCAACGTCATCGGCGTTGCCCACATCGGCTGGATCTCCAGGGATCCACAGCCCAGCAGCGCTCTCAAGGGCCGCCATGCTGAGTACGGCAGATCGGTCGAGGACCTGACTGGCGTCTTCTCCATTGAGAAGTTCATCCAGCTCTGGGGCAACTCCACCTGCGGCGCCATCAGCGTTGATTGGCTGCCCTGCGTGTAAATAGCTAGAACTGCAAAAACTTGGATTATGACTCCGGGCGGCAATGCCTGGAGTCTAGGCCACATTTTTCAAAGTGATACTATCAACTATTGTCTGTGATTTTTGCTAAATGCTCCTGAAAAGGACTACTTCAAAGGACCATTCCTGTGATGACTTCAAGATATCTCTCTGAAGATCACCGGGTCCCAGATACGACGAGATTTGTTCAGGGCAAAACAGGCAGATGAGGGCAGAATCCTGGAATATAAAATTCTCTTATCCCTGCTCGATAGCTTTATATGCCAGTAATCTAATGAGAAAGGTTGTGCCTGAGACAATTGCTCAATTAATGTCTAGTGGTAATCCTGTAATCAGGCGCCTCACGCCGGATAGGATGACAGTTAACGCTTTTGGCTTATGTACTGGAGCAGAGCGGGGCCTAGCGGCTTCATCTCTTCAGGTAAAGCGATCCTGGATCTCTGATCGAGGATCTGTATATCCAGCCGGGGTGATGTACTGAAGGATCATTTGTTGCTATCAATAGCAGCTTTCGATCCTCATGTAAAGGAGGTGGGAAAGAAATGAGAAAACTAATAGCTGTTTTGATTATAGTCGCCATGGCCGTAGTAGGCATGGCCGGTGCAGCTAACTATATGTACGAAAAGGCATCGGTCAAAGGCGTTGGATACAAGAACGTAGAGATGATCATTTCCACACAGTCCGGTTTCGCCGGCCAGAAGCTGGTTGAGAAAGAGTCCGGGTCCGGAAACGTAATCACCGAGAGGACTGAGCTGGAAGCCGAGAGGCAGCTTGACGCCGCTGGACTTCAGATGCCCTGCTATTATCCCAATACCTGTGCCATGGACTACATCAACTTCACCAAGGAAGCTGAGTTCGAGTACATGCCAGTCTCTTACCAGACAGGCACCTATGACCAGAAGTGGGTTGAGAAGCTGTGCGTGCAGAACTACAGAATCGGCGCTGTGCTGACTGAGATGTACAGCCATGCTGAGCACCTGCAGAAGACCACCGAGGTCAAGACCAGAGGCTACCAGAACACCTGTGTAAGCAACTGCTGCACCGGCGTCCTCGAAGCTAACCTGAACAGCAACGTCATCGGCGTTGCCCATATCGGCTGGATCTCCAGGGATCCCGAGCCCAGCAGGCTGCTCAAGGGCAGACATGCTGAGTACGGCAGATCGGTCGAGGACCTGACTGGTGTCTTCTCCATTGAGAAGTTCATCCAGCTCTGGGGCAACTCCACATGCGGCGCAATCAGCGTTGACTGGCTGCCCTGCGTGTAAATAGATAAAGCTGCAAACACTTGGATTGAGGCCCTGGGCGGCAACGCCCAAGGTCATTTTTTTTTATCAGAGGAGGGATTGCAAATTAATAAAACAATAGCTGTTTTGATTATAGTCGCCATGGCCTTGATAGGCATGGCCGGTGCAGCCAACTACATGTACGAAAAGGCATCGGTCAAAGGCGTTGGATACAAAGATGTAGAGATGATCGTCTCCACACAGTCCGGTTTCGCCGGCCAAAAATTGGTGGAGAAGGAGTCAGGTTCGGGAAATGTGATAACAGAGAGGACCGAGCTGGAAGCAGAGAGACAGCTGAATACTGACGGAAGCCCTATCGGCTGGATTATAGATTCCGATGGATTCCCATGTCTTTGGTGCGGATGCGACTGGCCGACGGGAACGCTATGTCCCATGGACTACATCAATTTCACCAAGGAAGCTGAGTTCGAGTACATGCCCGTCTCATATCAGACCGGCACCTACGATCAGAAATGGGTGGAGAAACTCTGTGTGCAAAACTACAAGATCGGTGCGGTTATGACCGAGATGTACAGCCATGCGGAGCACTTGCAGAAGACCACCGAGGTCAAGACGAGAGGATACGGCACTTATAACAGAATGGATCCAAACAAGTACATCTTCACCTCCTGTGGCTGTCCACCATGCTGTACCGGCGTGCTTGAGGCCAACCTGAACAGCAACGTTATCGGCGTTGCCCATATCGGCTGGATCTCCAGGGATCCCCAGCCCAGCAGCGCCCTCAAGGGACGACATGCTGAGTACGGCAGATCGGTCGAGGACCTGACCGGCGTCTTCTCCATTGAGAAGTTCATCCAGCTCTGGGGCAACTCCACCTGCGGTGCAGTCAGCGTTGACTGGCTGCCCTGTGTGTAGATGAAAGCCTGTCGAGCTATGAATTATTGAATTCGGATGAAGGACGCAAAAAGGATTCCTGCTCCGGGCAAGTATGCCTGGGGCAGGCACTATTTTAATTTATTTTATCGGCCAGGCAGCGGAAAAAAGCAGCACACCCTCAATTACGAGCTAATTCCTGAACCAGCCTATGGAAGACGATTATAATCAACAGATAGATTTATATCGAATAAAAGCATCAGCTTATAATTGTGGCTCAAGTCCTGCAAATAAGGCAGGATTACAACATCTAAAGGGATTAATAACTGTCACGTCACGCATCGGGGGTAATTGTATCATGAAGGGAGTAACGATAGTAGTTATTATAGTAGCTCTAATGGGGCTAAGCAGCATTGTGCTGGCCAATCCTCCACTGGTACCGCCAGTGCAATATGAACAATTTTGTGAAAGCCATAAAGTATCCGGTTCCGGTATTATCGATGTCTCCAATTCCATTATCGATAAAAAGATAGCTCTAGAATACTTCGATACCATGAATGGGGACGGAGACTTTGAGCTGGATCAGGAGACGGCATATTCTCAGAATGCTGATGTCCTCAAAAGGAATGTCTCCACGGTAAATGGTGGAAACAAGTCCAACCTGAACTTCGTCCAGAACACCAAGATGACCTACAGTGGACAGACACCCTTGACCGGAGGGCGGCTTCTTAATTCCAAGGAGTTTTATGGCGGCATCGGTGCCAATGTGCAGGAACTGTTCTCGGTGACCGAGATGGAGCAGGATGAGACTGCGTTCTTCGCCTCCACCACCCCATACAACCCGCCAGGCACAACGCCAGAGAATCTAATAGGATCGCTCGCGAGCGCGGGAAGAGATCAGGAAGCAGTTGCAGCGTTGATGGGCAACAATCCTGCCCACCTGGTGGGAATTGAGACCAAGAACTCCTTCAACGGCACATGGGGAACAGACGCCACATGGCACAGGATATTCTACAAGGATATCAAGGCTCATGAGATGTTCACCGGAACGTTCGAGGCAGAGAAGGTTCTGAAGTTCCATGAGAACCCCGTGCCTGAGAGGCAACATGTGCCCTGCGAAGGCATAGACTGCTAGGTCTAAACGACCCAGCTGCCTTTTTTCTATTTATTTCAGGGGGTTACCATGATAAGATGTCTGATCATAACTGCAACAATATTGATCCTGACTGCATGCCAGGTGCAGGCTACGGTTGAGGATCCGGGAATGGAGTTGGGTGACATTTCAGGCACCTGGTCAGGTCCCTCTACCCCATCCATTCCAGACTACCTGCCCAGTCCCTGTTCAGGAGATTCTGGTGCTCTATCCATAGAGGTCAGCCTCACAGGACCGGAATCCGAGAAGGATAAGTCCTATACCACCCAGGGAAAGGCACTGAACTATGTGGTCACTGTAACCAATGAGGGCTCGACGGACGCCGAGGTGGAAGTGTGCGTCAAGCCGATGGACTGCGCACTGGATTGGTTTGGCTGGACCAGGACCTCCTTGAATATCCCGGCAGGAGGGACCCGCTCCCAGGATCTGGCTGTGAAGCCGGATGCCAATGCAATCGCAGGCAAGTACAGGTTTGCAGTCGAGGCCTCGGCAAAATGCCGCACCTCTGCCTCTAAAGATGCGTCGTTCCGGGTGCAAGCATTCGATTATGCTTCAGAGACCGCAATCAGTGGCTCAGGCCAGTTCCAGATGACCAAAGACCTCAGGTCCATGGAATCGGGGATCAAGTCCACCAAGGATGTGATATTCAGCGGCAGCGTGGATGCCCTGGTCAAGAACGAGTACATGGTGGATGAAGCAAGAGGAAAGAACGCCAACTTCGTCGAACAGGATGCTGTTGACAACTACAATGCCGTGGCCAGCGGGGACGCGCTTGTGGGAACGGAGAGCTTCAAGAGCTCGGCCATATTTGGCGGCGTCGGATCCAAGGTCCGGGAGACCTATGATCTGCAACAGATGGAGTTCAAGAGCCAGGATTTCACATTACATCAGACTGGATCGCTGAAAAAGACGGCGGAGTTCAAGACGATGGACAACTTCACCGGATATTACCTCATAGATGCCAAACAGTCGATTCCCGGCCAGAAGAGTCTGAAAGAGCTTGAAGAGTACTTCGGATCCTTTGAGATCAACAGGAGGATTCTCTTCCGCAATAACGCCGAATCTGAGCCCGCCTGCCAGGATGGCGACTGCCAGGGTATAGCTACACCCGCCAACACCTCCAGGAGCCTGCCTGCTGCCAGCCCCTGCACGAGCAACTCATGCCACAACTTCGTAAATAGATTGAATAATTTCGCTCAGAAGGCATGAGCCTCTTTTTTCTTTTTTTCTAAAATTTGCATTTTGCGACTTGAATATTTCGGCCAAAACCTTGAAATAGACTGCAGAGAAGCTTATAACGGGTGCTAGGGTTCTTAGTAGAGCGATCTTTCCGAAAAGGAGGTAGTGTGGATTGAAAAGAGAATTGATTATTTTAGCGGTCATCGCCATGGCCCTGATAGGCATGGCAGGCGCTGCCAATTACATGTACGAGAAATCGTCTGTAAAAGGAGTGGGGTACAGAAGTCTGGAGATGGTCATCTCCACCCAGCCTGGCTATGAGGGCCAGAAGCTGGTGGAGAAGCAGTCCGGCTCAGGAAATGTCATCACCTCCCGGATAGAGCTGGAGGCGGAGAGGCAGCCAGCAGACTCGGATTGCGCGTGGACGAACGGCTATCCCATGGACTACATCAACTTCACCTCGGAGCAGGAGCTGGAGTACATGCCAGTCTCTTATCAGACCGGCACCTACGACCAGAAATGGGTGGACAAGCTGTGTGTGCAGAACTACAAGATAGGAGCGGTTATGACCGAGATGTACACTCATGCCGAGCACCTGCAGAAGACAACCGAGGTCAAAACCCGAGGCTACAATGCCCAGACCGAGACACCCTGCTGCAATGGCGTCCTTGAGGCCAACATCAACAGCAATGTGATAGGCGTGGCCCATATCGGCTGGATCTCCAGAGATCCACAGGGCAGCAGCGCTCTGAAGGGCAGACATGCGGAGTACGGCCGATCGGTCGAGGACCTGACTGGCGTCTTCTCCATTGAGAAGTTCATCCAGCTCTGGGGCAACTCCACCTGCGGCGCAGTCAGTGTTGATTGGCTGCCCTGCGTATAAAGCCCTGAATTAATAGACCATCAGGATGCGCCGAAAAAAAGCGGCGCAACTCTTTTTTTCATCAATAAGATGCAATCACCTACCATGCAAATGTAAAGCTGGCGGGGCCATTATCATTGATACAGAATTATTAACAAAAATGATTTATACTTAGTCTAGTCTTAATAACTACAGTTTATGAGAGGAATAGATATGAAATTACCACTGTTTTCCGCGCATGCCGCTCTTGGCCTGATAGTAATATTGCTACTAACATCGACATGTGGAGCGGCTGAATACCCCCTGACCAT
The DNA here is from genome assembly GCA_963813075.1 of Methanotrichaceae archaeon. GTDB lineage: Archaea > Halobacteriota > Methanosarcinia > Methanotrichales > Methanotrichaceae > Methanothrix. The sequence goes on from CAWEXU010000030.1 coordinate 182,640, forward strand.
CACCGACTCTGCAGAGAGAGAGGTCACCTTCACCATGCCTGCAGAAAGGATAATCGTCCTTAACATGGATGCCGCTGAGGCGGTGTCCATGCTTGGCGCTGCGGATAAGGTGGTTGGCGTCTCGGAGCTGGTAAAGAGTAAGGGCTACTACTTCCCGGATCTCAAAGACAAGCAGAGTGTTGGGAAATGGAATGCCATTGACTATGAAATGATCGGAGAGATAGCTAGCGAAGGTAAGGATGCCATTGTGCCTGATATCGTGGTCATCGGATACAGCTATCCGGGAAAGAGCTATGGCATAACCGCGGTGGAAGAGGGCCTCAAGCCCTTCGGGAACATCAATGCCCTGGCCCTGGATTTCACCAAGCCGGAGGATATGACCGGAGAAATTGAACTCCTCGGCCTGATACTGGGCAAAGAAGAGGAGGCTTCCGATTTCATCCGCTGGCATAACGAAAAGATGGATTCCATAAAGGACGAAGTACAGGGGCTCAATATGCCCAGGGTCTATGTGGAGTGGAGCTCCACAGCAGAACTTGCCACTCTCGGTCCAGGCTCTGGATTTGACCAGGTATTATCTGCGGCCAGGGGCTCGAACATCGCCAGAAGCCTGAGTGACGAGTACCCCAAGGTTGGCTGGGAATGGGTGGTCAGCGAGAATCCAGAGACAATTATCCGAAGACAGACTCAGTCCTCCGGCCAGACCCAGATCGGCTGGCAGGCAGAACCTTCTACAGATACCGTAAAGCTTGAGTCGATCAGGAATGAACTGATGGCAAGACCAGGAGCAGAGGGAATTGATGCCGTCAAGTCCGACCGGGTGTATATCATGGACTGGGATGTGCTAAACGGCCTGGACCAGGCGGTGGGCGCGACCTACGTGGCTAAATTGCTCCATCCTGAGGTCGACTTGGATCCAGTGAAAATTCACAGAGAGTACCTGGAACGGCTGGGGCTTGAATACCCGGATGGAAGAACACTGGTCTATCCGGAGATTGAGAACTTAGCAGGATAGAAAGCAATTAGCAAGTGTCCCTTCCCAGGATGTTCTCCTGGCAGAATTGGTGGCATATAACCATAATCAATTCTGCTCAGGCGAGCATCCGCTCATAACCAAGGTGCAAACCACGATAAGATCTGCCCGGCAGTTTTGCCCAGGAAAAAATGAGACCGACAGAATCTCTCCTTGGGCAGATATCATCATCGTCCCTAACCTCAGACCGTCTCATCTGAATGGCTATGGTTTGCTGCGGGGACCCAGGGTCGCTTCTATAAATAGAGCAGTCATCTCTTATCCGGAGGCATGAGGCTATTGTCCGCACCCCAACCAGTGGAAAAGGCTTACACAGATCGGAAGGCTCAGCCCAGGGCGACCCCCGCTCTGGAGTTGAGGGCGGAGTACCAGAGGTTCATCGGCAGGAAGATGCTCTTTTTAGCCGCTCTTGTTCTGGGCATTGTCCTGCTGGCAGGCTATGCCGCCACAAGGGGTTCGGCGGATATCAGCGTCTTGAATGTTTACTCCACCATCCTGGCGAAGTTCTTTCCCCAGCATTTCCAGACCACCTGGTTTGCGGACACCATCGTCTGGGGACTGAGGCTGCACAGAATTCTCCTGGCAATCGTGGGAGGAATCGGCCTGGCCATCGCGGGAGCGGTGATGCAGGGCATCCTCAAAAACCCCCTGGCCAGCCCCTTCACCCTGGGCATCTCCTCTGCCGCGGCATTTGGCGCGGCGATGGCCATAATCATGGGAGCGGGATTCGTGGGCGGGGAATGGCTGATCATCAGCAATGCTTTCGTATTCACCCTTCTCGCTGCGGGAGCGGTTTACGGACTGGCAAAATACAAAGGGATCACACCGGAGACCATGATCCTGGCAGGAATCGCCATATCCTACCTCTTCGGGGCCATGACCTCGTTTCTGCAGTATGTCGGCCATGCCGATCAGGTGCAGGAGGTGGTCTTCTGGTCGATGGGCTCGCTGGGCCGCTCCTCCTGGGATAAGGTCTGGATAGTGAGCGCAGTCATTGCCATCTGCTTTCCCTATCTTCTCATCAAGTCCTGGGATATCAATGCCATGGGGGCAGGGGATGAGACCGCCAAGAGCCTGGGAGTGAATGTGGAGAGGACAAGAGTGATTTCTATGATGCTGGTCTCTCTCATAACCGCCTCGGTGATATGCTTTACCGGCACCATAGGCTTCATCGGCCTGGTCGCACCCCACATAACCCGGATGGCAATTGGAGGAGACCACAGGTTCCTCCTCCCCGCCTCCGCTCTGGTGGGGGCGCTGCTGCTCTTAGGCGCAGATACCCTGGCCAGGACCATTCTCGCTCCCGTGATTCTGCCGGTGGGGATAATGACCGCTTTCCTCGGGGTGCCATTCTTCGTCTATCTGTTCATGCGCAGGAAGAGCGAGTTCTGGTAAGGGGGCTGCAGCGACAACCAGCTCCAATCTACTTATATCATGGATATCTAATAACAATATGGCTAATGGGTGGTAATCATGAATAAAGAGGTATTCCTAAAGCAGATTGAAGGATATGTATTCCCCAAGATGTTCGACCAGGACCTCCTCGATCGCGCCGCTGAGATGTTCGGAAGGTGGGGAAAGAGCGCTCATATGGACGAGAAAGAGCACCTCTTCCAGAGCTTTGGCCTGGGCTCCCAGCCGGAGGATAGCGACGAGATCCGGGCGCAAAAAGCGGCCATAAGGCATGTATCTTCCAGGATGATGGACGCGCAGATCAACCGCAGGGATGCTGCCGATCTCATTCGAAACTTCAACCGCCTGAAAGATCCTGGCTACAAGTGGCTGGATTGAAATACAATTGAGATTGAAAAGGCTTCCGGATAGGATAGTTCGAGTGGCTCTATGAAAGGGAAGATGCCAAAAGAGTCCTTATGCCTGGACAGAGAAGAGCTGGCCTTCTGGGAGCAGCAGAAGAGGGAAGGAGACGACTGCGACCTCAAGATAGCGCGGGATCTGCCCGATGATACTCCGGAGTTCATTTTAAGCCTGCAGAGAGAGTTCGAGGAGAAGGCAGCTTCCTTCTGCTTCTCCGGTTCGAAGGGAGTGGTCCTGGATGCAGGCTGCGGCAACGGAAACCTGCTCATAAGGGCCCTTGAGAGGGAGACGATAAGAAGCAGTGAAGCCAGGCTCATCGGCATGGACTTCTCTAATAATATGCTCGGCCGGGCCAAATTCCGGGCTTCGCACCACCCCAGGGCAGCATTTCTTCGGGGAAGCGTAACCTCACTGCCCTTTCAGGATAAGTCGTTCGACTGGATTGTAAGCAGCGGAGTTTTAACCTGCCTATCCTCAACCCGCTCTATGCAAATGGCATTGCAGGAGTTCAACCGCGTCCTTTGCCCGGGTGGCGTCCTGGTGGTGGACTTCTTCAACCGCCTCTCCCATTACACCCTGGTGAGAAGACACCTCTTCCAGGAGAGAATAGAACCGCCTGAGTATCTCTCTTTTTCCGAATTCAAAGATCATCTGGATAATGCCGGTTTTCGGATTGAGGAGCATCTGGGGTTTGACTACAAGCTCTGCCAGGGCTACTTATTCATGAGCCGATACAGGCCGGTGGTCGACCCAGCCTATCTGCAGGAGCGCATCTCCAGATTTTTAGAGAAAAAGGTTATCCCGGCATGCCCCTGGCTTGATCTTTTGGGATACAGGATATATTTAAGATGCAAAAAAAGATAAAGCTCTCTATTATCAGAAAAATTTAACTATAATGATATGTATAAAGGACTGAGAGCATAACAGGGGGATTTAAACGTGAATTATGCGAAGGAGAGGAATTACCGTAAGGTTTTTCTTATATCGGCTTTGCTGATAGCATTAATTTTCAGCTCAGCTCAGGCTATAACCACCAGAGACCTGATATTTGCCAGGAGCCCGGAGACCTCACAGCCTATCACAACTGCGGTAGCAGACGCCATGAACCAGGCACCAGTGGTCAAAGGCCTGACTCCAGATCAGGAAGCTCCACAGACTGCAGGCTCAACAGTGGTCTGGACTGGGGACGCATTTGATTCAGAGGGCGATGAGCTGCTCTATCAGTTCTGGCTGAACGGGCCGATGACTGGAAACACCTGGATGCCTATGACCACCTGGAGCAAGAACAATACCTGGGTCTGGGCTACAAGCACAGCGGACATTGGAGTTAATGTAATCGATATGCGAATCAGAGATGGGCGACATGAACCCCCCTGGGGACATGACAGCCATCTGGGCGCTGAATACGCCATAAGCGAGAATGCAGGCATTGCCGGCAGCTCGAAATCCAACTCCAAACCAACTCTGGTCAGCATGAAATCAGATAAACAGAGCCCGCAGGATAAGGGTGTGACAGTAACCTGGACGGCAAAGGCGACAGACAGGGACAGGGATACGGTCCTATACCGCTATGTCCTCAAAGGGCCATCTACAGAAGAGCAGTGGGAGCCCATGACCGACTGGACTACAAACGATGTCTGGACCTGGGAAACGAGCAAGGCAAAGGCCGGCATATACATGATCGAGGTATGGATAAGAGACGGATACCATGCCGACACCGACAACTGGGACGACTCCAAGAGGACGCCATTTGTCCTGATGCAGAAGGGAATAATCAAGTAAATAAGGGAAATATAATCTGAACGGCCTGCAGATCCGGTCTATATGACCTGTCTGCATGCCTATTCTTTTTCTCTGGACGGATATGATTAGGGAGATGAATTGGATGGAAGACGCCATGAGGTCGAAAGAATCGGATTTGGGGAATGCGGTCGTCTCCTGGACGGGAGGAAAGGATGGGTGCTACTCCTGCTATAAAGCGATGCAGGAAGGATGGCGGATCACTTATCTTCTCAACTTCAGGAACATATCAAAGATCGGATCGCATGATATCAATCCGGACCTGATCAGGGCGCAATCGGAGGCAATTGGAATTCCCCTTATCCAGAAGGACTTCACCTCTTATGAACAGGAGTTCAAGAGGGCGGTTCTGGAGCTTCGAGCCCGAGGGGAAAAGGTCGATGGCGCAGTCTTTGGGCACATCCAGACCCATAAGAATCTGGTGGACAGGATCTGCATGGATCTGAATCTTATGCTTCTCTTGCCCCTCTGGAAAGGGGATTCCAGCAATATCCTAAAGGAGATCATAGATTCAGGATTTGAGGTACTTGTGGTCAGTGCCAAAGATGGACTGCTGGGCAAAGAGTGGCTGGGCAGAAAAATTGACCGCGGATTCCTGCAGGATTTAAGGGACGGGGATGGATCCATAGATCCGTGCGGCGAGAACGGGGAGTTTCATACCATTGTCACCGACGGCCCGATATTCAAGAAAAAGATAGTAATATCGAAAACCGATCCCGTATTGAGGGAAGGCTATTGGTTTCTTAATATAACCGATTTTTCTCTCCAGGAAAAGTAGAGGGCCTCCGCCGGTGAGCCAGTAAATAATAAAACTAAAGTCTAATTTATATCGACTCCGTGCGGGATTTTTCGTAAATTTATTTGACGGTATTTCTCTCTTCGAGTACAGTTTTGAGCGAGATATGGAGTAATGCAGTATATTCTTCTATATAGAGCAAGATTAGCAATAGCAAAATATTTTTATCACTTGTACACAACCACTATTACATGCCTGGATTTATTCACACAAAAAAAAGGCTAAATATGAATAGACATGATTACATTCGCTAATATAGGCGAATAACGGAGGGATTTATACGAGAAAAGTATTGGTTAAGATAGGGTTAGTGCTAATTTTTTTACTACTGATCGCCGGCATTTCCGGGGCGGGAAAATATGATATGAATCCGGGAAGGGAAGCGATCAAGTACAAGCATGAGATGACCGACGATGTCACAGGGCAGGGTTTTGCTGTGGAATACAAAAGCGTAAACACGAATAACCTTTCCCTGCTGGAGTACTACCACGGCAGCGGAAATGTGGACATGGCCGATATACTGAACTCCGAGCAAAAGACAACTGACAGCTCCTGCTATTATTACCTGGATTACGATGGCACAATGAAGAAAGCCTCAAAAGGGGCCAATAGCATTGTCACCTACACCAGGCAGTATGATAATATCCAGTCACCCACCGCATTTGCCTATGGCACCGGCTGGTATGCCAATCATCCCATTGAGTACAACTCTCTTATCAAGGATAAGACCGAGGCCAAGAGCTATCAGGAGTCGGCATCAATGCACCGCCAGGTGGAGTATGCCCATGCTCTGAAAGGGGACATCGCTGTAGAGATCAACTGCACCGGACCCACAGACAAAGCAGATGGCAAGGGCATTTTAAGCATGAAGATCGATGATGATATGACTCAGGGTACCCTGCACATCGGCGAATTGCTGTTGAGCCCCAAGGAAAAGAGCCAGCCGAAGACGTTTGACCCCATAATCGAGGTGGACAACGACTACATCGGCGACTTCCAGGTGCAAAAGACGATGAAACTGGAGATAACCAAGAGCAAAGAGAGCTCTCAGGTGGACTGGCTCCCCTGCTGCTCAGGCGGATTCTTCGACCTTCCCTCCTATGACTTCGATAAACAGTACGCTGGCTGGAAGGGAATCTTCGACTGCACCTGCCGGGAGAAATCCATCTCCTCCATGAAGCCGGAGTGGAACACCACTCGCGCTCAGTTCCCGACAGAAGAGTACCGGTACAAGCCCTGATGAAGGATTTATCTTTTTAGTTTAGATGAGGTCGATGTGGGAAAGCTGCCGGAGCGGGACAAGAGCGGCTTGTCGCCCTCATCTGCCCTCAACCCTGCTAGGCCAGCATCTGGGCCCTCTCCCGCGCTTCCTGGGCTTCTGTCGCCCGACCGGCCAGTTCCAGGGCATTGGCTTTGTTCGTCCAGGCCTCCAGGGAGCTGGGATTGATCTCGATGGCCCGGTCAAAGCTTTCCAGGGCCCCGGCAATGTCCTCGGATCCAAGCACCTGAGCTATCCCCCGGTTGTTCCAGGGCTCCATGTAGCTGGAGTTCAGCCCGATGGCTCTGTCGTAAGCCTCAATGGCGCTGCTATACAATTCCTGTCTGGCAAAAGCCAATCCCAGGTTGTTCCAGCAGACGGCGCATTCAGGATGAAGCTGCACAGTCATGTTCAGAACGGCAGCCTCCTGGCGGTAATCTCCCAGCTTGTTTAAGGCCAGGGCCTTGTTGTACTGAAATCCGATCTCATCGGGATCGATTTCAATAGCCTTATCAAACCTCTCTAAGGATTCGTTGTACCTTTTCATCTGCACATAGCTGATCGCCAGGCCGTTCCAGGCCTCAGCGTTCTTTGGCTCCAGCTCAACTGTTCGGTTATAGGCAGCGATGGATTCGTTATATCTGCCGGAAAGGCGTAAAGTCAGTGCCCTGCCATACCAGGCTTCGGCATCGAAGGGTTCGATCTTGGAGGCCCTATCGAAAGCCTCACTGGATTCTGCCGCCCTCCCCAGGATGAGGAGGACTTCACCCTTCTTGACCCAGGCATCGGCATTTATCGGATTCAACTGGGTGAGATTATCATAAGCGGCAAAGGCATCGCTGTAGTCTCCCCGGCTATACAGAGCCATCCCCAGGTTCAGCCAGGCTTCCTCACTGCTGCTGGCCAGATACACCGCTTTTCGGAAGGAGTCTATGGACTCGTTCCCCCGGTCCAGCTCCGCCAGGACCAGGCCCCGGTTGAGCCAGACGCCAGATAGATTTCCATCCAGGGAAGCGGCTCTGTCCAGGGCCTGCAGGGATTCATTGAAAGATCCCATATTGGCGAGGCTGATACCTTTGCTGAACCAGGATAGGGCAACCTCCGGTTGGATATCGATTGATTCGTCAAAAGCGACAGTTGACTCATTGTACCGGCCCAGATTGGCCAGGGCCAGCCCCTTGCTGTACCAGGTAAAGGCCTGCTGGGGATTGAGGCGAATGGATTCGCTATAAGCAAAGAGCGCATCAGAGTGCCTTCCCAGGCCGGTCAAGGCCTGTCCCTTCTTTATCCAGGCGGAGGCATTGCTGCCATCCAGCTCAAGGGATTTGTTATAGCAGTCCAGGGCGATATCAAAGGAGGAGTTCATCAGGAACTCATCCCCCTTTTGCAGCCAGTACTCGGCGGTATACTCGTCGCTGCATGAGCCCATATAGCACATGGATTGGGTCAGGGCTATCAGAATGAAGATGAAAGAGGCTTTGATTGTATAATCCCCCGGCAAATCGGTCCTTTGAGGATATGGATTCATCCTATATGAGATGTGCAGTTCTGTCTAAAGCTCTCTTCCCAGGGAGGTGGTGGTCAATTTTACATGCTTTACTCCCTTAAGGGCCATCATCCTCTCTGCCGCTCTCCTCACATCAGGACCCTGCCCTCGGAGAACCACAACCTCCAGGCATATGTCCTGGTCCAGGTGAACATGCAAGCTGGACTGAATTGTGCTGCCGAAATCGTGCTGAATCTCAGTGAGGTTATCCTCCAGACCTCTTTGAGAGTGGTCGTAAACGATGGTGATCACACCCACCCTCTCCCCTTCCACGTCGCTCATCCATTCGAAATTGACTATATAATTTCTGATGGCATCCCTGACGCCCTCGGAACGGGAGGAGTAGCCCCTATTCATTATTATCTCATCGAACTTGTTGAGAAGACTCTCTGGCAATGAGATGCCTATCCTCATCAGATCCTGTTCCATCTTTATCGCAATTGCAAATATGGTATTACATAGTAATAAGCTTATTGGAATAGGCCTTCAAAAGGGAGAATTTAATGACAAGACCGGTCTCTGAATATAAGATAATTGCATATTTTTCAGAAGACTCGCAAATTTCATATAATAATTGCCATTATTAGTAGCAAAAAAGGTGGAAAATTTATGAGACAATCTATGCGCAAGTTGGTATCTGCTCTCATCTTCTCCCTTCTCGTGCTGGGCTCAGCCTGCCTGACGGCAGAGGAGGCGAGCGGAGCGGTTCTGAAGATTGGCACTCCCAATGTGGTGAAGTCTGCCAGCATCCACGGAGACAGCAACATGGGCGTCTTTTCCCATCTCTCCAATCCGACATTGATGAAGATGGCAGCCGATGGAAGCATCCAGGGCCTTGCGGCTGAGAGGTGCGAGGTCTCAGAGGACGGCAAGACCTGGAGCTTTATCATCAGAGACGACCTGTACTGGAGCGATGGAAATAGGCTCACCCCTGAAGACGTGCAGTTCACATTCAACTACCTCCAAGAGAGATATCCAGCAGCAGGCTGGATGAAGGATATCGTGGAGGATATATCTCTTGAAGGTGAGGACCTGGTTGTCTTCAGGCTGACAAAGCCCTACTCTCGATTGAGCCTGGAGTTCGCCACCTATCCCCTCCTGGCCAAGCACATCTGGCAGGATGTAGAAGACCCAATGGAATACATCAATGAAGGGGAGATTGTGGGCTTCGGGCCATTCTTTATCACCAAAACCGATCTTGGTGCAGGAATAATCTACTTCCAGAGGAATCCTTATTGGAATGGCACGGCACCCAATTTCGATTCCATAGAGATTCACACCTATTCCAACATGGATGTCCTATCCCTGGCCCTGGAGAAGGGAGAGGTCGATGCTTACTACAAATACGCAGGGACATATCCGTATACCAGCTTGAAAAAGCTCAAAGACACGGGCGACTTCGATTTCGTGGAGAAGGACAACATCGGCCTGATATTCTTGGGAATGAACCTCAAGCGAGAGCCTATGTCCGATATCAGCTTCAGGCAGGCCCTATCTTATGCTTTGAACTACGGCGAGATGCTGAGGCTCGATGCCCTGGGTTACGGACAGGTTCCCAATGCGGGATTCGTGCCTCCCAGCATGGATAACTTCAAGGAGACCAATAAGCTGGAGTATGACCCGTCCCAGGCCAGGGCCATTTTAGAGGATGCAGGCTACAAGGACACCAATGGAAACGGCATCTTGGATGGCAAGGATGGCGAGGATATCAAATTGACCATTCTCACCAGGACCGACTACCAGAGGATGACTGAGCTTGTAGTTGATTATCTCAGGGACCTGGGAATCGAAAGCGAGATCAAGAACGTGGACTCCAGTACCTGGATCAAGCAGAAAGACGAAGGGGAGTACGATCTGACTGTAACCAGGAGCACTCCCTGGGGAATGCTCATGCATGCCAGCTGGGGAACTGGCTACTTCGACTCCCGCAGGACGGGAGAAGGGGTATTGCATGTGCTGGACGACCAGAAGTTCCAGGGGCTGTGCGATGATATTCTGGCAGCAGCTGACCAAGATCAGCTTGAGTCCCTTGCCCAAGAGCTGCAGGACTACTATGCACAGAACCTTCCCGGCATTCCCCTTTACTGGAACCTGGTGGTTACCCCTTACAACAAGGAGTTCACCGGCTGGATTTCCGATCCACTCTATGGAATATTCAATGTGGACAACTTCCTATCTGTGAAGAGGGCCTGATGAGCTCTGTGGACGGACCAGTGGAGGAGCTTTATCAGAGAGACCAGCTACCTGCATGATCTCCGGGCGGAGAAGATCTCCAATGATCAATTCTGGAGGGGATACGGGATCTATGACCAGGCTCTCAAGCACTCCGGCTATCCGGGGGAGGTCCTGAAAAGGATCTCCTCCTTCATCAGATCTGGCTCCACCCTCCTGGACATCGGAGCGGGCACTGGAGCCTTTGCCATTCCCCTCTCTCATCTGACCGGTGCAACTGTGGCCCTAGATCCATCGGCATACCAGCTGCAGGTTCTGATCGGCAAGGCCAGAGAGGAGGGCCTGACAAACATCGCCGTGATCGAGAAGGAATGGAGGGAGGCAAAGCCGGGAGAGATCAGCAAGCTGATCGAAAGGAAGTTCAACTGCAGGAGCGGCGGTTCCTATCGTCCTGAAATTGATCCGATAGAGAAGAGCATCCGGCCTGAAGTGGACTACGCTCTTGCCGCCTACAGCCTCTTCGACGAGGAGATAGAGGGTTTTCTGGCCAGGATGATTCATGTCGCCCGAGAGGGCATCTTCATCGTCTTTCGAGCCAGCCACCCGGACTCATTGAGCGAATTCGCCTACGGTCCCAGGCCCCAGGCAGACTACCTCTGCCTCTACAATATCCTCAAAGATATGGGCCATCAGGTCGATGTGATACTGTTCCCCAGAGACTATCAACTTCCCCTGCAGATGGTGAATAGACAGTATCGTTTCAGCATTAGGAGTTCGGAGGAGATCGCCGATCACCTGCGTGCGCAAGGGCGGCTGGAGGAGAGGGATGACGGATTGTGGGCCTCCTTCTCGACCAAAGATGCATTGCTTTATCTGATGAGATAGAAGGTTTCAGCAAAAATGTCTCTGGCAGGAAAAAAAGCGATCCGGTACATTCTAGCCCTCTTTTTAATCGCCTCTTTGAACTTCGCCATTCCCAGGTTGCTGCCCGGCGATCCTCTCACCAACCTCCTGGGGGAGGACGTGATATTGACCGACAGCAGCGCCCAGGAGCTGCGGCTTAAGATGGGCCTGGATCAGCCCATATCTCATCAATATCTGGAATACTGGGGAAGCCTCCTGAGGCTGGAACTGGGCTACTCCTTTCATCTGCACAGATCGGTATCTGAGCTCATATTCGATCGCATGAAGTGGACGCTGCTATTGGCGGTACCACCCCTGATCATAGGAGCCGTTTTGGGGACGATTCTGGGTGCTCTTGCCGGCTGGAGAAAGAGCAGCCGCAGCCAGAGGGCCCAGACGACCCTCTTTCTGGCCATCTACTGCACTCCACCCTATCTCCTCTCCCTTGTCGTCCTCTACATCTTTGCCTTTCAGCTGGGGCTCTTCCCCTTGAAAGGATTCTATTCCACCGGGTCGATCCAGGATATTGCCCATCATCTCTTTCTGCCCGCCCTGATGATGACCCTGTTCGCTCTATCCAGGAACTATATGATCATGAGAGGAAGTGTCCTGCAGGAGAAAAGCTGCCATTACGCCTCTTTCGCCCGGGCCAAAGGGCTCTATGATAAAGAGATCCTGTTTCGTCATGTCTTCAGAAATGCCATCCTCCCCATCATCACCCTCCTCGCTTTGGACTTCGGCTTCATCCTGAGCGGGGCGCTATTCATCGAGATCGTGTTCTCCATGAACGGAATGGGAAGCCTCATCTATGATGCTCTGCTCTCCCGGGACTATCCGGTCCTGCAGGGATCGTTTCTGATCATCACCATCATGGTGGTTTCTGCCAATCTGCTGGCCGATCTACTCTACAGCCGTCTGGACCCCAGGGTGAGGTGGCAGTAATGCCTGGCCTGAATGCTGATCCAGCCACCTGTGGCCCGATGGCGATCATCAGAGAAGAGGAATGCGAAAAGTGCTGCTCCCGGAAGGCTCCTCCTGAAAGGCCGTGGAGAGGGCTTGGGGCGGGCAGGGCCAGCAGCCTTGGCTTAGCCCTATTTTTAGCCTTCCTGCTCATGGCTGCCTTCTCTCCTCTATTGGCCCCCCATGACCCCTGGATGAGGTTTGAGCCTTACCTTGGACCGAGCTTGAATCATCTCCTGGGGACGAACGATATGGGGCATGACATATTTTCAGAGCTGATCTATGGCTCTCGGGTCTCTCTTTTTGTGGGATTCGGAGCGGCTTTGATGGCGACGATCATCGGCACGGCGGTGGGGCTGCTCTCCGGCTACTTCAAAGGCACATTGGACGAGATTCTGATGGGAGTTGTCGACATATTTCTCATGATCCCTCAAATCCCTCTGATCATCGTCCTGGCCGCGTACCTCCGTCCCAGCTTCTGGCTGGTGGCTCTCCTCATGGGGGCTTTATGGTGGACCTCTACAGCGAGAGTTGTGCGCTCAAAGGCCCTGCAGATCAGGGAAATGGGCTATGTGCAGGCCAAGAGATCCCTGGGCTTCTCCCACTTGAATATCATCCTATCGGATTTGCTTCCCAACATCTCCCATGTGGTGATGCCCAAGTTCATGCTCTCCATAGCCTCGGCCATGATTGCCGAAGCCTCCATATCCTTCCTGGGCCTGGGAGATTCCTCCATGAAAAGTTGGGGTATGATGATCAACTTCGCCTTCAGCCGGGGAGGATTCATAAACGGCTACTGGTGGTGGTACCTGTTTCCCGGTCTGTGCATAACTCTATTTGTGCTATCTGTGGTCCTAGTGGGCTTTGTCCTGGAAGAGAATGATGAAGCGACTCTGAGGCTGGAATGATCGTATCTCATCCCTCTCCGCATAACCGAGATCCGCTCCTTAAGGTCGATGGACTATCAGTCAGCTTCAAGACCGCCATGGGCCAGGTCCAAGCAGCGCAGGATGTATGCTTCGAGCTGCAAGAGGGAGAGACACTGGCTATGGTGGGGGAGACGGGCTGCGGCAAATCGGTGGTTGCAAGCGCCATAATGCAGCTTCTTCCCGGCAATGCCTCTGTAGAGGGCCGGGCCATCTTCCGGGGAAGGGACCTTCTCCTTTTCAGCGAGAGGGAGATGGCCCGCATCAGGGGCAGGGAGATCGCCATGGTGTTTCAAAATCCTTCTTTGGCTCTAAATCCCATCATCCCGGTGGCCGAGCAGATAGCAGAGCCGCTGGAAATCCATGAGAGCCACCCAAGAGATCGATCTGTTCGCATGGCTGTGAATATGCTCCGCAGACTGGGCCTGGGAGCAAGAGGGATTGGCAGGATGTATCCATTTCAGCTATCAGGGGGCATGAATCAGAGGGTGATGATCGCCACATCCATGATGCTCTCCCCAAAGATAATAATTGCAGACGAGCCCAGCAAAGGACTGGACGCTTCCCTGGCCACAGAGGTCATGGGCGAGCTGGCCAGGGTCAAAGATGAGATAGGAGCCTCTCTTTTGCTCATCACCCACGACCTCATGCTGGCAAGGGATATCTCTGACCGGATGGCGGTGATGTACTGCGGGGAAATTGTGGAGACTGGCCGCTGCCGGGAGATCTTCAAGAGACCCCTTCATCCTTATACGAAGGCTCTCTTTAACTGTCTTCCGGAGAAGGGCTTTCAGCCCATACCGGGAAGCTCGCCCTCCATGATCGAGCCGCCCAAAGGCTGCAGGTTCCATCCTCGCTGTTCGAGAGAAGAGGAGAGGTGCAGAGGACGGCCAAAGATGATTCAAATGAATGGGAGAGAGGATGAGCTGGCCAGGGAGGTGAGATGCTGGCAATACTGAAGGCTGTGAATGTCAGCAAGAGCTATGAATCCGGACTGATCTTTAAAAAGCAGCATCAAATCATCCAGAACATATCCCTGGAGATGGAGGAGGGCAGGACCCTGGGATTGATGGGAGCCTCCGGCAGCGGCAAGACCACTCTGGGTACCATCCTGGCCGGCCTGGAGAGGCCATCTTCCGGTTGCGTCCTCTTTCAGGAGGAGGATATCCGCAGTCTGCGGGGAAGGGAGTATCTCGCCTATAGGAGGGGAGTGCAGATGGTCTTTCAGGATCCAGAGGGATCACTTAACCCCAGGAAGAGCATCGGGCGCTCGATATTTGAGGTCTTTTCCCTGCTCAAGATCCCAAAAAGAGAATGGCTGAAAAAAGCCTGCGAGATCCTGGAGAGGGTGGACTTGTCCAATGAGCTCCTCTGCCGCTATCCGGCCCAGATCTCAGGAGGGCAGTGCCAGAGGGTAGCCCTGGGCCGGGTGCTGCTCCTGGAGCCCAAAGTCATCATCCTGGACGAGCCAACATCAGCTCTTGACATATCGGTCCAAGCCCAGATTCTGAATCTCCTCCGGGACCTGCAGATGGATTTAGGGCTGACATATCTTCTCATCTCCCATAGGCCTGAGGTGATCCGTTTCATGGCCCATGAGACTGTGATACTGGAGAGCGGTGCTATCCTATGAATAGGGATGGGTCAAAATCCCGGGCCGCTGGCAGAAAAAAAAGGAGAGCAGAGTTCGATACCCATTGAGCGTTTAAAAGGCATGCATAAGATCATGGACGTAGATCAATACTCGATATGATGCATGCCAGACTCGCAAAGATGGAGTGTTGGTATCGACTCGGCATTAATACTAAGGTATAATACTATAAATGGTTTTCGTAATACAAAATTTTAAAATATTAAGTTAATGCTTCCAGGAGATAGACCCGGGGAATCTGCAAATGAAGATGAACTCCCAGATATCGACCAGACACAATTCGCCATGAAGTTCAGCATAAAGCCGGGCGAGCCGCAGCCGGATGTCGTGAAGCAATACTAACATAATTAACACATATTATTACTAATCAAAAAGTATTTAACAACAGAAGACTGATAAGGAGTGGTGAATTCCATGAAGAAGGCTTTGTTTGTGTTACTGCTCCTGATTGGGGCGGCAACCATGAATGCAAGTGGCCACAATGTGTGGCTGGAATCGCGGGATCAGGCAAATGTGGGAGATAACCAGACTCTGTATGCTCTCTATGGCCATCTCGATGATGTAATTGGCATAACCGCTCCAGCTATTGAATCAGCCTTTTTGCTGGCCCCGAATGGTCAGAAGACAGACCTGACAGACCTGGAGACAAATACTGGCGACTGGCTTCCAGGATACGGCTGGATAGGTTATGCCTGTAGCAACGTGACCTATTCCCTGCCTGGCGACTACCTCTTCGCTGTCGCTCGAACCCCCTCCGTCTATGATCCCGCCTGGCATGGCAGCGGGCCCAGCACCCCCAGGCTGGGCTATAGCGTGGCCAAAATGGTGATCAATGTGGGAAACGAGAGCAATAAAACCAGCTGGGATACAGGAACCGCATTTGACATCAATCCCGATAAAGCGCCCTATGCGATACATGCAAAAGAGAATGTGACCTTCCTGGCCAAATACAACGGCCAGCCTGTGAATGCCACCTACTCTGCCTTCCCCAATAGCGCCATGACCCTCACTCAAACCGGGTCCACCGGAAGTGACGGCTCATTCAGGGTCAACTTCAGCCAGGGTGGATTGTGGCAGGTCAGCGCCAGCTATGATATCAACGAGCCGGCAACCTGGACCGCAACAATGGAGAGCGCAGGCCACTACAAGGTCGGTGACGTGGTACCCTACAATACAACCAGATACAGCACATACATGATGGTATATGTGAGGAAGTGAGGCCCCCACCATTTTCCCCTTTTTTTTCTCAAGAATATGATTTAATTCTAATATGGAAAGGTTTTTTAATACTGAAGGACATCTCGGTATATGATATTATGAGGACGATTGCTTTGTTGATACTGTTGGGATTGATGATATCCTCTGCAACAGCTCATTCTCTCTATGCCGAGTTTCCCCAGGACCTGGGGGCCGACTCCGAAACCGAATTCTGGATCGCTTATGGCCATGGAGGATCTGCCGATTCCCAGATAGAATCATTGCCCCTGGCCCGGCTGATCTCTCCAGATGGCAGCGAGAGCGAGCTATCTTTAGAGCCCTATCAGGACGGGCTGAAGGGATCTGTGGCCTTCGATGAGCCGGGCTGCTACATCATGGACCTGCAGATGGAGACGACCTTCTTCGATCCCTCCTGGTTTGGAGCAGCGGGCAAGAAGAGCCTGGTGGAGAAGTACGGCCGGGTGCTCATGCCCTTCCAGTCCGGCGAGGGTTATGACTGGTCCAGCGGAAAAGGCCTGGAGATTGTGCCCGAAACCGATCCCTATCAGCTCGAATCCGGTGAGGACTTCAAGGCCCGTGCCCTCTAGAACGGCAAGTCCGTGCCCGGCAGCTACAGCGCAGTCATCACCCGATCTCCTCAGGACGTCCTGGTGGTCCAGCATGCCCAGGAGAGTGAGATCTCCGGGGAAAGCGAGGACGGCGTCATCCGCTTTGCCACCGGAAGAGCAGGATTATGGGTGCTGACATTTGAGGCCACCATTGTGAGAGCGGAACCTGGACTGCAGTTGAGGATGATCCTTCCGGGAACTACAACAAAGGCGACCAGCTCGAGTACGATGAGGTCGCTCCCACCGCTTACCTCACCATCTGGGTAAAGGACTGAGGCGATAAATGGTCCATATCTCCGATGGCGTCCTGCCCCCGACCATGCTGGCGGCAGGATTCCTCTTCACTACTTATCCTGCTCGTTCTCTCTTTGAAGAGCATACAGATAGAGGAGATTCCCAAGATCTCATTGATCACAGCCGCGCTGTTCGTGGCCAGCCTGGTCCACTTCCCTGTGGGCCCCACATCAGTTCACCTGATAATGAACGGTCTCGCTGGCATACTGCTGGGACGAAGGGCCTTTATCGGTGTCTTTGTAGCCCTGACACTGCAGGCGGTCTTCTTTCAGCATGGAGGCCTAACCGTGATGGGGGTCAATGCCTTCAACATCGGCGTGCCCGCCTTGCTCGCCTGGCAGCTATTTGAGAAGAGAAGAGGCCTGGAGTCCCCCCGCCTGGAGGCGGTCTTCGGTGCTCTTGCCGGGGGACTGGCCGTCCTGGCGTCGGTGCTAATGGTCTCCCTGGAACTGCTGACTCTGGGTGAGGCATTCAATGAGATATCGCTCCTGGTGATAGGCGCTCACTTGCCGGTGATACTCATAGAAACAGCAGTGGTGGGAGGAGCAGCAGGATTTCTCTTAAAAGTCAAGCCAGAGATGCTGGCGGATAGCAATAGAGGGACTATGGAGGTAAATTGAGATGAGGTGGATACCAGCTTTGATTATTGCCGCCCTGCTCCTGGCGGGAGCGGCCAGTGCTCACAGGATGTTTGTAGGCCAGCAGATAACCGTGGACCTGTTCGTCTTCTATGACGATGGCAGCCCGGCAGCCAATGCCGAGGTGAGGCTCTATCAGGAGGGAGAGCTTTATGCCGAGAACGTCACCGATGCCACAGGAAGGTTTACCGTCACCCTTCCGGGAAAAGGAACGGGAAACTGGAGCTATGAGGTCCAGGGAGGAGGACATACCGAGAAGGGCTTCATAAGTATCAACAATACTCTCTCAGGAAAAAGCAGGTGATGAGATGAAGGCCCTATTGGCCCTGGTTTTCCTTCTCCTCCTGACTGTTCATCCTACCTGCGGCCACAGGATGATGATGGGCTATCAGGTAAATGAGATTCAGGTGACCGCTCTTTATGACGATGGAACCCCGGCTCAAGGAGTGGAGATCGAGGTTCAGAGCGAGGGCGAGACCATAGAAAAAGGGGTGACGAACGATAAGGGCACCTATGTCGTCCGGCCTGACGAGGGAACGGGAGATCTCACATTTGTGAGCTACTCGACCGGACACAGGGCAGAGCTCGACCTGGACCTGGTGCAGAAGGAGGCACAAGAGCAGGTCTCAAGGCCCCTCCGAGTGGCAGCAGGCCTTGGCTATCTGCTGGGAGCTGCAGGGTTGGCCATGATCTTCATAACCAGAAAGAAAAGATAAAAAGCCGGGGGAAGATAAGAGCGCATGGTGAGTCAAGAGCGGACAGTGAGCAGAGGCGAGCATGAGCAACTTTAACCCAGAGAGGTACTCAGACCTTAATTCGCCTTTACACCGCTGGGAGACGCGGATCAAGCTCATCTCCCTCTTTGTGCTGATCGTCTCCATTGTCATCGCGGAAGAGGTCAGCCAGGCTCTGGCAGGGCTAATAGTAGCAATTCTACTGGTCCTGATATCAAGGCTTCCATTCCACCACGTCCTGAGATTCATGAAGTGGCCCTTCATATTTCTTCTGCCCTTGCTGGTCATCCTTCCCTTTACCGTCGAAGGGGCAGACTCTGTTCAGCTACCACTCTATTACATTCAGCCGCCAGGGTCTGCATCTCGGACTGCTGTTTATGATCAGGGGAATTGCCGCCGCCCTCCTGGCCCTGATTATGGCGGGAACAGCTCCATTCAATGTGAACATCAATGCCTTAAAGAGCCTTGGCATGCCCGGTCCTCTCACCCAGATCTTCCTATTCGCCTATCGCTATATCTTCCTCTTGAATGAAGATCTGCAGACCATGAGAAGGTCTCTTGCCTCCAAGGGATTCGAGACGAGGTCATCTACCAGATCGGCCCGCATAATGGCGATGGCTGTGGCAATGCTTCTCATCAGGAGCTATGAGCGATCGGAGTATGTCTTCAATGCCATGCTCTCTCGTGGCTACCAGGGAAGATTGCCCTCCGGCCGGAAGATGATGATCAAAGGCATCGATCTGCTCAAGGGATTTTCGGTTGTGGCAGCGGCTCTGTTAATTCAGTTTGTCTAAGGATATTCATTTGATCGCGAGATTGGCAGGTAGTATGATGAATCTGGAAAAAGCCATAGAGGTTGAGGATCTCAGCTACAGCTACTCTGATGGAACGCGTGCCCTGGATGGGGTCAGCTTCTCCCTGGCAGAAGGAGAGTCCCTGGCTCTGCTAGGGCCCAATGGAGCGGGCAAGTCCACACTGCTGCTTCACTTGAATGGACTGTTAAGAGGGCAGGGAAAGGTCAGGATTCGGAACAAAGAGATCAGCGATGAGAGCCTGAGATGGGTCCGAAGCCAGGTGGGAATGGTCTTTCAGGATCCGGATGATCAGCTCTTCATGCCCAGTCTGGATGAGGATGTGGCCTTCGGTCCGGCGAATATGGACCTGTCCCAAGAGGAGGTGGATGAGAGGGTGCAATGGGCACTGCAATGCGTTGGCCTCTCCGACCTGGAGGCAAAGGTGCCTCACCACCTGAGCTTCGGCCAGAGGAAGAGAGCCGCTTTTGCCACCGTCCTCTCCATGAGGCCTCAGGTGTTGGTCCTGGATGAGCCCACCTCGAACCTGGATCCCCGCTCCAGGATGGAGATGGTCTCCCTCATCCGAGAGCAGCAGAGAAAGGGAACGGCCATCATCACCGCCACCCATGATGTGAACCTGGTGGCTCTGCTGGCGGACAGGGTTCTTCTTCTCAATAAGAGCATCGTGGCCGAGGGTAGTGTTCATCAGATCATGAGCAGGAGGGATTTGATGGATGATCTGGACCTGGAGGTGCCCATCCTTGCCGATCTATTCAAGACTCTGCAGGAGGAGGGACTGTATTCTGGGGCCATTCCCTTCAAGAAGGATGAGGCCATTGGGGCGATAAGAGAGATGCTCCGGATCTAGGCGTGAATTCTCAGGCAATTATGCCCTTTTTGGCCAGCGCTAGAAAGCCAATGGAAACGGTAAAAGGCCAAAAGAGGATGAAGCCCAGGAAATAATCCCCGGGCTTTAAAAGTCGGTTCTCAGGACCACAGTCGCCCGATAGACGGGGCCTACAAATGTCTTCTCATTGGAGTCCTCACCGCTGAGGTGCGTCCTTGGCCTCCACCACCCGGGTGTCCATGAGGGTATCGGCAACAACCACCCACTCGCTCAGCTCATCTGTGCTGGACAGGTTGAGGCTCACCTTTCCTTCTGCATCGGTCATGCCTCTTATCTTCGTATCATCGCCAACCTTCTGAGCGATCAGCTCCATGTCGCTGAAGGGCTGGCCCTGATACAGAACCTGGAACTGGAAGTCGCCGTTGCCCACCTCGGTGATATTGGTGAGGGGCACGATCTCCAGTATCTGTCCCACGGGCTTTGAGGCAATGGAGTAATCAGAATCAGGACCGGCTATGAATGACTTGCCATAGGTGTGGAGGGGATAAGATCTCTCGACATACCAGTCATTGGCCCAGCCGGTCTTGTTGATGGCGTCAAAGTCGATCTCATCCACTGTGCCAGCCTCCCAGTATCCAGTTGCCGGAGGATTGGTGATGATGTGAGTCCAGGCTCCACCGCCGTTATAGGAGGTTATGACGTACAATCCCGGGTGCTCGACATCGAAGCTGAAGATGGGCCAGTTGCCCATGGTATCGATCTTTTCATCGAGAATATGATCGATCACCTCGCCATCCTGTCTGATTATGGTCAGGTTGGTCAATCCCTCAGGCATCTCTGTGGAGGAGGTGTTGTGACCGGCGGCCACAGGCAGTATGGCTGTATCTCCTAATATTCACAAAGCCGGATATGGGCCGGACGAATATCTGATGAGCGTTCACTGCTGCCGGAGAAAATAGCATTAGCAGCACCAGCTATTAGCAATAGTCTTCTCATACTCTGTACACCGATCTGATTTAGGATATCACACTATACTTAAACTTTGCTACTAAATTAGAGAAATGTAATTTCAAATCGTATTATTAATCTGTATATCGATAAGCAGCCCAAAGATTCAGGCAGATCATATAAGATCATCCCGAGCGGCTGGCAGTAGGCGGCTACCTCCAGTCTAGGTACAGCAGGTTGCCGGTAGAAGTTAAAGATCAAGTGATTGAGTAGAAGAATCAAAAAATAAGGACATTAATGCTGCTCAATTCTGAGAGCCAGAGAATTGGCTCTCAGTGTTTGTGGCAGCACTTATGGGTGTGATTATGATGCTCTTTGTCGTGAACATGTTCGTGCTCATGCATCTTTCCATCATGCTCATGGCATGCGACGTGTTTATCGCCGGTATGACAGCACATTTGTTTTCACCTCCGATTTTACTTTCACAATATAAACTCGATCAGCAGGCTATAAAAGCTTTACTGTTATCGATAATCGCTGAAGCTGTTTAAATTTTTTAAAGGAAGATTTTGTTGTCGTCATAATTACAGTGATTGTAATAGAGAAAAAATCATCTAAGAATCCCTATTCGTATCAATTAGTATTACCACATCCAGCTTCACTCCGCTAACTAATAGCGGGAATAATCGATCATCGAGACCTTAGGATCTCCTCCAAATCAGGGCCACAATGAACCGCCAGACTGAGGACTATTCACCTGCCTACAGGCTTATTCTTCTCCGAGAATTCCTCGCGCAGGGATCATGTCGGATAGCCCATCCCAGAAATCCTCCAACTTGCTTCACATTGGACACCAATCTGGGGAATGAAATTGAATGCCAATTCTGAAAATAGAAAAATTCGCAAGTATATACCAAGAGGTAGCAATCATTCTCTTGGCCGGGGCGATTTTATATTTGATAAGTCCGAGCTAGAGATACAGAGCGCCGCTTTCTGATGCAGCATTAGATCAATGGAATTTAAAATTCATCCCCCGCAAAATGAGGATTGCAGGAAAAGGGCACCGCAAATGGAGTGTTTTGATGGACCATCTCCCCGCCGCATAGATGATTCCGAGACGGCGTGCTGCCTGGACAGCCAGAGCGGGCAACGTCAGGCATCCGTGCACCCTTACAGCTCGTCATCCAGGCCGCATAGAGAGCAGCGATGGTGCCATTTGGGCTCGGCCACGAACTGGACAGGATCGCCGCTGGCATAGCGGTTGGCACATCGGCTGAATTAGCTCTGGCGCCTCCGAGGGCGATATGCTCCCGGGCTTGATCCTTCCCAGCTCCCGCCCCAGGACGCCAAAGCGACCCTCTGTCTTATCGACGGTTACGACAGCATATTCAGGGGAGACTTCGCTCTCGCCATCGCTCAAGAAGAGCAGCTTATCATGATAGAAGCTGCAGCAAAGAGGCCAGCTGCAATAGAACATCGCTTTTATCAGCTCGTCTTTGCTCTTTATCTCCTGGAAGGAGAACGCACGATCTGGATGATTCATCATACTCACCTTGCTCTTTTGGACCTGAAGATAGATCTCTCTTTGATCCAGCAACAGATCTAATTATTACAATATTATATACTATTCTTACAACATAAGATCTTTTCGGTGTGATTTATGAAAAGCGGTTTATCCAGCCCGACTGAGCGAGCGATGGATCTCATATCCCAAGTTATTCCTCTTTTCTCTTCTCCAGCACCCGAATCATCTCAATTACCGTCTCTGGATAGTTGCCCGTTTTGTCCTTCTCCAGATACTTGACCATATCCCAGATGTTCAGCAGTGCCACGCTCACACCGGTGAGAGCCTCCATCTCCACTCCCGTTCTTCCAAAGGAGGTCACTGTGACTGTGGCCCAGACTCTGATCTCCTCCAGCTCGAATCTTATCTCCAGACCGGTTATGGGAATGGGGTGGCAGAGAGGAATCAGACGGGGAGTATCCTTGACTGCCAGGATGGCCGCCAGCCTGGCGGTAGCCAGGGGATCACCCTTCTTTATATCTCCACTGCGCATGGCCTGGAGTGTAGACTCCTTCAGCCTTATCGATCCCGTAGCAGTGGCCTTTCTATAGACCGGCGGCTTGGAGGTGATATCCACCATACCCTCAAGCTTTTCTGCCCCGACAACCTCTATTGATCCCGCTTCCTCTTCCTTCATCCTCTCTCCCCCGATTCTCAGATCTTGTCCCCTTCTCTCACCGGCCTCAGTTTCCCACATTGCATTCGCTTTCCTAGATTCTCATGGCCCGAGGGATCGATTCCACCAGATCGGTGGCCAGCATACCGAATCCCTTCTCCAGATAGACCAGATCGCCCGCCCTACCATTTACGAAGGCTGCTGCGCTCGCCGCCCGCAGGGCAGATGTGCGGGCATAAAAGGCGGCCACAATACCCGCCAGAACGTCGCCCGTCCCGCCCACGGTCATCCCTGGGTTGCCGGTGGTATTGGCCCTCATAACCTCACCATCGGTGATCAGGTCGACCTTTCCCTTGAGCAGAACGGTTATGCCCTTCTCCCGGGCATAGCCCTTCAAAGGCTCGGTCCGTTCCTTATAGTCCAGGTCCAGTAGAGATATGCCGCTGATCCTCTGAAACTCTCCGGCATGGGGGGTGATAATGCCCTTCAGGGGAAGGTCCGGCAGGAGGGCATCGGCATCGATCACCACCTTCTTGGCCAGCGGGATTATGCATGAAAGTGCTTCAAGGGTATCGGTATGTCTTCCCAATCCCATGCCCATCACCACCACATCGTGAGCTGCGACTAGATCCTGCAGTGCCGGCAGATCACTGGAATTGAGGTGATCTCCAGATAGCTCTCGCACAATCAGGTCCGGCGAGAAGCCGGAGATGGTCTTTGCCGCCCTTCTTGGCGCAGCCACGGTGACTATATCCGCCCCCGCCCGCAGAGCAGCCAGGGCAGTGAGAGCAGGAGCGCCGGTATAAGGCCCGCCACCTATGACCAGGATCCTGCCGCTATCCCCTTTATGACTCTCCAGTGATCTCCTTCCCACAAGCCGCAGGTCTCCGGGCCCCACGAAAAGCTCGGCCTCTGGAGGTATGCCGATATCTGCCACAACAACCCCCTCCCCCAGATCCGGTTTTGGTCGGTGAAATGTGACAGTATAATCAGCCCGCACCACCTTGTTGGTCCCCAGACCGCTGGGAATGTCCACCGATAGCACCCTCTTGCCTGAACGGTTGATGGCATCGATCGCTGCTGCCTCAAGGCCGGCCACCCTTCCTTTTACTCCGGTCCCGAAGATGGCATCCACAATCAGGTCGCATTCAATGAGCATAAGGTCATCGACATCCCTTACCTCTCGCAAATCCCAGTGCAAGCGCTCCAGGATCTCCCAGTTCCTCTTTGCCTCTCCGGTGGATATATCGCGGGAGCGGCCCAAAAGGTATACGGTAACACCAAAACCTGCTAAATGGCGGGCAGCGACGAAGGCATCGCCGCCATTGTTTC
This sequence comes from Methanotrichaceae archaeon, assembly GCA_963813075.1. Taxonomy (GTDB): domain Archaea; phylum Halobacteriota; class Methanosarcinia; order Methanotrichales; family Methanotrichaceae; genus Methanothrix. The sequence goes on from CAWEXU010000030.1 coordinate 207,093, forward strand.
CCCGGCCGGCAACTATTGCAATTCTCTTTCCCGGAGATATTGCCGCGATCTCTCGGGCTATGGCAGCACCAGCATTTTCCATCAGCTGGAGAGGGAGCAGCCCGAAGTACTGGCAGTTGGCGTCCACGGCCTGCATCTCTTCGCGGGATATCATTCTCATATAGATCGATTTATCTCCTGCAACTGCCTTCTCTTTTCCCTATCCGCCTTTCCCCAGTCCTTGTAGGTATACATCTTCGCATCATAGCCGAGCATCGTCAGAGAAAACCACATCACAGAGGCCTTGGTCCCTGTGGTGGTGAAAACGACCACCGATTTGTTTAAAGTTAAATTGCTGAAGATCCCTTCAAGCTCGCTTTTCCCCCGGATTAACTTATTATCCAGGACTTCATCATAGGGAATATTGATGGCACCAGGTATCGATCCGTACTCGAACTCCTCTTTGGATCTGGCATCCACGATCTGAGCCTCTCCACTCATCACATAATCATAGGAGGCATACAGCCCCTCATTCAGGACAGGGGAATAGGTGCTCATTGGCCGGGTTATGGATGAGTTTTCAACTGGCAGTCCCGCCTGTACCCAGGCATCTATCCCGCCGTTTAGCACCCGGATATCCTCATGGCCCATATAGCGCAGCAGCCAGTAGACATAGGTAGCAGTAGAAGGACCTCCCCCGCAGGGCTGGCATTCACCATAAACCACCAGCGGATCGCTGCGGGAGATGCCAGCATCTCCCAGAATACCAGCGATATCAGAGATGTTCTTGAGGGAGGCGGTGTTGTTATTGTCCACGAATTCCCGGTATGAGATCTGGACAGCGCCGGGAATGAATGAGGCCGGATTGTCGCTGCCATCCAGGATTACATCCTCCTTTGAGATCTCTTGAGGTGATACAAGCATACCGCGAGCGGATTGGCTCCCGGATTCCATCCCATCCTCAGATGGCACTGATTTCACCTCCAGACCGGGCTGGCTGGCTGGAGTGGCACTGACTTGCTCGGACAGGTAATTTCCGGTGATTTTATGGATCGCCTCATTTATCCAACTATCCACAAAATTGCAGGTGGAGCACTCGGCGCTGGCGGATGAACAAAAGATCGTCATCGTCAAAAGGATTATTCCAAGCGCCATTATTGCGCTCTTGGCGGTTGATTTGATTTCAGACATGAATCATCGTTCCTCTCTATAGCAGATTCCATCTTTCCAGGGAGCTATTCATAAATTGTGAAGATGGATCCCAGTTAAAAAATCCTTCCATCCAGAATTGGTTTTATCAGCTTATGAATTACTGAAATGAAACAATTCTGTATAAATTCGATCTTAAGGTTCCATACCATTTATACAGCAAAAAGATCAACTAATAAGGCAATTGGATGGTAAATAATTGGCCATCATCCTGAGGATTGTTCAAATGAGATTCGTAGTGAGATTTATCCTCTGCATTCTGGCAGCTATATCACTAATAGCAATACCAGAAGCAGCAGAAAGCTGGATCATACAGACCGTCAGCCAGGAGATAGAGGATGCGGAAGGCCTGGGATGTCTACAAAACAGCATCCAGATTTCAGGCAGCAACGGGGGCGATATCTTCTCAGTCCAGCAGATGAATCAACTGCAAGGCCGGATCAATCCCAGCGGAACATTTGAATTTGCCATTACCAGCAATGGTATTGTGGCCCAGGGAATTAGCGCCGAGAACTTAACGGATATCATGGAGGATATCAGGAATAAGGATAATGTATCCGGCATCAACTTTTGCAGAATGAGCATTCCGGCGATAGATTCTCTGCCAGATGTGCCAGGATAATGATCCCGAGGACGGACTGCAAGAAATAGATATGAACTCCAGCCGGGATATGATTGCCTGGGCAGAAATTCTCATGGCAATTTCATTGTATGACTTTGGTGATGCTCCGGAGAGCTATCACCTTCTCCCCTCCAATGAGGCCCGACACCAGGTCGTTCCAGGATTTCATCTGGGCGGAGGTGTTGATGGGGAAGAAGATGCCCTGCCTGGACCAGATGCATCGGGAGACGATATGGACGGCCAGGATGATGAAGACGGCGTGATCTTTTCCGACCCCTTCGAGCCCGGAAGGGAGGCCCGTATTATTGTTTCGTCATCTCAGCCTGGTTTTCTCAGTGCCTGGATGGATTTTAATGGCGATGGAGAATGGAGCAATGAAAGTGAGAGGATATTCTGCGATCAGTTGCTGGATAGGGGAGAAAATCACCTCACCATCAGAGTGCCGGCAGGAGACCTTCCCGATCAGGTATACTTACGCTTTCGCTTGAGCAGCAAAAAAGGATTGCTGCCCGATGGGGCAGCCCCAGATGGTGAGGTGGAGGACTACTCTGTCGTTGGGTTGTCCTGATTCACCTGTACGCCGGTCGCATTTAGCCTGTACTGCATGACCAGAGTTCTGTTGGTCTCAGGCCTCCAGAAACCATCGTTCCAAAGAATCTCCCCCTTGGAATTGACTCGGAGCGGGAATTCATATGTGCCATTTTGCCCGATCAGGGGAAAACTTCGGCGCCATTATAGAGCTTTTGCCTTCGATCCAGGATGTTGCACTCCTATTTCCGGGAGTGATGGCAATATTTACCCCCGATACTGCATAATCCCTCTGAGAGCTGTAGCCGGTCCATTTATACTTCAACGGAACGCTTCCCGCATTATTTCCATCCGTGTCCAGGAAAGCGTTTATCTCACTGAATTTATCCAGGAATTTCATTGAGATGTTATGCCTCAAACTGCTCGGGGCATCAACGGTGCATTCTCCATCCCCCAGGGAGTATCCTTTTAAATTGAATACCGCAAAATCTCCTTTGTATGAATTATTATTTAGTTTAATATCTTCTTTCATCATGGACAGAGGAGTAAAATAATCCAGCTGCACGTTGCCGGAACCGGCCCGATAGGAGAAGACAACAGAGTTTGATTCCCCGCCGGCCATGCTTCGAGTGTAGTTCAGATCGCTGGCATCTATCAATAGGCCTGCCCCTTGATTACCCTCCTTGGTTTTCATGTAGGCGACATCCTCAAAGCGGCTGCTGTTGGCGTTCTCGGCCATTGTAGTTGCGGAATTGGCGGAGAAAGAGGTCTGATAAACGCTGGCTGTGTTCGTGTAATCCACCCCATGCAGGTAAATGTTCTCCAGGACCTCACTGCCACTGGTGGCGTAGGTGTTCTGCAGTCTCACATCGGCCGATGCAATGGATATCATGGAGATGATTGATAAGATAAACACCGCTACGATCATTGTTTTTTGGTTATTCAATATTGATGGCAGATCAATTACGTCCATATAACATCGCCTCCAGCAGATGACTCTTTTTTTCCATTTGAGAATTCAACCACAATAAAATTTGGCTGCGATGGCGTAAATAGATTTTCCCGAATGGTTGTTTCATTAATCATGGCCTTCTCCTCACTGAGGTTTCCTATTGGAGGGAATTTTAGGCGGGCAAGTAGGATGGGGATCCTCTCGGTTCCCAGTGAATGGCTCATTTCGCTGTATATCAAGGCAAGATCATGGCTTTCAACCAGATCTATGCCATCTTTGCCGCTCTGCTCGTCCCTGGATAGATCCTCCAGTCTTTTCAAGGCCGAGGATATTGCCACCTCTCCGATTAATAATAGATCCTCTCTTTTCGATGGCTCATCCGGCAGGACAATACTGGCAAGAATTATGTTTGACTCATTGACCACCCGGCTGATGTCATAGCCCTCCATATTGTCAGGGCTCACGCTATCAGATGGATAATCAGATACTGACACATCACCCTGCCCATTCGCAGCCGCAGGACAGAGGATGATTGCCAGGATGATAAAGAAAAAGAGGTTTAATGGGGTCATAATTATTCTAGGTCGTTGTACCCCATTTGCAGCAGACTCCGCCATTGCAGTCGCCGAACATATTTTCGATTGTATTGAACTTATCTTCATTTTCCTGCTCTTGTCTTTGTCTCTCCAGCTGCTCTTTAGCGAAGTCATTGAACATCTTCATGATCTCTGGGTTATTAAAGATACTGCCGAACTCAGACCATATATCCCCGAACATGCTCATATCCAGGGTTGACTCATTCATCGGGTCCAGGCTTCCCAACTCTGGATCATATCTGAACAGCACCTCGTCTACAGTGCTTGACTCTCCAAACGCCCTGTTCAAAGCATCAATATCATAGCTTTCATAGAAATCCTCGTATAACAATAGCCGGGTCACAGAGACAGAATCCAAGGCCTCATTGTTCATCATGGACAGGTCGGACAGAGTTATCATATCCTCTCGAATTACGGCAAAAGGAAGCATTGCATCCTTTAGAGAGGTGTTTATGTAATATCCGTCACTGTAGAACTCATTTCCGAGTTGATCCTCGGCAATCAACCAGGAGAACTCCTCTATATTCATCAGCTCAGAGCCATAGGAAAAAAATCCAGATTCACGTGACTTCTTGAGAGTGCCGTCATCTTCCAGAATATTTGTATTCATCGCACTCCACAGACCCAGGGGACCATTGCTGAAGGTTGAGATGCTCTGCACATCCTTGGAGCTGACGATCAGTGCATCTTCAGCGTCATCTATGGGCATCCCAGTCGTCTCAAGGTCAAGATCAGAAGAATCATTATTGGTGAACTCCTGACAGGAGACACACTCGAGGGATAGTCCCCCCAATAAGACCAGCGCCATCATCAGGATGAACGACCGACAGAATCCGAAGACTTGAGACATAATCGTAATAAATAATTTAAGGAATAAGGCGGGGCTTCGCGCCTCGCCCTATTCACATTGTTTGCGTTCTTATGGCGTTTCCGCTAATGATCCGGTATGCTTAAGGATCCTTGGCGGCGACGGTGATGTTAACGTCGTTGACTACACTGCCGGTAGACGCCTGGCTGTCGGTTGTGGCGGAGTCTGCGGTGGCGGTGATGTTGATCACAGTCTGCAGGTCATCCACGATCATGGCCAACTTGTTGTCGACGTTCAGGATCTTGGCTTCCTCACGGCTGTCGTAGTCGTATATTCTCTGGCTGGTCTGGTTGGTGGTCTGGCCGATGTAAGCGCCTTCCTTTACCCAAACGAGCTCGCCGTCAACTTCTTCCTGCTCCTTGAGGCCCTGGTTAGCGATCCAGGCAGCCTGAATAGCCTTGTTCCAGGTGAGGCCCTTTGCGCCTTCTTCACCAAGAGGCGGTCTCTGCAGATCCCAGGCCGGAGATCTTCTGGTTCATGACCTGATCGATTCTGGCGAAGCCAGCAACCCTGAAGACGCTGCCATTAGCGGCATCCTGGAACTTGGGTGTGACAATGATAGCTGCGGAGAGACCCTCGTTTCCAACGCCGACCTTGTCGTTCTCCAGGTCCAACTCGTCAGCCACTCCGATCTTGACATCCTCGATCATCTGATTATCAGTCTGGGTGATAATGTTTGCATAGCAATCTACACAAACCGGTACATCTGCACTTACTACTCCCATTGTCAGGAGAAGCATTAACGCTGCTAGATACTTCCACATAGCTTTTTTGCCTCCTAATATTCCTTATGTAATTCTTCCCCAATCCATGGAAAGGACATGTTCCCTTCCCAGGTGGTCATACATAACTTGCACCTGTAATTTATTAAAGGAATAGGAACCATGCATAAGTAACCTCATTACTTATAAGTAATATGGATTTTTTTTATATAGGATCATGCAGAGTAGTTCTTTATCGACAAACAGCCAGTGATGCCATTGAATATGAAGCATCTCTTCATCTTGCTGATATGCAGTCTGGAGATCTCTTTAGCGGTAGCTGCGGAGGATCCCATGAGCCAGGAAAATTTGCAGTTCACGATGCCGCTCAACGGTGCCAATATCACCCATCAATACGAAAATCTGACCGAATGGGACTGGTTTGCCTCATTCTCCATCCAGGAGCATCCGGATGCCCTTGCATCATCAGTGCACGCGGAAGAGGTGGAATCGCTGCAATTCTCTATAAACGACCTCTTTGTGATGGAAGAAGGAGATGGTGGGATCCAGTTCCCGAAATTTGACTCATCAGCCTATAGCTATCTGCCAGAGATCGAAGAGGAAGGGTCAGGGATGAATGAGCTTCTCAGCCGCTCGAGCAGAAGCACAAGCTCTCCCGAACTGCAATATATTTATAAAAATAATAAAACCCAACAATGGCTGCTTGACTATAGCTCATCCATTGGCATGCTTGAGGAGAGCAGGATCGCTTATGCAGATAACGAAATTGTTGATAAATCCATTGCTAAGATCGGTGATATTGATCCTTTGAAAACGGAATTTGGGGATATGCTCGGAACAGGCTACTCCTCAGACCGTCAGCTGCTGATGCCGGAGCGAATTGCCCAGCTATATGAGACATCCCTTATGGCACCCCATAATGTTGGTTTAATTCCCGCCCCAGAGGGAAATGATCAGATCCTGAATCCTTTTAGCGGCTCGTTTGATCCCCATACGATGGATGAACTCTCCAGCGCAGGTTACAGCTATATTCCTGAAACGCTCCCGTCCCCACGAAATAAGAAGGAGCTAAAGAATTATGCCATAGTTGTGGGGATTGATGAGTACAAGGACAGAATGAGCCTTCATACCTGCGCGAATGATGCCAGATCGATGGCAGATCTCATGGAAGAGATGGGCTATGATGTTGTACTGATCAGCGACCATACCAATGAGAAGCCGACTAAAGAAAATATCCTGAACATGGCATTCGAGGAGATAAGAGAGAAGCCGAATGTGGGTAATGTGATATTTTATTTCTCAGGACACGGGGTGAAAGCGGAAAATGAAGTGTTCTATCTGATACCCCAGAATGCCAATGGAACTGTCTCCACCTATATCAGTGAGAGTGAGGTCAAAGAGCAGATCATGAGCTTTAAAAATTTTGCTATGATCATCGATGCCTGCAATAGCGAAGGTCTGAGCCGGGCAATAGGAGATGGCCAGCTCATAATAGCCTCATCCATGTATAATGAATCCAGCAATGGAGAATGGACCGGTTCCATGAGCGTCTTCACCTCTTATCTGATCAAAGCGATCAGAGAGGAGAAGGAGAGAAGCAACCGAGTCCTCCTGCAAAGGTGCTTCGACAAGGCCCAGAGCGATACCGTGAGATGGTCCCAGAATCATCTGATCAGCCAGACCCCGGTGATTCTGGACAACACCGGTGGAATATATTACATAAACTAAAATAGAATGCGAGCAAATGAATCGCTCGCAATCCAAAGGCCTTTTTTACTTCTATAATATCGAATCGCAGGTCAGGCCCGCTAATCTGACCAGGGCTTGATGCATACGATTTTCTCGCCATCGTCTCCCAGGTCGAGGTGACGGGATCGCAGCCCCTATACGAGGTTGTTGATATCGACATATCCGTAATCCTCGCTCACCGGGCAACCCTCATGGCTGCAGCTGAGGGTGTAAGGATAGTGGCCCGCTGTGCCTGGGGTGACGTTGATCAGATCTATGTTCAGTTCAGAATCGCAGTCCCCGCAATTGGCAACTGATCTGACCTCAGATTCGATGTCCTCCAACGAAGCCCCGGCAAAGAGGCAGACATCCGGAGCACTGGCCTGGCAGGAACATGGCAAAGCTGAGCAACCGGTGAAGAATACCGGGATGGTGCACAGAGAATCGCATCCCACTGGACCTTCTGCCTGGCAGGTGACATTGATCCAATATACGCCCTCCTCCACGAATCCGGAAATGGGATCTATTTGCCAGTCAGGGAACTGGAACTGGGGCGTTTCATCGCACTCGCCGCAGGGAGCAGGATTGATCTCCAGGATCAAGCCCTCCAGCTCAGCGGGATACATGCATGCACCGGATGTGAAGCCGATCAGCTCACAGCTGCACATCTGGATGACGGTGATAGTGCCCGAATCAGAGGCCAGGCAACCGCCATCCCCACAGGAGGCACTGTAACTCCCTCCAGTTACATATCCCTCTTCATCCATGATAACCGGGGAGAAGTCCAGGACAGCAGTCTGCTCACAATCTGAGCAACTGGCATTTTCTGCCGCCATAACCATGAAATCCTCCAGCGTAACTGTTCCCTGGCAGAATGAAAAATCAGGAGCATTGGCCTGGCACATCGCCTGAACGGTCACACTGCCCCTGGCAGGATGGCATGAGCCGCATCTTATGGTGTAGTCATATATTCCTGGCAACGGCACCCCGTCCCCATCAAGGTACAACTGGCGGAGGTCCAACACTGGTGTGATATCACCGCATCCATAGCATGCTGCCCCAGCTTCCAGGAGCCCCGCCCGGACCTGTTCTACACTATCTGGTGAGCAGATGGCTGCCTGGGCGACATGAGGCTTGCAAGAGCAGGTGACAAGGAACTTGGCCGTGGCCGGATATTTTGCCGCGCAATCCCCATTGATGGCATTGTACTTGAACTGCACATAGGTGCCCGGCTGAATATCAGGAGACGGGTCATAGACAAAGGACCCATCAGCAGCAACTTCAAGGGTCCCATATTTGGGGTCCACGGTGATCCTCTCCGGATTTATGACGGCAACGGCAGCAGGATCATTTGCCAGAATTCCCGCGGTCCTTGGGACCTCTTTTATAACCCCGCATTGAGCGGAATATAGCTCCCCCCGGAGAAACCAGGGACAGGTTGCTGAGGATAGAGAAGCGAAATATATTATCAGAATCGCCACTACTATACAGCTACTCGAAAAGCTCTTATGCATATTTTCCCTCCAGATGAAGAATTACCTTCATCAATAAAAGCCTCAGATTCTGAAACATAAATATAGAGACTAATTCCAAATCAGTTGCGAAGATAATAAATTCTGTTAAATAATCCAAATCATCAGGTTCAAATCCTCTGGCGGACTCTGGACTGCTTTTGGAGAAGCATAAATCGAGATTTATAGATTAAAAAGAGGAGGTGGGAGCGAAAAGATTTGCTCCTTCTCAGGATTTCAGTGGCAATAGCCCTCAATGACAGATATCATTCCCGTAGCCTCATCGTAGCAGTCTATGCCCTCGCACGTGACAGTGTATTCATATTGGCCAGGTTCTGTCCAATCGATGCCGGGCGGAATGACTATCGTCTCATTATCACAGCAGCCTGAGCAGCCCCCATTAGCAGCGGCAAACTTATCGTAGAAATCTGTATAGCCGTTATACTGGTTATAGTAGTCCAGGCAGCAGATATCTACTTGATTGGGGTAATTGGAGTTAAGCAGGCAGCATGGCGTGCAGATGATGGAAAGGCAGATGTCAGGAGCATAGGCCTCGCAGGGGCCACCCTCTTGGCAGGTAACTTGAACCTCTCCATAACAGGTGGAGTCGCAGTCCACCACCGTCTCATCTTGGGCATGACAGGTTACACTAAATGTATAGACTCCGGTTTCTACGAATCCAGTTGTCTGGTTTACCTGCCACTCAGAGAAGTCCCATTCGGGAGTATCATCGCAGTCGCCACCACAGGGTTGGGAATTTATATCTTTTATCATAGCCTCCGCATCTTCAGGAGTCATGCATGCGTCTATTGTGAAACTTATAGTCTCACAGTCGCACTTGCGCACGATGGTGATGTATCCAGTATCAGATCCGCCGCAGTTGTTGACGTCTCCACAGGTGCCGGTGAAGCTGCCCCCATCCACGAATCCATCAACTACCTCAACACCGGAGAAGTCCATTACCGGGGTCAGGTCGCAATCTATGCAGCGAGCATCTCTTGTGGCCATCTCCTCGAACTGCTCAAGGGTATAGTATCCCTCACAGAAGGTGTAGTTCTCGACCTGGGCATCACACCGGTCGATGAGCACTATCTCTCCGCAGGCGAGCTGACATCCGGGGCACTTTATGCAGAACTCATAAGTTCCTGCCACGGGCATGCCGTTCTCATCCAGTTCGATTATGCCCAGATCGATGGGAGTGGTGACATCGCCGCAACCGACGCATCCAATCTCTGCCTCTTCCAGGATATCTCTGATCTCATCCAGGGTTACAGGCAGGCAGATGGGCGGTATGGGGCCGACATGAGCCTTGCATGAGCACACTATCTGGAACTTGGCTGTGGCCGGGTATTTTGCCGCACACTGGCCATTGGTTGCATTGTACTTGAATTGCACATAGATGCCTTGCTGGATGTTCTTGGATGGTTTATAGACGAAAGAGCCATCTTCTGCAACCTCTATTGTTCCATACTTCGGATCAATTGTTATCGATTCTGGATCCAGCACCGCGACCCCCTGGGGATCGTTGGCCAAAATTCCCTTGTCTGCACCGACGACCTTATCCACTCCGCAAGTGGCGGAGTAAAGCTCGCCCTTCAAAAACCAGGGACATGTTGCTGCCGATAGCGAAGCGAGAGATAAAAGCAAGATCGCCACAGCTATGCAGCCATTCATCATTCTCTTGTTCATACTTTGCCTCCATATGAAGAAATTAATCTTCGCTCATAATATCTGATTGCTGAGACATAAATAGACACTAATTTCTAATCAGATCTCACAATCATAATTCCAAATAATATATCATGTTCGTGTTTTATATATTTATTAATTGTTGATTATTTTTCCTTAATACGGGATTGATTTAGGGCGGAAATCAGAGACCATTGACATGGCAAAAAAAAAGGTCATTATGTATTAATTATAATAACAAATCCGTTATTCATTTTATGTTTTATAGTATATTTATAAAAGAAAATATCGATCATTATGAATATATCCTCAGACAATTCTATTAAAAAAAATAGAGAGTTAGAGCACATGAAGATGCTCTAAATCCATTTAGCAGAGCCCTTTGCAGCCCCATGGCCCACAGTTTCGTTTTTATTTGAAATCGAGAGATAGGCTTCCGACATCAGAACTTGAGATGGCTCCGCTGGCATCCAGGCAGAGCACTTTGTATTCGTATCTTCCCGGCTCACCCCAGTTGATATCTGCTGGCAGGGCTACGCTCATCTGAGCACAATCGCCTGTGCATGCTCCTCCGGCATTCGTCACCTTCTGCTTCATTTCATTGCTGTACCTTGGCAGGCTGTAGTCTTTGCAGAACATGCGATCGCAGCCCTTTGCACATATTATAGGCAGACTGATGTCAGGAGCATAGGCATTGCATTCGCATTCAACTATCACATTGCCCGTGGCAGCGGGGCATACCTTCGGTTGCGGGCTGCAGTCAACCGCGTAGCTGCCGCCGGTCACAAATCCCGTATTGGCATCACTTGTCACACTACCAAGATCGATCTGAGGCATCTGGTCACAGACCTGGGAGCCTTTGCCCTGGCAGTTGGCCACAATCAGAGCCGCCAAATCCTCTTTGGTCAGGTCACAGCCAATAGTGATATCTTCCGCATAGGCCACACAGGAGCATATATCTGGCTCGCAAGCAGATATGACCTGTCCGGTGCAGGTGGATTCGCAATCCTCCAGATCCTCCAGGACCTCATATCCAGCACCTGCATGGCACAGAACGCTGTATGTATAGTCGTCTGCCAGCACATACCCCGTTTTCTGATCCACTGGCCAGTCAGGGAACTGCCAATAAGGAGTCTCATCGCATTCCCCACAGGGTGCAGGGTTTGACTGCATGATAAAAGCTTCCATCTCATCCGGATACATGCACCCATCCTGCGACAGGCTGACCAGCTCGCAATTGCACTTCATGACCACGGTGATACTGACCGTTCCCTGGTCACAATCGCGGTCATCGTCGCAGATCCTGTAGTTGAAGCTATCTACGCCGCTCCACCCTCTGTCAGGGGTATAGGTGTATGTACCGTCGTCGTTAAAAACCACATCACCGTTTGCGGGATTCGTCAACCTGGACCAGGTGTTGCCTCCATCCTCAGAGAGGTAATCGTTGTCTGCTGCACTTCCGCTCACCGGCTTATCCTGGCATGTGCTGGCTGTGTCGCTGACGGCAGTGGGAGCGTCGTCGATGCACTCTACTGTAATGATAACAGAGGCGGTATCGGAATCGCCGTCGTTATCGGTCAGAGCATAGGTGAAGCTGTCCTTGCCGCAATATTTCTCAGATGGGGTATAAGTGTATGTGCCATCTGGATTGAAGATCAGATCGCCATTTACTGGATCCGTCAGCTTGGACCAGGTGTTTCCTCCATCATCGGATAGCTCATCGTTGCCTGATACGCTGCCGCTAACTGAAGTATCTTCGGTGGTTGAAGCTTCATCGTCGTTGGCCACCGGGAGGTCATTGACGCACTCAATGGTGATTACCACCTTTGCCGTATCGGAATCGCCGTCGTTATCGGTCAGAGTATAGGTGAAGCTGTCCTTGCCGCAATATTTCTCAGACGGGGTATAGGTGAATGTGCCGTCCGGATTGAAGATGCAGTCGCCGTTGACGGATCCGTCAGCTTGGACCAGGTGTTTCCGCCATCATCGGATAGCTCATCGTTGCCTGATACGCTGCCGCTAACTGAAGTATCTTCGGTGGTGGAAGCGGTATCGTCGTTGGCCACCGGCAGGTCATTGACGCACTCAATGGTGATTACCACCTTTGCCGTATCGGAATCGCCATCGTTATCGGTCAGAGTATAGGTGAAGCTGTCCTTGCCGCAATATTTCTCAGACGGGGTATAGGTGAATGTGCCGTCCGGATTTACAGATGCCGTGCCGTGGGCGGGAGCCGGTTTTCATGGACCAGGTGTTGCCGCCATCATCGGATAGCTCATCGTTGCCTGATACGCTGCCGCTAACCGGAGTATCTTCGGTGGTTGAAGCTGTATCGTCGTTGGCCTCCGGCAGGTCATTGACGCACTCAATGGTGATTACCACCTTTGCCGTATCGGAATCGCCATCGATTATCGGTCAGAGTATAGGTGAAGCTGTCCTTGCCGCAATATTTCTCAGACGGGGTATAGGTGAATGTGCCGTCCGGATTTACAGTATGCCGTGCCGTGGGCGGGATCGGTTTTCATAGACCAGGTGTTGCCGCCATCATCGGATAGCTCATCGTTGCCTGATACGCTGCCGCTAACTGGTGTATCTTCGGTGGTTGAAGCCGTATCGTCGTTAGCCACCGGCAGGTCATTGACGCACTCAATGGTGATTACCACCTTTGCCATATCGGAATCGCCATCGTTATCGGCCAGAGTATAGGTGAAGCTGTCCTTGCCGCAATATTTCTCAGACGGGGTATAGGTGAATGTGCCGTCTGGATTTACAGATGCCGTGCCGTGGGCGGGATCGGTTTTCAAAGACCAGGTGTTGCCGCCATCATCGGATAGCTCATCGTTGCCTGATACGCTGCCGCTAACTGAAGTATCTTCGGTGGTCGAAGCGGTATCGTCGTTAGCCACCGGCACGTCATTGACGCATTCAATGGTGATTACCACCTTTGCCGTATCGGAATCGCCGTCGACATCGGTCAGAGTATAGGTGAAGCTGTCCTTGCCGCAATATTTCTCAGACGGGGCATAGGTGAATGTGCCATCCGGATTTACATATGCCGTGCCGTGGGCGGGGCCGGTTTTCAAAGACCAGGTGTTGCCGCCATCATCGGATAGCTCGTCGTTGCCGGATACGCTGCCGCTAACTGGAAGTATCTTCGGTGGTCGAAGCGGTATCGTCGTTGGCCACCGGCAGGTCATTGACGCACTCAATGGTGATTACCACCTTTGCCGTATCGGAATCGCCATCGGCATCGGTCAGAGTATAGGTGAAGCTGTCCTTGCCGCAATAGTTCTCAGACGGGGTATAGGTGAATGTGCCGTCCGGATTTACATATGCCGTGCCGTGGGCGGGGCCGGTTTTCAAAGACCAGGTGTTGCCGCCATCATCAGATAGCTCATCGTTGCCAGATAGGCTGCCGCTAACTGAAGTATCTTCGGTGGTTGAAGCTTCATCGTCGTTAGCCACCGGCAGGTCATTGACGCACTCAATGGTGATTACCACCTTTGCCGTATCGGAATCGCCGTCGACATCGGTCAGAGTATAGGTGAAGCTGTCCTTGCCGCAATATTTCTCAGACGGGGTATAGGTGAATGTGCCGTCCGGATTGAAGATGCGATGCCGTGGGCGGGCTCGGTTTTCAAAGACCAGGTGTTGCCGCCATCATCAGATAGCTCATCGTTGCCGGATAGGCTGCCGCTAACTGAAGTATCTTCGGTGGTAGAAGCGATATCGTCGTTGGCCTCCGGCAGGTCATTGACGCACTCAATGGTGATTACCACCTTTGCCATATCGGAATCGCCGTCGGTATCGGTCAGAGTATAGGTGAAGCTGTCCTTGCCGCAATATTTCTCAGACGGGGTATAAGTGAATGTGCCGTCCGGGTTTACATATGCCGTGCCGTGGGCGGGCCTGGTTTTCAAAGACCAGGTATTTCCACCATCATCGGATAGCATATCATTGCCGGATAGGCTGCCGCTAACCGGGGTGCCTTTGGCGGTTGCCGCTGTGTCATCAACGGCATCGGGCACACCATCTGCACAATCTCTGAGGATTATCTGTCCACAGCGGGATTGTGTTCCCGAGCAATCTATGCAAAATGAATACGTTCCCGCCACAGGACGGCCGTTTTTATCCAGGTCGACATCGTCTAGATCGATGAGTGCGGTGACATCTCCGCATCCAATACAACCCGCGCCTGCCTCTTCGAGGATATCTCTAATATCATCTAGATCCGCAGGCAGACAGATAGGATCTATGCTGGGAATATTGGTCAAACATGAGCATGATATTTGGAGCTTGGCTGTCGACGGGTACTGTGCCTTACATTCGGCACTGGTGGCATTATACTTGAATTGCACATAGGTGCCCTGCGGGATATTCGGGGATGGCGAATAGACAAAAGATCCGTTTGCCGCAACCTTTATGAATCCATATTTGGGATCGATCGTAATCGATTCAGGATCCAGAACTGCAACCGCTTGCGCATCGTTTGCCAGAATTCCCTGGCTTTCGGGAACCACTTTTATAACCCCGCATTGGGCGTAATATAGTTCGTCCCGGATAAACCAGGGGCATTTAGCTGATGAGAGAGATGAAACTAAAATTAATAGAATTGATATAATAAGAACACGTTTAATCCATGAAATACCCATGACATCTGCCTCCGTCCAAGCCATAAGTAGTTCTGCATCCTATTAAGCAGAGACGAATAGTTGGTGCGGATGACAGTTAATGGCTTTAAGTTCCACTCGACTACCAATGGTATGCTAACTTCTTATCAAGGCAGCGCAAAAAAATTAAGGTTCACATCATCTTTAATCAAAGATGAACTCGGCTTCTGCTTTGCCCAGATTGTAATATTCCACGCTGTAGTTCAAGGCATCCATGCCGGCTGTGGAGTATTTTGATTTCCTGGTTTCAAATAGTTTCGCCATATTGTAAAGATATATGTTGAAATATTGCATGGAATTTATAGTATAGTTATGGAAATCTCTATATTCTTCTGATGGCGTAATGCTCTGCGCTTCGGCCAGGCCCTGCGAATTCAGAACCAGTAGGGAAGCGAAAGCAACCATAGAATCTCTCCTGATGGATTCGTTCGTAGTATTGCTCTGTTTTGTGGCATTCAGTATCTCGAACTGATAGTCCAAATTCTCAACAAAAGAGTTCCAGATCCTTCTCTCCGCCACCTCTTCAGCCGTCTCAGTCTCCTCTTGTACCTGCATGACCTTCAGAACAGGCTGATCTACCACAGGTGATGAGCTTGCATCCTGTGCAGATGCCGCCTGCATGCTCAACATTGCAGTTGCAACCAGTATTAGTAGCGCCAATAAAGCATTTATTCTCGATCTCATTTCAACTCCTCATTCAATTTATCTTAATTCAATTTATTGTCAAGCTTGAATCATTCAGCGCCGAACGGCACAGGCATGACCAAGCGGCTCTAAGCGAATAGTCCAGCCCGGGATAGGCAGAGGGACAGCAATCCAGCATGTCCCCCATATCGTCCTCCTTAAATTGGAAACTATGCTCGGAGGTAACCTTTTTGCTCATCTCGAATGAGCCAATGTAATCCTCCTCGATATATTCGTCTGGTGATTTGAATTTGAATCCTGAATAAATATCTGACTCCGAGGCCAGTTGAAGCACTGTGCTATAATTCTCTCCCACAAACTCATCTATACCACTGGGGACAACCTCTGCCTTGATCAGTGCATTCCTATATTTTGCAAGGAAAGCGGACGATTCAGAGAATTTCTTGGCTTGGTAGCGGGTCATTATTTCTTCATCATTATTTTTGAAGGTATTCCTTTTAGATATGCCCTCTCCTCTATACATGATCTCGTCAACGCTCATCAGATAAGATGGCATGCTCTCATTTATATCTACGTTATATTTTTCGGCGTTATTTGATACAACTTCCTCAATAGTGACATAGTTCACGGAGCTTCCTGCGGATATAAGGCTGTCTTCCTTAAGCCGGCCCTCTTTTGTATAGGTGTTCTCCTTAAAACTAACGTCATCTAGCCCCTTGAGAAATACGTACTTGGAAGAGTTGCCATCGCCCTTGTAGTGGCTTTCTGAGTTGAACTCATAGACCGATGTGAAACGGCTCCGGCTCCAGGAGGTACTGTTGCTGCTATCGTTGACGGTGACGGAAATATCGTACCCAGTCCTACCCTCGGCCAATAATAATGTCATCAACATTAATATGAAAACGCAAATTACCCCGGATCTGATATTCTCTCGCCCTCCTTTGGCCATATTCCTGTTAAGCTTTTTGATACATATATCTTTTGCTGATGCTTAATTGAAATAAGGATGATATTCTCTGAAAATTAATTGCACATTATTTTAAAAATAGGAGATGATGACTGCAAAATCATCAAGCTCAGCGGTAAAGCTTCCAGATACCAGTCTTATCACCGTTTCCTAAAGCGCGCTTCTCGCGGGTGTAAGAGTGCATAACTTGTCCGGTATCTTTAGAAAATTCTTTCTTGCCGTAGAGATCTCCCAGGCCCAGGGTATGCCCCATCTCATGCAATAGTACCGATTCTACGTCGACGTCCTTCTTATTGGTGCGATCCGTGCGCCATTTGTAGTTTGAATTCATGACCAGATCGGACTCAAGAGCGCTGTAGTACCCATCAACCTTTTTCGAGCTGTAGTAGGTTCTGGCATAGGCCAGCACATTGCAATTGGTCTTTAAAGGCTGCCAGTTGATAGTATTTTTCTTGTTGTATCGGTCAGCTGCTACCTTAGAATCTAGTGTGACCAGGTTGCTGTCAGCAAACAGATTCTGGTTTGATGCCCCATCCCAGGTATTCGAGGCCGACTCGATTGCTTTCTTTACTTCCCCGGTTTTCAGACCCTCTTTTGCCAGGACCTTATCATCTTTCAAGACCCACTTTAGCTGAGGATCTTTTGTATTCCACCGGTAACCCAATAGAGTATAGGCAGAGGATCTTCCTCCAGAGGAGGTTGTCACCGGGCCGGTCAATTCCCTGGATAGATCGCTCTCGGCCCCTTTTTTGGCATTTGAGGCGATCAGGCCAAAGCTTCCCTCTCCATCGTTGGAAAGGCCCTCTACCGACATGGCCACGTCACCGGAGGCTACGAATTGCATGCTCTCGCTGTCAAGCATTTCAACACCCAAGGCCTCCACATTGCCGGACATGGCCGCATGGTCGCCAGCTCCGGCATATACCCCTGCCGAAAGATCGCCCTGGCCATCGAAACCGCTTGATATAAACATCTTATTCTCCGGAGAATCAGCATAATAGGCTATTGCACCATAGCTGCCGGACATAGCCGTGCCCTGGCTGACATAGGCACCACTATCAGATACACCGGCAGAGGCAGAGGTATGAAACTCTCCCGAGCTCTCCATATCCGAGCCCGCGCTCTTGCCGTTTGCATCGGTTGAAATCGATATGCTATTCTCTCCCGATCCGCTTGCGGTGAGGTCCCTGTTTATACCCCCGTCTCCCATTGTGGCTGACTCCACGAGGGTGGTGGAAACATCCAAGTCATAGATGGCGGACGATGAGACGGAATCTCCACCCTTCTGGGAGCTAAAACCAACGTTGATGCTGAGGGCAGGAGCGATTAAGCCATAGAAAAATATAGCTAAAGTTATGGCCGTTAAGTATTTCTTCATCAATTCTATTCCTCCTTTGCAGCAATAACTGATCTCTGGTGCCGATACAATTCAGCACTCAATCAGCCAAGGTTCCATTATTATATGAATTGCTAGAACCCACAGAAGGTCATTTTGCCGAGATCTGTAAATAAGCTTTCCGCAAAGATTAAATACAGATAATGCGGGCAAGTAAATTAAAAAAATTCAGAAGTATTGAAGCCGGCAATAAAAATGTGGGCGAAAAGCCGCAAGTAATGCCTGAGTGGTTCTTCCAATTCCTGGCGATATCTTTCGCGAGCAGTAAGCTTACATTTTCTGGGCGGCCATTAGATATAATATAATTACAAAAAAATCACTATGCTGAGCAAACACAATAAAATCAGACTCAAATAAAAAAATGTCTATTTTTAATTAGCTCCAATAGCTTAAAACTGGCCTTCAGAATGATGCATTCACCGGCTAAAAGAGCCGATGCAAGATCTTATGATATCGAGAATTCATGAAATGAATGGATCCCTGGACCAAAGGGCATCAGCTTTCTCTTATTGCCCTGGATTAACCACCAGGGGTATTTATCAGTATTTTTGATTCGGAAGCCACATAATTAAGATATTTCATTAGACACCAATTCTGATTCACAAAATCCTCTCGGGATTGGTTCTCCCAGTTAGATTATCATCCTTAAAAATATATATTTTCTTATAAAGGCTGATAAAAAAATATTTGTTTTATATTTTGTATTTTCTATTTTGTATATATCAGCCATATAGCTTCCAGATTCCAGTCTTATCCCCGTTTCCTAAAGCGCGCTTCTCTCGGGTATAGTAGTGCATCACCTGTGCGGTATCATATGTGTACTCTGCCTTGCCATAAAGATCTCCCAGGCCGAGAGTATGACCCATCTCATGCAACAACACAGACTGGACATCAAGATCCCCCTTATTGATGCTATCCGTTCGCCAATTGTAGTTTGAATTTAAGACCAGATCGGACTCAAGGGCGCTGGAGTAACCGTCAACCTTAGCCGAGCTGTAATATGTCCTGGCATAACCCAATACCTTACAATTAGTGACTAAAGGCTTCCAGTTGATTGTATTCTTCCGGTTGTACCGGTCAGCAGTCACCAAAGGATCCAGTGTGACCAGGCTGCTGTCAGCAAATAGATTCTGATTCGATGCCGCATCCCAGGTATTCGAGGCCGACTCGATCGCCTTTTTTACCTCAACCGTATCCAGACCCTCGTTTTTCATAATAGGGTCATTCTTTAAGACCCACTTTAACTGGGGATCTTTTGTATTCCACCGGTAACCCAATAGAGTATAGGCAGAGGACCTTCCTCCAGTGGAAGTCGTCACCGGACCGGTCAATTCCCTGGATAGATCGCTATCTATTCCTTTCCTGGCATTTGAGGCCACCAGGCCGAAGCTTCCCTCGCCATTATTGGAAAGGCCCTCCACCGACATGGCCACGTCGCCAGAGGCAACGAATTGCATGCTCTCGCTGTCAAGCATTTCAACGCCTAAGGCCTCAACATCACCGGATATCGCCGCATGGTCGCCAGCTTCAGCAAAGACCCCTGCGGAAAGATCGCCCCGGCCATCGAAACCACTTGATACAAACATCCTATTCTCCGGAGAATCAGCATAATAGGCGATCCCGCCATAGCTGCCGGACATAGCCGTTCCCTGGCTGACATAGGCACCACGATCAGATACACCAGCAGAGGCAGAGGTATGAAACTCTCCTGAGCTCTCCAAATCCGAGCCCGCGCTCTTGCCGTTTGCATTGGTTGAAATCGATATGCTGTTCTCTCCCGATCCGCTTGCAGTGAGGTCCCTGTTTATCCCCCCGTCTCCCAGTGTGGCTGACTCCACGAGGGTAGTGGACTGGTCCAGGTCATAGCCGGCAGATGATGAAGCAATCTCTCCATTTTTCTCGGAGCTAAAACCCACATTGATGCCGAAGGCGGGAGTCATTAAGATATAGAAGAATAAAGTCAATGCGATTATAGCAAAACGTTTTCTCATTTCAATTCTATCCTCCTTTGCAATATAGACCGATCCTCTATTTGGTGTTGGATCAGTAGAGGTTGTCGTCACACGAAATGAAGAAATCCTCTGACGAATTCGTTAAATGTCGTTATATTTAATCTTTTCGCAGATTTAGCTGCAAATGTAAGCCATCAATGGTAGATGAAATTGGAGAAAAATAGATATGCATAGATGTGTACGCCAAATGCCGTACAATGGCCAAACCGCCATCCTGTCTCCTGAGAAAGCAGCAGGAAATTGCAGGCGGTCGGTTGTAATTGGGCTCTATATTGAGGATAAATCGGTCGGAAAATTATTGAATTAAAAATTATGCTTGAAGGCATAGAGCCTCATGCCTGCCGATAAATTCCAAAGCTGCTCCATATTTGATCGACAGGAATGGCCACCCCCCACAGGGCAGCCATGATGTTCAATCCTGCCCAGCATCTCGACTGCCAAGAGGGCATATGATCACTTACATACGATCATCCATACAGCTTCCAGATCGCACTCTTATCACCATTTCCAAGAGAGCGCTTCTCGCAGGTATAGTTGTGCATCACCTGCTCATTATCAAACTCATACTCATCAAGGCCGTAAATATCCCCCAGCCCCAGGGTGTGGCCCATCTCATGCAGTGCCACTGACTGAACATCTCTATCTTGAGAATTGCCGCTATCCACGCGCCAATCCTTATTAGAATTAAAAACCAGATCGGACTCTATTGCGGTTCCATATCCATCCACCAGCCGGCTCTTATAGTAATAGGTTCTGGCATATGCGAGCACATTGCAGTTGCTTCGCAAGGATTGCCAATTGATGGTATTCATCTTATTATAACTATCAGGTGCTACAGTTGGATTCAGAGTAACCAGATCGCTATCAGCAAATAGGTTCTGATTAGATGCATTATCCCAGGTATTCGCAGCCGCCTCCATTGCATTCTTTATATCTGTGCTGCTCAGACCTTCAGCGTCCATGATCTCATCGTTTTTCAGAACCCATTTGAGCTCGGGGTTCCTGGTATTCCACCTGTATCCCAGTAATTTGTAGGCATCTATCCTTCCCCCACCCTCAGTATAATCCGGCCCAGCGAGGAGCGAGCCATTCTCCATCAGCATACCAGTCCCCATCAAAAGATCGCCGGAGCTTGAAGCGACCTTTATTCCATCTGCTGTGATGCTGACATCCTGGCCCGCAGAGGTTATTCGGGTATTCACCTGAGGGTTATCTGTGGCCACAAAAAGCCCATTATGCCGGGCGATGCCTGATCCAACGATACTGGTCTCCGTCACCATGCCATTGGTCTCAGATTCCAGCCTTGTCCCTCTATCCAGCTGATAATTTGACGAGGATGTGGCCACATCCCCCCCGCTTTCCGCACTGAAGCTTACACTGATGCTCATTGCAGGTGTCAAAAGACTGCATAAACATATCGCAGATAACAGAGCTGTGAGAAACGGCTTCATTTTTGATCCTCCTACTTGAGATACTGATTTAAAATAATTAGTGTTAAAGTTATTTAAATTTTTTGATCTGTTTGTCTTATGAGCACCGGTTGCATAAATAAATAGTACATACTTGAAATTAAACGATTTAGAATGGACCCGCCACTAATTTAAAAAATTAGCTTTTCCTGAAGACAGACCATATTTAAGTTTTCCGTACTTTTAGCACGTGACAATTCAGGCGTATTGTTAATCCATAAGACATATAAATGATGGCCATTAGTAAAGAGGTTAAAGGTAGATCTGACAGGAAAGCATTTGCCTCCATATAGTTGCCTCCTTATGGATCTATCTTCCCCAATGTGTTTTTTTTATATTTTATATGATAAACTACTCCTCGGCCTGGAGACGTGGTTAGAATGGTGTCCACTGAAGCAGGAAGACGGTTAAAAAAGAAGGGATTATTTAATTATGCTTTTTCCATGCGGGATTTTAAGACCTCGTTGTATATGGTCTCTTCGAGTTCACTGATGCGACCGAGATTCTGATTCAACCTCTTTAATGCATAAAGCTTCTTCGCAGCCAATAACGCAAGAGTTATAGATATGAGGAGTATAATAGCCAGCAGTAAGATATATCCATTAATTATATCCAAAGCTCCTTTTTGATGTGAAAAGAGCATGAAAGCAAATGCATTAACTGAAACACCAAGCAGCGATGAAATAGATATTCCAATAATAAGAATAGAGAGCTGTTTTTTCCTCTGCTCCACGCGCTCCACCATATCATATACCGCATCAATCGAGGCTTTATTTTCCGTCATTCTCACTCCCTTGCCCACTCATTTAATACAAAGAGCTCATCATTGATGGTTTTGAACCATTCATATCTGGATTTGCCCAAGGGTGTAAGCTCATATACAATCACTTCCCTTGCCCCCCACGCCACTCGCTTCTCCTCTACATATCCGGCGTCTTTAAGCATATTGATATATTTCTCAGCCGAAGTTGTCTTCAGATTGGCGCACTGTATTATATGGGTCTTCAGCGCTCGCCCTTTTGATTGGCTCTTTTCAATGCACTCAAGAAGTTTTAGAACAATCTTGATTGCAGGCCTGTATTTCGCAACACCCATATAAAACATCCACCTTACAGCACTTAATAGGCTTCCATACCTTTAGTACATCACATCTAGATCAAGAGTGTGTCTGCCCAGGTATATCAACCTTTATCGCTCATTATAGACCGAATCCAATCTATTGCTTATAAATCCACCCGAAGCTAGCATAGGATAAAACCACCCGAAATTGGAGAGGACTATCATCGAAAAACTAACTAAAATATTAACATTCTCATCAGTCCATGCTATCATAATTCATCGTCGTGATCGGCGATGGGATTTAATGTTGATGCAATTTTTCTCTGATCACAGGATACGCCCTGCATTGCAGGTTCATGCCTGAATGGCACTAATAGTTTATTTTGACTAACATCATAATTAGAATCGCGAATACGTATTAATGTATATATGCGAGAAGCATTTCCTAATCCATGAATAGATAAGCCTTTTTGATATTGTTTTCGCAGAAAAATACCCATCTGCCACGATTGAATCAGGAGATTCACCTCTCCAAAGGCATGCAGGAAAATCGCATATAACGTGCCATGTGAGTTCAATTGGGAATCAGACAATGCGATAGATTTATATGTAACTGTGATGCCAAGACAATATTGCTCGTTTAGAGATAAGCCTTCCGGAGAATATATAAATTTCGGGATGCAATATAATTAAATAGTGGGGGAAGAGTATGAAAAGAAGCAAAGATGCCATAATATCCCAAATCTTAGATGTCTGCGTTGAGGGCGCGAGCAAGACCAGGATCGTCTATCAATCGAACCTAAACTTCAGGACTGTGATCCCTTATATTGATTTGCTCACAAAAAATGAGCTGTTGGAGGTCACAACAAACAATAAATCATCGGTCGTTTTTACCACCACCCCAAAAGGGCTTAAGCTGCTAAAGGATTTCAAGAACATTCAAAGCGTCATTCCTGAAATCTATGACCTCACGGAAAAAGAGAGAGCTTAGAAGAAGTTCTGGCCTTGAGTGGCTTTTTTTGCATTCCCCAAAATGATCTGGCCCTCTATGTGAGATAGCCTCCCGTTTTTGTTTTCTTGCAGTATATCAATTTGAATATATTCTATATACCCAATATAGACCTATATAGTCTAATGGGACAAGGAATATATCAGGTGGATTCAATCGCAGATAAATGATTAATGCAATTGGCTACGGAGACATTCGATATGTTGATAGCCTCACTGGCCTTCTCAAATATTATGAAGCTCTCATGCAGAGGGGCGGCCTGGTGGCGAGAGCCGGTGAGGTCAGATCGCTAAAGCTCGGCCTGATTTTAGACCTGTTGAAGACGGTGGGGATTCCCGAGGGCCATAAGACGGGCCTGATCTCTGCCGTTCTGAGGGGCTGGGATATGAATTGCAGAAATAGGAGCATCGGCCAGATGGAAGAGGAGATGCGGGCGATTTTGGTCAGCATCGAGGCTCTTCAGAATGAGCTGGCAAGGGCCAAAAGCCAGTGGGGGCCCAAGGCCAGGCAGAGGCTGGATACAGCAGTGCTGGTTGCCCTTCCTTTGATGCCGACTGACCTGAAAAGTGAGGAAGTGAGCAAAATCCAGGACCTCCTCCGCCGGACAATGAACTGCCTTACGGCAAAAATGGATTGATGATCCCTCTTTTTTCCATCTACCAGCTTATCTTCTTGCGATAGTAATTTCGGACCACAATGGCCAGAAGGTTGGTGCTTAATACCAGAGATATCAGCACCAGAGCCGTACCCCAGGCCCGGGCCTCTACATCCCAGGCCCCCAGGAAGTAGATCAGGTTCAGGAGATGGTAGTTCAAATTATTCACCGGCTGGAATAGATCAGGAACTATCCCGTAGATCATCTGCACCGGAGTGGCGGTAAAGGTCACCGCCGTCCACATGATGGGCGCCGTCTCGCCTGAGGCCTTGGCCACCCCCATGATCACCCCGGTGAGGATTCCGGGCATGGCAGAGGGCAAAACCACCTTTCTTATAGTCTGCCACTTCGTCGCCCCCAGGGCCATGCTGCCCTCACGCAGAGAGTTTGGAACGCTCTTCAAAGCCTCCTGGCTGGTCAGAATTATGGTGGGGATATTTATCAGGCCCAGGATGATCGAGCCGGAGATCAGAGACACTCCGAATAGTGTCACCAGAAATGCCAGGCCGAATAGGCCATAGACCACAGAGGGTACCCCATTCAAGCAGCTTACGGCAATGGTGATCAGCCGGTTGAGCCGGTCGCTCTTGGAGTATTCATGCAGGTAGATGGCCGCTCCAATTCCCAGGGGAGAGGAGATGAGCATGGCCCCCAGGACCATCCAGAGAGATCCCAGTATGGCAGTGCTGATTCCCCCCGCCTGCCCCAACCTCCGGTGGGGTGCGGTCAGAAACTCCCAGTTTATCACCCAGATGCCTTTGTAGATGATGATGAACAGAATTCCGCCCAGGAGGACAATGGACAGCATTGCGGACATCCTTATGCCCAGAAATACCAGCGCCTCCCTTCCCCGAGCAGTATAGCCATAGACTAGATTGAGAGCATCCTTGATGCATAGCAGGCTGGCGATCAAGACCATCAGCGGAAATAAGAAAGAATACTCAAAAGAAGCTCCGACACCAAGCGGCCTTTTGATAATGAAATCCGGACCCAGAGCGCCCGAAAAAGACAGGAAGAAAACCGCCCCGCAGAAGAGAACATCCAGCATCATAAAAGGCGCAGTTCTCAGAGAAGCGCCCTTAGCGGTCAGATACGATCCCAAAATCGCCAGGGGGCAGAGTATCAGGCAGGCTTCCCAGATCGGTTTTAGCCCTTCGAGCTCTGGCTGGAGGACCAGGCAGATTGTCGAAGAGACAAATAGGAATGCCGATATGACAAATGATGCCGCTAGCAGAGGTCTGACCTTCAACTCAATATCCTCCGAACTTCTTTCTGATCCGCAACCGGGCATAATCCGCAATCAGGCTTAAGATGGAGACCACAAGCAATAGCATGAGCCCCACCGCAAACAGGACGTGATAGTGAGTCGATCCCCTGGCAACCTCTCCCATCTCTCCGGCAATGACGGAGGTGAATGTCGCCCCCTGGTCGAAGATATCATAGGGGGGAGAGGCGATCCTGGCCACGTTTCCCACCACCAGCAAGACTGCCATGGTCTCGCCGATTATGCTCCCTATATTGAGGAGGACGGCAGCAGTGATTCCAGATGATGCTGCCGGTATGGTGACATTCCTTATGGTCTGCCACCGGTTCGCTCCCAGGGCTAAGGAGCCTTCTTTGAACTCTCCGGGCACCGCCCGCAAAGCATCCTCGCAGATGGTGGTAAGGTAGGGGATGAACATCACCCCCAGGAGTATTGATCCGGCCAGAATTGACCTACCGGTGAGCATGTCGAAGCTGTCCTGCAGGTAGGTTACCAGGATAATCACCCCTAAAAATCCATAGACAATAGATGGGACCCCTGCCAGAAGCTCTATAGCCGGCTTGAGGACTGCTTTGCTCCTGGGGCTCGCCAGCTCTGCCAGGTAGATGGCCAGAGGAAATCCGATGGCGATGTTGATGAAAAGGGCCAGAATGGTGATGGTGAGGGATGCGGTGATAAGGGGCAAAAAGCCATAGATGTCGCCGGAAGGATGCCATTTCATGCCCGATAAAAGGGAGATAATGCCAAGCTCCCCGAAGGCGGGAATGCTTTCGTGAATGAGAAAATAGAATATTAAAAGCATCACCAGAATCGATGTGATGGCGGACACAAATAGCAAGGTCTCAACGAAAAGCTCGCTATACCTGCGGGGCATCATCATTCGTGGCCGGTCCATTGAAGGCCAATTGCACCTGCGGGTTAAAGTCCTTATGCATAGTATCTATATAGATAGCTTACTCCGCATAAATCATATTGAGATAACTTTTTCAATAATTATTGATCCAGCCGGCTGAGGATCTCCTCCGGCTCATAGCGCACCCGGATGATACGGCTTCGCCCCCGCTCACCCTGCCCGGTAAAATCGGCATTTATAAGCCGGATCGCATCCAGCTTATTCAGGATCTCATGAAATCGGGTGTATCCCGCGCCCGTCTTCTCATGAAAGAGGCGGAACAGCTCCCCTGCGCGCCAGCTCTCCTGGAGGGTGGCCATGCGCAAGACCTCTATCTCATCGGCCTTCAGCGATTTCAGGGCATAAGTTAGGTGGACTAACCGGGAGCGATCAAGCGAGCTGGCCACGTCCTCAGCGGATATGCTCTTGGAGGCGCGCTTTTCTGCATTAAGGCCCGCCCTCTTAAGAAGGTCAATCCCCACCCTCAGGTCTCCGGACTTCTCCGTATGGTCGACCACCGTCTCCAGGATATCGTCGGCAATCACCCCCGGATAGAAGCCCATCTGCACCCTGCGGCTCAGGATGTCCCGGATCTCAGTGCGACTATAGAGGGGAAACACCACCTCCTCCGCCTGGAAGACGGAGACCACCCGGGGGTCGAGAACATAGTTCAAAGCCAGCTCGCTCATGATGCCGATCACACCCATCCTGGCGCCGGGACAGGTCTCGTGCGCCCGGAGAAGGGAGTAAAGGACATGGTCGATCTCCTTTTCAGGAAAGAGGTAGTTTATGTCATCTAAAGCTACAATCAGCACCTTATCCTCATCTGCCGAATGCTGGGCCACCTTCTCGAAGACCCGCTTGAAAGAGATTCCGCTGGATGGAGGGGCGTGCTCGAAGATCTTCTTGTAAAGCTGGTAGAATACCGCATATCTGGTGGAGTCCATCTGGCAGTTGACATGCACCGGGACGATGCGGGAGGAATGGGCCTCGATCTCCTCGAAGAGCTTGAAGATGGCAGTGGTCTTTCCCGTTCCCGGCGGTCCCAGACAGAGGGCATTTATCGGCCTGCCCCCCTGCAAAGCTGGCCGGATGCAGAACTTGAGGCTGTCTAGTTGCTTTTCTCTATGGAGGAACTGGTCGGGCAGGTGATCTAGCTCGAAGATGTCCCTGTCCTTGAAGAGAGTCTCCTCCCAGAGGAGCATATCCGGTTTTTTAGTTCTTTCTGGACTCACTGACTCAGTATATTTTGTATTTCCTTCTTCAATATGGCGCTCACCAGGGCGCCATCCGCCTTGCCCCTGAGCTCTTTCATCACCAGGCCCATGAGAGGAGCAGCGGCCCTATCCCCTTTGGAGCGCACCAGATCGGCCTTATCCGCCACGATGGCCTGGACAATGCTTGCCACACCTGCTTCGTCCACCCCGGCCAGACCGGCGGCAGCAGCCCCTTCCGCCGCGGATGCATCCGGTTGTTCCGCCAGGGCGCGAAACAGATCATCCAGCCCCTCCTTGGCGATCCTGCCGGCAGCCACCAGCCCCAGGGCGTCCTTGAAATGCTGCTCAGAGAGAGCGGATATGTCCACGCCCTCTCGTGCCAGCTCGATTGGAATCGTCTCCAGCGCCCGGACCACAATGGAGGGCGAAAGCTGGATCTGGGATACGATCTCCTCGAAGAGCTGATAGTTGGGGGAGGCGGCCATCACCCCGGCCAGCTCAGAGTTCAAGCCATAATCGCGGCCAAAGCGCTCCGACCGGGCTAAGAAGAGTTCAGGAAGCTCAAGGCCTTCCAGCATCTGCTCGGTGATCGCCACCGAGGGCACATCCGTCTCCGGATACATCCTGGCCGAGCCGGGGAGAGGCCGCATATACTCCGAGCAGCCGTTGGGAAGGGCGCGGCGCGTCTCCTCCGGCACCATTTCCAGAGCCTCCCTCGCCCGGACCAGCACCGCATCCATAGCCTTTCTGGCCCGATCCTCCGGTCCGGTGACCATGATCACGGCATAATTCTCTCCTGCTTGAAGTTGATCTCTCACCAACTGGACCTCAGCAGCGGTCACACCATAGGCAGGCAACTCATCGCTGTGAAAGATTCCCCCCACCCCCGCCCTCTTGGCCCGATCGGACATCTCTGAGCCCAGCCTCCTGCCCGGCTGGACCTCACTGCCCACCAATCCGGCAAATCCCGCCAGCCTAGAGGCCAGGACCACTCCGCCGTTCTTGATGGATCTGGCCAGGACCTTGGAATCGGTCTGGGAGAAGAGCGAAGTAACATCAAATATGGTGTCGTCAACTGCTGCCTTTCGCCTTCTCAGCTCATCTTTGATCCCGAGCAGCCTGAACTGGCGGAGAGCCTCCAATTCCACGATCTTGTCCACCAGGTTCAGAGTCTGAACTCCCTTTACCTCCACCCGCGCTCCGCCTTTGATGGAGACGTTCACATCCTGGCGGATGGTGCCCAGGCCCCTCTTCACCCGGCCGGTGGAGCGCAGAATCATACCCAGGTATGAGGCCACCTCTCTGGCATGGGCAGGAGAGATGATGTCAGGTGCCGTACCGATCTCCACTAAGGGAATGCCCAGCCGGTCGAGGGAGTAGACCAGGCTGTCTCCCCGGTCCTCGATGATCCTTGCCGCCTCCTCCTCCAGACAGAGGATGTCTATTCCCACCGGCCCCTGGCTAGTCTCTATGCTCCCTTTGGAGCCGATGTAGGCCGTGCGCTGGAACCCGGAGGTGTTCGAGCCGTCTATCACCATCTTCCTCATGGTGCAGACCTCATCCACGATCAGCATGTTCAAGAGGCGGGCGATGACCAAAGATATCTTCAGAGCCTCGGGGTTTACCTCGGATGGCGGCTCCTCGTCTGCTTCCACCAGGCAGGTGGTGTCATAGGACATATAATGGAACTTGCGCGCGACCAAGACCTCCTCCAGGGCGGCACGATCTATCTCCCCCAGCTCGCTTCTCGAGGGGCGGAGATAGCGGAAAAACTCGAAATTGGAATCCTCTACCTCCCGATGAGCGGTGGGGCAGCCGCAGAAGAGCTTGCAAGCGGTATCCAGCTGCTGGTGAATCTCAATTCCACATATAAGGCCCAATTGGCGGTAGTCTAATCCAGGAGGGGTATCTGTTGCCATCGATCACCTTTCAAGAACCGCGGGAGGTTTAACTCTTTTGACTGCTTCTCTTATGTCCTCCGCTTTGACCGTCTTCCTCTTGGCATGGTTCGCCCAGCCCGCGGCCTCCCGGGCCACTTCCAGGCCATAGCTCTCCAGAACCTCTGCCAGCGCATCTCTTGCGCCCTCGCTCACTCTCTTAGCCCCCGCCTCGCGGATGAGTCTGCTCACCGGGGCAACAGGAAGTATTGGCATATCTTGTTCACCTCATAAATCCGGATAATGCAGCCAGAAGGGCTTTATTTTGAGCCCAACTGGACTTACAAGCCAGAATATGGCTTTTAGTGAGCTTTAGTACCATATATATTTTTTGTTTGGTCAATGATCTTCATTTATTTGGAAAAAAATGATAATTTGTCCAATTATTGATTTTTAATGTGAAAACAGCTTATTGGATTGCATCTTTATGGATCTTATCGATATAATCCCGTCATTTTGAATATTAAGCCAGAAAAATGGGAAATACCGAAAAAGTGGACGGGAAATGTTATTTAGCTTGCCGAAATATCAGGAATAAGAGGAGTGGAAGATGAGCGAGCGTTTATGCAAGGCAATCATTTATGTTGATTTCGAGGATGTATACGGCCCCTGCGGCTGCGGCATGACCCTGGCCACGTTGCCGGTCCTCCTTCCCCGGGACTGGGTGGTGCTGGAGCGGCCCCCAGAAGCGGAATGCGATGACTTCTGCAAGGGGCTGGATTACCGCAGGGTCTCGGGAATGAGCTGCAACAACATCTTTGAGCATGAGATGGAGGGAAAGGAGTATATGGCTAACTTCTCCTGCTGCCAGGAGTGCGCAGAGAAGGCAGTGGCTCGAGGGTATGCAATCTGGTGCAAAAAATCCTATCCCATGGCGCTGCGCTGAACCTTCCATAATCCTTCAGCCACAACTCTAATATTTTGCAGCGTCTAAGTCACTGGACGAGGTATCTAATTGGCCTATAAAATTTATTCCACCAAATCCTGCCCCAAATGCGAGCAGCTCAAAGCGGCCCTGGGAAAAGCAGGCATTGCCTTTGAGAGCATCGATATGAGCACTCCGGAGGCACTCACCGAGCTGCGCATAAATGGCGTGTTCACCCTCTCCGCCCCGGTCCTCCAGGTGGAGGAGAACTTCTATACCGTCGATGACCTGTTCACGGGCGAAGCTCTCCGCGATCTGGCAGGCATCCTCAGGGGCTAGAACTCCCTCCCCCTCACCCGGGCGATATCGAAGACCGCCGTGCTCGCCACATGCATCACGGCAAATGTGCCTGCCTGAATGGGATCTGTGACCACCATATCCGCCTGGCCGGGAACTGAGCCCGCCATCTTCAGAGCGATAACCGGTATTCCCTCCTCCTGAAGCCGGGCCACCTCCTGGGTGATCCTCCCTCCCATAAGAGCTCCCGCCAGAACCAGAATGCTGGCCCTGGGCAGCCGGCTCACAGCGCTGACCGCGTCAGCGATGGCCCCTTCTCCCACCAGGGGGATGGTGTCCACGCTGATCCTCTCCCCCCGCAGGTTATGCCGGTCGGCCTCATTCACCGCCCCCACCGCCACCTGGGCCACCTGGGCCCCGCCTCCGATTATTATCACACGGGATCCGTAGATCTTCTCAAAAGGAGCATGGACTGACACCTCGAATATGGAATCAAATCCCTCCAGCTCCTCGACCATATCGCTAACCTCCTTTTGGAAGCTGTCGATCTCCATATAAACTGAGGCTTTGCCGCTGTTTATACCCCTTTCCACCACAAACTGCTGGGTGTAGATTATGTTTCCACCCCTCTTGGCCACCACGCCGGCAATATCGCGCAGCATTCCCGGACGGTCCAGACAGATCACATTTATCGCTATGCTCATTTCTCGCCTCTGTGCTATTTCGCTCTATTTTCGCCATTTATGCACCTGGCAAACTTTAATATGACGAGTGCTAACCCCTAATCGATGGAATTTTGTCCCCAATGCAAGAGCATGATGATGCCCAAAGATGGAATGATGGTCTGCCGCAAGTGCGGCCACAAACTGCCCAAAGCCGCGGGCGAGGGCTTGGTCAGCAAGACAAAGCAGCTCTCTCGCGTGGTGCCGGTATTGGAGCAGGAATCAGCCGGCCTTCCCACCACCTCCGCCCGCTGTCCGGAGTGCGGTAACAATGTCGCTTACTGGTGGCTGCGCCAGCTGCGCAGTGCCGATGAGAGCGAGGTTCGCTTTTTCCGCTGCACCAAATGCAACAATACCTGGCGAGAGTATGACTAAGCATCAACTATATTAAATATTAAATTGTCTTTCTCCAGGAGGCTCAAGGAATGTTCAAGGCAGTAATCAATGCAGAAACTCTGCGCGATGCAATCGACTCAGTCTCTTCTCTCGTGGATGAGGTTAAGTTCTCCATATCGGAAAATGGTCTGGAGCTGAAGGCAGTAGATCCTGCGAACGTGGCCATGGTATCCCTCAAGATAGGCAGCGATGCCTTCGAGTACTTCAAGGCCGATCAAGGCGAGATCGGCGTGGACCTGGTTCGCTTAAGCGATGTCTTGAGCATGGCCGATAAGGGTGAGAATGTGCAGCTGGAGCTGGACGAGGAGAGCCACAAGCTGAAGATCGGCGTGGGTTCCCTTTCCTATACCCTAAGCCTTATCGATCCCACGGCCATAAGGAAGGAACCGCGCATCCCCGATCTGGACCTGCCGGCTCATGTGACATTGGCAGGCACGGAATTGAGAAGAGCGGTGAAAGCGGCGGAAAAGGTGAGCGACCACGTGATACTGGGCGTCTCTGATGAGGGCTTTTATATGGAGGCCAAGGGGGATATCGATTCCCTCAAGCTCAAGATCCCCAGCACTGAGCTCTTAGGCATGAAGCCGGGCGAGGCGAGAAGCCTCTTCTCTCTGGACTATCTGGAAGATATGTCAAAGTCCATCAGCAAAGCGGGAGAGGTCACCTTAGAGATGGGCATAGACTACCCTTTGCGAGTGAAATTCAAGCTCGGCCAGTCTGTGGATATCAACTATCTCCTCGCCCCCCGCATTGAGCAGGAATGAAGGTATCGGACTATCCTTTTACCCAAGAAGCGGCAGATGCTGTTCGCAGCCGAAATATCTCCCTGGACAGCCTTCTGGGCAAGTCCCTGTTCAAGACGGTGCGGTCCAGAGCGGCTGAGCGCCTGCGGGGGGCGATCGGTGACGCTATTCCTGAAGGACGGGCTAATAGCGATGCAGAACAGCTTTTCGAGCTGCTCAGCTATCCGCTGGCCAGGATCATGGTCTCCTGTCTGAACGATCCCATTCTCATGCGTCGTTATGCCCTGGCAGAGGCGAAGCTGGCCTTCCGGAGGATGCAGGATGAAAAAGAAGGGCTGACCATCCTGGCGAACGACCTGGGAGTCAATCCCCAGGGCACTGGACCCTGGAAGATCCATTTTTCCGAGTACATCCGGGCGGCGCACCGCATGCATAGCCCCAAATGGAAGCTCACCAACCGCGATCTTGCCGGGGGTTACCTCACGGTCACCGATATCGAGCTGAAGCGGCTGCTGGAGGAGGCGATCCGGGAGAAGGTCCTCAAGGGGCTGCCCGTATCCGTGGACGAGAATATCTGCCAGGGCCTGGAGGAGTATCTGGCCCCGATCAAGAGAGACCTGGAAGATCTAAAGGCCCGGCAGAAGGTGGATTTGGGTGAGGTCAAAGAAGGGGCCTTCCCCCCATGCATCCAGAAAATGCTCTCCGAGGTGGCCAGGGGAGTTAACCTGGCCCATAGCGCTCGATTTGCCCTGGTCAGCTTCCTCTTGCAGATCAATATGACCCCGGCGGAGGTGATCGCCCTCTTTGCCACCAGCCCGGACTTCGACCAGGAGCGCACCCGCTACCAGGTCGAGCATATCGCCGGGGCGACAGGGACCCGCTACAAGCCGCCTGCCTGTGCCACCATGGCCACCTACGGCAACTGCCCGGGGGAGGACGACCTCTGCCGGAGGGTTCGCCATCCTCTAAGCTACTATGAACGAAGGGCAGGGATGCTCAAACCGGGACCTATAGCGGCGGCACAGGAAGGGCAGCCATAAGCGATCGAACACGGGGGTTTCCCAGCCCCTTTGGCCCTGCCAGAAGCAACAGCATATCCTCTGCTATCAGCTCAAATTCCAGGCCGGCCTGGCCTGCAGCCTCTCGTTCCCCAAATCCCAGGTCCGCCCGGCCCGAGGCGACGGTGGCCGCCACCGCAGAGTGGGTCTTGGCCAGGCGGACGTACCTGGGATTGCTGATTCCCAATTCCATCAGGACCAGCTCGAATGCCTCTTTCATGGCCGAATCCCTCGGCCAGCCCACTATCCTCTGACCGGCCAGGTCGGCCAGAGCGGATCGGTCCCTGTAGATCAGCCCCAGCTCTCTTTTATAACTCCAGATGGCCTTCGCGTCGCCCTCGATGCCTTCATCCACTGATCCCGAGACTGCTGCCAGGTCTGCTATGCCATCCTCCAGATAGATCCGTCCCCGGTACGAGCCGGTGTTCAAGAGCATCAGCCTCCAGGGAAGCTCCTCGGCCAGCTGCTCGAGGAATAGGGTATTCTCTCCCGCCACCACCAGACAGGGAGCCTGGGTGGAAGAGAAGAGCCGGACCTGGACTGGAGATCCTCCCTCCAGGAACTCCACTCCCGCCGGAATCTCAATCACACCGTCCGCCAGGGCTAATGTGGTGATCGAGCCGCTGCCCTTGTCCACCGGATAAACCAGCTCCCCGGAAATGCCCACGGCGAGCATCTGCTGCCTTCCTTCTGTGCGCAGCGGCCCAGCCAGCCTTCCTGCCGTTTTGTTCTCAGAGTGCCCCAGACCCAGGGCAGAGCGTATGAATGGTGCGGCCAGCTCGGCAAATACAGTCAGAGCGCTGGTGGGATAACCGGGCAGACCGAGACAGGGCTTGCCCCGGATCATCCCGAAGATGGTGGGCTTTCCCGGCTTGAGGTTCACCCCGTGGAATATCAGCTCCCCGATCTCCTCTAAAACCCGATAGATCATATCCCCGGCCCCGGCAGAGGTGCTGCCGCTCACCAGGATCATATCGCACTCATCTGCCATCCTCTCCAGTGTCTGTGCCATCCGTTC
The DNA here is from genome assembly GCA_963813075.1 of Methanotrichaceae archaeon. Lineage (GTDB taxonomy): Archaea > Halobacteriota > Methanosarcinia > Methanotrichales > Methanotrichaceae > Methanothrix. The sequence continues at coordinate 241,788 of CAWEXU010000030.1, forward strand.
TCTCTCGTCAGGGAGGATGCCATAGCTCCGGGCATGAGCACCACAATCCTGGACCCCTGCCGCTATGGTGTAGCTGTTGATATCATAGATCTGGCCTGCCGAGAGAGCCTGGCCGGGGGGTATGAGCTCTGCTCCGGTTGAGGCCAGGCCCACCTCCAGGCTCCGCACCCGGACGCACTCTCTGCCCAGAGCGGCCAGAACCCCTATCTCCCGCGCCCCAATTGGCGTTCCGGGAAAGAGAACTGCTTCACCAAAGGATATGTCGCTTCCCGCGGCCTGAACGTTCTCCCCACTATAGACCGGCCTTCTGATGAGAACCTGACCGTCCTGGAACTGGGAGTACTCGATCATTACCACGGCATCTGCCCCGTCAGGCATCATGGAGCCGGTGGAGACCTCTGCCGCCTCGCCCGGTGAGATCTGCAGATCTGGCCTCCTGCCCATGGGCACCGATCCCGCCAGGTGCAGGGAGATCGGCCGGTCCTCTCTGGCCTCGATTGTGTCCAGAGAGATGACCGCATAGCCGTCCATAGAGGCGCGACTAAAGCCGGGGACATCCAGGGTGGACACCACCTTCTCCGCCAGGACGCTTCCTAAAGAGGAGCCTAAGGCAGCAGACCTCTCACCGGGTTTTGGCAGGTGGTCCAAGATGATCGATTTGGCTTCCTGCAATGAAATCAGGCTTCGAAACTCCTTGGGCATGCTGCCCCGATAAGCCCGGAATAGATATAAAATCAGAGCCTTGCCGCTCTCTGGCGCAGCAGGTGGTCTGCCAGGACAATAGCCACCATGGCCTCGGCCACGGGCACCATTCTGGGAGGTATGGCCGGGTCGTGCCTCCCTTTGATCTCTATCTCTGCATCCAATCCAGTGGCCAGGTCCACAGTATGCTGCTTTTTGGCTATAGACGGGGTGGGCTTGACTGCGATCCGGCAGAGTATGTCCATACCAGTGGATATGCCGCCCAAAATGCCACCGGCATTGTTGCTCTCAAACCCGACCTTCTCGCCATCCATACGCAGTGGATCGTTCAATTCGCTTCCCCTCATCCCGGCGCAGCCAAGGCCTGCCCCGATCTCCACCGCCTTTACCGCCCCCAGGCTCATCAGAGCTTTGGCCAGGTCGGCGTCCAGCTTGTCGAAGACCGGATCCCCCAGGCCCGGAGGCACCCCGCGGGCGATGATCGTCACCATTCCCCCCAGGCTGTCTCCCTCCTGCCGGACAAGATCCAATTGCTCCATCATCCTCTCTGCCGCCTCCCCGTCCGGGCAGCGAATGGGGTTGGCCTCGGCCGCCGCGCGGAGCCCGGCCAGATCACTTGAATCGATATTGGCCCTGACCCCCCCAAGCTCGGAGACATAAGCTATGACCTCCACACCCAAACCCTGCAGCAGCTTTCTGGCCACCGCTCCTGCGGCCACCCTTCCTGCCGTCTCCCGGGCGGACGACCTGCCTCCGCCCCGATGGTCGCGCCAGCCGTACTTCACCTGATAACAGTAATCGGCATGGCCTGGCCGGGGCCTATGGCGCAGGAGATCGTAGCTGCTCGAATCTGCATCCCGGTTCCAGATCAGCATGGATATGGGGGTGCCGGTGGTATTTCCCTCGAAAATGCCGGACAGTATCTCCACCCGATCCATCTCCGTTCTCTGGGTGGAGGCCCGGCTCTGGCCCGGACGCCTGCGGTCCAGATCCTTTTGAATATCATCTTCCGTTAGTGCCAGGCCGGCAGGGCAGCCGTCCAGGACCACGCCCACCGCCCGGCCATGGGACTCACCCCAGGTGGTGATGCGAAAGAGGGTTCCAAAGGAGCTGCCAGACATATTTCATAACCTCGATCAATAACCTCGATATCGTTTTATGCTATTTAAGGGCTGAAGTTCTGCGCTATGCCTTGCTCATCCGCCTTGGTGCAGGCAGAGAGAATGGGGACGGGCTTTTGGAAGCTATCCAGAAGATGTCCGATGCGCACTGTTGCCTTTTCGATAAATGGCAGGCTTTCAGGCTCTTCGCAGGCCAGGACCATTGCCCCACACATCTGCCCCCCGGAGGTTATCGGCGCTGTGATCCAGCTTCCTTTTGATCCATCTTTAGCCTGGTGAATTCGGGCCGGTCCGAGAAGGTCGCAACTGGCCTGGATATCTTTGATGAACTCTATTAAGACCTCAACCGATCCATGCAGGGCTCTGAGCACCAGACCGCTGCTCTCCTGGAGGAATATTCCTCCGACGTCCGCCCCGCCCGCCCCGGATACAACATGCGCCAGGGAATCTGCCAGCATCTTGTCCATATCCTCCGTGGGGGAAAAACAGATCTCTGCAATCCGATCCATTGCGTCCATTTCCCGGTTGGCCTTGAGGATCTTGACCTCCAGCTCCTTTCTTTCCGTTATATCCAGGAGATTTCCCAGCATCGCCCTCTGTCCCTCATGCTCTATGGGCACCGTCCGGAACTCAATCCAGCGATATGTTTCATCCCGGCGCAGTATCCTTGATTCATAGACCGGCACGCTGGACTTCTGATCTCTGTCCAGCCGGCTGACGCATTGCATGTCATCGGGCTTGACCAGCTGCCAGAAGGGCATCCCCAGGAGGCTATCTGCCGAGCAGCCGAATATATCTCCCAGCTTCGGATTGACCAGCTTGAAGACCCCCTCCTGGAGGATATAAATGCCGGCCAGGGCATTCTCCACAATATTTCGGTGAATTCTCTCCGACCTCTCGATGCACTCTCTCATCTGCCTCTCATTTGCCTTGAACCGCGCCTCTTGTATGAGGTTTTCAAATACATAGGGAAGGCTCTTGAAGCTCTCCAGGCTCTTGACCACATATTTTGTTGCCCGGTTCTCAAAGGCAACCACCGCCATCTCTGTAGTGCCGTGGCCGGAGACCATGACCACAGGGATATCCGGGTCCAGCCTCCTGATCCTCACTAAAACGTCCAGGCCTCCAATCCCGGGCAGGACCAGGTCCACAGAGATCAGATCGTATCGATCCAGAGATATCATCTCCAGGCCCTCCTCTCCGGTGGCGGCGAAGTTCAAGAAAAACTCATCATGCCTCCTGAAGCCCATTTTAATCAGCTCGGCATGCTCTGGATCGTCCTCAATGATAAGAATGCGATAGGGCCCTGACATTGGAAACCGTCCTTGTCATGAAAATAGATGCTTGATCAGTATATTATATCTTTCTCCTGCAATTGGATGTGCTGATTTTTGCATTAGGTTTAATAGCCTGCAAAAGCATAATCAGAAGAGATGAAACCAGTTGCCGCCTTCATTCTCATCTCCATTCTCCTGGCCGGCTCAGTCCAGGCCCGCGTCCTGACCGTCGACCCTGGGGACAATGGCGATGCCAAGACCCTTTCTGCTGCCGTATTATCAGGCCAGCCCCGGAGATACAATTCAAATCCAGTCCGGCAGATATGGAGGAGCGGTCATCGACCGCAGCCTCAAGATCCATGGTCAGGAGGGCGTCTCCATTGAGGGGCCCCTCATCATCAATGCTCCGGGATGCGAGATATACGACCTTAAAATCAATTCGAGCAAACTGGATCCATCCCTGAGCCTCCTTTCGCGAGACTGCCGAGCCGTACGCTGCTCGGTCTCCGGCGCAAAGGTGGCAGTAAACTCAGAGGGCAGCAACAATACAATTGAGGAGTGCAGCATCAACTCCCCCGGAGGGATAGAGATCTTCGCCCCGGATAACAGGGTCCTTGGCTGCCGCATCCAGGGCGGTGTTGGGGTGCGAATCAACCAGACCGCTGGCTGTATGGTCGAAAATTGCACCATCAATGCTTTGCAGGCCGTCCTGATAGAGGACTCGGACGGAAATAGCGCCTTGAACAACACCATTCTCACCGACGGACTGGGGCTGGTCCTCACCCGGTCGGATGGAAATGTGGCCGCGGGAAATAACCTCAGCGGGGCTTTTGTGAGCGGCATGGATGTGTTTGATTCCAGAGCCAATGTTATCTCAGCAAACCGGATAAAAGGGGGCAAGGTGGGAATCAGCCTGAGGGGGACGGAAGGCTGCAATGTGACACAAAACGAGTGCCATAAAAACGAGAGGGTGGGAATCTACGGCAACGGGGCAGAAAACTCCCTCCTGGCAGATAATCGTCTGTCAGAAAACGGCAATGGTATTCTCCTCACAGGCTTGAGCCACAGCATCATTCAGTCCAATCATGCCTCTAATAACACCTACGGCATATCGTTGCGCGGATCGGCAAACAACCTTTTGCGGGATAACCTCCTGGAAATGAACCGCTACAATCTGCGCATTGACAGCGGAGAGGGCTCGGACTCTCCTATCCATGACTATTATGTTCAGGACATAGATCGGAGCAATATTGTCGATGGCAGGCCGGTATGCTATCTGGTGGGGGAATCGGGGATAAATGTGCCTGAAGACTGCGGCTTTTTGGGAGTGGTATCCAGCCGGGGGATATCCGCCCAAAATCTGACCATATCCAACAGCAGCGTGGGCGTGCTGCTGGTGAACTCCTCCGGCTGCCGCATTCAGAACAGCACCGTCTCCTGGTCTGAGCAGGGAATCCTCCTCCAGGGAAGCGACGACTGCATCATCTCCAGCTGTCTGGTTTTCGACGCCAATAGCGGCTACGACAGCCTGGACTCAAGCGGCATTCAGTTTGTGGGCGACGAGGCCAGAAACTGCAGCGATGAAGGCTTCCGGGTAAAGGGCTCCCTCAACATGCTCCTTCTCAAATGCAACTCCACGAATTCCAATAGCGGCATATCCCTTCACAGCTCACGGTTATGCAGAGTGCAGGACTGCAGCGCTGTCCTCAATCTGAAGGATGGACTGCTTTTAAGCCTCTCACATAAGTGCTCTTTAGTGGGCAACCAGGCCGCATCAAATGACAGGGGATTCACCCTTGCCGGCAGCAATGCCTGCATTTTAGAGGCCAATTTCGCCATCTCGAACCAGAGGGACGGCATCGCACTGGAGCAGCTATCCGATGCCGAGGTGAGTGAACAACACCGCCAGCAAAAACGGCCAGGGCATATATGTTCAGTCGTCCAAAAAGTCGAGGATCTCCGGGAACACCCTCTGCAACAACAGCCGCTACGGCCTGCGCATGAGCACCAGCACCAGCTGCAATATCACCGATAATGAGATCTGCTCCAATCAGATCGCGGGCATCAATCTGGTCGACTGCACGGACAACTTCCTCTATCACAACATAATCAGAGATAACCTCATCCAGAATGCAGCGGACAACGGCAACAACCACTGGGACGCCGGGGCAAAGGCGGGAGGCAACTACTGGAGCGATCATGCGGTGGCAGGGCGACCCGGGAAGTGTGCCCCGCCCCATTCCCGGCCGGGGCCAGGATCGTTATCCATTCCAGCATCCCGGAGGCTGGAGCTGATGGATGAACTGGATTTAGAGCTTCTCCGGGTCGCTCAGGATGGCCTGGAGCTGACCGAGAGGCCGTACCGGGTTTGGGGCGAGGTCCTGGGGATATCGGAAGAGGAGGTCATAGTTCGCCTCCAGGCCCTGGAGGATGAGGGCATCGTCCGCCGTTTCGCCGCCACCATAGGGCACCGGGCCCTGGGAATCCTGGCCAATGCCCTTATCGCCTGGAGGGTGCCGCCGGAGAGGGTGGATGAGGCAGGATCGATACTATGCTGCGGCAGAGGAGGTCACTCACTGCTATGAGAGGGCGACGGCTCTGGACTGGCCTTATAACATTTACACCATGGTCCACTCTCGCAGCAGAGAGGAATGCCTCCAGATTGCAGACCGGCTCTCTGAGAGCGTCCGGCATAAGCGAATATATCGTCCTTTTCAGCGAGAAAGAGTACAAGAAGATCAGCGCCAGGATTTGATGCCAGATATGATGCAGGAGATGCTGAGTGCTCATGGCAGGACCGGATGACATCCCCTTAAATAAGCCTCTTCTGCCCCTTTTTCTGGATATGAGCCAGAGAGCTGGTGGTGATCTTCGGCGGGGGGAAGGTGGCGGAGAGGAAGGCGGCCCTCTTTTCCGATTACGGGCCGGTGCGGGTGGTCAGCCAGAGATTCACCCCCAACCTCCTGGCATCAGAGGATAAGATGGGAGCTGATCAGAGTGCGACCTGACCGAGCGAATTCAAAAGGTATCTGGAGGGGGCCTTCATCGCCATTCCGGCCACCAGCAACTCCCAGTTAAACCGGTCGATAGAGGAGGAGGCGATCCGGATGGGGATTCTGGTCAACCGGGTGGAGGGCAGGGGAGAGGTGGTGGTGCCCTCGATCATCAGAAAGGGCCAGATCGCCATCGCCATATCCACCGAGGTCCCGGGCCTGACCCGATACCTCCGCTCAGCGGCTGGATGAGGAGCTGACCGAGGACTATCAGGGGATGGCCAGGCTTCTGGGCCGGCTGAGGCCCGAGCTGAAGGAGCTTATTCCCCGGCAAGAGGATCGCGCCCGCGCGATCAAGTGCATCCTGGAGGACGAGGAGGTGTGGAGGCTCCTCGACACTCTCCTATGAAAAGGCCTATATGAGAGCCCGCTCACATGCATGCCAGGATGAGCGAGATAGCCTCGATGCTGGTGACTCACCGCACCGCCTCCATCGACGAGATTGAGAGAGCCTGGCACGGTGATGTGGAGACCATCCTCAAGTGGGTGCAGTCTCAGGACAGGGTGGAGGAATGCGCTGTTCTCAAGACCTGCAACCGGGTCGAGATCTATGTGGTGGCGCCGCGAGGGGAGAAGGTCCTCTTCGACCTGGCCAAGAAAGCGCGCGTCTCATCTCGAATCATCGATTTTCATGATCACGACGAATCCCTTCTCCACCTCCTCCGCCTGGCCTCGGGCCTGGAGTCCATGATCATCGGCGAGGACCAGATCTTAGGACAGATGAAAGAACTTGACCCAGATGGCGATGAAGGCGGGCACGACCGGCTGGATGCTGGAGACCGCCTTTAAGAAGGCCATTCAGGTGGGCAAAAGGGTGCGCAAGGAGACCAGCATCAATGAGCGCTCGGTGTCGGTCGGCTCGGCGGCTGTGGATCTGGCGGAGGAGATCCTGGGGGAGCTGAAGGGCAAATCGGTGCTGGTGATCGGCGCCGGCGAGACCGGGGAGCTCATATCGCGGGCATTGCTCATGCCGGGAGATAGGATCGCTGGCGGTCACCAACCGCACCTTCAGCTCAGCGGACTGTCTGGCGGAGAGCCTGGGAGGAGAGGCGGTGCCATTCGATGATATGCCCTGCTCGCCTCCATACCGCAGATGTGGTGATCAGCGCCACCTCTGCCCCCCACTACATCCTCCTCAAGGACGATATCGAGACGGCCATGGCCGGCAGGAGCAATAAATTGCTGATAATCGATATCGCCAACCCCAGGGATGTGGACCAGGCAGCGGCGGAGGTTCCAGGGGTCGCAGCTGCATAACATCGACAGCCTCAAGAACATCAGCCGGGAGAATATGATGCAGAGGATGGCGGAGGCGTCACGGGTGGAGGAGATCATCGCCGAAGAGATGAGGCTTCTTCAGGCCAAGTACAAGAGAAAGGAGGCGGAAGAGCTGCTGGCCAGGCTTTACTCTCAGGCGGAGCAGATCAAGGACCAGGAGGTCAGAAAGGCCATGAACAAGCTCTCCGCCAGGCATACTCTGGGCGAGATCGAGCAGCAGGTCTTGTGCGACATGAGCCGCTCCATTGTGAACAAGATTCTGTCCGAGCCGACCAAATCCCTGAAGAGCGCTGCGGAGAGGGGAGACGTGGAGATACTGAAATCATTGTGCGAGCTGTTCCGGCTGGAGGAGAAGATATGAGGAGAATGAGGCGGCTGAGAGTGCCGGGGATCAGGGAGATGGTGAGGGAGACGGATCTTGGCATCCAGAACCTGGTCCAGCCCATCTTCGTGGATGAGAGGATATCCGAGCCGAAATTGATCGAGTCCATGCCCGGCCAGTATCATCAGAGCATAGAGAGCGTGGCCCTGGAGGCGGGCGAGCTGGAGGATCTGGGGGTGCCGGCGGTGCTTCTTTTCGGCCTGCCCTCTTTCAAGGATGAGATGGGCTCGGCCGCCGCTGACCCCGAGGGGGTGATCCAGAAAGCGGTGCGGGCGATCAAGGAGGTCACCAATCTGGTGGTCATAACCGACCTGTGCCTGTGCGAGTACACCAGCCACGGCCATTGCGGCCTGGTGCGGGGGGAGCGGGTTCTGAACGATGAGACCCTCCCCCTGCTCGGTGAGGTGGCAGTGAGCCAGGCCCAGGCAGGAGCGGACATCGTCGCCCCCAGCGGGATGATGGATCATATGGTAGCGGATCATTCGCACCTCTTTGGATTGGGATGGATTCGCCGATACCCCCATTCTCTCTTATTCCGCCAAGTATGCCTCCACCTTCTATGGTCCCTTCCGGGAGGCGGCCCAGTCAGGATTCGCATTCGGCGACCGCCGGGGATACCAGATGGACCCGGCCAACTTTGCCGAAGCCCTGTGGGAGGTGCAGCTGGACATCGAGGAGGGGGCGGATATGGTGATGGTCAAGCCGGCCATGCCCTACCTGGATGTGCTCCGGGCGGTCAAAGAGATGTTCGGCATGCCCACTGCGGCCTATCAGGTATCAGGAGAGTACTCCATGATCCAGGCGGCGGCCCAGAACGGATGGCTGGACGAGAGAGCCGCCTTCCTGGAGTCGTTGATGTGCATAAAGAGAGCGGGGGCGGATATGATCATCACCTACTGGGCGAAGGAGTATGCCAGGCAATGCGAAGGATGATCCTGCAGATAATCGATACTAATCGCATCTTTGTCCTGATATAACGAATAGGTTTATAGCCTGAAAGATTTTTATTTTAAAACAGATCGACACAGAAGAAATGGCAAAAAAATTCGTAATTGTCTCATCCTCAGGAGAGAGGAGAGTGCTGGACGAATTGGTTCCCTCAGAGGTACTTGATGCAGCCCGCGGCGATATTCAGAGGGCAATCCCAGCCTTGGCTAAAGATCCATGCATGGTTCAGGCTATTGAAAGGGCAATCAAGCGTGTGCCAACACAACATCGTTTAATTCCAGGGGATAGCAGATGGATGGAAGAGATTGCCGATGAGAGCGTTCATCTGGCTGTTACATCACCACCCTACTGGACTTTAAAGGAGTATCCTCGCTGCGATGGTCAATTGGGCCTGGTGGGCGATTATGAGGAGTTTCTGGAGAATCTTGATAAGATCTGGAAGCATGTCCTCAGAGTCTTGGTCCCCGGTGGCAGACTGGTAGTAGTAGTGGGAGACGTATGTATGCCACGACGTCATTTTGGCAGACATGTGGTCTATCCCCTCCATGCCAGCATACAGGAGCATTGTCGAAAGATAGGATTTGATAACCTTGCACCTATCATCTGGCATAAGATTGCTAATGCTCAGTTCGAATCCAAGAGATGCACAAATTTTCTAGGAAAGCCATATGAGCCCAATGCTATAATAAAAAATGATATAGAATATATATTATTTCAGAGAAAGCCAGGGGGCTACCGACAACCAACTACCTCCGCTCGACTCATGTCAGTAATTCCAGAAAATTATCATAGGTTATGGTTCCAGCAAATCTGGGAGCTTAATGGAGCCTCTACAAAGCATCATCCAGCACCATATCCACTGGCTTTGGCCGAACGACTGATACGTATGTTCTCTTTTGTTGGCGACACAGTCCTTGATCCATTCATGGGAACTGGTACGACAAATCTCGCTTCTGGCCTTTGGGGACGCAATAGCATAGGATACGAAATCGAACCGACATATTTTGATTTGGCCTGCAATCGGGTCAAAGCTCTCAAGGAGACTCAGCTTACCCTTGATTCCATCAGCTCGCTGGAAGTGAAACCATCGTGCCCGGTCTAGATCCTTCTATTGATCCGTTTATCTTTTCCGACTCAGTCCGGGCATTTTGGCAAACCAGAGAACAGCAAGCTGACGCCCAATTACAGCGTGGGCAGTCGGATCAAGGATCGCGCAGCGCAGCAACTGGTGGAAAACAGATGGATGTTTTCTCCAGAACGATATGTAAGCTCCTTATTGAGACTGGAATTGATGAAAAGGACATATTTCAGAGGATTTCAGTTGAACTGCCCGGTTTTTTCCGGCCCACGAAAGAGTGGGATATCGTGGTTGTTGTGGATGGCAGTCTAATAGCAGCGATCGAGCTAAAATCGCAGGTAGGGCCTTCTTTTGGCAATAATTTTAACAATCGCACAGAGGAAGCATTGGGATCGGCCATGGACATCTGGACCGCCTATCGAGAAGGGGCCTTCCGAACATCGCCTGCCCCCTGGCTGGGTTATCTGCTGCTAATAGAGGATTGCCCGAGGTCAAGAAGCCCAGTTGGTGTAAGAGAGCCGCATTTCCCTGTGTTTCCGGAGTTTCTGCAGGCATCTTATGCCAAACGCTACGAATTGTTTTGCCGCAAGCTGGTTCGTGAGAGGCAATACAATTCGGCATGTTTTTTAACCGCAGATCGCGCAAGCGCAGATTCAGGGGAGAACTACAAAGAACCAGCGGAAGACCTCTCCGCTCGCCAGTTTATCTCTCAGCTTCAAAGCCACGCCCGTGGCATAATTTGCAGAGAAATTTCTGATTAACCAGATTGCTCTCTTTTCTTTCTCCGGCAGTAGCTCTCATATGCCACCCGGGAGAGCCGGTCTGCCTCTTCGTTCTTCTCTCGCGGCACCCACGTAAAGCTCACCTCCTTTCCCTCCAGGAGCTTCTTGATCTGGGGCACATACTTTTTGGAGGTGGCAGAGCTTATCCGGTACTCCCCTTTCATCTGCTTGATCACCAGCTCCGAGTCCCCCGGATCTGGATCTTCTCGTCGATCCCCTCGTCATTCAGCCAGCGGGCTGCGGCTAACAGTCCCTCGTACTCCCCTACGTTATTGGTCATCCCCCGGCCCTCACCCACAGCGCCAAAGCCCCTCCAGATCGGCTCCTTGTCGCGGCAGACCAGATAGCCATAAGCCGCCACTCCACCGGGATTTTTGGGATAGCAGAGGCCGTCGAAGTAAACAGTGATCATCTCAGAAATCGAATCGACGGTACTATTATAAAGAATATATGCAAATGTTCCTTAGCTATTAAAGAGATCTTCAGATACGATGCATTTATAATCGACTTGTCCAAATCAGGGCAACTGGCATTACCCGTCAACGGCGAAAAGAGGTTCTAAAGATCATGAAGGTAGCGGTTATTGGTGGAGGCATCGGCGGCGCAGAGCTGATAAGAGTGGCTTCACCCTGCCCCCTGGAGTTCACCCTGATAGAGCCCAAAAAGCAGATCGAGATGCAGGCCCTCTATCCCGAGTATCTGGGAGGGGTCGCCAGGCTGCAGGACCTGGCCGCTCCCCTGAAACCCTTCTGCGAGCGGGTGGGAGCCCGTCACATCCAGGAGAAGGCCCTCCGCCTGGAGGGAAACACTGTGGTCTGCGAGAGCTCGGAAGTGGAGTTCGACTATGCAGTCATCGCCACCGGAGCCGCTCAGAACTACTTCGGCATCAAAGGGGTCGAGAACACCTTTTCCATCAACACTCTGGAGGAGACGAAGAGGGCGCGGCGATTTGTGGAGGACAACTATCCGGAGAGAATCATGATCATGGGCTCCGGCCTCACCGGGGTGGAGGCGGCATCCATCCTGGCGGAGAGCCTTGACTCCAGCATTTATGTCATCGAGGCGAAAGAGCGTGTCCTGCCCCAGTTCTCAGCTCAGACCTCCGAGCTGGTGGAGAAGGCCCTGTCCAAGAAAGGGGTGAACATCCTCACCTCCACCCAGGTGGCGGAGGTCAAGAAGGACTGCATAATGTTCAGCGACAATTCCTGCCTGGACTGCGATATGGCCATCTGGACGGCAGGGGTGAAGCCCTCCGGATTCATCCAGGATCTGGAGCTGCCCAAGAAGAACGGCTGGCTCTTGGTGGACCCCTACCTAAATGCAAAGGGCAATCTGTTTGCCATGGGCGATTGCGCCTGGGTGGAGATCGATGGCCGGCTGGCCACCAAGACCGGTCTGGAGGCGGAAAGGCAGGCCAAGTACCTCGCCCGCCACCTCTCCCATTTGATAAAAGGAAGCCCTCTGGATAGATATTCGGTGCGGGCCAGCACCGACAGCCAGGTGGCGCTCATATCCCTGGGCTCGGACTGCGCAGTGGGGGTGTTGGGCAAGACCTGCATTGGGGTTCCCACCAGGCTGATCTACTCTCTGAAAAGCTGGATCGACAAATCCTTTATCAAGAGGTTCAAATAATAAAAAAATTATTGCGCCCCACTATCCCAATCTGGCCTTGAGCTTGAAGTCTCCTGAGCCTCGATAGGAATGGACCATTATGTAATATTCTCCCGGCCCGGTGATGGGAAGGACGAGGCTCTCATCGGGCCTGGATGTGTACCCCCTCCCGTCATAATCCTTCTTGGTGGGAGCGGCTCCTTTTCTCACATACAGATCATAGTCTGCCCCCTCCGGCCCGTCAAGGTCCATGACCAGCTGGTTTGAGACCACAATCCGGTAGATCTTCTCCTCTCCATCGCCCTTGAGGCTTCCTGCCACCTCCTGGACAAAGGGCGGCATCTCCTCTATGGCCTGCTCTGCCGGTCCCAGAACTTTTTGGGCTGCCTTCAGGGCATCAATTATGCCATATCCGAACTCATTGCCATACTGCTCGCTCCTGCTACAGGTCTGGCGGATCAGATCGATGACCTCCGCCGCTGTGAGGTGAATATTGGCGGATTTGATCAGCGCCGCCAGTCCGGCCACAAAAGGAGTGGCCATGGAGGTCCCGTCTAACGGTTCATAGCGTGATCCGAAATAGGTGCTCAAAATGCCCACCCCGGGAGCCATGACCTGCTTGTAGTCTCCGAAATTTGAGAAGTCGGCCCTCTTGCCATTCTTGCTCACCGCCCCAACCGCGATCAGCTTGCCGTACCTGGAGGGATAGTTGTATACCTGCTCATCATCCAGGTTTGCCCCATCATTTCCCATGGCCGCTGCTATTACGCATCCTTTGGCCACGGCATAGTCCAGGGCGGATTTCATGGGCTCCGGCTCAGGCTGGCTCTTATCCACGTATCCGCCCAGGCTGAGGCTGATCACGCTGGCAGCATGGTCTGCCGCCCAGATTATTCCATCGGCAATGTCGCTGAACACCCCCGAACCAGTCACATAGGACCCTCCCCCCTCAGTGCATCTGAGATTGGCCAGGACCCTTACCGGCAGAATCCGGCAGTTCCAGGCCACACCTGCGATCCCCTGGCCGTTATCGGGAATGCCGGCAGCGATTCCTGCACAGTGGGTCCCGTGACCGTTCTCGTCATCGGGATTGTCATCACGGGTGGTGAAGTCCCCTTCCCAGACACACCCCTCTTCAGGAGGGACATCTGCGACATTGACCATATCAAATCCAGGCAGCAGCTTATCCTTCAGGTCAGGGTGGGTCTGATCCACACCCGTATCGACAATCGCCACCACCACCTCCGAACTGCCCTTTCGTCAGGTCCCAGGCCTTATCGCAGTTGATCATCTTCAATCCCCACAGGCCTTTGAAGAAGGTGTCATTGGGATTGGCCATTGTCCGGGCGTAGTAGTCCACCTGGGCATCCTCAACGCTCGGGTCTTTCTTCAGATCATTCACCATCGCGGTTACATCCGTATCCGGGGCGACGTTGACCAGGAAGGTCCTGGTGAAACCATACTCCTCATGGGTTGGGCCAGTCTCTGCTGCGGAACCGGTGAATGCCTCCGCTCTTGGCGACGGTGATCTGAGCTTGACGATACTGGTGACACTGTAGTTCTTCAGCACTCGGTCCACTGATGGAACCCCAAGCGCCTTTGCAGTGGAGGTTCGTCCCGTGGGAATGGAGGCGGTCATCGTCCTTGCCGCCTGCTCTTTCAGCTTGAGGATCACTCTCCCCTTAACGATTGTAGGCTTCAATCCTTTTCCGGACATTTAGATGCACATCCCATATCATTTGTATATCAAAAAACCATGAGATATTGGATTCTAAAAGCTATAAGCCTTTCCCTGTGCCCGCCCGGCGCATTGTGCAGAAATCATCCCGGCAAAAGCATGATCCCGCTACTCTGGATATATTTATAGCAGAGAAATGCTATTTGAGGATGGATAATGGTTAAGGGCCGTTTCCTGCTCAACGACGGGCAGCCGTGGACAGTTGGATTGCACGAGATATGCATCAGAGGCGGTAAATTGGGAGATTACAGGGTATATTACATAACCAGAGGGGCTGTCAGGGGACCTTGTGAGCACAAGCACCGAACGGTCGAGTATGCCTATCATTGCTTGAGACATGATATCCAGGCCTGCCAAAGGGAGGGTAAGGTCTCAGATAGGCGGATCTATGCCCAGGAAGATGGAAAGGAGAGGGAGCTGGTGGAGCGAGAGATCTACGAGCTTGATTACGCCAAGAGGCTGATGCTGGGAAAGACCGTTCTCAAGCAGGAACAAAAGGAGCTGAAACTAAGCCAGGGAACAGATGGCTCCGGATAATGCTAATTGATCACCGCAACCGGAATAAGATCGCATAGCTTTAAGGGGATTTGCCCATCAGAGGAGGTAGCACCTCATGTATTCAATTATCGAGATAGTGGGAAAGGATGAAGCAGGCTGGGAATACTCAGTGAAGAACGCCATCGAGGCCGCATCTGAAAGCATCAGGGATATGAGGATCGCTGAGGTAAAGGAACTGGATGTGAAGATAGAAGACGGAAAGATATCCGCATACCGGACCAGGATAAACCTCTCATTCAAAGACGAGAAATAAGGGATTAAGGATCAACCGACTAAAATCCGGCCGTGCCGATCGATTTTTCCCTCGGATACTCTGGTGGAGCTTATCCGGACCCGATCCTGGGCCAGTTGATACTCTATCTCAGATATCTTGAGGGGCGGCAGGTTCTTCTTAGCTCGCAGGCGGTTTATCCTCTCCGCCATGGGCAGGGTCTCAGGAGAGACCACAATGTAATTGAAGTTTTCATAGATTGATGGGCCGCATTGGTCAATTATCTTTGTGATGTGAACATCATCGATCCCAAAGCATCTCTTGACCACCGCTCGCAGATTTTTCTCTCTTATTTCATAGCTGCGTACGGATCTCGTCCTGCTCGACCGGGCCATCTCGTCTGAGGTTAGGCCTATGACCACCTCTCCGCCCTCGCCCAGCTCAAAAGCACGCCTGAGCAGGGCTATATGCCCGTCATGAATGGGATCAAAGGTGCCTCCTACCGCGACTCTGGCCATACAGGCCCGCTAACGATCAGTGCCGTATAAGTACTTGACGGCTAGATGCGACGGCCCCGGAAGCGTTCCAGGATCTTATTGACGATACGCCGGGAACTGCATAGCTCACAGGGCTCCTGATCCTCTATTCTCACAATCCTGGGATGCAAGCCCCGTCGGAAGAGATCATGCTCCAGGCGCAAGGGATCGAAGTGCTGATCGAAACCCAGGGTGATTATGTCCGGCCGGAGCTCTTCAATGGTTCGGAAGATGTCGCCCACTTCTCCCAGAACCGCTCTGTCCACCGGCTTGAGTGATTCTATCATCCTTTTCCTCTGCTCCTCAGGGAGGATGGGCTTGGCCTTATGGCGTACATTCACGTCCCTGGCCACTATTACCACCAGCTCATCCCCCAGGGCTCGGGATCGTTCCAGGTAGAGGACATGGCCGGGATGGAGGAGGTCGAAGGTGCCGGTAGCAACCACCAGTGTCAAGTCCCAGCCCCCTCCGCCCCGAAGAGAGTTCTCAATTGAGGTCATCCTCCAGGCCGTACTCAAAGCCGTCATCCTCAAACTCCACATCCAGGATGGGGAGGTCACGCCTCTCCCCCGCGGCATTGAAGCAGACCCAGCTCTGCTCGTCGAACGGCGGGCCGACGATGATATGGTAGTCCCCGGTGCGTGAGAAGAACAGCAAATCAGGCTCGGAGGGGCGGAGAACTCCGGACGGATGGCTGTGAACTGAGCCCGCCACCTGCATATTGGGAAGCATATAGAGCCTGACCAGAGCGCTCATCCGGGAGCTTTCTGTGCCGGGCAGTATCAAAATCTCGGTGATGATCTGATCGTCCGCCTGGAGGAGTCCGGCGAACTCCGCCGGGGCTGTGGATCGCGATGCCTCCAGGATGAACTTCAAAGTGTCTCTGGCGATGCCATCTACCCGCTTCTTTCTCATAATCCTACCATTCCCCGCAAATGTATGCAGTCCCCGGCTAAAACCCGCACCAGCTCGTCATCCCTCCTCAGCAAAAGAGCGCCATCTCCAGCCAGGTCCACGACCTCGCCCACCAGCTCACCAGAGCGCGCACAGATGCAGACCGTCCTGCCAATAGTTGAGGAGCGACAGCGCCACTCATTATAGATCTTTTCTGAGCCCAGATTCTCATATGCCCTCTCTATCTCCAGGAGAGTTCTCTGGATCAGAGCAGTGCGACTGACCCCGGACCCTATCTCGCGGGATAAAGAGGTCGCCATCCATTCGTCGGGAAAGCTGGATGGATCGATATTGGCGTTGATGCCCAATCCCACAATGGCATAGTCCAGGGCATAGTCCGGACTATCCCCCACTGCACCAACCTCCATCAATATCCCTCCCACCTTCCTTTCCCCGATCAGGAGGTCGTTGGGCCATTTGATTCCCGTCTCCAAGATCCAGCAATGTGGATATGGCTCTGCAGGCGGCGACGCAGACGGCCATATTGATCTGATAGGCAAGGGCTATGGGGATATCCGGCCGAAGAACAAGGCTCATCCAGATCCCTCCCGGTGGAGAGGACCAGGATCGAGATAGTCTGCCCTGCCCACGGGTTTGAGTCTCGGCCAGAACGACGGTGCCGTTCTCCCCCTGCTCTGCCAGCGATCTTGCCACCTCATTGGTGGAGCCGACCTCGGCAAATAGGCGCAGGTCCCTGCCCAGCCATCTGGTATCAAGGCCGGAGAGTATCTGATCCCTATCCAGGAGATCCGGGACTTCGGCCTCAAGATCGAGAGGGGAACTCATAGCCCGGACCTCATGATAGGGACCTTTCCGAATGAGGAGCCCACTGGCATGCAGCCACTATCAGCTTTTCTCCTCCAACTTCTGCTGGCTGAGGTAGGTGCCTACAGCGGCGGCGATGGCTGCCACCTTGCGGTCGTCAGCCCCAAGAGCGGAAGCCAGTGACTGATTCCGATCTTGATCCTCTGCTGCCACTCGCTGGACGGCATCGGCGATGTTCTCCTCCTTGATAAAGCCGGTATTGAAGTCACCGCTCCTGAAGCGGGCATTTCTGAGCACCGCCTTGTGGAAGATGAGGTTGGTCTTCACCCCCACGATGATGTACTCGTAAAGGGCCCGCTCCATTCTGGCAATTGCCTCTTTGCGGTCTTTGCCATGGGCGACGAGCTTGGAGATCAAGGAGTCGTAGTAAGGTGGAATCAGGTAGCCGGAGTAGACACCGCTGTCCACCCTGATCCCCGGACCGCCGGGACTGCGGTATCTTTTGATCCTCCCCGGCGCAGGGGAGAAGTCGTTTAAGGGGTCCTCGGCATTTATGCGGCACTCAATTGCCCAGCCCCGGATCTGCATGTCACTCTGATCATAGTTCAGGGGGTGGCCGGCGGCGATGAGGATCTGCTCTTTGGCCAGGTCCACTCCGGTGACCATCTCGGTGATGGGGTGCTCAACCTGCAGGCGGGTGTTCATCTCCAGGAAGTAGAAATCTCCCCGGGAGTACATGAACTCCACTGTCCCCGCACTGGCATATCCGATGGCTTTGGCTGCTTTGACGGCGACTGAGCCCATCCTCTCGCGCAGCTCATCGCTCATTACCGGTGAGGGTGACTCCTCAATGAGCTTTTGATGGCGGCGCTGAATGGAGCACTCCCGGTCTGACACATATATCGTCTTTCCCAATTCATCCGCCAGGATCTGGAACTCGATATGCCTGGGCTCGGTTAGGTACTTCTCTATGTATATGGTATCATCGCCAAAGGCATTGCGGGCCACGGACTGAGATGAGGTCAGGGCAGGCAGCATCTCCTCCCGGCTGCTCACGATCTTCATGCCGATTCCGCCACCTCCTGCCGCCGGCTTGAGGATGATCGGATAGCCGATATTATCCGCCAGGTCCATCGCCTCTTCTGGATCGTTGATGCCCTCTTCTATCCCCGGGACGATTGGAACCCCTGCCTCCTTCATGGTCTGACGGGCAGTGATCTTCGAGCCCATGGCGTCGATGGCAGAAGATGGTGGTCCGATGAACACGATGCCGTTTTCCACACAGGCGGAGGCAAAGGCGGTATTCTCGGATAAAAAGCCATATCCAGGATGGATAGCCTCGGCGCCGGTCTCCAGGGCGGCCTTGATTATGTTGTCTATCTTCAAGTAGCTCTGGCTGGATGGAGATGGCCCTATATAGACCGCTTCATCTGCATACTTGGCGAAGAGGGCATTTTTGTCCGCTTCGGAGTAGACGGCCACGCTCGGAATGCCCAGCTCCCGGCAGGCTCGCATAACCCGGATGGCGATCTCTCCCCGGTTGGCTATGAGGATCTTATTGAACATTCGCAAATGAAAGGCTCTGCCAGGGTAAAACCTTTTTGGAGGGATTGCGGCCTGGCCGAAAATTCTCAATATCTCAAAGGGTCCGATCATCTGGCAAAAGCTAAAAACCTTTGAGACTAACACCAGATCATGAAGCCCAGGGAGCTATCCGAAGAGGAATGCACAGCGCTTATCTCCTCGGCCAGATACGGCAGGCTAGGACTGTCCAGGGATAACCAGCCTTATGTGGTTCCAATGTCATATGTATACCACGAGGGCAAGATCTACCTTCACTCCCGTGGAATGGGGAAAAAGGTCGAATTTGCCAGGGAAAATCCTCGCGTCTGCTTTCAGGTGGACGCCCTGGAGAAGGGAAGATGGTCGAGCGTCAATGCCTTCGGCAGGGCAGAGCTATCGGATGATATAGAAGCCAAGCAGAGGATGTTTGATGTTTTCACAAAAAAAGGTCTGGGCGGCCACGGAGGCAAGAGCTTTCAGCGCCAGGACCTGGAGAGGATGGAACTGACCGTATGGGAGATCGCCATCGATGAGCTGACGGGAAGAGAGGGCGTCTGGTAGATGCCTGCACCTTTGAAGTGGACTGAGAAATATCGGCCTGTTACCCTCAAGCAGGTTCTGGGCAATGGCAAGGCAATAGATGATCTGCGGGAGTGGGCCCTATCCTGGGAGAAAGGAGAGCCCATTACCGGCGCCGCCATTCTCTACGGCCCGGCGGGAACAGGAAAGACCTCGGCCGCTCTGGCCCTGGCACATGATTTCGACTGGGACTACATCGAGATGAATGCCTCGGACGCCCGCACTGCAGGGATGATAGAGAAAGTCGCCGTTCCCGCATCGCGAAGTCAGACCTTCTCGGGCAAGCCGAGGCTGGTGATTCTGGATGAGGCGGACAACCTCCATGGCACTGCTGACCGGGGTGGTGCAGCGGCCATGCTCCGCCTGGTCAGAGAGACTCGCCAGCCGGTGATACTGATTGCCAATGAGTACTATGAGATCGACAAACCTCTCCGAGATGCTATCAAGGGAATTCAGTTCCGGTCGGTGCGCTCCACCACCATCGCCCAGGCCTTAAGGGAGATCTGCCGGGCGGAGGGCATAGACTGCGATCCCAATCTATTGATATCCATCGCCGAGAGAGCGGGAGGAGACCTGCGCTCCGGGATCAACGACCTGCAGGCTGCTGCCGAAGGCCAGGAAAAGCTCGGAGAAGAGGATCTGGTCACCGCCCAAAGGGATGTCAAATCATCCATCTTCCGGGTCCTGGAGGTGATCTATAAAGGCAGCAATGCCAAGGAGGCCCTGGAGGCGTCTTATAATCTGGACGAGAGCCCGGAGGACCTGATCAACTGGGTGGATGAGAACCTTCCCCTGGCGTACCTCGGCCAGGGTCTCCTCCAGGGGTATGAGACTCTCGCTCGAAGCGACATATTTCTCGGTCGGGTGCGCAGGAGGCAGAACTACGGACTGTGGCGTTATGCCAGCTTTCTCATGACCGGCGGAGTGCAGGCGGCCAGGAGTGAGCGCAGGCATGGTTATGTGGCCTTCCGCCCCCCCAGCCTCTGGCGGAGAATGGGCCAGACCCGCAAAGCCAGGGCGGTAAGGGACTCTGCCGCGAGAAAGATTGGCCGGCACTGCCATGTATCTATGGCCTTCGCCCGCTCGGAGTTGATGGACTTTGTGGGGATGCTGCTCAAGGACAAGAAGAAAGCTCCCGGACTGGCCGCCCAGCTGGATCTGACTGCAGAGGAGATCGCTCTCCTCCTCGGAAGCTCTCAAAGCACCAAGAAGGTGCAGAACATCTTCGAGGAGGCGATGAGAATTCGAAGCCGAGAAGAGATCGAGGAGATAGAGCTGGCATGGCGGAAGAGCAGCCAGCCCTCCCTCACCCAGATGTCAGGAGGCCTCACCCAGACGCTCTCAGTGAAGGATGATGAGCCTCGCTCTTCTGTGCCGGCAAGGCAGGGCGACCGGATTTCTGTCGATTCCTCTTCCAGCCTGGATCCGAGGCCTCCGGGGCAGGCGTCCAAGGACGGAAGAAAGGGTAAAAAGCAGAAGTCCTTGTTCGACTTCTGATCTAACTAGAATAGTAGAGAAAATAAACTGCAGCCGGCGCTGCAAACCAGAGCGCCAGAGCTGCGAGGGGTGTTAATTATGGCAGTACATAGCAGCAAATTCCCCAGAATGAAATCCGGCATACCTGGGTTTGATGAAATGGTAGGCGGCGGCTTTCATCAGGGAACGGTAAATACCATAACCGGTTCCTCAGGCACCGGCAAGACCGTCTTCGCCAGCCAGTTCATTCACTACGGCATCGGACAGGGAGAGAAGGGAATGATCATCACTCCCTCTGAAAGCGCAGAATACATGAGACGGGAGATGATGTCCTCCTTTGGCTGGGACTTTGGCGCACTGGAAAAAGAGGGGAAGCTGAGCCTCATCGACGTTACTGATCCGGTACTCAGGCTGCAGAAGAGCATAGATGTCGATCCGGTGGATTTTCTCATCAACTTCAGAAAGCTTGTGGAGAGAAAGCTGGAAGAGGAAAAGCCCAAAAGGCTCTTCATAGACGACCTGACCGCATTTTTCATGGCGGTAGAAGCGCCCTTCAAGGTCCGTTCACTGACTGACGACCTCTTTGGCACCATCCGGTCCAGCAATGTGACCAGCGTGGTCACCATAGGCACCGCTTTTGGCACCAATCAGTTTTTGGAGTACGGGGCGGACTCCGCCACCATGCTCAACCGGGAGAGAATAGGCAATACCCTCATCAGATCGATCTACGTAATGAAGATGAGAGGCTCTAAGATCGCCAATAGCATCAGGGTGCTCGACATTTCAGATGATGGGCTCTCCGTGTCAACGCTCTCACCTTATCCATGAGGAAATAATGATAGAAAGATGGATCATCCTGGCCGCTGAGGAAGCGGGCCCTGTCTCCAATAAGATGGGAGGCATATGGAATGTGGTGGACGCCGAGGCTACGACTCTCGCCCGGCTGGTGGCCAAAGGGGAAATAGATAGCGAGTTTCGTATCCTGGTGGCCGGCCCCAACTATCCCACTGCCGGATCGGACTGGAACACCGGCCGGAACCGGGTGACGGACATATCTTCATTCAACCGGCTGGAGATGGGTGAAGAGCTGGGCACAAGCCTGGCGGAACTGAACTCCCAGGGCATTGAGAGCGTCACCGGCCAGCGGGTCGAGGATGGCGTTCCCATAGGCTATGTGCTGTTCAATACCAATTACTATCAGTCCAGATTGGTGCGCTGGAAGAATCAGGAGATGACGCTGAACAATGCGGTCAAAACCGAGGCCTTCGACCTGTTGGGACTGGACTCCATGAGGTTTGAAAAAGAGCACTATGGCTGGGAGTACAACCACTATCTTAACCTCTCCTATGCGGTCTCGGAGCTGGTGCGCAACCTCGCCCAGTCCCATGATGATGGGCACAAACAAGTATGTCGATAGGGCGGTGGCGGATTTCGCCCGCTCGGTTATGCCCAAGGTCAGGGTCTCATTGCACTGCCATGAGTTTGGGGTGTTCTATGCTGCTGCCAGGCTGGAGAAGCTGGGCATTCCAGTGAGAACTCTGTGCACCCTCCATGCCACCGTCCCCGGCCGGACGGCGGGCTACAGGTCTCTGGAGAAGATCAGGAAGAACGACTCAAAGATGGAGCCCGGAACCCCTCTGGGCTTTGCCGCCCTGGAGGCGCTGGCGCGCTACGCTGATGGGGTCACATTCGTGGGCGACTCGACGATGAAAGAGGCCATGCTCTTTCACCGCATGAAAGGGGTGGTCATCCGCAATGGAATCGATGTTCGGGGCGATAGGATCGACTGGGACAAAAAGGAACGCTGCCGGGCCCGGATTCAGGATTTCATCATCGAGAACCTCTACCAGAATTGCGAGGGCAGCTGCCCGGGAAAAGAGAACATCATTCCCGTCTTCTCCATTTCCAGGATAGAGATAGAGAACAAAGGCTATCCTCAGCTCCTCGATGCCCTGGTGCTTCAGGATCATCTCCTCCGGCACAGAATGATGGGACAGAGACATGCTGATCAGACAAAAGTGGTCTGCTTTCTCATCGCCTCTCACGGCCCCAAACCCAGGGATAAGCTTCCCGAGGGTTTTCCCATCAACCTGCCCATAGAGGTCCTGGTGGGCGATGAGATCCGCCTGGAGAACATGATAAGTGAGCGACGGCTGAGCAAGGATGAGCTGATCTCAGGCAAACGGTCGGTGGCGGCGGTTCTATATCCCCAGTGGCTGGGACCGAATGACGGCGGCCTGGGGATGAGAACGGATGAGGTCATGGCAGGCTGCGTCGCTGGCATCTTCCCCTCCCAGTACGAGCCCTTCCTTCTCACCGCACTGGAAGCGGGAAGGGAGGGGACACCCAGCATCGTCAGCCGGAGCGCAGGATACAGCGATGCTCTGAAAAAGGTTGAGCACCGGGTGCCAGGACTGGGTGGGGTGGTGGTGGTGGACAACATCGAGCTGCAGCTCCAGGAGACGGTTATGGACTACGCCCTGACTCTTGATTACTTCGCCCGGACCTATCTGGAGGACGAAGTGAAATACCGCCTCTTGTGCGAGGAGTCGTTCTCCCTGGCCAGGCAGTTCAGCTGGGACCAGCCGGTAATGGAATATTATAAAAATCTGACAGTCTGGTATCCGATCCAGGCAATTGATTAAAGCCGATGTGAATTGAATCAGAACCATCTTCAGGAGTGGCAACAAATTGAAGTCAATGCGAATCGCTTATTTCAGCACTGAATATCCCCCCCTGGTCTATGGAGGGCTGGGGGTGTATGCAGATAACATCTCCCGCTCATTAGCTTCCCTGGGCCATAAGGTCACCGTCTTCTCCTGGGGGACGGAAAGGATTCCCAGGCACCAGGTGCTGGACGGGGTGGAGGTCTTCCGGGAGACGCCCCTTCCCATGAAGGACGGAATGGAGATCTTCCTCTCCGAGCTGACCCTTGGCTGGGGGGAGGGACTGGAGTTTTTGCTGAACCTTTTCAGCTACAACCAGCTCGCTCTGGACGACCTCATGAAAGAGGAGCCCTTTGATCTGCTTATTAGCCACGACTGGCTGGCCCTTCCTGGGGGCATGGCCGCCAGGAGATCTGGCATTCCTCTGATCTATCATGTCCACGGCCTGGAGACCGGGAGATCCCAAAGCCCCAATCCTCAGCTGATGGCTTTAGAACGGAAGGGCGCGGATGTTGCTGACCTGGTTATAACCGTATCCGAGGCCATGAAAAGGGAGCTTGCCGGTCAGGGGGTCCCAGAAGATAAGATCCGGGTCTGCTATCATGGAGTGGACTCGAAGTTCTTCGATCCCCAAAAGGTAGATGAAAAATCCCTGGCAGCCAAAAGAAAGAGCTATGGCTTTGAGAAGGATGATATCATAATTCTCTTCGTTGGCCGGCTGGAGCCGGTCAAAGGGGTCAGAGAGCTAATTGCTGCCCTGCCTCGTGTCCGGGCAGAGCACAGAAATGTGAAGCTACTGATGCTTGGCGTCGGCAGCCTGGAGGGCTGGGCGGAAAATGAGGCCACTCGGCAGGGCAATATAACCCTTGTCACCGATTTCGTCGATGCCGAGGAGAAGAGGCTCCACTATGCTCTTGCCGATCTGTGCGTATTTCCCAGCCTCTATGAGCCCTTCGGCATAGTGGCTTTGGAGGCGGCGGCCATGGGCAAAGCAGCGGTGGTGGGGGCGGCAGGCACCAGCGGCCTGGCGGAGATCGTTGTGAATCCGGGCGAAAGAGAGCCTACCGGAGTCCATGTCAATGCCCGCGATCCAGCCGATCTGGCCTGGGGGATAAACCTCGCCCTGGAGGACATAGAGCGCCTCGGTTTATGGGGAAAGAACGCCCGAAAGAGGGCCTGCATTTCCTTCAGCTGGGAGAAGGCGGCAAAGAGCACCCTGGCCATCTATGAAGAGGCAAAAGAGCTGTCAAAAGCAAGATCCGGAGAGATATAGGCATGCCCGAGATAAGACGGCACTATTTTCTGGAAGAGTACTGCATCGTCGCCGCCGAGCGCAACAAAAGGCCGTCGGATTTCCTGGTGGCCAAAGCGGTCCCAGGAGACGAGAAGGACTGCCCCTTCTGCCCCGGCCACGAGGAGCGAACTCCGCCGACCATCGCCGCCTATACTGACGACGGTATCCTGATCCAGGATAAGGCAGAGATTGGTGCCCTGGCAGATCAGGGTCTTTCTCAATGCCTATCCCACCATGGTCCCCCAGCCCGAGCCACCGGCAGCCGAATGGATATCCCTGCCCGGCCAGGGCTATCACGAGGTGATTGTGGATTCGAGAGAGCACCACCAGAATCCGAATGATTTCGGCAGAAGGCATCTGGAAGCGCTCATCGGGGTCTACACCGATCGCTACCGATACTATCGCGATCATGAGGATGTGAAATATGTCACCATCTTCAAAAACTGGGGTAAGGAGTCGGGGGCCTCATTGTCTCACAGCCATTCTCAGCTCATCACCCTTCCATTTCTCCCCCCGCATATGAAAAGGGAGGAAGAGGCCATATCCAGGTCTTCCTTCTGTCCTTACTGCAATATAGTGGACCGGGAGAGGGCATCATGCCGCCTCATCGACGAGAACGATCACTGGATACTATTTGCACCCTTCTATTCTCTGATGCCCTATGAGACCTGGATTCTTCCCAAGAGGCATGTGGCAAACCTGGCAGAGATGAGAGATGAGGAGCAAAAGAGTCTGGCCAGCATGCTGGCGGAACTTCTGCGGATACTCGATTCCACCCTGGACGATCCGCCCTTACAATCTGATGTTCTTCCAGCTTCCAAAAGAGTATCACTTCAACATCAGGATCCAGCCCATAGTCTCCAGGATCGCGGGCTTTGAGAGGAGCTCCGGCATATTATGTGAATCCCGTTCCCCCGGAGACGGCAGCAGCAGAATTGAGAAATTTTTGCACCTCGCCGAAAGGTTAATCAATTATCGGACCAGAAGAGCTTTAAACCTATTATTTCGCCTGAATACTTTTGGGAAATCAGGCAAAAGAAAGGTACAGCACCAAAAAAATGATCATACTGATAATAATCTAAGGGCAGACGCCTGGCATTATGCTCCGGATGCCTTAGGGATGAATGGTGAATAAATGCGAATTGGAATGCTCTCCTGGGAGAGCTTATACTCAATAAAAGTAGGTGGCGTTGCCCCCCATGTCTCAGAGCTATCGGAGGCTCTGGCCAGAAGGGGTCATGAGGTTCATGTTTTTACCCGCAGAGGTGACTTTGAGTCTTATGACAAGATAAACGGGGTGCACTACCAGCGGGCAGATGTCGATGAACATGGGGATATCCTCGACCAGATGAACCGGATGTGCGATGCGCTTTACCATCGTTTCGGGGCAGTGCAGCAGCTCTTCGGCAACTTCGATGTGGTGCACGGCCATGACTGGCATCCTGTCCTCGCCCTGACACGGATAAAGAACGACTATCATCTGCCCTTCATCCTGACCATGCACAGCACTGAATGGGGGAGGAACGGGAATCACTTTGGATACGGCATATCGGAAGAGATTTCCCATCGAGAGTGGCTGGGCTGCTATGAAGCGGCGAAGGTGATTGTGACCACCAAAAGGATGCAGGACGAGCTGATGCAGATATACAGCCTGCCTATAGAGAAGCTCCCCATCATTCCGAACGGCATAATAGTGGGAAAGATGAGAAGGGGAGTGGATGCCGGCCGGATCAAGGAGAAGTACGGCATTCATCCCCTGGCACCGGTGGTGCTATTCTGCGGCAGGATGAGCATCCAGAAGGGTCCGGACCTCCTGGTGCAGGCTATCCCTGAGGTGTTGAGAAATAGGCCTGATGTCTGCTTCCTCTTCATCGGCGAGGGGGGCATGAGAGCGGAATGCGAGCAAAAGGCTCGCGATCTGGGCGTCGCCGGTTCCTGTCGGTTCCTGGGATACACCTCCAGCGCGGATAAGCAGATGCTGATCAATGCCTGCGATATGATGTGCGTTCCCTCTCGCAATGAGCCCTTTGGAGTGGTGGTCCTGGAGGCATGGGATGCCTGCAAGCCGGTGGTGGCCACAGATGCGGTGAGCATCGTCAACAACTTTCAGGATGGTCTTCTGGCTTATGTCCAGCCCGAGTCCATTGCCTGGTGCATAAACCGGATGATCAGCAATCCGAAGGAGATGAAACACCTGGCGCGGGCGGGCTGGGCCAGGATCGATAGCGAGTTTTCCTGGGATCACATCGCTGAGAGTACAGAAGAGGTCTACGAGCAGGCAATTGAGCAAAGCCATTGAGCAGAGCCGTCAAGGAGCCTGGTTTGCCCCCACCACCTCTTTGTGGAAAACTTTTTACCAGCTCCTCACCCCCTCTCTAGACCGAAAGGTTCATGAAGGGCGAGGGCAAGGGGCTCTTAGCGCCTCGATAGCTTAGCCCGGTATAGCGCGTCCTTGGTAAGGACGAGGTCGCGGGTTCGAATCCCGTCCGAGGCTTAATTTCTTTTTTCATCTATTCCAGGGATCGGAGGAGACGTCATCATCTGTCTTCTCCTCCTGGTGGATTCGGCGGTTAAGAAATCTCCGGGCAAGCAAAGTGAAGGCCATCAGGCCGATGACCAACTTTAGGAGGCCTTTTATCATGATTATATCACCTGATAATAGTATTGGCCCTTGAAACTATAAAAATGCCTGGGTCTATATCCTATGCAAAAATATCCTCACCCAAAACTATTTCTCATCGCCGGGCATATTCCGGCCTCAGGTGGCATCATCATGAAGATAGGAGCTATTCAGTTCTTGACGCTGTTATGTTTTATGGCCGTCTTGATGAATTGCAGCACTGGAACATCGTTCGCGACGTCGGGCTTTGATATGAAGGGCACTATCACCCACGTCCTATCGCCAGCGAGCATTGTTGTGGGGAACGTCACTGTAAATCTGGATGGAATTAATTCCTCCGGGCTTTCGAGTTCTGCATACTTCCGTTTTATGGAGGACCTTAAGAGTTACTACATCGGAAAGGACGTTCTGGTGAAAGGAAATTACGCATACTTTGATCTGCATGGATCATATAATTCAGAGAGCATAAACGAGATGATCCAAAGACAGATATCCGACCTGGAGGCGGCGGAAAGATACAGGATGCCTTATAACTACAGTCTTATCTCCACTCTTTACCGGAATAACTGATTAGGCAGTTAATGATCGGGCTCAAGGCCAGAGGAAATCCACCCTTCTAGGGATAGCGAATGCTGGCTGAAGGACGGTCAGGAAAAAAGTATAAAGAGGGGCTATAGCCCACCGGAGAGCCTGCTCTAAGAGGAGAAATCCATTACATTCTCCGGGGCATCTACTTTCAAGTCCGCCGTTTCCGGGGCAGCCATTTCATTCAAATTCTGCTGATAGAAAATATTGGAGGGGTCGAGCTCGGCCGCCCTTTTGAAGCTATCGAGTGCCTCCACATTTCTATTCAGCTTCCTTAAGACCAGCCCCATATCGTTCCATGCCTCTGCATTCCCGGAGTCAAGCTCAATTGCCTTTTCCAGAGAGGCTCTGGATTCATTGTAGCTCTCGGTCAGCATGAGAACATGACCCAGGCGGTACCAGGCCCGACCCAGGTCCTCATCCAGATCAGTCGCCCTGCTATAGGCCTCAAGGGACTGGTTATATCTTCCGATTTTCTCGAGGATCATTCCCTTATTGTACCAGGTGTTGGCATTCAATGAGTCGATCTGCAGGGCGGTTTCCAGGGAAGCCAGTGCATCTTCATCCTGGTTTTTCGCTCCGGATAGGATGAGAGCGCGATCATTATAGGCCTGTGCATTGGAAGGGTCCAGGGCGATGACCATATCAAAGCTTTCCAAGCGCCTCCTCGTATCTCTGCATCTTTATGAGGAGGTTGGCCCTGAAGTTCCAGCCCCAGGTGTCGCTCTGATTGATATTCAGATATTGATCGATATCATCCAGGGCAAGGGAGTACGAGCCGTTGGAGTAATCGCTTTTCGTCTGGGCGATCCAGTATTCAGCATCCTGGCTCATGGCAACCGGGATGGCCAGCATCAGAATGGCAAGGAGAAGTGGAGCTATGGGCTTCATGCTTCCAAATGTATTCGAATAAGTGGATATAGCTTGCGGTCGACAATGCGATCTATATCATGTACCGGATTCTCGAGTGAGGCATGAGGCCTTGTCATGGGATTGTATGGAATTGTTTTGCATTGTCAAGATAAATCCACAGGCATTTGGCTGCTCCACTCCAGAGCTTCGTCGCCGCTTACCAGCCATCAAAGCCCAGACCTCTGGCCACTGGCGAAGGCATCTTTGCCTCAGATTTCGCGACCGATTTTTTGAAGAGCAAGCCCTTTGCGGTTCCAGGCATGTGAATCTTGAGGATTTATCTCGATGGCGTGATTGAACGCTGCAATCGCTTCATCATACCTGCCCATTCTGGTAGAGTGCTGTGCCCTTATTGACCCAGGCACAGAAAAATTTTGGATCAATTAACCAGGGCCTTATCATAGACTTTCAATGCATCAGCATGCCTTTCGAGGAGGAACAAATCCATTCCTTCACTATTCCATTCATTCCGGGCAAGTTTAAGGCTCTCATCTGCCTCTGTCGATGGCGACCAAGCATCCTGAGGGCCAGGCCTTTGCCGTGCAATACATCAGCATCTTCGGTTTGACTCTCGATCGCCTGATCATAAGCGTAAATGGCTTCATCGTATCTTCCCGGCATGCAAAGAGCGACAGGCCTTTTTGATGCCAGGCATCGTTTATGCCATTCGCTAGTCTCTGTGAATTTTTTGAAGTCCATCATGGCTTTATAGCATATCTGGGTAGCTTTTTATAAGCCACTGCGGCTTTATCGTTTATCTGGGTGTCTTTTCATAAGCCATAGTGGCTTTATCGTAAGCTGCAATGGCTTCATAATATTCATTTTTGGCATGCAGAGCCATTCCTTTGAGATACCAGGCATCGAGCAATTTGCGGATCAAAGCTTAGGCCCTATCAGCTGCTGCCATAGCTTGCATATTCAGCGCTTTGAGCCCGATGTCTTTATCATCCAGAGACCGGTTGATGCGGGTTTAGCTTGATAGCCCTATCGAAAGCTGTGATGAGATTCGTCCAATGCGGGATTCTGAATAAGCACTTATTCCATTGATTGTGCCATTTCGTTTATACTCCTCTAATTCCGTGAATCTTTATCTATTTATAAAATATAAATAAAAATAAAATAACATCGATAAGAATCAGAAATCCTACGGATCAGAGAATTAATATATCTCCAGAGGTTATCGGAATTAATAAAGCGCTGCAAAGGATCAGGAATAACAGAATAAGCACTAATTCAACGACAGCTCGTTTCTGCACGTCAATGGCGCAATCAATATGATTGCATGTCTGGCAGAGCTCGGGTTCTTTTTTCCATTTCAGCCCACAGTCGGTAACATATCTACAGGTCCAGAATCCCCGCCACCTACAGCACGATAAGTCCTGTATATCCTGGTCTTCCCGTCTGCCGAATAAAGCTTGACTACCATAGCCGCTCCTGTTTATAAGAGTCCAAAGATCCTAATATATTTAATGCATTGGGAGATCAATGAGCGACAAGCGACACAGACTCTGGCCGAAAAAGTCTAAATATAAAATTGAAGGCCGGCTCAGAGGGTGACCTTCTCCGCCTCATCCGGGGTGTAGCCCTCGTGGACGACCTTGCACAGCCTTCTCACCAGGAGGACAGGGTCCTCTGCCTGGAAGACATTGCGGCCGAAGGCCACTCCTGCTCCGCCCACCTGCACCGCATCGTAGACCATCTGCAACAGGTCCCTTTCGGTGTCCATCCTCGGTCCGCCGGCGATGACCACAGGCACGCTGCAGCCTCTTACCACCTCCTGGAAGGTGTCGGGCGAGCCGGTGTAGTTCGTCTTGACTATATCCGCCCCCAGCTCCGAGCCTATCCGGGCAGCGAGCTTCACATGCTGCACATCATGCTCGGACTTCACCTTCGGCCCGCGAGGATACATCATGGCGATCAGAGGTATGCCCCATCGATCGCAGCTTCGTGCCACCTTCCCCAGGTCGTGCAGCATCTCCGCCTCATCCTCGGCGCCGACATTGACGTGGATGCTCACGGCATCCGCACCCACTCTGATGGCGTCCTCGACCTCCGTCACCAATACCTTGTGATTTGGGTCCGGGCCCAGAGAGCTTGATGCTGAGAGGTGGATGATCAATCCCACATCCCTTCCATATCCCCGGTGGCCGTGCAAAGGCAGTCCCATATGTCCCAGGACGGCGTTAGCCCCGCCTTCTGCCACCTTGTCCACCGTAGCCGGCATATCTATCAATCCGGCTATTGGTCCCACGGAGATTCCGTGGTCCATGGGAATGATGACTGTCCTATGCGTCTTGCGATCCAGGATGCGCTCCAGCCGGATCGCCTTTCCGATCTTGCTCATGTGTTGAGGGACGTTTATTCTGAAATTAAAGATGATGGTCGGGACAGCAGACGGGATTCGAAATTATATAATCTGTGCGCCTAAAATAGGCAGAATTCGGGCTGGCGGAAGGGGATTATCAGAGTGCTTATGCTTATATATCTTTAGCTGTTCCAATAAATGGGGATTAATATGAAGTGGTCGGTTATCTTACTCAGTATTATGATCTGGGCCGCGCTCTTTTCCGCAGCGCAGGCAGAGACATACACCCTGACGGTCGAGGGCGAGGGGACACAGACCGTTCCTGCTGATATCGTCACCATCTCCGTCTCGGTGGCGAGCAGCGATGAAAATATGACCGTCGCCCAATCCGAGGTCGAAGAGAGAGATGGACCGGGTGATAGTTGCCCTGAAGAAGGCAGGGATCAAGGATGAGGAAATCGTTCCCGGTCAGGGAAGCGGCATATCCAGCTTCCAGTCATCAAGCAAAGTCTGCAAGACGGTGAATAACACCACTGTATGCGAGAATACCACCCAGAGCGCATCCACTCTGCAAAGGTCTGCCCTCATCCGCCTGCAGGCCAAGGACGAGTCCAGGATAAATAAGGCGCTGGATGCTGCCCGGTCTGAGGGGGCCAACGCTATTGTGATGGGATACAGCCTGAAGGACTCAAGCGCTGCCCTGACCGAGGCCCAAAAGAAAGCTCTGGCCAATGCCAGGGATAACGCAGAGGCATTGGCAGCAGAGGCGGGAGGAAGCCTGGGAAAGGCGCTGGACATCTTCACCTATCCCAATCTGGGCATAGATTATTCCTTTGCCGATTCTGGCGATGGCAGGATGATAGATATAAGCTCCCGGGTGATAGTAACCTATGAGTTTATTGTGTAAGCATCGATCACATTGCATCTAGGAAATCTATAAGAGACTTCAATGCTATCAGATAAGTGGGGTTAGTATATGAAAAAGATAGGTATTGTTTTAATGGGGATGCTGCTGATATCATTGGCCATACCTCCTGTGGCGGCTGATGACGAGAGCAATATCTCCAAGCTGAGAGTAGATGGCGAGGGCAAGGTTACCGCCGCTCCGGATATGGCCACGATCGTTCTGGGCGTGGAGAGCAGGAGCACAAAGGCTGCAGAAGCTGTGGAAGAGAATGCAAGACTGATGAACCAGACCATCAATGCTCTGCTGGAAGCGGGCATAATTGAGAGCCAGATGCAGACCAGCAGGTTCAGTCTGACCACCATGCCCCAGGATGAGCCCCTGACCGCTAAAGCCGAGCAGGAGCCACCGGTCTTCCTGGCCACCAACCAGGTCACAGTGAAGCTGGACGACACCGAGGGCGTGGGCCGGGTATTGGATGCCGCAGTGGGAGCGGGGTCAAACAGCATCCAGGAGGTCAGGTTCGACCTCAAGGATCCAACACCTCAGAACGATGAGGCCATGACTATTAGCCATCAAGGATGCCCAGAGGAAGGCTCAGGTTGCCGCCAGTGCTGCTGGACTGGAGCTGGGCAGGATCCTGGAGATGACTGTCGGCTACGGATATGTAGTGGAGGCATCAAGGAGCTATTCGTATGCAATGGCCGCCACCCCCATCCAGCCAGGAGAGATGGAAGTGACTGCCAGCGTGAATCTGGTCTACGAGATCTCTTGAGATTGTAAACCTCAGGAGGCCTCATGCCTCTACTTTTTATCTAGATTTTTTTATTTTATATCCTGTCGTTCACTAAATCAGATATACATCGGCTCAGGCGGCTTTGAGGTCTTTGCTGGCGAGCCCTCGCCAAACATCTCCTGGAACTTCCAGACCACATAAAGCTCGCACTTCAAGTTCTCTCTTATCGCCTCCATAAGCCGGTCCTTGGTCAGGCCGTCGTAGTAGATCTCGCGGGTGAAACGAATGCTCCGCATATCCGCTCCCGCCGGCTCTATCTCGAAGCTGGACTGGCGGAACAGCAGGTCATAGCGCATCTGCCACATGAGCCTCTCCTTTTGCTGGGGCGGGAGGGCCTGGATGGCCTTTTGGTGAACCTCGGCCAGCATTATCCGGCTGAAGAGCACAATCATATCCTCGCGGCCCTGGGGCTGAATGATGCTCAGGTGTCTGCCGGACCGGGCGGGGTATTCGGCTGCGATCTGAAAATAAAGGCCCTCGCCTTCCAGCTCCTCTTTGAATAGATTTTCCTGCACGAGCCAGGTCTTGATTTTATCTCGAACATCGGCTGCATTTGGGGTGATCATTGCCAGCTCTCAACTCCTAAGAAAAAAAAGATAAAAATGCCGTCCAATTACTCCAGCACACGATGCAGCTGGAAATGATGGATTCCCAGCTTCCCATCATAGTTGGCGGCAGTTATCTTCAGAATGCCGGGCACTTGACAGGCGGCATGAATTCCCGCCCGCATGGCATTCTCTATGGCCTCCCGGTCAACGCCATTGATCACTATCTCAAAGACGCAGGAGACATCCTCAGCCAGAGTGCAGACGCCGTCCTCCCGGAGAGAGGTGCAGAAGGCGGAGTTGGTAGAGGCCTTCAGGAACTTGTATTTTGAGCCCACCTTCGATCCGCTGGAGACAACTCCTCCCGGGAAGGGGGTGATAGCGCCTTCGACCTTGCGAATGGAGTCTATCGCCGCCTCGGCTGCCGTCAGGCCGGACATCTGGTTCTGGCCCATGATCAGGAAGTTGCCCCCGGCAATTCCTTCCTTCGCTCCAAAGCTGTTCTCGATGGCAAAGTCCCCGGACATGAGAGGTATCTTCCAGATATTCCGGCCAAACATCTCCTCTGCCTTCTGGTAGCCATCGCCAAAGAAGCTCAATTTTTTGCCGGTATCAAACTGCGTTTCTGCATCATGCATACCGCTGTAAGCCGCGGCTGTGGGAGCGGTGAGCACGCACTGGCCCAGCCTCATGAGCAAGGAATTCTCCAGGTTTTTGTAGCCCATATTGCATATCAGAATGTTCACTCCCGGCCGGCCGTCAACGGTCTCTCTCCCGTCCACAAAGCACTCTATCCCCGCCTCAGCAGGGCATCCAATCACCGAGGTTCCAAACCCCGTGGCTTCCCTCGCCGCTTCGGTAGCCCATCTCTCAGTCACGGCGGTGATTTGCACCCTTGCCATCTTAATGGGAAAAGCCTCAGCAAAGGTATCATCTATTTGCACACCATTGATCTCCATAAGTCACACCTCAAAACAAAAATTCAAGGATTATATGCCGCGAGAATAAATCCCCCATTACCCGAAGCTGATTTAGCCACGGCAGCAGCTGCGCAGACCGGCCTCTCAAAGGAGAGATCATAGGCTTTGCGAGCGATATCGGCGGCATCTTCGCCCGAGATC
The DNA here is from genome assembly GCA_963813075.1 of Methanotrichaceae archaeon. GTDB lineage: Archaea > Halobacteriota > Methanosarcinia > Methanotrichales > Methanotrichaceae > Methanothrix. The sequence continues at coordinate 276,148 of CAWEXU010000030.1, forward strand.
GAGAGCGCCTCGAAATCGGTCTTCTCATATGTCGCCACCATTAGGGCTCTATCCTCATCCAACTGGAACTGCTTCACCCGGAGCTCGTCCTTGCTGGCGATCCCCAGCCAGGCCCGGTTCCCGCGCACAGCTCCGGCGATGCGGGGGGTGTCCAGCTCATCTCTCTCGTGGCCGAAAGCGAGAAGGCTCAGGGCCATGGCATCCCCCGGACTCTGCCCGTCCTCGATCCTCTCGGTGATCATATCGGTGTGGGTGCCATTGGAGACCACTGCCACGTCATCCATCACTCGTATGCAGTTATAGGAGATGTAAGGATTCCGTGCCAGGTCCGCAGGATCTAAAGGCAATACTGATATCGATTTCTCATGGACCTCTGCCCTCCGGTTGGGAAAAGAGCGGGAGGAGACTCTGTAAGCCACAAAGCTCCTTCCCCGGGCACGGCCCGCGACCACGATCCGGCCTACGTACATGTTCAGTCAACCAGATTGTACCTGGCGATGTTTTTGTCTGCCAGAGCCTTGATGTATTTCAGCATATCTGCGCCACCCGGCTTCTTGAACAGGTGCTTGTAGCGGCCCTGCTGACTGAGATACTCCTCGACCGGCTTGGGCCGGCGGATCTTCTTCACTCCCACCAGCTCTCCATTGACATACTCGGTGAGGGGCCACAGGCCTGTTTCCACGGCCAGACGAGCAAGCTCGATCATGGTTCCGGCATCGAATGTCCAGCCGGTGATGCAGGGAGCATTGACCTGAATATATGATGGTCCATTGACCTTCAGGGCCTCCTTGACCTTCCTTCTCAGGTCCACCGGATAGGCCACGGAGGCGGTAGCCACATAGGGCACACCATGAGCCAGGGCGATGCCCGGCATATCCTTCTTGGGCCGGGGATTGCCCATCGATTCCGATCCAGAGGGAGTGGTGGTGGTGTGCACGCAGAAGGGGGTAGAGCCGCTGCGCTGCACTCCGGTGTTCATGTAGGCCTCGTTGTCATAACAGACATAAAGCACCTTATGGCCGCGCTCGAACATGCCGGAGTTTGAGCCCATGCCGATATCGAATGTGCTCCCGTCTCCTCCAATCACCACAACATTGGTATCCTGACCCCGTCGCTTGAGCATGACCTCCACTCCGGAGGCTACAGCTGCGGCATTCTCAAACAGGGAGTGAACCCAGGGAACGCACCATGCGCTCTCCGGGAAGGGGGTGGTGACAACCTCCAGGCAGCCGGTGGGCGAGACCACTATGGTGTTCGGCCCAGCAGCATCTAAGACCAGCCTGATGGTGGTGGGCATGGCGCACCCTGCACAGGCCCTGTGGCCCGGTGCCAGCAAAGATCTTTCCATTTTTCCTAGCCTCCTAAAGAATCTCCTTTCTCAGATCCAGGAACTCGAACTCGCACTCGATTCCTTTCTCTGCTGCAAGGGCCTTTTCTGCAATCTTCTTTATGTCCTTGATCGTTATATCGCGGCCACCCAGACCGGCGGCAAAGCCGATAATAGGCGTCCTGATGTTGGTGTTGTAGAACGCTGCTTTGAGATCCGTCAGCAGACCGGCCTCGTTTCCTATGGAGACGTCCTTCTCCACCACTGCTATCACCTTGGCACCAGAAAGGGCCTTGCGCAGAGCTGCAACCGGGAAAGGCCGGTAGCATCTGACCTTGATCAGGCCCACTTTGACCCCATCTGCCCTCAATTCATCGATGGCATCCTTGATGGTGCCGATGACTGAGCCCATGGTGACTAAAACCACATCCGCATCCTCGGCGTAATAGCTGTCGATTAGCCCACCGTAATACCGGCCAAAGGACTTCTCGAAATCCCTGGCCACCTGATCTATCTTCTCCAACGCCTTTTGATGGGCCGCGAACTGCTGATAGCGGAACTCTGTATAAGTGGTGGGATCGGCAAAGGCTCCAAAGGTCACGGGATTGTTAGGATCCAGGATGCTTGCCGGCTTGAAATCGGGCAGAAATTCCCGTGCCTTCTCTTTGTCCAGGAGCTCCACCGGCTCGTAGACGTGGGTTAAGATGAACCCGTCCATGCAGACCATGATTGGAGTTCTGATCTCCGGGTCTTCAGCGATCTTATAGGCCTGCAGGGTGGCGTCGACTGCTTCCTGCACATTCTCCACGTAGATCTGCAGCCATCCCACATCCCTTGCCCCCACGGAGTCCTGCTGGTCGTTCCAGATGTTCAGGGGAGCGCCCAGGGCGCGGTTGGCCACGGTCATGACAATGGGGAGCCTCATACCGGATACGTTGTAGAGGACCTCGTACATCAGGGCCAGGCCCTGGCTGGTGGTAGAGGAATAGCCTCTTCCGCCGCAGGCGGTGGAGCCAACCAGAACGGAGAGCGCCGAGAACTCGGAGTCAACCGTCAAAAACTCGCTGTCCAGTTCGCCATCTGCCACCAGCTGGGAGAGATTCTCCACAATGTGGGTCTGAGGGGTTATGGGATAGGCGGAGATCACATCCGGCCGGCAGCACATAACCGCATGGGCAACGGCATAAGAGCCCTCGACCACTTTCATATTGGCAGTATTCTGGGGCATACTGCTATCGCTTCCTTTGCTCATCACTTCTCCTCCAAGACCATGGTAATCGCCATGCGTGGACATTCATTGGAGCACACGCTACAGCCTTTGCAGTAATCCAGGTCGGGGACAAACTGCCCATCCACCTGGTGGATGCAGCCCTCCGGGCAGTAGATCGCACAGAGGCTGCATTTTATACATGCCTTATGATCGACAACGGGCACAAAAGTCCGCCAGGCACCGGTCTTGGTGATGCGGGTGCTACACGGATCTACCAGTTTTCCAGCCTTCACTTCCATCAAGAGACCCTCTCATAGGCTGTTTTAATGGCCTGCAGGTTCTTTTTCCCTAACTCTCCTCGAAAACGCTCGGATATGGCCTTGTTCAGGCTCTCCAGCCCTATCTCTTTGCTGGCACCGCAGAATGCGCCGAGCATTGTGGTGTTCACAATAGGCCTTCCTAAGACCTCCATGGCGATCTTGGTGGCATCAATGGTGATCACTTCAGCCTTCGTATTAAGCTTGAGCTGCTCACGTGGACGGTCGGTGTTGATAATTATCTTGCCGTCTGCTTTCAATCCGCCGGCCACATCGACCACGTCCAGAAGGGTCACGTCCTGGACAATGACATAATCTGGCTCATAGATCTGGCTTCTAACTCTGATCGGCGCATCGGCTATTCTGGCAAAGGCCATAACCGGCGCGCCCCTCCGTTCTACTCCAAAAGCCGGAAAAGCCTGAGAGAACCTTTTGTCCTCAAAGGCGGCAACGGCTATTATCTCGGCCGCCGTGACCGATCCCTGACCTCCGCGGCCGTGTAAGCGTATCTCTTTCAAGGGCTGACCTCCTATATCTTGCGCGCTGATCTCCTCAACTGCTGCGAAAAAGGTACGAGCAAATATATCTCTTTCGGAGCCAGGGCAGTGGAGGGAAATTAATCTGCCATGAATCGATCCGGGAAGGGAATGAGAAAAGAAGGAGGATAAGAAGGTCCTTAAGATGGCAGCAGCTCTCGCTTGAGAGGTATGCCTAAAGAGGCAATAAAATCAGGAGCTTGGGCTGGGGAGGTCTAAACCGCCTCGCAGCCCCGCTCCTTTGTCCTGACCCGCACCACGTCCTCCACCGGATAGATGAAGATCTTGCCGTCACCGGCCTCGCCCGTCTGGGCCACTTCGCATATAATATCGACGACGCCATCAGCATCCTTATCCTCTACCACCATCTCCAGCTTGATCTTCTGCAGAAATTCTACCTTGTAGTCTCCTGCCCGCCACTGCAACCTGACCCCTTTCTGCTTTCCCCGGCCTTTGACCTCGGTCACCGTCATTCCCGAAAAGCCCTTCTGGTCCAGCTTATCGCGCAGCAGGTAGAGCTTCTCAGGACGGACTATGGCTTCAATTTTCTTCATTATGACTCCCTCAATTGAAATCCTCAGCTGAATCCTCACATATAGGCTCCTTCACCATGCTGGCTGAGGTCCAGGCCCACAGATTCTTCCTCGTCCCTGACCCGCAGACCCATAAGAGCATCAATTATCCTGGCCAGGGCGACGGTGACCAGGAAGGAGTAGAGCCAGACTGCTCCAATGGCCGCGATCTGCACCATCAGCTGATGGGAGTTGCCCGCCAACAGGCCAGTGGCGCCGATGCTGGCAAAGATGCCGGTGGCCAGGACTCCCCAGGTGCTGCCGATGCCGTGGCAGGCGAGGACGTCCAGTGAGTCGTCGACCTTCCTGCTGCCCCGAATCAGTATTATGGCGTAGTAGCCGGCGATGGCGGCCACCACACCTATCGGCACCGCCGCCAGGGGGGTCACGAATCCCGCTGCCGGGGTGATGGCCGCGAGACCTGCCACCGCACCGGTCACGATTCCCAGGGCAGATGGAGCTCTATCCCGCCAGGAGAGGAGCATCCAGGTGGTTGCCGCTGCTGCGGCTGAGGTATTGGTGGCGACGAAGGCATTGGCGGCTATGCCGTTTGCCGCCAGAGCGGAGCCGGCGTTGAAGCCAAACCAGCCAAACCAGAGGAGAGCAGCGCCCATAACCGTGGTAGGGATATTATGTGGCTCCATGGGGTCGGTGCCAAATCCCTTGCGTGCTCCGATGACCAGGGCAATGGCCAGGGCAGATACGCCGGCAGTGATATGGACCACGATCCCCCCGGCAAAGTCCAGTGCGCCCATCTGGGCCAGCCAGCCCCCTCCCCAGACCCAGTGGGCGACGGGATCGTAGACCAATGTGGCCCAGGCTAAGGAGAAGACCAGAAATGAGCTGAACTTGATCCGCTCCACATAGCTGCCGGTGATCAGGGATACAGTGATGATGGCGAACATGGCCTGGAAGATCATAAAGGTGAGCGAGGGGATGGTCAGACCCTCCTTCAGGCCCATGCCCACACCATTCAAGCCCAGGAAATCCAGGCCGCCTATGAGGCCAGAGACGTCCGTCCCGAAGGCCAGGGTATAGCCGTATAAGATCCACTGCAGGCTTATGATGCTCATGACGGCAAAGCTGAATATGATCGTGGAGATGGCATTCTTCTTGCGGACCATCCCTCCATAGAATAGCCCAACCCCAGGGATCATGAGCAGGACTAAAGCAGCGCTGATCAGGACCCAGGCGTTATCCGCAGCATTAATCGTTCCCTCATCCGCGGCTGCCATGCCCATCAGCAGAGACAGCGAAAGCAATAACCAGAAGGTGCGCATTGTAACCACCAGATAGTCAAGGACAGTGGTTATTTTATAAGCATATTTGGGAAAATTTATGCGAAATTCACAATGAATAAGGGATTCTCTTAAAAGCCGATGCAATATATAGAGATACGTTTATGCTCTGCTCTCCAGGAGTCAGTTTTGCTCTCTTGATCGTCTTTCTGAGGATACCGCGCCGGGATGAAGACCAGCCGCCGCAGTACTATTCAGGCTTTCTATCTTTCCCTTCAGAGCAAAAAGCTCCTCATAGATCTCCTCCAGTGCTTTATTCTGGGCGGCAAAATTGTCCAGGACTGCTTTATGCTCTTCCTCTGACAGAAGGTTCATAAGATAATCGTTATGAGCCTTGAGCCGGTCCTGGCGGTTCTGGCTCATCAGGATTAAAGATGCGGTGTAGGCAGACTGCAATGAGAAGATCAGATTCATGAATATAAATGGATAAGGGTCCCAGGCCTGGATGTAGGCGGTGACATTGAGGAGCACCCAGGCAGCCACCAGAATCGACTGGGCCAGTAAAAATTTCCAGGAGCCTAAATTCTTGTACACCCAATCGGCAAGACCTTCTCCCCGACCGGACGGACCGGGATCAATATCCTTCAGCTCGCGGATAGGGGGATGATTGTGCAAATACGGATCCGGAAATGCCAACTTCCTCAAATTGAGAGCCTCCAAAGAGTCCATATACCAGTAAACAGCATTATAGGCATCGATCATGAAGACTCCATGGGCCTTTAAAATGAGAAGTTCGGGTGGGCACTTATTCGGATTGGCAATTCTATCTTTCCTTTTTATCCTCTCGCAGGGAGGGGTGACTGGTGCAGTTGCTCCTGCTAGCGTTGGGACGGATATCGCCAGGATCATAAGCGTAAACTATCTGGGTGCGGATCAGTGGGTTGAGATAGCCAACCAGGGGACCGGTTTGATAGATCTTTCCGGCTGGTCGCTGGTAAACCGGGAAGATGAAAGCTACACGTTTCCGGCAAACTTCACCCTGAAGGCCGGCTCGACAGCAATGGTTCACTCCGGATTTGGCAGCAATACATCCTCGGATCTGTACAACAGCTCTCTTTTGTGGAGCGAAATAGCGGATACTGCCACCTTAAAGGATGCCGCTGGAAGGATCATTTCAGAGTACAATTATCCGGTACAGGTTTCAGCACCGGGGAGCGCGGCCCCGGCCAGGCCCTTCTCCCTTCCAAATGCATTCGCCAACGGCGGGATGAATCCGCCCTTTCTGCCGGACTATAGACCACCTGCCGGCAAAGAGATGAGCAGCCTGAGTTCCACGCCGGTGAACCTGACCGGCCATCCCTTCATCTGCCACGGAGGTCCGCTCAACTGGGCGTGGACCAGCGGACTGGGTTAGAGATAGCATATGAAATAGCGTTCGTTGTGACTCGAACGTCAGATGCAATCATATATTACTACCAGACAAGCGGCAGCAGGCGGTATCGTCTCTTTTGGCAGTATTCCAGGTAGCCGGGCAGGTCACGCAATAGCATCCGCTCCTCGGCGATAATTCTCCAAACGATGATCGGAATATTCAGGGCGAAGATGGGGGCCGCCCACCAGGAGCCCAGGGCTATCGGCGTTGCCAGATACATGGCCAGCACCCCCAGGTACATGGGATGGCGGACAACTGCATAGGGGCCGGTGCTGATTACCTTCTGCCTCTCGGCCACCTGGATGGTGCGAGCGGCATAGCTGTTCTCCTTGAACACCCATAAAACCAGCATGAAGCCAAAAAATACAACCGCATCCGCAATGAGGGTCCAGTGGATGGGAACGGCATCCAATCCATGAAGCCGCAGGTCGACGGCCACGGCCACAAATCCCGCCATGACGACCAGAGCGCCGGCGCTCACAATCGCACGCTGCTCCTTTTCTTCCTCCCGGTAGATCATCCTCCTCTCCAACAGCTCTGGATCACGCTTCAGGAGATGGCGCACGGCAACAAGCATCGGCAGGACCAGGACTGTCCAGTAAAGCCACCCCTGCCAGTAACGAAGGGTGCCGGCCAGGAGATAGAGGATGAGGGGAATGACAATGGCAGCCAGACCAAACCTCATCATCGCCTGTCTTTTCAGCCTCTCGTATCTCTGCCCGTCGAATTCAGTCACCTCCTGGACTGTGCCCAGCTCCGCCCAATGCCGCATATCTATGGAAATTGGATCTTGCTAGTCAGCCTTGCTCATCCAGGACTTTGCCGATTGCCTCTGCCGCTCTCTGGCCCTGGTCGTCCAGGGCAATGAGATCGATCTTCCTCGCCTGGTCCACCCCGATCCCCAGGCTCGCCGCCCGGGCGATCTGCTCCTGCTCGAAGATCCGGCCTCTCATCACCTCAGGAGTTGTGCCATAGAGCCGCAGCAATGCCACTCCCACCGCATCAATGGCCACTCGATCCCTGGACGCCAGGAGTAGCCCTGGTTTGATCGATGTGCCCTGGTCCGGGCCACCGCGGGAGAATCCCTCTGCCGCATCCATCAGGATCAGGTCGGTGGGGTAGAAGTGGTTGATCTCTGCGATCATGAGCCTCTGGTAGGGGGAGGAATGCAATTCACGCATATAGTCATAGGTGGTGCCTTTTATCCGGGAGGCTATCATCCCCACTGAATTCTTCAGGGACATAGTGAAGTGTCCGCCGAACCTGTGGGTCTTCAGGCAACAGGTTTGAACCACCCGGTCCGCCTCGGTGAAGGTCCGGGCTATCTTGAAGCCCTGCCGCCAGTGCAGGTCCTCTGCCTGGATATCCTGCCAGTCTTCTGGGCGGGCAAAGTCCAGGTTCAAAAGCTTGAAGCCCAGTTTTCTGGAGAGATCCAGAACCCCGCGATTCTCAAGGACGGCAGTGGTGTTGCCCATGCCGCTCCGCTCGGCCATGACAAGGGTGCGAGCGCTCTTTATCAGGTGCTGGGCAATAGAATTCAGGGTCATGGGGTGAGTTGTTGCCGGGAATGGATCGTCGCTATTGTAGTTGGCCTTCAAGGCCACAGTGCCATCTGTGTGCAACTCAAACTCAGCCAGGAGCTTCTTGACTCCTGCAATTCTATCTGATGCATCTGCCAGGAAGACATGAGAATGATCGTTCATCTTCGTCGCATCGCAGAGACCCCATCCTTTAGGGTGGGGAGGAGCGCGTGCTTGTCACCTCTCAATTTTTGAACCCAAAATATATACATTCTAACCACTTCCATATATAATGTGCTTAGGACGATAACATTCAAGCTTGAGGTGACTAACCAAGATCGCAAGGCTCTTCTCGATACGATGAGAGCTTACTGCGACGCATTCTCTATCTCTGCTAAATGGGGATATGAGAACCTGTCTTGGAACAGGGTAGATAATCACAATGCAACCTACAAGCTTGCTCGCCAAAGCGTTCCCAATCTCCCTTCTTCTCTGGTGCAAGGTGCCAGAGATTGTGCTTGTGAAGCACTCAAGGCAGTCAAATGCAAAACGCTTCCACAACGGAAATCGTTCTCGGCAATGAGATACAATCAGAGAGTAATTACAGTCAACATTGTGCATGGCATAGCTACAATTGCCAGTACCAACGGAAGAATCAAGGCAACTTTCTATACACCATCGCATTATAGGGAATATCTCAGCTGGATTATCAAGTCCTCTACGATTTCTTATGACCGGAGACGCAAAGTGTTCTATCTGCACATATCCCTGGAGCACAGCGATCCTGCAAAGGTTGCCAATCTCGAAGTTCTTGGAATAGATCGTGGGATAGTGAATATTGCAGTCTGCTCGGATAACAGGTTTTTCAACTCTAAGAAGATCAAAAACAGGCGCGCTCGTTATGCTTATCTTTGCAAAGAGTTGCAGTCCAAAGGCACCCAATCGGCCAGGCAAAAGCTGAAGCTTTTGTCTGGTAGGGAAAGACGGTTTGTGACTGATGTCAACCACTGCATATCCAAGCAAATTGTGAACTCGGAATATACTGTATTTGCTTTTGAGGATTTGAGCAAGATCCGAGTTCAGAAGCGAAGGGGCAAAGAGTTCAACCGCAAGCTCAATAACTGGTCTTTCTACCAACTTGAGCAGTTTGTCGGTTATAAGGCGGAAGCTCTTGGAAAGCACGTTCTGCTTGTGGATGCAAGATACACTTCTCAGAAGTGCTCTAATTGCGGGCATACTTATAAAGGGAACCGCGAAGGTTCCGCTTTCCGTTGTCGTAAATGTGGCTTTGAACTTCATGCCGACCTCAACGCTTCTCGAAATATAGCTCAGGCAGGTATATCTTGCCTGAGTAGGCTGCATAGTCAACCAGCCAAATGTGACACAACATTATCGTAGTCACAAGCCGCGTCCTTTAGGGCGCTGTAGTTGACAGTATATCATTATATATTGATTGAAGCTCATTATATATTGATTGAAGCTGCCCGCTTAAATATGCAGCACTATATCCAACTCTTGACCCGAGTCTCTGCTGGAATCCATAGGCAGCATCTTGCCGCATTTTGTAGTTGATATCAATTGTATGGCTTAGACTTACTGGACTGGCATGAAGGACATACTCTGATCACGCCGAATGCTTTGAAGATATGCCCGCAATCTGAGCACTTGTAGTCTCTGGCAAACATCCCCTCTGCCTCTCCGGCGTCTATTCCGCACCCGCAAATTGCGCACATAATTAATCACTTCATTATGGCTCTTTTTCGCCTTAAAGATTTGCCAGCCAGAAGAGGGCCATTCCCACGATGACAGTCCCCCCTAAGGATCTGGTCTTGAGGGCAAAGAGGAAGGTAGGGACGGCCACAATCGACTTGGGCTGGAGGATCTCCAGCTGGCGGGGGCTGCCGCTCACAAATAGGTCTGAGAAGACCAGGGCGCTCAAGATAGCCACCGGTATCAGATCCAGCCACTCGATGAACCATTCCGGCAGCTTCCGCTGGGTGAAGAGGAACAACGGAAACCAGCGGGGAATATAGGTTACCAGACCCATCCCCAATATCAAGAGGAGATACTGGTATTCAGCCTCAAGCATTCTGACCTCGCCTGCGTTTATCGTACCTTTTCAGAGCGAATCCAGCGCTCGCGCCCAATAGCGATGCGCTGATGACGAATAAGTCTCCAGGGAAAAGGACGGATAGGGCTATGGCCAGGCAGCCGGTGATCAGAGCGGTTAATGCGTATATACGTCCCCGGAGCTGAAATACGATCAAGCAGAGGAACATGGCGCTCAGGGCGTAATCGATTCCAAAGCTCCCTCTGGCTATGAACTGCCCGAAGTACCCACCCAGGATAGTGCTGGTGATCCAGGCCAGATTGGCGGCGTGGTTGACTGTCAGCGCCTGGTATGGATGCCAGTTGCCCTCCTTGAACCTGGCTATATTGACGGCAAAGCTCTCGTCGGTAACCCCATAAGCATATAGGGACAAAAACCTCCCGCTCAATCCCTGCAAATAGACGGCCAGAGCGGAGCTCATCAGGATGTGTCTGAGATTGACGGTAAATGCTGCCAGGACGATGGACAGAGGAGATGCTCCCCCGCCGAGCATTGCCACGGCGATGAACTGCGAGCTTCCGGCAAACACCACCACCGACATGATGGCGATATCAAGGACGCTCAAACCACCCTTTTGAGCCAGGACCCCAAAGGCAAGCCCCAGAGGGATGTAACCGATGCATATGGGCCATGCCGCCTTTAAGCCACCCTTGATCAATGCCCTGAACGACACATCTTATGCTCCCGGGCTTTCATACCGTTCATGTCTTCGTTAATAGAATTAAAAGGCGCCCCCCCACAAGTATGGGGGGGACAAGGGCTTCAATATTTATCTCACCTCATTTTTTATACCTCACAATTCACAGCGATAAAGACCTCTTGCTTCAGGTCCAATCGTTTGGGCAAGATGAAAGGCACACCCTCTTTTACGACAAAACGTGTGTCTTTTCGGGGGACGCAATTGCCGGCCCAGGCTTTAATTTTGAGAGCATCGTAGTCAGGATCGAGGTCAAGATTAACTTGGATGCTACTGTCCGTCAGAGTGATGAATGCATCTCCCACATCGGTACCCTTGCGGGTATCGCAGCGAATTGCGCCTGTCCAAATATCTCCTGAGAAATCATAAGCCTCACCAGGGGCCATGATTCCATGAGGGATATCCAGGTACCAGCCCCAGCCTCCTTCTGGCCCGGGGAAGCACACGGCATTGCCGCCTGGCAACATCCAGGCAGTCTTGCGCTCTTTGCATTCCACCTCAGTCCAGTAGCCTTCACCGTTGCAGAGGCAATCATTAGCGTCGGTGCAGTTGACAGTGTAAGTGCTGCCCGCTTTTCTAGTTATAACCGGTATATTAGAGCATACATTGGTTAGGTCTACGTGCTCCAGGATCTGGTCGTCTGTTGGCACTTTACCTTTGCAGACCGAGAACTGTTCAGTCTCGATGATGCACACAGGGTACTCGGACCAGGAACCGGAACCGGTGCAGAGGCAACCGTTCGCATCGGTGCAGGCGACAGTGTAAGTGTTTCCCGCTTTTCTAGTTATAACCGGTGTATCTGCGCATACATTAGGAAGGTCTACGTGCTCCAGGATCTGGACGTCTGTTGGCACCACACCTTTGCAGACAGAGAACGGCTCGGTTTCGATGATGCACGGAGGGTACTCAGACCAGGAACCGGAACCGGTGCAGAGGCAGCCATTGGAATCGTTGCAGGTCACGGTGTAGGTTTTGCCCGTGCCATATTTCACAACAGGGTGGTCAGTGCATTGGCTGATGTCAACGTGCTCCAGGATCTGATCGACGGCGGGAACTACGCCATAGCAGACCAAGAACGGTTCAGTCTCGATGATGCACACAGGGTACTCGGACCAGGAACCGGAACCGGTGCAGAGGCAGCCATTGGAATCGTTACAGGTCACGGTGTAGGTTTTGTCCGTGCCAAAGGGCGGTCAGTGCATTGGCTGGTGTCGACGTGCTTCAGGATCTGATCCACGGTGGGAACTACGCCATAGCAGACCAAGAACGGTTCGGTCTCGATGATGCACTGAGGGTACTCTGACCAGGAACCGGAACCATAGCACGAGCGGCCGTTGGCATCGTTGCAGACCACGGTGTAGGTGTTACCCGCGTCATAGGCCACAACAGGGCGGTGAGTGCATGGTGGTGTCGACGTGCTCGATGATCTGATCGTCGGTGGGAACTACGCCATAGCAGACCGAGAACGGCTCGGTCTCGAGTGTGCATTCCGGACGGCAGATCCAGGTACCGGTTCCTGTGCAGGTGCAGCCGTTGGCGTCAGTGCAGACGGATGGTGTAGGTCTTGGCGGAGAAATCTATGTCAACCAGGGGATCGTCCACGCAGGGGATTAGGTCTGCGTGCTCCAGGATCATCATCTGGGGTTACATCTGTGCCAGAGGGAACGGAGAACGGCTCGGTCTCGATGATGCATTCAGGGTACTCTGACCAGGTGCCTTCGCCATAGCACGAGCTGCCGTTGGCGGCGGTGCAGGTCACGGTGTAGGTTTTGCCTTTGCCATAGGTCACAACAGGGCGGTCAGTGCATGGGGTGATGTCGACGTGCTCGATGATCTGATCGACGGTGGGAACTATGCCATAGCAGACTGAGAACGGCTCGGTCTCAAGTGTGCATTCCGGACGGACCGTCCAGGTGCCGTTTCCTGTGCAGGTGCAGTTGTTGGCATCAGTGCAGCGGATGGTGTAGCTCTTAGCTGGGTAATCTATGTAAACCTGGGGATCGTCCACGCAGGGGGTTATGTCTGCGTGCTCCAGGATCATCTCTCGGGTTACATTTGTGCCATAGGGAACTGAGAACGGCTCGGTCTCGATGATGCATTCAGGGTACTCTGACCAGGTGCCTTCGCCGTAGCACGAGCTGCCGTTGGCGGCGGTGCAGGTCACGGTGTAGGTTTTGTCTGCGACATAGTTCACGACAGGCCGGTCAGTTGCATTGGTGATGTCGACGTGCTCGATGATCTGATCGACGGTGGGAACTACGCCATAGCAGACTGAGAACGGCTCGGTCTCAAGAGTGCATTCTGGACGGACGTCCAGGTGCCGTTTCCTGTGCAGAGGCAGTTATTAGCGTCAGTGCAGCGGATGGTGAAGCTCCTAGCGGAGTGATTTATGTCAACCTGAGGAGCATCCACGCAGGAGATTAGGTCTGCGTGCTCCAGGATCATATCTCTGGTCACATTTATCCCAGGGGGGACGGAGAACGACTCAGTCTCGATGATGCACTCAGGGTACTCTGACCAGGTGCCTTCGCCGTAGCACGAGCTGCCGTTGGCTGCGGTGCAGGTCACGGTGTAGGTTTTATCTGCGACATAGGTCACAACAGGGCGGTCATTGCATTTGGTGATGTCGACGTGCTCGATGATCTGATCGACAGTTGGAACTACGCCATAGCAGACTGAGAACGGCTCAGTCTCAAGTGTGCATTCCGGACGGACAATCCAGGTGCCGTTTCCTGTGCAGGTGCAGTTGTTGGCATCAGTGCAACGGATGGTGTAGCTCTTAGCTGGGTAATCTATGTAAACCTGGGGATCGTCCACGCAGGGGGTTATGTCTGCGTGCTCCAGGATCATCTCTCTGGTTACATTTGTGCCATAGGGAACTGAGAACGGCTCGGTCTCGATGATGCATTCAGGGTACTCTGACCAGGTGCCTTCGCCATAGCACGAGCTGCCGTTGGCGGCTGTGCAGGTCACGGTGTAGGTTTTATCTGCGACATAGGTCACAACAGGGCGGTCATTGCATTTGGTGATGTCGACGTGCTCGATGATCTGATCGACGGTGGGAACTGCGCCATAGCAGACCGAGAACGGCTCAGTTTCAAGGCTGCATTCCGAACGGACCGTCCAGGAGCCGTTTCCTGTGCAGTTGCAGCCTTTAGCGTCAATGCAGCGGATGGTGAAGGTCTTAGCGGAGGGATTTATTTCGACCTGGGGATCGCCCACGCAGGGTGGTTTTATACTTATATTCCCCAAGATAATATCTCGGGTTACATTTGTGCCATTGGGGACGGAGAACCACATCCTCTCAAGCTCGCAGCGTTCGTAGACCGACCAGGTGCCTTCGCCGTAGCATTTGCTGCCATTGGCACCGGAGCAGGTGAGAGTGTAGGTTTTAGCATCATGGTCTATTTTTACCTCTGGACCGTCCTCGCAGGAGGCTATTTCTGTGTGATTTAGTATCATATCTCGGGTTACATTTATGCCATAGCAGACGGAGAAAGGAAACGTGGCAATTGAGCAGATGATCCTGTTATGAAAGTCCACGCCACTGACATCAGAATTGTTCAGTGTCACGGCAATAGAAGATCCCCCTACCGGACTCCAGCCGGGCTCTACCGTCTCGACGACCGTGTAGCTGCCTGGTGCGAGGCCGATAAACGAGTACGTGCCATTCGCTGCCGAAGTCGTGCTATTGACCACGTTTCCTCCGGAGTCCTCGAGCTCGACCTTCCAGCCTTTCAGACCAGCCTGATTGCCGTCATTGATCACCCGGCCGCTAATCGACATCGACGGGAGGTGATACTCGTAGAGGACGCAGATAGTTTCATTGGCAAAGGAACGAGTGCTCTGATCGAAGTTGTCATTTCCAGAATAGTCACAGGAAATATCTGCATCTGTTGTAAAGCTCAAATTTCCTGGGCCCGTCCAATCGGCCAGTTCATATTGATTAGTAATTTCTACTTCCTTCTTTCCGCATACTTTTTCATATATGCCGAAGAAGTCAGGTCCAGTGAAGGGTACCTTCTCATCTCCTTCATCTCCTTCGTCTTCTCGCAAGAGGAATTCAAAATCAGTGAACAGGTCAAGGCTCATATCCAGGCTATGTCCTGCCGGCAGTAGTGTGGAAATATCAGCTGTGGTTGTGATGCTACAGTTCTGGCCCAAAGAAGCTTCGTTGTCAATCCTAAACCACTGAGATGAACAGGCACTTGCATTCACAGTAACCTTATCTAAAATCCCCATGCTTGGATCGAACTTTTGGATTGATTTAGTAACGGTCCAGTCTGTGCTCTTATTATCGAATATAACGCATGGGGGCGAATAGCTTAAAGCTGATGCCGATTGGCTGATAATCAGCACTAATAGCATTGCCCCTAAGATCCATTTCATTTTCATAAAGTATCACCGTTCATCAAGAGCCTTTGGCTCATTTGTGTAGGTCACGCACAGTCTGAATTGATGACGACTTTGACCTGCGGATGATTACACTGGAATCTGAGCCATTTGAATAGCAGTTCATGAAATAGAGAACTCGCATCAGCTTTCCATCACAGAACCACAATCCTTAGGAAGGCTATACTTATAGATATATATGTTTTTTAACTTTAAATAGATATCTGAAGGTGATGTTATGATTCGATGAGCCATTTTGCCCGCCGCTATCTCATCACAATCATAGTAGCTGTTGCCCTGGTGCACTTCTTTTGAGATTGCCTCAGATCTACGTGCTCCAGGATCTCGGCGTCTGTCGGTACCACACCTTCGCAGACTGTAAACGGCTCAGTCTCGATGATGCACTCAGGGTACTCAGTCCAGGAACCGTAACCGGTGCAGGGACAGCCGTTAGCTGCCACAGCCACAGACTCGCAGTTGGACTTGGACGGGAATTCAATCGCGGAGTTGAACGAGAACACTATAACCGAGACGATAGCCAGGTATCCCTTCTTCATCCTGGGCGTTGCAGGCCGCTGTGCAACCCTGCTAAACGATGAAGGCCTCCATCTCTGAGCTATCGGTTAAACTGGGAAACCTGGCTGCCTTAGGGATGATCGATGCTAGAAGCAACCACCCGCACGGAGAAGGGATCTAACATCACCGCCTATCCCACACTGCCTATCCTTGTGTTTGGAGGATAAGGTATCACTGATGAAACGAGAGGATTTGCTTCAAAGAAGGGCATTAGAGGACATTTAAGGATGACGATAGAATACTAAGTTTAAGTTCTATAAAATTATTAGCTATAAAAATGAAGAGGCATCCTCTCAGGAGTGAGAGGATATGCCATCGTGGCTAATTTAATTGGCTCAATTACTCTTCTCGTTTTTGCTTTTTATTTCCTCCTAGATATATCTCTGCCACTCACTCAATGGGAATTGAAATTGCAGCATACATCACCGTCATGGAAGGCGACGTAAACCTTTCCAGGATTCAGAGAGATTTGTTGGGGCTCATTGAACCAGTGGCCAAATCCATTCTTGCTGTTCTTTTTGTTGCTTACATAGATGTGCGTATCGCCATCGCTGCAGCTGTACTCGCCATCAAAGACAAGATTCCAATCCAGATAGCCGTTGTTATCTACCGAGATGGTCACAGTGCCTACTCTGTAACCTTTGGATAGATCATTCTGGCCAGCTGCTGCCCACACATCACTGCTAATTCCACTCCCTAACAATTCAGAGCGATCTACTACTGTGTACCATCCCCACCTGGCGTTCTTGAGGAATCCATCATTCACGTGTCCTGGGGTTCCAACATCGGGATAATTCGGATCATCCATTCCCCAGTTCGCCATGGCGGTTTCGCAGGTTACGCATATGTATTCATGTACACATTCGCCTGTTACTGGATCGCAGTAGTCGGCGGTGCATTCATCGCCGTCATCACAGTCAACTGCTTCATACGTGCAGCCGGTTGCGGGATCGCAACTATCTACGGTGCAGGCATCACCGTCATCGCAGTTCACGGGCGCGTAGACGCATCCAGTAGCTGGATCACAGGAGTCGGTGCTGCAGTCGTTGTCATCATCGCAGTCAACGTCCTCATATGTGCATCCAGTCAGTGGATCACAGGAGTCTGTTGTACAGGCGTTGCTGTCATCGCAGCTTATCGGGGTAAAGATGCAGCCGAGGACTGGATCGCAGGTGTCCGCTGTGCACGCATCTCCGTCATCGCAGCTTATCGGCTCATGCTGGCATCCCAGGACTGGATCACAGATGTCAACTGTGCACTCATTGCGGTCATCGCAGTCAACGACCTCATACGTGCATCCAGTCAGTGGATCACAAGAGTCGATGGTGCACGCGTTGCTGTCATCACAGTCTATTGGAGTGAAGACGCAGCCGGTTGCCGGGTCACAGGATTCTATGGTGCAGGCGTCATTGTCGTTGCAGATTATGGGATTATAGACACATCCAGTAGCTGGGTCGCATGTTTCTGCAGTACAAGCATCGCCATCATCGCATGTATCGCTTATGTCCTCGTTTACACAGCCCGTTGCTGGGTCGCAGGAGTCGGCGGTGCAGGCATCGCCATCGTTGCAGGTTGCAGTTATGTCCGTATTGACACAGCCGGTAGCTGGGTCACAGGAGTCGGCGGTGCAGGCATCATTGTCGTTGCAGGTTGCAGTTATGTCCGTATTGACACAGCCGGTTGCTGGGTCACAGGAGTCTGCAGTGCAGGCATCATTGTCGTTGCAGGTTGCAGTTATGTCCGTATTGACACAGCCGGTTGCTGGGTCACAGGAGTCGGCGGTGCAGGCATCGCCATCGTTGCAGGTTGCAGTTATGTCGGTATTGACACAGCCGGTAGCTGGGTCACAGGAGTCGGCAGTGCAGGCGTTGCCATCGTCGCAGGTTGCAGTAATGTCCGTATTGACACAGCCGGTTGCTGGGTCACAGGAGTCGGCAGTACAGGCGTTGCCATCGTTGCAGGTTATCGGAGTATAGACGCACAGGCCGTCAACACAAGCATCGGTAGTGCAGGCATTCCCATCGTCACAGACTATGGGAGTGTAGACGCATTTGTTGTCTATGATGGAATCTGTAGTGCATGGATCATTATCGTTGCACGGTTCGTAGTAGTAGGTGACGCAGATCGTTTCATTGGCATTGGTTCGAACCGACTGGTCAAAGTTGCCAGGACCATCTACTTCAGCCCTACCTATCGCTTTTGTCGTAAAGCTCACACTGCCAGAACCGATCCAATCGACTAAGTCTTCCGGATCTGAAAATTCTTTTTCGTCCTCAATGCATTGCTTTTCAAAGAAACTATAATAGTCATCCCCGCCCCAGTCACGCTTATCTGGGTTCCCATCCGCGTCTTCTGGCAGGCAGAATTCTCGGTAGCCGAGGGGAAGATCGAGGATGAAAACCGATCCATCCGGCATTGGCGTGGAAAGGGTAGCAAAGGAAGTGACCTGATAACACTGTTCCTCAGCATCTTCATTATCAATTTCGAAAGACTGGGAAGCGCAAGCGCTTGCATTTAGCGTGACCTTATTCAGAACTCCTAAGCTCGGATCGAACTGCGGGAGGGATAAGGTTCTTGTCGAGTCTGTTGACTCGTTAGTAAATACAACACAATTGGGCCCGCTTTCAAGAGCTGATGCCGATTGGCAAAGGATCAGCAATAAAAGCATTGCCCCAAATATACATTTCAATCTCATAAAGAATCTCCTCTCTCTTCTTGAGCCATTGGCTCATATGTGTAAGTCACACACAATTTGGAGTCGGCGACGTTTGAACTGCGGATGATTGCTCTGCCGTAGGTTTTGCTCTCCATAGAATTTATTGCTGGCAGATGGGCGGCCTCTTTCTGGAATGAGGCCAAAAATTCGGATGGCTTGGTGCGCACCCTCCCAGGATAGCCCTTCGATTCCGCGACCTCTATCAACTTGCCTGCCTGGACTAAATAGTTCCTCTCGCAGTTGTAGCCTGCATGCTCCTCGTTTATGGAGCGAGAAACATTGATCAGAAGAGAAATGGAGGCAGTCATATTGAGGATACAGATGCACATGGAACCTACAGAGAGGTTGCTGCTCTCTGAGCCCTTGTTTTCAAGCCTGTTGCTCCTAAGAGCTCCAGGGCTATCCAGCAGATCGACTCAATCAGGTCTCCAAAGCCTGGATTGCTGACCAGGCTCGGAGAATTAAAACCCAGCGTATCGCAATATGTTGCTGTTTCGACCCCTTCCGCCGAGGAAGAGGGGAACGAAATTAGATCGATTTTACATCTTTTGCCCATAGCGCCCCTTTGATAGATGCTAACCTTAGCAAGTTCCTCCTGAGTGAACATTTTCTGATAATTTTTCCGTAATATATCTCAGTGGGTATAAAGCATTATGAGAATTGTGTATTCTTATATTTGCTAAGTATTCAAAATTTAATATTAGTACTAGATTTTTTTTATTGATCGTTTCGATCGGGCAAAAGCAATCCAGGCTCATGCGTCTTCGGCAGCTGACCATCCTTCTGGCACAATCATTATAGATACGTATTAATTTATATTCTAAAATAGTTATCTGATAAGATCCGTAAGAATGCTTTTATCTAATTAGTATTTCTTCAAATATATTAAAAGCCTATAAAGAGGATTTCTGAATTGCAGGGGTTGATCCCGCAAGATGAGAGTTCAAACTCATCTTCAATTAGAATTAGATATAAAGCGGATGCATGCCGACCATGGTTGAGGAAGATGGGTTGAGGGTTTACTCCACGCTTCCAGGGGGAGAGAATGAAAGCGGAAAGCAATTTGCATACAGATGCTGAGATGTTCGCAGTAAAAAAGAGAGGGAATAGAAGAAGGAATGGTTCGGAGCATAGCGATGTCCCAAGTAGTGAATTTCAGGAGCGGATTTGTGGAAGGAGCTTTGCATTGCCTCGGCAGCACAATTGTGGCCCTGATACTCTTATCGGCCATCCTCGGCTGCGCCGGGGCCGCCACCATCACCGTCTGCGAGAGCGGATGCGATAGCAGCAGCATCAAGTCCGCCCTGAATCAAAGCATGCCGGGCGATGTCATTGAGGTCCGCGGGGGCACATATAATGAGAACCTTGACATCCAAAAAAGTGTCAGCCTGGTGGGGGTATCCGACGGGGGAAGTTGCCTGAAATAAACGGAAGCGGTCACAGTAGCGTGGTTGTGATCAATATCGACAACGTGAATATTTCTGGATTCAAGCTGACGAACTCCGGCAACTGCAGCTGCGGAGACTCGGGGCTGCGGATCAGGTCTAACAACAACACCGCGTACAGCAACAACATAACCGGAAACTACTATGGGGTGTATGCGAAGATCGGCAGCAAAGGCAACCAGATCTTTGCCAACAGCTTCATCAATAACAGCGTCAACATTCGTGATAGCGGAGAGAACCAGTGGTACGGGACTGCCCCGCCATCTGGCGGCATCCTTTAGCACCATCCTGGGATACCTGGGCGCAGGAGAAGAGGAGCAGCTTATCGGGAACTATTATGACGACTTCAATGAGCGAAGAAGAGGGTTGCGATCCGGACGGATAATATCTGTTCAGTACCCTACAATATCACTGTGGAGAACAACATAACCACCAATAAAGATCCATACCCTCTGGCCTCACCAGGGCTTTAGGACAGGTAAATCTGGTTGAGGACGCGCCTGAGCGTCCCCATATCCTTTTTTGAAGAAAACGGAAAGATCAGTCCCATTAGTCCCTGAACTAACGTTAGTCCATGCGGGAATTATCTTCTAAAATGGCGTGCTGTTGCTCACCCAGACGTGCAGGTCATCCTCACTGCAGTCTTCGTTAAGGGCTAGATCGAGGACATAGCCGGTCGCGGTCATAGTGACGGTTGCCGAGCCTACAAGCCAGCCATTGTTCAGATCGCAGTCGTCGGCTCCGGCCCACATCTGGCCAGAGGTATCATAGCTTCCATCGGCCGGGATTGTCCCTGCCGGGATCGCCCAGTACCAGCCCCAATAGCCTGTTCCGTCGAAGCACTTTGCAGGTGATTGAAGGTCCGCTGGCAGAGCCGACTATCGCACCGTTCTCGATGGACCAGAGATATGTCGCGCCTTCCACTGGCACTAATGAAGCGGTGTTGCCCTCTGAGCGGGATCTGCGGAAACAGTTATTTTCCAATGATCTCATTAAGACTGGACAATAGAGAAAGCCCCTCTGGAGTTATCTCATAAAAAGAGCCCTCTTTCTTCAGAAACTGATGCGCAATCAGCCAGTCGAGATAGCCCCCGATCTTGAGGAAATTCATGTTTGACTGGTAGACTATCTCTGTCCTCCCGACTCTCCCGGATGAGGACGGCGAACTGGAGGGGAGCGGGTCTGTAGACCTTCAGCTCGAAGTGCCTCTCGACCTTATGAGAATAAATCTCAAAGGCGTCCTGCTCGCCGGACAGGGCAACCCGTCCGCACCGTTCAATCAAGAGAGGATCTACCACCCCTGCCAGCTGGCGGTAGGTTCTGCCAACTAGATGCTCTTTTTTGAAACCCATTAGACCTCTCGAAGGCAGGATTGACATCCAGGATGCGAAAATCAGAGGGCAGGCCAGACTCATCGCATATGACCTCATTTAAGGAGAAGCCATTATTCATCGCAGAAAGGAGGGAGCGATAATGAACCTCGCACTCCTCTGCCCCCCCAGCGGATAGATCTCTCAACATGCGATTCCGGAATGCGTTCTCTTCCACTCACCGATCGATCCTCTCGCAGGTTATTTCTAAATTTTTTATACATTTATATCATCAGTAACAGCATTTTAATTCCTTGCTGCTGGTGGTGGCTTCCAGCTTGGCCAGGGATTGATATAGAGAGCTATCATCGCAGGGCAGCCACTGCATGGATTGCAGCGTCTCTATATTCGTCGCCCTGGGAGCCTTGCCCACCACAATTATAGCCGAGGTGCTGGCCGATATGCTATCGTTGCCCTCGGTGGAGTTGCCGAAAACAAGGGCATCGGTTACGAACAGGCCGTCCCTTTCCGCCAGGGCCATGAAGCTGATCGTCCTCCTCCGGTTGGTATCGAGCTTCTTAATATTCCATTTGATCACCCCAGACTGGTTTTCCAGGGTGGGGGTGGTGGAGTTGATGAAGCTCATCCCCTCCGGGAGGAGCGCGGTGATGTTTGCGCTCATGTTGTAGCCGGCGGAGTTATTCAATATCAGCCGGTAGCTCACGATTCTCTCATTATCGGGGGAGACGGTAGCAGTGAAATCCAGGGGCAGCCTCCCCGGAGTACAGCCGCTCCAATCCACGTCCAATGTGGTGCTGTTGCTCACCCGGAGGTTGCGCTCCCGGAAAGTGCCCCGCGAGGGATAGACATATATGGTGTTCGCCCGCGCCCGGTTGGTATAATTGTCCCTTCGGGTGATGACCCGGAACTGCATATCGATCGTGGCCGATTCTCCTGAGCCCAGGGAGGCTATCGACCAGTTGCCGTAGCTCCGGGTAAGCTCTATCGGCTCTGTGGAAGAGCCAATGAAGCGCGTTCCTGAGGGGAAGGTGTCCCGGACATATATCGGGGCAAAGGTCCTGTTGCCATCGTTGACCACAGTGACGGAGAACCTGAGGACATCGCAGCGATCCGGATCGACATAACCCTGCTTGTACACGGACATGTGGGGAGTGGTATACTCGGGGAGGACGGTGAATTTCCTCTCGATATTGTAGTTGCCCAAATATTCATCCTCGATAAAGGCCAGGTTTGTGGAGTTGTTATCCGGCCGGAAGACGGACTTGAGGCTGGCTTTTCCGGTGAAGCTGGAGGAGGTCCTCAGCTGATTCGGCCAGTTGACCTACCGCATCTTTTTCCATTCTCTCCAGGCTGGTATAGGACTCCTTTGCATAGAGGCCATTGGAGGTGTTCAGCCGCAGGCCCTCCTCCCACTTATGGGTGCGGTTCACATTGGTGCTGGGCGAGTAGGTATAGCCTGACGGGCGGAAGATCAGGCTCACGTCCTTTTTGGCAGAGTCGCCCGCCTCAATCAGCTCCTCTGCCCGGTAGCTTCCGCTGCCCCTCTCATAGGTGGAATAGTCCCGTTTCACCTTTTTATATACATCCACATATCCAGAAGATTCACCGTGGTGTTCACTGCTCTCTTGTAGTCATTCAGTGAGATGCTCTCCTCGATCTCGAAGGCCCCCAGGTACTCCTCGGATAGCTTGAGCTCCTCGGAACAGTATTCGACATTGGTCCTGCCGGCGGAATCCGAGCTGAGGTTCAGCTTTATAGACCCATAATCAGATCGGGACAGGACGTCCTTGGATATCGATGTGCCATAAGTGGTTGACTGTGCACCCCGTGATGCATGCTCGCCACGATCTTCGCTGCCCTTGATCGCTGAGGATTCCGCCACTCTGGAGTCGTAGATTGTAGTCCTGTTGCCGGGCAACTGATGGAAGGTGCGGTTGTAGCGCATGGCGAGGTCATTTTTCCTCAGCTGGATGCTGCTGGTATTGGCGATCTGATTGAGGTCCATCCTCAATGATGCCTCGCTCTGGTAGGTGCCCGACCCATGCTCATGAGAGGTCACACTGCCGCCATCCGGCCCGACCGCACGGTCCTGCAGGTTGACATAACCGGTGCCGGTGACGCTGCCCTCCATATCGAATCTTAATGCTTTGCTCTCCACCTCTTCGCAGGGAACGCCAGAATTAGCGTCGCCGGGACTGGATTCCATGAACATCCATTCAGATCCGCCATCTGGATACCGGCCCCAGGCGCAGCTATCCTCCTGGCTATCGAACAGACCGATGGTGCGATCCATCTCCCGATCCATATCATTCACAAGGACGATGACAGCGCCAAAGTTGTTGAGCCATTTCTCGCCGAAATTCATCAGATAAAAGCCATCCGGAGGGATGACGGTTCCCTCAGGGACGAACTCCTTTCTGGAAGTATCATCTCTGGACATGACCGCCCAGCCACTCACATCCACCTCATTCGAGTCGCTGTTGTATAATTCAACCCACTGGACCTCCACATCATCTTCCAGGTAATCCAGCTCCACCTCGTTGATCACTACAGATCCAGCTGCCAGGGAAAAAATGCAGGGGAGCAGCGCCAGGAGGATGAAAATTTGTGTAGGCCTCATTGTTTCACTCTCAGTTAATATCTCCTAAAATAAAAGAATATCCCTACTATCTGTAAGGAATTGAGTGAGGAATATAATAGAAAAATACTCCGCGGATAAAGATATCCGCTATCAGGGAGCGCAGGACTGTTTCCGGATGCAGGCAGAATCATAGGCAAGAAAGCGGGCCAAATAGCATGCGGCTTGATCCGCACAATGAGAAAATCGTCCGGCACCATACACAGAAAGAATTTATGCGCGAAGTTGATGAAGACTCTGATATTATATTCGCCGGCCGGTATGATTATGTCAAACATGGGCGATTCTAAAATGACAAGGCTTAAATTTTCTTCATCCATTTCTTTGTCTGCCATGCCAAAATTCACCAAAGATATGGTCTTAATAATTCATGAGGATCTGATAAGGACATGTGGAGAGGCACATGGAGTATTAGCTCTGTGATGAGGACAATTGATTTCATATTCGGAATACAAATTGATTCGACAAATGGAGTATTCGCAAAAGCGGCGTGGGCTCTTTATATGTCCCGTTATCATCCATTCTTTGATGCGAAATAAGGAAGATTCCACGTCTCTGCGAATTTACATTAGCGGCTACTCTTCGTACTCAAAATCGAACACATGGTAGTTGCGTACTAAATAGGAAGGCAAGAGGTCGAAGAAACGTAGATTCCTGTTTGATGCTCTCCACAAAATTTCGGATGCCAATGTTCCCTGTGACATTGAGAGGGTCGAAAAATGGCTAAAGAAGAAGAGCAGAATCTGGTGGAAGACTCACCAGAGAACGATACAGGACTATCTTTGAGCGAGCCGCTTCAGCAGATTTCGATGGCATCTGGTGACATCTAAGTATGCATTGCGTATATCAGATGGCAAAGCTTCTAACTGCCTTAATCGATCTTCTTCGGAGATTCGTTCTCTCTGGGGTATGTGCTTATGCAATCTAATCACTCCTGTGCATCAGATACGTATCCCGTATATAATACTGTATCACGTTATCGGGGAAAAGCTTTATGGATTTCTGCATTTTCTTCTTTATCCCTCAATAGTAACCGAGCATAAATACAGCAAACCCCTTGCTCAGATCGCCCGCGAGAACAGCATCCATCCCAGTCTTTCCTGCCGGTGGCGAGATGAACTGGCCAAGAATCCCCAAAGACCAAACAGCGACAATAGCAACCGATGCATGTTGCCAAGCTTAAAAAGGCTGCGTGTTGATTTGCATTATATGCGCCGATCGGGATTCGAACCCGAGTTTAGGCGTTGGCAACGCCTAGTGATAACCGCTACACTATCGGCGCGGCGCTTGCGGGAAGCATCCCCACCAATAACCTTCTAGTCTAAAAACATTGCGGGCAGAATAGATCCCCCTGACGCCCTACCGCAAGGCTGCATACAGTTTATCTACTTTGAAGAGGGAGGAGGTTTATGGTGAATTCGCTTGTATGATGTGGTCATAGTAGGAGCAGGCCCGGCAGGGCTGACCGCCGCCATGTACTGCGCGAGAGGGGGGAAGAAGACGCTGGTTTTGGGCAGCATCTACAGCTCTCAGACCGCCATGGGTGGCCTTTACGAGAACTATCCCGGCTTTCCAGAGGGCATTAATGGCATAGAACTCTCGGAGAGGATGCTTTCTCAGGCCCAGAAGTTCGGGGCAGAGAACCAGACCGAGCAGGTGGAGAAGATTGTGCCCCTGGGGGATTTCTTCCGCCTGAAGACCGAGAACTGGCAGTACGAGGCCAGGACGATCATCCTGGCCATGGGGGCCAGCCACCGCCAGATAGGTGTTTTGGGGGAGAAGGAGCTCACAGCCAGAGGTATCTCCTATTGCGTCCATTGCGATGGTGCACTATATCGGAACAGGTCGGTGGCGGTGATAGGCTACGGCAATGGAGCTGCCAGGGCGGTTCTCTATCTGGCCAATATCGCGAACCGGGTCCAGCTCATTTCACCCAAAGATAAGCTGGTGGCAGAGCCGGTGTACTTGGATAGGATCAGGTCGCTCAATAACTATGCCGCCACCTTCGGCGCGGAGATCACCGAGATTCGAGGGGAAAAGTTCGTGGAAAGCGTGGAGTTCAAGGTGGGAGGGACCGCTCGCTCCCTGAAGGTCGATGGAGTCTTCGTGGAGATGGGAATGAAGCCCAATGTGGAATTGGCAGAGAGCCTGGGACTGGATATGACCGCAGGCGGTTTTGTGAAGATCAACCGGCTAAACCAGGAGACGAGCATGCCCGGGGTATTCGCCGCCGGAGACCTGACCGGCGGACGGATGCAAGCGGCGACGGCTGTGGGTGCAGGTGCCTCTGCCGGAATAAGCGCCCTGCAGTATCTCGGGTAGACAACTAACGGGAAGAAGATGACAAGATCTGAGGAAAGAAGGGACCCCAGAAGGCCGGTCAGCGTCTGGCGCTCCCAGGACCTGGTGGACGGGCTCCCGGCCCAGGCTCTGACCATGATCCTGCGCACCGTTGGATGCCGCTGGAACCGCTGCACCATGTGCGGCTATGCCGGCGAGGGTGCGCCCGCCTCGGCCGACGACCTGATCGTCCAGTTCGAGAGCGCCATGGAGAGGTGCTCACCCGAGGTGACAGTGGTCAAGATCTATACCAGCGGCAGCTTCCTGGACTCCGAGGAGATGCCGGCGGAAGCCAGGCAGGAGATCCTGCGCCGCCTGGAGAATGCGGGGATCAAGAAGCTGATCATTGAGACCCGGCCGGAGTACGTAACCCCCGCGGGGGTGGACGAGTGCCTCACTCACCTGCAGACCGAGTTTGCCATGGGCCTTGAAACTGCAAACGATCTCATCCGGGAGCAGCTCATCCGCAAGGGCTTTCTCTTCCAGGATTTCGTCCGCGCCTCGGAGATGGTGCACCGCCTGGGTGGAGGGGTTAAGGCCTACCTGCTCCTGAAGCCCCCTCACCTCACCGAGGGGCAGGCTTTGCGGGATGCCATAGCCTCTGCTCATGCGGCGCGCCCATATGCTGACATCATCTCCCTGAACCTGTGCAATGTGCAGCGCAATACCCTGGTGGAGAGGATGTGGGAGCGGGGTGAGTACAGGCCCCCCTGGCTGTGGTCCGCTCTGGAGGTGCTCAAAGCCTCCTCAGGCCCCATCATCTGTGACCCGGTGGGCGCAGGCACCAGACGCGGCCCCCATAACTGCGGCCAGTGTGATGCCGCCCTGGCAGAGGCGATCAGGAAGCATGACCTCACCCAGGATACCGGGCCCTTCGATGATCTGCACTGCCAGTGCAAGGAAACATGGCATAAGCTGATGGAGCTGGAGGAGCAATCCTTCGGCACCCCTCTCTGCTGAAATAGATTGAAATATCAGGAAATGGAACTAATTCATTAAGGTGAGCTAGAAATGTTTGAAAAGGTGTTAATCGCCACAGATTTCTCCAAACATGCCAAGAAAGTGATCGAATGCATCGGCGAAATGCCGGGATTGAAAGAGGTACTACTTCTTAATGTCATTTCTAGAGATCCGCTCGCCCGTGTCTGGGATCCGGTATCGGAGATAAAGGATATCGAAAAGAAGCTGGAAGAGGAGAAGAAGGCCATCGCTGCTCCAGGGGTAGCGGTTAAGGTCAAAGCGGTATCCGTCCTGGAGGGCGAGGTGGCAAGCGCCATCAATAAAGTGGCCATGGAGGAGAATGTCTCCCTGGTGGCCATGGGGGCACGGGGAAGGAGCCTGATCATGAGCA
This sequence comes from Methanotrichaceae archaeon, assembly GCA_963813075.1. Lineage (GTDB taxonomy): Archaea > Halobacteriota > Methanosarcinia > Methanotrichales > Methanotrichaceae > Methanothrix. Next base: position 303,896 of record CAWEXU010000030.1, read on the forward strand.
CTCTGCTTGGAAGCTCTTCTCGCAATGTGCTTCGCTTCGGCAGGACGCACCTATTGATCATGCGCTACAAGACCCTGGATGATGATACCATGGAGAAGTACTGCGCCCGGGTCTTCGCCAAAGTTCTCTTCCCCACCGACCTTTCCCAGACATCTGAGGTCGCCCTCTCCTTCCTGAAAAACCTCTCGGGTATTGGAGAGATAGTGCTGCTCAATGTGGTATCCAAGGGCGAGACCGATGAGGAGATCCAGGCTGGGGTGGCTTCGGCCAAAAATAGGATCGAGGAGATCGCCCAGAACCTGAAGATGGCGGGCATGCAGGTCTCATCCAAAGTGGTTGTAGGCCAGCCGACCGAGGTGATCAGATCGGAGGCCGAGAAAGAGGACGTCTCCCTGATTGCCATCAGCTCCCAGGGAGCTGCAGCCATAAAGAAGGGCAGAATAGGAAGCACTGCTTATGACGTGGCCAACTCCGCTTCCAGGCCGGTTCTGATATTGAGACAGGAGAAGATGGCTGCTTATTAGCCATTTTTCTTTTTTAACAATGGATCAGATCTCTAAAACCAGTTCAACGATGATATAATGCACATTGCAGCCATATACCTGCAAATACTGTACCATTTACTGCATTTTTTCTGGATACTTTGTTTTTCAAATATCTAACCAGATCCAGTCTTTGGCTGGGTGATCAAATCCGTTTGAGCCCTCAAAACAAAAACCAAAAGCATTTAATATTGGGTTGAGCATCTCAATCAGAGACTCTCCGGATAAGGGAGCCTGTCGATGCAGGAATGAAAGGAGCGGTCGTATGGTTTCGACATATAGAGAGCTTGACTGGAGTTGGGGCAAATGAATACATATTGCCGTACGACCAAAGCCATGAGCCCCAATGGCAGCCTCTGGCCTGCAGAGAAGGAAACTGACAATATTGAAGATTTTGTAAATATTGGAGGGAATATTTGTGCAATTTGACCCACTAGACATTGGTCTATTTATTATTGTGCTAGCCGTGCTTGTTGGACCATTCATGGTCAAGAAGATCGAACATAACCTGGAGGCCTTTCTTTTTGTCATGGGCGTTCTGGCAGTAACCATATCAAGCTTCTACAGCAAGCCAGATCTTATGGAGACTCTGGGATACACAGAGCATCAGGTGGAGCTCATCGGCTGGAATATGGAGATAGTGATGGAGGCCATCAAAGAGCCGTTGATTAAGGGAATAGTTCCTGCGGTTCTCATAGCCGGCATAATCTTCCACTATGGCCGCTCCTATGCCCAGATGGCAATGAGTAAGATCACCAAAGTGGTCCCTATAAAGATCATCGTATTTCTGATCGTTGTCATTCTGGGATTGTCCTCCAGCGTAATAACGGCAATCATCGCCTCACTCCTCCTGGTGGAGCTATTGAACTGCATGCCCTTTGACCGCAAGACCAAGATCAATCTGGTCATCATCGCCTGCTTCTCCATTGGTCTGGGAGCAGTTCTCACCCCGGTGGGCGAGCCGCTCTCCACCATCGCCATCACCAAGCTGCAGGGAGAGCCCTATAACGCCGGATTCTTCTTCCTGTTCAATCAGCTGGCAATATACATCATCCCCGGCTGCCTGGCCTTCGGCCTTCTGGCCATGTTCTTCACCGGCAAGGCCAAGCTCGCTGAGTGCATGGTCGCTGAGGAGGAGGACGGCGGCTTAAGAGAGGTAGTGATCAGGGCAGGCAAGGTTTACATCTTCGTCATGGCCCTCCTGCTCCTGGGCTCGGGAATGAAGGTAGTGATAGACAAATATATCCTGGGTATAGCCCCCCAGATCCTCTACTGGGTGAACATGATCTCCGCCATATTGGATAATGCCACTCTGACTGCAGCTGAGATCAGCCCGGCCATGAGCATGGTCCAGATCCAGGCGGTTCTGATGGGACTGCTCATATCCGGCGGCATGCTGATCCCCGGCAACATCCCCAACATCATCTCTGCCGGAAAGCTGGGAATCACCAGCGGCGAGTGGGCAAAGCTTGGTGTGCCCCTGGGCTTAATCACCATGCTGATCTACTTCGTGTGGATCTTCTACATACCCTTCCACTTCGAGTTCCATCTCTAAAGGCGATGATCTGGTATCATCGCACCCTTTTTTCTTTGCCCAAGGCAGAAATCAATGATCCCCAGGGCATTTATTGGCGTAATTAAAATAACAAAATATCAAATAGAATAATTGATCGAAGAAAGCTATCGAGATCAGCTATCAAGATCTATCTGGCCACCTTCAACGACGCACCTCATCATTCTCCCGCCTCTTCAGACCGGGAGTGGCGATGTACCAGCGCCCCTTCTTACCCTGGAGAAACTGCATAGCCTCCGGATAGTCGGAGAAGTAGTGAGATTCATTGCTCTCCAGGTTAATCACCGCCACCCTCTCCTCCAGGACCAGCCCCTTCTTCTGCAGCAAGTCCTCTATCTCCTGGCGCAGCTTGCTTTTCTTTTTGATCAGGAGGTGCTCATTCTCAGTGCTATTGTCCGACATCCCCACCGCATCCCTCAGATACGGGCGGGCCGGGCGTGATCCAGAGCCCACTTTATGTACTCCGCTGCCGGGAACTCATGCACCGTGGTGGCCACAATGAGCCCTTCACCGTGCCGGGCCATGACCAGAATGGCTCTGCCCTTATCGTCTTTTATCACTGTCTCGAAGCCCTCTCCCGGGATCAGGTAGCCGTCGCACTCCGGGGTGTCGGTGCAGATCAGGCAGGAGCAATCCCCCCCTGAGGGATTGACTCTCCGGGTGCTCATCTCGCAAATGTATTTCAGGGGGAGGGGCAGCCACTCATAGTTATGCTCCGGGACCAGAGGGCCGAACACCGTCAGCACCCCACCCTTCCTGACAAAGCTTTCTATATTCGATTTCATCCTCAGAAGGCTGGGAAGGGTCTGGGAATAATCCGGGTTGGCAAAGCCTGAGGGAATCATCACCATCCTGTACTGGGGCAAAAAGGGGCTTCCCAGAATGCTGGTAGACAGGAATTGATAGCTTGCCCCTACATCCTGAAAGAGCTTCTCGAAGAGCAAGGTTCTCTCGCCGATTAGTGCTATATCAGTCATATGCTACTATATTCTGCCCCGGCAAAGGGAAAACCTTTATGGTTCCCACATCCCTGTCCTTATGATTTTCCTCCATAAAGCTTATTACTAAATATCAACTGTATTTTAACTGAGATTAAATATGGAACAGGAATTGATGCGGATAGGCGTCTCGCTGCCTGAGAAGCTCCTTTCGAGGTTTGACGAGATAATATTGAAGCGCGGCTACTCATCCCGGTCAGAGGGGATAAGGGATGCGATCAGAAACTACATCGTCCACTACGAATGGATGAGCGACGTGCAGGGGGAGAGGGTGGGAGTCATCACCCTGGTCTATTCCCATGCCCAAAGAGGCCTGGTGGAGAATCTGACGGAGATCCAGCATGAATCAGGCGATATCATCCAGTCCAGCCTTCATGTCCATCTGGACCACGACAACTGCCTGGAGGTGATCGTCCTGCGAGGAGAGGGCAAGGATGTGAGAGTGGCAGCGGAGAAGATGATGTCCCTGAAGGGTGTAAAGCACGTCAAGCTGACCACCACCTCCATGGGAAAGGAGCTATAGGCTCTTTATCGAAGCATGCATGCAAAGTGAAAGGCAATACCAATACCACAATGCCCCCAGAAGAAATTGCTCCAGGCATCTATATCCTGCATGAAAGGGATGCCAGACGGCTGGCGACGAGATCGTCCGATCCCGTGCCCGTCTACGGCGAACACATCCACCATGGCTATCGCCTCTGGGACCCATACCGCTCGAAGCTCGCCGCCCTCATCCTGAAGGGTAAGGGACCAGGACCTCCCCTTGAAGAATGACTCCAGGGTCCTCTACCTGGGTGCAGCCACCGGAACCACCGTCAGCCATGTGGCGGATATAGTCTCCGAAGGCCTGGTCTATGCGGTGGAGTTCTCGCCCCGCTCCATGCGCGACCTGGTCCGGCTGTGCGAGAGGCGCAATAACATCATTCCCATCCTGGCAGATGCGGCAAAGCCAGAGGAGTATGCCCCACTCCTGGAGCCGGTGGACCTGGTCTATCAGGACGTAGCCCAGAGAGATCAGGCCCGGATCGCGATGGACAACTGCAGCGAGGTACTTGCGAGATGAGGGCGAGCTATATCTCATGCTCAAGACCCGTTCTGTGGATACCACCGCCACACCCAGGGCGGTCCTGGATTCTGAGATAAAAAAAATAACAGGCTTCGAGCAGGTGGAGTTCATTGACCTCGTCCCCTATCACCAGGACCATTGGGCAGTGCGGGCCAGACGGAATCAAGGCCGATCTGAAGAGGGCCATTGATCCCGTCATTTCTGCATTTTGATTTGATCTAACCGATGATCTTGTGAATCTCATCGGATATTATATTGGGCAGCAGCCTGATGTAGCCTACCAGGGGAATCTTAACCCTGGCCACCCCTATCACCCACTCCTCTTTCACCGGGCTCAGATAGCTGATCCCATCTCCCACAATAGTTCCGTTCTGGGTCTGGTAAAGGAGAAGGCCAGTGTTCTTGTCTAAGAATACGTCATCTCCAACCCGCATGAGCTCATCGCGATGCTCATCGAAGTACGACATATTGGCCATGCCCAGGGTCTGGCCGGCCATCTGGTCTATGATCTCATTATGGTCCCCTTTGGTGATATAGCCGGCGAAAGGTGCCGCGGGCCCCCCCTCCCACATCGGCTCATCCTTCTGGACATAATATAGAGCGCGATGGATTATGGGAATGGCCTTGCCCTGGCCGGGAGGCATTCCCAGGACCAACTTCAGCTGGTCGAAAAGGTTCAGGCTCTCCTTGCCATAAGGCCGGTAGAGGATGACGTCTCCGGGATTGTTGAACGCGGTGTAGTTTATCTTCTCCGCCTCGTCCCAGGGGATGACATCGGTGCGGCTCGCCCCCTGAACCAGGATGATATCTCCCACATTCAGATTGGGCACCATGCTCCCCGACTCCACTGCCACCATAGGGGTCCAGAGGCCTAAAGCAAGCTGGGAGAGGAGGGATATCGCTCCCACCACCACCGCCACGAATATTATATCCTTGGCCAGCTCCGGAATAGGCAAACTGTCAAACCATTCTCCGATCTTCATCAGCCACATTTATCAGTTGGTACATTCTTATACTCCTTTCGATGCTGCGCATATCGCACAAATCGCTCCAGATCAGTCCAGCACAAGGCAGGGAGATAGTGCAGAGGTTTGCCGAGCAGGGCTACCAGCTGGAGCCGGAGGCTCTGGAGACGATAAGCCGCCACCAGGGTAGCCAGGAGGAGCTTTTGCGGCGCATCATAAGCAGCATAGATCGATCGATAGCGGTGATTGGAATGCAGCACATCACGGACTTCATCCAGACCTCTCCGGAAAATGGTGCCTGCCACTCGAATTCGCCCTCCACCTCATTCACTTTACCTCCTCAGGCCAGACCATCTCCTAAGGCCAGACCGTCTCCTCATCCACCCCCTCCCTCATCCGTCGCCCAGATCACACCACTCATTCCCATCCCATACAAGTCATCCATCGCCGACCACTCCTCCGGGCCCTGTCTGCCAGATCATACCCCCCCTCCGGAGAGCTGTGCCCACCTGAGCTGCGACATAACCGGCAGGTCTACTTGTGTTGGCGATTACGATGATTTCGTCTGTTACTTCCGGGACAGATATTCAAAGATCAGAGAGATCCTTTCCCGCCGGATCAACTCCCGGCCGATAGAGTCTCTGGGTAAAAGCACATCGGGCAGGGAGGTCTCTATCATCGGCATGGTCCTGGATATCAGAAATACCTCCAAAGGCAACCGGGTGATAGAGCTGGAGGACCCCACCGGACTGGTGGTGGCGGTCATTCAAAAGGATAAAGAGGCGTATGACCAGTCAGGACAGATAATTCCCGATGAGGTCATCGGAGTCACGGGCACATCGGACGGCAATGGAAGGATCTTTGTCAAGTCCATCCTGTGGCCGGATATGCCAAACCAGACCGCCCCCCTGGAGAAAGGGAGCGGCCATGCCATCCTCATATCCGACCTCCATGTGGGAAGCAAGTACTTCATGAAAGAAGCCTGGCAAAGGTTCTCCGACTGGCTGAACGGAAAGGTGGATGACCCCTCCGGACTTGCCTCCCAGGTGGAATATCTGGTGATTGCCGGGGACCTGGTGGACGGGATTGGAATCTATCCAGGCCAGCAGAACGACCTGGAGATAATGGACATATACGCCCAGTATGATGCGGCAGCACTGATGATCAATGCCATAAGAAGCGATATTAAGATCATAATCTCTCCGGGCAACCACGATATTGTGCGCCAGGCGGAGCCCCAGCCCGCTCTGCCCCAGGAGGTGCAAAAACGCTTCCGACCGGATATGCTGTTTGTGGGCAATCCCGCCCAGGTGACATTGAGCGGTGTATCGGTGCTGATCTACCACGGCCGGAGCATAGATGATCTCGTCTTACGTCTGCCTGGCGTTGGTTATGCTAATCCGGAGAAAGCGATGATCGAGATGCTGAGAAGAAGGCACCTCTCCCCCATCTACGGCAGCCGGGTCTCCATTGCACCGGAGCACGAGGATCATTATGTTATCTCCCGCCCCCCGGCAATACTGCATTGCGGGCACGTCCATACGGTGGGAATTGCCCGGTACAAAGGAGTGGCAGTGATAAACAGCGGCACCTGGCAGTCCCAGACCGATTTTCAGAAGAAGATGAACATTCAGCCGATCTGTGCGGTGGCACCGATTGTCGACCTGGCCACATTAAAGGTTCGCAAACTGATCTTCGCATGAGCCAGGGGGTCATCAGTATAATTTTGTATAAACAGTTTATTCGATATCTAAGGGATGGCTCCGGACGCTTGATCGGCCCGGCCTGGAATCTGCAGGGCATATGATGCAATGTCTTGCCTCCAGGGGCATCATTCTGCCTTTGGCGATCGTTCGATGGCAATTAGTATCTCTTACCAAAAAAGATAAATATTATAGAGACTGACCATATTGATATCAAACATCGAAAGGGGTGAAACTATTAGACAGAAGGGAGTTATTTTAGTGCTGGCCATAGCTATGCTCTCAGTGCCTGTGTTTGCACAGGGCATGGGAGGAGTTGGCAGCATAGATATTCTCGGAAAGAACGGCGGAATATTTGAGACCGAAGGATCGGCCTTCTTCTTCCCGGAGTATCAGGATACCAATGTGGACACGATGATTGTTGGAAATGACAAAGCACTGGCCTTTGGAGTGCCATGGCATAGGGCACCGGTAACATTGGCCACCAATAACCTGGAGATCATCAAGAACCAGGATACTGGAGAGTGCAACTGCTGCGATACCGGATCCATCTGCCAGGACTGCTGCATCAAGGTCAATATAGACCAGATCAAGGTCGGCGATAGAAACGCTCTGGCATTCGGATTCGCCTCCGCTACGAACAACGTTAAGGTGGTAGCCAACCAGCAGTGATATCAAGCCAGTTGATTCAGACAGGATGAGATATGAAAACTTCAGGGAGACCCGCGGATATAATAAAAGCGGGTTTTCTATTAATTTTTCTCTTATCGGGCCCGGTCTGTGCCGGACAAAACCCGGACTGCCCGGTCGGGCCCATCAACTCCAGTGAGATAATAGGCCAGTTTCATCGCCCTTCAGGCGCTGCCTCTACCGATCCTGGCACTGACTTCTTTGATCTATTTAGCCAAAAGAGAGGGAGGGTGATGCAGGATAAGGCGACTTTGGCCGCAGAGCTGGAAAATCTTTCCGCAGCCTACAGCCAAAAGCACAGGGAGCTTTTGGGCAACCAATCACAGGGGAGCGGAAACAATTCAAGCAGCAACAATTCACATAGCATCAATCCGGTTAGCCACGGTCCCGCTCCGAGCGATCAGATCACGAATCCTGAGGGCAGGCTTCTAAACCGCCTGGACATAAATGTGCGGGGGATATCCGTCCGCGCCATCAACACCGTGGAAGGAGGAAGCGCCACTGCCACCTCCAACATAATCATCGAGCCGGTGCAGAGGATCGAAGTCTCTTCCCAGGCAAAAGATAAGCTGAGATGAATAGAGCGCCCAATATTATGGAAGACGAGCTTCCAAGAAGACCCCATAATATTCCGACCAGCCAGGACGGACTGGATCAGGCACTCTTCTGATCCTTATCCCACTCTTTTTCCATCGCCTCTTTTGCCAGCCTGATGGCGCACAGCTCCGAGCACATGGTGCAGGTGTCGGTCTCCACCCCTCGCCTGTGTCGTATCTGCTTTGCTTTTGCCGGATTTATCGCCGCCAAAAATTGGCCATTCCAGTCCAGAGCGGCTCGCGCCCTTGCCATCTGCAGATCCCAGGACCGGGCCCGCTCTCTAACCTCCGGCCGGGTAAGGTCGGCAGCATGGGCGGCGATGCGGGTGACATATGTCCCCTCGATCACATCCTCTCTATTGGGCAGGTCGAGGTGCTCAGAGGGGGTGGTAGCACAGAGGAAGTCCGCCCCTGCCATGCCGGCGATCACCCCACCCATGGCGGCGGTGATATGGTCGTATCCGGGAGCAATGTCCGTCACCAGGGGTCCGAGTAGGTACAGGGGCGCTCCGCCGGTCAGGTGCTTCATCGCCTTCACGCTGGTCTCGATCTCGTCTGCGGGGACATGCCCCGGACCCTCCACCATGGCCTGCACCCCCGCCGCCCTCGCTCTTCTGACCAGCTCACCGAGCATGATGAACTCCATGTACTTGGCCCGGTCCGAGGCGTCATCGATGCAGCCCGGCCGCAGGCCGTCGCCCAGGGAGAGGGTCAATTCGTACTCCCGCGCTATCTCCAGCAGGTAGTCGAACTCCTGGTAGTAGGGGTTCTCCTCACCCGTATCGGCGATGTACTTCATTGTCAGGGATCCGCCCCGGCTCACTACTCCCATCAAACGGGGATCCTGTCTGAGCCGCTCCAGGGATATCTTGTTCACCCCCACATGAACGGTGACAAAGTCCACTCCATCTCGGGCCTGCCGCACCAGGGAATCGAACATCCCCTGGCTGGTCAATTCCTTTTTAACGGCGGCCTGATAGATGGGAACTGTGCCCAGGGGCACCTTCACCGCGGCCAGGATCTTTTTGCGCACCAGGTCCAGGTCCCCTCCGGTGGACAGGTCCATCACCGCGTCCGCCCCCGCCTCCACCGCGGCCAGGGCCTTTTCCACCTCTGCCTCCGGGGAGTCGAGGTTCTGGGATGTGCCCAGGTTCACATTCACCTTAACGGTCAGCCCTTCCCCTATGCCCGCCGGATCCAGATCCTCGCGGCGAATGTTGCCGGGAATGACCACCCTGCCCGCGGCCACCAGCCGGGCCAGCTTTGCCGGATCTATTCCCTCTTTCTTTGCCACCGATTCGATAATTTGGGGCACGCGCCCACTGCTTGCCTCTTCCATCAGGGTCATTGTTACCAACTAATATATTGTAGGAGCAACTTTTTTGCTTGAGGTGTTTATCAATGGTTGAAGTGCATAAGGTTAGCGGTGCCGCCTTCGATGGCAATGTCTACCTGGTCATGGACAAGAGACCCATTCTGGTGGACGCGGGCATGATGGCCGGGCCGACCTTAAAGAACATCAAAAAATTCATCGATCCAGCCAAGATCGAGCGGATCGTCCTCACTCATTGCCATCACGATCATTCCGGTGCCGCTCTTTCCCTGAAGGAGGCGACGGGAGCGCGACTGATGCTGAGCGAAAAGGAGGTGGGCTGCGTGGGCGATGAGCTGGCGTCGGTGGCATACCTATTCGGCCAGCAGGCTCCCGAGTACAAAGTGGACGAGACTCTGAAAGAGGGGATGGTCCTGGATATAGGGGAATGGCAGCTGGAGGTCATGGAGACCCCAGGGCACTCCCCAGGGAGCCTTTGCCTTTATGAGAGGACGGAAAAGGTGCTCTTCTCCGGGGATACCGTATTTCCGGACGGGAACATCGGCCGGACGGACATGTTCGGCGGAAGCACTGAGGAATTGGTCAGCTCCATCGAGAGGCTGACCGAGCTGGATGTCAAGATTATGTATCCAGGCCATATGGATATAACCAGCCAGGATGTCAATCGCCAGATTCAAATGAGCCTGAGGTTTGCCAAGAGCATCTAGCGGGATGGGAATCGATCTTATGACGGACAAGAACGACATTGTGAAAAGGGAATCCGAATCCATATTCCAGACCTACGGCCGCCAGGATGTACTCCTTGTCAAAGGAAGCGGTGCCCGTGTTTGGGACAGCGAGGGCCGGGAGTATCTGGACTTCGTCGCCGGCATAGCGGTGAACAGCATCGGCCACTGCCATCCACGGATGGTGGAAGCGGTCAGCCGTCAGGCTGCCGCTCTCATTCATACCTCCAACCTCTACTACACCGAAAACCAGGTACTCCTGGCGGAAGAGCTGAAAAGGCTCACCGGCATGGACCGGGCATACTTTTGCAACTCCGGGGCGGAGAGCATAGAGGCGGCGCTCAAGCTCGTCCGCCGGGCTACAGGCAGGGCGAAGATCGTGGCGGCAGAGAGGGCCTTTCACGGCCGCACCCTGGGGGCCCTGGGCCTCACCTATAAGGCTGCTTATAGAGAGCCGTTCCGTCCTCTGCGGGAGGCCCAGTTCGTCCCCTATAGCGACAGCGAGGCTCTGAAAGCGGCAGTCAGTTCCGAGACAGGAGCGGTGATCTTAGAGCCGGTGCAGGGCGAGGCAGGGGTCTATGTGCCGGACGAAGATTATCTGGAGACGGCGCGGGACATATGCGATGACCGGGGAGCCCTACTCATCCTGGATGAGGTGCAGACCGGATTCGGCCGGACCGGCAGGTGGTTTGCCAGGGAGCACTCCGGAGTAGTCCCCGATATCATCTGCCTGGCCAAGGCCATGGCCGGAGGACTGCCCATAGGAGCGATGCTCGCCCGAGGAAAGATCGCGGAGGCCTTCCAGAAAGGAGACCACGGCTCGACCTTCGCCGGCGGACCTCTGATCTGCGCTGCCGCCCTGGCCACAATCGAGGTCATAAAAGAGGAGAAGCTGGTGCAGAGGTCAGAGGAGCTGGGGGCATATCTGAAGTCCGAGATTGAGAAGCTCAAGCCTCTGGAGGCCCGCGGACTGGGGCTGATGGTTGGCCTGGACCTGGATTGCGACTGCAAATCCCTGGTGGAGAAGGCCTTGCACAAGGGAGTGCTGATCAACAACACCGGAGAGCATACCCTGCGCCTCATCCCCCCACTGGTAGTGACCAAAGAGGAGATCGACAGAGTGGTGGAGGTCATCGGTGAGCTCCTCTAGGCAAAGGACCAGGGAGAGCCTGAAGAGGCTGCGCCCCTATGTGGCCGGCAAGGGCTTTGTTGAGATCTCCCGCCGCTATGGCCTGGACCCGGCGGAGATAGTTAAGCTGGGAAGCAATGAGAACCCTTACGGCCCCAGCCCCAGGGTGAAGGAGGCCCTGCAGGATATCTCCCCGGAGAGGTATCCAGAGCCCGAAGAGCTCTTGGCGAGCCTGGCCAGATACACCGGCTTTCCCGAGGAGATGATAGTGATAGGAGCGGGAATGGACGGGGTGATGGACACCTTAACCCGCCTTTTTCTGGAGAAGGGCGACCGAACGTTCATTCCCACCCCCACCTTCAGCTACTATGAGATCCTGACCGTCCTGGCGGACGCTGAGCCCCTATTCTCCCCTCGAGGGCCGGACTTCCAGATTGAGGAGACGGTTCCAAAGGACGTGAAGATGGCCTTTCTCTGCTCGCCCAACAATCCCACCGGGAACGTCCTGAAGGAGGATGAGCTGTGCCGTCTGCTGGAGACCACGGAGGCCATCGTATTTTTGGATGAGGCCTATGTGGAGTTCGCCGATCGGAGCCTGGCGGAGCTGGTGAATAGATACGAGAACCTGGTGGTGGGCAGAACCCTGTCCAAGGCCTTCGGCCTGGCGGGGATGCGTCTGGGATATGCTCTGATGCCCCAGTGGATGGCAGAAGAGTACCGCCGGGCGGCTCCGCCCTTCTTTGCCATCTCCTGCGCCTCGGTGGCTGCCGGGGTGGCGGCACTCAGGGATCTGGATTATATGAACGAATCAGTGAAGAAAATCAGAATGGAGCGCGGGCGTCTGCAAAAAGAGATCAACTCCTATCCCTCCCAGGGCAATTTCCTCTACCTGAAAACCGAGGAGCCCTCGGACTCATTTGCCGAGAGGTTCCTGAAAAAGGGAGTCATCATTCGCGACTGCCGCTCCTTCCGGGGAGCAGGAGAGCATCACGTCCGGGTGACCGTAGGAACCCCAGCGGAGAACGAGCGCTTCCTGGCCGCCTTCAGGGAGATCAGGCAGTGATATGCAGATCGCCCTGACCGGCACTCCGGGGACGGGCAAGACCACCGTTGCCCGATTTTTGCCTTACCGGGTGATAGACATCAACGCCCTAGTTAGGGAGGGGCTGAACTTCGGCACCGATCCGGTGAGGGGCTGCCTGGAGGCGGACATGGATGGACTGGCCGAGCGCCTGGCGGAGATGGAGACGGAGGAGATCTCCATCCTGGAGGGGCATTTCTCCCATCACTTCGCCAACTGGTCGATAGTCCTCCGCCTTTCACCCCAGGAGCTGGAGACCCGATTGAAAGGGCGGGGCTACTCGCCGGAGAAGATCAGGGAAAACCTGGAAGCGGAAGCCTTGGATGTGATCCTGGTCGAGGCGGTGGAGTACTGCTCTCGGGTGGACGAGATCGATACCACCGGACGGAGTCCCCAGGAGGTGGCCGATCTGGTGGCAAAAATAATAGAGGGAAAGCGGGCTATGCCCCCCGGCCAGGTGGACTGGATGAGCGAATTTTTTGAATTGAGAGTATGAAATCTTTTTGATTCGCCCAAGAATGCCAAAAAAGAAGTTTTCAGGACTTGAGCGCCTTCGCAATTATCGGCGCTACAGAGACGGTGCTCACTCCCTTGTCCAGGGTGTCCGTGGCAAAAATGCCCTCCACCCCGGAGCGGTAGAGCTTGAGGACCGCCGAGCCGGTGAGGACGGGGTGCACTGCCGCCAGATAGACCCGGGCTGCCCCCTGGGCGCGCAGCATCTCTATGGCTGTGGCCATGGTGCCGCCGGTGGCGATCATATCATCGAATATCACCACGTCCCTGCTCCCGGACATCGATCTCTTTGGGGGCCATAGAGACCTCGGTACCGGAGAGGCGGGTCTTCTGCAGGTAGTCGCTATCCGCCTTCAAGCAGGCGGCCGCAGTCCTGGCCATCGCCATTGCTCCCTTATCCGGGGATATGACCACCGGGTCCTTCAGCCCTAAGGAGGCCACCTTCTCCGCTAAAAGGGGCGTGGCATCCAGGTTGTCTGCCGGGCAGCTGAAATGCTCCATAATGGATGGGGCATGGATGTTGACCAGATGGACCCGGCCCTTTTTCAAGAAGGGATTCAGAGCTCTGGCCACCGCCCTGGCGGTCATGGGCTCGCCCGGCTTGAAGATCTTATCCTGGCGGGCATAGCCGAAGTAGGGTATGACCAGATCGATGCTGCTCTCCTGGCAGACATCCAATAGCTGCAACAGATAGACCAGATCCTGATCGGTAGGGGTGGACTGGATTATTGCCACCTTATCGTCCAGCGGGGCAGTCACCTGGGTATATGACTCCCCATCGGGAAAGGTCTTGTAGTCGCATAGCGCTAGCGTTTCACCCAAAATCGCCGCCACCCTGCCCGCCAAAAGCTGGGAGGCCGGACCTCCTATGATCAATCTCTATCCTCCTTTAGCTTCCTACTACCTTCATTTTGACCTTCAATGTGGGGGTGACTATCGATCCGATGGCCCGGCGGTCAAGGCCTACCTCAATCGTCTTCAGAATATTGAAGATGTTGCCCGCGAGCATCAGAGATCGGATCGGCTGCGCTTCGCTTCCAGGAGAGATGCGAAAGGCATTTCTCGCCTCGACTGAGAAGTCGCCCGATATGGGATTGGCGGTATGAGCGCCGATGAGGCCATGGACCAGATAACCCTCTGTCTCCGCCTGCAGGTCGTAGGCCGAGGGCGAGGCAACGATCAGATTTCGCGAGCCCACCCTGGGGAGATCGGAGTAGCCAGAACGCACCGAGTTTCCGGTGGAGCGAACGCCGTCCTTGCCGGCGGTGTAGCTATCGTAGAGAAATCCCTTCAGTATCCCCTGCTCGACCAGGACCGTTCTTTGGGAGGGCACTCCCTCCCCATCGAAGGCAGAGGAGTCTATGCCCTCGGGAAGAAGGCCGTCGTCGATGATCATGAAATCCTCGGACGCAATCATTTCCCCCACCCGGCCCCGGAGAGAGGAGCGGCCTTTCTGAATGCTATCCGCTTCTAATGAGGAGAGGAATGTGCCCTCCAGGAGCTCTGCTGCCGCCAGCGGCATCAGCAGCACATCGAATGCCCCGCCCTCCCCTTTGGCTCCGCCCAAAGAGGCCCGGGCCATCTCCCCTGCCGACTGGCCCACGGACTGCATCGATATGCTCCAGGCGGCGGGAATTGAAAAACTCGCTTCCAGTGGCCACGTCCTCCCTGCGGGCTATGGCCTCCATTGAGGCCTGCATGAGAGTCGAGGTCTCCACCAGCTCTATCCCCTGAGAGTTGATCACAAATCCCGTGCCAGAGACACAGGCCACCCCGCCCGAAACCGGCTCTGCCCCATCAACCTCCTGGCAGCCTGCCAGCAGGCTCCGGGCGATGTCGATGCACTCCTCGGGCGTTATCGCTTCCAGCCGCGGATCATAGATCCCCTCGGGTTCAGTCACCCTCACCGGCTGAGGGAGGGCGACCCAGGAGTCATCTTTGCCCCGCGCCCTGGCCGATCGCACGGCGCTCCTGGCTACGAACTCCAGAACAGTCACATCGCTGCTGCTGGAGAATCCGACCGCGCCATTCACCACCGCGCGCAATCCCAGGCCGTGGTGGTAGCTCTCGCTGGCCATCTCCACGTTCTCCCGGCGTAAGTCGACATCCACACTGCGCCCCACCATGCCGTAAACCTCGGCTTCTGCCGCCCCCTCCTTTAAAGCCAGGGATAGCAGTCGGTGAGCGGATTCAAGAAGGCTATCCGATGTACCTGAGATCCTCATCCCCACCTGCGTCAAATGGAGACTGGGCCCGCTCCATCTCCTGCAGCTTGCCTATTATCTTCTCCATCTCCTTTGCCCTCTCCTCCAGGGCCTGCATCCCCACCTCTATGCCCAGGATCCCGGATAGGACGCGCAGGACCTCTGATGCTGCTTTGGGATCGACCAGATAGCCGCTGGTCACACCCATCAGACAGATCACATCCAGTCCCCGCAGGGCTCCCAGCCCCAGCAATAGGCCGGATACGCCTATGATACCGCCGCCCGGCTCGTTCTCCTGGAAGAGGACCCCCTGCTTTCTCATCTCCTCCACCAGCTCCAGGCTGGTGGCCGCGCCCATCACCGAGGACTTCTCCACGAACTGGCCGGTACCATAGCCGCCCAGGGCATAGATCCGCCGGACCTTATAGCTCTCAGCGATGTCCAAAAATATGCTGGTCAGCTCGTAGTGACCCTCATTGGTGGCGCTCTGATAGTCGCCAATGATGATCAATAGATCCGGCTCCCCATTCTCGCCCCGTCGCGCATAGATCTCATTCTTGACCTGCTTGATGGTGCCATCCTCCTTCACCATGACCTGAGGAGGAAAATGGGGGGAATAGATCTCAATTATCTTCTCAGCATGCAGCTCTTCCACCATGTGATCGGCCACCAGCTTTCCTACGTGGCCTACCCCAGGCAGCCCCTCGACCATTATGGGCTCGGTAAGATCTATATCCTTTATGCGAAAAACCAGGGTCTCTTTCATTCTGCCTCCAAAGCCAGGGCTCTCCTGTATCTCCCATAGGGATCGTCAGGGGAGAACTTCGCCGGCTTGGTTGGGGCGGCATGGCCTCCGCAGAGGGGACAGATCTCCTTCAGGGTGTATCGAGCGCAGGACTCGCACCGCAGGATCTTGGATCTCATGCCTCTCTGTGGAAAGCGCCCTCTCCGCCGTGTTGTTCTATATAGCTCACTACAGCCTGAGCGGCTTTTTTGAGAACAGACTCTGCATGCTTATAGTCCGGAGCAGTTACATGAATGCGGTATCGCGGTGCTCCGATATACGACACTGAAAGGGTAGCATCCTTGTCCTTGATCCTTCTGGCCTGTTTTAGAGCCTTGCGGATTACATCCACTCCATCCGCAGCAGGGGATGTGATATCCACATAGCCGCTGATATCAACCGACGGTATCTTGACGTTGTCTTTAGATAAGCTCTCTAAGATCTTGACGTCCTCTTCAGTGAGATCGGCATCTTTCAGAGCCTCAGCGCCGCTGATCGCTGCATCTTCCATGGCCAGATAGAGGCTGTCGTAAACGACCATGAGAGAATCAGCCACCCTCTTAGCATCCTCGGGCTGGTCTTTATAGGCCATCTCCAGCCATTTCCAGGCCTTCTGGTCCGCCTTCCACTCCTGGATCTTCTCCCGCCTCTGATGCTCATTAACATCCTTGAGAGATAGATCGATATGATGCCGGGAGGTATCTACATTCAGTACCTTGCAGACTATCTTCTGCCCTTCTCGCACATGGTCGCGAATGTATTTGATCCATCCGCTGGCTACCTCGGAGATGTGAATCAGGCCCTGCTTGCCTGCATACTCGTCTATGGAGACGAAAGCGCCGAAGTCCACCACCTGAGTTACGGTGCAGACCACAAGAGATCCGGGCTCTGGCCAGCCCTCACGTTGCATCAGAAATCACTCGAGCACTTCTACTACGGTGGTTTTGATCAATGCCTTGCCCCCGGTGGGCTCAGCCAGTGTGCGCCCGCAGACCAGGCATTTCACCACGGTTGAGGCATGGGCAAAGATCACCTGCTCATTCTCGCAGTCGTTGCATTTCACCTTGACGAACTTGCTTGGCATATCTAGCTCTCCACCAGATCGAACTTGCCCGCCTTGAATCCGGGGCGGTTGTGAGCCTTTTTGCATTCGCCGCAGCGGTATCTCAGGTTCAGCCTCTTGGTGGGCTTGTCTCCGCCCGGAACCTTGGAGAACTTACCCTGATTTCCTATTCCATTGGCCCTGAGCTTCTGCCTGGTAATGCGGGTTAATGTGGAAGCCCGGCCTTTTCTCACCCTTTCCACCGTCTGTGCGGTGTGCTTCTTGCAGAACGGACAATAAGCATTAAGCTTTTTTGGCATCTTCACTTTTTATCATCTCTGGATCTTCACTTCTGAAGCTAAATTTTTGTTGCGCAGATTTCTGGCATGAACGGCAGGGAGGACGGCTACATCGTCCCTGACGAGATGGTAGTTCTTCCCGTCAACTCCCGCAAACATAGGAACATTATCCAGCAACCGCACTACTTCGTATTCCCGCGATATATCTTTTTTGCCCGTTAAAGGCCTTTCGGTGGGATTCATATGGGAAAGGATGGACTCCCGGCCGAGAGCAATGGTGGAGAGCATCTGCCGGTAGATCTCCGTCTCTTCTGCCGTCATGCCAGTGAAGACCTCCTCCCGAGAGGCTGACCTGGCATTGCGGAGCGCCCGGCGGACGATCTTCTTTATCCTCTGGTCGATGAGCTTGTTCAGGTTGTTCCTCTCGCTCTTCAGAGTATCCTGGAGGATTTGAGCCTCCACGCTGAAGGGATCGGTGACACGAGAGAGCTCCTGGCTCATGCCTGTCAGATAAGTGCCAACCTGCTGGTAGAAATCCAACTCCAGCGGCTGAAGCTCCGCGGACTTGCGCTCTTCCCGGAGGGCATTGCCCAGATCTATTCCATCCACCTCATCAACAATTTTTACGCGGACTGATCTTAAGAGCGGGGATAGTATATAGTTTTTTCACCGATCTCGTGCCTTGTCCTAGCCTCTGCCACCCCTCTGGCCATCAGGAATACCGCCAGGTAGAGGGGAAGCTCCTCGGTGCCCTCCTTCAGGCAATAGCTCTGCCCCTTCATCTGGGTGTTGAAGGGCTTTGTGATCTCCAGAAGAACCGGTTCATCCCCGAAGACCACCGCATCCTCCAGGGGATCGAACTCCTCCAGGCCGCGGATCGATAAGGGCGTCACCCTCAGTCCCGAGCCGCCGTGCAGGCTCCCAGGACAGCGTATCAGCCGGCGCACGTCCGCTGTCACCGGCTCGTCGGTCTCCCCCCGTTCCCGGTCCAGGTTCAATCCCACTGCCACTCCTTCGCTCTCCAGGCTCTCCTTCAATAGAAGCTTCCAGATACCTGCACTGCCCCGAAAGAGGTCCAGGTTCCCCCGGCTTATCTCCTCTATCACCCCCTCTCCCTGCAGGCTGCGGTAGAAGCTGGAGGCCTTCTTGGGGCCGATGCCCCGGACCCGGGAGAGGACGGCCACCGCTCCGGGCTCGTCCAGGGTGCGCAAACCTTCCACAAAGGAGAGGATCGAGCGGTTGATCCTCCCACCCCAGCCCGGCGCATCCCGGGCCGGGGCTTTCAGATGCTTGCCCCCCTCCCGCCCCCATCCTTCCACCGGAGCCTCGTGAATGAACCGGTCCATGGACAGGCCCCGACCGGAGAGGTAGTCCACGATCTCCCTCCGCTCGTCCCCCCCAAAGCCATAGATCCGCGGGTCCCGGACATGGATATGATAGCCCCGGCCGCCGGAGAAGACCACGCTGATTCTGCTCTCGGGAAAGCCGAAATCGGATAACAGAAAAGTGAGTAGCTTCAGGGTTTCCCTCTTGACCTGCTCGAGCATCCCGGCATAATTTTTGGGCGCGCCGCGCAGGTGATCGGCATCCAGGTCGAATATCAGGTCCGCACCCTGCCAGATCTTCTCTTTCATCGTCGGCGCGCCGGGCCGCTGATAGTAGGCGGCGGAGTGATAGACATGGCGGGGAACCATAGAGCGCACATAGTCCACCACCTCCCCCCGGCTGAAGAAGGACTTGTGCCGGCGCATGCCCGAGTCGTCGAAGAACAGAAATCCCCATTCCCTGGACTGCAGGCCGGGAGGGACATCCAGGGTGGCCTGGATATAATACTCCCGGAACCTGGAGACGAGGAGGTTCAGGGTTAGGGCGTTCAATTCATCACCTCAAGTACACCTCTGGCCGGCGGTCAGCAAAGCAGGGGATCTCTTCTCGCACCCGGTCCCTCTCGGAGAAGTCGACCTCAGCGATTATGACCTCTTCGCCGCACTTCGCTTCTGCCAGAACACTGCCCCGGGCGCTGATGATCATGGAGCCACCCCCTTCCGCCCAGTTGCAGGCCAGGTGGGGGATCTGGTTCTCTATCGCCCGCGCCAGGCTGAGCGCCCGCCACTGCTCGCGCCTATGCGCCGGAAACTGGGCCAGGGTCACCAGGAGGTCGGCATCCTGAAGGGCCAGGGAGCGGGCCACCTCAGGAAAGCGCAGGTCGTAGCAGATCTCAAGGCCCACCCGGCCCCAGCGGGTGGATATGGGAGAGATCAAGTTCCCCCCATCGAAGTGCTTTTTCTCCTCGCCGAAGGGATGAATCTTTGGCCGCAGCTCCAAGCCGGAAGGGGCCAGGCAGAAACCGAGGTTCAAGCGGCCGCGACGGACTGAGCCGATGATCAGGCAATTGTGCTCCCTGGCCAGGGCGCGGAAGGGATCGAGCTCTTCGAATGCAGCCGTCTCCCATCTCCCCGGTCTCATAGCAGAATCCGGATAGAAAAAGCTCCGGATAGACCAGTATCTCTGCACCCCTCTCCAGAGCGGAGCGGGCCAATGAGAGGGCACGAGAGAGGTTCTCGGGATCCTGACAGGGCAGGACAGTCTGCTGAAGGAGGGCAGCACGCATGCTAAAAAGAAGGCAAGTCCGTATATATTAAGATGGACCTGGTTAGCCCGGATGATCAGGAGCTTCAGAAGCTGGACATATGAGACCCTAGAGGAAGGGGGTCATGCCCACGGCTGGCCAAGACTGGTCAACATCGCCCTCATGCTTTTGGTGGTTTTAAATGTCCTGGCGGTGATCATGGAGACGGTGGAATGGCTCTATTCCGCTTACGGGCCCCTATTTGAGGCCTTCAATATATTCTCCATAGGGATATTCACCATCGAGTATATCCTGCGCGTCTGGAGCTGCACCGAGGACCCAAGATACCGGGCCCCTCAGGGCAGCAGGCTGCGTTTTGCCTTCACCCCCCTGGCAATAGTGGACCTCATCGCGGTGCTCCCCTTCTATCTGCCATTCGTACTCGCCGACCTGAGGTTCATTCGCGCTATGCGCCTCTTCCGCCTTTTCCGGATTTTTAAGCTGGCCCACTACTCGCGCGCCCTGCAGACCTTCGATGACGTCCTCCGGCTGAAAAAGGATGAGCTGGCTCTCATGCTCTTCACCATGATCATCCTGCTCATCACCTCCGCCGGCCTGATGTACGAGGCGGAGAATGCTGCCCAGCCCGAGGCCTTCGCCTCCATTCCCGATGCCATGTGGTGGAGCATTGTGACCCTGGCCACTGTGGGGTATGGCGATATCTACCCGGTCACCCCCTGGGGGAGGCTGATCGGCTCGATGGTGGTGATCCTGGGAATCGGCCTGTTTGCCCTGCCCGCGGGGATCCTGGCCATGGGTTTTGTCCAGGTGCAGGCCAGAATGAAGGAGGGGGATAATGGCGCGGGATTGGTATGTCCCTACTGCGGCCGGCTGATAGGAGAGACTGCCGGACATAAGAGGGAGCAGGATGAAGAGGCTGAGAGGATCGAGACGGGGCGGTTGCGGTGGTTATGAGCTATAGCCTTTATGGATATCGATTATCAAGAAGTTTCGCCGAAGTTCCTCTGGAGATGCCGGACGGATGCCTTCCCTCACCGGAGGGGATTCATCCGACAAATTCATCTTCTCATAATTGCCATAAGATCTGTCAATCCAGCCGATCAGATGGTTGGATGTAACGAGGAGAGGGCCGGGAGCGGCAAAAGGTAAAGGAAGATATTGTAAGGAAAGCCGCCCCTGGCCACAAACCAGTAGCGGAGCTATTATGCTTATTAATTCTATCGGTTGACGGGAGAATAATCCCTCCTTCAATCCAGAGAATGCAGGAGCGGTCCGGATCTCCCATTTTTCATGATCATCACCTATTTCGTCATTGGATTTATCCGGGTTAAGATGCTCATTCTGATAGATATGTACCAGTTCGTCCTCACCCCGGCGGCGGGAAAACGGCTGATAGCCAAAGCCCTGGCCCTTCATCCTGCCATTTTAAAAGCCCTGCGCTCCCACACCATAGTGATCATCGCTGGCACCACCAACGGCTACATTGCAGAGGAGATACTGTTGGCACTGGGCCAGGAGGAGAGCTTCTCTAAGAACCGTTTCTTCCGGGGGATCACCCTTCTGCCGGGAAAGACCACCACGGAGGGCCGGCTGGCCGACCAGAGCCATTTTCCCGGAGACGTGGTGATAGAGAAAGGGATCTGGCAGAAGGGCACCACCATATTCGATGTCGCCGCCAGCCTCAAGGAAGGAGATGTCATCCTCAAGGGGGCCAATGCTCTGGATCCCGTCCGCCATCAGGCAGGGGTTTTGATCGGCCACCCCCAGGGGGGGACGGCAATCGCTGCCCTGCAGGCGGCAGTGGGCCGCAGGGTGGGTCTGATCATCCCCGTGGGGCTGGAAAAACGGATACCAGGAGATCTGATCGATCTGGCGGCGCGAGCTAATGCCGCCGGCAATAGCGGCCCCAGGCTCCTTCCTCTGCCGGGAGAGGTCTTCACCGAGATCGAGGCCATAAGGCTGCTATCCGGTGCCGAAGCGGAGATCCTGGCCGCAGGCGGGGTGGGAGGAGCGGAGGGCGCGGTCTGGCTGGCGGTAGAGGGCAGCGCCGAGGAGCTAGAGGCCTGTAAAAGGCAAGTGGAAGCGATCATTGGGGAAGAGAATTTCAGGATCTAGATTGAGAAGAGGATTCATCCGCCAAATTAATCTGCTAATAGTTGCCATAAGACTGTAAATCCGGTCATACGGATAATGGACATAACGAGAAGAGGGCCGGGAGCGGCAAAAGGTAAAGGAAGGGAGATTGTAAGGAAAGCCGCCCCTGGCCACGAACCAGTAGCGAAGATATTACTGCTAATTAATTCTTTCGGTCAGTTCTTGCCATTGCAGACATCTTGTCCCAATCCCCTTGCGATCGAGGCGATAGCGATAAACCTAAAAGCCAATCCCTCACAAAGTCCCTGTATGAAGCGCATCGGCATTGCCGACACCACCTTCGCCCGGGTGGATATGGCCCGGGCGGCAGTGAGCACCATCAAGAAAGAGTCCTCGGTCCAGATCGTCCGCTACACCGTCCCGGGAATCAAAGACCTGCCCGTGGCGGCCAAGAGGCTGCTGGAGGAGGAGGGATGTGACATCGTCATCGCCCTGGGCATGCCCGGCTCTGCAGACAAGGACAGGATGTGCGCTCATGAGGCATCCAGCGGCCTGATCATGGCCCAGCTCATGACCAACAAGCACATCCTGGAGGTTTTCGTGCATGAGGATGAGGCACAGGATGAGAAGACCCTGGCCTGGCTGGCGGAAAAGAGGACAGCAGAGCACGCCCTGAACGCCGTCCGTATGCTCATTCATCCTGAGGCGCTCACCCGCCTGGCAGGGACTGGCCAGCGGCAGGGCTATGAGGACGCCGGCCCCATCGAGGGCGGCTCGAGCGAATACACCGGGCATTGAGAGCGAGAGAAAGCCTGCCATCAGAATGTTATTCAAAAAAGAGTATGGGCAAGGGAATGGTTGGAGCCCATCGATAATGCTCAGTTGCGCGGATCGGGCAGGGGAAGGCTATCCATTGGCGTAGTGTTGACCGTGGTATTGTTGGCCCTCATGCCAGCGTTATCCTCTGGGGACTGCCTTTTCAGAATCACAAAGCTGGTTTTTTCCTCGGACGGAGCATCATCCGCCACCGGGAGGACCTCGACACTTGCAGTTCCATTCAATCCATTCAATCCATCCAATCCATCATCCACTGCCACAGCCACCGCCTCGCTCTGAGGATATGACGGCATCTGGAAGAGCTGAGCAGAACTGGCCTCGGGCGGCAGGACGATATTTATTCTCTCATTGAATCCATCAAAGACTATGGAGGTGGTGGAGCTTATGCGAACCGCCATATTCACATCGGCGGCCAGCAGTCCCAGCGACTGGGGAGTCATATAAAGGGTCTCGAACACATCTGCCCTCTTTATCAGATGGCTCTCTTTTGATATCCAGTAATGGACTTCCATTGTCATATTGCGGAAGAATTCAGAGCTGTTCAGGGGGAAGAATGGCATATAGGAGGCCACCTCCTGAGAAAGGGGATCGGCATAAGAGGCAATGTCCATCTCTGCCCGCACCTTATAGCAGTCCTCGTCTCCCACCCTCTCCGAGCCGATCAGAGTAAGCCGGGACGAATTGAGCATATCGACCTGCTGGTCCAGGGAATTTTGCTCAGACCAGGCGTCGCTCATTCCGGATAGCTCGAGAGCGGTCCAGTTGCCATCCATCTTCATATAAATGGTATCGTTTTGCAGATACTCTTCCAGGGCCACTGCCGAGGAGTTGCCCTCATCGCCGGGAACAAATGTAAACGAGGCCAGGACAAGCTTCAGGGCCTGATCGGTCATATTCACCAGGCCAAAGCCGATGGACCGGGTCTGAATCTCTTGGGACTGGCCGGAAGAGAGGTTCTCAAGCACCATATCCTGCTCCATCTTCATAAAAAAGCTGTAGGATGCCAGTTCGTCCGATGATGCGACGACCAGCTCCCTCAGAGCGGATGACATGGCATCATCTCTGGAGCGGTCAGTTGTCTGGCATAAAGCGCAGGAGCTTACCAGCAGCAAGGCTAATGCCATAATTATCAGGTATCTCATGGGGATGATGTAGCTAGAACAGGGTAAATCTTTTTTGCTCCTATTCTACCTTCTTGAACATGCTTCCCTTCACCCCGCAGACCGGGCACTTATCGGGAGCCTCGCGCTCCACCGTCATGCCGCAGACCGGGCAGACGTAGTAGGGGAATGATTCCTTTTGAGTTTCCAGCCCCTCGAGCATGGCATGATAGAGCCTGGCATGGTGCTCTTCCACCGCATTGGCATAGTTGAATGAACGCTCTGCATCCCGAGCGCCCTCCTCTTTTGCAGCGGCGATCATCTCCGGGTACATGTCCTTGAACTCATGCGTCTCCCCGGCGATCGCTTCGCGCATATTCTCCTTGGTGGTCTTGATGGCCTTCAGGGCGCGCAGGTGGTTGGCTGCGTGCACCGCCTCCGCCTCCGCCGCGGCGCGAAAGAGCCTGGCGGCCTGATTGAAGCCCTCTTTATCCGCCTGGGCGGCAAATGCGCTGTACTTCCTGTTCGCTCCGGATTCGCCGGCAAACGCTTCCTGCAAGAAATCCTCTGTTCGGGTCATATCGTTAACTCCTTTACATGATTCAGTGGAATTATAGTTGATTTTTTATGAGATAAATCTGTTGAAATTCGAAGATCATCTACTCATCCAGGCAGAGATCCTCAGATAGATCCTCAGAGTAAAGATCTGAATCAATAGACTGATCATTGGCGGCCAGATCATAGTATCCGGTTATCCTCAGTATGTCCAGACTGGATATCTCATAGGCCCCACCTTTTCTCTCCAGTGGGGGATTGACCTGGACCTCCTGCAGTGTTATGCCCGTCCCACCCTCATTGTAGCGGTCGAATATCAGACCCCAGGGGACGAGGTGGGCAGTCCTGCTCTTTCCCACCCCGTGACGCAGCTCCACCGCCAGTATTCCCTGCCGCCCGGAGCGGGTGATGAAATCGGTCTCCCTATCTATCTGATGGGCTCCGGCCGCCATACTGAAGTGCTGCTTGAAATATAGCGACCTCGTCTTGCGCGCATCAAGGCTTTTGCATTCGATTGCCAGGTAATACTCCGGAATTTTGGAGTCCACCAGGATATCGGCCAGCTGGGTGGCAAATCGAGATTGTCGGAGCCGGTAGGCTATGGCAGCGATGCCCTCCCTTTTGAAGAAGGAGTTGAGAGAATTGACCATTGCCCACTCAAAGTCGCCCATCTGTAGAGATATTTCAAAGCCCCAATTAAAGTATCTTTTCCCGAGCAATCACTTTCGCCCCGCCCTCATTCCCACACTTTATAGCCTTTGGGCAAGAACATCCCCTGTTGCTCTCTGTGAGGATTCATATGGTAGTGGGAAGAACTCTGTGGGACTTCGCAATTGAGGTCGTTAAAACGCCGGGATTCGGCTTATTTCTCATAGCTCTGCTCATCTTTATTGAATTTATTTTAATACTGATATTGATAATGACATATGCAGGATTGATCGATATAGAATTCAGCTACGGCGGACTGGGTGTGGTGATGCATCATCTCACCGGCTATCTGGCTTGTGAGCATGATGGTAATATGATATTGACATAGACATATTAAGAGTCTGAAAAACTTAAAGTACTGGAGAAGGGATGGAGATCTCATGGACCAGGAGGCAGTGATTTGCCGCATACGGCATCGTCAGAGCTGAAGAGCAAAGATCTGGGCAGGTTTATCCGTGCCCGCTCCATCTCCGATGCCTGGCACAGGAGCCTGAACCTCATCTGGCGACAGGGAGAGGAGATATCGGATGAGAGGGGGACACGTATCCGGGAGCTTTTATCCCTGCAGGTGGTGGTGGAGGACCCATACCAGGAGATGATTCCTGAGGAGTATTCCTGGAACAAAGAGCGCCTGGAGGAGTACGCCCATCAGCTGCAGAGCAGCGAGAACCCTGGATTTGAGTATACCTATGGGGAGAGGCTGCGCGCCTGGTCCCTGCCGGGCACGCCTCCTCTGGATCAGATCGATATGGCCATCAGGCGGCTGAATGAATCCCCTGCCACCCGTCGAGCCACCGCAGTGACCTGGATCCCGCCGGTGGATTCAGCTAAAGACGAGGTTCCCTGCATGATCGTGGATGACTTCAAGCTGCGCGACGGTCGATTGCATCTGGCCGTCTTCTTCCGCAGCCATGACTTCGCCGGGGCCTATCCCGCCAACCTCTACGGCCTGGCCAGGCTGCTGGAGTATGCCGCCCAAAAGGTGGGAGCCCGGCCGGGATCTATATCCACCACCAGTGCCTCCGCCCACATCTATGAGCACGATTGGGACTGGGTGGAGGAGATGCTCCATGGAAGAGGCTAAGGATAAACAGGGCGAGCGAAAGGCATATCTGCATTCATCGAAAATCCATTACGCTTATGGTCGATAGCCTTCTGATGATCAAGGCAGAAGAGGTCCACAAAAGGATAGAGGAGGGCAGGCCGGTTGAGTATGAGA
Organism: Methanotrichaceae archaeon; assembly: GCA_963813075.1. GTDB lineage: Archaea > Halobacteriota > Methanosarcinia > Methanotrichales > Methanotrichaceae > Methanothrix. Next base: position 330,242 of record CAWEXU010000030.1, read on the forward strand.
ACGTCATCATCTATGGCGACCTGGACCTGCACAATCTGGACCTGCCTTTGAACAAAAATAAGCGGAAGATGGTAAAATCGATAATCAAGATAGAGTACTCGGTGATCAAGGGGAATGTGTTCTTCGATCACTCCAGCTTTTTGGGGCTGGTGGACTTTGACGGCACCGTCTTCTCCCAGGCGGCCAACTTCTCGGATTCCCATTTTCAGGAGGACGCCGGATTCTCAGAATCTCAGTTCCAGGGAGAAGCTAACTTCTCCCGCGCCCACTTCACCACCGAGGCCAACTTCTCCCGCGCCAGGTTCAGCGACGCCGACTTCGGCAGGGGGCGTTTTTACCGTAGCTTTCACCTCTCCAATGCCAAAGTGTACACCCTGCGCCTCTCCGATGCCATCTTTGAGGACGGCTCGAGCATCCACCTGAAGGACCTGAACTACAACCGGATTGTCGTCCGCTGGAACTCCATCCGCGACAATCTGCCCTACAACGGCTCAGTCTATCTCACCCTGATCAGGAACTTCAGGAACCAGGAGCAGTTCGAGGACGAGGACGACTGCTACTACCAGTATCGAAAGGAGAAGCAGGCCCGGAACACGAAGCTATTTGCAAAATTGATCGACAAATTGGCATGGCTCTCCTGCGGTTATGGGGTCCGGCCTTCCCACACCATGCTCCTCAGCCTGTCCCTGATCATCCTCTTCACTGCCATCTACTGGGTAGGGCATGCCCTTCAGCCCTCGGCCTCTGCCGATCCGGGGAGCATCATAACCCTGAACGATGCCTTCTACTTCAGCAGCATGTGGTTTCTTGGCCGGGCGCCCCAGAACATCAGCATCATTGAGGGCTTGGAATTTCTGACCGTCTTTGAGACCCTGGCCGGATGGCTGCTCATGGCTCTTTTCCTGGTGACCATGAGCAAGGTGATGCTGAGGTGAATTCACCCCATCAGCTCAAGCCACCCTCCGGCCTGGCGACGGCGAGGTTTTGCAGGGCGGCCCGGAGCTCGTCCAGTTGCACCGGCTTGGATATGTAGCCGTCCATGCCAGCATTTAGACATCTCTCCCTGTCCCCCTCCAGGGCATAAGCAGTCATGGCCAGGATCCGGGGGCGATCAGCCAGATTCATATCCAAAATGGCCCTTGTGGCCTCCAGGCCGTCCATCTTGGGCATCTGCACATCCATCAAAACCACATCGTAGCGCTTATGGACCAAAGCTGCCACCGCCTCCGCCCCGTTGGATACCACATCCGCATGGTATCCCAGCTTGGTGAGCATGAGGAGGGCAACCTTGCGGTTAACCGGATCGTCCTCTGCCAGCAAGATCTTCATATCAGAGTGATCTGCCTCCAGATCTTGTGACCTATTCCCGCCCCGGTTCCTGGGAAATAGAGCTTCATTCATCGCCAGCTTCAAGCTGCTCTCGCTGACCGGCTTGGCCAGGGTGACCCTCCCCGGCCAGAACCTGTCGGACGGGACAAGAATGATGGTGGGCAGCTTTCTTGCCATTTCGGGGAAGAGCTTCTCCGCACCGGGAACATCGATATCCAGAATGGCAGCATCAAAGCGGCCCGGGATCATCTCCTCCGCCTCCCTGGCTGAGACCACCGGCTGAATCAGCATTCCTAACCTCTGGGACTGGTCGATCAGCCCAATCAAACACTCCTCGCTGCCCATCAGGGCAATTACCCTTTTGCCGGCCAATTTGTGATTGGGGGCGATATCATCCTCGATTGATTCCTCGGTCTTTATCTGAAAATGGAATGTAGAGCCCCGTCCCAGCTCGCTCTCCACCCATATACTCCCGCCCATCTGCTCGGCCAGCCTGCGGCTGATGGCCAGGCCAAGGCCGGTGCCACCGTACTTTCTGCTGGTGGAGACATCCGCCTGGATGAAGGAATGAAAGAGCTTATTCATGTGGTCCTGGGAGATGCCAATGCCCGTATCGGCAACATAGAAGTGGAGCATATCCGGCTCATCGCCCATCCTCACCCCCAGGGTTACATTCCCATTTTCGGTGAACTTGACCGCATTGCTCAGGAGATTGACCAGGATCTGCTGCAGCCGGGCAGAGTCTCCCAGGATGGTCTGAGGGACGGAATCATCCAGATCGTAGCTCATCTCCAGCCCCTTCTCTCTACCCTTTGCCGCCACCATGGCCATGGATTGATCCAGGCACTTGCGCAGGGAGAAGGGCTCGTGCTCCAGCTTCATCTTTCCCTCATTGATCTTGGTGTAGTCCAGGATGTCATTGATGATGCCCAGCAATGCATCGCCACTGCTGTGGATGGTCTGCACATAGTCGTGCTGCTCAGGGGATAGGTCCGTCTCCAGCAAAAGGCCGGCCAGGCCGATGACCGAGTTCATAGGAGTTCTTATCTCATGGCTCATATAGGCCAAAAAATCCCCCATCGAGCGCGATGCCTCATCCGCGGCCTTCTGAGCCTGGCGGAGCTCCTTTTCCGTCTCCTTGTGCTCAATCATCTCCTCATTGAGGGCCATGTTCACCCTCAGAAGCCAGGCCGTCCTCTCCGCCACCCTCCTCTCCAGCTCCTCCTGGGTCCGCTTCAAGACGTCCTCTGCCAGCTTCCTCTCGGTGATGTCATGGATAAAACCCTCCAGGGCCACCAGCTCTCCCGAGGGGTCGAATATCCCCTGGCCCTGCTCCCAGACCCATTTCGTGCCCAAGCTCCCGTTTATCCTGTAGGTCAGCCGGAATGGAGACTGCTTTTCCGTCGCCTCCTGAATCTCATTCCAGACGCAATCCCGATCGTCTGGATGAATCAGATCGGCATAGGATATCGCATTGCTGTGAAGGAGATCTGAGGGTGAGCGGCCGGTCAGTTCCAGGCAACCATCGCTTACAAACTCCATCGTCCTTTTGCGGTCGTTCCTGCAGCGATAGGCCATTCCAGGCAGATTGCTCATCAGGGTGGCCAGCTTTCTCTTGCTCTCCCTCAGGGCCGCTTCTGTCCTTTGGCGCAGGATGGCGTTTCCTATGCTTCCCGCCGCCGCCTGCAGTATTGCCACCTCATTTTCCATCCACTGCCGCTCAGAGTGGCAGTGGTCAATGGAGATCACAGCGCAAAAACGGCCCTCGATGAATACGGGCAGGAGGAGAAAGGAGAGGATCCCGTTATCCTCCAGAAGTTTCCGACCCGGATCGAGGATCTTGGATGTTATGCCCTGAATGGGATTGCCGCGGGAGAGGGTATCCTGCCAGCCGATGAATTGGTCCCAGTAGATATTTCCAGAGAACTGCTCACCAGGCTCTCTCTGCCACTGTATTGGCTCCTCGGATAGGGAATAGCTCTCCTTCCATTCAGCGCACTCCAGGATCATAATCCGATCAGCTTCAATAGAGACCCCCAGGATTCCCAGAGCCTTCCTTATGGCATCGGGATCGGTGGTGAGGAGATGGTTGGTGGCTGCTGCCACCCCCCTCAGCAGCATGTCCCGCTGGCGGAGATCCTCCTCTGCTCTGCGCCTCTGAATTAGCTTGTACATGCCGCTCATGAGAAGTGTGAGCTGGCGCACATCAGCATCATTGTACTCCTCATCCTTATTGCCCACTCCCGCCACGATGACGATCTTTCCCTTATCCATGATGGGGACGGCAATGTGGCGCAAAATTCGATGATCACCCGGCGAAGAGTATGATCCCCTGCTGCAGGAGTGGTCATTGATTATCACCGCCTCCCGCCTTTTCAGGGCTTCACCCCAGAGGCCCGGCTCAACCAGATGGTACGCCATCTTGTTCTGATCTGCATCCTGCTCCGGCTCGGGGTCCCTGGACCAGTGGTTCATGAAGATGATGCTCTCAGTATCATCTACAAAAGCAAGATAACCAATCCTCGAGCCGGTGAGCTTGACCGCCGCCTGAAGGGCATAATTTGCCAGCTCCTTGAGAGAGGCCTCATCCATCTGATTGAGCTTAAGGAGGGCCTCCAGCCGGGACTCGTCCAATAAGAGCGCCTCCTCTGCACGCATGCGATCGGAAATATTATAGAAGTTGGCCAGGAAACTTACAGAGCCTTGCGAATCCTCCAAAATTCTGGTGCAGATCATCTCTGCAGTATAACATCGGCCATCGGTCCCCTGTATAGGCAGCTCTCCTTGCCATTCCCCAAGAGACAGAAGGGCAGGAATGACCTCCTCTTGCAGCTTGACTATGCCGTCCTCATCCGTGAAATCGAATACTGACCGGCCGATCATTTGAGAGGGATCCGAATATCCGCAGCTCTCTAAAAGCCAGGGATTGACATACTCGATCCGGCCCTCAGAATCGGTGAGGACGGTGGCGGTGTGAGAGCTTTCCACTGCACGGGCCATCTTTTGCATCCTGATCTCAGCCGCTCTTCTCCCGGTCACATCTCTTACCAGCCTGCCACCCCCAGAGCTATACCATTGAAGGCAAATCCAAGAGCATCGCTACCCAGCTCGCATAACCGGTCAGAGGCCTTATCCGGATCACTCTTCAAGAGGGAGATCAGAGACTTGTCATCGCTTTCGCTATTCCTGCAGCGATCCACGCAACGCTCGTGGATCCTCTCTTCGAGATCCCAACTATCGAGCTTCTCCCTGATCAAAGCCCATCACTTTCCCGCACTCCAGCCAATCCACATATCAACTCCTTAATTAATGTATTGAATATACCTTAGGATATATTTTAAGGCAATGAGGTCCTCTGACTGCCGCTGCCGTCTGGATCTAGAGCAGGAAGGAAGATAACAGGAGGAGGAGAATCAGTAAACATCCCCTGGTAGGTTGCATATGCGCAGCCGAACTTTTAGTTAATTTGTCAGGACATAGGATGCTTTTCTGAGTATAAAAAATGGCTATTGATAACATCTAGAGGAATCGTATCCTTATATAGACCTCTCCAGCAGCTGTATCAGATCCTCTGTGTTGTACTTTGATATCAGATCCAGCATTCTGTCGGTCTGCCGGTAGAAGCGCCTTATCCCCTCGATCCTCTCCAGGGATGACACAGGCGAATTCTCCCCGGTCCTAAGATCAGCCTCCGTCCGGTCCAGAGCGATCAGGATGCACTGGAGATCCTGGCGGATGTTTATTATCATATCCCTCTTCAGCGAGTCGGGATCTGTGACAGGCAGATAGTGATATCTCTTATCCCCCGGTATGACCACCCTCTTCGCCAGCCCCAGTCTCTCAAGTGTGCCCATATTGGTGCTCACTGTGGACTTGCTGTAGCCGGTCTCCTCCACCAGCTGGTCCATGGAAAGGGGGACATCCGTCAGAAATAAAGTTCCATGTAATACCCCCACTGCATCGCAGCAGCCGCGATTATTGGCCCCCTTGACACAGGCATCTATCATATGCCTCTTCAAGACGGCCCTCGCCTCTTGATTCATCACTATCGAGAAGACCACAACTTTTATCTATCTTTCGCATGTTTCGATTGGTCGGTAATATCCGAACTTTTGCCATTCTGAGCTCCCCAAGATCCTAGAGCTCTGGCAACTCCACAAAATGAGGCATAAGGCAATGAACAGCTCAGAGCAGCTTGGCCGGTGGATCGCAAAAAATCCCATCCTGATCATCGCTGCCACTCTGCTCATCACCCTGGCCTCAGTCCACTATGCCCAACAGATCGAGATGCAGGGGCTGACCACAGAGAGCATGGTGGGCAAGGACTCCACCCTTTATCAGATCTATGACCATCTCTTTGTGCAGAACTTTGGTACCGAGTCCATCGCCGTATTGATCGAGGCGGACGATGTGGCAACTCCGGAGATCCTCCGGGCAACTCTCGTCTTCTCCGATAAGATGAAAGAGGCACCGGATGTCCTCTCCGTCACCAGCATCGCCGACATTGTGGCCGATGCGGAAAAGGAGAGCAGCGGAAGGAGGATTGTTCCCGATCAGGAGAGGATAGACCAGATACTGTCCAAGGACAGTCCCATACTGGCAGCGATATTGCCCGACCGGAGCCATACCATGCTCTCCATAGAACTGCCGGTCTCCCTCACGGAAGGCGAGCAGGGAGAGCTGTACCAGGAGACAGAAGGCCAGATGCAACTGGCCGGCTTTCCTGCGGACACCAGACTGACGGTCACCGGCCAGCCTGCCCTGATGAACTCCATTACAGGGGAGATGGCCAAGAGCAACGGCCCCATCCTCCTCCTGGCGGGATTTCTGATGATAGTGGCATTGCTTTTGACATTCAACCAGGTGAAGTGGTCTCTCCTCCCCATCCCAATCGTCTTTTTGGGGGTTGGCTGGACCTTCGGTGCCATGGGCCTCTTGCATATACCTTTCACTATGGTGTCGATGTCCGCATTTCCGGTCCTGATCGGCATAGGCATTGACTATGCCATCCAGTTCCAAAACCGGATAAATGAGGAGTTCAACCCGCACCGGCCAGCCAGAAAGAGCAGTGATAGAGACGGTCAAGTCACGTCACCAAGCCGGTGATAATTGCTCTGATCATAACCTCCATGGGCTTTGTATCTCTGCTCACTTCATCCATCCCCATGGTCAGGGACTTCGGACTGATCTGCTTGATCGGACTGATCCTCTGCTTTCTCTCCGCTCTCTTTGTGGGGGTGACCATCCTCTACCTATCCGCCGGAAAGCCACAGACCCGTCAGCCAATAGAGGAGCATACGGTGCAGGATCTGAATGCCCGGCAGAAAGGCCGCCAGAGTAGAGAGGAGACGATAATTGAAAGGATCCTGGAGGGGGTCACAGGCTTTTGCATTGAGAGGTGGCGGCTGATTTTGGCCATCGCCCTCATCCTCTCTCTGGTCGGCATATACTCTGATACCCTTGTCCCTGTGGACACCGACTTCAAGAACTATGTGCCCCAGGACCTGCCCCCTCTGATAGATTTCCAGCATATGAGCGAGACCTTCGGGGGGACAGACAGCATCCAGCTATTGGTGCAGGCCGATGATATCACCGATCCGGAGGTATTGCAGTGGATGGACGAGTTCTCCATTTATCTGAAAAGCTCCAGAGAACAGATATTGGGATTTACGAGCATTGCCAGCCTGCTAAAAGAGGCAAACCAGGGAATTCTCCCCACAGACAGGACAATTATCAGGGGACTGATCGATGTCCTTGCACCTAACTGGCGGGATATATACCTGGATGGACACAACACCGCTGTAATCGACCTTGATGTAGGCCAGACCATAACCAACCTGGGCACCGAGGGCTCAGACCGGCTGATGAAGGAGATCGAGAAGGATATCGCCTGGAATCCCCCACCGGCAGGGGTCTCGGTGAGAATGACCGGCGACTCTGTGGTGATGACCACGGTCATAACTGCCCTGACCAAAGGAAGGACAGAGCTGACCCTCTTCGGACTGGTGCTGATATTCATAGTGCTCCTGGTGATCTACCGGGACCTGATTAAGGCCTTGCTTCCGGTTCTGCCCATGCTGGTGGTGGTAGGCTGGATGGGTGGAGTGATGTATCTGTCAGGGATGAAATACACCCCACTCACCGCAACCCTTGGAGCCCTGATCCTGGGAGTGGGATCGGAATATGCCATCCTGATGATGGAGCGCTTCTATGAGGAGCTGAAGACGGTCGGAGAGCCAAAGGAGGCCCTCTATATTGCCACCAAAGCCATAGGCTCGGCATTGATCGCCTCCGGCCTCACCACCATATTCGGATTTGCCGCCCTGATATCATCCCCCTTCCGGATCACCAATAATTTCGGGATAGTGACCGTGCTGGCCATAGTCTTCGCCCTGGCCACCACCTTTACCGTGTTTGTGGTGCTGATCTACCGCATGGAATTGAGAAGAGAGCTGGTGAAAAATGCGGTAGGCAGGATATTCAAAGCCTTCCGGCAAATCGGGACCGAGGCGAGCTGATGGATATGTATTCCCATCATTTCGAAATTCTATATTGCCGGTCGGGATTATAATCGTCTGCAGCTGAAGTCCTGATTGAATGTCAAAAATAGGTATCACATACAAGTAGCAAGATACCAAAATCTATTGTTAATAATGCAGGTCGATACTGAGCGACTATATAGAAAATTAGGGCGAAATGCCTGGAGAAAACCATCTCTGAAAATCCGGCTTGAAGGCAACCTGCAAGGCAAAAGACTGCCGAATTTTTCCCCGGCAGCCCGGCCTTTTTATCGCATAAATTTTACACAGTTTTGCAGATCATTCTCCTTCAGGTCATGGCCATGAGCTCAAGCTTCATCCGGTCCGATTCACCAGCGCCTGATGATGATTCTGCCCTTTGGGTATCCTCATCGGAGACATAGGCCAAATAGAGCTTGCGCCTCTTGCCCTGGCTCATCTTGACATGCTTGGGATCTAGCTCCAGGGCACGCTTCATCACGCTTATGACCGTTGTCTTATTGAGGCCCAGCATGTCCACCAGCTCGCTGGTGGTGTATCTGCCCGGCTTATCCGCCATGATATCGATCAGTGATCGGGCATGATTATCCAGGGCCTTCCCATCGCCTGAGCTGGACTCGACTGCAGCAGAAGGTCTGGCCTGCCTGGTGCGAAGCTGGCTTTTCAGGTCGGATACCTCTTTGGATAAGCGGTCGACCTGATCGATCAGCCTGCCCAAGAGCTCGACATCGCTCTTCTTGGAGTCCAGCTCCCGGGACATCTTGTCGATAGCGGATACGAGCAGGATCATGGCCTGGGCTTCTTTATGATCTCTTTCAATCTCTTCAGCTTTTGTTTTGTATAGCTCTAAAAGCTCTTCGAACATTTATTGGCTACTCCTAGTATCTTCTAGTTCGATCTCATTTCGAAGCGAATTAAAAGGTTGCCAGTCAAGGGAAGAACTGTTAAGGTATATAATACTTTTCCTGAAATTCGCCCGGTTAAGGCCATATATAAAATAATATATTTAAAATCCGGATTTTTTAATGATAGCGGGCAGATCGCGGATGCTCTTGATGATCGCGTCCGCAGAATCCCGCAATCGGGTAGAGGGGCGGGTGTTCTGCTCTACCGTCAGGACCCCCAGGTCTGCCGCCCTCAGGGCATAGATATCATTCAGGCCATCGCCGACCATAACCACATGATCATACCTTTTCCTTAGCTCTACCACAATCTCCTTCTTCTGCCAGGGGTTGGCGACGGGGTTCATTCGCGATGGCTCTATACCCAGATCACCCAGGCTTTTCAGGCTCCTTCTGCTATCTCCTGAGGCCAGATAGACATCCGCACCCATGTCCTTTAGATCGAGGAGCACCACCTCCAGCCCGGGAAACGGAATGCCACCGGTGCTCAATGCATAGACGATCCCGCCATGATCCTGGTCGACGATGAATCCTGCAGTACGATAGTTCCCGGGACACTTCGCCTTCACCAGGGAGCATGTCTCCTGCAGTTCGCGCATCTTGACCGGAGAGCTCTTCAGAATCCTCAGGACCTCATCCGGCGAGATCTGGGATGATGAGCAACTGATCTTAATGCACTGCTCGCGACCTGTGGCCAGCACACCTATGGGATCGTCGGGATTGTAGGAGATTATATTATCCGGATCGATCTGGGGGACCACCAGGGCCCGGCCGCTCTTTTCCATGATGAGCTCCCAGGTTACGATCTTCTCCAGGATCACATCTCGATGAATGTCCTTGGCCACGCGATACATCCTCATAATGGTCCCTGCCACATCCATGACCACAGCGAGATCTCCTGACATCAGGCAGGAGTTTGGGCAAAAGGAAGAGATCAAACTATCGCCATTCAGTACAATAACTTTTTTATCTAGAAGATACAAATAGATCTCAAGCAAGGAAAAGGGGTAGGATTACGAGGGGAGTAGCGCTGGCTTTGTTGCTGATATCCCTCACTTCCCTGGAGTTCGTCTGCATAGCGTCTGCATTATCCGGACAGGTCCAGGAGGGGGAGTTCACCAACGGCCTGAAGGTGGCAGGGACCGGCTATTTCGAGGTGGGCGTCTCAGTAAAGGACAGGAACCTGGCTTTGGAGTATAACAGCTTCATGACCGGAGACGGCGACCTGGAAATGGACACGGGTACCGTTGAATCCCAGAGAGCCGGGCGTCTGCCGGGCATGGGCAATAGCTCGGCCATTCCTCTGAACCTCTGGGAGAACACCAAGATAACCTACTCCGGCACCACACCCATGGTGGGGACGAAGTACATCAACTCCAAATCCTTCTGGGGAGGAATAGGGGCAGAGGTGCAGGAGTCCTTCTCCGTCACTGAGATGGAGAGAGAGGGAAGCACATTCTTCGCCTCCACTGATCCATCCTCCTACACCACCGATCCGGATAAAATCGCCAGGCTCCTTAAGACCAGCCCGGTGGATTCGGTGGGGATAGCAACCAGGAACTCCTTCAATGGAACCTGGCAGACCGACGCCCATCTGCATAAGATGTTCTCCAAGGATGTCAAGGTGCACGAGTCGTTCACAGGAACATTCGAGGTGGAAAAGAGGCTTGTCTTCCGGGATGATCCCGCCGGTGAGAAGAGCGAGGCAGGATGCGAGGGCATAGACTGCTAGATCCAGCCCCTGAAAGCAGGCCCTCTTAGAGAAGGACGAGCGGTTGTATGAATCGGCATGCAGTTTAGGCGACGAAGAGTATGCCTCCCACCAAGGGGCGCTCTGGCCTATCCCCGCCGGCTGCGAAAGAAAGCCAGCCAGCCACGATGGATGAAGGCCGAATTCATGGTTTTGCCATCTTCTAGAGGGTATATAATATCGCTCTGCCTTCATATGAATCTCATCTCAAAATAAGGCTTTTATAAACCGGAGGGGGATGGGAGGCCAAGGTGAGTGGATTGATTACGAATATCGACGCTAACGGCAGGGTTCAGCTTCCTCTTGCCATCAGATACGGCCTTGACCTTTGCACTGGAGACAGGATCGCTATAGACCATCTGGGCGATGGGACCATCATTCTCAAGAAGATAGAGGACAAGGTGATTTTAGAAGGTACAGATGGTTCAAATGCCATGATGAACACGGCATCCAGCAGCTGATTCATCCTCGCCTGAGCGCGAGGATCCTGGATCATTATCAGATAAAATATTACGGACCCGCCGGGATTCGAACCCGGGCCCGAGGCTCCGGAGGCCTCTATTCTATCCAGACTATACTACGAGTCCACATAAAATTATAGAATATATAGGCAGCGGGCTCTCTTCCCAGAAAAGTAGCCCTACCTAATGATCTTAGCTTTCCAGAACGATTTCAATATTCACGTTTTTAGGAACCTGAATCCTCATGAGCTGGCGGAGAGCGCGCTCATCGGCATCAAGGTCGATAAGCCTCTTATGCACCCTCATCTCCCAGTGGTCCCAGGTAGCTGTCCCTTCTCCATCAGGGCACTTTCTGGTGGGAACGACCATCCTCTTTGTTGGCAAGGGTATTGGTCCCGCCATATGGACGCCCGTCCTCTGGGCAATCCCTTTGACCTGGTTGCAGATATCGTCCAGCATCAAGGGATTGGTGCCAGAGAGCCGAATTCTAGCTTTTTGCATATTTTACACCAAAAAAAGTTGGTTTAGCGTGGTACCACGCTTATGCACATGCCGGCAGCGACGGTCGTGCCCATATCTCTGATGGCGAACCTGCCCAACTGGGGAATCTCCTTCACCGGCTCAATTACCATGGGCTTGGAGGGGGTGACCATGATGATGGCCGCATCTCCAGCCTTGATGAAGGCGGGATTCTCCTCCTTAACCGCCCCGGACCTCGGGTCCAGCTTGGCGAGAATGGCAGTCAGGGTGCAGGCGATCTGAGCGGTATGGCAGTGGAATACAGGAGTGTATCCAGCGGATATGGCGCTTGGATGCTGGAGCACCACTATCTGGGCCTTGAACTCCTTGGCTACGGTTGGGGGCTTCTCCACCGATCCGCATACATCTCCCCGGCGAATGTCTTTCTTAGAGACGCCGCGCACATTCCATCCGATGTTATCTCCGGGGAATGCCTCATTAACCTCTTCGTGATGCATCTCAATGGACTTGACCTCGCCAGCAACTCCCGCCGGTTCGAAGATGATCTTGTCGTTCTTTCTCATGACCCCGGTCTCAACTCTGCCCACGGGCACAGTGCCGACACCGGAGATGGTGTAGACATCCTGCACCGGTACGCGCAGAGGCAGCTTGGTGGGCTTCTCAGGCACCTTGAGGTTGTTCAAAGCTTCCAGAAGGGTCGGTCCCTTGTACCAGGGGGTGTTTGCGCTCGCTTTGGCCAGGTTGTCTCCCATCAGCCCGGAGAGGGGTATGAAGGGTATATCATCAACCTTGTATCCAACCATCTTGAGCAGCTTGCTTACCTCTTCTTTGACCTCGTTGTACCTCTTCTCGTCAAAGGGCGGAGTGGTGGCATCGATCTTGTTCATAGCCACAACCAGCTGGTTGACTCCCAGGGTCCTGGATAAGAAGACGTGCTCTTTGGTCTGCGCCATGACTCCATCCGGAACGGCCACGATCAGCACTGCTGCGTCTGCCTGGCTGGCACCGGTGATCATGTTCTTGACGAAGTCCCTGTGGCCTGGGCAGTCCACTACGGTGAAGTAGAACTTATCTGTATCGAAGCGGTGGTGAGCGATATCGATGGTAACGCCCCTCTCGCGCTCCTCTTTCAGGCTGTCCATAACCCAGGCGAACTCGAATGTCGCCTTGCCTTTGCTTGCTGCTTCTTTCTTGTACTCATCAATGACGTGGGGGTCTACAGCCCCGGTCTCAAACATCAATCTGCCTACGGTCGTCGACTTTCCGTGGTCGACGTGTCCAATGAATGCTAGATTGAGATGTGGCTTTGCATCTGCCATTTTTATCTCCTCCAACTGGCACTATCCATATTTTTCAGTATTTCCGGCTTTGTGTTTAATCTTTTCGAAAGGCCGCTTATACGACCTTCAAGTAATCACTGGGTTTGGGCATCTCCGGCTTCAAGCCCTTTCTGGTCCTGATCTGCTTGACGGTATCCTGCAGCAGATTAGCGGGCAGGGGCTCGAATCCTGCAAACTCAGAGGACCAGAGGGCTCTTCCTTCCGTGGCCGATCTTATCGCCCCGGAGAATCCGAACATCTGAGCCACAGGCATCTTGGATTTGAGGATAACCATATCACCCTGGCTGTCCATGCTCAGGATGACGCCTCTTCTTCCCTGGATCTCAGACATGGCTCCACCCATTTGATCCTGAGGCACCTGTATATAGACGTTCTGGAAGGGCTCAAGCAATACGGGATCTGCCATGAGAATTCCGGCCTGCACTGCCTGCCTGACTGCGGGAATGACCTGAGCCGGGCCGCGGTGCACCGCATCCTCGTGCAGCTTCACATCCATGATCTTGGCCTTTACCCCCTGGACGGGTTCCCTGCAGATGGGGCCGTTCTTCAAGGCCTCCTCGAAGCCCTCCAGGATGAGCTCCATGGTCTCTCTCAGGTACTGAATGCCCTTGGTCATATTGAGAAGGACATTGGTGCCATAGTAGCCGGAAATGTTCCTGGCCTCATCCTTGTCCATGCCCATTTCGATGAGCAGCTTTCTGCGTTCGACCTCTTCCATCTTCATGCTGATCTTGCCCTCTTTCAGGGCATCGATCACTCCGGATTCCAGAGGTTCAAACTCGACATAGAAGCGGTTGTGGTGGTTGGGCGACTTTCCTTCCACCGGCCCCGCCCGGCCGCCTATTGATTCCCGGTATACGACAATGGGCGGAGAGGTCTTGAGCTCAACGCCGCGATCGCGCTGGAGCCTGGTGACAGTGACATCCAAATGCAATTCGCCCATGCCCGCCATGAGGTGCTCGCCGGTCTCCTCGTTGATGGTGACCTGCAAAGTGGGGTCTTCCTTGGCGATCTGCCTCAGAACCTCCACTACCTTGGGCAGGTCGCGGGTGTTCTTGGCCTCGACCGCCACGGTCATGACCGGCTCGGAGACGTGCTTGATCTGCTCGAAGGGGGTCATATTCTCCTCAGAGGAGATGGTGGATCCGACAATAGCATCCCGAAGACCAGTGACTGCGGCTATGTTTCCTGCCGGGATCTCCTCCACCTCAACCCTCTCCGCGCCCATGACCACACCAGTCTGCTGAATGCGGTTGGTCCCGCCGATGCCCGATACATAAAGCTCCATGCCCCGCCTGAGGGTCCCGGAGAAGAGCCGGCCTGTGGCCACTTCGCCTGCATGGGGGTCGACCTTCACCTTGTTTATCATGAAGGCCACGGGACCAGATGGATCGCAGCTGGCCATGGCCTTTCCCACCGGGCTGTCCCAGTCGCCGTGCCAGATGACTCCGACCCGTTCCTTTTGGGACTCGATGGGGCTGGGAAGGAACTTGACCACCATATCGTTGACCGCAATGTATAGGGGAACCTTCTCTGCCAGTTCCTTCATCTTTCCTTCACGGCAGTAGTCGACCACCTGATCGAAGCCGATCCCCGTCTTCTTCATCTGAGGAACGCTTATCGCCCAGTTATAGAGAGCTGAGCCGAAAGCGATATTTCCCTTGGCTGCGTCCAGCTTCCAGCCGGCCTTATATTTCTCCTCGTCCATCCCTAAAATGAGCTTGTTGACATTGTCTATGACCTTGCCCAGCCGGGCGGCCATGTCCTTCTTCTCCACCTTGAGCTCATTTATCATCCGGTCCACCTTATTGACGAAAAGGACCGGCCGGACGCCCTCTTTCAGAGCCTGCCTGAGCACGGTCTCCGTCTGGGGCATGGCACCCTCAACTGCGTCCACGACCACCACTGCACCGTCCACGGCGCGCATGGCTCTTGTGACGTCGCCGCCGAAGTCAACGTGGCCAGGAGTGTCAATCATATTGATCAGATACTCTTTGCCGTCCACCTCATGGACCATGGAGACATTGGCGGCATCGATGGTGATGCCTCTTGCCTGCTCCAGGGGATCGAAATCCATGAACAGCTGCTTTCCTGCCAGATCCATGGATATCATGCCCGCGCCGCCCAGCAGATTGTCAGAAAGGGTTGTCTTGCCGTGATCGATATGTGCCACGATTCCGATGTTCCTGATAAACATGGGTTTATCCATCAGAGTGGTCACACGTTCTGCTATCTTCTTCCTCTTGCCCATAATACGCCTCGCGAAGTTTGAGATAAATCTTATAATCCTGACTAGGACCTAGACTCCTCGGGCTCAATGTATTTAAGCCTTCGGCCCCTTCTTCGGGCGGTTTCTAAAGAGAAATATATGAGTGGCCATTTTAGCAGATCTACTTCTTTAGCCTTCGCTGGACAAAGCTTAAATCGATGCGAACATAGCTCTGGTTCGGTTTTTACGATGGCGCGCTTGGTAATGAAGTTTGGTGGTGTTTCCGTTGCTGACGGAAACCGGCTGAGGCATGTGGGCGATCTGGTGGGACATTTCAGTCGCGACAATGAGATAGTCCTCGTCACCTCTGCCCTTCAAGGGGTGACGGATGAACTTTTAGCCTGTGCCAGAAGGGCAGCCAGCGAAGGCGATGTCTCAGAGGTGATCGACTTCATGGAGAGGCTTACAGACAGACACAACCAAGCGATAGCGGATGCAATCCGGGATCCGGCAATAGCCAAAGAGGTCCAGAACACAATATCCGAGAAGCTCTCATTGCTTGAGAAGGCCTACATCGGAATCTGCTATCTGGGTGAGCTAACCAGTCGCTCGCTGGACTATATATCCAGCTATGGCGAGCAACTGGCCGCGCCCATTCTCTCCGGGGTGCTCAGGGACATGGGCATCCCATCACAGCATTATACCGGCTCAGAGGCGGGAATTGTCACCGACAGTAAATATGGAGACTCCAGGCCCCTGGAAAAGACCTACAGCCAGATCCCCCAAAAGCTTCTGCCTCTGAAGGGGATCCCTGTGGTCACCGGGTTCATCGCCCAGGACGAGAAGGGGACCATAACCACCCTGGGACGGGGCGGCTCCGACCTCACCGCCTCATTGATCGGAGCGGCCATCAACGCGGACGAGATATGGTTCTGGAAGGAGACCTCCGGGATCATGACCACCGATCCCAAGATCGTGCCCGAGGCCAAGACCATCCCCACCATCTCCTACCGGGAGGCAATGGAGCTCTCCTACTTCGGGGCCAAGGTTCTCCATCCCCGGGCCATTGAGCCCGCCATTAAGAAAGGGGTCCCCGTGAGGGTCAAATGCACCTTCGATCCCGAGGACCCAGGGACCCAGATTGTGAGGGACGATGTTCCCAAAGAGGATGTGATCAAGGCGGTCACATTGCATAAGAATGTGGAGCTATTGAACATCTCCGGCGCGGGGATGATAGGAACTTTGGGCGTCGCTGCCCGCGCTTTTACCGCTCTGGCAAAAGCGGGGATCAACATAGTGATGATCAGCCAGGGCTCCTCTGAGGCCAACATATCCATGGTCATAGAAGAGGGACAGGCGGATCGAGCTGATGAGGCGCTGCGATCCGAGTTTACCAGGGATGTGGTCAAGGAGATCTCCCATGACCATGATATCTGCGCAGTAGCGGTGACGGGCTCGGGAATGGCCGGGACTCCTGGAGTCGCCGCCCGGGTGTTCAAGGCCATGGGTCAGGCTCGGATCAATGTGGTCATGATCAGCCAGGCATCGGGCCAGCATAACATCTCCTTCGTGGTAGCATCGGCTGATGGGGAAAGAGCGGTCAAGGAGCTTCATCGCGAGTTTGGCCTGGGCGGTGAAGCATGAAGAAGCTCACCTATGCCGGGGCCGGGGTGGACATCAACCTGGAGAACAGATCCATCGACGCCATGAAGTCCGTCCTCACCACCAGGCGCAAGGGATTCGGTGCGCCCCTGACCGATATCGGCCACTATGCAGGACTCCTGGATATGGGAAGCTTTGCCCTGGCCATGACCACAGACGGTGTGGGCTCAAAGGTCCTGATCGCCAATGCCATCTCCAAATGGGATACGATTGGAATCGACTGCATCGCCATGAATGTGAACGACCTGTATGCCATCGGGGCCGAGCCCATTGCCTTTGTGGACTACCTGGCGGTGGAGAAGGTTGACCCCGAACGCTCTGAGCAAGTCGCCATTGGTCTCGCCCGGGGGGCAGAACTCTCCAATATGACCATCGTGGGGGGAGAGACCGCCTCCCTGCCGGAGATCATCCGGGGATTTGACCTGGCCGGAACCGCTATTGGCATCGTGGACAAGGATAAAGTGGTGACCGGGGAGAAGATCAAGAAGGGTGATGTGCTGGTGGGGGTCCCCAGCAGCGGCCTGCACAGCAACGGTTACACCCTGGCCAGGGCGATAGTGGCCCAGTCCGGGTACTCCTACACGGACCTCATGCCCGGAGGGAGGAAAAGCATAGGAGAGGAGCTTTTAGAGCCCACCAGGATCTATCATGAAGTGGTAGAGCTGGTGAAAAGGTGCAATGTACACGGGCTCGCGCACATCACCGGCTCCGGGCTTCTCAAGCTGCGCCGGATCAGCAATCTCGGATTCGAGATAACCGATCCACTTGAGCCCCAGCCTATCTACCAATTCCTCCAGGAGCAGGGCAATGTGGAGGATCTGGAGATGTACCGGACGTTCAACATGGGAATGGGCTTTTTAGTGGTGCTGGCGGAGGAAGAAGCAAAAGAAGCCTGCCGGATCATGGGGCCCGGCTCTCGAGTCATAGGGTCGGTGGTAAAAGAAGGATTGAAAGCAGGCAGCCTGGCCTTCTAGGCCTGCCTGTTTTATCTAAATCACTATCTTCCTTTCTTCTTTATTTTTTCACTGCTTGTTCTCGCCGAACATCTCCTCGAGCTTCTCTTTTATCTTCTGGATGGACTGGACCGCCGGGCAGTCGGCATCTATGGGAGGCTTGCCTGCCAGGTCTGCCTCCACCAGACAGCGGTCGAAGGGTATGGTTCCCAGGACCGGAATGCCCATTAGGGAGAGCTTTTCCGCTACGGGACCTGGGTCGTCCGCCTTGTTTATCACCGCGAAGTACCGAGAGATGCCGATCTCTTTGCCCAGCTGCATTATCCTCTCCACGGTCTCAATGGACCTCATCCCCGGCTCCACCACGGCGATCATGGCATCAACGCCCCTGGCAGTAGCCCGGCCCAGGTGCTCGATGCCCGCCTCCATATCCAGGATAACCAGGTCCTTCTCCCGGGTTATCACATGGCGGAGGAGGGCTTTGACGAAGGAATTGGCGGGACACATGCATCCCGAGCCGCCGGAGTCGATGGTGCCCATGACCACCAGCTTGACGTTGTCCGGACCGGTGCAGCCGCACATAGCTACCACATCGTCAACCTTGGGATTCATCTTGAACATGCCCATGGGCATGCCCGCCCGCTCCTCAACCAGGTCCTTATGCTCGGTGACAGGCTTGGGCAGAATAGGGATGCCCAGAGCCGAGCCCAGGTTCATGCTCGGATCGGCGTCAACTGCCAGGACATTGTATCCGTCGCGCGCAAAGAGACGGGCCAGGGTCCCGGCGAGGGTGGTCTTGCCCACACCTCCTTTTCCTGAGATGGCGATTTTCATTTCTTTAACCTCTGCAATTGTAGCCAGTCAACCTTCAAGCCTTAGAAATTTTGCGGCCATCCTCAAAGAGAATGGGGTTTATATCGATTCTGGGTGATAGTATGAGATGATGCGGATGGCCATGATTCGATGAAACAGATGGCCAGAGGGTCCGCAGGGGGACAGGGAATGATCGAGAGCATCAGAAAACGGGACGGACGGGTGATGGAGTTTATGCCCGAGAAGATTGCCCTGGCCATATCCAAGGCCTTTCGAGCCGTGGGCAGGGAGGAAGAAAATGCCCCTCTCAGGCTGGCAGAGGAAGTGGCCGAAGAGGCAGAGGAGCGATTCGCTTCCACCATCCCGGGAGTGGAGGAGATCCAGGACCTGGTGGAGAAGGCGCTCATATCCGCTGGCTACGCCGACGTGGCCAAGGCCTATATCCTCTACCGGCAAAGGAGAGCGGAGATCAGAGAGGCCAAACGCTATCTGGGTGTGGCAGACGACCTGAAGCTCTCCCTCAATGCGCTGGAGGTGCTCAAGAAGAGGTACCTTTTGAGGGACGAGCAGGGAGTGGTGGTGGAGAGACCGGGAGAGATGTTCGCCCGCGTGGCCAGGCACGTATCCCTAGCAGAAGGGCGCTATGGCGGGGATAGCGACCACTATCAGTCCCTTTTTTTGCAGATGATGAGGAGCCTGGAATTTCTGCCCAACTCCCCCACCCTGATGAATGCCGGCTTGCCTTTAGGCCAGCTCTCAGCCTGCTTTGTCCTGCCGGTCGAGGATTCCATTCCCGGGATATTCGAGGCCCTGAAGAACATGGCCCTGATCCATCAGAGCGGCGGAGGCACCGGCTTCTCCTTCTCCCGGCTGCGGCCAAAGGACGACGTCGTCCGGGCTACGGGCGGAGTGGCCAGCGGACCGGTCTCATTCATGCGCATCTTCGATACGGCGACGGAGGTTATTAAGCAGGGCGGGCGACGCCGGGGGGCGAACATGGGAGTTCTCAGGGTTGACCATCCCGATATCATGGAGTTCGTAGAGGCCAAGGAGCGGCCGGGATTCCTGGAGAACTTCAACCTCTCTATAGCGGCGACGGACCAGTTCATGGAAAAGTCCCGCGGTGAAGGCGAGATCGACCTGGTCAATCCGCGCACAGGCCTGGCTGTGGGCAGGCTGAAAGCAAAGGAGCTTTTGGGTCTTGTCGCCACCTCCGCCTGGAGGGGAGGCGACCCGGGGATGATCTTCATCGATCGGATCAATGCCGCCCACCCTCTGCCCGATCTGATCGAGGCCACAAACCCCTGCGGGGAGCAGCCTCTGCTGCCATACGAATCCTGCAACCTGGGATCGATCAACCTATCCCGGCTGGTGAGAAATGGGGAGCTGGACTGGGACCGGCTGGCTGAGTTGGTCCGCCTGGGGGTGAGATTTTTGGATGATGTCGTCGACATGAACCGCTTCCCTCTGAAAGAGATCGAAAAAATGACCCTGTCCACGAGAAAGATCGGCCTGGGAGTGATGGGATTTGCCGATATGCTCATCGGGATGAACGTCTCCTACCGCTCCCCCCGAGCGGTGGCTCTGGCAGAGGAGGTGATGAGCTTCATCACTGAGCATGCCCGCGCCCAGTCGGCGAGCCTGGGAGAGGAGAGAGGCTCATTCCCCCGATTAGAGGAGTCGGGCCTGCGAGGCTGGAGCGCTATGAGAAATGCCACTGTGACCACCATCGCCCCCACCGGCACCATCAGCATCATCGCCGGTACGAGCAGTGGCATTGAGCCCCTCTTTGCATTGGCATTCGTGCGCCGGGTGCTGGAAGGGGCACGCCTCCTGGAGGTCTCGCCGCTCTTCGAGAAGATGGCCGGGGAAAGGGGGATTTACACCCCTGACCTGAAAGCGGAGCTGGCCCGGGTGGGCAGCGTGCAGAACAGTTCTGCAGTGCCAGAGGACTTAAAGGAGCTTTTTGTAACCGCCCTGGACATCTCCCCTCAGCAGCACGTGCGCATTCAGGCCGCCTTCCAGAAGTATACGGACAATGCCGTCTCCAAGACGGTGAACCTGCCCGCGGAGGCGACGGTAAGCGATGTGCTCGATGTCTACCATTTGGCATATGAGATGGGCTGCAAGGGGGTGACCGTCTTCAGATATGGCAGCCGAAGCCAGGTGCTCTATCTGGGAAATGGGGAGACGGTGCCCGGCTGCAAATACTGCGGTTAGGAGGACATCCGCCATTCTGAGGTTCAGCCCTTCCTGCCGGGATCACTTCTCCATCGCTTTCTTTCTCAAATCCACTGGCATCTTCTCGATAGCATAGCGAAGAGCAGTTCGGGGCATGCGGGCCTTATTTTTCATCACATACTCGAAGACCTCATCCCGGTGAGTTTTGCTCGCCTCCTTGAGAAGCCAGCCGTATCCCTTCTGCACCATATCGTCCCGATCTTCGAAGAGTATGTCCGCGATTGTGAAGACCTCGGGCAAAAAGTCGCCCCTGCGGGCGGGCAGGATCAGGGTCACCGCCGAGGCCCGCCGCAGCCAACGATTGCTGGACCGGGCCCAAATGAAGAGGTTCTCGATGAACTGAGGGTACAATTCGATGAAGCTTCCCAGGGTGTGATTGCACAGGGTGTCGCACTTCGCCCAGTTGTTCACATACCCCTCCAGCCAGCCCTGGAAGACGGAGAAGTCCGACGGCTCATACTGGCGGCGAAGGGTGTATGCCCACTCAAAGGCGATGAACGCCTCCTCCCCATAGTCTGAACGGAGCAGATCCTCACAGAGGGCGAAGATCTCCTCTTTGTCCCTCCCTTTTATCTCCCGGAAGTATTTGGTCGCGATCTTCCTGACCAGGCTGGATTTGACACCATGAAACTTTACCTCCTCTTTAAAGAAGCGCGATGCACTATCTCTGGTCTTCTCATCCTTTCCCTCAAGGAGCTCCTGGCGCAATCTGATCAGAACATCCCTTTCCATATCCAAACCTAGAATGGCCTCAGCCAAAAATTCTTCGCTGAATAAAGACGGCATGGAAAAGTCTAAATATAATAAACATCTATAATCTATTTGTTAAGTAACACCAAATTAAGGATGCATGAGAGATTCGGGGACCACCTCCTCCCTGAATTTCCCAGGCAGTTTCTTGGGGAAAGCTATCCAGTTATGCTTTTTTCGGCTCTTCATCCATTTCGAAATCCATAGAGGCGGCCAGTTCATTGATCAAAGGCCCGAGCTTATCCTTCATATCCGGCCTCAATTCAATCAGCTTAAAAAATATCATCATCTTGCTGGCCAGACTGATATCCTCAAGCTCTGCACCGATCCCATCCAGGGTATCATTAATCGAGATGAGAGTATCGGAAATCTCCTGCAGGACTTCAATTTGGGTCATTTATCTAACACATCCCATCAGCCCTTGGATAAAGGGATAAATATAACTGTCCATCCAGAGTCAAATAGCGCACCCCGCTGCAAGCTGCGGGGTATTCATTTTAAAATAAATTGACAGAGCGATCAGGATCCCAAGCAGTACGACCAAGGCCCAGACCCGGCGATCGGCATCGAAGACCTTCTTGCCGTCCAGGGGTCCGAAGGGGAGCATATTAAAGGCCGCCAGGATCAGGTTGATGAATATGGCAAATCCCACCACGTCCACCCAGAGGCCGCTCCCCGCCAGACCGCTCGAGCCCAGAATGAAGAATATCACCGCCAAGACGATGTTGGTCAGGGGGCCGGCTAAAGATATGAGGAGCATCTCTCGCTTCAGTTGGCGGGCCAGCTCCTCCTGCTGGAAGGGATCGGGAACGGCAGAGCCGTCCATGCTATCTTGGATATACGCCTGGGCCGGGAGCCGGGAACGGCTTATCATCACCGCTCCTGGAGCGGCGATAAGAAAGCCGGCGAAGGCGGAGACCACCGCCAAACCCAGGCCCGCGAGATTTGCCCGGTATTCGGCCAGATAGCCAAAATGCATGGCAGTGAACTTATGAGCCAGCTCATGTAAGAGAAAGCCGCTGGCAACGCCAAGGGTGGAGATGAGGATCATATCCGTATCCAGTTGCCTCCCTCCGAAGAGCACCGAGAAGGCGATGATCAGAGCAATCAATGATATGACCAGATCCCTAAATTCAACCGCTTTTATGCCCAACATCATGCTCATGACCTGTTGCCCCTCAGAGCTTTTGCTTTGCTTCCTTGTATTGATTGCAGTCTAATGGAGATCATCCTTGAATTTCTCTAGGATCTTCTCTTTCAGGCGAAGTTCATCCTCTGCGGTCAGCGGGCGCTTTGCGGACATGGCGCACCTTTTGGGCATGGGAATAAGCTCCGCCTCCAATAGATCGTAGTAGGCCTCATCAAGGTCGATCTCCCCCCTGGCATATCTAAATAGAATGGCGCTGATCCCTTCACAGCCTGGGCTTTCCTTCTTGATACTATCCAGGGCTACAACTATCTGCTCATACACGACATAGAGGTGGGTCCGGTTGATATTTATCTCTTATCAAGAAAACGATTTATACCTGGAGCCTGATCTCCCGCCTCATGGGAAAAGTATTCGTGAGCCCTCTGAACTGGGGTTTGGGCCACTCCACCAGGGATATTCCCATAATTGAGGAGCTCTTCCGAAGGGGCCACGAGGTCACCATAGGCACCAGCGGCAATGCCCTGACCCTCCTGAAGAGGGAATGCCCGGAATGCGATTTCATTACATTCAAGGACTACCCTGCTCCCTACAGCTCCACCCGATTCTTCCTGCCCAAGTTTGCCGCCAGCATTCCCATCCTCCTGCGCGCCCTGGCCAGGGAGAGAAAAAAGCTGGACCAGATCGTGGCCGAAAATAAGTTCGACCTGATAATCAGCGACAACCGCATGGGGGTCTACAGTCACGACATTCCCAGCTACTTCATCACTCACCAGCTCCGCTTCAGCCTGCCCCAGTACCTCTATCCCTTTGAGATGCTCACCATTCCCGCAAACAGCTTCTTTCATATCAAGTTCGACGGGGTCATAGTGCCGGATATCTATCCCTGGGGCGGCCAGCCCAACCTGAGCGGCAAGCTCAGCCGCTCCCGGCTGGATGCCACCAACAAAAGAGCCTATTTCGCCGGAATCCTCACCAGCACCAGGAAGATGAATCTGGATGAGGATCTGGATTATCTGATCATTGTCTCCGGCCCTGAGCCCCAGAGGACCAAGCTGGAGGAGATCATCTTCCGTCAGGTGCAAAAGCTCCCCGGGGAGAAGGTGGTGCTCCTGGGAAGTCCCCAGAAGGAGAGGCATGAGAAGATAGATGAGCACACAACAGTTCACTCCTACCTGTCCACGGAAGAGAAAGTGGAGCTGATGAACCGGGCACGCTTTCTGATTGGCAGGTCCGGCTACACCACCATGATGGAGATGGCAGAGCTGGACAAAAAGCATGGCCTGTTCACCCCCACCCCCGGCCAGACGGAGCAGGAGTATCTCTCCCGCTACTATGCCCAACAGGGATGGTTCCTCTCCCGCAGCCAGTACAAGCTCCGCCTTCCCCAGGATGTGCAGGAGGCGATGAGCTACCAGGGCTTCCCGGAGATGACCAAGACTGCAGAGAACGTGAAAAGGCTCTATGATGAGGTCTTCAAGCAGCATCTGAGCTGAGATATGATTTAACTATTTTACAGCATATAGAATACTACCAGTAATTGCGGAGCGTCTCATGCACCCGTTCCACCTGTTCCGTGACCTCCGGGGCAAAAAGCTCCGCAGGCAATGTGTCGATCATCTGCTCAAGATACCTGGCCTTCCTCTCCATCAGCCGCCGGGCGGAGAAGGAATCAATATCCTCCATCATCTCCCCTGCCAGGCGGCTGGAGGAGTGAATGCAATTCTCAAGGCGCATCCGGGCAAAATCGGGGCGACAGTTCAGTCCCCACGTATCCAGATAAATCGCTCTTCCCAATTCGCTGAAGGCCTCGATGAACAGGCTGAAAGACGACTGATCGGAATCACAGCGCCCGTGAGTGGCGGCATAGCCGCAACCCTGGCAGCTTCGGCTCTGGCCAAACTTGACGCAGAAAGGGCAGGTACCGGGCCGGGTGGGCAGGTGGCCAAGAATGGTGAGAGCGAGGGCGCGGGCGAACTTGTGCAGCTCAGATGGCTCAACCCTCTCTAATTTGCCGGAGAAGAGATCCAACCAGTGGATCAGCTCCTGGCAGCCGGTGATAACCGCCCTCCGGGCCACTTCAAGAGATGCTGCATCGATCGATGCCGCAGCCTCCTCCAGTTCCTTCGCTCTATCGGTCATACCAGTGGCAGTCAGGAGAATTCATCCGAAAGAATCAGAGGAAAGGGTAGAACAAGAAAAGGGCCATGAGGGGGCCGATCCATTGCCCCTCAGTACCCCTTCTGGGTATGGGTCATATTGTTGCAGAACTTGAACTTGTCCCGGTCCTTGTCCTGCAGATAGACATACCCTATCCTACGATCCTCCAGATGCTCCTCATACTCCTCTTTTGCATCCTCCCGGCAGGACGGGCAGGCCCCGCGAGGGATGGATACGCAGAAAGCATTATTCAGGGTGCCATATCCCCTCTGAGCGGAGCTATTGATAGTCATGTAGCCCGGGCAGTGCGGACAGAGCCGGACCGACTCCTCCTGGTTCTCATTGATCATGTCCGTATCGTAAAAGACCCTCTTTTTCCGGCGGTAGAAGTCGCCTAAACTCTCCCGGGCCATCTGGACCATCTCCTCCCTATTCGACCAGACCTCATTCACCTGCTCCACCGTCTTTTTGATCTCCCGCCACATGGCATCGGTCTGCACAAAGGCTCCGGGCACATAATCCGGCTCGCGAACGTGAGAGTAGTCAAGGCCGGCCATGGCCTGGATGATACCGGTGTTCACATAGGGCAGGGCGCTCTCCACCGCATAGCCGCCCTCCAGGACGCAGATATCAGGAGCAAGCTTCTCGTTGAGCCGGGCATAGCCATTGGCTGAGAAGCGCATGTTGGCCAGGGGATCGGTGTAATGGTTGTCCTGGCCGGCGGAGTTTAAGACCAGATCGGGCTTGAACTCCTCCAGGATGGGCAGGATGAGATTGTCCAGGACATAATGGATCCCCTCATCGGTGGTGCCCGGTGGCAGGGGGACGTTCAGGGTGCGCGCCAGTGCCTGGGGCCCACCGATCTCGTTGGTGAAACCGGATCCAGGATAGAGGGTATGCCCATCCTGGTGGAAGGATATGCACAGGACTTCAGGATCATGCCAGAAGATCTCCTGGGTGCCGTCGCCGTGATGCACATCCGTATCGATAACCGCCAGTCTCTTGTGCCCGTACCTGGTCCTCAGGTACTCCACCAGTATGGCCATGTTATTGATATTGCAAAATCCCCGGTTGCCGTGCACCACCCGCATGCTGTGGTGGCCTGGCGGGCGCACCAGGGCAAAACCGTTTCTGATCTCCCCCTTCTCCAGGGCATCGGCCAGGGTGAGGGTGCTCCCGGCGGCAATGAGATGGGCCTCAGTCACCTGGCTTTCCACATCCGGAACGCAGAAATGAGCGCGAGCGATGTCCTTGTTCTCCGCCAACCGGGGCTTGTACTCCTCGATCTGGGGTAGGTCCATCAGCCCCTCCTCGAAAATCTGGTCACGGGTGTAAAGCAGCCTCTCCTCCCTCTCCGGGTGGGTGGGCGATATGGCCCAGTCAAAAGCGGGGAAGAATATCAGGCCGGTCTTTCCAGCTACTGGTTTTGTGGCCATTTACCGGCACCTCCAGGAGGGGAGCAGGCCAGCGGGAATCTCCATTCTGATATCCATCAGCTTTCCTACCGTCGACCATCCCCGAATCATATTGAATACCTCACTGCGAGTTATCTCTGCTTCTCCGGCATACTCCTCAACCCCCAGGCGAGCTGCCCTCTCCGCCAGAAGCTTCCTGGCCAGCTCTTCGGCCTGAGCCAGGGACATCTGCCTATCATTCACCTTGCCCATGATCCCATCCTCTGCAGTCACATACTCACCCCTCTCGGTATCGATGTGAAGGTTTAGGGTGATGGTGGGCCGGGCAACGGCAGCGCCAATGGCATTGGCAACCGCAGCATACTCAGGCACAATTGAGGCCACCTTCAATCGGGAGGCAACAAGAGGCACCAGGGCCACTGACCCTCCCCCTACCCCAACCACATTCTGCGCCTGGAGCTTCTCCTTTTTCATGATCTCCCAGATGCGGTAAGCAGGCTCCCCTTCCCACTCCTGGAACATCTCATTGATCTCGGAGGCGATCTTCTCCACCACCGAATCGACCACCATCTCTGCTGCTTTCTCAATGGAGCAATTCAGTTTGTCTGCCACCCCTGCCATCGCCTCCCTGGCCTTCTCCAGGTCGCCGACATTCAACTTCTCAAGGACGCGCAGAGCATCGGTGGGAGTGGGGCCCGTGCCCCCCAGACAGAAGGGCGAGCCGTTTCTCTCTGGGCCCACTTGCAGGCAGTCGCCGGCAACATTCACTGCGCTGTCCCCGCCAATGGCCAGGGACTTTACAGCAAAAGCCCGCACATGAGTGAGCATAGAATCCACCCGCGCTCCTTTGGAAGAGAGCAGAGGCCTGCCGGATAGGATCAGGGCCAGGTCGGTGGTCGTGCCGCCGATGTCCACTACCACAGAAGTCTGGCCGGGAGGGGTCAGAGCCATGACCCCCATGATGCTGGCTGCAGGCCCGGAGAAGATGGTCTCCACCGGCATTTCCAGCGATCCCTCCAGGGGCAGTGTTCCCCCGTCCGCCTTGAGAATATATACCGGAGCGGTGATCCTCCTCTCCTTCAAGGCCCTGGATATGGCTACGGCAAACCTGGCATAGCTCTCTTTGGTGGCCAGGGTCAGTATTGTAGTGGCTGCTCTCCGGGGGAAATTGAGGTGGCCGGATACCAGATGGCCCATCTCGACCTTCGAATCTGGAAGGGCCTGGGATATGATCTGGGATACCTTCTCCTCGTGAGCCGGATTCCTCTGGCAGAACTTTCCCACCACCGCCACCTTAGTGATTCCGCTCTCCTTTATCCTGGCAGCGGCCTCTTTGATCTGGGACTCATCCAGCCGATCGATCTCCTTGCCCCGGAAATCTATCGCCCCATCGAGAATGATGGACTGGCCCAGGTTGTAATCCCTGGGATTGGTCCCGGGGCCGGGGATGAGAACCAGTGCCACGGGATCCGTCTTCTTCTCAGCAATCATATTTGTGATCAGAGTGGTGCTTAAAACCACCCTCTCGATCTTGCTGACGTCCACTCCTCTGACCAGCTCATCCAGGGCCTCCAGCAAACATCTCAGCAGATCATTGTGATCTGTAGGCACATAGGCCGTCTTCTCCACCCGGCTGCCTTCCACCAAAACAGCATCAGTGGTGGTCCCGCCGACATCTATTCCAACAAGCATTTCCATTCGCCTTTCGACAGGCGCTCTAGATCAGGATATATATCGGCTTTGTGGTCTTCCAACCGCCTTCCGGAAACAGTACTTAATTTACTTATTTCAAGTAAGAATCAGAAATTATCAATAGGTTTTATAAATACAAAGATGAGTAGACTATATGCTCAAAATCGTCATCATATTCATGTTATTGACCCTGATCGGCTCTCCCATGAATACCACATCAACTGAAAACACAAGCATGAATAAATCGCTTCTTAACAATTCGAGCGTGAATGGTACACAGCAGAGCGACTTGGGCATAGATTTAAACCCCTTTATCTGGTTTCCCAGAAATACAAAGCCAGATGTTGCCTCAGACCTGAGGCAGACCCTGGAGGATATCAAGCACGATTATCTTAAGAATGCAGTGGACTCATATTCATCAGAAAAATCGATGACCGAGGAAGAATTCTCCAGGCTCTCCATCCCTCCGGCGATAAATGAGGAACTGGATAGATATAATCCCGAGAGCGACCCGGTACCCATAGACCCGATAGAGTTCCCGGATGATGAATGGAGTCCATGGCTTCAAGAGCCGCCATGGCCTCAAGAAGAGATGAAGAGGGGATGCTACGAGCCGGTCTGCAACGAAGACGGAATCTGCTATCAAGAATGCTGGGATTGAATAAGGCTACCTAATCCAGGGTTTGGATCAGCGGATTTATCTCATATACGTCCAGTTGCCGCTTTATGGTAAACAGCTGATTGCCCATCTGATGGCTCTTGAGCAGGGAGTTCCCAACATCTTTTGGCAGATAAAACTCCTCATCTCCCAGCTTCACCCAGAAGAACTTCCTGCTTTTGCCCAGCTCCATTCCGCTGTACCTGCCTGTGACCTTTTCACCGACCCTAAGAATTCGGGGCTCCATATAGTTTCACCTCATTGATCGTTATATTTAGTCCTGCTACTACTTCTACCTTCCGATTGGTGGCTGGAGATGGACCCTCCGAGAAGAAGAAAGGTTTTTAAATCAAGCAGCACCACGCTGTCCACAATTGTACATCATAGTGCAAAATAGGAGAATGATACTAACATGAATTCGATGCAAAGGGACGCAGATCAGCTTATGCATCTTATCTGTGCTCGATTATTTCGGGGTGAAGAGATATGAGCATGCCCTTATCCTACATGCTGCTGCTGATATCTCTAATAGCTATGATCTCCATAACTATATTTATACTTATGAGGACGTACCATGATTAATCAATTGCTTCTCCTGGCCTATGTCCTGGCTATCATCATCCTTTCATTCAAACTGAGACAGGGGACATTCTCAGGCTTTGTTCTCTCCAACCGCAACATCGCCTATCCTGCGGTCATCGGCATAGCCTATACCGCTGCCTACTTCAGCGCTGCCTCCTTCCTGGGAGGAGGAGGTTACGGCCTTGCTGCCGGCATGCCCTGGGTGGTCTTCTGCTCCCTATTTCATGTTGGATTTGCCTGCATCGCCTGGATCATGGCGGGGAGAGTATGGGCCATGGCCAAGCAGTATGATGCCAAGACGGTCCCCCAGCTCCTGGAAAGGAGGTACAACTCCCCTCTGGGAAAGGTCATCTTAGCGGTGATCATGCTCATCCTCTATACCGTCTATCTGGTCCCCATCTTCAAGGGATGCGCCACCCTATTTCAGGGGATGATCGGTGTCAGCTACCTCGAGGGCATATTGATCACCGTGGCTATAGTTGCCGTCTACTTTGCCATCGGAGGCCTGCCGGCGATAATCTGGATCGGATTCATCCAGGGCGTACTGATGCTGATAGGAGCCATATTCCTTTATGGCGGCCTGTTCTCCGCCGGTGGTGGCCTGGATATCTGGGAGAGGATTCCCCTTGAGGTCCTCAGCATGGATGGACTGAACATCCCCTGGCAGCAGACATTTGGCCAGGCCTTCGCCATCAGCCTGGGCCTGCTCGCCCTCCCGGACCTATTGATCATGATATTCTCCGCCCGGGACAGAAGGGTGGTCCGTTTCGCCGGCATTTACGGACCAATATCCATCGCCATCTATTCAGTATGCATATTCTCCCTTGGAATCCTGGCCTATGGGGCCTTGAACGCGGAAGAGATAGGGCCATTTCTCAAGAATCCCGACGGCCTGGTGCCATTCATCGCCAGCATGGTTCTTCCTGCGGGCTTTGATGGCATCATTCTCCTGGCGGCGATATCCGCAGCCATGTCCACCATGAGCGCCATAGTGCTGGTCACGGCTACCTCCCTCACCTCGGACATCCTGCGCTACCTGAATCCGGGAATAGCCGACCGAATGGTCCTCTTTCTCACCCGCATAATCGGGGTTGTGATACTGATAATAGCCGGCATCTCGGCGATCAATGTCCCTCAGCAGATCGTGCCTCTGGTGGCAGTGAGCATGGGGGTCATCGCTTGCTGCGTCCTGGTGCCGCTGTTCTTCGGCATCTTCTGGCAGCGGGGCACTGAGACCGGCTTTATCGCCAGCCTGCTCGCCTCATTCCTCTCGGTGGTGGTCTGGTACTTCTACGGCCACCCCCTCATCCACCCCGTATTTGTAGGCCTGATCTGCGGTACGGCAGCCTATCTGATCGGCAGCCTGGCGACGAGCCGACCGGAAGGGGCAAAGGTTGCTGCTCAGACATAACGCCCTTAATAGGAGGATGAATAGCGCCATTCATCCCTCTATTCGCTAATTTTTTTTTGAATATTTACGAAATTGTGGATCACTATTGGGAGCGAAAGGCACTGATCCGGCTGCCAGCTCTCGTCTTCAGGGGAGCAATTGAGGGATACTCTTGGATTAAATTAATATACCGAATCGGAGAGCCTTATCATAACCAATAGGAGGGAATAGTTTGGCTGAGATGAGAAATTTTGCCCTGAGAGACGCCCAGGGAAATGAGATCGGAGTCTTTACTGGAAAATCGCCCAGGCAAGCGGCACTGAAGGCTGCCAACCGCGGCTACACCGAGATAAAGCTGCGCGAGCGCGGCACCAAGAAGGTCCATGTCTTCTCTGGAGAGAGAGTACAGGTGGACAAGCCCAAAGGAGCACCTGCCTGGATGCCGGATAAGATCTGGAAGCCGAAGGTGAAAAAGGAAGGTATTGAGAAGCTGGATGAGGTCTGAAGCTACCTAAAATTCGGGTTTTCTATATTTTTAAAATGGAGCAGAATAATTCTCCTGCTCCACCTCCGCCCAGTGCCCTGGATAACTAGGGCACCAGGCGCCTTCTATCCCTGGGGAAGATAACTGCATCGCGGATATTGTCCAGATTGAGCATGGTCATCACCAGCCGGGAGAGCCCCAGCCCCCAGCCAGCATGAGGCGGCATACCATAGCGGAATGCTTTGAGATAGAACTCAAAACCATCCGGGTCCAGACCCTTTTCCTTTATCCTCTCCACCAGAAGATTATAGTCGTGCACCCTCTGTGCCCCGCTGGCCAGCTCCATACGCGGGTGCATGAGATCGAATCCCCGGCAGATCTGGGGCTCGTCCTCATAGGGCAGAGTATAGTAGGGTTTGATGGATGAGGGCCAGTCGATCAGGAAGTAATGCTCTCCTATGCTCTCTCCTAAGAATCTCTCTGTCTCGGTATCCAGGTCGTCGCCCCATTGCATCTTGGCACCCGCCTTCTCTCCCGCCAGATCCAGAGCCTCGGTATAGGTGATCCTCTTGAAAGGAAGCCGTGGCACCTCCAGCTCCAGGCCCAGGACCTCCAGCTGGCGGCGGCAGTTCTCTCTTACATAGCTATAGGCCCCGGCCACCCCCTCCTCCAGGATCTCCATCACATCCTTATCATCAGCAAAGCTGATCTCAAGGTCTATGGAGATGGCCTCATTCAGATGGCGCCTGGTATCATGCTCCTCCGCCCGGAAGATGGGGCCGATCTCATAGACCCGGTCCATGCCTGCTGCCATCAGCATCTGCTTATAAAGCTGAGGGCTCTGGTTCAAGAATGCCTCCTTCTCAAAGTAGCTGATGGGGAAGAGGTCCGTCCCTCCCTCTGTGGCCGCGGCCACTATCTTGGGAGTGAAGACCTCGACCAATCCTTTCTTAAAAAAATAATCTCGAAGGCTATGCAGGACCGCACTCTCGATCTCGAAGGCCGCCAGGACACAGGGCCTGCGAATGTCCATGAACCTGGAGTCCAGGCGGGTGTCCAGCTCACACTCCACCTTCTCAGTGGGATCAAGAGGCAATGGGACCTGGGCAGCACTTAGAACCTGAATCTCCGCGGGAAGGATCTCATACCCTCGCGGCGCCTTTGGCTCCGCCTTCACATTTCCCCGGACCATCACCACGCTCTCCCGGCTGATGGAGCGCGCCGTCTTGAAAACATCCTTTCCCAGCAGCTTTTTGACCAGGGTGATTTGAGCCATTCCCTCCCTATCCCTGAGCACCAGGAAGGCTATTCCTCCCAGATCCCTGATCTCATGGGCAAAGCCCGCCAGCGTGACCTCTTTTCCGTCCAGTTCCGCAGATATTTCGCCTGAATAATGAGTTCTGAGGATCAATTCATCTCACGGCTGCGAGAATGAATTCCTGATATAAAAGCAGTCTGATCAAAACCGCTTTCAAGTCAACTATCGCGTCCTGAAGGGCGCGGCTTGCGACTATGCAAAAAGTCGTGTCGCGTTTGGCCGGTTGACACAAGACTAGCGAAGTCCCGAGGGATCATAGATTTCCCTCTACCCGGGCGACCTGCTTTGCATGGAGATCTTAACGCCGTTGTTGCCGAATCTTTCCATTCGGCTCAGATCATTCCCTAACAGGAATCATGCCGAGCAAAGCGATTTGTCTTTCATTCACCGTCTTACTCCGGTAGATCCGGAGTGCCCTACCTCATAGAGGCGAAAGACTGTTGCCCGACTTCATCGGGGAACTAAGCTTACATAGTATGTGATACTATTTAAGACTTATGTTCACGAACATACAGTTGAAGGTTGAAACGAGGGATCGCCTGAAATCGATAGGTAAGAAGGGAGAAAGCTATGATGCAATCATTAATAGGATCTTGGATGAGGAATCTTGCAAGGAGCACGATTCATCCCACCCTGAAGGGCTGGGGTCTTATCTACCCCTTGAGCCCACGAGATAGAGATTCAGCACATATGCCGCCCGTACAGCCATCTTAAAGTTACATGCAGTAGATATATCTGCTAAGGGAAGGTATATCTGCTAAAGAAATGACAGTCTATCCAGGATTACAGCCATGGCCTCATTCAAAGACCTCCTCAACCAGAAGGATTTCTGGATTTTCCTTTTCGTCTTAGGGTGGCTGCTGCTCAACTGGCCCCTTTTAGCGCTGGCTGATGGCCGGGTGGTCCTCAACATGCCTGCGATCCTGATATATATAACAGCCATCTGGATAATTTTCATCCTCCTCATGTACCTGTTCGACCGGGGGAATTCCGAATGATCGGCCAGAATACCGCCCTGATAGTCATGGTCCTCTATCTGCTGCTGCTCTTCGCCATCGCCAGGTTCTCCGACAAAAGAAAGCTCCTGGGCAAGAGCATAGTCAGCAATCCCTATGTTTATGCCCTCTCCATTTCCGTCTATGTCTCCGCCTGGACCTTTTTCGGCTCCATAGGGAGAGCGGCATCTACCGGTCTCGAGTTTTTGCCCATCTATGTGGGTCCAATACTGGCCATGACCCTGGGCTGGGTGGTCATACGAAAGATGATTCGCGTCTCCAAGGAGCACAGGCTCACCTCCATCAGCGACTTTTTGAGCTTTCGCTACGGGAGAAGCTATGCCATAGGCGCTGTTGTGGCCCTGGCCAGCCTGATCATGGTCACTCCCTATGTCGCCCTGCAGCTCATCGCCATCTCCACCTCCCTGGAAATCCTGGCCGGATCCCATACCCTATTGAGCTTCTCCTGGGAGAGCACCCTTGTGATCGCCCTCCTCCTGGGGATCTTCGCCGTCATCTTCGGAGCACGCCAGCTAGACCCCATGGAACGCCATGAGGGACTGATCGCCGTGGTGGCCTTTGAATCCCTGGTCAAGCTGATAGCATTCCTGCTGGTGGGAATTTATGTCGCTTATGGCGTATTTGGAGGGTATGGAGAAATCCTCAGCCAGATGGTAGACCAAGCCCAGCACAACCCTGCCTATGCAGACCTCATGAATGTGGAGTACCCCCTCTGGTTCTCTTTGACGATTATATCCTTCTTCGCCATCCTATTTTTGCCCAGGCAGTTCCATGTCATGGTGGTGGAGAACTCAGATGAAAAGCACCTCAGAAGAGCGATGTGGCTCTTTCCCCTCTATCTTTTGCTTATCAACCTGTTCGTTCCCGCCATAGCCTGGGGAGGACTGCTCCTCGGTACTCCTGGGGCTAAGGACTCCTTTATATTAAACATACCTTATAGCCGCAATCATGACCTTCTATCCCTGTTGGTCTTCATCGGAGGGGCATCGGCTGCCATTGCCATGATCCTGGTTGAATCGGTAGCTGTAGGAACTATGCTGCTCAACGACCTCGAGCTGCCTTATATATTACGTCGTATAAAAAAGCAAAAAAGCCTGGCCAATGCGCTCCTCAATACCAGGAGGCTGAATATATTTCTGGTGGTCCTCCTGGGATATCTTTACTCTCAGGTTGCTGCTTATCAAATACTGGCGGATATCGGCATCGTCTCATTTCTCGCCGCCAGCCAGCTGGCGCCTGCGGCCCTCGGAGGCCTTTACTGGAAGAAGGGAAACAGGAAAGGAGCTATGGCAGGACTGGTATCAGGATTTCTGCTCTGGTCTTATACCGCACTCATACCCACGATCAGCGGAGAGGACAGCATGCTCTCCAGCCTGGTAAGGGACGGAGCCCTTGGCCTGGCATTCCTCAGGCCCAAAGACCTCTTCGGCCTGGGCCTGGACCCGTGGACCAACTCCGTCTTCTGGACCCTCCTGGTCAACACCAGCCTGTACATCCTGGTATCCCTCCTCACAAAGCCCAGTGCAGAGGAGGCTGTAATTGCCAAATCGTTCATAAATGCCGGGAAAAAAGGGATCATAGAGGGCCAGGAGCTTTCAACTGAGCCGCAAACCCTGCTCTACGGGACAATTGATGAGCTCCAGACCACCCTGGCCAAGTACATTGGCGAAGAGAGAGCGAATAAGCAGGTCGACTTATATCTGAAAGAGATGGGGGCAACGCGGGAAACGATAAGCACCGAACAGCTTCAGGAGCTATGGGAGCAGTTCGAGAAGACACTGACCAGCTCAGTTGGTCCCTCCGCCACCAGGATGATCGTCGAGGACCAGGTGCCGGTAAAGCCGGTAGTGGAAGAGAGCAAGGAGACCATTCCTGCATTTGACCTGTCCATGGGAAGAATATATATCGTCCCTGATATCGCTTATGAGGTCTTCACCGACCAGATCACCCATGGAGTGGAGGGGCTGTGCATCACCCATTCCGCACCGGAGGAGGTAAGGCTCCGCTGGGGATTCAAGGAGACGCCCATCATCAAATTGAGCGATGAGAAAGGAAGCGATCGATACATATCGCCCCGAAATCTGCCGCTTCTTTTCATGACCATAAAATCCTTCGTCGACTCCAGCCGGAATAGCATTGTGCTCGTGGACAGCATAGAGCAGCTGGTAGAGGAGAATAAGGGCAGGGTGCCGGAGAGGGAGATCTTGGACTTCGTCTACCAGATGGAGCTATTGGGCAGGAGGACTCATCTGATCCTGGCGGAGAGAAAGGAGTTCGTCCATATGGAGCTGAAGTCCGGCATCAATGAGGCAAAAGAGCTCCTTTTCATACTCGGTCCGCTATCTGCATACCTATTCCGGGTCTTCTCGGATGTCATGCTATCCTCATTGAGCGAGGGGGTGAGAAGAGATGCGGTCACAAAGGCCAATGAATTGATAGCAGCAGGCGGATTCTTCGAGACTGCCTCACGGAAGGGCCAGCCCTCTGACGAAGCTGGTGCGGCCTGTGAGCCGGATATGCATGATGCTCTGGCCACCATTCCCACCCTTAACATCAGGCAGGACCTGGTGCTTACCAGGCACAGCTTCTTCCTTGCTCTGAGGAGGCTGGACAGGGTGATCAGGAGCTACGATCCCTCCTTCGACATAACTGTGGCATTGGCTGAGATCATGAAAAGCTATGGGAGAAGCCATTATGAGGTCTCGCTTATCCCGGGAACCACGTATATAATCGAAGAGGAGAAGCCCAAAAAGAGCCTGGAGGTATTCAGCGAGCTGGTGGCTCATGGCATGGAAGGGCTGTGCCTCAGCCGCTATAATCCCGAGAACCTGCTTGAGAGGTACAGCATTCCTCCGGAGACGGTCATCTGGCTGACCCAGAAGAGCGAGCCGGGATTCAGGACGGTAGACCCAACGAACTTCCCCCGGCTGAGCAGCATGATCTCAGATTTCCTTGACCGGGCCAACTATCCGGTTATTCTCCTGGAGGGGATGGGCTATCTCATCACCCAGAGCAACTACGAGACCGTGCTGCGGTTCGTTCAATTCCAGAGAGACGAGATCGCCTTGAAGAACGCGATAATGCTGATCCATATCGATCCGTTATCTTTGGACACAAAGGAATTGCACCGCCTGGCAAGCGAGATGGAGCCGTTTAAAGTCTGAGAGACTTTTTAATAGTTGGCGGACTCTAATATGCAGTTATGATTGAAGTTGGAATCGTATTACTAGCCATTGTGCTGATATTCGGAGCCTTCCTGTTGCTGAGATCGGTGAAGAATTTCGTCATTAATGCAATCGCCGGGCTTTTCATTCTCTTTCTTGCCAACCAATTCATCAGCCCGGATATAGGCTATAGCTGGCTGGTCATTCTGATCTGCGGAATCGGCGGAGCGGTGGGAGCGGTGCTATTGCTGGCCCTGCATTTCATTGGGCTTGGGATATAATATTTTAAATGTATAAAATAATATATTGGATATATAAGATAATATATTGGATATAAAGTTTATCCCAGGCCCAGGCGGGCCTGCTGGGGAACACTGACATTGGCCAGAACCTTCAGCCGGTAGTCCTGCTGCAATACCGCTTTGAGCTTGCCGGAGTAAACGCTCAATGTGATCTCTTTGGTCCGGCCGTATCTGCCCTTGCTGATTACAATGGTATGCAGAATGCCCAGCATATCCAGCTCAGCAATGAGATCTGTGATCCGGCGGTGGGTGAGAAAATCAGCTTCAACCAGAGGGCACAACTGCTTGTACATATTATAGACCGCACTGGTGGTGATGTTTCTTGTTCCCTGCTCCTCTAAGAGAATAATGCCGTAGAGCACCAGCTTGGACTGAGTGGGCAGGGTCTTGATCACCTCTTCCACTCTATCCTGCTCGATCTTCTCCCTTGCCTGGCGGACATGAGCCTCTGTGACCACGGCGGATCGGGCCCTTTCCGCCAGCTCGCCTGATATGCGCAAAAGGTCCAGTGCCCGGCGGGCGTCTCCATGTTCCTGGGCAGCAAATGCGGCACAGAGAGGTATCACGCTCTCCTGCAGAGTTCCGGGACAGAATGCCACCTTTGCCCTCTGTTCCAGGATCTCTCTGATCTGCTCGGCGTCGTATGGCGGAAAGATGATCTCATCCTCGCCCAAAGAGCTCTTCACTCTGGGATCGAGAAACTCGGTGAACTTGAGGTCGTTGGAGATACCGATTATGCTCACCCGGGAGCGGAGGAGGTCGGAGTTCACTCGTGATAGGTTGTAGAGAACGTCATCTCCCTTCCTCACCAGTTTATCAACCTCGTCGAGCATAATTACCACTACTTGTTTCTCTTCATCCAGGGCATTTCTGAACTCCGCATAAACCTGATCTGTGGGCCAGCCAGTCATGGGGATATCTTTATCGAAATGCCTTGCCAGATGGGCCAGAATCCTGTACTGAGTATCGACCACCTCGCAGTTGATGTATATCACAGCGCATTTCATATCTCCAAAGCCAGCTTCTTCCAGCTCTTTGCCCACGTATTTGGCTACCGCTGTCTTTCCGGTTCCAGTCTTTCCATAGATCAAGACGTTAGAAGGCGTTTCTCCTCTCAGAGCTGGAACCAGGACCGATGCCAGGTTATTGATCTGCTCTTCTCTATGGGGCAGTTCAGTTGGTGTATAGGTAGGGCGCAGGACGTCTCTGGTTTGAAATATTCCCCCTTGCGCCAATAAATCAGCAAATAGCCCTCTGGATGTAGGTACCAAGATAATTCCCCTTGAACATTTTTCAAATCACCCTGTGGGATATTAAGAGTTATGGTTAACTCCCCTTCGTTTCCTGTGGAAATACTACTCCCCTACCCTATGATTTCCTGTGGAAAAGAAATAAAATTACCATGCACGCTCTTGATAGATAGTGAAATAAAATTAGCCGGTTGTAACTTTCTTTTTTATGCTATATATAGTTTCCTATTCAAGATAAAAAGTACGTCGAATTATTATATGGGGTATAATATCCTTGAGTTATGGTTATTTGATATAGGAAGCTCATTAAAAAATGACATTTTCTGTATCTAATATCGGAGGATACCGATGATCTATATCGCGATACCAGCAAAAAATTTGTTGTCTGATTGCTAAAGCGGTTAGGGGACCAAACTGACCTGATAAAGGTAGAAAAGATTTCTAAGATAAGTCAGAGCCATGCAGACCAGCTTATAAAGCCGTTAAGGTTTTCTAAGGCAAGTCAGAGGCCTATATAAGACTGCTTTTAAGGAGGCTAAGTTTCTCTAAGGCAATTGAGAACTATACAGGCCTGCTTTTAGGGCCACATAGATTCCAAGACCAGTCAGAGGATCATAGAGGCCTGCACATAAGGCTGCATAGATCAGCAGATCTCACCTCCATTATGGTGCCTGACCCGGTGGGCAGAGGGAATGATGTTCCCAGAGAGACTCAGGTTCCAGTGGAAACCATACGGTCTCTCTCAGGAGACTTGAAAGCAAATCGGCCTTTCTACCAAAAGAGGAGTTCAGGCGACGGGTATGGTCTCAAGCTGGCTGGCAACATTCCAGATCAAGGTTCTGGTATGAAGGGGAATATTGGGGTCATTGCTTATCTCATCGAGTATGGAAATAGCAGATGCTGCCTTTATTGCTTCGCTCACGCTCTCGTCCATGAGGATGGTCTTGACGCTCTCTGCAGAGCGCCTGATATTCCTCGGCACGGCATCATCGCTCATAATACGTTCTAATACTTCAACACATTGCTTAAGGACATTTTCAGCTGTCATAGAACCACCACCCATATCTATGGGAAAAAGGTTATGATGTTTATCTGCCTTTAACTCAAGGATGATATATCGTTGTATTTAAACGTATGTGGTAATGCAGGTGATGGATCAATGGACGAGGATGAGGTTCTCAACAAGATAACCAGGCTTCTGGAAAAGGGATGCACAATGCTGGCCACGCATCATGACTGCGGTGCGCCTCTATTCCGTTGCCAGGGAGAGGTCGTCTGCCCGGTATGCTCATTTCCGGATGAGCCGGGACAAGGTGAAAAAGCCGTTTTTACGGAATCAAAAAAGGATGAGCCGCATCATGAGCGCGAGCTAAATGCAGCGCCTATGGTCGGGGAGAACAGGTCGAAGATAGAGGGTTCACTTAAAGGCAAGGTGACGGATGACGAGGTTGTGGAGGCCAGGTCAAGGCTACGTGCATCATTGATCGCGCGGCTGGATGAGCTATCGCGGGAAATAAGATCTGAAGGGGATCTGGATCGGCTCAAGAAGCTGCTGGGCTGCGCAGAAGGACTGCTGCGTGTGCTCGATCTTTTGTGAGCAAATCTCCCTCCTTCCATCTCCAAATCCATGTGGGATTGCAGCTGGCCCAGGACGGAAGGGCACAATTCCGGGGTTTCTCGCTCTCCACTGGAAATCAAGGGGTTGATCAATTGAATTTAAAAAATTTTAGAAAGTGTGGAATAACTCCGCTATTATTTCCGCTTATACTGGCTTTGTCCTCTATGACCGGCTGCATCGAAGGGGTGCCTCAATCCCTCCATGCCTCATCTATGAATGGTGCTGATCTGCAGTCTGGGGAGTGGTCGGGCCAGCTGAGAATGGAGATCGACCCTGAGCTGGACAGCGATCTATTCAGCCTGCGAGGAAACGTCATTCTCACAGGCAACGGCACTCTTCCCTATCTCCTGCTCAATGCAACCCTTCGCCAGGGGGCGGCTTATGTTGTGAGCACGAAGTACCTTATGATGAATCTTGAGCCGAACAGGGATTACAGCTTTGAGATCGCCAGGAACTCGAGGCTCCTGCCGGGCGAGTACATCTGCACCCTGGAGGCATCCGGTCCCAGTGGCTCACTGGCCAGTGAGAGCAGAATGTGCTCTCTGGCTGAGGATCCGCAGAATTCGCCCTCTTCTGTTATCTCCCCTGAGGGTTACATTTCCTTATCCGACGCCCAGGCCCTCTTCACCGGCCGGGGACTCTATGAGAGGACTGGTCAAATGGAGAGCACATCCAGGGTGGAAAGAGAGCACGAGAAAGAGAGCGAGATCGAGGCTGAGGAAGAGAGCAATATAAAGGCTGAGGAAGAGAGCAATACAGAGGCTGAGGAAGAGAGCAATACAGAGGCTGAGGAAGAGAGCAATATAGAGGCTGATAAAGAGAGCGGGATAAAGGGTGATGAAGAGAGCGGGATAGAGGCGCAAAAGGAGCACGAGAAAGAGATGTATGCAGGCGAACCAGAATCTAAGGTGCGGGCAGAGGGAGAAGAGGAGCAGCGAGAGGATGAGAACGACTACTTAGATCGATCGGTAGAAAATGGGGACGAAACAAAGGCGGGCACCGCTGGCGACCATGCTTTAGAATCCATTGCTGCTTATGCCGACCATGAGCGGCCAGATGAAGGGCCTGGCGAATTGCTCGTGGCCAGCAGCACCTCCAAGAAGTACCACCTGCCAGACTGCCGCTATGCTCTGAAGATCAAGCCGGAGAACAGGATCTCTTTCCAGAGCGCAGAGGAAGCAAAAAGTCAGGGCTACCTTCCCTGCAAAAGCTGCCACCCATGAGTTCACCTTTTCACAGCGGGCTGATGAGAACGCAGGAGAGGCCCGGGGCATGGGGGGGAGAGGCAGTGCTCCCTCTCATGATCTTTTCCTGGGGATAGCCGAGGTCGACCAGGGCGAAAACGCTTCGCGCGAGCCCCTGCTCCTCCAGGTACCGGCAGAGCCCCTCCAGATCGGTGCTCTCATCGGTGAGAAGAAAGACGGATTTGTTCCGGTTCAGCTCCGAGGCTATGGCCTCCGGGTCCATCCTCCGCCCGTGAACGGTGATGGGGACCACATTCAGTTCACTGATCTTCAGACGGGCGCAGGCCACCTGCAGGCTGGAGATGCCCGGGATCACCCTGCCCGGCAGATAGCCCAGGCCGGAGAGCATGGGGTCCCCGGTGCTCAGGACCACGGCATCCTCTGGCAGGCTGGAGAGCTTTTTGTAGTCCTTGATCTCCAGGACCTGGCAGTCCGGGCG
This sequence comes from Methanotrichaceae archaeon, assembly GCA_963813075.1. Lineage (GTDB taxonomy): Archaea > Halobacteriota > Methanosarcinia > Methanotrichales > Methanotrichaceae > Methanothrix. The sequence goes on from CAWEXU010000030.1 coordinate 371,529, forward strand.
GATGCACTCTCGGGCCAGGTCTATTGACCTCTTCGATCCATAGATCAATCCCGCCCGGCCGATGGCCTCCTCCGCTTCCCTTGTCATCATCCCCGGGCCTATGCCCACTCCCACAATGATCAATTTGCCTCCGCTAAAATCTGCCCATTCCGGTGGAGGAGAACGATGCGGGTGTAGGGCAGCCTTTCTTTGGCCTTTTTCAGTCCCAGGGCGATGTTCTCATGTCCAGGCTCTTTTTCCACCATCTCGGCCACGGTGTTGTAGCCGGTATTCTCCAGTATCTCCGGCCAGGCCCATTTGAGGATCAGGGCGGGCAGGCCGCACAGAATGCTATCCTGATCGGGACCGAACTCCAGCCGGTCCAGCTGGCTGCCCATGAGGATCGCTTCGTGATCGGGAAAAAGAATTCGGCTGAGCTTCAGGCCGGTTCTGCCCGTGCTGACCACCACTTTTTTTGCTCCTTTCAGCTCCTCCGCCCTCTCGCTTTATCAGGTGTTCATTCCAGGGCTCCACAAATCCGGTCGAGCCCAGGATGGATATGCCTCCCACTATCCCCAATTTGGGATTGAGGGTCTGGCGGGCGATCTGTTCTCCCTGGGGGACCGAGATCCGCACCCGCACATGCTCAAGCCCTGCCTCATTGCACCCTTCGGATATGGCCATCATGATCTGCGCTTTGGCGGAGGGGCTTATGGCCGGCCGGCCGATATCGTCGCACAGGCCGCCGGCTCCTATCCTTCCTATCCCCTCCCCGGCGAGTAGAACCGTCTCTCCAGAGGGCTCTGCCCATGCCGATATCTCCAGGCCGGCGGTGACATCGGACTGGTGGTCTCCTCCATCCTTGCGGGCAGTGCATTGGCCCCTCTCCGCTTTGACGGAGACCAAGACCCGGATTCCGGCTGGCGTCATCACCTCCAGTCTTTCCGTCGCCCGGAGCAGGGATATGACCGCCCCTTTGGCGGCGGCAGCGGCGGTGGTCCCGGTGGTCAGGCCGCGCTTTAAGAGAAGGCCGTCCGAGAGGATGGTCCATCTGCCCGTCCGGATCTTCTCTTCCGCCAGGGGATCGGGACAGGACTCGATCCAGGAGAGGGGTATGCTAAATCCAGTGACCGGATCGGCTATCAGCTCAGGTTTTTTCTCTGGCATAGGTGTTTATGATCTCGTTTATGGCCGCAACGGCTATGGGGGTCCCGCCGCGGGTTCCGGCAGTGGATATGGAGGGGACGGATATCTCCCGCAGCCTCTCTTTGCTCTCCAGAGCATTGACAAATCCCACTGGAACTCCTACTACCAGGTCGGGCAGGACCCGTCCCGGACTGCATGAGCTCGCACAGGGTCAGCAGGGCAGAGGGGGCATTTCCTATCACCACTATCGATCCGGAGAGCTTCTCTTGCAGGGCCAATACCCCGGCGGAGGTGCGGGTGATCCCCAGGGATGCCGCCAGCTCATCTCCCCGGTCGATGAAGGCCTCTATGGGGCTACTGTGGCCTTTCTTTAGCACCCCCGCCTGGACCATCTTGATGTCCACGTAAATGGGAGCGCCCCGTTCCAGGGCTTTCAGACCAGCCTGGACAGGGTCATTCTGAAATCTCATGATCTCGGCCACGCTTGGGTCGCCGGTGGCAATGACGCATCTTTGGGTTATTCTGTCCTCCAGGCTCCGGTCCCCAATCATGCTGGATATGAGCTCCCGGCTCTTTCTGCTGATCTTCATGGCCTCGGGCGTGCTGGCCCCAATATCGGTATAGTTCTCTATCATATCAATCAGCTCTAGTAGCTGTATTTGGTATCGTATCCCCTTCTGGCGATGATCCTGCCCTCTCTTATTTCCGCCTTCGGGCAGGATACCAGAAGGGTGAACCGGAAGCCTGATGGCCTGGTCTGCATCAGTTCTTCCGCTTTCATTATTATCATCTCTTCTCCATTCCGGGCCACGTCCCTGGCCAGGGCCACCGCCCTCTCCGGCTCCAGGTCCTGGAGGAGTGCCTGCACCTCATGCCCTTTCACATTATAGATCACAACCCCAAAGCCGGCTGCCGCCAGGAGGGATGGCGTTGCCGGATCATCCGGGCGGGAGAGGAGGGCGAAGTCCCCGGAGAGGGGGGCTCCTGCCCTTGCCGCCACCGATGAAAAGGCGCTCACTCCTGGAGATAAATGAACTGGAAGACGGTTTCTGGCCAGGTCCATGATTCTCCAGGCGGCGGAGAATATGCTCGGGTCGCCGCCGGTGAGGATGCTCGACTTCTTTCCTGAGCGGGCGAGCTGTTCTGCCTCCTGGAAGCGGGCGTATGACCTCTCCGGGCAGGGGCCGGTGTGAGTGACCTTCTCCCCTGGATAGTTCCCGACAAGGTCCAGGTAACGCTCTGCTCCCAGGATTTTTTCAGAGGAGCTGAGGATGGCCTGGGCCTGTGCGGTGAGATTGGCCCGCTCTCCCGGTCCGGTGCCCACCAGGTTGATCGCCGCTTCCCGGGCCACATCTCCCCGGTAGGTGCCCCTGCCTGGAAGGATGAGGAGCGTGGTCATATCCACCTCTTCCCGCAGGGAAACGCTTTCCATCAGGGCTGGGGCCGTGGTCCAAAAGAGCCTCTCACCATCTCTACCCACCTCTTTGGCCACCAGAACATCTCTGTTTTCATAGATGTTCAGGGCGCGCAATAGCTGCCAGTCCCTTTTCCGACTTTTAGGGTTGTAGAGGGCGACGGGCATGCCAAAATCTGCTGCCTGACGCAACCGGCCCTCGATCTCCTCCCAGGGGGTGAGAAGGTCGCTCAGACTGATTATCGCTATGCATTCCCGGAATAGGAGGCCGGCCCCGCAGGCAGCGGCGGTAAAGGAGGTGACTCCAGGGACCACCTGTACCTCCGCCGGATGCTCGGCCATCTCCAGCCCCAGGCCGGCCATGCCATAGACATTGGCATCTCCCGAGCTGACCAGGGCCACAGATCCGCGGTCGGCAAGGTCCAGAGCCGCCCGGACCCTGTCTGTCTCCTTTCCCATGCCGCTGGAGTAGACCTCCTTTCCCGGCAAGAGGTCTTCTATGAGCTTCAGATAGGGCCGGTAGCCGACCACATGGTCCGCTCCTTTTATGGCGTCCACTGCCGCCCGGGTACGAAGGGACGCATCCCCCGGCCCGATACCCACGATTGAGAGCCTGTTTGCAGAATGCTTGTCTTTTAATAGGCTGGCTGCAGAATCATTCATTGAATTCCAATCCCTTTCCCGGCAGTCATTTCATTGCTCTCCAATGGCAACGGTCACCCTCCCATAGGCCTTCTTGGGAAGGACGAGCCTGTCTGCCAGGGCGAGGACTGCGGGCTCGGCAACTCCCGCCAGTCCCAGGTCCTCTGCCCGGGAGGGGGTGGAAGGCTCCTGGGAGTTGAGTTCATCACGGGAGAGGAAGACGATCTCCCTGTCCAGAGCCTTTGCCGCCTCCAGCAGGCCTTCTTCCTCCTGCTTGAGCCAGGCGGAGGCCAGGAATGCTATATCCTCTCTCTTCCGGCCGGATTCCGCCAGGGCCAGGTCTATCGCCTGCAGGACCTCCTCAGAGGATACCCCCTTTCTCGCTCCCACCCCCAGGACCAGCCCCTTTCCCTTGAGCACTGCCACATCCTCATCCACCAGCAGTATCCTGGGCCCCTTCAGCCTCAGTATGGGGACATCTTCATTCAAAAAGGCGAGGTTGATGGATTTTGAGGCGCTCTTGTTCAGGATATCGGCCTTCAGCCGCCGGGCTACGCTCTCCAGGCAGGGTCGGCCGGAGGAATCGGTGGCGGTGGTTATGGCCGGATAGACTCCTAGCCTTTCCGCCAGGTGGAGGGCCAGGTCATTGGCCCCGTGGTGGCCTCCCACCACCGGCACAGCGCAAGTGAGGGCGGAGTCTACGGCCACCACCGGCCGGTCACGCCATTTGTCCTGCAGGTGGCGGCAGAGGCTTCTTGTCACAATCCCCACTGCCATGACCGCTACCAAAAGGTCGTACTTCTCCAGGATCCTTTTCATCCTCTCCTCCTCATAGAGGATCAGAGTAGACTAGATAGCGATCGCTCAAGGCCCGAGCGATCTTTTCGCCCTTATCTCTATCTCGGGGGAAGACCAGGATGGCTAGCGACTTCAGCGGCTCCGGTATAGGTGAGACCTCCCAAAACCCGTTCTCTTCACCACATCGCCCACCAGTATGAGGGCGCTGCGGTCTATCTTCGCCTCTTCTACCTTGTCGGCGATGTCATCTATTGTTCCGCACAATACCTGCTGGTCCGGCCAGGAGGCATGGTAGACCACTGCGACAGGGGTTGAGCCCGGCCGGTCCAGGGACTGGACGATATCTCTGATCTTGTCGATCCCTAAAAATATGGCCATGGTTGTCCCCAGGCGGCCCAGAGCGGGCAGGTCGTCCTTTTCCAGGGTGGTCCCCTTGGGCCTGGTCAGGATCAGAGATTCAGAGACCCCCTTGAGGGTGAGCTGGGTCTTCAGGGCGGCGGCGGCGGCAAAGAGTGAGGAGACGCCAGGGACCACCTCCACCTCTATTCCCATCTCCTCTAAGGGTTTCATCTGCTCTAATATGGCCCCATAGATCGAAGGGTCGCCGCTGTGCAGCCGAACCACCTTCTTTCCCGCTCGCAGGAACTCGACCATCTTTGCCTGGGTCTCTTCTATTGACAGTCCATTGCTGTCCACCTTGACGGCCTGCAATCCTTCCAGGAGCTGGGGGTTGACCAGAGAGCCGGCGTAGACCACCAGGTCCGCCTCATCCAGCAATCTCCGGCCCTTGACGGTGATCAGCTCCGGGTCGCCAGGCCCCGCCCCTACGAAATAAACCTTCATTCTCTCCTCCGGGCCAAAAGGACGCTGAAGTAATCGCTCCTCTCCGGCATCTCTCCCCGGAAGATCCTCTCCTCCGGGGTGTAGAGCCTGGTGCCCAGGGTGAAATCAGTATAGCCCTCAGCGCGCAGCTCCTCAGCCAGTTTCCTGGGCCTGGTGGCTTTTATCCTGATCACCGACTGAACGGGGGATCCGTCCGAGACCAGAAAAGACTTTTCCAGAGGGACACTGAATCTGGAGGCCAGGGCGGGGACCACTCCCACTCCGGGAATGGTCTGGATCTCCATTCCCGGATGGATCTCTTCGATCACCCTTTTCAGATGGCTGAAGGTGGAGAAGGTGTTGACGTCGCCAATGCAGGCAAAGCCCACCTGGCTGGAGCCAGCGTCGCGGGCGATGATCTTTGCGTTTTCCTGCCAGATCCTTTTCAGCTCCAGTTCGTCCTGAATCATGGGAAAATCCAGGATCTGGGGGGAGGAGTAGGGCCTGGCCAGCTCTGCTGCCATCTCCCCGGGAACGAAGACCCTCTTGCAGCTTTTCAAGGCCGCTGCTGCCTTGAAGGTCAATAGCTCCGGGTCGCCCGGTCCGAGGCTTATGCCGATTAACATTTTCCGATCACCATGAATATGGGGTTTATGGGCTTGAAGGCAATGTCCCCTGCCAGATCGTAGCCCCGATTGATGTGAATCTGCAGGATCTCCCTGAATATGCCCTCCCTTTTCATCAGCTCTGCCACCTTGCTGGCTATGCCCATCCTGGCCAGGTCGGCGACGATCATGCAGCCAGGGCTGGCCTTTTCCAGCAGGATGGGAAGGAATCGGTCTATTCCCCGGCTGCCGCCGATAAAGCACCTGTCCACCGCTGGCAGCCGGGGTATGATCTCCTCTGCCTCGCCCAGGAGGAACTTGCCGCCGGGAACCAAATCTTGGCTGAGATCTACCGCCTCCGGCCGGCGGTCCAGGCCATAGATCCTGTCCGTGTAGCGAGATGCGGCCAGGGATACCGCCCCTGAGCCGCAGCCGATATCCAGGAACAGGTCGCCAGGCCGGATGGCCAGCTTTCCCATGGCGATGTGGATGTTCTCCTCTGCTGTCGCCGTGCCCGGAAGCTTCATGGCCTCTAGGAGAAGTGGGCTGGAATAAAAGGTTAATTGCTGGCCATCAGATTAGTATAGCCCGCCCGGCAAAGGCAGTCTCGAGAATTCATGGACATTTTCGTTGCCGAGTACGCATCCGCCCTGGGTCTGGGCGGAACCCATGAGCTGGAGGGAAGAGCGATGCTCACCGTCCTGGTGGAGAGCTTCCTGTCCAGCGGCCATAATGTGGCCTATCCCACCAGCGGCTCAAGGATTAGGGCGGGCGAGCCCATAATGCTGGAGGGCGAAGGGGGATTTGAGACTCTTCTAGAATCGATCGATGTAGACGCCGCCCTCCTGATTGCTCCTGATGGCCTGCAGGCGCAATTTTTGGAGATAATTGAGGGCCGGACGGCCAATCTTGGCAGCAGCCCCGCCGCCGCCCGTCTGGCTGCGGACAAGCTGCTATGCACCCGGGCGCTCGCGCGCGCCGGCGTTCCGGTGGCCCAGATCGTGGACCGGCCGGACCCGGTGGAGAAGGGCTGCCTGCAGTATGTGGTCAAGCCGCGCACCGGCTCGGGCTCGGAGGGGGTGAGGATCACATCTTTTGCCCGGGCGGGGCCGGAGGAGATCGTCACCCGTTACCATGAGGGGCTGCACCTCTCCGCCAGCTTCATCGTGGGGAAAGAGGGTTTTCTGCCCTTAACCCTCAACCGCCAGCTGATCGACTTTGGGGATGGGAAGATTAGCTATCAGGGAAGCCAGGTGCCCTACAACACCCCGCGGGCGGAGGAGATCTGGGAGGCGGCGAAAAAAGCAGCAAACGTCTTAGGTTTGCGCGGGTACGCGGGGATCGACTTCGTCCTGGGCGAACGAGCATGGGCGGTGGATGTGAACGCCCGGCCGACGACATCCATCATCGGTATTGCCAGGGTGATGAAAGAAGAGATCGGGGAGCTGATCGTCAGGGCCCGGTTCGGAGGATTGCCGGAGAGGGTGCACCTGGAGGGGGAGTGCATATTCAGGAAAGGGGACCTTGTGGCCTGAGCATAATGAGGGTGGGCCCTCCCCAAGGCCCTGCCGGCACCTCATCGCCCTCCTGGTCGAAGCAGGCTCTAGCCCCAGGACGCCGTCCCCCAATCTCAAGTTCCAGGTGGACGCGAGTATTGCTCAGGTTCCCGAAATCACGCCTCCAGAAACTCCGCCGTCTTCATGAACTCGACCACATCCTCTGTCGCTGGGCAGGTCGGTGCTCGCTCCCGGGGTGAGGATGTTCAGGGCGGCCACTGCAGAGGCGAACTTGACTGCCTCTTCATTCGAGTACCCCTGGTATTTGGCATGGATGAATCCGGCGGTGAAGCTATCCCCCCCACCGGTGGTGTCCACCACTTCGACCTTGTAGGAGGGCACCCGGAAGGTCCGTTCATCATCCAAAACCAGCGCACCTTTGACATCCAGGGTGACGATCACCGTCTCTGCACCGTACTCCTTCAGCTTCTTTATGGCGGAATCGACATCCTTCTCCCCGGTTATCAGCATTGACTCCTTGCCGTTCATGATTATCACCTGGCTGTTATGCATGGCATGCTTCAGCTCCTCCGGCCGGTGGTTGACCATGCTCATGCTGGGATTGGTGATGATGTAGATCCCTCTTTTTTTGGCCTCTTCTATCGCCTTTTTCATCAGGGCCATATTCTCTTCGCTTATCAGGCTGGTCAGGACCATGGTATCGACTTTATCGAAGACCTCGGGATTTAGGTCCTCTTCACCCAGGAGAGCATTGGCTCCTCTGCTGGTAAGAACGGTCTTCTCGCCTTTATAGAGAAAGACCAGAGACATCCCGGTCAGGCCCTCCTTTAAGGTGACATACTTGGTGATGGCGCCGTGAATCCTCAGGTTTCTCAGATATTCCTCGCCGTGATCGTCCTTGCCCACTGAACCGAGGATGTAAGTGGTTGTGCCAAGCTCTGCCAGGTTGGTGGCCAGGTTGTGTGCTGAGCCTCCTGTATCCTGGTTGAGCTGATCGAGGGTGATCTTGGAGTCAAAGGGAAAACAGAGATTGTCATCCACCACCTTGAACTTCTCAGATCTGGCAATCAGGTCTACGATTATCCCGCCCACTACGAGCACACCCTTTTGGCTGAGCTTGCATTCTTCAAATGGCATGCCGCTCTGGATAGCTCTGCTGATAGATAACCTTGAGGGATCAAATACCAGGCTCCTTCATTTCTTGGCTCATCCGTATTTTATTGCTAAAAGAGAGAGAATATCGATCGGCCATAAGCCAGATAGATCAGGCCAAGCAGCAGCGGCTGATGGATAATATAGATGGCCAGAGAGTTGCGCCCCAAGAATATGAGCCCTCTGGCCAAAGGCCGGGCGCTGATATCGGGAAGGGGAAAGCGGCGGACGAGATCTCTGTAGAGCAATCCTCCCCCGGCCATGCCCATCAGCACCATCCCAAACCAGGGAAATAGAGGAACGTAGTCCAGGGAGACGAAATCCCGCGGAGCCAGGCCCAGCCAGATCAGCCAGAGAAAGTCGACCTCCAGCTGCTGGATGTACAGGCCCAGCAGGATCGCTGCCAGCCCTAAAAGGAGGTTCATTCTGCCCAGGGGGAGGAGGGGATAGGCTAAGAGTATGGAGATGGCGATGAGGTGAAGGATTCCAAAGACAATAAAGCCCCTTCCAATGACGATATAGGTTACCAGGCTGATTCCTGTGGCCAGGCAGAGTATCCACAGGCTCCTTTTCAAAAGTCTGGCCGGGTACTGGCTCAGCTCGCCAGCTAGCTTCGCCCGGGAATGGCTCAGGGTGAGGGAGATTCCAACCAGCAGGAGAAAGAGGGAGGCGGTTAGGCGGGCCAGATAAAACCAGAATCCTCCGGATAGATCAATCTCATAGATCCTGAAGTAGTTCAGGTCGAATGCCAGATGGAAGACGACCATCAATAAAATGGCCAGTCCCCGAAAAAAGTCCACCTCCCAGAGGCGAGCCGCCTGGCGGTTATTCATAGAGCATGATGTGCGGCCAATGCTTTATAGGTCTGCTCCTGCTATGCCATTTGCGAGACCTGCAGACCGTGAACGGCCTGGCCTATTACTTCTTCGTTTCTCCTAAAATCATTGAAGCAGATGCGAAGCCTGAACCCAGACGAACAAGTCCTCCTATTGCGGCGGCTTCGAGCATTTCTTCTCTGGTGGCTCCGGCAGATATTGCTACTTCTTTATGGAACTCGACGCAGTAATCGCATTGAAGTGCCACCACACTCGCCAATGCAATAAGTGCTTTTTCCTTGGTGGATAGGGCACCATTTTTCATAATTTCTGATCTCAAGTTAACAAAGGCTGAGTTGACACCTGTACCTAAGGCTTCTCCAAACTTAAAATGTCTGGGCATCTCTTCTGTCATTTCTACGACCTCCTGATTTCTATTAAATATCATATCTTTCATCCTATATAATTTGCCAGTAGATGAGCGGAACAAGAATTATATAATAACTGCCAGAACAAGCCGGAACATAGCAGCAGTGGACTTTCCCTGTAGAATGTTGAATAGGCCCACTCCAAAAATTATGTAGACCGTAAACATGCCCAGGGAAAAGGCAACTACCATAGCCAAAATATCCCTTCTGTGGCCTGTACTCGATAGCATCGAGCTTGCCAGAAAAACCAGTATGGCCAGGATACAAGGATTGAAGCCCGCCAAAAGGCCTGCTGCAAAGACAGTAGCTACAGAGGATACGAAGAGGTCCTCGAGAGCACTTTCGGTAGCACATTTATCACATGCGTGAGACGTGATTGTGGTTTTCGTAGAGTTATCGCTAGCTAGGGCAAATGATAACATCGTGACTGGTATCACGACAAACAAGATTGCTCTGATGCAAATTCCAATGCTCGCATCCATTTATATGTACCGCAGCTTATCTCGTGGGGTCAAGGGGTAGAGAAGACCCCAGCCCTTCAGGGTGGGGATGAATCGTGCCCCTTGCATAACCACCAAAAACTATAAATTTAATAAAATTATTAACTACCCATTAACATGTACCGCACCATCAAAATAAAGCTAGATCGATCAAATGAACTCATCCAAACAGCTCGGCTTTGGAACACCGCCTGCCAGGATGTCATAGACTACGGCTTTGCGGCACATGATTACAACAAGACCAGACTTAACAAAGCTACATACAAAGACCTCCGAGAAAAGTATTCTACATTGCCTTCCGCCCTCATCCAAACAGCAAGGGATCAAGCCAGCGACATGCTCAAGAGGCTCAAATTCGAGACTAAGCCTTTCAAGCATCCTTTCGGAGCAGTTCGATTCGACGTTAGGACCATGAAGGTATTCTTGGAATCGGGATACTGCAAGCTCACAACCATTTTTGGGAGACTACGATATGACTTCCAGTTAGCAGACTATTACCAGAAATACGCTACATGGAAAGTCATGAATGCTCAACTCAAGATAACTAAGAATGCTTGCTACCTCAATGTTCAAGTAGAGCAACCCGATCCAGAAACACTTGTTGGAGATAAGAGGATCGGCGTAGATCTTGGGATCAATAACATAGCAGTATGTAGCGATAATACGTTCTGGCAATCTGGACCAGTTAAAGCTGTGAAAGGCAAATATCAATATTTGAGATCAAACTTCAGTCCAAAGGCACCCGATCAGCTAAAAGAAAGCTTCAAGAGCTTTCTGGTCGAGAGAGACGGTTTCAGAAGGACGTGAACCATCAAATCGCAAACTGGATACTATCTAAACCATATGACGTAATCGCTCTGGAAGATCTAACCCACATCAGGAACGGCAAGAAGAATAAGAAACTTGGAAAATGGAGCTTTGCAGAACTACGAAGCATCATAGAATACAAAGCGGGCGCTATCGGAAAGAAGGTAGTTGCCATAGACCCAAGATATACTTCTCGCACATGCTCCAAATGTGGATTTCAAAAGAAGGAAAACCGTAATGGTAGGACCTTCAAATGCAAAAGCTGTGGCTTCCAGATCGATGCAGACTTGAACGCATCCAGGAACATCGCTACCTTCAGTAGAGCTGACCGTAGCAGGCTGCCTGTCAACCCGCCAATCGTAGCAGGCTAACTAACCACTAGCTACAAGCCCCATCCTTTAGGGTGGGGTAGTTGACTCCCCTGCTTTGTATGCTTGCGGAAACCCTCAACTCTTTATACGTTGGTCTCCAAAATATACTATGACTGGCAGGGATAATTGCAGAATAAATTTCATCGGGAGGAAGAATTTATGGAACTCAAAACACCCCAATCACTAAAAGTGGAACATGAAGAGCTACATGCCCAGCTTGCCAAAGCCATGATATCAGGCGGAGCTACGGGCGAAGCCGCGAAAACAGTGGCCAGGGTGCTTCACCCTCACTTCTTAAAAGAGGAGGAGTACGCTTTGCCGCCATTGGGATTGCTGCCTATTATCGCGGAAGTAAAAAATTTACCGGAAATGGAGGCGGCGATAGAGATGACCGACCGCCTGAAGGCAGACTTAAGCCATATGCTCGTTGAGCATAAGCAGATTGTAATAGCTCTCAAGGCACTGACGGAGGCGGCGAAATTAGAGGGCAAAGAGGAGGTCAGTCACTTTTCTGAAAAGCTGATTTTGCATGCTCAGACTGAAGAAGAGGTCCTGTATCCTGCGTCGACTTTGATTGGCGAATACCTGAAGCTGAAAATCCTGCAAAAAACTGGGAGATGATGATCGATGTCAATAGAGGATAACAAAAACATTGTACGTCGCTTTTTCGAGGAAGGACCATCCAAGGGAGATCTGAGAGCGGCAGATGAGTTGCTGGCCGCAAACTTCTCCCTGCATATACCGCTTCCATCAGCTCCAGGAATTAAGGGGATGAACGATGTGATTACCGCATGCAGGTCCGCTTTCGAGCATCTGAATGTTACCGTCGAGGATATGGTGGCAGAGGAAGACAGAGTCGTTGCACGCTTCACAGCTCGCGGCATACACAAAGGCGCTTTCATGGGCTTACTTCCCACAGGTAAATCAATAACCATGACCGGCATGGAGATCTTTCGGATAGAAAACGGAAAGATTGCCGAGCTTTGGGGTGAGGCCAATCTTCTTGGGCTGATGCAACAGCTGGGGATCTTGCCGCCCTTGGGGGAATAAAGGTAGACGATCCAGCTGGAAGTTCATCCTTTCCACGGGAGGGGTTCATGTACCGCTCAGTTGTATGCTAAAGTGGCCATGAATCTCGATTCGCACCCAAAGCTATGAAAACTGATTCAACCTAAATGGATGCGGGCAGAGAAGGCTTCCGGAGGTAGCGAGACGATTTTGCTGTAAAATTTCCAGGAATATCCTTAGCAGAAACCGACTTGCTTTTTACGAGATGACAGCAAGTTATTTCTACGAGATATTATAATTGGCCCTGTATCCCCAAGTCGCAAAACTCAGGAGGGACACAGAGCCATGAGTATAACTGACTTAGAAGATGATTATCTTGTCGATGTCCCGATGCGATCGGGACTCTTTCCCCGTGCGAGAGGGGCGTGTGCTCCACCAGGGCATGGGCTGCCTCGATCTGGTATCCGCCAAAGATGACAATCTATCTAAATAATTTTATAATATTTTCAGAAAATCTGCTGCCTGCTTCCTCAATATCGCCTAAAGAAAAAGTGGCACTCATCACTCGAATGTCTCCCCATTTTTCATCTAGAGGCCGCTCCAAATCCACCGGATAAACAAGAATTGCATCCCTGCATCCGTTCGCAATGGCGTAGGATACCACCTGATAGATATCGCCATTGGATGGAGCACCAACCTTATACTTGGTGTCCATGATGCATATGCATTTATGATGGGGCTCTTCATAGAGAAGCAAATCAATTGTGATTATCCTTTTCTGCCTAGGATCTACAATCTTATTCTTCTGGGCTTCAATTGAGTATCCCTTCATGGGATGCGCTTTGAGCCATTCCGCCACGAATCGCTCATAAAGTCGGGACATGTCTACTACGAAGGGGATCATCTCCCTTTTTCCGACTCTAAATTCTGGGCCCAGGTGCTCCAGGAACAATCTGCAAAGGGCATGCATCGGCCTGTAGTCGTCATTCAGGCGGTTGTAGTGCCGACCCTGGCAAGCTTCAGGGCCACAAGGCACGGGTTTAGCAAAAGATAACAGCCTTCGATAAGCTTGAGATACGAAGGGCAGCGAGTGCTCGGTACAGAGTCCGCTGCGAAGCAGCTGCCAAAGTGTCCATGCCAGAATGCGGTTGTCATCAACATCGGATGTGTGCTCCTCGAAGTGGCATTTGAGATTCACTTCCCAAGGCCTGATACAGGCATTCTTCAGGTCTATTCGTCCTCGAACGCATGAGATATGATCTGATCTGGGCAAATAGGAGTGATAGAATCCTTGCATGCTCCGATCCAGCACCCTGTGAGCCAGGATATTTGCCATTCGGTCGTAGAAGTCCTCAATAGTATCGCAGTTTAATAGTGCCTTGTCAGACAACTGGAAGCTAGTGAGGTTGTAAGCATATTCCAGCATCCTGAATAGATCTCTGATTTGAATTCCTGGCTTGGGAAGCAATCTCAAACCGATATCAGAGGTCAGGGGAATATACCCCACCCATCCCTGGGATTTTAGCCTCCATTTGGAGCCAGGAAGGAAGGAGGTCTCCTCTACGGTTACCTTATCGCCATGTCTCTGCTTGATTAGTTCAGCTGCTTCTATAGGCAGCTCTTCCCGGCTAACCTCTACGGGGATGAATTCTGGGAGTTCGATAACGATCCTGGTGTTCATTGGTTTATGCGGTCCATTATGTTTTTCCATCTGTAATTGTTCAATTTTTCCTTATCGTGGAAGAAGTACTCTTCAAGATAGGGCTCAATCTCCATCTTCCAGATATCTTCCAATTGATCGTCCAAATCCTCATTAATGAAGTAGGAGATACCTACTTCGTACTGTGGATCCCTGATATCTTCGTTCAAGCCCTTTAAGACCTGAATTAGCCCATCTACGGGAAATCCGGTTCTTTTTTGTTCATGGTACATCCTTAAGATGCCGTACTCCGGCTGCAGGCGCAGGAAGGCAAATCTTCTGCGCAATGCGTGATCTACCAGAGCAATAGACCTGTCAGCCGTGTTCATTGTGCCGATTATCCTCACATTTTCAGGTATGCTAAAGCCCTCTCCAGCCGCCAATTGGATCTTTTTCCCTCGGTATTCCAGAAGATACATCAGCTCGCCGAAGACTCGGGCGAGGTTTGCCCGGTTGATCTCATCGATGATTAGAACGCACATGCCATTGCAATTGCGGGCTCTATTGCAGAAATTCAAGAACTGTCCGGGGATAATAGAGTATTCAAGATTGCCGTCATCATCTCGGATTTTTGGCCTTATTCCCTGGATGAAGTCCTCGTAGGAATATGCAGGGTGAAACTGTATGATGTCTTTGAAGCCATAACCTCCGCCTATGAGGTGTCTTGCTATATGGTCTGCAACGAAGGTCTTTCCAGTTCCTGGCGGGCCGTAGATTATGGCTTGACCCTTGCGATGTATTGCTTTGATCCAACTATCAAGGCGATCTTTATCCAAACCAGTCTCTTTTGAGCATTGCTCCAAGGAATAATCGAGATTTTTGCGCGGAAAGCGGATCAAATCTTTGATAGCTTTTGCCTCTTCGTCGGTTAAGGCAAAAATGGTTCCTTGTGGTTGGCGCAGGATTTGCATTGATTTAAGTAGAGGATCATTAAGAAGCTCCTGGGGCGAAATTACCTTCTCAAGAATCCGTTCGATGGAGATGCGAACATCAAAGAACTCATCGCTTTCTTCGCTGAGGATCTTTGCGACTCCAACAATTCCTGCATCTTCTCCTGACTTCCACAGGTATACTGTATCGTTTGCATGGATCTTATCACGGTGTTGATCTACTTTCCATGTCATCTCATTTATCTCGTTAATTGACTCATTGATATCGAAAGTATTGGGATTAGCCTGGAATATCCAAGAGGAAGATATGCCCAGAAGAGCAAATTCGGGCCATTTTGTCTCTGGCTGATCGGTTTGAATAAACTTCAAAGCTTCTGAAGTAAGTCGCCAGAGATATCCTTCTTTTACACCGCCGTTAGTGTTCAACGGACCATCCTTAATGGCCAACTCTTGAAGATCTCCGGAGAATTTGCTTAGAGGAATGGGCGGGATAAGATCGTGATAATCAACCTGAACCATATTGACTTCATCATATCTGCCATATGGCCGATTGGCAGCAACTGCAGAAGCGGTGGCCCGGCCAACATATAGCAATTTGCCATTCGCATAGTGTAGTATGATATCCTCAGGTACAATTTCTACAAGTCTCTCCCAATGGGAGAAAAAGCGACGGCCTTCGGATTTTTTAGGAGCACAGAGGACACCATCTTTTTGCTCTTCCTTGATCGAGCTTCCTTGATTAACCCACCAAACATTCTTCACAAGGCGTGGATTTAAAAGCCTTTCAAGTTCAAGCTCTTTACCATCGAAAATAGCCTCAACCTTTTTATTATAACACACAAAAATAAGGGATTGAATATCCACCATATCTTGAGGTTTATATTCTATTAAATCATCCTTGAGTTGATGGGAGATCTCCTTGATATTGAAATAAGTTTCACCAGATGGAGTGGAATTGAATCCCAGATCCTCAACACCTAGATATTTAAAAAATGCCTTAGTGGCCTTTGGTTTGATGAACATCTCCGTATCAGGATGACACATGAAGAGGAAGTAGGTTGGAAAGGTCCATTTATTAGGAAGCCCATTATCCTTAACAAATTTTAAGAAACCATCGAGTCTGTCTTGAGATGGACTCGATCCATGGAGGAGCTGAAATATCTGTCTGCAGAATGACTGCTTGTCCAGCTTATCATCTTCGAGGATTGCTAGATCGCCTGTTGACGGCACATTCGTCCAGAGAAGATTCGTTGCATTCGCGATGCTCTTAAGCCTTGAGATGATTTCATCGAATTTATTCTCGTCCAACAATCTGCTCAATTCAGCCTCACTCAATAGCTCTTTTGCTTTTGCTATGGCCTCACGCTTGTAATCGGTCTCGTCCTCCAAATAGCTCGAATCTGAAAAATTGGTCCATCCAGGGTAGGTCTTTTGCATTAATGAGACTAAATCTTCGATCTTCTGTTTGGCAATTGGCATTTACTTATCCCCTCGATCCTGCAAAGCCGGCTCAAAACTCATAGCGCTTTCCCTCTTCCACCAGCAGCACATTCTCGAAATTACTGGCAAACCACTTCCGTGCCTCGGTATGAACCGGCACTATGCAATCCGGATCTATCTGCTCGATAGCCCAGGTGATATCCTCGGTCGATGCATGGCCCGAAGCATGATAGCGCTTCTCAAAGTCCAGATCGCCGTTCTCATCCAGGGAGAAGCCACGGGAATTGATATTAAAGCGCCGCAGCCAGTGCCACAGCCTCTTGAAATCGATCTCCATCTCCTCACTAAAGGCCTCGCAGGCAGAGTAGATGTAAGTTCCGCTTTCTGGCTTGATGTCCAGCAGGTGCTTCATATCAAAGAAGGAGAAGCACAGGATGTAATCCTCTGGGCGCTTTCGGATCGAGGTATGATCAACGTATCGATCAGCATAATGAGTCTCGACAACCTCCTGCTCCCATTTCCTCTTCGATTTATCCATGATCTCGCTGTAGATCCGAAGCTCATCGGTGGTACATGATCCGCCGATGCACTGCAGAGTGTGCAGCATATAGATATCCTTGGCCATGGCCACCAGCTCCCTGCCGCTCTTCCGGGCAATCTCCTGGAAGGACTCCAGCCTCTCGAAGTTCCGGGGGGAGAAGTCGGCTATGACCAGGCCGGAGGAGGATTCAACGCTCTCCCTGCAGGCCTCACAGACCGATCGCTCAGAGGTCTTCTCCCCCTCAGACGGACCTGCTCGCGTTCCTTCCGTGATCAGAACAGATGCATCTTTTGCCCGGCTGATGAACTCCCGAGTGGATTGCTCTTTTTTGCCGTGCAGGCGAAAGTCGCCCGTATAGGCCACCGTCGTCTCGCCTCTGAGGATGTAGGCTGTAGCTCCGAAGATGGAGTGGTCGACGGGATGGGCGGAGATCTGGAAGGGGAAGGCGGCATTATCAAAGCAGCAGCATTTCCCTGGGTCCAGCTTCTTGGCTCTCTTGCCGTCCTGTCCAGGCTTGCGGGAGAGAAAAGAGGTCAGCGCATCGGATGGCTCCTCGGTGCAGCAGAAGTCCCTGCCCTGGCAGCTCATGCCGGCCGCAGATGAGAGATAAAGGCCGCCCAGCTTTTCGGATGCTTGGCGAGGAGAGAAATAGGCGGTGTCCGTCTCCAGGGAGGAGACGCCAGGTGTCCTGCATTCCTTTCATTATGGCAATGCTCTCCGCTGAGGCCACCAGGGGGATGTCCTTTTTCAGCATCCCGATATTGCCACAGTGATCGAGATGGGCGTGGGTGAGGAGGACTGCCGTCACCTTGAGGGTGGGGAACTGGCTCATGGAAAGGTCAGAGGGGATGAGGTCCGGTCGGTAGATATTGAGCTTGGGCAGCAGGTCCAGGTGCATGAGGTCGTGAATCCCGCGAGTGTCCCGGCTCTTTAAAAAATCCTCGTAGAAGGCCCCGTATTTGCCGAAGTTCTTGCCAAAATCCAGGAAGACCCCCTCTCCGCTCTGCTCAAGGTAGATCTTGTTTCCCCCGATGCCATGAGCACCATCATAGACCGTTAGCGATATCATCTATCTCTCCCTCCTATAACCAATGCAGAGAATGGGAAGGAGAAATATAAGTTTTTTTGAGACAGCTCTTCTTCAGGCCTTATTCCTGCCATTGAAGATCTTCAGTGCTTCAAACCATAGAATGCTCCCTATCCCGGCGGCAAAACAAATGGCTATGTCAATAAAATGCAGATAGGCAAAGCTGAATATCTCTCGAAGGAAGGGGACATATATCGCCATTGCCAGGAAGACCAGGGCTCCTCCCACCACCCACCAAAGGGCAGGATTGGGAGTGGTCATTGTCTCCAGGATGGTCCTGGTCCAGGATCTGTTTGCTAAAATCAGGGCCAGGTTTGCCGCAATGAGCGTGGTATAGGTCAGTGCCCTGGCTTCGGCTTCACCCTGACCACGATAGAGTGAGACGGCATAGATCGCCATCACTATGGCCAGGACGCTCAAGCCTTGAAGCAGACTGAGTCCCAATGCATGACTGCTAAACAGAGGGGCATTTGGATCTCTGGGCGGCCGGTCCATCACATCTCTCTCCTCCGGCTCGGCCTCAAAGGCAATTGAGCAGGCAGGATCGATGATAAGCTCCAGGAGGACCACATGAACCGGGAAAAATATCAACGGCCATCCCAGGAGCACGGGAATAAGCGAAATGCCGGCAATAGGCACATGTATGGCCAGAATGTAGGCCATGGCCTTCTTGATATTATCGAATATCCTGCGGCCTGACTTTACCGCCTTGACGATGGAGGAGAAGTCGTCGTCCAAGAGCACCAGAGATGCTGACTCGCGGGCCACGTCTGTGCCCCGGCCTCCCATGGCTATTCCGATATCGGCAGCTTTCAGGGCGGGTGCATCGTTCACCCCGTCGCCGGTCATGGCCACGACCTCTCCATTGGCCTTTAAGGCCGAGACAAGCCTCAGCTTCTGTTCAGGCGCAACGCGTGAGAAAATTGACGTTTCCCGGACCTTCTCCTGAAGTTCTTGATCGCTCAGTCCTGACAGTTCGGGACCGGTAATGACCTTATCCGATGGTAGACCAATTTGCCTGGCTATAGCCTGAGCAGTGCCTGGATAGTCTCCAGTTATCATCACTACTCGAATCCCGGCAGAATAGCATTCCTTAATGGCCTCCGGAACCCCTGGCCGCACCGGGTCTTCCATACCGATCAAGCCCAGAAATTTGAACTGGAAGTCGTGCTGTCCATCGGGCAGATCAGTCTCCTGGAATGAGGCCTTGGCTACACCTAAGACCCGCATGCCCTCACGAGCCATGGTCTGGATGTTGTTGGAAAGCTCTTTTTGCTGATCTGGATCGATGTGACACAGTTCTGCAATCGCTTCCGGTGCACCCTTGGCAGCGATCACAAACTCATTTCCCGAAGTCGATCTCCAGACGCGGGACATGGCCAGCAGCTTTTTGGATAACGGATACTCCCGAACCAGCTCCCAGTCCCGGTGGATGTGCTCAGTTCTGGCCAGGTAGTCCTCGCCCAGCTTTTTGAAGGCCTTCTCCATGGGGTCGAAGGGATCGATCTGACTGGCCAGAATGGAAAACTCAACCACCTCATGAATGGCCTCTGGCAAATTATCTCTGCCGTCATCCAATTCGACGAATTCACCGCGAGCGAATATCCGTTTCACCTTCATGCGGTTCAAAGTTAAGGTGCCGGTCTTGTCCGTGCAGAGCACAGTGGCAGAGCCGAGCGTCTCTACCGCCGGAACACGCCGGGTCAAGACGTTATTCTGAGAGATTCTCCACGCTCCCAGGGCCAGAAATACGGTCAAGACCACCGGGAACTCTTCCGGCAGCACGGCCATGGCGGTGGTTATCCCTGCC
Organism: Methanotrichaceae archaeon; assembly: GCA_963813075.1. GTDB lineage: Archaea > Halobacteriota > Methanosarcinia > Methanotrichales > Methanotrichaceae > Methanothrix. The sequence goes on from CAWEXU010000030.1 coordinate 391,000, forward strand.
AGGATTCCTTGCAGCCAGTTGCCTCGGGTTATGCCATAGGCAACCACTACCATTAGGCACAGTCCCAAACCGAGCAACGCCAGGTTGCGTACCAGCAGATTGGTCTCTTTCTGAAGGGCCGTCTCCTCTGACTTGACCTGCTCTAAAGCTCTTCCAATCTTGCCGATCTCCGTGTTCATTCCCGTAGCCCTGGCCACTGCCACCCCCTGGCCCTGCACCACCAGGCTTCCAGAGTAGACGAATGGCAGATCATCTCCGCCCGGTCTGGCCATTACAGGCGAGTCGGTCTCAGCGCATACCTTCCGGACTGAGACCGATTCACCGGTGAGAAGGGATTCATCTGCAGAAAGATTGGTGCAGCTCAGCAAAACGGCATCTGCAGGCACACGGTCGCCTTCTGCAAGGACGATCAGATCTCCCGGGACCACATCCCTTCCCGCTATCCTTCTTTCCACACCATCCCGGATTACCAGTGCACGGGGGCTGGACATGTCTCGCAAGGCCTCTAGGGCCCTTTCAGTCTTGCGTTCCTGATAGAAAGTGATGCCCATAACGATCAGGACTGAGCCCATGAGTATCAGGGCCTCTTGAAGATCTCCAAGCAAAAAATAAACCAGACCGCCTGCTACCAGGAGCAGGAACATAGGCTCTTTGACAACTTCAAAGGCAATGGCAAAGGCGCTGCGGGGTTTGGCTGAGGGCAGCTCGTTGTAGCCCACTTCTGTTAGCAGTTTTGCCGCCTCGGCTTCGGTGAGGCCTCCAGCGGTTTTTATATCAAAATCCTCCGCCAATAGCACTACCTCTCCCTGTACAATAGTCCGGGTATTTTCGTTGTTAATCCTGGGTGAAGAGATAGATATCAATCCATTGGTCTTCGGTTGAGAGATGATCAGTTGAGGATTCGAAGGGCCTTTCAAAGCTCGGGCCATGATTGGTTCACTCCAATTTATCTTCAAGGTTTAAAAATGTAGTAAAATCCAAAATGTGGTTAAATCCAAAGATTTTAAGGAACCTCTTAGCATCTCCTTTTTATCCTGGCAGGATGTATCGATTTTCCATGTTCCTGCCTGGAGAGGATTACAGGGAATCCTTTCGCAAAGAATGCCAATTCGCTATGGAGAGGAAGGGCAACATATTGGATATCGACGGCAGCGAAGCTGTGGAGGAACTGGCCCGGTCCCTGGAGAAAGTAGGGATAGCAAAGGTCAAGAAAGATAGCATCAAGTGGAAGCGATGAGGACCGGCCATGGCTTTTGAAACAACTCTCACCACCATGATCATCTTCTTTTTCATCCTGGCGGTGGGTTTTGTAGCCGGAAAATTAGGAATCATCAAGCAGGAGTTCATGGGGAGCTTCTCGCAGATGATCACGAAGATCTTTCTGCCCGCACTCATCTTCTATTCAACCACCAGCAGCACAACGCGCCAGATGGTGTTCGAAAACTATTGGATTCTCATTCTGGCTGCGGGGTTCTATTTCCTGATCGCTGTTGTCACCTGGTCCTTAGCGCGAATCATGCGCATTCCGCACGACAAAGACCGCATTTTCCAGTTTGCGTTCATTTTCGGTAACACGGCATTTGTGGGTATGCCGTTGCTCGCAGCGGTATTCCCCGATTATGGGCTGTTTTTCATGTGTCTTTTTTCCATCGTCGATCAGTTGCTGTTTTGGACCTTTGGCATTTGGCTTTCAACAGCGCGCGACAGGCAAACGGCTCGCTTCAACCCAAAGAAGTTGCTCACACCCAACATCATCGCCATCCTTTTAGCGCTTGCATTTGTTCTGCTGGATATTCTGCTGCCGAGCATCATCAATAATGCCCTGGGCACCATTAGCAAGGCCACCGGTGCCTTGTGCATGCTCTATCTGGGGGCGATGATTTGCTTTTCCGAATTCGGTACTGTGCTCAAGCGTGCCGAGGTGTACGTGGGCATTGCGGTCAAGATGGTTCTGCTGCCCATTGCCGTAGGTCTGCTGCTCATGCAAACGCCGCTGCCCTATGAGATGGTCGCCTCCATGACCCTGGTCATGGCCCTTCCAGTCATGACGGTGGTGCCCATGATAGCCTCCGCAAATGGGCACGAAGGAGACTATGCCACGGGTATTGCCGTGGTGTCGTTTATAGCGTGTGTGGTTACCATTCCGCTGGTTGCCTTTGTGGTTCTCTAGTGGAATGGGGATCAGTTCAACAGGAGGCCGAGCAAGAATGGCTGGGCTTTCTGGAACCGCAAAAGAACATTGCCGAGTAATTGAGAAATGGCTCATCAGCCCGATTTTAAAGGCGGACCACATCCCGTAGCTCCTCCACTCAGCTCCTGGCGATAGTGCGGGGCAAATTCTGTAGACTGGCAAAGCATAATGCTATAGTGCATGATGCACATAGTGCATTTAGGAATTGTACTTGGGGGAATTGATTATGCGTTATCAGCTGAAGAACAAACTATTCAGCATCGGCGGCGATGCGATGATCCAGGACGCCAGCGGGCGCGACCTGTTATTTGTGGATGGAAAAGCCATCAGCCTGGGACGGCGCTTAGAGATCAAGGACTTGCAGGGTAATGTGGCTAGCGACCATCCAGCAGCAGTTGATTGCCCTGACGCCCACCTTTGAGATTCACCAGCGTGGCGAAGTTCAGCGCCAAAATTTCCATGAAGCTGCTCTCGCTGCGCGACCGGCTGAAGATCGACGTGCCCGGCAACGACGACCTGGAAGCGCGCGGCGATATCTTCCACCATGAGTACGGGATCTTCCGCGGCAGTCGCGAGGTGGCGCATATCTCGAAGGCGTGGATTGCCCTGAGCGACACCTACGGCATCGATATCGACGACGACCAGGACCAGGTGCTCATTCTGGCCTGCGCGGTGGTGATCGACGAAATTCTCGACATGCGCCAGAGCGGGACATTAGAATTAAACGGAAGGCATGTTTTAAAGCCGCTCCGTTTTGTTTTCTTCATGCTGTTCGAGACGAGATTTGCGCTCCTGGCTTTCGGGCATCTCCATAGGGTTGCTCGCATGGCCGCAGGAACCGCAAAAGAACATTGCCGAGTAATTCAGAAATGGCTCATCAGCCCGATTTTAAAGGCGGACCACATCCCGTAGCTCCTCCACTCATCTCCTGGCGATAGTGCGGGGCAAATTCTGTAGACTGGCAAAGCATAATGGCTATAGTGCATGATGCATATAGTGCATTTAGGAACTGTACTTGGGGGAATTGATTATGCGTTATCAGTTGAAGGACAAATTATTCAGCATCGGCGGCGATGCGATGATCCAGGACGCCAGCGGGCGCGATCTATTATTTGTGGATGGAAAAGCTATCAGCCTGGGACGGCGCTTAGAGATCAAGGACTTGGAGGGCAATGTGGTGGCGAGCATACAGCAGCAGTTGATTGCCCTGACGCCCACCTTTGAGATTCAGCAGCGTGAAGGATTCAGCGCCAGGATTTCCCTGAAGCTGCTCTCGCTTCGTGACCGGCTGAAGATCGACGTGCCCGGCAACGACGACCTGGAAGCGCGCGGCAATATCTTTCAGCATGAATACGGGATCTTTCGCGGCAAGCGCGAGGTGGCACATATCTCGAAGGCGTGGATCTCCCTGGGCGACACCTACGGCATCGATATCGACGACGACCAGGACCAGGTTCTCATTCTGGCCTGCGCGGTGGTGATCGACGAAATTCTCGATATGCGCCAGAAGGCGGATTTTGATTAAACGGAAGGCATGTTCCAAAGCCGCTCCTTTTTGTTTTCTTCATGCTGTTCGAGACGAGATTTGCGCTCCTGGCTTTCGGGCATCTTCCATAGGGTTGCCGCATGGCCGCAGGGCGCGGCGGGCGGGCGCTCGCATGCGCGGCGGGGCTGCCATCGGGGGCCAGAGGGCGATGGGAGTGCAAAGGTTCTTATTCAACACAGCCAAACATATCTGAATGGAGGCGTGATCAGTTGGTTTGCTCAGATAACCTGGAGGTCAAAAATATGATGTCACCTGTCGTTAATGCTGTAAAGGCTAACTCTGAGACAGGCAAAGAGTTCATCGAGGGCATCAGAGAGGGCCTGGAGGATTTTGCTGAGGGCCGCTGTAAGGTCTTCAAGGATGCCGATGAGCATTGGCCTACCTGCTAAAACCCTGATTTATCGAATTTTGATCCTTTAAGGCATCTAGGCCCCTCCTTCCAAGTCATTTTCATAAGCAATTCAAGAAGCTGACGAAAAAGGATCTGCTTGGGCAAAGGTTTGGGAAGACAGACCCAGAAACGATATGTGAAAATCCCGAAATAGGCGGACCCAAAAGCCACGGCTAGAAGGGCCTTCAGAGGCGACCTATGTCAGACCCTGTTGTGACCATTTACGGCGTACTTCGGCATATTTTGCCTACGTGTTTTGAACATAGTCAGATCATCATACATAAAGGCGTATGCAATGTGCAGTGCATCTAATGAAATAGTCGAAAGCACATTAGACATTGAAGCTCCGAATTGGCCTGCTAGCTAACCACTCGCAACAGGTAGCGCGTTAGCCCCGAAGCGCCAGCTCGCGGCACCTATGAAGAAATCGAGATGAAATCAGTCGGCTGCTGTCACCTTAACTCGGTCTCTCTGCAACTGCGATGACATCTAGCTGATGGTCTATCTTTGACAGAGGTTACTCTGACGATTGGATTTCTGGCATCTTCCGCAGGGTTGCCCGCATGGCCGAGGGCGCGGGCGGGTCGCTCGCATGCACGCGGGGCTGCCATAACCCCGGGCCGGGGGACAAACTATGAGGACATGCCGGATCCGAAACGCATGAAAGGAGCTTCCAACTTACTGAAATGGCCAGGGCAAAAAACTGGTGGGATTTCTGGCGATAGGAATTGATGCCAAAAGATGAGTTGATCAGTCGTGTCGTTCTCTTTGAAGATGCTGCGCCCGGCCAAGAAAGAACTTGACAAGATGAATAAGACCCGGGCGCAAAAGATCTATAACCACATCGAGCAGCTTAAGAGAGAGCCATTTCGACCAAGCCCAGGGATGAACATTGATAAAGTGGCAGGCAAACAGAAGCATCCAGCCTACCGCTTGAAGATCGGACGAATTCGGGTTGAGTATTTCGTAGTAAGAGGATATACAAGAGGAGACCAATAATATTATGATGGCCAGCAGCAAGACCAGATTACCTAAAGACGAATCTCTATCCGAGAGGGATTTCGAAGGCGTGATATCCGAAGGCGAAGAGACCGAGTGCGCAGATAAGATTTGGGAGTATTATGAGAGGCATTTGGATGAGCTTGAGGACCTGGATGAATACGCCAAGAAACGCGGTCTTGTGAAACACGCAATTTAGAAATCTCGTAATTTTAGTAATCAAAGAAAATTTTGGAATTCCTTCCTTGGAGACGAGCGCTAATAAGGGCATGATCAGTCGGTTTGCTCAGACTAGCCGGAGGTCAAGGATCTGATGACTCCAGTGGTCGAGCCAGCAAAGGCTGACTCTGAGGCAGGTAAGGAGTTCATCGAAGGGATCCGAGAGGGCCTGGTGGACTTTGCTGAGGGCCGCTTTATGGTCTTCAAGGATGCAGATGAGCTATTGGCCTGTTTGTTGAGCCATTGATATTTCCTATTTTGCTCCCTCGGATCTTCTGTAAGTTTTATCGGTAATAGCTCTTCGAGGTTGGCTTTTGGGCATTCTTCTCCAGCTTGCCCGCAGGCGCGCGCGGGCGAGCGCTCGCATGCATGCGGGGCAGGCACTGGGGGGCCGGGAGGGCGAATGGACGGGGAAGGGGGCTGGGCCTGGGATCTGTGGCCGGGCGGCAGTGGGATGCGGGATGCAGGGGGTAGGAGCGCCAGTGCTCCTATGCCTTCGGGCCTTCCCAGGGTCGCAAGGGCATGAAGGAAATTAGCTCACAGATTCTCATCGACAGTTTCATATACAAAAATTGTAAACATAAGTATCATGTCAACTAATGTTTACAGCATCCGGATAGATGATCGTGTTCGCCGGATGATGGATGAGATGAATGACGTCAACTGGCAGGTCGAGATCAGACAGTCAGTGGAGAGGATGGTCCGGGAGAAGAAGAAGCAGAAGCTATTGGCGGAGGCAAAAGAGCTATGGGAGGACCAGATTCCTAATAAAATTGGGGCGGCAGAGATGATCAGGGAGGATCGAGATGCCAGATAAGGTGGTCCTTGATTCAAGTGTAATCGCTGCTATGTTCTTTAGAGAAGATGCTTCAACGCGGGCATTAGAAGCAGCTGCAAAATCCGACTTGATCACCCTGGATCTTGCTATTGCTGAGGTTGGGAATGTGGCCTGGAAGCAAGTCGCCTTCTGTGGTGGGGATAAAGACCTGACATTAGCGGCCTATAAGAAATGCCAGAGTTTCATCTCAGAGGCGTGTGAACTCATCCGGGCTGAGGATCTGACCATGGAGGCATACAATATCTCTTTTGAGACCGGGACTGCTTTCTACGATTCGCTCTTCCTGGCAGCCGCAGAGGCAAGGCAAGTGCCACTCTTGACTCTGGACAGAAAGCTGTATGAGAAGGCCAAGCCAACCCGGAATGTGCAGCTGATTTAGGAGGCAGAACTGCAGAGTTGCTTCTCTGCAAATTGTTCAAGGATGCCGGAGTCACCGCGGCCTTTGAACAGACCAAATCGTGAGCGGGCTGTGGAGCTAGCAACTCCTGGCACCCGGACTGCTCTATATTGAGGGGTGACAGACGATGCGTGGGCGATTATCCTTCCATGCAGGCGCCTTTGCGCGCGCGGGCGGGCGCTCGCATGCACGCAGGGCTGCCTCGGGGGGGCAGGGCATCAATTCTAATTCAGAAGGACGTGAATACGACATTGTAGTAGGGCGAAATTCCGCTTTAATGCGATGGGCGTTCTTTCTTCGCCCGATCGAAGATCTCTTCAATGCTCTGCCCTTCGTATAGCCTTCTGGAGATCTCGACATAGTCGGTGGGCTCACGGTGAAACATACCCAGAAACTTATGTGCTCTGGCCGGCCCAAGGGCTCGGTAGAGGGCGTCAAGGCCCCTTGCCCTTATCTCAGCGTCGTCCATTTCGCCTACTTCGGACATTATTTTACCTCACGTCCGATATAGTGTAGTCCGCCTCAATATAAAAGGCAGACGCAAGGTGCAGTGCATCCTTTGAGGAATGCTGCTAATTGGAAAGCCCGTAGCCTAGACAGATCTCATACGTGATGGATGACTCTCGATTGGTTTGACATTATCGACTCGACCATTTATGGAAAAGTCGTGGCTGCATCCAGACATTGGAACTCCTGATTAGTCTGCGCGTAAGCCCCGTAGCGCCGACTCGCGGCACCCTGGAAGAAAGAGTGGAGATCTAGTCCTCGCCTGAATCGGACGAGTCACATCTGCAGTTGAACGACGTTAGCATATCTTTTGTTTAGCACAGAAGATCTAACAACGTTTTCGGAGTCCCGCGCGGTTAAACGCGCTGGGGTGACGGGGCCCACTCCAGGCCGTGGCGGCCCCCCTAACCCCGCGTCCGCGGGGAACAAATTATGAGGACATGCCCTCGATCCCTAAACGCATGAAAGGAGCTTCCAATTACTGAAATGGGCCAGGGCAAAAAACTGGTGGGATTTCTGGCGATAGAAATTAATGCTAAAAGATGAGTTGATAAATCGTGTCGTTCTCTTTGAAGATGCTGCGCCCGGCCAAGAAAGAACTTGACAAGATGAATAAAGAGCAGGCGCAAAAAATCTATAACCACATCGAGCAGCTCAAGAGAGAGCCATTTCGACCAAGCCCAGGGATGAACATTGATAAAGTGGCAGGCAAACAGAAGCCTCCAGCCTACCGCTTGAAGATCGGACGAATTCGGGTTGAGTATTTCGTAGATGGGCAAGTGATCGTGATTTTTAATATCTTCATGAAGAAACGGAAATCTGATTACAGATAAGAGGATATACAAGAGGAGACCAATAATATTATGATGGCCGGCAGCAAGACCAGATTACCTAAAGACGAATCTCTATCTGAGAGGGATTTCGAAGGCGTGATATCCGAAGGCGAAGAGACCGAGTGCGCGGATAAGATTTGGGAGTATTATGAGAGGCATATGGACGAGCTTGAGGACCTGGATGAATACGCCAAGAAACGCGGTCTTGTGAAACAGGCAATTTAGAAATCTCGTAATTTTAGTAATCCAAGAAAATTTTGGAAATCCCTTCCTGGAGACGAGCGCTAATAGGGGCATAATCAGTCGGTTTGCTTAGACAACCGGAGGTCAAGGATCTGATGTCATCTGTCGTCAAGCCAGCAAAAGTTGACTCTGAGGCAGTTAAGGAGTTCATCGAGGGCATCCGAGAGGGCCTGGAGGACTTTGCTGAGGGCCGCTGTGTGGTCTTCAAGGATGCCGATGAGCTATTGGCCTGTTTGTTGAGCCATTGATATTTCCTATTTTGCTCCCTCGGATCTTCTGTAAGGTCTATCGGTAATAGCTCTTCGAGGTTGGCTTTTGGGCATTCTCCTCCAGCTTGCCCGCATGGCTGTGCGCGCGGGCGGGCGCTCACATGCACGCGGGGCAGCCACTCAGAGAGTCGGGAGGGCGAAAGAGGGGGAGGAGAGCCATGTGGTCTGTGGCCGGGTGGCAGTGGGATGCGCAGATAGAGGGGGCGGTGCAGATGTGGGCGGAGGCTGGCGAGTTTGGCAATGGGATGGTACCTGAGCAGTTGCAGACAGGGCATCGGTTTCGATTCGAGATTCCCAAATTCCATGCTTTCACCATAAAGCTAAACTACTGTCCTAATTTTCTCTATCGCCCAGTTAAATACGAGCAAGAACTTCTCCAGAGCCTCTCCATTCAGTGTCGATAATGGAATAGACGGGCCTTTGTCGACGGCGTCAATCGAAAGATTGATTCCTGGGATTTCATTTAACCTATTGAGCAATTCTTTGCGCAAATCCTCGCTATCAAATGGCGGTTTAGTTTTGAGGTAATAGAAATAAGTCTCGATTCCTCCTGTTGTCCAGACTGCAAAAAGATAGTGCGATGCACCCTTGCTCTCTATAATAGGAGTAAAGGAGCCTCGTGTCTTACCATTGCCCCACCATATCCTATCTGTATTTTGCTTCGCCCAGGCGAGAATTTTTTTTGCCGATTCGATTCCATCGGAGTTAGATCTGGATGCAAGCTCCTGGAAAAATGATGGCTCATCCCATTTGCCAACATTAGAAAGAGATTTCCTTGCGTTTGCCACAGCAGTCTGGCCTATTACTCTCGGAACCAATGTTTTTGATTTTTCCCCACTATACTGTCTAACCTCTACAGCCAGAACCTCTGCCGGATTCATCTGTCCATTTAGGAATTCGACGATCTGTTGAAGCTCTTTTGGTATCTCATCTGCCACAAAGAGAAGCCTTATGTGGCCCGCCTGCAGATTGATCTTAACCTGGCTCCAAAATTTGTCTACAGGATCTATGTCTTCTGGAGTTGCTTTGATCAGGCTTAAGATCATCTTATTTGGATCTTCTCCAGCTTCATTGGCCGAAGCTTCAAACACAGCACGGATCGACTCCACAGGCCAATGAGCGACGCAATTGGCTGCATAATCCAGCATCTGCCCGACAACCTTGCGTCTGGTGTCGTTATTATTGCTCTGCTTCACCTCGACTAATGTAGGTACTGCATCTTGGTCCAGGAATAAGTGATCCAGATACCATCTATCCGATCCGCCATCGTCTTCTGGCACCCCCATTTCCCTGGACACATGAAGCCATCGTCTGGGATTAGCTTCATCGATTTGATCCCCCGCCAGCAATTCAGGATGCTTTTCCAAGAGGGACTGAAGGATGTATTCACTCTTGTAGGGTTCCTTATCCATCGATTCAAGTCTGCCATCATCCGATAGTGAATATATTTTATCAGCCGTGTCGCATCCCCGCCTGTATTGCCCGCAGCAATAAAAGGTTAGCTTGGCATTACTTGAATCTGTTGGGAGAGCCAATAGCTCCAACGTACTTACGCAAGTTATTCGCTCATCTTACGAAGTGAGACAGCGGCAGCCCACCCCAAAGGATGAGGTATGCTTCAGGCCGTGCTTCGGTTAGACGGAATCCAGAAACAATCGGGATCGTAGGTCCACTGGATTTAAAGACCAGATAAAATTGTGAATCTGTATCGTATTGCGAGGAGGACCTGTTAATAACCTTAAGAAAACATGAAAACAGGGCGAGGGTCGGTTTCCGCTACGGAATATTCCTGCAAATTTTTACAGCAAATCGTCACGCTACCGGAAAATTAGAGCGAAAGAGTAAAAACATTGATGTATTCGTTATGGGGACCATCAACTTTAAGTTAATCGGAATCCTCCTATGGGAATGGAGGGAATCGAGTGGAACGACAACATGTAATTTCCAGTAATATAAAATCAGTAGGATATGATCAAATTTCAAATATTTTAGAAATAGAGTTCGATAATGGGCGTACATATCAATATTTTGATGTGCCCAATCAAATTTATTTGTCCTTAATCGAAGCAGCTTCAAAAGGAGAATATTTTCATAATATTATAGAAATCTAGATTTGAATTCAAGCAATTCTTTAAAGGAGGATTGAGTATTGATAATAGAATCTATTTATATAAAAAATTACAGATCTGTTTTGGAAGAGACACTTTATTTCGATAATTTAACTGCACTAGTCGGCGCCAATGGCTCTGGAAAGTCTTCTTTCTTACATGCCTTAGAGTTGTTCTATGGCCAATCGCCAAAAGTTGAGAGTGAAGATTTCTATAATGAGGATATAACAAAGGATATCATAATTGCCATAACATTCAAAGAGCTAAAAGAAGAAAAAGAAATATTTTCTAGATATATCCAAGATGATAGATTAAAGGTAGAACGGATCTTTGCTTGGAATAATGGAAAAGTAATAGCCAAATATCATGGATTTAGTCTCCAAAACCCTCGGTTCAAAGCATTGCGCGAAGCCTTTGAGATCAAGGATAGGGGCAAGAAAGCCAAAGAAGAATATGAATTCTTGCGTACAGATAGTGATTATATGGATCTGCCTCCTTGGTCATACTTAAAGACGGCTCAAGAGAATATAAAATCGTGGGAAGAAGAAAATCAAAAAAAATGCGATCGCCATCGAGATGATGGCCAGTTCTTTGGATTTAATGAAGTCGGATTAGGTTATCTAGGAAAGTTTACTAAGTTCCTGTTTATCCCAGCTATAAGGGATGCATCTTCTGATTCGGTAGATGGAAAGGGTTCAGTAATTACGTATCTCATGGATTTAGTTGTCCGAAGTGTGTTGGCCCAAAAAGATGGTGTTAAAGAACTAAAAGAGGAAACACAAAGAAAATACCAAGAAATTATGGATCCGACTAAATTACCAGAGTTAAACCTATTAGCAGAGAGGATGACAGGAACCTTGAGAACTTTTGTTCCTGATGCCAAAGTGGAGCTCAAATGGCTTAGCTTAGAACAAATTGAAATACCTTCGCCAAAAGCGGAAGTTAAGTTAGTAGAAGACGGCTATCCTTCTGCCGTAGCAAGAACTGGACATGGCCTGCAGAGAGCATTCATTTTAACTATGCTGCAACATTTGGCACTGGCACAAACAGTCGAAAAGCAGTCCGAGACAGAAGCGAGTGAAGATAAATCTGAGATGGATAACAAATTACCCAATCTCGTTTTGGCCATAGAAGAGCCTGAGCTTTATCAGCATCCTAATAGACAGCGACATTTTGCTAAGATATTAATGCAATTATCTTGCATGAAGATTCCAGGAGTAGCCGAAAGGACTCAAATTATATATGGAACTCATTCTCCATTATTCGTAGGGATTGACCGGATTGAACAAATTAGGCTACTGAGAAAAATAGGCATTGCAGATGATAGGCCCAAAATTTCAAAGATATTTAGTACCGACTTAGACGAAGTAGGTAGAAGAGTTTCGGAGATAGAAGGTAAGCCAACAGCCGAAATGTATACGAAGCAGACGACATTGCCTCGGCTTAAGACCATCATGACTCCATGGATGAATGAAGGTTTTTTTGCAGATGTTGCGATCCTGGTCGAAGGAGAAGATGACCGAGCAGCCATATTAGGTATAGCCAAAGCAAAGGGCTATGATCTTGAAGGTAATGGTTTCTCAGTGATTCCTTGCGGCGGCAAGACAAATATTAGTAGACCATATATTATTTTTAATAATTTAAATATTCCACTATATATAATTTGGGATGGAGATTTCGGTAAAGGGGAAACGCAAGGCATATGCAAAGAATGTGGACGTCCACTGGACAAAAAGCCAGATCCAAAGGAAAACCATAAGCTTCTCAGATTAATGGGTAAGAAAGAAGAGGATTGGCCTGAATATATAGAAGAGAATTTTGCCAGCTTTAAAACAGAATTGGAGAGCACCTTGGAAGACTGAAATTGGTCATGAAGTTTTTGAGAAATGTCTCGGAAGATGCCAAGTTGAATTTTGTATTGCAAAACGAAAGCATGCAATAAAGATATCCAAGTGTAATCACGACGATTTTGAAATATGCTAAAGATGAAGGCAACACCAGTAAGTCTCTGGATGAAATATTGGATAGGATCATGGCATTGAAATAGATTAAAGGAACAGGATGCTAAGCTTGCAGGTATTCAGTTGAGGGATAGCTATATAGATGAGTGATCAAGACCTGCTATCTTCAGAAGGCTTTTATGAGTTGTGGATCGGATCGTAGCATCCCTCTAGCTAAGAGAGTAACAAGGCCCTGAAGATCCTGGATCGCATAGAGCTTAGCTACTAAAGCAAATAACATGAGTTCCTCTGCGGTCAAGCTATCCAAGTAAGGCAAGCGTATACCTTTAAGAACTCCATAGCTTTATGAAGACTCTTAACTTGATGGGAGGATATTCCTTATGAAAGAGTTGGCGAGCTATGAAGGAGGCCACGAGGATGGGTGTTGAGATGAAAGAAGATTTTTATGTTGGCGTCATTTCCTAATTCAGAAGGACTTGAATATGGCATTGCAGGAGGGCGAAATCCCGCTTCAATGCGATGTGCGTCTTTCTTCGCCCGATCAAAGATCTCTTCAATGCTCTGCTCTTCGTATATCCTTCTGGAGATCTCGACATAGTCGGCAGGCTCACGGTGAAACATAATCAGAAATTTATGGGCTCTGTTGGACCGGGGCACGGAAATCTCGTGTAATTTCAATCTTTTTAAAATATTAGTATTCTATGATTTCCTCACCATAAAAATTTTTTCGCACATCCATATGTGTCTTAAATATTTGACATGAATTCTTTATTTCTTGCTCTATTGCAAGGATCCGGTTAATTAATTCATTCTCAAAGATACAACCTATCATTAGCATTTCCATAGTTATGTTTTGTTCGTGCTTTTCATCTATTTGTATTGAAGACAATATCGATCTTTTTTAATTTATATTTATTCATTAATTCGGTTTCTTCTTCGGTTAATTCCGCTCTTGCAGACAACGAATACAATATTTGTCTTTTCCACAGAATATTACTTTCAGATTGATTCTTTATAAGAGATAGCTTCATGCGATCCTCTCTGTATATTTTCATTTTATTTTATATAATATTGGTTCCTCAGATTCCAGCCGGGTGTAAAGGAGAGCTATTCTTCAGGCATGATGATTTTAGCCTTGACTCCTACTTGGTCAAGCAAGTAGAGCAGCCCGCCACCATCAATTAGTTCAAGAGGCTTATCCTTTGCGAATTCATATGCATCAGGACCGTACCCGCTGGTTGTCACAATAATACCCTTGCTCGCCCCTTCATTCATCATTGTGCCATATAGATCACGCACTGCAGAAACACCCACGGTATTTTTATATCTCTTGGCTTGAATTACCACTTTGCCGCCAAGGATAGGGCGAATGTCAAATGCTACTGCATCTACTCCACCATCTTTTGATGCGCGGGTCAGCTTACTCTCTAGCCCCATCTTACCAAATAGATTACTTGTCAGATTTTCAAATTCACCGTAGGTTAAATCCATCAGGTTTGGCCTTGAATCAATGCCGCTTAAAACATCACCTTGTTCGATAAAGCGCTTATCAACCATATCAAATTCGACAACAGGCTTTACAGGCAATTGCTCATCAGGACGAGATGACACCTGTGCACCAAGATTACGTAGACATACCAGCTTATCAATCCGACTTAGATTTAATTCATTAAAGCTATCTTTCGTTGTTCTTACAGAAATTAAGCAGGGGTGAGCGTCTTTTCCAGTTGCTGGATCAGTCGTTGTGACAAAACCGTTAAACGTGACAACCTGGATGTGATTGCCTTGATCAGCTTCCAAAATTTCATGGATGGTACGAATGGTAATTGCAGCTACAATATCTTGATACAATGCTTTCATTTCGCTTGGCTTTCTGGCTTTTCCACAACATCGTCTTTTGATTTGTTGTATTTGTATTCTGCTACATTAGGGATAACATCGATCCACGGTAACTCGTATTCGACTACCATCTCTTTTGATTCCGGCGCATAAGCCAGTCGGAAACTCTTTGTAAATCCTTCAGGGTATTCAGAGCGTTCAAGTACCATTGTCGTATAGGTCTTTATGGCAGATGGATCTCCAGATTTATATGCAGCCTCTAGCTCACTTACTTCTTGATCGCGTTGCTGCACCTTTCTCAAAAATGCTTCGTGATTGCTATCGTATTCTGTTTTTAATTGCTCAAGTTTAGACTTCTTCTCGCATTCAAGTGCGTCATATGCTTTGACTGCATTATCATATTCAGCTTCTGCTGCTTGAGTTTCACGCTGATGTCGGCCTTTCATGCCCAAAGCGTTTTCAAGGAATCCCATTGATTTAACATTCTTCAAATAATCTTGCTTATCTGGGCGAGGAACTACCATTATTAATTCTTGCGGCGGTGTAAAAGGCGGAAATTCGTCTTTCACTCTCAAGGAGTCGAATTCAATAGTATCATCAATGTCGAGTGTATGTTCTAAGATTTTGCTTAGCTCTAAAATATAATTAGCATTTGCTTCATTTTTCTCTTCAGTTTCTTCGATTCGGCCAGCAACATATTGCTGCTTAGCTTCTTTCTCCAGTTGCTTTCTTTCCTTCTCTGATTGGGCCATCTGGCGTCTTGCCGCTATCTCAGCTTGTTTCCTTTGCCGTTCTGCTGCCTTGAGCTGAGCTGCTTGTGCTTTTAATAGTCTTTTGCGATTGGTTTCTGCTTCACGACTAGCCCGAGCCGCCTCACGAGCAACGGCTTTCATCCAATTTGAGGTGAAACTTTTAGCCATAACTATAGCCCATCCGTCAGTCTATATGAGTTTCTGAGCATATCAACGGATTTTCCTCTACGAAATGATGGTGAGATCTATCACACGAAAAAGCTTTCGATATAAATATGAGAATTTTCTCGTATTAACGCTCGCGAGCAAGACACAACATCTCACATAATTTGACTACTACTTGTGGGGCCGGCTAAAAATATCTAGACTCACCATTCATTCAATAAATAGTCTTTATGGAGCTCCAATTGGGACTCCTACTATCTGTTCAAATGAAGCCGCGAAGATGATAAATCCTATAATTGTTGTTATGGCCCCCATAGCAGATACCGTGTAATAGATTATGCTCAAGTAACCTCTCCTATTCTCGCGTTTCCAGTGGTCATTAATGAAAGTAATCCCAAACATAATGAATAATCCAGCAACGACTCTCGCCTCAGGCCCGAGATCTCTTACCTGCGACATGATTCCTATCCAGAAAATAGTGATCCATGCCAAAACTATCATTATTAGCTTAAATACTTCAATAACTGCAGTTACAGATTGTGAAGGAGCTTTGCTCGAATCCGGATCAGAAGATTCTTCCACGATATTCTCATTTGACATGTCTTATAATATCTATGCGGGGGACGGGAGTCGAACCCGCGAACACCTTCGTGACAGGGTCCTAAGCCCTGCGCCTTTAACCACTTGGCAACCCCCGCGCTTGCTATCGACTTTCTGATAATCTCGCCCTTGGTAGTACGGGACTTGGCCTTCATTGCTTCGCGGTGGATAAAAACATATCGAAGCCAATGGATTATGGGGCTCTTCGCTATAATTGCGCGGGTAGTGTACTGCAGAAAATATTCCTTTGTGCCTTCGTGCCTTTGTGGTGAGGCCTGAGCATCCCGATTTCACCCGAGACAAATAGGCACAAAGAAAAGAAAATAGGGCTCAACGCTATCTATCCTTCTGCGATCCCTTCAGGCCCGCCGCCCTTGCGCGCCCTCCTGGCCGCCGCTATCAGCTCTCTCATCTCCCCGGGGGAGAGATCGTGCCTGTGCTTCTGATCATCCCACTCCCGCCGGAAGGGATAAAAGTACTCATAAAGCTCCAGAATATCCCGGGACCAGAGAACCAATACCCTCTTCTATCACTGCCATCTTGATATGCAGCGGCAGGATCTCGAAGATTCTCAGGTCGTACTTCTCGGAACGAAGATGGGAGACGAACTCCCTCCACAGCCCTGCCCTATCCTCTGCCTCCGGGGCCACCAGGCAGAGGTCTATGTCGCTATCCGGCCCGGCATCGCCCCGCGCCCAGGAGCCGTAGAGCAGCACTCCTAAAACCCTCTTCTCCCAGGAGGGCTCTGCCAGAAACTGCAGCTCTTTTCCTAGCCGTTCGCTAACGACCTCTCCAGCCATCCCTCCACCTCCTCTCCGAAGGCGACAATCCCGCCCTCCAGATCCTTCATGCTCTGCATGGCTACAAGATCGTCTCTCCGATTGTACCTGTGGACCAGATGGTTGCGAAGGCCATTGGCCTCGATGAGAACCTCTCGGGACTGGGCGGAAAGAGCAGCGAGCCTTTCCAGGTTGCTGTAATCATCCTGAGATGTTATGCCCAGATCCTTGCACATCATCGCCACCAGATCCAGGCTGGCCTCTACTGCCTCCTGAAAGGCTTTGTAGACTGCGAGCTTGGTCTTGTCGTCCTCTAAAAAATCGTCCTCGGAGACCTCCGCCAGCCACTCCTGCACCTGTCCCGCTCTCTTAAAAACCATATCCAGCTTATCTTTGTACCGGCAGGCTCTTTTTGCAGTGATGTGGATCATGGAACACCTCACTTCTCGCACTGCTTCTCTCCCATCAGCCAGGCCATCACTGCTTTGCTGGTGTGCATCCGGTTCTCCGCCTCATCGAATACCCGGGACCTGGGCCCGTCCATCACCTCATCGGTGATCTCCTGCCCCCGGTGGGCGGGCAGACAGTGCAGGGCAATAGCCCCCTCCGCCGCAGCGGCCATGAGTTCGGAGTTGATCTGATACCGTCCGAATACCCGCAGGCGCTCCGCCTCCTCCGCCTCATCCCCCATGGAGACCCAGGTGTCGGTGACCAAAACGTCCGCACCTCCGGCCGCCTCCTCCGGCTCCTCGACCACCCGCGGGCTTCCCCCCAGGGCGCGGGCCTCTTCCAGTATCGCAGGCCTGGGCTGGTACCCTGGCGGGGAGGCCACAGTGATCTCCATCCCCAGGATGGCCGAGGCCAGGATCAGGGAGTTGCAGACGTTGTTCCCATCCCCAACCCAGCCGATCCGCAGGCCATCCAGAGCCTGAAAGTTCTGGCGAATGGTCTGCAGGTCCGCCAATATCTGCAGCGGATGCTCCCAGTCGGAGAGGGCATTGACTACGGGACACGGACGCATGCTCCGCCAGCTGGAGCACAGTGCCGTGAGAGTGGACCCGGGCGGTGATGCCATGCACATATCGGGAGAGAACTCGGGCCGTATCGGCAATGGTCTCCCCCCGGCCCAGCTGCAATTCGTTTGCCGATAGGTATAGCGGATGGCCGCCCAGCTCCCAGGCTGCCACCTCCAGGCTGACCCGGGTCCTGGTGGAGGGCTTCTCGAAGATCATGGCCAGGCTCTTTCCCTCCAGCGGCTGGCCGTGCTGGCCGCGCCTGGCCCGGAAGGCCTCAGCGCTCTGGATCAGCTGCAGAATATCCTCTCGGGAGAGGTCGGCTATGGAGATGAGATTCATGCTCTGCACCTCACTCTTACTCTTTTATCCTCTGCACAATCTCGGACAGTGCAGTCACATTATCCTGAGAGGGTGTGACCGTGGCTGATATACCTTTGAACCCCAGGGCACCGTGCCTGCACGGCTCGTCGTCCTCCAGCTGATGGGACCACGGGCTTTCGATCATGAACGCCACGCCCGGATGAGCCTTATCCCCAGACGCCCTGGCCACGAGCACCAACTTGCCTCATCTCATTCTCCACGGAAACCCGCGCCCCGTCCTTCACCCCCAGATTTGCCAGGTCCTCCTTGTCCATGAGGATCTGGGCGCTGAGCTGAAGGCACTCATCGGAGTGCATCCCTTTCCTTTCCGCCTCATACTGGAAGATATCCTCGTAGGTGGCGATCTTAACTTCCACTGCCATTTACATCGCCTCCATAATCCTGGTCAGAATCTGCTCTTCTGCCAGCCTTTCCGTCTTCATAAATGGCTCTAAGCTCACCTTCATCCCGTCCGTTCGGATGGCCGTCCCCCCGGCCTCCAGGCCGGAGATGGCGGACGGTATGACCACTAAAGCAGCATCGGAGGTGATAGACCGGCACGAATCTATGGCGATGATGGGCACCTTGGCCAGAGCCCTGGCCACGCCCACGGGCAGCTCTGCCAGCGGGTCAGAGCCTAAGGCCAGGAGGGCATCAGCCCTCTTCGCCGCCCCGGCGAGGGTGTCCTCCGAGCGGTGAAGAACCTCCCCTTTGTCATGCTGAAATGACACCCCCTTAACATATCCCGTCCGGTCAAGCAATAGCTGGTTGAACCCGCGGGTGTTGAACCCTCCTGCCACTGGAATGGCCTTGAAGGTGGTGACCTCATTCAGCCGGGCCATTAAATCAGAGAATAGCTCCATCTTGCCCTGCAGGGACTGGAGCATACTCCTGCCGGGGAAGATCACCCCGTACTCAGTCTTCTTAAGAATGCTCCCCAGCTCGATCATCTTCTTCTTGTCCCCGAACTTGGGAATCTTCCCCTCCAGCACATTCAGCATCGCCTCCAAAAACTGGAGATCCTCACCCGGACCGATCCGGTAGGTGGTGTCGGGACAGAGTTTGGCAGTGGGAGATTCCCTCACATCCACCACGATGCAGGTCCTCTCCTCCTCGTAGCTCTTCTGCCTCTTCTCGCCCCTGGGGAAATAGGAGAACCGGGACAGATGGCGGGGCTGGCTGCTGGAGGGGTCTGAACCCCAGAATATGGACGTGTCGGCATAGTTGCGCACGTCGTCTAAAGTGCAGCTGGGAACCTTTCCCGCCAGGACCATTTCCATGAAGATGCCCTCGCAATAGGTTGAGGGATCATCAACAGCAGCGCCAATCCTCTCCGCCAGATCCATTCCCGCCGCCTGAGCCTCGGAAGAGGAGTTTGACCAGCCGTAAATCAGGGGTGACTTGGCATCCTTCAAAATCTCTGCCGCTCGGGCGATGGCCTGGTCCAGGGAGACATCCCGGCCCTCGATCATGGGCTTAGTCCTTTCGGCAAATAGGCTCTGGTAATGGGCCTGCCCCTTTCGGCAGATGTTTCTTGCCTGGGGGACAGCTTCCTTATCCGGGTAAAGGATATCCTCGCAGATGAGCGCGCAGCCTGTGCAGCTCTTGTAGTTGTAGTCGGTCATACAAATCACCTCAGACGAACTCTATGGCCTTGCTCGGGCAGGTGGCAGTACAGGCATTGCAGAGAATTTTATTGGGCCCGAATCGGCGGCACTCCTCAAGATTGAAGGCCTTCACCACGCCATCCTCCACCCGCAAGATGACCTTCTCGCTCTCCGGACCGAGGCCCGCGCCGCACCTGGTGGGCTCAGCCGCCACATTGACCGGACAGGCGATAACGCAGTTGCCGCAGCCAAAACACTTCTCCGGATGAATGACCAGGCCGGTATCCGAGGCGCTCTCCAGCGGAGCCACAATCTCCCTCAGCTTGGCGAGCTTGGCCTCGTACTTCTTCTCTTCAATTAGTGGAGTGCACTCATCCAGCTTCTTCTCCCGGCCCAGAAGGCCCACGGCAAAAGCCATGCAGGTGGGAAGCCCGCACTTCTTGCAGTTGGTCTTGGGCAATAGCATATAAAGTTCCATGGCGCTGACCATAACCAGATACCTCAGTTTGGGATGGATACAATAGTTGCCTCAATCTCGATCATATTTATTGCCTGCGCAAAGCTTTTCATACTTCTTCAGGAATTGTCTTTTCAATGCCCTTCAGCAACCCCACCGCCCTCCTGGGCCTCCTCGGAATAATACCTCTGGTGATAATCTACCTCATCCGGCCCCGGCCAAAGGAGGTCCGCTTCTCTTCCACCCTGTTTTTGCGTGAGGGGGAGGCGAAGCGCACCGCTGTGCTCAGCCGTCTGATAAGCGATCCCCTCTTCTGGGTGCAGCTTTTGGCCCTGTGCTCTCTCTCCCTGGCTGCCGCCGGGCCCTACATCGAAGAGCAGGGACCGGCAAGCAGCCACCTGGTGGTGGTTCTGGACGGCTCGGCCAGCATGCAGGCCTCATTTTCCGCTGCCCTGAATCTCATCGATCCAAACCTGGACCGCTATGAGAAAATCAGCATCATCCTGGCCAAGAACATGCCTGAAACGGTCCTGGTCGAGGGCAGCCAGGCTGAGGCCCGCGATCTTCTATCGCAGCTTGAGCCGGCCGCAGTCTCCGCCGACCTCTCCAGCGCATTGACCCAGGCTGGCATACTCCTGGGCGGCAGCGGGGGAGATATCCTGCTGGCCTCGGACTTCGCCAGCTGGACGGGAGACGACCCCGATGTCACCCGCAGGCTCATCGAGGCCAGCGGCCGGGTGGGAATAGTCTTTGCCGACTCATACCAGGGAAAAGAGAACATCGCCCTGACCGAGGGCTGGAATGTGCCGGGAACGGGATACGTCAATCACACCGCTCTGGTCCACAACTACGGCCCGGCAAAGACGGTGCCCATCACCATCACCGGTCCGGGAGGCACTACCCGCCAGGCGGCCCAGATCCCTCAGGGCGGCGATTACTACCTATCCTTCACTGCTTATCCCGGAGTGAATCAGATCTCATTGGAGCTGGAGGACGCCATCTCCTGGGACAACCAGGCCTATGTATATGTCCCCAGCCTGGCGAAGAAGAATGTCCTTTATCTGGGCGAGCCAGGGCCAGCGCTAAAAGCCCTCCAGTCCCTGCCCAATGTGGATGTGATGACCTCGGGCAGATACTCGGACTTCGATCTGATCGTCCTGGCAAAGAATGCCTCCGTGGACGGCGAGCTGAACCGCTACATCGACGGGGGCAGGGTGATCTATATCTCTTCGGAGCTGAGCAATCCGGAGTACCTTCCGGCCAGGGTGACGGGAAAGCTATCCGGCCCGGCCAGCCTGTGGGTTAGAAATCCTGGGTTCGCTGAAGGCCTGCACTTCGATGAGATCGGAATTTATGCTTACCCGGAAGCTGCTCCTCGCCGGGGCTCCACCACCATAGTGGAGGCCAATGGGGTCCCCATCCTCTCCTACTGGCGGCTGGGCGAGGGAATTGTGGTCTATAACGGCCTGGAGATGGACTCGGACTTCTATCTGCGCCCCGAGTACCCCATATTCTGGTATCAGATGGTCAACTGGATGACCGGAGTCCCCGATATTGAGGACTCCAACCGGAAGACCGGCGAAGTCATCGCTTTGGGTGAGCAGGGCCCCATCCAGGCCCCCGGAGGGAACCTCTTCGCCAGCACCGTAAGCTTAGACCAGGTGGGAGTCTATCGCTTCCTGGGTCGGGCAGTGGCGGCGAACATGTACAACCCCACCGAGTCCTCCCTTTTCCGCAGCCGGGACTTTGAGGGGGGAGAGTTTTTGGGAGAGGTCGGCAATGCCACCGTAAAGAAGGACCTATCCCTCTGGGTGATAGCCCTGGCCGCCCTGGCCATCATCCTGGAGCTTTTAATCATGCGCTGGAGGAGAGAGACATGATTCAGGATCTTTATTTTGCCCGGCCGGAGCTTCTCTGGGCCCTGCCACCATTAGCCGTGCTGGGGCTGGTCTACATCCACCTCCGGGCCAAAAACAAGATATTAGCCCTCTCCAGGCTGCTGATATTCTGCCTGATACTGGCCGCGGCGGCCAATCCATACTTTGTCCAGACCCAGGTCGTCCAGTCGCAAAAGCCGAGCATCACCGTCCTGGACGATAAGACCGGCTCGATGGCGGTATTCGATCCAGATGTGGCGGCCAGAGTTGCCGATCTGACAAGCGCCTCCATCCGCTCCTTCTCCGGCGACTCGACCCCTCTGGGGGACAGGATCCTCCAGCATGCTCTTCCCGGGAGCACCATCCTCCTGGTGACGGACGGCTACAGCAATAGCGGCCGATCGCTGGCGGACGCCCTGGCCCTGGCCAGAGCCTCCAATACCACGGTCTTCGCCCTCTCCTTCGATCCGGCCAGAGCAGATGCAGGTGTAGAGATATCCGGTGCCAACACCGCCGTTTTGGGAGGGGACTATCCTTTCCGGGTGATGGTCAGGACCTCTCTGAACTACAGCGGCCCCTTATCCGTCTATGCTGATGAGAAGCAGATCTACAGCGACCAGATCCTGGCCAATGGGAGCGATTCCATCAAGATCTCTCACTCCTTCCTGGAGACGGGAAACCATATCCTGCGAGCGGAGATCGCCCCGGATATGCAGCCTATAAACGATGTCTATCTGAAGTCGATATATGTCGTTCCAAAGCCTGAGGTTCTCTTCCTCTCCCCGGCCGACTCCCCCCTTGCCCAGAACGCGAGAGAGCTCTACAAATTGACTGCGGTCTCCGAGCTCCCCTCCGATCTGCGGGGCTACAAGTCCATAATCATTGATGATGCTCAATATAGCGCAAGCCTCGACCGGCTGGAGGATTATGTGCGCGAGGGAGGTGGCCTGGTGGTGGTGGGGGGCAAGGATTCCTTTGATCTGGGAGAATACCGCAACTCCACTCTGGAGAAGTTCCTTCCAGTGCAGTCCTTCCCCAGTCGTTTTGAGGGGGGCAAGACCCTCATATTCGTCCTGGACATCTCCTTCAGCCTGCTTTCTACCCAAACCAAAGACGGCACCACATTGCTCGACTATGAAAAAGCCCTGGCAGTGGAGCTACTGAAGTCCCCGCAGTTCCAGGACTATAACGTGGGACTGGTGGTCTTTGGCACCCGGGCCTACAATGTGATCGATCCCGTTCCCCTCTCCCGGAGCCAGACCGTCCTCGCAGACAGGATCACCACTCTCGCCCCCACGGGAACGGAAAACAGCTACCTGGACTCGGGACTGGAGCTGGCGCATGATATGATCCAGGCAAGCGGAGGCGAGGGGGAGATGATCGTCCTTTCGGACGGAAACCTGCAGAACTATGAGGAGGTGGTGGCCCGATCCAAAGAACTGATCCGGGAGATGAACATCACCACCAGGCTGATTCAGGTCCAGGCCTTCCCCGGCATGACCGGGAGCTTCCCGGATATCGCCAGCAACACTGGCTCTGAGTTCACCGCTTTTGTCTATCCTGACTCTCTGACCACCATCAGTGCCCCTCTATCTGAGGAGCCCAGCCTGCCGGAGAAAAACCTCTCCACCTATGCCCTGGCCGTGGTCAATAAGAATCACTATATCACCGCCGACTTGGAGATGAACGCCACTATTACCGGCTTTAATGATGCCACACCCAAACCAGGCTCTTTGAAGCTGGTGGCACTGGCCGATGGCAAGCCCGTTCTCACTGTATGGCGCTACGGCCTGGGCAGGGTTGCCGCCCTCACCACGGACAACGGCAACGCCTGGGCCGGTCAGCTCTACAGCAGTCCCAGCTCTCAGTTGATCTCCTCCGCAGTCAACTGGGCGGTGGGAGACCCCCGGCCGGAGACGGACAGAGTGGAGGCAGAGGATGGCTGGCAGGACAGCCCCCTGCAGATCACCATTGCCAGCACCTCCCGGCCCAGCCTCCCGGAGGCAGAGGTGGAGAAGATCGGAGACAACAGATACCTGGCGACATTCACTCCCAACAGCACTGGCATCTATTATATTGGAGATTATGGTGTGGCGGTGAACTATCCTCTGGAGTACAGATATATCGGATTCAATCCGGAGCTTTCGGGGCTAATCATGGCCAATGGGGGCAAGGTCTTCACTGAGGAGGAGGCGGCAAGGAGTCTGATAGCGGAAGCGGCCCGGACCAGCCAGAGAACTGTGCAGGAGAGGACATCCAGAAGAGATGCTCTGCTACTTTTTGCTCTCTTGATATTCCTGCTGGAGATAGTATCAAGAAAGATCAATGAGATACGCCGGCAGGGGCGGACCAAGCGCTGATCCTCACCATCAGATTTTAATAGC
Organism: Methanotrichaceae archaeon; assembly: GCA_963813075.1. GTDB lineage: Archaea > Halobacteriota > Methanosarcinia > Methanotrichales > Methanotrichaceae > Methanothrix. The sequence goes on from CAWEXU010000030.1 coordinate 415,338, forward strand.
ATAATCCGCTTTATTCAGGTACATTTATGGAGGTAACTGTCACCAAATGAGTTCTCAAATGTGTGCCGTCTGCGGCCTTCCCCAGGAGCTATGCATCTGCGAGGAGGTTGCCAAGGAGCAGCAAAGGATTGTAGTCAAAGTCCAAAAGCGCAGGTATGGTAAAGAGGTGACAGTTATTCAGGGCATTGATCCCCATGAGATCGATCTCCAAGAGCTGTGCACCCATCTGAAGTCCAAGCTGGCCTGCGGCGGGACGGTAAAGGACAACCTGATCGAGCTTCAGGGCAACCATATCCAGAGGATAAAGGATATCCTGGTCAAGAAGGGATTCGGCGCAGATCAGATAAGCACCTGAATTTCATTATCTTATTTTTATCGATCTGCAGCGAGATCCTGGTTGCTTATTGCATCGGGAGCGTGAAGGGTCACGAATACCCCAACATCTAAGTTGGGGCTGAAGTGAACCCTCTCCCGGTTTTCGTATTTCCATAAAACCGAGCGTGAGGGCGTGCGGCCCGAATTATACCCTATCCTTTGGGTGGGGTGGCCACACGCAGTTTGATTTCTCTTTGCGTTATTATTATGAGTGCGAGCCCAATGCCTGCCTGCCCTCGTCTCCTCGAATGGTCTCAGAAGGAGTCTCCTCTTCAGAGCTCATCACAATGGAGAATATCCACTCGCTGAGGCTGGCGCAGTGCTCGGGGATGCACTCCTCGATGCAACCTGCACAGGGCTCGAAGGCATCCACAGCCATAAGGGGATCGAAACGTCTGCCGCCGGGCCTGCTTACGCAAAAAAGCCTATACGTCCTGATACCGTCGACCGATTCCACCTCTCTGGTGATAAAGCGATCTTTGAGGAGCTTGGCCACAATGCGGGAGCATTTGCGTGAATCGATCTTCAGAGCTTTCCACAGGTCGCTTTGCAAAGCTCCCTCAGGATGCGATTTAATATAATCTAATGCTTCCTCGACAGACATCCCTTACCTCTCACTCAACCGGGCTGATTAGAATGATGTTATTGCCTCGCAGGATAACCGATCCCAAAGAGCGAGTCTTCTCGCCACCGATCAACTCCACGGTCTCCAGCAGATGGAGGTTCAAGTATTCGTCCACGCTGTTGAGAACACCTTCCAGGACATACCGCGGTGATCCCTTCATCTCCACCTGAATCTTGCTTCCTACCAGACTCTGTACCTTCTTAGTTGGGAACATATATCAGACTCCTTGGCCACCTTCGACAGATAAAGCTCAGCAGTTTGGGCTATCCATCGATATGCTACAATCAATACCTTGCATATCTAGGCGGATTGTACGCCTTTTACCCCTTTGACGCTCTTCATGAGCTCTTTCTCGATGAAGTTCTTCAGTGTCATCTGGGAGAAGGGACAGCCTGCGCAGTGTCCCTGCAGCCTTACGGTCACAATGCCATCAGTGATGTCAACCAGCTCAACGTCTCCGCCATCTACGCGAAGGCCTTCCCTGATCTTACCCAGGGCAGCTTCCACCTCGTCATTTAGGTTCTGCATGAGTAGTATCGTCTCCTTTCACCTTTATGGAATTAACCTGGTGCCCGATGATGGTGAACCTTATCCCTTTTAAAGCTTCCTCGAGCTGCCTTATGAGCTGCTGACATTTGTCTGATCCCACTACGGTATTAACCATGACACCGGGTTCAGAATGGTCCCGGATGGCCTTTAAAGCCATATCAGGATCCTCGCTCAGCCGGAAGCTTTTCCAGCTGGTGGGAGCCATTCCCTGGTACTCGATGAGGTAAAAGCCGGTGATCCCCAGCTCCGTCAAGCTGTTGATGACTCTGACGAGATGCTCGTGATCTACAAAAATCTTGACCATGGTCTTCATGGATTTTCCTCTTACATATATCGATCATCAGCCCTTATAAACTTCGCGATATCGGGATATTCTTTTATCCTACCCGAGCCATGCATGCCCTACCATGGCATCCAGAGATATTAGAGATGTGCTGAATGGCAGGGGAATCACAGAGGAGGAGATCGTATCTGCAGCAATGGCGTTATACTTCCCCCATCCCGGGGTGGAGACGCGCGAGCGAGCGGAAACGGTATTCCGGCAGGAGATGGACCTTGCCCTATCCGACCCCAACCTGGCTCTGCTCATCTACGCCGCTGTCCTCCTGGAGTCGGAGGGGGAGAGATGCAACCTTCCCAACCTGAATTCGTCCGACTATGAGAACGACCTGACCTGCCTTATCGCGGACGAGGTCTTGGGCCTGAGCATAGCCAAGTATGTGGGAGGCTATAAGGGATTGTTCGATTATGTGCGCTATGACAAGGCTAAACCGGGAATACTCGCCCGGCTGGGCCCCTTTCTGGATGATGCAATGGCCGGCCTGATCGGCGGAGTCTCAGCCAATATGTACACCAGGGCCGCGCACGCTCAGGGGATCGGCAATTGAAAGACCTCCTTTTCGCCCTCAAATCCGGCTTTGGCTGGCTGTCCACCATACCGGTGGGAATATCCATGGAGGGAGTCGAGGCCCTGATGGACCATGTTTATGTCTTCCCCCTGGTGGGTATGGTCATAGGGTCGATCCTGGGAGCGGTATCCTTCATTGCTCTGCAGGCATTTCCGGCTAGCCTGGCCGCTGTCGTGGTGATAGTCGCCATCTATTGGCTCTGCGGCATAAACCACATCGATGGCCTGGCGGACTTTGCCGATGGTGTGATCGCTCACGGCACGAGGGAGAAGAAGATCGCCGCCATGAAGGACGTATACATGGGGACCGGGGGAGGGCTTTATATCGTCGTTATCATCCTGGCGGCATTTGCCGTCCTGTCCAGCCTGCCGGTGGGGCTTTTTCCCCTGGCGGTTCTCGCGGCCGAGGTCAGTGCCAAAGAGGCCATGATATCCTTTGCCGCTTTCTCCACCTCCCTGCAGAAGGGATTCGGGCAGATAATGATTGACCGGACGGACCGGAGGCATTTTCTAATCGGCCTTGTCATATCCGCATTCATCTGCGCAGCCGTTCTGGGGCCTCTGGGCCTGGCGGTCCTGGCCTCGGCCCAGCTGGCTGCCCATTACATGGTGCGGGCTTCGAAGAGGAACTTCGGAGGGGCCAGCGGCGACGGTATAGGTGCGACAAACGAACTGGCCAGAGTTACCGCTCTGGCGGCTGCCCTGGCCTTAGGAGGTGTTCTCCCCTGGACGCTCTGGTGATGGCCGGAGGCCGCGGCTCGCGTCTGAACAGAGGCGAGAAGCCCATGGTGACCATCTTCGGACGGAAGCTGATCGAGTATGTGGCCCTGGCCCTGGAGGATAGCTCTGTGGATAGGATCTATGTCGCCACCACTGATAATGTGCCCCTGACCCGGGCCTGGGCTCTGGAATGGGGGCTTTCAGTGGTGGACACCCCGGGAATGGGCTTTGTCCCGGATATGATCAGTGCGGTGAAGGCGGCAGAAGTTCTCGATCCCATATTGATCATCATGGCCGATCTGCCCCTGATCACCAGCGATCTTATCGATAGCATAATCGATGTCTACGAAGGTCGTCCTGAGCCCGCTCTCTCCACCCATACTCCACTGGAGCTGCACCGCCGTCTGGGCCGCCGGCCCGATTCCCTTTTCAATTACCAGGGCCAGCTGATCGTCCCCTCGGGGATAAATGTGCTGGACGGTGAAAAGATCGAAAGAGAGCAGGAGGACTACCATCTGATAATGGAGAGGATCGAATTGGCAGTGAATGTGAATGTTGTCAGAGGACCTCCGCCTCTGCGAGAGGATATTGCAAGGTGATTTTATTTGAATAACAGCATAACGATAAATAATGAGAAGTTCTCTCTTGAAGACCTGATGCTGCTCACTGGAGAGGATGAGGTGAAAGAGCCGAAGGGCTATATCCTTCTCGTGGCAAGGGCGCTGCATAATCCCATGAGGCTCCCCTGGCTGCTCAAAGAGATATGCGGCCTGTGTATCAAGGAGGAGGAGCAAAGGGATATGAGGCTCAGCCTGATCCGGGTGCAGGTGGAAGCCGAGCTGAAGATGAACCAGGATATCCAGAGATTTCAGCAGAGGCGCTATGTGGCCCAGGTGATTGAGATCCTGCTGTTCAACGATCTGATGCTTGCCCCCAGGGAAGCGGTGGAAGAGGGCGATATGGAGTAGTCAGACCCCCACAATTCCCACTTGGGAGGATATCGCGGCGCGGCAAAAATAGTCATGAGGTTCTGCCTGACCTCTCAGGAGACCTCTTCTTTGGCTCATGCTCAGTTCTGGCACAAGCTCAGTTATACGGTATCATTCTGTGCAGTTGGGACAGTCTGTGCTGCAGGGGAGACCTGTGCTGCTGCCTTGCTCTGGGATACGCTGCTTCCTACGTATGCCGTTTTTGCCGTAAGTCCCACTTTAGCCGCATTTACAGTGATATTGCTCTTGCCAGCATCCGGATCGTAGCTCAGGAATTCATTGATGCTCTGGGTGTAGGTAGCAGATGCCAGGCCACCTGGGTTCTTGGCGAAGGCAATGTTATCGAATACGGTCGGATTTATTCCTGAGAGACGCACAGCATATGGATTATTCCAGACATATCCTGGATCAAACGGATTTATTGTGCTCCTGTTTATCGTCGGCACATCTTCGAGATTGCTTTGCACTGCTGCAGAGGGCAGCTGGGCAATTGCGGGCATTGTCATAGCCAGCATGATTGCCATGATCAATATATTAAAAATTTTTGTCATGTTAATCCTCCTAAACGAGCATCTCGCCCTTGTTTTTATAGATCTGGCAGAAATGCAGCCATCGATCGAATTTGCGAATACCGTATCGTGGGAGCTGAATGCCATCTCATCACGGATGATGGCGAATCAAACCATAATGATAATAAACCTTGTGGTTATCCTTCAAAAAGGAGAGGAAGGTGAAGGATATGCCTTTTCAACCCCTCACCCCCCGGTTATCGTCCACTCTGATCAGATCGACCGAATCCGGAAACCTCACGGCTGATCTTCTGGAGAGACTACTTCACCTGAACCTTGAACTCATACTTTCCTCCTCCCATCCTCAACGTCCAGATCCGCCAGCCCGATGGGAAGGAGGTGCTCTTATCAGCGATTCCTTTGAGATCAAACTGGATGGCATCACCCTTCTTGAACTCCCCTGCGGCCAGGGTCTGGCCCAAGGGTGAACGGCCCGACCTCGGTATTGTTCACCAGCAAGATCGCATCCCCCGTTTTTGCCTTGGTCATGGTGATATAAAGGGTGCCGTCTATTGGGGCGGTGATGTCCGGTGCCCCTGGTGAGGGTGGGACCGAACCCGTGCCAATGGCTGCGGAATAGAAGGGGAAGGTTGAGCCCATGCCGCACTCTCCCTCCTTGATCTTGAACCATCCATCCTCTCCCCAGGATGTACTCCAGGAGTTCTTCCCGATCCAGCAATCTTCGGCATCATTATAGCCCACAATCAGAACGGCGTGGTTGCCCACGAAGTCCCCGTAATCCTGGCTGTAGACTCCGCCGTCATGGTCGAAGAAGTCTGCATAGACCGCCAGTCCGCTCATTATTGGTCCGGTTGAGGCGATGTGGGCTTTGGCCTGGTCAGAGCTATATATCGTCTTATAGGATGTGATTTTAGTCAATCGGCTTTTGAAATCAGGGCATGGCTTCCAGTCTCCAGCATATGGACAGCAGAGCTCGTCGCATACCCCTGACTCCGCTGCCATGAGCATGCGCACGAACTGGGCACCCGACTCGCACCTTCCTCCGCCCCGGGGAAAAAGATATGCCTCGGAGAGATCGGGCTGCAAGGTGGCGTCTTTTTTCGTGATTTCCATCATCGACTCCATCAGGGCGACAGTGGCGAAGGAAACGCAGCTGCCGCATTTTCCCTGGTCGCGAATGGGGGTGGTATAGTTTTTGCCCTCAAAATTCCTCCAGTCAAAGGAGCGGGGATGCTCCACCGCCCTGAGAAGCTTTGCCGTGGCGGCAAACATGGCCATATTATGCTGAATTTCTGCCGGCGATACTATCAGCCCGGTCGAATAGGTCTTTCCCATAGTCTTTCATCTCCCTTACAATGGCTGCAGTGACCATTTTGTCAATTCAAAGATCGCAGAAGGATCATATTTCTATAGTATAATAGGCGGGATGGAATAAATACTTGGCTGTGCAGGCCTATCTTTTCAGCACTCTGTTCCTGGAAGGTTCACACTGGAAAACATTTAAAATTCCGTCCATCCTATATCATCCCCGGCTGAGGTGTACGGAAATGAGAATTAAAATGATGTGGATCGCAATTATCCTGATATTTCTATCATGCTTATCGATCCAGGTCTTTGCCCTGGATCCGGGAACCATAGCGGTGCCCAGCATCACCGGGGCGAACATGGATATGCCCAAGCCCCTGATCACCCCACCCAGCTATGGATATGTCCGATCCCTCCACCAAAGTCACTGTGGTGGAGGGCAAGAAAGATCCATTCTCGGATGGATCGCCTTTCAATGAGAGCCAAAAGGGCGATGCGGCTAAATTTAATGGGAAATGGACGGTGAAGTTTGCCGGTCGCAGTGATGTCTCGTTGGGCCTGGACCTATGGGCTTCCGGAGGGAGCAATGTGATGGGCTTTGGTGAGCTGAGGGAGGGCCAGTCCAATAACTCCGTCTCCGCCAGTGGCTCATTTGATGGCGAAGGTCTTATGCTGGCGGTCAAATCCGCTGCGCCAAAGTACCAGGGCCAAAGGTATGATGGATGCGATCTGGATCTGGTTTTATTGAACGATACCCTATCCGGAAGTTACATTTTGAAGTGGCAGGGAGAGATACAGGATAAGGGAAATGCCACCGCAGTGAGGACGTAGTCCGGGCAGGGAGATTCTCTTCACCCGGAGAAACAATTTATATGGCTTAAAGAACCACGGGAAAATGAAGCATTATGGTCCTGGACAACTTAGGCGGATCGCTGCGCAATGCCCTGAAAAAGATTGCCTCAGCGAACAAAATCGATAAAGCCCTGGTCGACGAAGCGGTGCGGGAGATCCAGCGTGCCCTCCTGCAGGCAGACGTGAATGTGAAGCTGGTAATGCAGCTTTCCAACACCATCAAATCCAGAGCCCTTGACGAGAAGCCCGCTGCTGGGATGAACCCGCGCGAGCACGTGATAAATATCGTCTACCAGGAGCTGATCAACCTGGTAGGTCGTGGCGCGGACATCCCCCTGAAAAAGCAGAACATCATGCTCGTCGGCCTGCAGGGCTCGGGAAAGACGACCACCGCCGCAAAGCTGGCCACCTTCTTTCAGAGGAAGGGGCTGAGGACGGCGGTGATATGCGCCGACACCTTCCGGGCGGGAGCATTTGATCAGCTCAAGGCCCTGTGCGAGAAGCAGGGCATATTCTTCTACGGCGAGAAGGGCAACCCCGATGCCCCGGCGGTGGCCAGAAACGGCCTGGAGGCCACCAAGAAGTACGACATCCGGATTGTGGACACTGCAGGGAGGCATGCCCTGGAGGGGGACCTGATCCAGGAGATGAAGGACATCCATGCGGTGGTAAACGCCGAGCAGAAGCTGCTGGTGATGGACGCCGCTTTAGGCCAGCAGGCCAGCGATCAAGCGCGGGCATTCAACGAGGCGGTCAATATCACCGGGGTTATCATCACCAAGCTCGACGGCACGGCCAAGGGCGGCGGGGCGCTGTCCGCGGTGGCGGAGACCAAAACCTCGGTGGCCTTCATCGGCGTGGGCGAGACCCCGGCGGACCTGGAGAAGTTCGAGGCGGACAGGTTCATCTCCCGCATGCTGGGCATGGGCGACATCAAAACCCTCATCGAGCGGGCCCAGGAGGTGCAGACGGAGCAGGAGGTGGATGTCGAGTCCCTGATGCGGGGCAAGTTCTCCCTCCGGGATATGTACCAGCAGATGGAGGCCATGAACAAGCTCGGGCCATTGAAGCAGATCATGCAGATGCTGCCCCTGGGGGGCATGGGAGTCGAGCTCTCGGACAAAGAGTATCAGATGACCAAGGACCGGCTGGACAAGTACCGGGTGGTCATGGACTCCATGACTGCAGCAGAACTCGAGGACCCCAAGATCATCACCGCCTCGCGCATCAAGCGCATATCCCAGGGGAGCGGCGCCTCACCCGAGCTGGTCCGGGAATTGCTCAAATCCCATCAGGCCATGCAAAAAGCGATCAAAGGGATGAGGGGCGGAATGGGCAAGATGAACATGAAACGGATGATGAAGAGGTTCAATCCCGGGGCAAAAATGTAGAGCCGGATCTCGGGCCCATTTTCGGCCAGGGAATTCCTATTTTCGCACCATTTTCGCCGCTGCGGTCATATTCACTCTGGCATCCACCTACCTGTTGCCTCTCCCTGCACAATCCTTCCATCGGCTAGTGTCTCGCTGAAATTTCCCGCCACGCTGCTGCCTTCGGCTGCCAGGCTGAATTCGAGCATTCCTCCGCGGCTGGAATTTATATTCAGAGAAACGGCATTGCCGCTCACGGACCCCACTGCCAGCAGCGTCTCCGTCCCATTAAATCCCTTCATGCTCCCCTCGCCGGTAAGATTTGCTCCCGCGCGATTGAGGATGAGATAGACGCTTCTGGTATCGTTCAGGCTCAGGCTCATCCGGCTCTTTGATCCTCCTGGCGAATTCTGAACGGACAGGGAGCTGGACACAAGGCTCTGTTTAAGAAACTCATCGTGGCCCTGCATATCGATGTTCATGGCGGAATCGCCCAGGAAATTCGACGAGGTCCCTCCCACGGAGCAGCAGCCAGCCGCTGCTGCCGATCCATTTGCCAGGGCCAAAAGCACAAAAGTCAATACCGCAATCATTCTTTTCATCATTGTATTCCTTCTTGGACTGCTGCTTTTGTAGATGCTTTTATTGATCCTGCTCGATGGGCTGCCTTTTCCCAGGCTCTGCACCGCTTCCGCATATGATCCTGGTCTTTGGAAGGGGGGAGACGCCGCCAATGAGGTTTATGTCATCCTCCTGAGCGGCGGAAAGGATCATTCTTCCGGTAACTGTTCCCGATTCAATCTTCTTCCCCCGAGAAAATGTCTCATACTCTCCGGAAACAAAGCTGCCACTGGCGGAAAGCTGCAGCTTGAAGACCTCCTCACTACCCGGTGGGGTGACGAACACCGTCATACCTTTTTCTCCAACCGATCCGGCGGCAGTGACATTCAGGCTCGTCCCTTCGCCATTGAGCCTTCCGGAGCCTAAAATCAGCTCTTCCTGCTGAAACATCTCCAGCTCCAGCTGTCCGGCCAGGATGCCAGACAGATCAAGAGACCAGGTGCCTGTATAGTTCGCCAGAAGAGAAAGCTGGCCGATCTCGGCCGGATTTGCCGCCTCTTTGCCCACCGCCAGAGGAGAGAGTATTCCCGTGCCCGTGGAGACGGTGCCCATATACCCCTGCGATGCTGCCATGCCCACCAGGGTCATCGTTGCCAGTACCGCCAACAGAATTCTCATCAATTCCATTTAATCACTCCGAGAATATAAAAAAAATTGGCAGATAAGGTCTTTATGCTGCCAGACTGACCGGAGCTGTGGCCGCATACGAAGCCAGCAGCTTTCCAGAGGCTATTCCCGGCTGGATCACGCCCGGAGCGGTATAGATATAGTCCCCGTTCATGGATCCTGGGGTTATAGTCAGGCTCAGCCGATAGAGGCTCTGGCTGGCCACCGGGGTGACGAACAGAGCCACTCTATCTCCCAGCACCGTGCCGGCGGCAGTGACCTGGGCCAGGACACCTTCTCTCATCAGCACACCATAGCCCGATACTGCATCTTGGTTCTGGAACAGATTAAGGATTGAGGTAGCTGGTGGCTGCCCCGGTAAGGGTAAAAGACCAGTTTCCTGCTATCGGCGCATATTTTATGGGCACACGGGTCACGGCATTGGGGCTCATCCCCGTCTGTCTGTCAGTATAAAACAGGCTCTCATTCCTGAAGGACAGCGAGGGGTCCTCTCCCGGGCCATAGACTCCTTCAGTAACCTCCTCTTTTATCTGGCTGCCGGACATCTCCTCGGTGGGAAACACCGGTACCGCATTCACTGGGTCGGCTCCCTGGGCCGCTGCCGAGAGGCATGCGACCAGGGCCAACGCCATTGCCACAAACTTGAATCCCATTCTCCTGATACCTCCAGATGATAGCATACCTGGAGGCTCATAAACCTTGTCTTTTCAAGAAAGAGCGATCATGCTCTGAATTGATAAAAAAATAATTTAAGAACTTTAATCTCTTCGCTCTTTCCACCCTCTGGTAGTGGCGGTACATGATTCCCAGGGCATCTGCCACCTGCTCCGGGGTCGAGAAGACCGGTATTCCTGCCTTCTCCATCTTGATCACCCCGGGCATCATAAACTCCTTTCCGGCAACGCAGGCGATGATGGGCTTTCCCTTGTAGTCGATGCTCTTCAGGGCATCAACGTAGCTGTCTAAGATCTCCGCCTGGAGGATGACGATGAAGCTGCCCACGTCTTCGCTATCGACGCCAATCTCTATGGTGCTCTTCACAATCCTGGCATCCTGGCTGAAGGTGTAGTCCACTGGATTCATGCCGCAGACGTAGTCAGGCAAAAGATCCATAAGTCTCTCTTTCAGGGGCTCTTCCAGCTCGGAGAGGCGCATGCCGTTATCGGTGATGGCATCAGCGGCGATCACTCCCAAGGAGCCGGCATAGGTTATGATGAACACCCCCTCCCGGTCCGGCAGTGGCTGCTTGGATATGGCCCTTGCCAGGTTGAACATATGCTCGTAGTCCCGGGCGCGGATGATACCCGACTGGCGGAATACCGAGCTGAAGATCTGGTCGTTTCCGGCCAGGGATGCAGTATGGGATGCCACAGCCTTCTTTCCCGCCTCGGTCCGGCCGGACTTGAGCACCACTATGGGTTTATCCATGGTGATCTGCCGGGCCAGGTCTATGAAGCGCCTGCCCCCTTTCACCGACTCCAGGTACATGCAGATGACATTGATTTTCTCGTCTTTGCTCACCGCCTCCATGATATCGGTCTCATTGATGTCCAATTTATTGCCGATGGTGGCGATGATGCCGAAGTCCATGATATGGCGCAGCCCCCAGAGCATCCCGGCAGCACAAACCCCGGCCTGGGAGACCAGGCCGATATTGCCCTGGCTTAAGGCATCCACAATCCCTATGGACTGCACCATGCTGCAGTGGGTATTGATGATCCCGGAGCAGTTCGGCCCCAGCAATCGCACCCCGTACTTATCGGCGATCTCTTTCATCTGCAGTTCGATCTTCTTGCCCTCCGGCCCCAGCTCGGCAAACCCCGCCGACTCGACCACGATATAGCGCACGCCGCACTGGCAGCACTCCTCCACCACATCTGCAGTCATGCCTGCGGAGACCAGGATGATGGCCACATCCACCGGCTCGTGCACAGCGCTGATCCGGGGATAGGCTTTGATGCCCTGGATCTCATCTGCCCGGGGATTGATGGGGTAGAGCATACCCTTAAACCCGTGGCTGACCAGATTGTTGAAAACATTCCAGCCCAGCTTGCCGGGAGTGCCGGATGCCCCGATCACGGCAATGCTCTGGGGGTAGAAGAGGTCATGCAGGTCCTGCTTTTCCTTCCCGGCGGGGGGGCTTGCCCTGGGCTCGCCCAGGATGATGCGAGCGTCGACCACGGTGTATCCATCGGGATAGAGGAACACGGGATTCAGGTCCATCTCCCGTATACTGGGCTCTGAGTCCACATAATCTGATATTTTCATCAGCAGATCCTTCAAGGCCTCGATATCCGCACTGTGGCCCCGGCTGCCCTTTAAGAGGGTATAGCCCCGGATCTCCTCGATCATCTCCCCTGCATCCGAACGGGTGATGGGAATGGAGCGGAAGCTGACATCCTTCAAGACCTCGACGAATACCCCGCCCAGGCCGAACATCAGAACCGGCCCGAAGGTGGGGTCATTTGCCACTCCCACGATGGCCTCTATTCCCGGCGGGGCCATCCTCTGAACCGATATGCCCTCCACCGGCCTTCCCTGGAATGCGCTGGCTATGTCCCTGTAACCCTTCCGGACCTCTTTTTCATCAATCAATTGGAGCTTGACCCCTCCTGCATCGGATTTATGGATGACGTCCGAAGAGAGGACCTTCAAGGCGACGGGCGAGTCCAGGGACTTGAATATATCCACTGCCTCATCCTCTGACCTTGCCACTCTGGATCCGGTGGTCCTGATTCCCAGCTCCTCTAAAATGGCCTTGCTCTCGTTCTCCATAAGATAGCTTCTGTCTTCCCGCTTTGCTCTATCCATGATGTCTTTGATTAGTCCTGCCATTTTCAACCCCTGATTGCCCATTTTTCGTTATCGCTTTGCCCATCAATTGAAGGGACGTTATTTTAAGAATACGCCCCATAGCTAAATTTTTCGTTCATTACATGGTACGGCCTCACATGCCAACATAGAAATGTCTCCAATTAGCACTGAGTTCGTCCTAAATTTTTCGTTCAGAAAATGATCGATCTATAAAAAAGTGAGAAGGATTTACGATGTGCTGCGTTCAATAAAGAAATTAAGAGTTGCCGGTTTGGCTATTCTCTCAGCTCACCAGCAGCCCCAGGAGTCAGCAGGATCGGTGCTGAAGAATGACCATATGCCGATGCTCCAGCTTGTTGAAGTTCTCGATGCAGATCCGCCGCTGCAGATATTTGGCATAAGACCGGTTGTTGTCGGCACAGTGACCGATGGAATGGCACACCAGGATGGCGAGCTGGTGCTGATCGAATTTTGAGCGCAGGCGACACTCATGCTCCCCGAAATTGCCATCAAGAGCAATACGAGTGCAAATAGCCATATTTTCAAAGACATTTCCAGAAGGCCTCCAATTAGATTATTAATGTTTAATTATGATTTTCCTCCCTATTATACTTATTGGTAGTATGCCAGACCGCAAATGGAAGCGATGATCTTATCTCAGATAAAAGGCCATTATCTCTCATGGAAAAGGATATTGTCCAGGTCATCCTTGAGAAGGAGCTTTCTGTCAAGAACCCCATTTTGATAGAGGGATTCCCGGGAATAGGCCTGGTAGGGAACATCGCCAGCCAGTACATCGTCAACGACCTTAAGATGACCTACGTCGGGGCCATGAACTCCAAATACTTCCCGCCACTGGCAGTCCTTCTGGGCGGGGTGGTGAACATGCCCGTTCGCATCTATGAGGATGCAAACAAGGGCCTGGTGGTTCTCACCGCCGATATACCCGTTCATCCCCTGGCCTCATATGATGTTGGAAGGGAGATCGTGGCCTGGGCGGAGTCCATCAATGTCAAGGAATTGATCTGCCTGGCAGGAATAACCGTGATGGACGATCAGAACCGGGTCTTCGGCGCTGTGAGCCGCCCTGAGCTGCTGGATAGGATAAAGGGGAAGGCAGAGATCTTCGAGGTCGGGACGATCACCGGAATCACCGGCAGCATAATGAACGAGTGCCGCATAAGAAACCTGCCCGCTGTCTGCCTCCTGGGGGAGACGGCGTCCGCAGAGCCTGATCCCAGATCGGCAATCGCAGCCATAGATACCATAAACAAGATCTATGACCTGGGGGTGAACACTGCCAAGCTCGCGGAGCAGGCAGAGGAGATCGAGGTGCAGATGGCTCAGCTGGCCCAGCAGATGAAAGCGGCCTCGCCCGAGGAACAGCAGACCCAGATGCCCAAAGAGTTCCCAATGTACGGGTGATGCCAGATGATTTACACAAGCCTAACCGGATTATCCAGAAATGTGATAAAGGAGATTCAAGTCGCCAGAGTGAGGACCGTGGAGATCAGGAGCCCGAACAACTTCTTTGCCATCTCCGGCTGCCAGCCCGGGGAAAGGATCTTCGTCACCGATTCGAGCGCTCTTGATGTCGTCCCAGGCACAACCGGCCTGATCACCAGCATAAAGGCTCTGCAACTCATAACCCACCGAACCATCCAGTCCGGAGAGAACTATTATGAAGAGAGCGAGTCTCAGGCGGCCAGGCTGCAGCTGCAGCTGGTGGGCGTCGGTCGGGTGAGGAGGATCGCCTCCATTGAGCCGGGAACGCCCCTGACCCTGGACGTGGATGAGGTAAGGTACTGCGGAGCGCGATAGAGCCTCCCTTTTTTTAGATAGGAGCGATAGCTTTTGCCATGAAGGTCCTTTTGGTCACTGGAAGGCTGGCATCCGGGCAGGTCAAAAGATGTGCCTGTGGCGCAGATGTGCTGGTGGCGGATGTTGATGTAGCGGCATTTATCACTCCGGAGATGCTCTGCCGGGCGGCCCCTTGTGGATACGACATGATACTGATTCCCGGGGCCATAACCGCCGATTTCCGAGATGCTGAGAAGGCTCTTGGCACCAGGATCCGCCTGGGGCCGAAGCATGCCATAGACCTGACATCTATCCTGCCCTGCCTGGATGAGGTCGAGCTCTCCACCACCGTTCCCGCCTGTGCCCTGATGGGGGAGAAAAGAAGTAAGGAGGCCATAATTCAGTTGGAAGGGCTGGAAGCCAGCGCTTCTTGCCAGTTAACCCTTAAAGGGGTCAAGATCGGGGGCAGCTCGCGGATGAAGGTCCTGGCGGAGATCGTCGATGCCACCCGGCTTGATGATCTGGCCCTTAGAGAGAAGATCAGATACTTCGAGGGTCAGGGGGCTGACCTGATCGACCTGGGGGCATCTTTGGATGCCACTCCTGCCTGCATCAAAAGGGCTCTTGAGACGGCAAAAGAGGCTACCCTTCTTCCCATAAGCATAGACGCCGTCCGGCCGGAGCTTATCTTTGCCGGCATCGAGGCCGGGGCGGACATGATACTGAGCCTTAACGGCGAGAACCTCCCCCTGGTGGGAAGAACAGTGGCCGAAGCGGGCATACCGGCGGTGGTCATACCTGGGCCCGGATCGGTCACATTGGAAGAGAACCTGGCCCGGGCGAGAGGTTATTCAATCCAGGCGATTGCCGATCCGGTTCTCGATCCGCCCCTGATGGGCCTGGCCCGGTCACTGAATAGATACATCCACTTCCGGGACTCTGAGCCCGATGTCCCACTATTTTTCGGGGTGGGCAATGTCACTGAGCTCATGGATGCCGACAGTCCTGGGGCCAATCTCCTTTTATCCGTCCTGGGCTCGGAGGTGGGGGCCTCTTTGCTCTTCACTCCCGAGTACAGCGCCAAAGCGATGGGCTCCATCCACGAGCTGGCCGTGGCCTCGAGGATGGTCGTCCTTGCCCAGTGCCGCCAGACCCCTCCCAAGGATCTGGGACTGGACCTGTTGATCCTCAAGGAGAAGAGGAGGATTTTCGAGGAACCCCCTCCCGGAGCAGTGGTAGAGGCCTCAAAAGAGCATGAGTACCAGCCGGATTCTGCCGGAAGCTTCAGGATCCTCCTCTCCGGGGGAAAGATCCTGGCAATAAATGGCAAGATCACTGTGGCCGGCACCAGCGCGCGGGATATTCTCAACACCCTCATCGACCTGGGATTGGTAAGCAGGCTCGACCATGCCGGCTATCTGGGCCGGGAGCTGGAGCGGGCCCAGATCGCCCTTCAACTCGATCGGAGCTATATCCAGGACGAGCCTCTCTGGCAGAGAAAGGTTAAATAATAATTATTGTTGAGGGAAAGAGGATGAATCAGAAGGCTTTCGCTATCTTCGTAGGCGTTCTTATGGTGCTCTCTGGAATTGCGTACTTCCTGCCCATAGGCACCAATAACAGCGAGATTGTCGTACCGTCAACTAACGATTCCCTGGAGACATTTCAGGTTAAGGGTAGCCTGGTGGAGTGGAGCTTCGATGGACTGGGAGATGTCCTGGAGATGGCACCGCAGAGCACAGATATGGCATACTGGATTGACATCAACTCATCGCAGAACCTAACCTCTGCGGCGAGGATGGCCCTGCCCCAGTCCATCGGCCTGACCTATGGGAACCAGCTTTACACCACCCAGATCGAAAGGCTGGCGGAGATCCGTTTCAACAATACCTGGGCGGAGTTCCACTGGATCCGGCCTTATCCTCTGGCCTACGACGGCCTGGTCATACCCCATGATGGCTATATGATGATCCCCGTGGGCACGGACTATGCCATGGTCATGGGCAGGCCCACTCTGTTCGGGCCGCAAGAGGGAATAAAGCAGTCACTGGATGTGATATCAGGAGGCCAGCCGGCAGAAGACTTCACCCTGGTTAATGATAGCGAAGCTGATCTGCAGGTAGCAGCTCTTGGTCGCGGAGGGAGGAGTATGCCTTTAGCCGGCGGGTATAAGGAGTTCAACCTCATGGTTACTGAATCCCAGGATCGGGCGGATGGTTTTGATATCGTCTCCCGCATTCTCCAGCCGACCGCAGATACGAGTAGTAAGATAAAGGACCTGGCCGAAAAGAGCGATCTGGAGTATTCTGCCCGTGGATCGGAAGGAGAATTGTCCGGATTTGTACCTGGGACAAATATCCAGGATGTGCTGATGGCACTTCTTGGACCCTAGCGCAACCTTTTTACATGTGGAACTAATGGCAGATCTAGTCTTAAGGTATGATCCAAGAGGCGCTTTTGCGATGAATGATGATGGGCACCGTTGCCCGGAAGGAGAATAAATTATGGCAAGACCAATATATGTAAGGTTTGATGTTCCAGCAGATCTGGCTACCAAATCCCTTGAAGCCCTTGAGATGGCTCGCGATACCGGCAGAATAAAGAAGGGGACTAACGAGGCCACCAAGGCCATTGAGAGGGGTGTAGCCCGTCTGGTTATCGTCGGTGAGGATGTTCAGCCTCCTGAGATCGTAGCTCATATTCCCGCTCTATGCGAAGAGAAGAAGACTCCCTATATCTATGTCAAGAAGCAGAGCGAGCTTGGCGCCGCCGCAGGTTTGGGCGTGAAGAGCGCAGCTGCGGCCATAGTGGAGCCGGGAAAAGGAAAAGATCTGGTGGATGAGATCGTCCAGAAAGTTGGATCATTGAAGTAGGTGATATCCGATGGAGGATGATAGCGGAATACCGGCGGAGGTCATCGAGGTAATCGGCGTCACTGGCATGCATGGGGAAGCAATGCAGATCAAGTGCCGCATTCTTGAGGGAAATAACAAGGGGCGAATCATCACCAGGAACAGCATGGGGCCCATAAGAATCGGCGATATCCTTATGCTGCTGGAGACGGCGAGAGAGGCAAAGAAGCTTACCAGCAGGTGAAGTAGATGGAAGAGAGAAAGTGCAGCTTCTGCAATAGGACCATCGAGCCGGGCACGGGAAAGCTCTATGCCAAGAAGGATGGAACGGTATTTTACTTCTGCTCTGCCAAATGCGAGAACAACGTGGCCCTTGGCCGGGTGACGAGAAGGATAAAGTGGGCCCGCAAGGGGGCATAAGGCCTGGTGGATATAGAGAGAACATTCATCATGGTCAAGCCCGATGGCGTCCAGCGGGGCCTGGTGGGCATGATCCTGCAGAGAATCGAGGCGAAAGGCTTCAAGATCGTGGCCATGAAGCTGGCCCGGATGCCTGAGGAGAAGGCCAAAGAGCATTATGCGGAGCATGTGGGCAAGAAGTTCTACCAGGATCTGGTGGACTTCATCACCTCTGGGCCCTCCGTCTCCCTGGTGGTCGAGGGCAAAGGGGCCATTGCCGCCATGAGGAAGATGAACGGCGCTACAAATCCTGTGGATGCCGTCCCGGGAACCATTCGCGGTGACTGGGGGATCGAGATGGGACGGAATGTGGTGCACGGCTCAGACTCCCCGGCATCGGCCTCTCGCGAGATCGCTCTTCACTTCGAACCGTTCGAGCTGGTCGAATACAAGCGAATAGATGAAGAATGGCTCTACGAGTAGCTCCTGGCAGAAGCCATCTGCCAGGCTCTCATGGGAGCCTTTAAATTCTCAAAAAATAAATTGCTTTTTTAAGGCTAATTCTCTGAGAAGCGATCTTTCATGCAGAATAAATCCAAAAAAACCGGCAAGGCAAAGGGAAAGGAATCCACCCTCAGGACGCCAATCGTAGTGGTAATGGGGCATGTGGATCACGGCAAGACCACGCTCCTGGATAAGATCCGGGGGACAGCGGTTGCCAAGGGTGAGGCCGGCCTGATCACCCAGCACATCGGAGCCACAGAGGTTCCCCTGGATGTGGTTCAGGATTTCTGCGGATCGCATTTCGGAAAGGATATTCAGATCCCCGGGCTGCTGTTCATCGATACCCCGGGGCATCATGCCTTCACCTCCATGCGCAGCCGGGGCGGCTCATTGGCTGACCTGGCGGTGCTGATCGTGGACGTAAACGAGGGATTCCAGCCCCAGACCATCGAGTCTTTGAGCATCCTCAAGCGCTTCAAGACTCCATTTGTGGTCGCCGCCAATAAGATGGACCGCATCGGCGGATGGCATACCACTCCTAATTCTCCCTTCGCCAAAAGCCTGAAGGCGCAGAACGAGAGGGTCTCCGAGAACCTCGATACCAGGTTGTATGAGCTGGTGGGAGAGCTCTACAAGTACGGCTTTGATGCTGACCGCTATGATCGCATCACCGACTTCACCCGGACGGTGGGGATTGTGCCCATCAGCGCCATCACCGGCGAGGGAGTTCCGGACCTTCTCATGATCCTGGTGGGTCTGGCGCAGAGGTTCCTCAAGGATAATCTGCAGCTCACCGCCACTGGACCGGGTCTTGGCACCATTCTCGAGGTCAAGGAGGAGAAGGGTCTTGGCACCACCCTTGACGTCATCCTTTATAACGGGGAATTTTTTGCCGGGGATACGGTGATAGTCGGCACCTCTCGCGAGCCTCTGGTCACCAAGATCAGGGCTCTTCTCAAGCCCAAACCCCTGGCTGAGATCAGGAGCGAGGAGAGGTTCCTGCCGGTCAAGCATGTATCTGCCGCCTCCGGGGTCAAGGTATCCGCGCCAAAGCTGGATAATGCCCTGGCCGGGTCAACCATTCGGGTGGTCTCCAATCCGGATGAGTTGGAGGCACTATCACGGGAGTTGAAGTCCGAGCTGGAAGCGGTCAGAATAGACACCGAAAATGAGGGGGTAATTCTCAAGTCGGACACCATCGGCTCGCTGGAGGCCCTGGTGGGAGAGCTCAAGGCAAGAGACATTCGCATTCACTATGCCGATGTGGGGCCCATATCCCGAAGGGATGTGATAAGGGCTGCTGCCATAAACGATCCCCTCCTCTCCGCTATCCTGGGATTCAATGTGGACATACTGCCCGATGCCTTAAGCGAGATCCAGAAGACTCTTGTTCCCGTCTTCTCGAGCGAGATCATCTATACCATCATCGAGAGCTATGAGCACTGGGTGGAGGACCAGAAGATCAAGATGGAGCAGGAGCGCCTGGAAGCGGTCATCCGGCCGGGAGCGGTGCGCATACTCCCAGATTGCGTCTTCCGCCAGTCCAAGCCCGCGGTGGTGGGAGTTCAGGTCATCGGCGGCATCGTCAGGACCCAGGTAAACCTGATGAGAGAGGACGGGGCCAACGTGGGTGTGGTTAAAGGCATCCAGGCTCATAATGAGAACCAGGGATCGGCAACCGTCGGCCAGGAGGTGGCCATATCCATCGACGGGCCCACGGTGGGCCGGCAGATCCATGAGGGCGATATCCTCTATGTCAACATCCCGGAAAAGCATGCCCGTATTGTGGAATTGGAGCTGAAACCCAAGCTGGCCGAGGATGAGAGAGAGGTCCTGGAGAACTTCCTGGAGATCAAGCGCAAGAAGGATCCCTTCTGGGGGAGGTAGGATATGGCTTTCATGGCTTTAGCGCTAACTTCTTTCCGGCAGGGTAATGCCTATGGACCTGCCGCTTAACGAGATCATAATTCCCCTCATTGCCGTCGGCCTGGCGGAGATGGGCGACAAGACTCAGCTCTCTGTGATACTTCTCTCCTCTCGCACCCGGGAGTACACCTCGCTCCTGGCCGGAGTTATGCTCGCATTTCTGATCACAGACGGAATTGCCATTCTCATCGGCTCCTGGGTTACAGGCGTCATTCCCCTCCATCTGCTAAAACTGATATCCGGCGGGGTGTTCATTCTGTTTGGGGCGATGATTCTCAGAGGGGGTCAAGAGGAGGCTGAAGAGGGGGGCGGGCTATCTTCCGGAAATGCTCTGGTGTCCGGATTTTCCCTGATCTTTCTCTCGGAGTGGGGGGATAAGACCCAGATCGCATCGGCACTCTTCGCCACGGAGTATGATCCGGTCATGGTCTTCATAGGGGTCATGGCAGCGCTATTCATTCTCTCTGCTATGGCGGTCTATCTGGGAAAGATCATCTCTGGTAAGGTCGACCGGAGGCTGGTATCCAGGATAGCGGGCACAGTGTTCTTGATAATAGGCCTGGCGATCATCATCTCGATGGTAGTGCCATATGCGTTAGCTATTATATTCTAATAGCCTAATAAAATAGAATATGAAAATAAAATAGAATATGGCAATAGAAAGGCCTTTGCCTTAAAGGCATAATGCCCTGCTATTGCTGCAGATTGTGTTGCGTTTTATCTGATCTAAACCTTTTCTACCTTATCAGCCTTGGGGCCTTTCTCACCCTCAATGACATCGAAGCTAACCTTGTCGCCCTCATCGATTGCGACACCGGGCTTCAAGCCAGTTACGTGAACGAAATAGTCCTTGCCATCGTCGCCAGCTATGAATCCAAAGCTCTTGACTCTATTGAAAAACTTTACTGTTCCAGTTACCATTGTTTATTCCTCAATACGGTTAGAACTTTGGGATGATCTTCAACTACTTATAGTTGCTGGCAGCCCACCGCTCCGCGGGTCAAGAACAGCCATGTGAAGCTGCATCTACAGGAAAAGGTTTTATAGAAGAGCAAATACTGCTTAGTCGAGAATCATTTGCTGGAGGATTATTATACATGGCAGGAATGGGCGGATCACCAATTATCATTTTGAGAGATACCCGCAGAGAGTCGGGGACAGAAGCCATCTCGAATAACATCATGGCAGCACGCGCGGTGGCCAATGCCGTGCGCAGCTCCATGGGCCCCAAGGGCATGGACAAGCTGCTGGTGGACTCCATTGGTGACGTTACGATCACCAACGATGGGGTGACCATCCTCAAGGAGATGGATGTCCAGCATCCGGCTGCCAAGATGCTCATCGAGGCCGCCAAGACCCAGGATAAAGAGGTGGGAGACGGCACCACCACTGTGGCCGTGCTGGCGGGGGAGCTTCTCAAAAAGGCGGAGGTCCTCTTGGACCAGAAGGTCCACCCCACGATGATTGTCCAGGGCTACAGAATGGCGGCAGACAAAGCAGTCCAGATTGCGAAGTCCATCGCTTTCGATGCCCAGGAGTCCGATCGCCCTCTGCTGGAGAGGATCGCCAGGACTGCCATGACCGGCAAGCTAGCAGACTCGCCTGACAGCAAGATGGCCGGGTACGCCGTTGATCTGGTCCTCAATGCCACTGAAGACTATGGGGGAAAAAGAGTCTTTGATATGGACCGGGTCAATGTGGAGAAGAAGGTGGGCGAGAGCAGCGCAGACTCGGAGATCATCGAGGGAGTGGTGATCGACAAGGAGATCGTCCACCAGAACATGCCCCGCAAGGTCACAAATGCCCGGGTAGCTCTACTCTCCTGTCCAATAGAATCCAAGGACACTGAGACCAAGACTGAGGTGCAGATAACCTCTTCGGAACAGTTCCAGATGTTCATGGATCACGAGAAGATGAGGGTGAAGGAGGCAGCGGACAAGGTTATTGCCAGCGGTGCCAATGTGGTCTTCTGCCAGAAAGGGATCGATGACCTGGCCCAGCATTACCTCGCCCGAGCAGGAGTTCTCGCCCTGAGGAGGGTGATCAAGAAGGACCTGGACAAGCTGGCCAAGTCCACAGGAGCTAACATCGTCACCAGCCTGGATGAGCTGAAACCCTCTGACCTGGGCTCTGCTGCTCTGGTGGAGGAGCGACGGGTGGGTAGCGGTATCATGACATTTATCACCGGCACCAAGAACCGAGCTGCGACCCTCCTCCTTCGAGGTGGCACCCAGCAGGTCTTAAATGGCCTGGAAAGGGCTCTTGATGATGCACTGCATGCAGTGGCGGACGTGGTGGAGGACCGGAAGCTGGTGGTGGGCGGAGGAGCCCCAGAGATAGAGATCGCAATGCGCTTGCGGGAATATGCCGCCACCCTGAAGGGCAGGGAGCAGCTGGCAGTCGCCAGGTTCGCCGAAGCGATGGAGATCGTGCCCAAGACCCTGGCGGAGAACGCCGGGTTCGATGCCATAGATAAGATCGCCGAGCTGAAGAGCAGTCACTCCAGCAATAAGAACGTGGGACTGAATGCCTACAGCGGAGAGACGGTGGACATGTATGAGCTGGGCGTGGTCGAGCCCCTGCGAGTCAAGATCCAGGCCATCTTATCGGCCACCGACGCAGCCTGCCTGATCCTGCGCATCGACGACGTCCTGGCCTCCACCAAGAAGCCTCCTGCCCGGCCCGCCGGCCCAGGCGGCATGCCTCCTGGGATGGGTGGCATGGGAGGTATGGGTGGTATGGGCGGCATGCCCGGAATGGGAATGGGCGGAATGCCTCCTGGGATGTTCTGAACATCCCAACACCATTTTTTATGGACCGGACGTACTTTTTTATTGGCCTGGACATACTCTTTTATTTTTGGTTATTCCTGATGCTGCTTTGGATAACGCATCAATTTACACCTGACGGAAATTAGGTAATGCAAATTCTTTATGCATATTGATAACGTTATCTATATATAACTTATAAAGAGATCCCTTTCTGAGGTCGAGCAGCAATGGAAGGATATTGGATCTGGCTGGCTTTCCTGGCCTTAGCGCTGATATCACTGAGCATCATCCAGCTGGAAGCTGGTCGGAATAAAAGGCTTCTAGCAGGCCATCGCCAGATGCAAATGGATGTGCAAAAGCTGCAGGGCCAGCTCAGGGAAAAGGAGATGAAGCTGGACCAGCTCCAGCGGGGGTACGGGCAGTTGCTCAAACTTAAGGGCCGCAGCCTGGATCTGGAAGAGGAGCTAAAGAAAGCGAAGAGATCATCTGAGTACGAATCAATGGAGAGGCTGCAGTACCTGGAGAGCTACCTTGCCCGCCAGGACCAGGATCCATCTGCCGTCTTCCTGGGCACCTTTCCCCCTCTTCGCCTCCACTCCATTGAAGACCGGCTCAGCCGGATGCTGGAGACGGCCAGGTTTGAGGTGGTGGTCGTATCCCCCTGGATAAAGAGGCCGACCTGGAATCGGATTTCCGCTCCATTGCAGAAGTTCTTCCGCCGGGGTGGGAGGCTGGTGGTGTTCATGAGAGGGCGGGAATCGGACTACCGCTCGGGAATGAGCGATGATATCCAGGATGAGGTCAGGAGGCTGGGTGGAGAGATCCTGT
The DNA here is from genome assembly GCA_963813075.1 of Methanotrichaceae archaeon. Classification (GTDB taxonomy): domain Archaea; phylum Halobacteriota; class Methanosarcinia; order Methanotrichales; family Methanotrichaceae; genus Methanothrix. The sequence continues at coordinate 438,702 of CAWEXU010000030.1, forward strand.
TCGTACATTCCCTGCATGCCAAGATCTATATGATCGACAGAAAGGAGGCGATAGTCACCTCTGCCAATCTCTCTCAGGGAGGGATAGACGATAACTACGAGGCAGGAGTGTGGCTGAACGACCCCCATGTCATCCGCGATATCTGTGCTTATGTCGATGGCCTGTACAGGTGCCGCCAGAATTGAAGAGAGGAAAGGATCTTCTATTCCATCTGTTAAAACCTGCTCTGAATTCAGGCGATTTGGAGGGCTGAGCCATTTGTCAAGGATATAGATCTGGTGAGGTTTATTCTCCGGACGAGGATACATTTCTTCTCCTCGAGGCGGCTATGAAAGAGGCCCGCCCAGAGGATCATGTGCTCGAGGTCGGATGCGGCTCGGGCCTGATTTCTCTGGAGTTGGCCGGGCAGGTGGAGAGGCTCGTCGCCCTGGACATAAATCCTCATGCCGTCAGGGCGACCAGGGAGAGGGGGGTGGAGGTGGTGAGGTCTGACCTCTTCGGAGGGATAAAAGGGCGGTTCGATCTGATCTTATTCAATCCCCCTTATCTTCCCACCCAAAAAAGTGAGCGAAGCGATCAATGGATCAACTATGCCCTGGACGGGGGAGAGAGTGGCCGGGAGACCATAGGCCGGTTCTTGGCTCATCTGGCGGACCATCTCCGGCCGGGGGGAAGAGCCCTGCTTCTCATATCCAGCCTGACCGGACCGGAGGAGGTGGAGGAGATGGCAGAGGCTGCCGGGCTGGCCTCAGAGAGGGTGGCCAGCAAAGGATGCTTTTTTGAACGGCTCATGGTGCTGAGAATCACAGTCCGTAATTGAGTCCCCTCGGGTCAGGGTGATTCATGGATCTAATCTTATCAATATCTCAATCCGAGATGCTTGTGGTTCCATCGCCTTTCTCCTCCAGCAGATCGATCAGCTTTTCCAGCACCTCAAATACCCCTTCACCGGTCTCGGTGGACATCTCGGGCAGGTCAATGTATCTTTTGATGTCCGTTTTATTGGCCACGATCAGCATGGGCAACTGGATCCAATTCTTCAGGTCTTCTGCTAAGCTAAGCTGTGAATCCAGAGGATAGCCGCAATGCTCGCTTGGGTCCAGAATGTATAGAACTACCCCCTGCAAATGGCTGAGGGCGGCCACGGTCTGCCTCTCGATCTCATTTCTCTCCGCCATTGGCCGGTCGAGCAATCCGGGAGTATCCATCACCTGATACTTCCTGTCGTCCCGAACAAAGTGGCCCACAATTATCCCTTTAGTGGTAAATGGATAGCTTGCCACCTCGGGTTTGGCTCCAGTGATGCGGATGATGAAGCTTGATTTGCCCACATTGGGATAGCCGGCGATGAGAATGACTGGCATTAGGGGGTCAATTGTCGGGATCTTGCGAAGCAGATTTCTGGCTTTGTTCAGGAAGAGCATGTCCTTCTCAATCGATCTCATCACTGAAGAGAGGCGGCCAAAAGCCGCCTTTCGGAGGGGGGTGCTGTCCGTCCCTCGGGTTCTCTTGATCTTGCCCACATACTCTCTTGTTATTATTCGTGTCTGTCTGGAGGCCCAGCGCAGGCGAGACAGGCTGATTCTGATCTTGTCTACGCCCACTGTTATCTCCACCATCTCTCTGTAAAAAGGAGGAAGATTGTCAAAGGAGGGGAACTTACGGATTAAATTGGCGAGATTGTCTGAGAGGATATTGCCTGCATTCATGACCATGGACTCATTGTCGGCAGCGCGGGAGGCGCGCCTGAATGATTTATCTAGAAGTTCCTGCGATGTGGGGATAGTTGGAAGACGCTCAAACATCGATAGAACTTGCCGGCATTAACAGATAAAGCTTCGGTCCGGCTTCTGCCTCCTTGGGGCCATGTGTGGCCTGGGCGACGGCATTTCTCATTTAATAAATGGTTTTCGGAAGGCTTTTATAGTACTTCTTTATCTATATAGATGAGGTGACCTTTTGAAGAGACTAGGCACCGCGCTTCATGTCGTGCAAAATAAGTTGATAGTCCTGAGCGAAGAGATCGTTGGAAGCGAGACCGATATTCCCAGGGGAAACTCCTGGGTGGTGGATCAGAAGAGGACCCGAGTCGGAAAGGTTTTCGATATATTCGGTCCAGTTGATCGTCCATACATAATCGTTCGGCCAAATAGAGGAATAGATGCCGCTGCCCACATCGGAAAGAAGCTCTATATCGATGAGGCGCCGGGGAGAGATAGCAAGTGGAAGAAATTGAAAAGCTGAGAGAGATAGAGAGGGCGGAACCGGAGAAGCTCAAGGAGCGTACCCGGCTCAAACGCGAGAAGGAGAAGGTAGACGAGTTTGAGAAGTTTACCGTCGAGTGTCCAGAGTGCAAGAGCCACACCCTGGTGCGCGACTATGAACGGGCAGAACTGGTTTGCTCCGACTGCGGCCTGGTGATCGATGAGAACTTCATAGATCAGGGGCCGGAATGGAGAGCCTTCGACCACGATCAACGCATGAAGAGGTCGAGGGTTGGAGCGCCCATGACGTATACCATCCACGACAAGGGACTCTCCACCATGATCGATTGGAGGAACAGGGACTCATATGGCAAGACCATATCCTCCAAGAACAGGGCTCAGCTCTACCGCTTGAGAAAATGGCAGAGGCGCATCCGGGTCAGCAATGCCACAGAGCGAAACCTGGCATTCGCCCTGTCCGAGCTGGACCGGATGGCATCAGCCTTGGGTCTGTCCAGGAATGTGCGGGAGACGGCAGCCGTCGTCTACCGCAAGGCAGTGGATAAGAACCTGATCCGGGGGCGGAGCATTGAGGGCGTGGCCGCAGCAGCGCTCTATGCCGCCTGCCGGCAGTGCAATGTGCCCCGTACTCTGGATGAGATCGCAGAGGTATCCAGGGTATCGAGAAAAGAGATCGGCAGGACCTACCGCTTCGTATCCCGGGAGCTGGCCTTAAAGCTCATGCCCACCAGCCCCATCGACTACATTCCCCGCTTCTGCTCCGGCCTGAATCTGAAGGGCGAGGTGCAGGCCAAGGGAATTGAGATCCTCCGCCAGGCCGCGGAAAAGGAGCTCACCAGCGGGCGCGGGCCCACGGGGGTGGCAGCAGCGGCGATCTACATCGCCTCCATCCTCTGCGGGGACCGGCGCACCCAGCGCGAGGTGGCAGATGTGGCGGGAGTGACAGAGGTCACCATCAGGAACCGCTACAAAGAGCTGGCAGAAGAGCTGGATATAGAGATAATCCTTTGAAGGGATATCTCTAGCATCTTTTTTTCAGGCAATTGCCCTAGAATCAGATTCCTGTTTTAGCCTTTATCTGCGAGACGTCTTCTTCTATCTTTGCCAGCCTCTCGGATAGATCATCTCTATAATCAGAACGTATATCATCAATGCTGGCAGCTGTTTCCTCTTTGGCGGAGTCTATTTTTTCTGCTAGCAGATCTCCTGATGATTTGACCTGATCTCTCACCCCAACGATCTCCGCTTTCAGGTCGTCTCTTGTGACCCTTATCTCGTCCTTTAATTCCACGCGGGTGGCTTTGACCTCGTCACGCGTAGCTTTCACCTCATCGCGAGTGGCCCTTATCTCTTCTTTGAGTTCTTCGCGAGTGGCTCGTATCTCATCTTTCAGTTCCACTCGGGTGGCTTTTATCTCCTTAAGCACATCCTTGTTTACGGAGATCAGCTCCTTTAGCAATTCCGCTGCTTGATCGATCCTCTGATCGGTTTCTCCACTACCCGAGACCACCTTAAAAAATCCCTGGAATTCGTTGGTTGCGGCTGAATACTCCTTCTGGATATCTGCCACCTGAATCAGAGTATTCTTGATGTCTATGGCGGCAAGAAGGCTCCCCAGGTCGTAGTCTTGCCCTTCTGCCACCACCTTGACCCGGCCGTCATCGAGGTTCTGGACGTAGCCGGTCAGTCCAAAGTCCCTGGCAATGGAAACCACCCTGGCCCGGTAGCCGGTCTTCTGGACCTTGCCGGAGATATAAGCGGTCAGCCTGCGCATTACAGTTAATTGTCGACTCTTTTTATTTAAGCCTATGACCTGAGACGGTAATTTAACTGGAGGATTGATCGGAGGTTGAAGGGTAGGCTATGAGTCTCTCAGGAGCGAGTCTTATTCAGCCGTGGCTTGGAATCAAGTAAGAAGGAGGGAGGCAAAAGTCAGTGATGTAGGAGGGAAAAGATGTCGACCTTTGCCAATTACTATATACGGCAATCGCCGATATAAAAAGATTCCGCTTGGGGGCAATCGGGGAATTGGTCCGGATGATGAATTCAAGCAGCTTCTGGCCACATGCCCCGCTCTGTGCGCAGGTTAAATGCAAAAAGATCGGGACTAGCAGATCTCCAGACGGGTTGGCTGATGAGAACGCCCCCTGATAAAGACTATTTGCCCGCGGCCTCTTGCAGCAGCAATTGTGCATCCCCATGCATGCTCGCGAGCTTTCTGGTGATGGGATGATGCGGGCCGTATTCCTGCTCCGCCAGCCCTTTAATCCGCCAGATGTCGGAGAGGAGCCTGCCGATCTCCTTTTGAACGTACCTGCGGTTTTGCTCGGTCATGGTCAAAACATCTCGGGCCCTTGAAGCCTCTCTTTCATTTTACCCTTTTCGCCGTACTTCTTAAAGGCTGGGACTCCTTATGCCGCTCTCACTATTGTCCCGCCGATGGAGATGAATAGTAGTATGGAAAAAAGGCCTCCAAGCAGCCTCTCCAGGATGAAAGCCCATTTTATCCCGAATCCGGATCTTCCCTCGATTCTGGGCAGGGCAGGGGGAGCGATAAAGAGCTTCGTGCCTGATAGGAAGACGGTGACGCTGAAGCCCAGAATGTCTATGATATCGCCGTCAACCCATTCCTCGCCCACCGGCAGGACGGCTGGGGTCATATCATTTGGACCGCCCAGCCCCTGTTCCCACCAGAATAAGGTAAATACGAGAATGATGGCGATGGAGAAGAGAAAGGCATTGAAGGGCTTTGTGCCATATCCATAAAACCATTCCAGGGGATAGTCTATGAGCTTTCTGAACCACTCTTCTCCATCGTTTACCGCCGGCCATGGCCTGGCTCTGTGCTCCTTTCTATACTGGAAGTAGCAGCTGTCATAATCCTCGAAATAGCCCAGAGCTTTGAAATTTTTCATTAAAGAAATATAGGCAGTATCGTCATAGACAAGGTGCCCATCAATATTATACCATCTGGTATATAATTCATCATATCTGGTCTTTGTGAGCGAGAGCATGCCCAGAAAGGTGGTGTTCTCAAAGAGGAGGTCTCCCTTGAACTGACTGCCATTGAAACTGGCATTTGCATTGAACAGCGCATCATTGAAGTAGGCCTCTTTTTCAAATGTATTGTGAATGAAGTCGGCATCAGCGTTGAATTTCGAGCCCCAAAAGTAGGTATATCCATAAAATTCCAGGAACCTGAAGCTGGCTGGGCCGTTGAACTGCGAGAATATGAAGTCGGCATTGTCCATAAATTCTGAGTCTCCGAAGTAGGCATAGCCATTGAATTTTGAACTCATGAAGTGGGCACTACCGTTGAATTTCATGTATGTGAAATAGGCGTCTTTATTGAATTTCGCATCCTTAAACTGGGCGTCTCCATTGAATTCCGAGTGCTTGAAGTGGACATCCCTGTTAAATATGGTTCTGTCAAAATTCGCTTTATTTTGAAAAACAACGTGGTAAAAATGGACTGGGAAATCAATTGCCATTCCGCTGAGGTTCAATTCACCCACAATTGTGCAGTTTGCATACTCCGCTGGCTGGCCATCTTTGATATTTTCCAGGACATCTCCTGCCGGAATGACTCTTCATCTGACACGCCTGCAGATAATCCGATTATGAAAAAGAGAGCGGTCAGGACCAAACCAGGGATTCGACTCAGAAGCTTTTGCCTCCTGTGGATATATAGGTGGTTTAGCTAAATAAATTTTGCCTGTGGGAGGACGCTGCTTGAGGGGTGCGTCTTAGGAACGCTATCTATTGAGATAAAAAGGGCTTGATTAATTGAGACTAAAAAAGTGAGGCTTCAGGCCTCTTTCTCCTCCTCCGGATACCAGGATACAATGTCACCCTCGGGGTCCTTCAGCACTGCCAGGTCCCCGCCGTTGTTCCAGATGGATGTGCTCCGGTTCCAGAAGAGGTTCTCTGCGCTGTCATCCCCCTCGCCCGTCCGCACGACCACCTTGGCCCCTGCGGCGAGGACGAAGTCGGAGAAGGTGTAGGTGTGATTCTGGGCATCGGTCAGCGTCCAGCCGGCCATATTCACGTCCGAGGTGCCTTTGTTGGTGATCTCCACCCATTCGTCATCCAGGTTCTCCTTCTCCGGGCTTGTGGCCACGAAGTTGGCGGCGGTTATGGCGATCGGAGTCTCTGTTGTGCTGGCGTTCTCTTCTTGGGCAAGCGCTGTGCCGAGGAACATGATGGCAAGCAAGATGCCGAGCATACCTGTAAATATTTTGTTATTCATCGATTCACCTTTTAATTATTTTTTGATTTTAGCAAGAGCCAGATCCATTCAATGTTATATAAATTTTTCTACAGTATTATTAACTGTCCCGCAGGACACCATTGCGGGTGCTCCTGAGTTCGCTTGCAATGAGGCACACTTGCGATTTCTATCGATCTTTTTGTACCTCCTCCCCTCCGCAATTGCAAAGTATTTATACGAGCCCATAAACACATTAAAGAAAATTATGGAGATCAATCATGAAGCTCCCATCAATCTGCATTCTCCTGTTCGCGGCCCTGCTCTTCGGCATCGCCCCGTCCAGCTCGCAGCTGTATTTCACCGTCTCCGTGCCCGATGGCTGGGATATCACCGGGCTGGGCTGCAATGGCATAACCGCCGTGGACTCCTCCAACCCCGCCCGGGGGATATTGGCCCTGAACCACCTGCACCAGGGCTTCGACATCCTGCCCTCGTATACCACGCCCGAGACCTATGTGGAATATTATATGCCGCAGGACTTCAGCCTGGGCGAGACCAGGGTTTCGGAGATGAAGATCATCGAATATGAGGCCGATCAGCAGCTGTCAAACGCCTACGTCTCCTGGGCCGGCCCCACAAGCTCCGCCAAATCGATGCGCTGCTCATTCCTGGTCAACGGCATCCCGGCGGAGGGCTCAATTATGGTGGCGACAAGAGAGCTATTCGGCTATGGAACCACAATCGACCTTCTCTATGGCATCTTCGCCCCGGCGGAAGAGTTCGAGGAGGAGGCGCCAGTGCTCCTGGAGAGCATCGATTCCATCCGGCTGATACGGGATTACTTCTGCGTCTGCTTTGACTGTCCTGCATACGATTGTGAATACCAATGCAGCAACGGATGCTGCAATGATCCATGCGACGAGAATGATCGCTGCCCGGAGCTGGAGTAAAGCCGTGGGAATTGCGAAATCCCCGAGTCTGTTATGGCTCGCAAGGCTCAATTGAGGCCACACGCAATCTCAACTTTCAATTTTTTGTAAATTTAATTAAGTTCAGAAGTTTTTCGGGTGTATCAGAAGGAATCTTCTTATACTAATTGATACTGTTATAATATTTGGTGATCTCTATGATCAACAAAAAAACCCTGGCCATAATCCTGGCAGCATTGAATCTTATGCTGCTTGGCTGTGCTTATGATTCCGCTGAGGCTCCAGGGGCAGACAATGTCTCCGCCCAGAGCGAGCCCCTGAACACCACCGGTGCCCTGAGCCTCTCAGGCCTGAATGAAATGCTTCTTTATGAGAACTCCCAATATGGAATCGGACTGTCTTACCCGGCAGACTGGATTGCCCAGGAGCCCGAGCCCAACGAAGCGGGAATAATCGTCGGCTTCATGGCCCCCGAGGAGAACATCGATGACCCGACCGTCTATCTGCTGGTGCAGAATGAGGAGCTGCCCGCTGGGGGGGAGATAACTTTAGATCAGTACAGCCAGGCGGCGCTGAGAATTCTCAAGGAATCGTTGCCCGATCTGGAAGTTCTGAAAGAGAGCAATATTACAATCGGCGAATTGCCGGGCTATGCCATAGTGTATAACCTGGAAAGCGAGAATACGACCGTTCGAGTTCTGAAAGCCTGGACGGTGGTTGGGGAGGATGCTTATGTATTCACCTATAACGCTCCCGATGAGCTATATGACCAGTTCGCTGCAGATGCAGCCGATATGATCGATTCCTTTAATGCAGTTGCATCTGTCCAGGATGTCCAAAGCGCCGGGGCCTGGGAAGAGCAGGCTGCAACAGCGACCTTGGATGAGTCAAAATCAAACGAGGAGGAAAACACCAGCATCACCTATTAAGAAGACCAAGAATAGCGAAAAGGGCAATCCTATCCAGGGGCCAAAGGCCCCTAACGGGCATTATGGATGAGGGATCTTATGATTCTATGAGATCCCTTTCCCGCTTATATGGCTTTATCTTTATACGATTTTATGATATCTATCCAATCCACAATGCCTTCTGTCCTTATACATCCAAAAGCCAGTCTACAGAGATCGAAGAAAATGGATAGTCAGCTAGTATCTCTGCCCTGCTGCTTGTTTGGCAGTTGCCTTCCGTTATTGGCTGTAAGCGGGCAGATTCGATGGCTTTTTCCCTGCTTAAGGCTCTTGCTGTCAGATATATCCTTCGTCCATTGAGATCCGCCAGATCCTGAGATGCCCAAGTTTTATCCGTCACAGCTACATCCACCACCTCTGGATCATGGCATATGCGGGATCCGATCTCTGTTCCTGCGGATGAATTAAACCAGGTATATCCTTTATCGATTCTGGCGCTGGTGCTGGACAAACCCCCATCGAATTTACGGGACCATTCATCCAGATCAATCCGCCTTCCAGCTATATCGCCGAAGTGATAAGCCCATACCAGGTTGGAACTCCTATTACAGGTACGGTACCCATCCCAGTAATTCGAGTTACTGATGGTGGCTTGTGCCCCACCAAAATAAGGCAGAGCTCCTTTCTCCTCCTGAGGAACGCCATTAGCTCCGAATCTCGCCCCGGCAGCGTCACCATCCGCCTGAATAGCTCTCTCTTCAAAAACTACTTTAGATCCCCCTAGATCCGAGGCCCCATGACTGACCCAGGTCGTCTCCAGCCATTGTTCATCCAGAAAAGCAGCACCGTTTCTGGTTCCAATGTCTCTCTGGTGCTCTAGCCAGACGGATGCATTTCCATTATATCCATCGACCTGACCATCCCTGATATTCGTCTTTGACCGGGCCACTTCTCCATCAGGCCGGGCTGCAAACTCCGTAATGTCTATGCTCCTCCCAAAGATGTCTCCGTAGTGATTGGCCGTCGCTCCATCCCAGCGGCCGCTCCAGTAACCGCTCTCATTGTCATAGCTGTAGTAGTAACCGTCTTCTCCAATCCCGGCCGAAGCTGCTCCATAGTATGAATCAACCCTGCCACCCGTGACGCTCATGCTGGCAAAAGCCATATCACCATCAGATTGCAAAGAGCGCTCATTTATGACGATATGATCTCCAGAAGCATGGTCAAAGATCTGCCCGGCGACACTGGCACAGGTTCCATATCCTGATCCTGCATAAGCATAATTCGAATAGCCCAGGAGGCTTGCCTCTTTTCTCTTGTCGGAGATGGTTATGCTCGATTCCGCTGAATCTCCCTGTTGGCTGTCCGCCCTGGCGTAAGCTTTGATGCTCCCTGCATCTTCTGCATCAATGCTCTCCTCTGCAGAGGCATAATCTGATCCTTTATCCAGGAGGTAGGAGTAACTGATCCAATGGGCATTTTTTATATCGACACCGACCTCAGCCCTATCTCCTGAATCACTTTCGATCCAGTGTCTATCCTTCAGGCTTCCGCCGGACAGCGTTATTTCATCGGACAGGGCATTCCTGGACAGGACTACCCGGGCGGAGATGGTGTCATCCTCGTCCGCACTGATATCCTGACTGAAACCTCCTGCATCATTCGAAACCGAAAGGGAGATGCAGACAGCTGAGCCCATAAAGATAAAAGCCGCAACTAGCATCACCGCAGTTACTTTTAGTTTTGATCTCATAATTATACCTTTGATTGAACTGATTATTGTTTTGCCATATGTATCTATGAAGCTCTTAATCTAAATAAATTTTGGTCCTTATACCCTCTGTGTTCGGTGTCTATCGGTGTAAATTTGGAAAATGCACAATTCCCCATTCACCTCTGGATCAATACGGCATTATGCACAAAGAATATGGCCAGGAACTTGCAGAGTGTACGGGCAGATGTCCTGGCGATCTCTCGCATTGGCGGTCATCCTGGTAGCAGCCCTGGCTGCTACCTGCAGCGCCCAGCAGTCCCTCCCCGCCCAGCAGATACTATCCCAGATTATGGCCGGCCAGCCGGTCCACTATGACGGCATTAACATAACCGGCGATCTGGATCTCTCCACCTTGCCCGAATCCCGGATCCCGGCAACAATTGCCCTGGTCAACTGCACCATTCCGGATGCCTCCTTCGAAGGCATCACCTTTGACCAGGATGCCCTCTTCTGGGGCAGCTCTTTTGGGAATGCCAGCTTCAAGAAGGCCACATTTTTGGGGCGGGTGGACTTTGTCAATGCCTCCTTCCGCCCGGTCGACTTTGCTGGCTGCACCTTTCACCAGCCGGCCCTCTTTGACGGAGTGCTCTTTGAGAAGGATGTGAGCTTCGTGGATGCCTCCTTCGGCCTGGATGCCTTCTTCAACAATGCTCGCTTTCTGGGGAGGGCGGACTTCAACTACTCAGATTTCGATTCCTACTCCCACTTTGCAGCAGCCGAATTCTCGGGGGACGCCTTCTTCTCCGATGTTGACCTTTCCGCCGCTTCGGACTTCTCTGCTGCCACCTTTTCAGGCGAGGCCAACTTCATCCGCTCCCGCCTGAGTGAGCCCTACTTCGGAGATGTACTATTTGCCGGCCCAGCCCAGTTCGGCCTGGCTCGCTTCTCCGGCCTCTCCTCATTCGGGGGAGCGGTCTTTGCGGATGAGGCGGGATTCGGCCTGGCAAGGTTCTCCGATGCCGCCTACTTCTCCGGTACCCATTTCCAGGACCTGGCCCTCTTCGGTCTGGCCAGGTTCGAGGATATAGTCACATTCCAGGAGGCCCGATTCGAGGGCGACCTCAACTTCAAAGCCGGGTCCATCACCTCCCTGCTCTTCGAGAAGGCCCAGCTTCTGCCGGGCTCTCGCATAATCCTCAACGACACGGAGATCAACCTCTTCCGGGCCCACTGGGATGAGATTCAAGATCACGTGGCATGGCAGCCGGGGGCGTATCTGGCCCTGGTGGAGAACTACCGCCGCCTGGGCTGGTCAAAGGATGAGGACGACTGCTACTATCAGTATCGAAGGCTGGATCAGGCTGGAAAGAGCTGGGGCTGGTCCAAGATAATCGATATTCTGGCCTGGTTCTCCTGCGGCTATGGGGTACGGCCAGGCTATGCTGTGGTCTGGTCATTGATTACCATTCTCTTCTTCGCTCTGCTCTTCTGGGTGGGAGACGGCATTCGCCGCTCGTCCAAACCCCTGAGCGGTCCGGCGGAGGAGGATAGCATCCCAGAAAGGGTGACATTGCGAAATGCCATCTTCTTCAGCACCATGATCTTCCTCTCTCAGGGTCCCATCGACTTTCTGCCCGTGAGGAGGCACAGGTACTATGTGATCCTGGAGGGGATACTGGGCTGGCTGCTCCTGGCACTGTTCCTGGTGACACTGGGCAGGGTGATGATAAGGTAGAGAATAGAGGTGATTCTGGCCGGATTCAAGATCTATGTCCATGTTGTGCAGGCCCCGGGAGGACCGGAGGAGGACCCGACTGGAGGCTTCAAGTACAGTGGTTGGACGGTTGGCTACTGGGGTGAATTTCTTGGCGAGGTTATGGATGAACAGATGGCAGGGCCATTTGAGCTGCTGCTTGGGAGGAAGACATACGAGATTTTCGCCTCAAAGGACGCTGGAGAAGCTTGACTGGAACAATTCCGTGCTCACCAGAGGGGAGGTCGTCGAAGAGATCAATAGACTGAAGCAGGAGGATGGGCCCCAACTGCATATCCACGGCAGCTGCAATCTCATTCAAACCCTCCTCAAGCATGACTTAATCGACGAGTTCCGCTTGAAGATATTCCCGCTCACCCTTGGCACGGGCAAAAGCCTCTTTGGCGACGGCACCATTCCTGCGGCCTTCCGACTGGTGGATAGCAGTACTTCCAGCAAAGGAGTGATAGTAGCCACTTATGAGCGCTCGGGAGAGGTCAAGACCGGGACGTTTACCCAGGATGTGCCCGCTGAAGCGGAGATTTCCCGGCGCAGAAGGCTAAAAGAGGAGCAATAAATATGCAGAAAGATATGCAGAAGATAGCACCCCATCTATGGTTTGACCGAGAGGCAAAGGAAGCGGCCCAGTTTTACACCACGGTCTTCAAGGGCTCGAGGATTAATAGCGTTGTAACTCTGCACAATACCCCGTCCGGCTCAGTGGACACGGTGGACATTGAGCTTTTCGGGCAGGAGTTCGTTTTCATCAGCGCGGGCCCGCTTTTCAAGTTCAATCCGTCGGTATCTTTTCTGGTCGCCTGTGAGACGATAGATGAGGTCGACTTATATTGGCAGAAGCTCTCCCAAGGAGGCAGGGCTCTGATGGAGTTGGGTGAATATCCTTTCAGCGAGAGATACGGGTGGATCGAAGACAGGTACGGCCTATCCTGGCAGGTGATGTTCCGGCGGGGGCAGGAGATAAGGCAGAGAATCACCCCGACGCTTATGTTCGTGGGCAATCAGTGGGGGAGGGCAGAAGAGGCGATCAACTTCTACGCTCAGGTGTTTCATGATGCTATGGTGGGGGACATCGACCGCTATGGCCAGGGCGAAGAGCCGGACAGGGCGGGGACGGTAAGGCATGCCTCTTTCGTGCTTGAGGGCCAGGAATTTGCCGCCATGGACAGCGCCCTGGCTCACAACTTTGCCTTCAATGAGGCCATTTCATTCATGGTGCACTGCGAGACGCAAGAGGAGATTGACTACTACTGGGAAAAGCTCTCTGCAGATCCTGAAGCGGAGCAGTGCGGCTGGCTGAAGGATAAATACGGGTTATCATGGCAGATTGGGCCCAGGGTATTGGAGGAGATGCTCAAGGACGAAGATCCCAAGAGAGTGGCGCGGGTGACCGAGGCCTTTCTCAAAATGAAAAAGTTTGATATTGCGGAATTGAGGAGAGCATATGAGGGGAAAGGAGCAAAATAGCGTTCCGGCTGGATCAAATAATGTATGTTCTTTTTTAGGTGAAGTCCTCCATAAGAGAACCAAGGTTTCCCCCTGGTTACTTATTGCAGGTCTCCCCTCTATTCGAAGAGTTTGAATAAGAGGCCCAGATGTGATCATTGTATTCTCAACTCCAAAGCTATTTCAATAATAGGCTCATTGTGAAAGCTGGGGAAGGTTATTGAGACAAGAGCAAATGATATGTTCTCTTATTTTGCTATATCTATTGGCCTTGATTGGACCATCGGCGGCAACTGGCGCTACCACAAGCAATGATTCAACCGATATACAGAAACTATGGCGTAACGATCCTCGTTTATTGGGCCGTTTCCACCCAGAGTATCCAGATGATGTGCAAGTCATTGTCCATGATGGAGGGCCCAGGATTACCGACCGCAGGCCGGAAGGTGTCTGGGTAAGAGTGATGGGATGCGACGGGGAAGTCTTCAGGGGACAGGTGCTAAATCAGCCAAATCAACTTGAGAAAGTCAAGGAAGGCGACATTATCATGTTCATTGTTCCAAAATCAGGCCTGTATCCGATTCTTGTTAGGGAACAGTACTTGAAAGAACGCGAGAACTGGATAATTCACCCCTGCAATAAGTGTGGACTTAGTGAACTCTTTGACCCTCCCTCTGAGCTCATAAAAATTGTCTTCCCTTCTGTTTATGGTAGGGAGGACATGTTGATGGAGAAATTCACTGCGTTCTGCGGAGCATGTGGCGGCGTGTTGGTGGTGGAGAATAGGTCGAAGCACCCTTAGAAACGTTATTCCTTTTGTATCTGACCAAGCTTCTTTCTATGGTGGCTTCAAGCGTTTTCAGTTAGAATTATGCGTTGCGTCTTGTGCCTATAAGGTCGCTTTCATCGTAGTCTTCCATCAAAGCACCTCCTGGCGTCCTTCTCTCTTCAACCTGCAATTCAAAAAAAATGGCTGAGAACTCCCGGGAGTTCTCATAATCCAATTAACAGAGACCTGTGCACCCGCACGGTCCACAGCCGCAGTTGTAGTCCAGGGTCAGCTGTCCGGTATCAGAGGCAACAGTTGCCCCATTGGCATCCTTGCATACTACAGTGTATTGGTATAATCCTGGACTCCCCCAGTTGATGCCCTCTGGCAGCACCACACTCATCTCGCTGCAAATGCCTGTGCATCCGCCTCCTGCTTTTGTCACCAGTTGCTTCAACGCCGCACTGTATTGAGGCAGGCTGTAGTTTTTACAGGAGATTTTGTTGGAGATCTCTATGCAGATTATGGGCAGGCAGATGTCCGGTGCATAGGCAACACAATCATATTCCACAATCACATTCCCCCTGGCAACCGGGCATTCAATCCATGATGGGCTGCAGTCAACCGTATAGCTGCCACCGGTTACAAATCCCGTGCCTGGATCCAAAGTTACGCCGCCAAGATCTATCACCGGTGTTTGATCGCAGGCATAGGTGCCGCTATCCAGGCAATCGGCGACGACCAGGGCCGCTAAATCCTGTTTGCTCACATCTGAATCCACAGTGATGTCTTCGGCATAGGGTACACAGGGGCATACACCCCTCTGGCAGGAACACGAGACCCGTCCAGTGCAGGTGGAGTCGCAATCCTCAATATCCCCTCCTGCATGGCAGGTGACGCTATATGTGTAGTCGTCCGCCAGCACATAGCCGGTCGTCTGGTCTACTGGCCAATTCGGGAAGGACCACTCCGGTGTCTCATCACATTCAGCACAGACTGGAGCGTTTACCTCTCTGATAAAAGCCTCCAGTTCATCTGGATACATACATCCATCCTGCGATAAGCTGATCAGCTCGCAATTGCACTTTTTGACCACGGTTATGGTCACTGTCTCCTGGTCACACTGGCCATCAACATCGCAGAGCTGGTAGGTGAACACGTCCGTGCCGCTCCAGCCCGGGGAAGGTATGTAGCTGTATGTGCCATCCGAATCGACGACCGCCGTGCCGTGGGCAGGATTCGATAGCAAAGACCAGGTATTTCCACCATCCTCGGAGGGGTGGTCGTTGTCTGCAACGCTGGCGCTTACCGCGCTGTCCTGGCATGTGCTGGCAGTATCGCAAAAGGCATCAGGAGCGTCGTTGCACTCGATTATGATCTCCACTGTAGCAGTATCTGAATCACCATCAATATCGGTGAGAGTGTAGGTGAAGCTGTCTTGCCGCAGTAGTTCTCAGACGGGGTATAGGTGAATGTTCCATCCGGGTTGACCACTACGGTGCCGTGCTCTGGATCGGTATGCTTGGACCAGACATTTCCGCCGTCATCGGACAGCTCATCGTTGAGCGACAGGCTGCCGCTGACCGGAGTGTCCTCGATGGTGGTGGCGGTGTCGTCATTGGCCACGGGGACGTCGTCTACGCAATCTATTGTGATCTTTACCGTAGCAGTATCGGAATCACCATCAATATCGGTGAGGGTGTAGGTGAAGCTGTCCGGACCGCAGTAGTTCTCAGACGGGGTATAGGTGAATGTTCCATCCGGGTTGACCACTACGGTGCCGTGCTCTGGATCGGTATGCTTGGACCAGACATTTCCGCCGTCATCGGACAGCTCATCGTTGAGCGACAGGCTGCCGCTGACCGGAGTGTCCTCGATGGTGGTGGCGGTGTCGTCATTTGCCAGGGGACGATCATCGGCACAATCGATAAGGGTGAGCTGTCCACAATAGTTTGCACATCCCCGGCATTTTATGCAGAAGGGATATGTTCCCGCTATTGGATTGCCATCCTTATCCAGATCGATCTTACCAAGATCAATGGTTGGGGTTAGGTCTCCGCATCCATAGCAGCCTGCACCACTCTCCAGCAGAATATCTCTGATCTCATCCGCGGTGACAGGCAGACAGATAGGGTCCATGATCGGGATATTGGGTCGGCATGAGCACGAGACCTTGAACTTGGTCGTCGCCGGATATCTCGACTGACACTGACCATTGGTGGCATTATACCTGAATTGCACAGAGGTGCCCTGCTGAATATTCGGGGATGGCGAATAGACGAAGGAGCCGTTTGCAGCTACTTTTATCGATCCGTATTTGGGATCGACGGTTATCAGTTCAGGATCCAGGACTGCAATGGCCTGGGGATCATTTGCCAAAATGCCCTTGCTTTCAGGAACCTCTTTTATCACTCCACATTGAGCGATATAATTCTCACCCCGAATAAACCAGGGACAGGTTGCTGATGACATCGACACCATCGAAGTCAATAACAACGCCAGGACAATAATGCCCTTGAGCGATCTAATTTCCATAAGTCGTTGCCTCCATTATGTTCTTGCCTCCATATTAATTTACGCCGCCATTATCTCACTACAGATATAAGAAGAGACGAATTGTTGATGCTAATGCGAATTAAGAGCTTTAATAAGCAATCTAAGATAAGCGGCGATGAATGGCTGGTAAATTGTTTTATCAGAAAATTATTATACAGAAATCGTGTCCAAGCATTATTGATAAAAATATGTTTCATAGATGACTGCATACCACATATCAACGAGATTTAATGGGGGCGAGGCAGTACATGGCCCAGCCCATATATTGGCGCTGGAACTGTAAATAATCATCCTGGTCAGTGCGGAAATGCTCGAATACCTGTTCATAGTCGGTGTGGGTGGGATTTTCTTCCAGCCAACGTATCAGTCCATACCAGCCATCCGAGATGTACCTGTCCCAGTCGTCGCCGCTGGCACGAATGATGTATTCGAGTTCCAAGCCTTCATCCCGAGCAAATTGAGTTAGTTCTGTTTCGGTATGGGTAGTTGTCTGCATTTGGGCGTATGCCGGATGTACCTGATTATTAAGCCAGTGGGTTTCACCGATAGCAAGGCGTCCATTCTGGTGAACTGCTCGCTTCAGTACCTGGAGTGTCTGCTGGCAGCCGCCAAAGATAAACGTTGACCCAATACATGTTGCGGCATCGAAAGCCCCTTCTTCGAATATGTAATCCGCCCCATTGGAGCAAACGATTTCAATTCGGTCCGATAAACCCCTTGAAGCCAGTTTTTGCCTGGCCCGGTTGCAGAAATCCGCGGATATATCTATTCCAATACCAGTAATACCGAATTCCTCCGCCCAGAGAGTAAGGGGTTCGGCACAACCACAACCGAAGTCAATGACCCGTTTTCCTTTTTCTAATTTGAGCAATTTGCCTAGTTTTATGATCTTTTCCGGCGTGGAAGGGTTTAGTATATCCATGTAGCGGTGTGAGATGCTCATAATATCAAGGAATTCCATAATCTAAGCCTCCTTTTTGGAAAAGGTAACTTGATTATTGATTAATAAAGATGATGGGAAACCTATTGCTCATCTCGTTGATACGCCCTATCAGAGGCTACCACCTAGCTACATAGCACTTCATGCTGCAAGCATATGGAACGGCATATACGAGTGCGGTGATTGTGGCATCATATTGGAGATGAGAGCGCAAACCGACTTTGCCACTCACTCCAGTATTTTCCAGAAAGAATCCTTGCGGATGATCTTTCCATCAACGAACTCAAGCAGGTCAACTCCCCGTACCTCGATCTCTTGCCCCGATGCACTTGTGCCGGTAAGCGTCCACTCGGAGACTCCCAGGCGGCCACAGACCCAGTGCTGGTCGTCCCCATAATGCACATCCGGTATGCCCTCAAATCGTTTTGCTAAACCTGCCCGGACCTCTTTTTTCCCAACATATCGATCGCCACGGGGCTTAGCCCCTCTTGGCATGTAGAAGACACAATCATCTGCGAAATAATCCATAATGGAATCGAGGTCGTGGCGGTTGAATGCTTCTAAGAAGCCTTTCAGCAATTCAGCGGTTATTTGTCCTGACATTAAGAACCTCCCAATAGGTAAGAAATTGCTGGATTTCTATCGTTGCACTGGCGCTGTTTCAGCAGCAGCAAAGTGCTTTTCTTCTGTATACTCATGGTTAGCGCTTATAGTTTTGGTTTGATTGAGCATCTCCACCCCCTATACATCTTTCAATATAATTATCAGGCCCTTTATCCAATCATCAACGGCCTCTTTTGCGGCATTCATGTCATCCAGCTCTTTTTCCTGGTGAGCAATATACTCATTTCTGAAGGAATAAATTTTATCTACAGTATCCAATATATCCTTCTTTTCTGGACCCGCAAATTTGCTTTTGATCGCAGAGAAGAGTCCACCGGGCGGAACCCGAGGGCTTTTTGCATACTCCAGACACCATTTCAATAGCCCTATGGGCATTATCCCATCGTTCTCCAGAAGAGTCCGGCGCAAGTTAATTGCTTGCCTCTTATGAAAGCTCTCGTCTCTTGGATGCAGGACGCCAGGGCTTCGCTCCTGGGGATATTCACGGTCTCAATCTTCTGCATGGGCATGGCACTGCCTGCAACGTCCACCGGGCGGCGGAGGCCGTACTCATCATACTTGCCGTCCCAGACCAGCTCGGTCTTCCTCCCGCAGAGCGGATGAGGGTTGTCCGGCCCCCAGCGAACGGGCTCAGTCAAGGCAGAAGGCCTCCCGGAGAGGAGCGGGGACTGGAGATAACTGTGCAGCAGGCTTTGCAGACGTGGGGCAGATCGTCAATTATTATAATCCTCCTGATGACGGCTTTGCTCTGGCAGACGAAAAAGCTTTTGCATGAAGCAATGGTTTTGTATTCCTGAGGTATCGCACGAAGCCTGGGCGGGAAGAGTATTTAAGCCGGCAAGCCAAATAGGTCCATAGGCAAAATTATGAGCATATCCAAGACCATCGAATGTGTCTATGAACGTGGCGTCCTAAAGCCGCTCCATGAGGTAGATTTTAAAGAAGGAGAGAGGCTGAAGCTCACGATAAAGAGATTTGATATCTCCGATTTTCTCGGGGCATTTGGCGAGGGATCTATGGAAGAGTTAGAGGAGTTTGAAGAAGAGGCCCAGATGTGATCTTTCTAGATACAAATGTGCTATACAGCGTTTTAGTGCAAACGAAATTCAGCAAATCCGCACAAGAGATCATCTTGATGCCATCCGATCTGGCGACATCATCAACGGTTTTGAGCGAACTGATCTATGTCTCCCTTCGCAAGCTCTGCAAAGAACGATATGGGACCAAGAACTACTCCGAATTTCGCAAGGCCATAGTTCAAAGAGGCTATGGTCCTTTTAAAGAGGATTTGGATCTCTTGTTCAGGCTTATTGAAGAGAGGGAGGTCTCAATTCTTCCGATCAATGATGATCTGAATGAGTGGAAGAGTATCATGATCAGATACAATTTATTGCCCAATGATGCATTGATCGCTTCCACCTGTCTTAAGCATGAGATCTCCAGGATTGCCACATTTGATGGTGACTTCTTAAGAGTAGATTGGCTGAAGATAATCGGCAAAAAGCAATGACATCTGTGCTCTTCCTGATCGAAAGATGGCTGCGACCAAAGCTCTGCCCGAACGCCAGTACCTAGTTCTCGAGGCTGTCGTCCAGAGCATCTATCTTCTGCATGGGCATGCTGCTCCCTGCAACATCCACCGGGTGGCGGTTGCCATACTCATCATACTTGCCGTCCAGACCAGCTCGGTCTTTCTTCCGAAGAGCGGATGAGGGTTGTCCGGGCCCCAGCGAACGGGCTCAGTCAAGGCAGAAGGCCTCCTGGTGACGGCTTTGCCCTGGCAGACGAAAAAGCTTTTGCATGAACCACATTCTGTACGAAAAGCATTTATGCCCGAAGGGTATTATTTAATTAGTTACCCATTGGGATGTGCGCTTTGCGCATAGATGACAGATAAACGTAAAGCCTTCTGTCCTTGAGCAACGGATTGACTTTCATGGGGAGGTACCTGGCCAAATCCCGCTCTATTGCCCTATCAGTTGAGCACTGATCAACATAAACAGTGATCTGGAGAGGATGGCCTCCTGTGCAGCGATTCGAGATAGATTTGAAGAGGTTGATGGAAGCCTATTTTGCCTTCATCCCACAGTTGGGCATCTAGCCTTCCCTTTCTATCTTTTCTAGGATTTCCGCCGCTCGTTGGGTAGACAAAATTATGATGATCCACATATAAAAATTGGACTCTGTTTCCTTTTATCCTATAAACGATGACATAAGGGTTTACATGGGTGCCGCGAGCATTCCTTAGATTGTGGCTTTTTGGGTTGCCTATTGATGGATTATCGAGAATCTGGCTGATTTTCTTAAGGAAGCGCTCTTTCAGCGCCTTATTCTTCCGGGTTAGCTTTGAAAACTGCTCCTCAAACTCAGGAGTTGATTCAAAGTCCATGTGACCTACTCAAGGTTCCTCAAATGGTCCAAGAACTCTTCCTTGGTCTTGAAGGTCTTGACTAAACCGGCATCCGCCTGTTTGATGCTTCTGCGAACCCCTTCCTCAAATTCCTTCAGGGCGGTCTCGTTTGCATCCTGGATAACTGTCCGTTCTTTTACTCCGGCCATGTCATGTACTCATCTCGTAGGAGAGATATAGGTTTCGATATGGCTTGCATCACACCGCCAGGGATATGATCAAACTTTAAATCCCTTAAGAGCGCATAGGAAAAGTGCTATGTTCGCGGAGTATATCCAGGCGGCTTTATCAAAGGCAACTTATGAGATCATCGAAGACCAAGAGCCTTTCTCGGCGAGATCCCCGAACTTCGAGGATGGGGGGAGAACTTGAAGGGCGTTATCGAAGGCTGGATAGCCTTAAGACTGCGATTGGGTTTAGCCATACCTCCTATTAACGGGCATGCGATAGAGATACCCTCCCGGGCGGAAGCAGTTGTCTAGACTCACAAGCATCTCATGGGGCGAACTTGTTAAGCGACTTGGAGAGCTTGGCTTTGAAGGCCCTTATCTTAGCAGCGGCCCACATCCTTATTTTGTGAGAAGAGGGGATTTAACCGTTGATTGCCGAATCCGCATAAACAGGAGATTGGTGTTGGCCTGCTCAAGAAGATCAGCAAGCAGGCCGAGATAAGCCGCGATGAATGGCTTTCCTCAATCTGAGTCTCTTTACTCACAAAAATCCCTGCCCTCTGTGCAAGCCGGTTCTATGCATTTCCGGTCGTGTACGAGTCTCATTGAATTGGATAGATATAGATCTGAAAGGTCATAGGTCATTATCGAACCTTTTGAATAGCCTGCGCACCTCACTCAATTTGCCATCCCTTCCTCAGTAAGAAAGCCATTGGGCTTACCCATGAAAAAAGCTTACGGAGGAAAATCATTTCCATTGTAGAACTGATCAACTATTTGGATAATTTGGTCTTCCAACTCTGCCGGATCCCCTGACCGCCCATTCTGCATTATTGGTTTGTGCATATGGATTTAATGGGACAGCAAAATCTCTAGCAGTATACCCCGACAATACCTTCGGTTTGGGAGAATTAGACTCCGTCATTCCCAACTGATTTGTTAATTGATCCTTCTCATCAGGTGAGCTATCGCTGTTAACAGAATCTGTGTATCCAAGCTCCTCTGATTTGGAAAGAGCTGCTCTCGCTTCATCATCCTTGCCAAGCAAGTTGAGTACAAATCCTTTATTGTACCAGGCCTCGGCGAAATTTGGATCGCATTCAATAGCATTGTCAAACGCCTTAATTGCCTCCTCGAACCTATCTAGATAACGGAGCGCTTTGCCCTTGGCGAACCAGGCAGATGCGTATTGGGGATCTAGTTCTATAACCCTATCGTAAGCATTGATGGCCTCATCATAATTGGCCTGGCTATAGAGAGAATTGCCTTTATTGTACCATATCTGAGGAGACAGCGGATCAAATTCAAGCGCATTGTTGAAAGCTTGCAGGGCCTCGACATATTTTCCCTGGCTATAAAGTGATATACCATTTGCATTCCAGGTTGCCGCAGACTCGGCGGCAGATTCATCACCATTCACAGGAAAAGATAAAATAAGAAAAATTATAAGAGTAAATGTCAGGCACTCCATAAAATGAATTCCTATCTCGTCAATTGATCGAAATCTCCACATTTAAATCCGTCCTGTATTTCCTCATATTCACTTATCATTCAATAATAAATAGTTTTAGTAGTAAACCGACAAATTCATAAGAGACAATTTGTGATAGGTTCGTATTAGCAAGATAAAATATGCTACAATAAAGCGATTCACTGCGCTATGCATAGATCCGATTACTCGATACACCGTTTTCTTCTATTAAACTTAAAATAAATTGTCTAAGGATAAAAGGAGGTGGTGCGCGAGGTCACCCCCAAACCATCTCTCCTTAGACCTATCACTATAATACGATCACATACCGAAAGCTGTTCCCTCATGTAGATTATCTCCGAAAGCCGTTCCATCGTCTGCATTATCTCCGAAAGCCGTTCCATCGTCTGCATTATCTCCGAAAGCAGGGCCGTTATCTGCAGGGGATTCTCCAGATTGTTGGTCCAATTGCCTTCCGAGTTCGTCCAGGTCATTCATCAGGGCATCCACTTCATCCGCGGAAAGGTCTTTACCCTTTGTTCGCGATTCGAGTAGATCGATCAGAATAGCATCTTTCTGCGTTTTGGAGAGCTTCTCATCTTGTGTTTGTGAAACAGATTGGCCGTTTGTGGATTGTTGGCTCGATTGCTGATTTGCGGACTGAGAAGCAGGATTGATTGTGGGTGAACTCTGTTGAGGGGGCTGGTCGATGTAACCATTTTTCTGGAGATATATTCGTGTGCTAGTGGACGAAGAGCTGCTGGAGACCGCTGCATAATACATGTTTGTCGCATATCCAGGCGCCTCTGCTGTAATCGTCCAGGTTCCTGGATCTCCATAAGCAATTGTATGACCATTGCTATCCCAATTAGTGGGCACAATATTCCCCGATCCATCCCGGACGGCGACTTTAGTCCCTGCAGGAACAGCATTGCCGTTCTCATTTCTCAGATCGATCTCCAGAGAGACTTTTGTTGCCGCTGAACTCGCAGGCTGATCTGCAGGAAAAGCTGAAGATTGTGGAGTATATGGGCGAATTCACTGAGGGGGCTTGATCATTAGTCCCACCTTCCTGCAAATTCATTCTAAAGCTAGAATGTGAAGATTCACTGGACACAGATGTATACCCTGTGTTTGTCGCATACCCAGGGGCATCAGCAGTAATGGTCCAGGTTCCTGGATCGCCATAAACAAGGGCATAGCCATTGCTATCCAAATTTGCCTTAACATAATTGCCGGATCCATCCTCGATAAGAACCTTCGTACCTGCAGGAGCTGGATTGCCGTTTTCATTTCTAAGACTGAGCTCCAATTGGACCTGTCCTGTGAGTGGTCCGCCAGATGAATCGCGGTGAATCGACTCTGAGTTACTGCTTGGTATTTGGTTGACGTATGCAGAATCTTCAATCTGCTGGTTGTCTCCAAAAGCAAAATCGTCCGGCTGGTCTATTGGCTCGGTTACTGTCGGCGGATCTACTGGCTGAACTGCAGGCGTCTGGCTCGATGCACTTGTTTGCGCCAATTCGAGTCGTTTCTCTTGGGAATAGCCGGTTGTACCGTCTTCATATCGCACTTCCCACCAGGTGAAATCATCTCGGTAATATGGACCGCTTAAGACTGTGGCAGTGTTACCCGCTGATTTTGTGCTGATAACAGTACCACTACTCAATCCCGGCGCATCTCGGACGTTCAGGCTATCAGTTACCTCAATTCTGTCGCCTTTAGAGAATTTGGCATTGGTGGATTGAGTTGCGGTTTGGGCAGGTTCTCTCAAATTAGATTCTAACTCATATTTGGAACGAGATGATGCAGGAGGCTGGTTCGATGCGCTGGTTTGCACCAATTCAAGTCTCTTCTCCTGAGAATAGCCGGTTGTGCCGTCATCATATTGAACTTCCCACCAGGTGAAATCGTCTTTGAAATATGGACCGCTTAAGACTGTGGCAGTGCTACCCGCTGCTTTTGTGCTGGTTACTGTTCCGCTGGATAATCCTGGCGAATCTCGAACGTTTAGGCTATCCGTTACCTCAATTCTATCGCCTTTGGCGAATTTTTTTTGAGAAGATTGACTCTTGGTTTGGGAATTAGATTGTGATATGTCAGTTGGGCTTGTTTCAAGCCATCTGACATTAGATTGCTGAGTGCCGACCGAAAACGCATCTGCTGCTGCGGTAGGCTGCGGATCCACTGGCTGTGTGACAGGCGGTTTATTTGTTGGCACTGATTCTATGGATTTTTCTACTACTGAATTAATCGAACCATAACTGGATGCATCAGATGATATACCCGATGTTGGTAGTGATACCACTGGGGTTTCAATTTTCGCTTGCGCTAATTTTGAAGATGAACTCGACGATACACTAGCCGGTTCTAGTGGTTCGTGAGGCAAGACAGACAGCCAAAAATCAGTTATCCCATATTTATCTTCAAACTCCTTTAGTTTATCTTTGTTTTTTTCAAGTACGTTTAGATAAAACAACATTCCATTAAAGCCCGAATAGGCACCTGGGATGTGAATCTGGCTTCCGAAGGCAGCCGAATCCTTTGCAATTGACCACCCTAGATCATCCCATATTGGATCTTCCCACTTGGTAATATCGGATTTTGTGGGTGGATGCTTAGCTGCTGTTATTACAGTGTTTTCCGGTACAATCGCCTGATAATAATCGACTAAACTGGGTTGATTTACGGTACCATATCCACTTGGACTATATTCAGCATATCCAAAATTCATGATAACTAAAAATTGTATTAATATTATAAGTAGAATAAATTCCAAAGATCGGATTTTTTTGATCATATATTCCCAATCCCTCCTAAAACATCGCTGGTACTTAGGGCAAATTCAATCGAAGATAGTTTTTGCATATGTTTCGAACTCCTTCTTTTTTAAAAGATATAATATTTCTCCAGACGATTTTGGATATATCCCACCGTTGGATATTTAACTTTATACTAACCAAAATTAATGAGAATTGTACAGGTTTTGCAAATAGAAGTTTAAACACCATCATTTTGCAAATTATATGCATTACTATTATAAACCTTTTTAGATTATATGGTAGCGTGACGATTTTGCTGTATAATTTGCAGGAATATTACGAAACGGAAAACGACTTGCGGTCGGCGAGATAGCAACAAGTTAATCTATGAAATATTATAATTAACTCTATATCATCAAGTCGCAAAACTCAGGGGGGACATAGAGCCATGAATATAACTGACCTAGCAGATGATGGCTCTTCGCTAAATTACGCGGGTAATGTACTGCAGAGAATTTTTCTTTGTGCTTTTGTGCCTTGCTATGAAAATGATTCGATTATCGCTATCTAAGGACCATTTTCCTTTCTTCGGGCGCAATTCCCATAATGCCTCAAAAAAAAGAGGCTCTTCGCTGTATCGAGTGGTAGCGGGATAATTAACCCTGGTGGTTTACGGAATACGAAATAAAACCTCAGAGTCACAGAGTGCACGGAGGATCATGAAAAAATGTCGAATTCCTGTGACTTTTGCACGAACCCAGACCAAATAGTGAGTAGCCAAAAACGAATCATGGCGTTTTGTGGTGAGGTCCAGGCATCCCGATTGCCAGTCATTATAACCTCTTCCCAGGGTATGGTCAATCCGGAAAACGGCGTCCCTATTGAAAGAGCTTAATAGAAAGATCCTTTACCTGTAAAAAACATGCTCCGGTTGGGATTTGAACCCAAGTCGAAGGAGTGAGAGTCCTACATGATTGGCCGAGCTACACTACCGGAGCGCGGATTGGGGGTGGTTTCTTCTATCATTTAAGGCTTTTGGCCCTGCACACCAGATGCCTCTCGCCGGAGGGATTTGCTGGCAGCATCTGCAGAAAGCTCCTGCAAAAAGCACTGGCAGCACTCCTTCAGTGCGCACTCCTCGTGCTTGGGCCCACGGGCGCGGCAGATCTGCCTCCCGTGGCGGATCAGGTTCAGGTGAAAGGAGTGGTAGCACTCGGGGGGCACAATCCTCTCCAGGGCTTTTTGCGCCTTCTCCGGCGATAGGTTTTCAGGAACCAGGCCCAGCCGCCGGGAGACCCGGAAGACGTGCGTGTCCACGGGCATGAAGGGCATGCCAAAGGCAAAGAGCAGGACGATGGAGGCCGT
Organism: Methanotrichaceae archaeon; assembly: GCA_963813075.1. Taxonomy (GTDB): domain Archaea; phylum Halobacteriota; class Methanosarcinia; order Methanotrichales; family Methanotrichaceae; genus Methanothrix. The sequence goes on from CAWEXU010000030.1 coordinate 464,972, forward strand.
CTTCGGCCCCACCCCGGGCAGGGCCAGGAGGTAGCTCATAGCCACGATCCTTGTCCATTTCCCCCAGAAAGCGGATATCCATCGCCCCCCGGTCATTCTTGATCCTGAGGAGGACCTCCTGTATCCGCCGGGCCTTGATCTCCGCCAGCCCCCCCTCCCGGATGCAGTCCGCCAACTCCTCCGCCCGGGCCGATAAGAGCGACTCATAGTCCCCATAGTCCCTCTTCAGATTGGCGAACGCCCGCAGGCTGTTGGTGTCGCTGGTATTCTGAGAGAGGATGGTCATGACCAAAAGGTCCAGGGGATCGATACGATCCTGGCGGGGAAGGCCATACTCCTCCTCCAGAATGCCAATGCAGGCCAGAACTTTCTCGCCGACCTTCTGCTTTGCCATCCCTCCGGAGACTGCCCTTATTGCCTTAAAGCTTATTGCCAATATCCAGTCAGCAAAAATTCATTAACTATGGAATGAAATAATGAGCCAGATGGATTTTGTCGACATCTACCCCTTTCTAGTGGCCATGCTCATAGGAGCGCTCATCGGCACTGAGCGCCAGCGCCGCCTGGCAGAGGATAAGGTCCGGGGGGTGGCGGGCCTCAGAACCTTCATTCTCATCGCCCTCCTTGGGGCCTTGTCCGCCACCCTGGCCACCCAGTTCGGCCCCCTCTTTGCCGTCGCCGCTCTCACCTCATTTGTCATCCTGGTGGCAGTGGGCTACGCCTCTGCCGTCAGCTCCCTGGGAAGGATAGATCTCACTGCCGCCGTGGCTGCAGTCGTCACATTCGTCCTGGGAATGCTGGCCAGCGATCCGGAGAAGATCACCCTGGCCGTCTCGCTGAGCATTATCACCACCTGGGTCCTGGCCACCCGCACCGTCACCCACCGCTACGTAGAGGCCCTGAACGAGGCAGACCTGCTCGACACCCTGAAGATGGGCATCATCGCCCTGGTGATCTATCCCATACTGCCCGTGGAGCCGCTCGACCCCTGGGGGGTGATCAACCTCCGCCAGATCTGGCTCTTCGTGATCCTGGTCAGCCTGATAGGCTATATCGGCTACATCCTCATCCGCATCCTGGGGGCGGAGAGGGGCCTGACCCTGACCGGCATCCTGGGCGGCCTGGTATCGAGCATCGCCGTCACCTCCTCCCTGGCCGAGGAGTCGAGAATCAACCCCCAGCTGCTATCCTCGGCCGTCTTCGCCACCGCCATCGCTAGCAGCACCGTATTCCCCCGGGTCCTGTTCATCGCCGCAGTGGTAAACAAGGAGCTATTGGCTGACCTTTTCATACCCCTCCTGACCATGACCCTGGTCGGCGCGGCCCTGGCCTACATATCACACCGCAGAAATCCTCCCCTGGGCGGTGAGGTAAAGGTCTCCGACCCCTTCAGAATCCTCCCCGCTCTGAAGCTGGGCTCGCTCTTCGCCCTGGTGCTGATCATCTCCCGCCTTTCAGGCCTCTACTTCGGGGACACGGGAATCTATGCCGCCAGCATTCTCTCCGGTCTCGTGGATGTCGATGCCATCACCCTGAGCATGGCCACCTTAGCCCGGTCAACCCTGACCCCCGGCGTCGCCGCCACCTCCATCACCCTGGCGGTCATATCCAACATCCTGGTCAAGCTGGCCATCGCCTATCTCCTGGGGAGCAGAGAGTTCGGTAATCGCATGGCGGCCATCCTGCTGCCCATGGCCCTGGCCGGAGCCCTCTCCATGCTCCTTATCTAAAAGAGGTCTTGATCTAAAACAGGAAAGGGGAACGGGAAAAGGAAAAAGAAAGATGGGCCCGACGCGGTTCGAACGCGTGATCCCCGCCGTGTAAGGGCGATGTCATAACCAGCTAGACCACGGGCCCTGCCCCTTTACTATCTGCTCGTCATATTAGATCTTATCGCTTAGCCTGAGCGAACAGGCCCGGCCGGCTGCCGGGCTGCTCGCGATCTATTAGGCCATTGAGAGGGCCTTAACCGCATAATTCAGGACCTGGTCTTTCGCTCCTCTTCTCCGCCGGATGAACATTCCGGTCTTGGTCTCATCCAGGATCTTCTCCGAGTGGCTCGGCCGTGGCCAGGCTGACCAGGATCATTGTCGCCACTGCCAGGACAAATCCATACATGCTGGGATGCATGGGCATGGGGGCAATGAACTTGGCATAATAGCTGAAGGCGAACGTCCCCACCAGGCCCACGATCATCGAGGCCAGGGCACCCTCCCGGGTGGCCCGACGCCAGTACAGCCCGGCGAACAGCGGTGTCACAAAGCAGGCCAGCATCACTCCGATGGCCATCCAGATCAGCCAGGCCAGTAGCTCCGGCGGATTGGACCAGGCCAGGTACAGAGTGATAACCGTAGAGGCGACTATCGCCGCCCGGCTGAGGAGGGTGATCGACTTCTCTGAGGCCTCCTTATTGACGAACTGCCGGTATATGTCCCAGCTGACATAGCTTCCGATGGTCAGCATCAGCCGGTCGGTGGTGGACATCACCGCCGATAGGACGATCACCGCTACCAATGGGGCGAAAAATCCCGGGAAGACATACTCAGAGGCCACAATGAATGAGTAGTCCGCAGGATTGGAGACCCCGGTGGGCATGGCGATCAAACCCTCCTGGGTCATTGACCGGGCGGCATATCCGGTGATCTTGCACAGGTACATGATCACTGCATAGATGACGAAGGCGGCAAGAGGCGCCCACTTGAAGTACCGGGCCTCTCTTGCGGCAAGCACATTGTTGACCACATGAGGAGCTGCCGCCAGGCCGAAGGCGAGCAGGAAGAAGAAGGAGACCAGGTACATGGGGGTCATGAAGGCATAGCCGGCATAGGGCGGGTGCATCTGGGGATACCACAGGTGAGTCATATTCACATCCATCTCCGCCAGGACGGTGTTGACATGCGTCAATCCGCCGGCGGCATCGATGACCGCCGGACCGACCAGCAGCACTCCCAACCAGTATCATCATTCCCTGGATCAGTGAGGCCATGCCGATGGCATACAGCCCTCCGAGGATGGTGTAGCCCATGACGATGACCGCACCGATGACCAGAGCCCACTGATAGGGTATCTTGAACAGCCATGATAAGACCATGCTGATGGAGATGTACTGGCCCACCAGATAGATGATGGAGATGAAGACGCCGATTATGGCGGATGTGCCTCGAATCCCCCGCGGGCTGTAGAACCGGTGGGCGAAATAGTCCTGCATCGTCACATAGCCGGTCTTGGCGGCGACCGCATGGAGCTTCGTCCCGAAGAACAGTATGCATATGGCAGCGCAGAGGGGGACGAATATCTGCTCCCAGATGCTCGGCCAGCCGGTGGCATATCCCAGGCCTGCTACCCCCAGGATGGTCATGCCGCTGCAGATGCTCGATACGACCAGAAGGGTGAACGTCCAGAAGCCCAGGTTCCTTCCCGCCACCAGGAAATCCTCGGAGTTTTTGATCTTCCTTGAGGCGAAGGCTCCAATGGCGATGAGCCCTATGAAATAGACGGCAACTACCGCTAAAGTGGTAACATCCATGTCATCACCACCTCAAGGCCCAGATCAGGAGCAGAATCGATATGAATACTGGCACAATGATGATTCCGATAAATGTCTCTGTCGGCAGTCCTAAGATCAGATTAAACCCTCCTCAAGTGTTGCGTGTGAGCATGGTTCAGACCGGGGATCTAATAAAGCTAACCGTTCCAAACTGAGAGCTTTTATAGTGATCTCACCACATCTCAAGGGATGAGCGAGCTACTTTCTTCCCCTGGCTATGAACTTCTGGGGATTTGCGACGACGTCTCCAGAAGGGTGGCCTCCTCCATCCGGGATATGGTCGGCACTGCGTCCGGCGGACAGATGGTGAATATGGGCGCAGACGGCACTCCCACCAAGAGGATCGACCGCGCGGCAGAGGATGCGGTCCTGGAGGTGCTGCAGTCATCGGGCATGGCCTTCCAGGTGCTGAGCGAGGAGAGGGGTGAGGTGACTGTAGGCAAGAATCCGGAGCATTTCCTTCATCTCGATCCCCTGGACGGGACATTCAATGCCATTTCTGGCATACCATTCTATGCCCTGTCAATCTACATCCGCGGTGAAGACTGCCGTCTGGGATACATTTATGATCTCGCCCGCGGGCAGAGATTCTATGCCGAAGCGGGCAGAGGGGCTTATGCCGGATCGGGAGAGAGGATGAGCGTCTCAGAGAATGATGATATCAAAAACTTCAGCATCTCTGCCTATACCATCCGCCCCAACGCCGGCCGCATAACCGGAATAGGGAACCGGGTGAGGAGGATTCGAACCTTGGGGAGCGCCTCATTGGAGATGGCCCTGGTCGCCTCGGGCAGGCTGGATGGATTTGTCGATCTGCGGGGGATGATGAGGGTGGTGGATGTGGCCGCAGGCTGCCTGATCATCGAGGAGGCAGGGGGACGGGTGTCCGATTCAGAGGGATGCCGGCTCCAGATGGGCAGGAGATATGTGGCAGAAGAGGTGTCTGGTCGGCTCCAACGGCCGGCGGCATGAGGATCTGCTCAAGCTAATCGATGGTGGTTGCGATTAAGATCGGATTTGTCTCCCGGAGGGAGGAGGCGCCTGTCCAGCTGGCGAAGAGGCTCATCGATGAGATCGAGTCCTGGAATAGCGGTGTGCAGATACTGGTGGACGAGGACCTGGCCACAAAGATAGGAAGGCCGCCCTCAACCGTCCCGGAGATGGAACGGCTGAAGGTGGATTTTATTGTCTCTATCGGAGGAGACGGCACCATCTTAAGGACCATTCATAAGATGGCAGACCCGGTCCCCATCCTGGGGATAAACATGGGCACCCTGGGCTTTCTGGTGGACGTGGTGCCGGCAGACGCAGCAGAGACCATCAAGCGCCTCCTTTCCGGATTCGTGGTGGACGAGCGCTCCCGGCTGAAGCTGCTCATAAACGGGGTCTGCATGCCTCGGGCCACCAATGAGATCGCCTTTATCACCGCCAGCCCGGCCAAGATGATCGAGTTCGAGATCCTGGTGGACGGCTCTCTGATGGAGGACTTCCGGGCGGACGGGGTGATCATAGCCACTGCCACCGGCTCCACCGCTTATGCCATGTCCGCCGGAGGGCCCATCGTCGACCCGCGGGTGGATGCCATCGTGCTCGTCCCCATGGCCCCCTTCAAGCTCTCCAGCCGCCCCTGGGTGATGCCCGGGGACAGCGTCATCGAGGTCCGGCTCAAGCTGCCGGAGAAGGAGGCGCTGGTGGTGGTGGACGGCCAGAGCTCGACGAACATATCCACCAAGGATTCAATAGTGATAAGCAAGGCTAAGGCCCCGGCCAGGTTTGTGAAGGTGGCAAAGGACGGCTTTTACGCCAAGGTGAAAAGCAAGCTGGCCTAGCCCACCTCTCTTTTGAGCATCAGTGTGGCAGCGATGAACATCAGCAGGAAGAAGGCCCCCAAAAAGATGAGATCCGGCAGGATCTGAGATAGCGATGCTCCCTTGAGCATGATCGCCCTCAGGGCGTCGCTGGCATAGGTCAGGGGCAGAACATTGGAGATGGGACGGAGAAACCCGGGAATGGATTGCACCGGCCAGAACACCCCGCACAGCACTATCTGGGGAATGATGACGATGGGGATGAACTGCACCACCTGAAACTCGCTTCGGGCGAAGTTGGAGACGAATGAGCCCATCGCCAGTGCGCCTGCGCCCAGCAAGAGGATGATGGCAAAAGCATCCAGAGGGTTTCCCCTCATCGGCACGCCGAATAGATAGATCACAATCAAGAGAGTGGTCGCCGACTGGATGATGGCCACCAGGCAAAAGCCCAGGATGTAGCCGGAGACGATCTCCACCCGGCTTAAGGGCGAGACCATGAACTTCTCCAGCGTTCCCAGAGTCCTCTCTCTGAGAAAGGATATGGCAGCGATGATGAATGTGAAGAAGAACACCACCAGACCTAAAATTGCCGGGCCGATGGTATCGATCATCTCCAGGTCGTAGCCGAAGATGTAGCGGGTGGTAATGGGTGGATCCGAATCAGTCCGGATCGACTCCCTGCTCACGCCGGTCTGCACGGCAGCCACAATCCTCTCCGAGATCTGCAGGCTGCTGGCATCCAGCAAAACCCGCACCTCCTCCGGCTGGATGACCACGCGCCCCGTCCAGCCTGCCATCTAAGATGAGCTTCTCTGCGTCCGACTGGGAGCCAAGATAGAGGATATCGAATTCATTCAGGGATGCGATGTAAGACCGCAAAGAGCCGTGGCCTCCGCCGTCCACCAGACCGAGCTTGACCCCGGTCATCTCTCCGGAGAGGGCATAGCCGAATAGGATCATCAGGACTCCCACCAGACCGAGCTTGACCCCGGTCATCTCTCCGGAGAGGGCATAGCCGAATAGGATCATCAGCACAATGGGGGCGAACAGGATCAGGCCGATGGTGCGCCGATCTCTCTTCAGCTGGCGGACGACCCGCAGGGCCACAACCCCCACCCTCTCTGGATCCGGCCTTTTCATGCTCCCTCCGAGAGGCGCAAAAAGGCCTCCTCCAGCCTGGGCTCAGAGAGCCTGATATCCAGAGGCGAGACTAAAGCCAGGACATCTCTGATCCGGGCATGGCTCTTGAGGGTGACCGTCACCACCCCATCCTCGAATTCTGCCTCAAACCCCTGCGACCGGAGTAGAGCGGCATCATCCTCCGGCTGGGCCAGCCAGAGACGGAGCCTGGGAAAAAGGCCCGCCTGGCGCAAGATCTCCTCCGGGCTGCCCTGGGCGATCATTTTACCCGCCCGCATGTAGCCCACCATCTGGCACCGTTCCGCCTCATCCATGAGGTGGGTGGTGATGATCACCGTCTTGCCTGCCTCTGCGAGGCTTTGGAAATACTCCCAGAAGGTCTGCCTCAGTCGGGGGTCTATCCCTACGGTGGGCTCGTCAAGCAAGCAGCAGCTCCGGCTGGTGGATGAGGGTACAGGCTAAGGAGAGCCTCTGGTACATACCGCCGGAGAGGGCTCCTGCCAGTCGTTTGCGGTGCTCGGAGAGGGCGACCATTCTCAGCAGCTCCTCAATTCTATCCTCTCGATCCTGGCCCTTTATGCCATAGAGCCCGGAATAAAACTGCATGTTCTCCTCCACTGTCAGGTCGGGATAGAGGGCCTTATGCTGGGTCATATAGCCGATCCGGGAGTAGATCTCCTCCACACCAGAGACGGGCCGGTCCAGAACCCTCAGCTCTCCAGAGTCGAGGCGCAGCAGCCGGACGATGGCCCGGATGAATGTGGTCTTGCCCGAGCCGTTGGGCCCCAGCAGGCAGTAGGTCACCCCGCGGGGAATGTCCACATCCAGCCCGTCCAGTACCCTCAGCTGCCCGAAGCTCTTGGTCGCGCCGCGGGCAGACACGCCCGGGCTTTTTCGACTGCCATGAACCTCAGACCCTCTTTTTTCTGCGGAGGAATATTATCAGCACCGCAGCCAGCAGGGCGAAAAAGAGCAGAGCGGCCAGCGCCCATCCCCTGCCCCTCCTCCTCGATTCTCACATAGGCGTTCACCCAGTCGGTCAGGTCATCCCTGCGGCTGTCGGAGAACTGGAAGAGGATTTTTAGCTGGTAGTTCTTGCCGGGAAGGGCGTCCTTGGAGACATCCAGCTTATAGAGAAGCTCTGCCTCCTCCTGGGGCGCAAGGGTGGGGATGGGAGACTCGTCAACGCTCACATACAGGCCGCTTTCCGGACGGAGACGGGCGACCAGGTCGACTTGCCCGGTCGTCCCCCACATTCTTCACCCTTATCCGGATCACATTCCCCTCCGAGCCCGGCCGGAGGGAGGTGGGGGTGACATTGAGGACCTGAAACTGGGCACCGCTTCTCCTCTCCACAATCAGCTCGAGGGGAATGGTCTGGCTGAGGGAATCGTACCAGTAATAGACGTCCGGGTTCTCCGGCCGGTCTTCATCCTCTTTCGCCGCCACGTCCTTCTGATAGGTGTAGTTGACCTGGGCCAGCAAGCGGTAGCTGCCGGGGAGGGCGTTCTCATAGGCCTCCAGGGGGAACTCCAGCCGGGAGGAGGTCTGGCCCTCGCGGATGTTGCCGGGAAAGGCCACCGAGCGCTTGATATCTATTGCGCTCTCGTTCTCCGCCCGGAGGAGGACGGAGACATCCTGGGCCACGGTCCTCTGCTTTTCCAGCTCCAGCTCCCTTTGGGCTGCCAGGATCTCCTCTCTTTTGTTGGCTGCCGGCTCCTCGTTTATCTGAAAAGAGGTTATGCGGCCCCGGTTGGTCAGGGTCATGGTGAGGACGGTCTCCTCCCCCTGATAGATGCGAGACTTGTCCAGGGATGCGGTCAGATTGGGGGTGCCGTAGACCTTGTAGTAGTCGGCTGAGAACCTCTCCGGCGGGATGGGGGCTCCGCTCTCGGCGGCCAGCCCGAGGAGGACCGAGGATAAGGATAGAATCAGAGATGCAACGAATACGAACCGGGCAAGGTGCAGAGCGGTGGCGTCCTTCCCGGAGTTGTCAATTGATCTGTTGCTTTTTGACCATTTGTCAATCATGGACCAATCCTTCTCCTGCTGGCCTTGACCGGGCCATGACAAAAATCCGAATAAGAGTATGGTGCTTTTGCTATTTGGAGATTGCCATCTCTACTGGCCGCTCAATCCTTGCAGCGAAACCGGGGCCGGAACATGGGCACCCTCAGCCGATACTCCTCGTATGCTTTTCCGAACTCCTCTTTCAGGGATCGCTCCTCATGGAGGGCACCGAGATAAAAGTAGAATGTGGCCATGATATTGAAGGTCAGAAGATTCATGGTCATGATCGGGCTGGTCCAGAGGAAGAGAATGGCAAACAGGAAGAGCGGGTTTCTCAGGTGGCAGTAAAAGCCACTGGTCACCAGAATTTTCTCCCCGCCCGGTCGAAGTAGTCCCTCCAGCCCCAGGAAATCCAGAACGCCTGTCTGGAAAAGGGTGATCAGCAGCATGGCCGCCGCCAGGAGCTGGGCGGCGGCCATCAGCCCGAAAGCCGGCCAGGGAGCGATGTAGATGACCTCATCCGGCAGATAGAGGAGGATAAAGATGAAAGGCAGCAGCATGATCAGGGCCAGCAGATTGAAGGCCAGCCTCTCCCAGCGGTCGAAGCCGCTGCCAGCTCTCTCCTCTTGCCCATCTCTTGAACCGGGGATCGGCCAGGAGGCTATGAACAGAGGCAAAAACCAGAAAGTACGCCGCCATGGCCAATGCACCAGATCCCATATCTGCTCGAACTCCGGAAAGATCTCTTCAGGGCCTCATTTCAGGGGGAGGTAGAATAAGACATCCTCATCGGGAATGCAGGCCACAGACAGGCCCCGCCTCTGCAAAAGAACAGAGACCGCCTCCATCAGCTCCAGGATGCATTGGTTGTGCCTTTCCACGCATATGCCCTTGAAGTCCTCAAAGCCTCCGGTGACCAGGTCCTCACCGAACTCCATCTGGGGGAGGTTCACCTCCAGCTCCGTCAGCTCCTCAAGACACAGGCCGCTATTCGTGGCCACCTGATCCAGCATCGCCATATACTGATCATAATCCATGGCATAGACCACTCCCCGCACCCGGCTCGATTGGTCCTCCTTCGACCTGGCCATATAGAGGGGCAAGCCCGATATGTCTATCTCCTCAGGCGGCTTGCCGCTTGCGATCTCTTCTGCCGCCCTCTGCATCACCCTGAGGACGTCATCCAGGCCCTCCAGCACCTTAGAGGCTACGGTTTCCAGCATATCCTTGCCATTAGCGGTAGTCATTTGGCCCTCTCCGTCCAGCTCAGTTGGGATCTGGCCCTCGCCCAGGAACCCGGGCGGGAATCGTCCGGCAGATCCTCGTCAAAGCGCTGCCCATGGCGTCATTCGTATCTGGGAGCTAATAGAATTTACGTTTATTGAGGGGCATTGGGTGGGTGGTGTATCGTGCTGCTGATCTAATCCTTTGCAAAAACCATTACCATTATAAACTCACACCATAACGATAGCTATCAAATCATCTGGAGGCCAAAACAATTGATCAAGCACATTGTCATGTTCAAGTTCAAGGAATTCTCTTGTGGCAGGAATAAACAGGAGAACATCCATCTAATAAAGGAATCATTGCAATCCCTTCCCCCTAAGATCAAGGAGATAAAGTCCTTCCAGCTGGGAGTCAACATCATCCCCGCCAGCAATGCCTATGATCTGGTGCTGCTCTCGGAGTTCACGAGCCCCGAGGAGCTAGTAAGCTATCAGAAGCATCCGGAGCATGTCAGGGTGGCGGAGGTGGCGAGCCAGGTCTGCGAGTCCAGGATCGTGGTGGACTATGCCTGCTAATTCAGTCCTTCAGCCCTCTGAGAAAGTGGCCGTGGGTAATTCCTCCCAGGGCCAGGGGCTGAATCCTCTCCTTCAAACCCAGCAGCCTCTCCTTTAAAGGCGCGGGATCAGTGGCCAATAGCTTTTCGGTCAGCTCTATCGCTTGATTATAGGCCCCGGTCACCTCTTGAGCATAGCTTTCCGTCCGCCCTCTGGCGTCCAGGGATACCCCGTCCAGTCCCATCCGGCAGATCTCGGGCAAGAGGTCGATCAGGCAGGTCTCGGCGGAGTTGAAGATATGGGTCCTGCCCTCGTCATCCACCTTCAGGGGAAAGATGTGCTTGAAATCCTGCAGGCCCCAGAACTCCTCCGAAGATCTTCCTTTGGCCAGTTGGGGGATGGAGTCCTCGGCCACCATCACCTCCAGGCTGCCCTGGACGACCAGCTCCAGCTTCGGCGTGCCGTCCCGGCCGGGCAGAGCCCGGATCGCTGAGGCGGCATCCTTCAGCTGGCGACAGGATAGCTCCGGGGAGAGGGTGAGCCAGCAGAACTGGGGTGCAAGGGCCTGGGCAGTCAGGTGGTTCCATACGTTCAGCCCCGATGCGCCGTAAAGCGGCAATTCGGGCATCTTCTCTTTGATCGCCCAGGCAGGGCCGACGTTCTCCACCATGATCCCGTTCAGCTGCACCTGGGAGAGCAGAGGCAGGGCAAGGTCAATGAAGTCATCCCGAGTGATCCGCGGCCACTTCCAGATCAGCTCTGCCCTGCCGCATAGCTCTTTTGCCTCCTGCAGTTGGGCCAGGATCGTCTCTTTTCTTTCCCGATCTCTTCGACCAACGCCCGTTTGTGGCTCGAAGTATATCCGGCAAGATCCGCCCTCCACCGCTCCCTTCAATATATCCAGGCGGTCGGCATAGACGGACAAATTGGGAGTGCTCCATTCCTCCCCGGACCTGCCTGCTGGCAGTTCAAGCTTATGCAGCCGATCTCTTGCCTCCCTTATCCGGTCAGATGCCGGTCGGCGGCCCTCCAGCACTGCCTTCTCCAGCCCGGCCAGAAGATCGCGGCGCAGCTGGTTTAAGGCTCCTGGGGGGGAGAAGAGCCCACCCGGATAGTCCATATCCACCTTTCTGACCACAAATATGGTGCCACCGGTCTTTCTCATCTGGGACTCGATCTGCTCACATGTCAGGGGCCTATTTTTGGCCTCCTCCATCCCGGATTCCCCCCGGACCGCTGCCACTTCGCCGCCATCCAGCCGGCCTTCGGCAATTGGAATTCCCTCCTCCCAGGTGAGGCGGATGTCCACGGGAATAGGTGCCCTCTCCTGAGCGGCGATCTGTTCAGCCCTCCGGGCCAGGGCAGAGCTGCCGGTGAGAAATACTCTGGCCCCAGGACGGACTCTATCCGGGGTCCTCAGTCGTACCAGTCCGTCCTTTTCGATGGCCTTCTGCACCACCAGACCCATCTCCTGGCCGGGAGACTGAATTACCAGGCCGTCCCCTTTCTCTGGCACCAGCGAGCTGCACAGGCGGACCGCGGCCTCCCCTCTCTGCAGGTCGTAGGAGGCCACGCTGCCGATGAGAAGCCCTCGATTGTCCGACATCCCTCTGCCCATGACATCCTTGGCCCCCAGCAGGTGACCTTCTGTGAAGTCGCGGTTGAAGGCCAGGGCCAGGTCCCTCTCCTCCTCTGGGGAAGGCGACCAGCTGCCGCGGGCGATGGCATCCAGTGCCCTCCGGTAGATGCTGGTGACGATGGCCACATACTGGGGAGACTTCATCCTTCCTTCGATCTTCAGGGACTGTACCGGCGAGCGGACTATCTTATCCAGATGCCGGTAGACGGAAAGGTCGCGAGTGGATATGATATAGCTCTCCTTTTGGGCGACGGCCTCTAGGCCCTCTGGCCGGCCGTATTCGTCCTTTTTGCCGTGCATCAGGACATACGGTTTCCTGCAGGGCTGGGCGCACATCCCCCTGTTACCGCTCCGCCCGCCGATGGCCGAGGAGAGGAGGCACTGGCCGGAGTAAGAATAGCACAGTGCTCCGTGAACGAACACCTCCAGGCCCATTTCCGCCTTTCCCGTCTCTGGCCCCCATCTTTTGATCTCCTCTATGGTGACCTCTCTGGCCAGGACGACCCTATTGAAGCCCGCCTGGGCAGCATACAGAGCTCCAGGAAGATTATGGATGGTCATCTGGGTGGAGGCATGCCTCTCCAGAGCGGGAACAAGCTGGCGGGCCAGGGAGGCTGCGCCCAGGTCCTGCATCAGGACGGCATCTACACCCAGTTCGTACAGCCGGACGAGGTACTCTGACAGATCAAGCAGCTCATCCTCCCTGATCAGGGTGTTGACGGTAACGTAGACTTTAACCCCCCGGAGGTGGGCATAGTCTATGGCTTCCGCCAGGTCAGCGTGGTCGAAGTTTGCGGCGAACTTTCTTGCTCCGAATCTTTTGCCGCTCAGATACACCGCATCCGCACCTGCTGCTATGGCCGAGTGCAGGGCCTCTGGCGAGCCGGCGGGGGCGAGAAGTTCAGGCAGTATTATCAATGTCAGTCAGCATGTCTGTTATTTCCTGGGTTGATAAGCCCTCCCCTTACCGGAAAGTGTGGAGCCTTGATGATCACTTCGATATTATTTGCTTTGCCCAAAGAGGACGAAGTCGTAGGCGGGTTATTTATCTGATGAGCTACATTTATATTGTTCTGGTGGATGTGATGAATCATTTCAGTGCAATAATAGTTCTGATAGCCCTTTTATTCCTCTCCACCAGCGGGGAGGCTTTGAGGACTTTTTCTGGCGATACGATATCAATAGTCGATCCCGTAGAGGATGATATCTTTGCCGCAGGAAACATAGTGAATATCAACGCTCCAGTCGATTCGGCAGTGGTGGCTGCAGGCACAGTGAACGTCAACGCGCCAGTAAAAGGAGACGTCATCGCTGCTGGTGGCCAGGTCAATGTGAACTCCGATGTGGGCGGAAAGGTGGTAGCTGCCGGGGGAACGGTCAACTTGGGAGGAGATGTCGGCACCAATCTGGTGGCCGCCGGAGGCCAGGTGAGCATCCTTCCGGGCAGGAACGGTGGGCAGAGATGCCCTGATCGGCAGCGGCAATGCGGTAAACTCCGGCCGGATCAATGGCACACTGAGCGTTTATGCCGAAAGCTTCAACAACACCGGCTCGGCAGGAAAGGTCGACTTCTATCAGACGGAGAGGGCAGAGGATAAAGCCCCGCCCAGGGAAGACAAATGGGGTGGTTTTATTTTCAGCCTGATAAGCATCATCGGATACCTCATCTTAGGGCTGATCCTGGTGAAATATCTTCCTAGCCTCTTCCGGACGGTGGACGAGGAGATTCGCACCTCCACCCTGCTTCGGACCATCCTGGGATTCATCATCATCATCGCCTCGTTCATCGCTCTCCTGCTGGTGGCCTTTACTGTGGTGGGCCTGCCGATAGCAATGATATCCATGCTCCTGGTGATCGTCGCCCTGATGACCAGCGGGACATTCGTCGCCTATAGCCTGGGCCGGTGGATCTGCCAGCAGGGCAAGCTGAAACAGGGTGATCTGGTGTGCTTCGTTATTGGATTTGTGATTCTCAATCTCCTCTTCCTGATCCCCTATCTGGGCGGCATGGTGGGCATGATATCCATGAGCCTGGGATTCGCTGCCCTCCTGTATGCCGCCAGACGCCTCATTCTGGCAAGCGGCAGCAAGATAGCGGTATTGGAATAGAAAAGGAAAAGAGAGCGAGAAAGGATAAACATTTTTTCTGGCGACTTTGGCCCAGCCAGAAATATTATTATTTTTTTTTTCAATCCCGGTCCAGGCCCTCCTGGTCATGACCGATCCTCCAGCGAATCCTCTTTATGATCCCCAGAAGCGCGCGGGCTTCCCTCTCCGTCAGCTCCGCCCGGCCGAAGATGCGCCTGAGCATCAGTTGGGTATAGTCCACCTTATGCTCGGGATATGCGATCTCTCCGGAGAAGATCTCCTTCCCTCTCCTGCAGCAGATTAAGGCTCACTTTGCTGGCCATCTGCACAGTGGCCGGGCTATTGCTTCCGTTACGGGAGAGCTCATAGAACAGCACCGCTGCAGAGTGGGAGAGGTTCATCACCGGGTAGTTCTCTGAGGTGGGAATGGAAACGATCATATCGCACCGGGAGAGCTCATTGCTGTTCAGGCCGCAGTCCTCTCTTCCCAGGAGCAGGGCTACCGTCCCCTCCTTATCCTGGAGCTTTGCCCCAAGCTCCGCTGGCGTCAGGCAGGGCACCCGCAGGTGCAGACGCAGGTGGTGCTGCTCATGCTCCAGCCTCTTGCCGGTGGTGCCCACCACCAGGTTCGCCCCTTCCAGGGCCTCGTCAAGGGTTGAGAAGCTGCGAGACATCTGCAGAACGTCCCGAGCATGGGAGGCCATGGCACAGCCATAGTCCTCGATCCTGCAGGGGTTGACCAGGGCCAGGTCATGAAAGCCGAAGTTCTTCATCGCCCGCGCTACCGAGCCCACGTTGCCCTCGTAGAGGGGCTCGACCAAAACCACCCTCAGATTCATTGGAGCTATCCCTTGGAGACTCCCAGGGGAACCAGCTTGGCCACCCTGGTGGCTATGCCCAGGTTGTGCACCACGTCCACCACATCGCCTGAGGGCTTGTAGACCTGGGGAGCCTCCTCGGCCAGCATTCCAGGGGAGGTGGACCGGACGGCGATTCCGTCCCGGCTCAGTGCGGCCTTCACCTCTTTGCCTGTGAACTGCCTCAGGGCCTGGCTTCGGCTCATCACCCGACCTGAGCCGTGGCAGGCGGAGCCGAAGGTCAGTTCCAGCGCTCTATCCTGGCCGCACAGGACGTATGAGGGCGTTCCCATGCTCCCTGGTATCAGCACCGGCTGGCCCAGGCCTTCATAGGATGCGGGGATCTCCGATCTGGAGGGGCCGAAGGCGCGGGTGGCTCCTTTGCGGTGCACATAGAGCCTCTCCTTCTTGCCCTCCACCCGGTGCTCCTCGATCTTGGCCACGTTGTGGGCCACATCGTAGAGCAGCTGTAGCTGGGAGCCGGGGAAGTAGCGGTCGAAGACCTCTCTGGTCCAGTGGGCGATGATATGGCGGTTGGCCCAGGCATAGTTGGCGGCGCAGACCATGGCCCCGAAGTAGTGCTCCGCCTCGGGAGTGCCAAGAGGAGCGCAGGCCAGCTGTTTATCAGGGATGTCGATGTTATACTTTTTCACCGCTTTGGAGAGGACGTCCAGGTGATCGGTGCAGATCTGGTGGCCCGCCCCCCGTGAGCCGCAGTGGATCATCACAGTGATCTGGCCCTTGAAAAGGCCGAACCTTTTGGCCACCTCTGGGTCGTAGATCTCCTCGACCCTCTGAATCTCCAGGAAGTGGTTGCCGCTGCCCAGGGTCCCCAGCTGCGGCCGGCCCCGTTTCCTCGCTTTGATCCCCACCTGGGTGGGGTCTGCTCCGGGCATGGAGCCGTTCTCCTCGCAGTGGTCCAGGTCCGCCTCCACTCCATAGCCCTCATCCACCGCCCACGCTGCTCCCCGGAGGAAGGACTCGGTCAGCTGCTGGTCTGTGGCATGCAGCCTCCCTGTAGATCCCAGGCCCGAGGGCACCGCCTGAAAGAGGCCGTCAAGGAGGGTGTTGATGAGCGGCTGCACTGCATCCGCTTCCAGGTCGGAACGGAGGAGGCGGACCCCGCAGTTGATGTCAAAGCCCACCCCGCCCGGGCTGATGATCCCTCCTTGTTCCCGGAAGGCAGCCACCCCGCCGATGGGAAAGCCGTAGCCCAGGTGGGCATCGGGCATGGCCATGGAGTGGCCCACGATTCCGGGAAGGGTGGCGACATTGGCCACCTGGTCGATCGTCCCCGGCTCGACCATATCCCGCAGGATGGAGGAGACGAATATCCTGCCCGGAACCCGCATCCCCGGCCGGTAGCCGATGGGCACCTCGTAGATGTTATCATCGATCTTCTCAATTTCCATATTTTACACGTCCACAATCATCACACATAGAACCTTCAGACATCAAGCACCACCTGAATGCACCAGCGCTCGTTCTTCTCGATGGCGAACTTATGCTTGGTGACCGCTTTCACCTCGGCCAGGAACGAGTGCCTCTCCGGGTCCATCCTCTCCCCGCCGATCTCCGCCCGCAGCTTCCATCCCCTACCTTCTTCGAGCTCTTCCAGGGCCACCTGGAAGCGGGAGAAGACCGCAGACTCGGTCTCGAAGAGAAAAACGATCTCAGAGAGCCACTGGTAGGCCAGGTCCTCCAGATCATCCGCCTCAAGCTCCACCAGCCAGAACTCCTTTTCCGTCACCTGGCCGGGAGGGATCATGGCGCCAAATAGGGCGGCGGCGGCATTGGAGAGCATCTGGTCAGGAGTCGTGCCATAGGCGCGGAACTTGACATCTGCGGTATGCTCCAGATACTCGAATGGAATCATCATATATTAGTGGGAGCCGCAAGGCATTAAAGCATTGCCAGCCCGCGGACCAGGCCGGCGGCAGCGGCCAGCTGCAGAGCCTGGGCATACTCGCGGGCGGTTATGGAGCGGGAAAGCTCGGGGTAGCGGCAGGCCTGGTACTCCGGATGGTACTGGGCCATGACATTCAGGTAGGTGTGCACGGATATCTCCTGGGAGATGAAGCGCACCACCTCCTCCGTCCCGGCGGCGCCCGCGGGCAGGACCAGGTGGCGGACGAGGAGCCCATGCAGGGCGATGCCCTCCCCGTCCATTTGCAGGTCGCCCACCTGGCGGTGCATCTCTTTCAGTGCCGCTTTATTGACGGCGGTGTAGCCGGGCGCGGCAGAGTACTTGAGGGCCGGGCCGTCCTGGCCGTACTTGGCATCGGGCATGTAGATATCGATGATGCCATCCAGAAGGCGGAGGGTCTCCACAGAATCGTAGCCGCCGCTGTTGTAGACCAGAGGGACGGAGAGGCCCCCCTTCGGGCCAGGACCAGAGCCTCCAGGATCTGGGGGACGACGTGGGTGGGGGTGACGAAATTGATGTTATGGCAGCCACTATCCTGCAGGGCCAGCATCATCTCTGGCCAGCTCCTCTGGGCTCACCTCCTGGCCTTGGTCCTCTGGCTGATGTCCCAGTTCTGGCAGAAGACGCAGGAGAGGTTGCAGCCGGAGAAGAAGATGGTGCCGGAGCCCGCGCGACCCACCAGAGGCGGCTCCTCGCCGAAGTGAGGAGTGAAGCTGGCCACCTTTGCCCGCCGCCCAGTGCGGCAATAGCCCTGCTCGTCGTTCAGCCGGTCCACCTGGCAGCGGCGGGGGCAGAGCTGGCAGGACTCGAGAAGGGCTAAGAGCAGAGCTGGCGCGCTCTTTTAGGGTTTCCAGGGGCATCTTGTTATAGGCGGCCATATGGAGCACGACTATATTTTTGCAGGCCGATCTGTGATGAGCCTTTCGGCGGCGAGCGTCCTTTTTAGAGCAGATTCCTTTCCCGGATCGAAAACTATATATCTCGGCAATTGTCTATATAGTCAAAGGCGAAAGTCGATAGAGTTTTTCTCCCTCCTTTACCCCTTTCGGCTTTCCCCCCTCCTATTCACCTTTGCCAGGCCGGACAGATCTTATATTTTTAATTTCTTGTCATTTAAATCGATATCATGATTCGCTGTATCCCAGTTCTCGTGCTTTCTTATAGGCCGCTTCTGCTTCGGAATTGCGATGCAGCATCCTCAGGGCATTGGCCTTATTGTACCAGGCATATCCATCTTCAGGATCGACCTTGATGGCTGCGTCATAGTATTTAATGGCAGCAAGATATCTCACCTGCATCATAGTGGGAATTGCCCCTTAGTAACTTGTTTTCAGAATAATCCTCATTCAACTCAGCAGCCCTGTTATAGCTCTTGATAGCCTCGTCATATCTTCCCAGCCCGTCAAGAGCATCGCCCTTGTTGTCCCATGCCAGAGCAAATTCAGGATCGAGACGGATTGCTTCGTCATAAGCTTTGATGGCTTCGTCGTATTTATCCTGATTGTAGAGAGCCCAGCCTTTGTTATTCCAGGCACTGGCATATTTAGGATCAAGCCGGATTGCCTCGTCATAAGCCTGGAGGGCTTCGTCGTATCTGCCCTGATCACCTAGGGCAATGCCTTTGTTGTTCCATGCCATAGCAAATTCAGGATCTAGACGGATTGCCTCGTCATAAGCCTGGAGGGCTTCGTCGTATCTGCCCTGATCATCTAGAGCATTGCCTTTGCTGTTCCATGCCCAAGCAAATTCAGGATCCAGCCGGATTGCCTCATCATAAGCCGTGATGGCTTCGTCATATCTGCCAAGATTTCCTAGAGCAATGCCTTTGAGGTACCGTGTCAGAGCAAATTCAGGATCTAGACGGATTGCCCCGTCATAAGCCCGGATGGCTTCATCGTACTTGCCAAGATCACCTAGAGCATTGCCTTTGCTGTTCCATGCCCAGGCAAATTCAGGATCCAGCCGGATTGCCACGTCATAAGCCTGGATGGCTTCATCGTATTTGCCCTGATAGTAGAGAGCCAAGCCTTTGTTGTTCCATGCCATAGCAAATTCGGGATCTAGCCGGATTGCCTCGTCATATGCCTCGATGGCTTCGTCGTACTTATCAAGATCAGCTAGAGCAGCGCCTTTACCGTTCCATGCCCATGCAAATTCAGGATCCAGCCGGATTGCCTCATCATAAGCCTTTATAGCTTCATCGTACTTGCCAAGACCACCCAAAGCACTGCCTTTGTTGTTCCATGTCATAGCAAATTCGGGATCTAGCCGGATTGCCTCGTCATATGCCTCGATGGCTTCGTCGTTCTTGCCTAGGTTATAGAGAGCATTTCCTTATTTTTCCATGCCAGAGCATCTTCAGGATCCAGCCGGATCGCCTCATCATAAGCCTTAATAGCTTCATCGTACTTGCCAAAACCACCTAGAGCATTGCCTTTGCTGTTCCAGGCATCTGCATCTTCGGGATCCAGGCGGATTGCCTCATCAAAAGCCTTAATGGCATCGTCATACTTATTCAGGTTATAGAGAGCGTCACCTTTGCCGTTCCATGCATCGACATCTTCAGGATCCAGTCGGATTGCCTCGTCATAAGCCTGGATGGCTTCGTCGTACTTGCCAAGACTGGCTAGAGCGTTGCCTTTGTTGTACCATGCATAAGCATATTCGGAATCTAGCCTGATCGCCTCGTTAAAAGCCTTGATGGCTTCCTCATAATTGCCCAGATCACCGAGAGCAATGCCTTTGTTGTTCCATGCCCAAACAAATTCAGGGTCTAGCCTGATAGCCTCGTCATAAGCCTCGATGGCTTCGTCGTACTTATCATGCTTATAGAGGGCGATGCCTTTGTTGTTCCATGCCGAAGCAAATTCAGGATCTAGACGGATTGCCTCATCATATGCCTTGATGGCTTCGTCGTACTTATCCTGGTTATAGAAAGCAATGCCTTTGTTGTTCCATGCCGAAGCAAATTCAGGACTTAGCCGGATTGCCTCGTCGTAAGCCTTGATGGCTTCGTCATACTTGCCTAGAATACTCAGAGCAATGCCTTTGACGTACCATGCCCACGAATCTTCAGGATCTAGGCTGATCGCCTCGTCATAAGCCTTGATGGCATCGTCGTACTTGCCCTGATTAACCATAGCAATGCCTTTGACATGCCATGCCCAAGCAAATTCAGGATCCGGTCCGATCGACTCGTCAAATGCCTTGATTGCTTCTTCGTACCTGCTCAGGTCGCCTGTAGCATTGCCTTTGATGCCCCATGTTCTGGCATCATCAGGATCCTGCCTGATCGCCTCGTCATAGGCTTTGATGGCCTCATCATACTCGCCTGTTTCAGCCAGGAAAACACCTTTTATAAACCAGATGGTGCTGTCTTCTGAATCAAACGCTGTGATCATATCAATAGAATTGATTGCGTCATCGAATTTGCCCAATAAAGCAAGAGCCAAAGCTTTTGAAAGATAGGCTTCTGGATATGATTGATTGAGTTCTATGGCTTTGTCATAAGCCTTGATGGACTCGTTATACTTACCAGCTTTGAGAAGCTCATTTCCTTTATTCCAATAATCCGGATCTGATTCGTTAGTTATTGTGATGTTCTCGGCGATTTTCGTATTGGCTGATGAATGCGGCATTCCAGCAACTGATTCATTAATCGCCGTGGAATTATCTGGAATAATATCATCAGCTGTGATGCCCTGAGATGATGCAATATTAAGCGAAATCAGTATCAATATCACTAATTTAAAGACAGCCTGTCTCTGGGTCAATCAATTCCTCCCTCTGAATCCTATTACTCACCTCACGAAAAGCTTTTGGGTCAGAGAATCTCTGTCGCTTGCACCAGAGACCTCATGCGAGAGCCTCTGAATGGCCGCTTTGCAGATCGCTTTCTCGCCTACATGCGGGAATGTATCTGAATCTACTCACAAACACACCGAGAAATATGATCTCGGCCTTAAAGCCTAATTCCGCGCCTGCAGCAATACTCTTCGAAGGTTATGCCTTGATCCTTGTTTTTAAGCAGACATTCGTATTCCTCGTCTACGTGGGCCGCCTCGCTGAGATCTCCGTTTTCTTGGCGCTCTCTTGTTTTGACGGCATCAATCTTCATGGCCATCTCTAAATCTGAATCATTATATATTCTCATCGAAAATCGGAGTCGCCGGATTAAGAAATGCAGCACAGCAAATGCGTACCTCTGCTCAAGAACTCCATAATCTTCATGGAGCGCCTAATTAGAGGATATTCCTCATGAAGGACCAGGCTGTCGTGGAGGAAGCAGTTAGGACAAGGCGATCGGGAATTGCCTCACTTTATCCGTGGACAGCATCAAGATCCCTTACGGGTTGCCTTTTGGAACATTTAATGAGCTAACCTTTTTATGTACATTGGATTTGGTGCAATCACCATATCTACATCATCTGATAAATTCACAAAACTGACCTTGAGGCGGTAACTGGGGACCGCTGACGCTTGAGATGAGCTCTATCTTTTATGTCTTTTCTAGTTCTTTTATCAGAGAAAAAAGCCTTGGATGGATCGAAATACTGTTCACTAAAACTATCGTAGAGGACATTATCCCCCTCAAAAAAGACTGCTCCACAGCCTTCGTTTTTTGCTCTTGTTCCTCGCATACCACGTCAAAGGAAATACTCCTCATAGATAATGGAACATAGAAAAGATTCTTTAGATAAGGCTTTAAAGCCTGTTGAGCAAATAGAAATGAGTTCTTGAATACTTCAGATTCCTCAACTCTAAAAACAGCATCTACCATTTTGGATTTAGGGCTATTCCTGAAGCATCCTCTGGAATCAAAATAGATTTCAAACAAGATTCCGTTCATAACATGAAAGGACATGCTTTCGCTCAAGGATGATAACCTATCACGCAGATTTTTTAGATAGGTCACTGCGCTTCTGATGAATTGCCGCACGCAGCCTGATAGATGTTCCGTCCAAGTACAAAGAGATCATCTTTTGTGAATGTGTTTAAGTTATTCTGGTTGATTTTTTTTATCGTCGGGTTTTGCTTATGCCAATCATGACTTTCTTAAGCCTCCTATGATTTCTCTTGCCTTATCTCCTGATGTTGGTTGAAAGTCTGCGTCGGCTATAGCACTCTCTCCATATTCTGCTATCAATTCATCAGTTACAAAAGAATAGTTGAAATAGAAATCGCCCATCAGAGATGTGTGTTCCCAAGAGATTTGGCGGCCACGTGTAGAAGAGCTAAGTGTATTGCGAACCCGCTTGAAAAGGTCTTCTATTGTTATGTCTGTGTGTTGACACATGTCTTAGAAATGCATCTGTGTATGCACCATTATGCCTGACACCATCATATGCAACTTGGCCCGGAGAGGTGGCATATGCGATTATCATTCCCTTAGGAGCATAAACAGGGGCTAGTCCTTGTGAATCGAGTTCCGCGCCACTTTCGCTCATACGGATTAGTTCGACATGCATCGAGAATAATAATATCGGTTTTGTTTGACCCTTTCTCCATAGTCTCAATCACTTTGTCGAGCTGAAGGGAAGAGAATTTGGCATCAATTTCTTTTTCAAAATTAGTATCGATTGCTGTGAGATAATTTTTTCCATCTATCTGCATTCCATGGCCGGCAAAGAAGAACAAAGCAACGTCACAGGTCTCAAGCTTGGATGCAAATAATGCTAATGCCTCTTCCATCGCCTTGTTTGTCACATCGGTCTGCAGTTTGGTCTCAAATCCGAGGCGTGATAGCTTTTCAGATATGTCGCTCGCGTCGTTCACTGGATTAGTCAACTGGGACTCTGGATACGCAGCATTTCCTATGATGAGTGCGATCTTGTTCATATTATGTTGGCTCCAACGCTTTGTTATGAGATCTTTTGCTTTATACTTGTCACAGTGCTTCGTTATTCTAGGATATAATGTTTCGCAAGGTTTTCGGCAAGATCTCCGTGGGTAATCTTTCTTATCTTTTCATACCTTCTCGGATCCGTCATTTTTCACGTGATGAGTTGGAGTGAACCCCTCCGAGTGAACAACCAGTTAAGAAATGCCAACTTACAGAGGGGATCAGATGAAAAAAGACCGGACTTCTCTACGACCAGGAAACGAGCCATAATTTCCAATGCCTGCCATATGATAATAGTAAGTGGGGATTTCAATGATTAAACGTTATACAATAATCTTATCGATGATCCTGCTCATCATGAGCGCCACTTTTTCGGGTTACTGTCAACAATACGGCAGTACTGCTCGGTGTCACTGGACTGGTCGTCGATTCATATGGCATAGGCATATCCGGGCAAGAGTGGATAATCGATGGCAACGGCCAGGCCAAAGAGGCTGCCAGCAATGCCACCGGCGGCTATAGCATGATCCTCGCACCCGGCAGCTACACCATAACCGCAGAGCTTTCCGGGTACAGCTTCACCTCTGCCACCGTGCAGGTGCAGACAAATGCCGTCTCCACCGCTCCCAGGATTGTCGGTTACTGGGCGGGCGCTGCTCCCCAGGCCACCGTATCGCCTGCCATTGGACAGTATGATGGACCGCAGTATTATAGAGGAGCTACGGGATGGGTTCAGGGCAGAGTGGCGGATCAGACCGGCTCTGGCGTTCCCTTTGCCTCCCTGAACGTCGACGGCTGGAGGAGGGCATATGCCACAGACCAGCAGGGCAACTACCGTCTTCGAGCTCTCTCCGGGAATGCACGTAATCAATCCCTTCAAGTCCGGCTATGGAATTCCCCCCAGAGCAGCGTTCGTGGCCTCCGGGGAAACCACAAATCTGGATTTCATCGCCAAAGGGGTGGTAGCCCTGGGGAGAGGGAGAATGTGACTGAAAATCAGGGGCTTTGCCCCACACCATCTCCCTTTCTGTGTCGATCACTCCTCTCGCCTCAGCTATGATTCTGTGACCGTGAATCGAGTCGCCAGACATGGTCACCCTCATTTTACTGGCTTTATCTTGCCATCCTTTTCCAGGTCATC
>CAWEXU010000031.1:0-266581 GCA_963813075.1 Methanotrichaceae archaeon
CCACTGTGGGTTATCTTCATGGGAATGAAGAGGGAGGGGTGTTCTGTAGAAACACGGGGTAATTAAGCTACAGGCTAATCTTCGAGGCGGCCAGTCTTCATCCAACGAAAAAGTCGAGAGCGCTTCTTGGACGCAATCTGCAGTTCCAAGTCTTGGGTGACTCTGCGCGCTTGTCGTTGGCGTGCTGAATGGACGTTGTGAATCCAAGCCTTCTTGTAGGATAATGGACGTTGTAGTAGATCGAGTAAAGTGGGTCTGAAATGGTGGCAGTCACGGGGAGGAAGGTCGGCAACTCCAGCGATGAATTCCTCCACGATTTCTTGGTGGAGCACCTGAAGGGCCCGTCGTTGACGGGGGTGCTCTGGGTCATGCAGGATGGCATTTCTGTGCTTCCATTGGTCCCATGCCGTGTTGTTCAAAAGTTTGAGCAGTGCTAGGAGCCAACGTTTGGAAGTTCTCTCGGAGCCGATGAGATTGTAGTGTTGTTGTTGGACCAGTCTCCAGCGTCTTGAGGGGAGTCCTTCCAAAAAATTCTTCCATCCGATATTGTCTTGGTCCTGGATAAGATCTCGGATGGCAGGGGTCCAAGGCTCTTCCGTAAGGGGTTGTTGTTGCCGGAATTGAGACAGTCGAAGGAGGAGGGCAGCTTGAAGGTCTGGTTCTGTGTCCAGTGTTGTAAGTAACTCATCTATTTTGCTGATGTTGTTGTCCCAGACAGTGGAAGCCTCTTGAGCCGTACATATGAGGACGTGGTGGGTGTCTTCATCGTCTGCATGACAGCGGGGACATTTGGAGTGTGACTGCTTCTTCCATCCCTGAAGTGTTTTGCCGACACCGCAATTTTCAGACGCGTGTTTGGTAACTTGGCGCCGTCGATACAGACCGAGTGCTTCCATGTTGTCTCCGCAGGCTTCCCAATCGATAGAAGTGATTGCATCGTGCGGGTAGCGGTCGTGGCGAGCCCAATACTGCTGAGTGACAGGTCCTCGAATGCAATCGTATAGGGCAGAAGTGGATGGGGAGGCTACTTTCGTATCATTGGAATCCCAGATGCTCCAGCCTTCGCCGTGGACTTGGTGGTGGGGAGGAATCATGCTGTGACGTTCCTGTAGGTACAAGTGGTTCCAAAAGGCTTTTGCTGTAGAGTCCATCTCCACGTTTAGGTGTTCCAATCGTGTAAGGGGGAAGTCTTTCTTGTCATCCTGGTGTCCAGCAACATGGATGTGGTTCCACGTGATAGGGGATTCACGAAGGAGGGTGCGTAGTGCCATAACCATATCATAGCTGTCTTTTTGAGGGTTGGGAATGTAGCCGGGATCAAAAATCTCGATGGCAGCTTCGTTGTCGCATCCAATAGTGACGCTGCCAGTGGTGATGTTGTGTAGCTTACAGATTGCATTGATGACAAGAACAGCTGCTATGAGGCCGGAGATTTCACAGCGGTAGGACTTTCCATCGGAGAGGGGACCAGGGACAATGTTAACGCCGAGAATTCTGTTCAATTTTGTAGCACCTTCGATTACGAATGCTGCAGTGCCGAAGGAGTTTTTCAAGGAGCCATCACTAATGGCGACAGCCTCTCCATCCATGATAGCGTTGGCGATGTATGTTCCATTATCAGTAAACTCATTACAGCGTTGTACTGCCCAATGTGCATCTGGAGGTAGTTGCTCTAATATATCGCTAAGGGTGTCCATGGGTACTGGTGGTGGTGGGGGGCGGTGGGGGCCATGGTTGCTGAGGGTTCTGAAGGGACTGTTGTGGGACTGGTAGATGCTGGCCCGCCGAATATCCGGTGGTGGGTCAGGAACTGTGGTGTGGGATGACTGGTATTTGGGGCGATGGTATTGGTTCGGAACAAGTGTCCACGGAGTCCATGTTTCATTGGAATGGTGATAGAGGCGGTTGTCGGAAGGTGAGTACCACCATTCCCAGCTGTCGTTGGTGGGGGAATGCCATTCACCGAGGGGGTTGGTCAACTTGAGACTGTGAGAATACAAAGGGAGGAAGCATTGACGTAAGGCCACTCGCCAAATGTTCCAACAGGCCAGTGATGGTTTACCAGGACGGGGCCATTCATGGGGGCTGTTGCGAAAATGAGTTCCGTGCCAAGCTGCATGTTCAAGATAACGACCATCGGCCGTGGTAATATCGGCGAGGGTAATGGCTTGCAGGTACATCCGGCAGAGGTTGAGTTGGAACAGTTCATGACCGCTGAAATTGTTCGCCACAAATATATCCATCAAGTGCAAGTCGCCGTCTCGCAGTATACCAAGTAGTGGTAGCGGTCCTTTGAGTTGTAGGGAGGTGCTATCTAGTGCTTCCCAAGTGTTGGCCAGCCAAAGTCTTGGAGTAGCTAGGACACCATATGTGGCATAATCCAATTCCCAAAATGGTTTGGCAGAGCCAAGTTCCAGAATGAGGCTCTCTGAGCTGTCCCGTAAGTGCTTGCCAGTGATGGTGGGGTGGTTTGCATGGCGAAGGATGGTATGGAGGTGTGCAATTAATTGGGTGTGGTAGAGGTCAGCCACTCCCAATCCTTGAGATCGGAGGTTGCCATGGACAAGGTTGCGGGGCAGGAGGCGCTGTACTCCAGAGGTGGCCAGTGCAGCGTTCAGGATAGGCTTCATGATATCGTCGCAGTCTTGCTTGCTGAAAGTGGTAGCCATAAGTGGGTACTCAAGTGATTTCATGATACTTGAGTTAAGGCAATACCACGCGTCTTTCTTCCGGAGGTGTCCAGTACGGACAGCATCGGCCCATTTCTTGGCCTTTTGAATGAGGTAATTCTTTTCATCATCTTGAATGCCGTCGTGTCGGACTTGGAGACCCAAACATTCCCGAGCTTCGTCCACTTCCAGTCTAGTAATGGTGTCAGTGGTGCCATCGTGGTTGTGGAGGTGTAAATTTCCAGGAACCTCGGCAGCTTTCCGGTAATACCACGTGTCGTTTTTGAAAACAAAGTCGACCAAGTACCAGTAGCTCTTATCGTCTCCTCTAGCGATGTCACCGCCAGTGGCCTTGAGTGTGCTTTCCCATAATGCCAGGACAGCCGGCATCTGCGCTACCAGGTCTTCTCCAGTAGTGAAGTTGTCGGGGCCCGAATGTAGACAATTTGCATCATCAACAAAGCTGTAGCATACAAAATCAATAGCTTCTCTTGAAATTGCGCTCCATGTCTTGAAACCGAATCCTGCCTTTTTCATGACATTGACAATCAAGGTGCTGATGGCAAGCCACGCTGCACCAGATGCGCCATTTCCTTGGAGCATTCCTTGGAGAGGAGGCTTGGTGGGGTCGTTACCGTAAGTCTTGTCGGAGTCGCCAAACGCAGTTCGAATGTGATGTGTCATTTCTTGGATAGCTTTAATCATGCCCAAGATTGGTTGTCTGCCGACACCAAATCGGCGGAGGGCAATGTAGGCTACAATGTGAACAATTCGATCAAAACATCCTTTGGCGTCATTGGAACATATGATAGCTGCTTTCCGTTTCTGGCGGAGGAGGTCTGCCGTAAGTCGCTGATTCGCGCTCACTTCCAGTGCTCGGTGTCCTTTCTGGCCATAGTTTTCTTCAGTGATGACTCCAGTTCGCTGTGCGTGCCAAATTGCATCCTTCCCAAGTTGCTTGTAATTCATGTTCTGGTCGGCTTCGAGTAATAATATATTGCGAAGTTTTTCCACTCGGTAGTCATTGCTCCGTTTCAGTAGTTGGAAATCAACCCCTGTCAACCACCGTGGCGGGACGTGGCCAGTTTGGTAGGCGACACTGCGTATGGAGGCATTGAATGCGGCTGTCTCTGGGTCTTTTGCTTGTGCTTTGAACATCCCAAAATGCAATCCAGATTTTCCAGCAGTTGTGTCTTCTCGTGCTTTACCCCATGCTGATGTGTGAGCCTTGGTGGAGACAAAGTCCGGGCACGGTTGGTCAGCCATTTCAGGTGGCATTTTCATTTCCTCGATGAGCATCTTGGTACTGTCAGGCAGACCGTCAGGGATTGGATAGGTGCCAGCCAAAATTCGTTCTGCATTCAAGTAAGCATCACGATATCCAAAGTCCTGTAGCAGAGGTTCCGTCATCCAGTCAGAATCTTCGGTTTGGCGGTAGCGGTCCTCATTGGTTGAGAGACAGGCGTCTTCAATTCCATCTTTGTCGCAGACGGGTCTCTGGGTGCCATCGGGGTCCGTTACGAGGACCTGAGTGACACTTCCTCCACTGAGCTTGTTATTAATTTGCCGCGATACCCTACCCTGCCGTCGTTGTTCCTCTGTCCGTAGGATCCTTGCTCTGTCCTTTTCCGAGAATGTCTTGATAAATTCCAGACGGGAATCAGCATCGTTGACCTTGGCTTCCTTGTATTCTGCGTATGCTGTACGAAGGTGTTGTTTCATTTCATCCAATGTAAGTTCCCTAGTGGCAATAGTGATCTTGGCCTTAGCTTTGAGGCGGCGCCATCTTCTCGAAGAATACTCATGCGAGGGTAGGCCGGCCTGTCGGCGGAGGGAAGATTCTCTTCGTTTGATGGCATATTTCCAAAATGCTATGGCCCGCCGGGGGTGTTCCGTGGCTTCCGAAAATTGGACTGCCCCCATTCGTAGTTTCCTGCATTTCCGTTCGGCTTTCAACATAGCTTGGGTGTTCAATTTATCAATCTCGTCGGCCTCTAAGGCCTGTGCAGGGGTAAGTATGTTGTTTTCGATGGACGCCTCCAAAGCATATTGCCGAGCAGGAAGATTGAGTTGGTTAATGCGTTTCCGATACTCATCCATGTAACGTTTGGTGGCTTTGGAATCGTGGAGCCGGAGGCGGCGTGCCAAGGGGCGGAATACCGTCGGAAGGTTATGGCCAAATGCATCAGAGTAGGCTATATCAAACCAGATGGCCACGTGATCTCCAGGGAAGTCACCGGCCTCGAGAAAACCGCAACGTAGGGGGACAAGATTGGCTGTGCCCCATACTCCGTCAACGTTCCGTTTGGTGGCAGTGGTGCGGGAGCAAGTGGGTGGTGCAAGAGCGGGATCATGCCGACAAAAGACCATGTGGTGCATACCGTGCTTGTGGAAAAGATTTTCAATCAAGGGATCCCTGATTTCTTCGTTAAAGTCAGCAGAAACAATGACTTGATCTCCCATGGCAATCCAGGAGGTAAGTGCGGCGTCAAAGTCTTCCATAAAGGCGTCTCGTGCTTCTCTGTCATCGTTATTGTCTTGCAGGTGACGGCGATGCTGGCTTTCAACGGATAATTCTCCACCTGCGTTGGGATTGGGACGGTAAGCACTAACCATGCGGAACACGACATTGCCCTCTCCTCTGAATCGGGCCCAGCACCAGCGTCCTAATTTCATGGGGTCAACTCCCGAGCCCATCGCGAAGTGTGCCGGATCGCCCACAGCTATGATAGCAGTTCCTCCATGCAAATGTTTGGAGCCAGTGGCGTCATGCAAGTTGTAACCATGGACGAATTTGGCAGAGGGTCCGAGTTGGTTGCGGATCCTTTTCCAAAGCTTGTGTCTCCGTCCTAAGTTGCCTTCGTTCAAATTTGTTTCTTGTACCATCAATCCATTCACTTCGTATTTTCGTATTGCACTAAAGAAATGTGCATTCTTTTCGTCATCCACCGAGACTGGTATACCATTGGGATTCAATCCAATTCCTCGAAATACGAATCTTGGTTTGGGACCGACAAGGTCCCCATAATAAGGGAATGGGTCCTCGTCGGGTGTTTCTACAGGGCGATCTTGTGTGTTTGCTTGTGTGGCACTTTGCTCATGGGATCGCCCGCCACGAGCGTGCTCTGTATACCTAGGCTAGGCCAGCACCCCCGGGAGGGGTGCCGGCTTCGTAATCAGATGGGGCTGCCTCCCCCTGCACCTGATGGTCCGCCTGACCAGGTTGAGTTTGTCCAAAATGGGTTCCAGAGCTGTCGCTGTTGTTGTCGATCCTTCTGAGGTATTCATCATGGGAGAGGAGCTCGTCCACTTCTACCTTGGTAGTATGCATTTTGCACGGTTAGTTGGAGAACCGAATGGAGATGCTTGAACCCAGTTACATGGAGAACCGAATGGAGATCCTTGTTGTTGCCGTAGTCTTTGCCTGGTGCATATAGCAACGCGAACTCGTCTCGGCAATCGTCTCGGCAATGTGTCTCTGATCTTCTTCTTCTCTTCTTGCTTTGTTGTCGTTCTTCTTCTGTTGTCGTCGTTGTTGTTGCTGTTCCTCTAGTATTAATCTTGGCTTGCTCTTCGTCTTCTTCGGGGTTGCGCCGTTGGACCGTTCTCCTTGAGTTTCCAATGGATTGGGGAACCGAGTAGATCTCCTTGTTGCTTGTGTCCTCTAGTACTAGTCTTGGCTTGGAAGTTCTTTGATGCGACCTGTAATGGGAGAGCTATGGAAGTAGTAGACTACGTCGTCGTTGTCGTCGTCGACGTCGATAGTCGTCTGTCGTGTCGTCTTGTTCGTTGTCTGTCACTCTATGCGTACTCAGTTGTCTTGGTGAACTGAATGTAGATCTTTGTTGCTTGTGTCGTCTAGTACTAGTCTTGGCTTGGTTGTTGCTGTTGATGCTGTCTGTTGTTGTTGTTGTTGTTGCTGTTGTTGTTGTTGTTGTTGCTGTTGTTGTTGTTGTCTGTTGTTGTTGTCGTTCGTTGTTTCGTTTCGCTTCGATCAAATCCTGCTTCTACGTAGCACGCCGTAGGATGCGCCCGTAGGAAGAAATTGATGAACGATATCGACGACGACGATGGCTGTCGACAGATGGCTTGTCGACGACGATGGAAGGCTCCGATGTTGCTGTTGATGCTGTTGATGCTGTTGATGCTGTTGATGCTGTTGGTGTTGTTGATAGTGTTGGATATAGTCTTAGTTCGTTGTGTTAGTTGTGTTAAAGTTATTAAATTTAAGGGTCATTTTCGTGTAGGATTCTACGTGGTTTCAGTACTGGATCATGGTGGGTACGGGGTTAATGATATTAGATTCTATGTCTGCAAGGGATACTATGTCAGGGTGATCAAAAGTATAGCAAAGCCAAACCACCAACCTCTTCAATTCTCGCCGAATAGGAACAGAAGTATCGCGGGGACTGGCTAGACGAATCCTGGGAGAGGCGGCTAAAATCCCTTCCTCTAGTTTGTAAAAAATACGTCCAGCTTCACCAAACAAGGGGAAGGAGGTGGTGTAGTTTGCACCCCCTGGCCGTGCACAATCAGCCACATAGGTCACCATTGTCTGCTGGATCTGCTCGAGTAAGCCTAGAAAGGGAGTCATGATCTGATTATTGTCCGTGCGAACATGTTCTGGCTGTGGTCTCCTACCATGCACAAAGGCATCGATCAATCTGTTCAATGGGGCAATCGTGCGCGCCTCGAGCATGTAAGGAATGTTGTAAGCATGAGGAGGGAAAACAGGATGGGCCGATTGAAAACGAAGCATTTCACTGTCGGTCAAGACCAAGCGGCCAAGTGGGGCTACCCCATACCGACGCCACTCTTCATCCAAGTCACTGCGATTACGATCCGCCATGGTGGCCAAACTATGAAGCACTTTAGAAAATTCTACTACCAACGTACGGAGGGTGTGAACTCCAGCTAATGAACAGAAACAGAGAGGAAACTGTTATCTTTGAACAATAGCACAACGTGGAGTAGTCGAGTAGAAGAATGTGTACATGAAGCAAAACGTGGATGCGTGAGACGTGCGCAAGAATAATCAATGGCACTCTTTGTCTGTCTGTTTCTACGTGACTAATCTGCGGAGTGAAGTGTACCAGGCTAGTAGTTATTGTCAGTCACATTTTGATTGTTACTCCTGCAGGTCAGTAAAGGTTCTGGGGAAGATTTCCTTTACATCAGAGTTGAAATCATTACGCCAGTTCTGCCTCTCTTTGGCTGACAATGTCATCAGGCACCCCTTGTTCTTGCCATAATTGGCTTTTTCCAGTATCTGAGTTAGTCGCATCAACTTTTCCTGGTATTTTGGAGTTGACGCTTCCTGTACCAGCTTCTTGGGTACGTTTTCGAGTTTGCGGAAGAAGATTGGCAGCTGGTTGTCCCTCAATGTTTTCCCCGAATGCAAGAAAAGCGCCCTACTAGGACACTTGCCGAGATGATCTTTCATCTTCTTGAAGCTATGACTGTCACGCCAGCCCTTTGGAATCTGAAAATGATGTCTTTCCAGTTTGTACCACCCTGACTCCCTTCACCTTGGTCCATGTATCTGGTAGGGTAGCAAGTTTTGGTGCCATGGATTCAGCGACCACGGTGCAGAACCTACATGCTTTATAATAGGGGCACCTAATGATAGTGCAGTTCTCCTTCAGGCGGTCATCTCGACGATGAAGCTTTAGCAGTGTTTCGGTAACCACTTCTTGGGTATTCGTTATCATGACATCACGTCTGACATCATAACGCTTTCGCTCCCCAATGAGATGTTGGGCTACATGCCGGAATAAATCACCAGAAAGAACTGTCATCATACCTTCACATTTCTCGAGAAAGAGGAAGCAGGGACTGATCGCTGCTCCACCACAATGATAGAAAGTGCCAGTAAATGGCCCCTTGGAACACTCAAAGCAGAAGAAGTGTCCGGAGCTGCAAAACTCCAAAGTCGAAACCAACAAAACCAAGCCACAAAAATGACAGCACTTTGACAAGTTTGCACAATCAAGGCAGAGGAAGTGTCCGGTGCGGTAAGTCTCCGATTTCGACACCGACAAAAATGAACTACAAATTTCACAGCACTTTGACGCTACATCTTGAGTACCAGTTTTGGAGCAGACATTGGTACCCAGGTCCATTTTATCACAATTTGCGTCCACACCATCTTTCTCGTCCTCCTCCATCTCGTCACTGGATTCTTGGGAGATTCCAACGAGATCCTTTTCCTCTTCGTCTTGGTATTCTTCTTCTAAGTTGACTCGGTGGATGTACAACTGGAAGATGACGTGTCAGAATAATCTTCTTCGTCGTTGTCGTCGGAGTCATTGGAGTCAGGTGTTTTACACTTGACTGCTTTCTGGCAATTGAGAGGCATGGTTCTTCTTGCTCTGGGCCCTTTTAGGGGAGTTGGAGGCGGAAATTGGAGTTCATCTCTTCGCCTCTTCCATTCGTCTGTACTGAGAAAAGAAGGGGGGACATCATGCAATCCACCCGACCAGTCACCATCATAAATTTTTCTCTGTACAAATTCTTCGAAGGCACTTTTGTTGTGGTAGCGATAGGGCATTGGGGGGTCTCCGGGGTCGGGTTTTCCAATCTCCACATCATCTATCCAGGGGGCAAGGTTGTGGTCATAAATTGAGTACAGGGGTTTGGGATTTCCCCAATAGGTAATGTGCCATCCGTACATTTCGAGAACAGTCCAGATCTGTTTGAAACTATGACCTGAGTGGAGATCAGAGAGAAGTTTGGGTTCGCCGTCAGAGACACTCTTAGCTTTATTCGAGGAGGTGGTGGTGGCAATGTGATTTGCTATGATAATATTGGCCGGCGACTGGAAGTGGGATTTGGAGGAAAGGGACGACGAACCCGACTCCTGACCTAGTGGCATTCCCCTTTTCGGAGGGTAGGCTGGGGTGGCAAAAATTGGACTCTTGTCAGCAGAAGACGTGGAGGGACTGGTTGCTGCATCAGGGACCCTAATGGAGTTTAGAAGGGCAGTTGTGTGATCCGCTATGATAATATCAACGCCCGACTTGATGGGGGAATCAGAGGAGAGGGATTGTGAAGGTGACTCCATCAATCCATCTGGGTCTTGATCCTTAGACGGTAACGCTTGGGTGGCAAGACTTGGACTGTCGGGTTCAGAAATGTGCAAATTATTGAATCCTAGCACAGCACCAAAAAGAGGCATTCTGATAGAAGAGACTAAGTGCCACACGAAAAGGGTGAGTTAGGTGCAGTAATTGTTGTACTACTATTTAAAAGAATATGCTGATGCCTCTCACCACTGACAGCCACCGATGGCTCATCATTGTACAATTCTGCGTAAAGATCTGCACTGAGATTCCTTGTTGGATCATCCATTGTTTAGCTTGGTTGATTTGAAAGAATGAGGAGTGTATTCGTTGGGAGCTGCGGTGTCTCCACAAGATTCACGTCCAAGGTATGTGTTTTCATTGGAAAAAGAATGGGGGTAGCATTGGAGGGACCGGGAACAATGATGCACGACTGGATGTCTTGACAATAGACTGACACGACTGAGTGAGGTCATTGTTGGCTTTCGTAGTGGTTGGTGGGAGCAGAAGTCTTTTTAATTTCCGGCAGGCGCGGTATATTCCAATGGATTTTCTGTTGCCGCTACAACTCCATTTACTTGAGTTAGAGGCAGACAAGATCACAAAAACAAAATGTCGTCATCGAAGTGTCCTATTGTTTTGTATGTTGACAAGACATTAACGGATAACAATCATTGTTACCAGCTGGAGCCAGTCAAATTCACATTCGGTCTGATCCGAAGAGACCTGTGTGAGGACGGAGGATCCCAACGCATACCGTCTGGTTTCATTACTGATGCCGAGTCCTCACAACAAGAACAACAACACCAGGATGTCGTCGGCAGAGGAGACAACCAAGACAACAAAGGAGAGAAGCGTAATTAAGCCAGAAGTGGATGGCAAAAAGCACAAGGCAGATACGGTGTATGACAGAGCCAGCAAGAAGGTGGCACCGGGAAGCCCCATGAGGACAGACACAGAAGTGGTAGAGAAATCCTGCAATTGCAACGAGATGCGCACGCTAACACAAGACGAAATAAGAGCTCTCTATCTCTACCAAAAAAGTCTAGAAGGAGTGGACACAGAGCCGGTGATACCAAGCGGCGTCCATAAATACCTCCAGGATAATTATAAATCAATTGCAGACCAGGCATTGAAAAGGAGGCAGGCATCAAAAAATAAGGATGGAAATAGATTGACAGAAGAAACGATCCAGCAGCTGACTAAGGAGAGGGCGACAAAGGAGGCGGGGTGTGCAGAAGGAAGGAGTGACAGTGACAGCATTGGACGAAGTGGACCCTAATGCGTGCCTGCAATGCAAACGATGGTATGGGCATTGTGCAGCTGACAACTGTGACTTGTTATACGAGCTTACGCGGATTGCGATTAGAGGCCAGGATAGGAAGCATACCAACCCAGACATTCGTCGTAAGTTATTTGCTTCTGTTGCTGACAATATGTACATCAAACTAGATGGCAAGAAGATCGATGCAATAAGCGACAGGGAAGCATCAGAGTGCCTTCCCGATTGTATTTACAAATTCATTTTGAAAGCCTACCCAGGCACAGAGAAGAACTACGTTGGGTTCCAGGTGTTTGATTACTTGTATGGTGAGGACTTAATGTATGAGGAGGACCGAAAGAAATATGCGAAGGAGCGAAAGAAAGAGGCAGAGGAAAGAGAACGCAAGTTCCAGGCCCAACAAAAGATGTTGGACCAAGAGGAACGAGAAGAAGAAGAGGACACCCACCCTCGACTAAAGGTGCGACGATCAGATATTATCTGAATCATGGAGTTGGGTAAGAAATAAGGACTTGTGATCATAGCATAGCAGGGTCGCTGGATGCTGGAGATACTATAGTAAGTAATAAAGAAACAAAGTTGGATACTTGTTCTTGTTTGTGGTATGGCAAATCAGGTGAACTGGTCACCCCAAAACTCTCTATGTCTGAGCAGCTTCACAGCGGAATTGATTTCTGCCTGACGAGTGGGGTTCGCTGTGGCTGATTTCTGTTTCTTCGACCTGTCACCACTACTAGTAAACCGAGGAAGCCCCACGGTGAGGTCCACACTGGCTTTAATTCCGGGAGACTCTTCCACGCAGAAGCAGCGATCCAGGATGGAGTTGATATCAATGGAGCATAGCTGAGCTGTGGCTATGGTGTTATTTCTGCTAATGTCAAAAACGAGGCTCCAATGTTCCAGCAAGACACTCCCCAGTTGCTTGTCTTTCTTATTCTGGTACGCACATGGGTGGACAATTGCTTGGATAGAGTTGTCGCTGCTGGGACAGTGGACGAATGCGATTACTTTTGCGGGAACGCAACCAGGGGAATAGAATTCCCTCGTGGTCTCTTTGAAATCTTTGAGACCCTTCTTTGTTTTTGCCTTTTGAGATTGGTAGTCATCGGTGTAATCAACTATTGCCCAGTCATACCATTCGCCTTCTTTCTTGTAATTTGGATGACAGCGGAAATTGAGTCGGCCACGATGACCAATGAGCTTGTGCTGATTCTGGGCTAGGGTGAAGCAACATTCAGTATGGATATCCCAGTACTGGAGACCGGAGACAGGATCTTTGGTTGGAGCAATGTAATTAGGAGAGTCGGGGTCTAAATGTGCGTCCCTCAAAAAATCCTCGATGACTGGATGGAGCGGGGTGGAGGCTTCAACTCTCGACTGTCTCGCAACCAAGGTGGTATGGGGGTAAGTGCCGTCACTTAAACGGGAGGCAAATACCCTATAGTGGGAGCCACCAAGCTTGGTGGGATCATTGATATCTTTTTTCTTGGTATCAATAGGAAGGCCATCTTTGTCAAGGTCCGGTAGAGATTTGTCCCGGACTCCCAAAATACCTGTTTCTCGACGAGCTTTGAAGAAACACTGGTACTCGTGAAGCCGAAGAGCAACTTGTTTGACAAATTCATTATAACCTCTTGTCTGAGCAGTGGAGGCGGGGAACTTGGCCCAGAATCGAAGACTTGATTCAAGGGGGCCAGCATCAAAGTTCTTTGGAGAACCGAATCTTTCCAGGTCCACCGACAAGTGGAGTATGTCATGGAATTTCTGAATGCGCCAGCCGAGACCAGTACTCCGGGGCATGTAGCACTTCAGCATGGCAAGGAGTCTGCGTATCGAGTCTCGGATGCTATTGGTAAAATCGGCGCGCTGGTCATCAGATTTGATTTGCGAAAACCAGTCAACTGCATCGAGTCGGTACCAGGCATGAAAACACAGCAGCGCCTCTGCCAGTTCGATGAAATCAGCAAAGCTGCATTTTCGGAGGGCCTCCTCTCCCGGGAGGTGTGGCTGCCAATCAGGATCTTCGATCGCGTTGCCCATGGGGTCGTCAATGGTATCTTCCTCAGGATCATCTGTGGGAGCACCACAGTCAACAGTACAATTGTTTTTCCTGGACTTAGATGCGGTCGTGGCAGATGCCTTCTTAGCAGGCGTCTTTTTGGTGGGCGCCTTCTTTGCAGAGGCCTTCTTAGTAGGTGGCGCCTTCTCCTTATCTAGCTTTTT
The DNA here is from genome assembly GCA_963813075.1 of Methanotrichaceae archaeon. Classification (GTDB taxonomy): domain Archaea; phylum Halobacteriota; class Methanosarcinia; order Methanotrichales; family Methanotrichaceae; genus Methanothrix. Next base: position 13,236 of record CAWEXU010000031.1, read on the forward strand.
TTCATTTCTTTGTTCTTGCGTGCCTTCTTATCTAACTTGGCCGCTGTTGTTTGGTATTCAATGCTCTGCTCTTCGAGAGTCAAACCAGCAATTTTTTGGGAAAACTTGATGTCCTGGGACTCGGTAAAAGTGGATCCAAGGATAGTCTTGCCCTCTTCGGTGTTCAGAACGATGAGTAACACGAAAAGTTTACCAGCCCACTCGTCGGATGTGATCATACTGACCTTGGCGAAACCTTTGGTGAATGAGTACCTTGGGAATGACTCTTTGTCGGAGGATCTGAGCTTGCCTAGGAGGCGATCCACTAAGTTGTCAATATCAGTTTTCTTCTTGGGGCCTAGCTTGTCGAGCGCCATTTTTGTGAGGTACATCAGTATTCCTGATTGGAAAGCGTGCATCAAATCAGTGGGGTTGGCTCCCCATATATTCCTTGGGTCGAGACCAAACCGGATGCATCTGGCTAGAAAGGCATTCCGGACTGGGTGGAAGCCGTTCTTCTTGAGTTTAGCCTTTGCTTCCTCAGTGATTGACTCATACATATCTGAAAAATCAGGGGCCTGTTGGTTGTCGACAGAGATAGATTCATCCGTGCCAGAGTCATCTGTGTCATCCGCGAATTTTTTCAGAATGCGCCACTGGGTGTGCTCTCTGAGTTCCTCCAAAGTCATTGGAGCTATAGTGGTAAGATTGTCGACAGTGGCCTGCAAGTTGGAGGCCTTGAGAAAACTGTCAAGGTTCTGGAATGACCCGTCAGGAGGTAGCTCCTTGTCTTTGTGGAACACATATTCGCATTGGTGCAGGACGTCATCACACTTCTGCTGTTCGGTGAAGCAGGCCCTGGAGATGCGGGCTGCGTTCTTTATATGACCACCCTGCCGAAGGGTTATCATGTCGGCGGATTTTCCATCACCGATACAAAAAGCTATTTCGGGGCGGATCCGAACTTTCTTTAATTGCGAGCCAAGCCTGAGCCAGGTCACTATGCCCTTATCCTGTACTTCTTGAAAGCCCTGCAGGATTAGCTCGAGAAAGCGGTGGTAGGACTGAGGAATGGCAGCAGGGTTCTTGGAGCGAGTATATTGATTTTCATAGGTGGATTTTGACTCAAGGTCAGGGATAAAACCAGCTGGGCGCCAGGATCTTGCATTGCAACGAAGAGCACGTCTGATGATGGCAAGGGTAAAAATGAAGGGTTCGAGTGGGTATCGCTGGTTGTCAGTTGTTCCGGTCTTGTCGACATACAAGAGAATGGGGAGTAGGTACTCGTAGAATTCATCAAAACCAAACTCACTGGCCTTCAGTCTTTTGACGGTATCTTTATACCAGCTCCCCGCAAGGATCTCGTCACCGTGGCCCTCGAATGGGGCAAAGGGATTGTTGGTATTGACAACAAGGTTGTTGATGTTGCCAAAGATACCTCGATCATTGAGGATGTCAAGAATATTTTGCTCAACATTGAAGGTGATACAATACATGATGTCACGGTTCCTTGAGTGAAGAGCGTTGTGATCAGAGAGAAGATAGGGATTGCTTATAGAGGTAACACGGAATTTGCTGACAATAGGTGCGGATCCAGTACCGTACCTACTGATGACTTTCCTGGAAACGGTATCCCTTGTGGGGGCTAGAGCGGGATTGAAATTTCGTTCTTTCATCTCCTCTGCCAGTATTTTCAAAAAACCATCCAAAAAGGAACGATTGCTGGAACTGACTTGATCACAATAGTCAATTAACCGAAGCATTGACTGGAATGTGCTATCCCCATACTTCCAAATGTTGAAGTCCGCCGAGTCAGCGGGTTGGTGAAAATTAGCTCCGAGGTTGGGGTGCTGCTCCAAAAGCTGCGAGAATTCTTGTGGTCGTGCAACTTGCGGGGAACAGACAGTAGAACTGTCTTCGTTAACTGGAAAGTTAGCAAACTGGTCTTGGATTGTGATTTGTATGGGTATTTCTTCCATTGAAGGATCGTCCAGGGCGGAGGAGTGACTAGAACCATCGATTGATTGATTGGAGGACTGGAAGGAATCGTCGTCTAATTCTTCACCTTGAAGTTCCGAAACAGGAACTGTTCCCTCATATATTATGGGAGGTTGGTCCTCACTATCATCTTGCTCTTCTTCCTTTTGAGTGGAGCTGCTGTGGGATGAATTGTCGTCGTCGGTACCATCAGCTAATTGTTCGTTGATGTGACTATCAGCTGGGTTATGTGAATCTTCATCCATTGGGGGGGGGGGTCTTCTACATCGTGATGATGATGGATGGGTTGTTGATCTTCATCGTGCGGTGGAGAGTGGTCTTCTAGTTCGGGACCGTGAAGGTGAATGGGTGCCGAGTTACTAATTGATGCGAGGTGAGCTATATAGCGTCGGCAATGACTCCGGTGTCTGGACCAAACTTTGAATTGACCACAGTAGGTGCAAGTTTGCTTGCATTGTCGTGGGGGCTCCACCATGAGGACGGGTAGGAAAACTAGAAATTATGAGATTGGAGGATTATGAGTAATTGTGGCAGGAATAGCATTGAAAACTAAAGACAAGAAAACAAATTTGTGAAGAGTAGATAGAGCGGGATATGGATAGTGCAGGAAGGGATCGGCTGGCGGTGTCCTGTTGGGATTGGATGTTTCGACGGAAAAGAAATGGAATTTGTGGTATGGGCAATGTCAGAAGGAGAGTTCGGCTTGCTTGATTGGCTTTTGGTGTCGGTTGTAGAGGATCCGGACTGAGAAATGTTGAGTCGTTACGCCAAAACTTGAGGTTTTCGTGTAATGAATATCGTGCGGGAATGGATTCAATGGTAAGCTGGGGGGCGGCAACGATGTCTCAACTAGGGTGTTCCTAAAGCTACTGCTAAAGAAACGTTGACAACTTTATGCAAACTACAAACGAATGAAGCAAGCAATAGTGTATGTCCCTTCTAGTATGAAGTCAATTATCTCTCTCGGAGAGGTCGAAATCGGTCTTGAAATATCAATGTTGTCTGTGTTGTGAGGACGACGATTGATGGACCTGGAACACCGTTTCTGTTGTTGCTCGAAAGAGAGAACCCTCCAACTTTCTTCCGATTCTGGGACGATATGTAGGTTCTGTACCACAGTCCACGGACGAAAAGATCCACCGCCGTCTTTTGTCTTTCAGGAGTCATGCTGGCGCGTCATTGTTCTTGGTAACGGCAATGTGTGAGCTGACGCGCGTATACTTATGCATGTGACATCCTAGGTCGTGGACTTAGTTCACGAATAATCTTGGACCATCGGGACTCGGTATGACTCATTATTTGTCACTCCCCATTAGTCGCTATCGATATCTCGATGTCCAATCCTCTTCTGTTCTGTTATCCTTCTTTCCTATCCTAGTAATCCTTTATCCGTCCTTCTTTCATCCTTCTTCTCGGTCACGATGTCCTTCTGTCACCTTTCGCAATCGTGTATCACATCCGTATGTCACTCTTCTAAGGGTTCCCGTCGTCTTCGTCCACATGATACATCTGCTTGTGCCAGTGGGCTGCAAGATCAGCAGAGATGTTCCCACAGTTTGGTAGGAATTTCAGGTGTATGGAGCCGGCGTTGTCTCTCTGAATTTCAGCAATTCGGTGCCACAAGTGTAGTTGATTCCCGAATGGTATCTTGGATTCATCTTCGTAGGCGAAAACGATGTCGTCATGGTAGATCGCGACGTACTCGTGGTGTCGCTGGGTGGTCCTCGTCCAGATGTTGGCGTTATGAGGTGCTGGATGGAAGTCGAAGGATCGCAGTAGGGTGGCAATAGTCATTCCTGGCTTCTTAGGTTCCTTGCTCACATTATGGATTGCGAGTGACGTTTCGTTATTATCCTCCTTGGAGAGTCTTGTGTTTGCTGCTTTGTCTCTTTCGGGTACCATCTGGAGTGTATCCTCCTTCGTTGGCTTGTCTTCTTCAGGTACCATCTCGAAAGAGACCTTGCCATCATCTTCAGTCGACAATTCCTCGAAAGAGGCCTTGTAGTCATCTTCATTGGAAGATTCCGAGGAGGATTCTCCAGTGTCCAGGGGTGGCGGTTCTCGTCAACTTCACTATCAACGTCAATTCCGGTATCTAGGGGTGGTGGCTCGTCATCACCATCATCGTCTTCAATAGTGTCTGGGGATGACGATTCAATGACATCTAAGGTTGGTGATTCACTTTCCTTGTCGTCATCGTCCGTGGTAGAAGGTGTGCTGTTGCCGCCACTAACCGTTCGTGGATCGTAGATCCGTTCCAGCCATAACTCGCCCGTATCGCTATGAATGTGGAGTAATCATTCCCCAGGAGTCTTTTGAGTCGTTCTGTATTACGCTGTACTATGTCGTTGCTAGCGTTGTCTTCGTTTGTCTCCCCATCGCTGGAATCCACTGTGTGGCTTGCTTCCTCATCGCTGGAGTCTACTGTGGGTCGTGGTTCAAGTTCTGGGGGTTCCTCGTCATCGGAGACTGTGTCCGTGATTGTGACTCCTTTCTTGGGGTTGTCATGATCATAGGAGGTAGTATCCGTGTCGCTGTCGTTGCCCACTCCCCGATCCGTGCCGTAAGGCTCAATGAGTTGACCTCGATTCCCGAGTGTTCCCTTATATTTCCAGAACTTTTCGTCCCCTGTGTCAGGGTGTCCAAGTTTGCTCCTTTCATATACGCCTTCTGTCATTGGTTGTATACAGACGTAGTGGATTCCCATTCTTCTCGCCACCCTCGTCTAATGCTTCTTCCTCGTCTTCGGAATCGCATTTACTCCAAGCATGGTTTTTGAGTACTTCCGGATCATCTCCAAAGGTACATTCCGTCCAAGCGTACAGGGGTACTGTCTTCGTAGGTTTCGGAGGCATGAGGGGATCGTCATAGTGCTTGGGAGTGTCTCCGTCATCTCCATCTTGGACATCCGTCTTGAAGTCATCATCTTGGTCATCCGTCTTGAGGTTATCCAGGCCCTCCTGGTCATGACGTTCTGTCGTATCGTGACCAAATTCGTGGACGTTGATCCTGTACTTGGAGCGTCCTGATGGGTTCTTCTTGGATCCGAAGAAATTGAATATCGACCCAGTATTTCTACGTTGGGTTTTCTTCGTATCGCGTGCGCTCCCCGAATCAGTCTGTCGTCGGTCACGTGCATCGTTGCTTGAGCCACGCGAGATCATTGCTATTTCCCTTTCCGCGTAATTTGGGGTCTCGTAGGTGATGGTCTCGTGTGCTTTGACCTTGAGCTTCTCGTTGGGCTTCTTGGTCGAGTATTGGGTGGACATCATGTTGTGGACAGCACCAGGATGGTTCTTCCCTTCTCGTGCTCCAGCCTTGGCAACTGGTCCCTTCTTTCCAGGTGACTTCGAGTCCTTCGACATGGCATTGAAGAGATTGAGTACCATTTCCTCCTTGCTCAGTGATGTTCCACCATCATCATGGTCTCCTAGTTCCACCGTGTCGGTAGACTTTCCTTCGTGGTCTTCCTCCTCGTCACTGGATTCTGCTTCAACTTGATCCAAGAAATGGACGCTTCTTTCGGGTGATGGGTTTCCTTGCATGGCCATGTTCGCCGTGCGTGGCGGTGATTTCTTAGAAGGTGTTCCGGATTCCTTGGATGGGGAGTCGGACTTCTTGAGATCACCGACGATGATTCGTCTTGCATCCGCGGATAGTGCGTTCCAATGTTCCTTGTCCTTGGGGTCCAATGAGTTGAAAGCTTCTGACGAGACGGAAGGTCCGTACTTGGCTTCTGCCTTCTCTCTGCGTTGCTGGGTCATGTATATCTCCATCATGTATACGGACAGTCCTGGGCTGGTGTCAAAGGGAGAATCGATCGTCGACTTCGGAGATTCCGTGTCCCATTCATCGTGACGGTCATCGTTCGGACTTGCTCCCCAATTGTGCTGGTTGACCGTGAGCAGCTTTGACTTGGATTTCTTGTTGAGGCTGGCCTTGGTATCCAAATTCCGTGCTTCGTTGAGGATCAGGGTCAAGTACTCGTCGTATGTCGTGACTCTGTCCCCCATTGCCTGGCGCATGTTCTCTTGGGTTCGGACGTGTTCAAAGCCGTGATATCCATCGACGAAGGCTTGGAGGTATTTCTTCTTGTTCTCGGCTGTTGTGAGCATACGTGGATCTGGAGCTCCGTTCTCGTACTTGCGTAACTTTTCTGTCCAATTGAGAACACAATCCGTAACGGTTCCGTTCCAGTTGAGGTCTGCCATTCTTGTTGCCGTGATCTCTCTGTAGAGTTCGTCACGCTTGAAGATCGCTCTGGGTGACTCGACGAAGAACCTTCGTAATTCAATGAGTGCTTCTTGTGCGTCGAATTCTCGTTCGTGTTTTCGCACTATCGTCACTCCTTCGGCGAGGGTCACCTTGCTGTTAAGGATGTTGTAGAGGAACTTGTTCTCTTCGTTGAACAAATCGATTGCTTCCTTTCCCGCTGGCCTGAATCCTGCGTTGGTCACGTTCGAAAGTCCGTGAATGGCTGCCGTAGCCCTGAACTTCCTGTCCCAGATGTCCCATTCGTCTTCTTCGGCGAGCGTTGGGTACGCTGCAGGGTCTTTCTTGATGGAACGCCTGAAGGTCTCGGCCTTGGGAGTGAGGCTCGCGGTTGCTTTGGCCTTCGCTGTTGCTTCAACTTCGGCCTTCCGATCGTCCTTCAACATGGTGGCGCGTATCTCTGACCATGGAGGGTACGCCAGTCCTGGTTGGTATCCGCCACTTGTCTGGTACTCGCTGAAGTCATCCCCCGTGAGGGTGAACCAGTCGACTTGTTCTTCTTGTCAGTCGGCATGCGTTTGAGTAGAATGCTCTGAGTTGTTTGACAAGTAACTTCTCGTAGTCGGGGACGTCATTGCACGCTGCCGGCTGCGTCCGTGTACGTGAGGGCATCTGTTATGGCATCGTCCATGCTGATGATGTGGCCAAAGTTCAAGTTGCAGTTCCTCTGTATGAGTGCCATGTACAACGGGTCCGTGGGGACCAGTTGAAGGACATTGTCCATCACATGGTTGAATGTGCGTTGATTTTTCTGTTGTCTTGTATTCGGCACTGCAGCCATAGGTGAGGTTTGCAATCAATTTGCGAGTTGCGTCGTGTTACAGAGACGTAACTGCGACTGTTAATCTGAGAAATGTTGAGTCGTTACGCCAAAACTTGAGGTTTTCGTGTAATGAATATCGTGCGGGAATGGATTCAATGGTAAGCTGGGGGGCGGCAACGATATCTCAACTAGGGTGTTCCTTAGCGCTATTAGCTAAAGAAACGTTGACAACTTTATGCAAACTACAAACGAATGAAGCAAGCAATAGTGTATGTCCCTTCTAGTATGAAGTCAATTATCTCTCTCGGAGAGGTCGAAATCGGTCTTGAAATATCAATGTTGTCTGTGTTGTGAGGACGACGATTGATGGACCTGGAGCACCGTTTCTGTTGTTGCTCGAAAGAGAGAACCCTCCAACTTTCTTCCGATTCTGGGACGATATGTAGGTTCTGTACCACAGTCTACGGACGAAAAGATCCACCGCCGTCTTTTGTCTTTCAGGAGTCATGCTGGCGCGTCATTGTTCTTGGTAACGGCAATGTGTGAGCTGACGCGCGTATACTTATGCATGTGACATCCTAGGTCGTGGACTTAGTTCACGAATAATCTTGGACCATCGGGACTCGGTATGACTCATTATTTGTAGAAGCCGAGACAAAGGAACAAGTATGCATCATTGCCGGACCAGAGTTTGGGGCACTGGAGGGACACCTATTGATCATCCTAAAGGCACTTTACGGACTACGATCATCAGGCTTGTGCTGGCACGAACTACTCGCTATGTGCCTACGCGACATGGGTTTCTTTCCATGCCGGGCCGACCCAGATGTCTGGATGCGCAAGATGGAGGACCACTACGAATACATCGGGACCTACGTTGATGACTTACAGCTCGCAAGCAAGAACCCACAGCTACTGATCGATGCACTTCGCAAGAGCTACCAATTCACCATCAAGGAAGCAGGACCAATTGCCTTCCACCTCGGATGTGATTTCTTCCGTGACGAACACGGCCTCCTATGCTTTGCCCCACGCAAGTACATAGGACAACTCCTCGATAGCTACGAACGGATGTTTGGATCCAAGCCAAAACCCTACAAGTCCCCACTCGAGAAAGGCGACCACCCAGAGATTGACACGTCGGAAGAACTAGGATACGCCGACATCACCAAGTACCAATCCCTCATTGGACAGTTACAATGGACAATTTCCTGGGGACGCATGGACATCACAACGGCCGTGATGACAATGTCTGGATTCCGAGCAAACCCAAGAAGAGGACACCTTGACAGAGTACGACGCATCTGCGGATACCTCGGTAAACTCCGTGACTCGGCGATTCGGATCAGGACGGAAGAACCCGATTACTCCGCACTTCCCGAGAAGACGTACGACTGGGCAACGTCAGTATATGCAGGCGCTGAGGAAGAGTTCCCCAAGGATGCCCCCGAGCCTCTGGGAAAACCTGTCGTACTCACGACGTACTTCGATGCGAACCTGTATCACAACCTCGTCACGGGTGTGTCTGTAACAGGCGTCCTAGAGTATGCTAACAAGACCCCAATGGATTGGTTCTCCAAGAAGCAGAATACTGTGGAGACATCGACGTACGGATCCGAATTCGTCGCTGGCAGAACGGCCACCGAACGCTCCATCGATAGTAGGACATCCTTTCGATACTTCGGGGTTCCAGTAAAGGGCAGCACCAAACTCTTTGGTGACAATGGATCTATGGTGGACAGTAGCACCATCCCACACTCCCGGCTGAACAAGAGACACACCGCACTCTCTTACCACCGCGTCCGCGAGGCCATCGCTGCAGGTATCACTTCGCTATACCACATTGCAGGAGCTCTAAATCCGGCCGACATTCTCAGCAAACACTGGGGATACTCTCAAGTCTGGAACGTCCTGAGACCCATGCTCTTCTGGGCCGGAGACACGATGGATGCCGTGGACCTTGAATAAGGATCAGGCCAAGGCCAAAGATTGGACATCGGAGACCTCGATGACGACTAAAGGGGAGTGACAAATGTTTAGTCAGAACGAGTCCCGATGGTCCAGATTTACTCGTGAACGGAGTCCACGACCCAGGATGTCGTACGCATAGCAAACGCGCGTCAGCTCACACATTTACCGTTTCTAGAACAATGACACGCGTGCACGACTCCTGAACAGACAGAAGACGGTGGTGGATCTTTCTCGTCCGTGGACTGCAGTACATATCCTACATGTTGTGTAAAACCGGAAGAAAGCCGAAAGCGATTCTCTCTCGTGCAACAACAAATACGGTGCTTCAGACCATCAATCGTCTCTGCTCACAACACAGACAACATTGATATTTCAAGACCGATTTCGACCTCTCCGAGAGAGATAATTGACTTCATACTAGAAGGGACATACACTATTGCTTGCTTCATTCGTTTGTAGTTAGCATAAAGTTGTCAACGTTTCTGTAGTAATAGCGCTACAGGAACACCCTAGTTGAGATACCGTTGCCGCCCCCCAGCTTTCCATTGAATAGGGCTGGTTTTAGCCATGAGATCGTTTTGCCTGAACCTGTTGGACTGTGATTGAAAAGAAAAAGTGATCTCGTTAGATTTGATCCGTCTTTCACTGTCGATCTGATGTTCGAACGCTTTGAAGTCCTTAAGGTCTTTGAAATCTCTAAGATAATCCTGATGCATCTGAACCAGTCGGAGTCCGTCCAGGTTCACAGAGACTGCTTCAGAATTATCCTTCAGATCGGTTTCTCTCAAATTCATCGTTTCGCCTTCAAAAACTCCAATTTGTACGGAAGCACAATATCTTCCCGCTTTCCAGCATGAGGTATTCGTATGAACTTGCCCTTGTAACGTCCTGAGCTATCAGAGGCACAGGCCTCATTTTGACCGAGATCAGATCGCCTAATGGCATATTTTCATAATCATATATACCAAATGGATGGTTGGTGGAAACTCCCCTTCATCGATCATGCCTTCGACAACTTTGGCTCTAATCCTTGCTTTCGATCGTTTTTTCCCGAGACGGACATATCTTGGAATTCTTGAAGCCAATGTGGCTGCGTCACCTTCATACGGCAGAATGTAGGCTGTAAGCAGGTTCTGCTGATCGAGAACCCGTTCCCTTCCGAACTTTGGTAGATTTTTTCCCTTCAGATCTTTTGGCAGATCTGCTGCTTTCCAATTCTTTACAGCGTACTGATGAGGCCGGGCGTTCCACTGGCTCACAGAGGTGTCCCTTAAGATAGGGCAAAGGCTTTGCTTTGCCCTTCGTAGCCTGGACACCAAGAATTCTGCTCACATACTCTCCGACAGATTCGGGCTTTGCTGGAGTTATGTAGAACTTTTTGTAGATCTCAGAGGTCTCTTCAACGTAAGATGGTTTGTTTCCAAAATTGATGTACTTCCCGGATACAAAGCCAAAGGCATAATACAGCGCAGTGCTCAGGATGTAGTCTCCCGTATCCACAAGATCACCTACTTCTCTCGATGCATAAAGAGTGCGATCCAGGGTTTCAATGGAACATTCCACTGCCGGGAAACTCTCAATCATTCTTTTGGCCCCTTTTTCTTTCCTTTTCGGCTTTTCATTCACGCTCTGGAAGAATTCTGAAGCCTTTATCTTTTGTTCCTCCAAAGCTTTTTTCATTTCATCTTCTTTGATGTGATCTACAAACTCCTTAACCTCATCATCTCCTAGGGCGTCGATATTCAAAGCTATAATTTCCTCATCGAATGCCTGTTTAACAAGCCCTTTTACTTTTTCGATATCGAGCACATGACTGTAAAGCACTTTGTTCAAGCTCTCGGAGTCCATGCCAGTGTTACTTGTGGCCAGACGCCTCGCCACTTCTTGTGAAAGGAACAGATTTGCGGGCCCTTCCTCTATGCCATAATATATTCCCAGTATGTGGTTATCCATCCGTCCTATCCTTGAAGTCGCCGCACCGTAACGTTTATTCATCTTGGTCACGCCCAACACAAAAATCAGCTCCTGGAAGGTCGCATCTCTCAGTGTAACCACACATGGGAATAGGGTTCCGGGCATAATGAAATCAGGCTCACGAATTGCAGTTGTCGCACCTTTTGCGAATGCATCTCCAGGCGCATTCTGGAACTTCTCCTCAACGAGGACGCTGGAATCCCTTATCGAGTAGGCTGTGTCGTACATGACCCTAGAGAGTAACCGAGATAGCTTCATCGCCGGCAGCACTCCCGTAAAGCATCGATTCAGGCGATTCCTGGTTCATCTTGTTCACGTCCATTGTGTCCTGGACGTTTATGAGATTCCTTTGCAACTCTTTTCCCTTTCTTCTGTCGCTCCCGGTCTGCTTGCGTTTGAACATCATCACGGGCGAATAATCAACCAATCCATCATTGGCACTTATTCCCACTGTGGTGATGTCAGCATCTTGCCCATTTGTTGTAAAAATGGCGCTAGATTGCAGTTCTCTTAGCAGCAAAATGTGAATATAATGTGCACTGGGCTCATTTATTAGTTTCTCTACCAGTCCTGTGGTCAATTTGCTTTTTATCTCTTCGATGCTCATATAGTCTCCTCCATCTCAGTCTGCTTCTCCTTGTTCGAGTTTCTCTCAGCCCAATATCTGCGGCGTATGCTCAAAGTCGCTGAATAATAGCCATCTGCGAGGCTGTTTGACATCTTCTTCAGCCTGCCTGGTTTACCCTCGCAAATTCCGTTTAAAATTTTATCTACAAAATAATCAGAAAACTCATCTGCTTTGGCATCAAGGCTCATCCTTTCGGGAACAAATGCCTGATCGTCTCCCATTCGATCTATCGTCTTCTGGATGCGTCCGGAGACCGTCGCTCTGTAATCGCACTTCGAGAGATTAACACCCCGAAGTTCCGTAATTGCCTTCACCGATTCACGGAACAGTCTTTCCACAGCATGGGGTTTGAAACCCTTAGGCTGAGCAATCTTAAAACCAAGCTCTGCTAAATGACATATCTTATCGGATTCATTCATCTTTTATCACCTTTCAACCTGTCGAGAACGAGAGCTTCATCGAGAAGGTATTGTACCTTGTTTTCATTTTCAGATCCCCTGTAGACCATCTTCAAGAGATACGACCCAGGAAGCACTTCATCTCTAACCACTCTAAGGTACTTTGGAAAGAGAGAGTCCTTCAGCCCAGAGCTGGTGTTGTATCCGAGACGTATCAGGGCACTGGCTGATTTGATTGTCTCCTCCAGCTTTGAGAGCGAAATGAATTTTCCATAAAAATCGATTACATGTGAATTGATCGAATCTAACGCTACAACTTCTTTAAAATCTCGGCCACGCATAGATGTGATAGGCGAATGACTGACTACTACACGCATTCCTGTATAGGCCGCAATAATCAAGGCTATATAAACCCCAAAGAAATGGAAATCTGTTGTGTTCTCCGATGGTTTGTAGAAGATCATACTGGCATTACCGATGATGTTATCGTATCCTTGAGCTGTATACTGAGCCATGCTCATGCCTTTGGAGCCCTCGTCCTCCTCTCTTACTGCTAGATCCTTAATCCAAGAATTATAGACATCAACTTTGACACCCATTTCATTGGAGCTGCCTACGTATTTTGAGTTGAAGATAATCTCTGCAAGTGCGGCCATCCTCACTCGGGCCTCATCTGAAAATCTTGAGAGTATAGATTTGACCAGCTCCCATGATTCTGATGTAAAGAAATAGTCTGGAATGAAATGGAAATATAGAACCTCATTGTTCAAGCCTTTGCCTTTTGGAAGAGTGAAACCATTCATCCTCAAAGCAAGCTCTACGCCACATGGAACACAAGTATAAATGTTGGTAGGCTTTGATTTTCCAACAAAGATCCTGTTGGTGAAGTTGAAGGACAAGAATGAGTTAGAATTCTCCATCTCTTTTTTATTCAGCAGTGTCCCACGGTTGCACAGATTGCATGTCTTTCCACTCAACTCATACTCTTTATAGGCATCGCTGAGATCAGACTTATCCAGACGGGAGATAGTCCCGTTTATCGTCAAAACATCATGAAGGTATTCTATCAATTCCTTTCGGTACGTGTCCGTTTTGCTTGCTAAAAAATGATCCCATCCGTCCATTTGAGAAATGTTGCTCCAGATCTTATTAAGGAGAAGATCTACGGCGTTCGTTGAAGGCATATTTCTTAGCTTTATGCCATCGTACTCGCAATCCATCACGTACTGGCCTATAGCATAAGAATAGTCCCATTTTCCACCGTTAGCCAAGTATGTAGTGTCTTTTTCCATCGAGTTGAGCAGTGCGTTACAAACCTCTGCAGGAACACCCCAAATCTCACATGTTTTCTGCAGCGATAGTTTATTATCCGAAATAATCTCGGATATGAAAGATTGATGAACAGTAGCTACAGCCCTGGCGAATCCCAATAAGATCTTTTGGCCGTCTTTCGAGCTTTCCATTTCTAATGGAACAATTTCTCCGCATCTCGTGATGCCATCGATCATCGAATCTGTCAAGCCCACGCTCTTTTCTGCATGAGCCGATGTGATGGACTTCTCAAGGAAGGTGTGCAACATAGTCTTAGCACCGCTGAAGAAATAGTATTCATCACTTAGTCCATAATATCCAAGTCGCGGCGTTTTCAGATTGTTGCCGATTCGACTCGGATTTGAAAGGGCTGGAGATGATGCCTGGATATTCCCTTCCAGAGCTTTGTAAACACTTTCAATAAAATCTTTTGAAATGGCGGCCCTTTGCATTCCTTTACCAATATATGCGCAGCCATCCTGATATGCCATGAGCATTATCAAGCCCTTTTCTTGGAGCACATCGGCTACAGTCTTGTTGATTATTCCGGAGAGGATGCCTTTCACATCATCTAGCCTGTGATATTGCAGATTCAATTGAGCCTCTGAGGAATCCTGCGGGAAACCGTCACGAAGCGCCGTCAGTGATCGAGCTGAGACTGCATCCTCAGGAGATGAACAGCTTGCCATGCTGTCCATTAGATATAGGAATGGCTCCAAATCCATGAAGTGGGATGTGCGTGCCCCTGAGCGGGAGAATCTGCTCTTGTGAAGTGCAACGGCAACCGAAAGGTAATCTTCTTTCGACAATCGGGGAGCAAAATCTCTCAGATGCATCTCTTCAACGAACTTCTTGACAATGGCCTCAGGAATCTCAAACTCGTTTTCCATTGAGTCCGACCTTTCAATCGCTTCCTCATCCTCCATCCATTCTCCAAATTCCAACTTGTGAAGCTCATGCACTACGAATAGCGCAATGCATTCTCGGAGGCCTTTCTTATCAAGCGGTCTTGCATTTAGCTTTTCGAGAGCCTCGTTGAAACGCAGGAGAAAAAGAATACCATTCCTGATGTGGTTGAGCATGCTCTGGTCGGTTTTTCCAAATTCTATGCTCTTGGCCGGCTTGAAAGCCATTCCCCTTTCGACAAGATGAATATCCACTGTTTTAAGGTACTCTTCGAATAGCCCGGGTTCATGCTCAGGTTCTCTAGGGATTTGTTGTCCCTTTTGAAATCCATCTCTCTCAATCGTTTTCGATCTCTAAAAATATCCTGCAAAGAATCAGATACCATTATTTCGCGACCCCCACCTTCACCTTCGCCGCCCCGCACCCGCGGGCGACTGCGCTCCCCACACCGCTATATTCTGCAAATCTGGCCAGGGCTACTATCCCGTTCTTCATGCCTGCAGGCGCATCCCTGGTGAAGGTGTACCGGCAACGCCCCACAAACCCTTGCTTCATGATCGGGGCCTCGGATGGCCTTTGACCTTGTCGAACACGGTGTTCACCACCACGCTGTGCGTATCGTAGGCCAGAGGCTTTTCCACTATGTAGCGTGCCATCTCATCCCGCTCAATATTCATCCTCAGCTCCTCTGGAGATACCGAGTTCCACTTTGAGAGGAGAGATTGAAATACCGCTTCCCGGTGAGGGAACATCTCAAAGACCTTGCTGTTCCTGTACTGAATGCAGATCGGCGATTTGAACTCAAAATCAAGGTATGGATTTTTGACCTCTCCCGCGGACTTCACAATATCTTGGAAGCTGGCAGTGGAGCTGGAAACCTCCTCCGCCCGCAAATCTCCTCTCTCCAGGCGGAGGTTTTTCTCTCTCAAGACCAACGGCTGGATGATGGAGCGGAAGATCTCCACCTCCTTAGGATCGGTTATCCCTATCTTGAGACTGTATTTTTCGTTTGGATCAACCGCTTTATGCCTCGACCTATCAGTGCGCAGAAATTTTCCCTCCAGAGGGCCCAAAGATATCGAGCTGATAGGAGAATCGTGCGTGTGGCTGGCGGCGGTCTCGTCCGCCTCCCGCATGACCCCCAGCAATGAAGAGTATAGTTGGTAGCCATCGCTGTATGGAATATCAAATCCAGATTCTGGCCGGAGTATGAGTGTGATCTTCTGTGGCATCGAATCAGAGATTACATTCCCTTGCATTTAAATCTGTCGATTATTGCAATAATTTCATATTTCTGCAATAATGAGTCTATAAATCCAGAAGAATGCAACGGAAAGAATTTAAGCTAGGAATTGCAATATTAAGCAATGAAAACCTACCTATCTCTCTCAGGCTTCGATTCCTCCCAGATAGTATCCCTGATAGTGAAGTATGGTATTGAAGGCGGGGATAGAATAGTCCTTATCCGTCCTGAAGTAGAGCCGGACACGCGCGGAGAATTGACCACTCAGGCCATTCGAGATCTCTCCCGCCAGATCGACAGCTCCATAAATCTAGAGATTTACCGGGTCAACCATCAGGACTTCGAGGGGATGGTACTTTCTCTAAAGGACCTCCTGGAAAAGGCGGAGGGCGGGAGGTCATCGCCAATCTCTCCGGAGGGCCGCGGGAGATCTTCCTCGCATTCACCATAGCTTGCATCTCCAAGCCAGAGAAGATCCAGAAGACTACCAACTTCAGCGATATCGACAGAAGCCTCAATGAAATCCGCTTGCCCAATATAGTCTCAGCGCTTGAGGAGAAGCAGATAAGGATTTTAAAGGATGTATCTGAGTTCTCGCCCACGACCATCACAGATATCGCACAGCGGCTATCCCTTTCTGAGAGCACGATCTCCAGACAGGTTGCCCGGCTTGCTGATATCCAGGCCCTGGAGGTATTGCCCAGGGGCAAAACAAAGGAGCTTCGAATTACCCTCACCGGCAAATTGCTCCTTTGATACTGCAAGGCCAATTCCAGATCGACTGACGAAATCCAATCCGATCCTTCAATCAGCAGTTGGGGTAGCTAAGACCCTGGCCCGCCAGGAGAATATCAAGTAATTTATAAAAATTCGCAGGCAATCCCCGTCTGTCTCCTCCCATAATTCTGAGACTCCAGACTCCGTATCACCTCTAGTCACCCGAGCGAACCCTCAACGCAGCGCTTCCGGAAAAATGCCGCTGGCCAAAGCAACCCACATCCGGGAACATCCTGAAAAGCAAATCTCACCAATCCCGTCTATCCGTCCAACATATGGGTATCCAAGCCACCCCGGCGTTGAGGGGGCCAGGGCATTACCGCGCGTATCACCACGCGCGGCGCCCACTGAAAAAAACAGCCTGTATAGATAAGTCTTAACTATAATTCAATAAAGATTCGGGAACGCGAATCAGCTTTAAAAATCGATCTTCTAAGCCCATCCTTCTATGCAACGATCGGATTTGGAGGTCCCCCATCATGAATCAGACTACGCATAAGACAGAGCAGATAATTCTTTAAGGAAGAAAGTCCAATCGTATAATGATGCCGGTGAAGGTAAGATATGAAAACAATGTTCTCAAGCCTCTCGAAAAGCTCGATTTATCAGAGGGGGATGTGGTTGAGATCGATATAATCAAATCAAATGCGGATAAGCATAGTCGGTCTTTTAAAAGATATCGATATAGACTCCGTTGACCTGCAGCATGCTGCAAGAGATATCTGGGTGAGAAAGGTTGTATCTGATTGATACCAATATTTTTCTAGAGGCAATGCTGGAGAGGAAATATAAAAATGACTGTCTTGCTTTGCTCAGAATGATCGATAAGGGAGAGATCAATGCATTTGTAACGACTTATTCGATTCATTCCATTGAGACCATTTTGGATAGATTAGGAGATTTGGACGCACTCAGGATATTTTTGAAAAGCATTGGAAAGATGAAGGGTTTGAACATCTACAATACAGACCTCAGAGATGAGCTTGCGGTTATCGACGAAATGGCAGCAGGCCTGGATTTTGATGATGCTCTGCAATCATATGTTACCAAGAAGCTCAATTTGCAGATAATAAGCTTTGATCGACATTTCGATGGAATCGAAGGGTTAATGAGACTAAGACCTAAGGATGTATTATCAGCTGAGAAAAATTGATTAGAGTCATCAACCGCCAGCACATTTTTATTCAAGCCACCCCGGCGTTGAGGGGACCCCGTTGGCCGCGGCCAGCAGGCCGACTCGCGGCGCCCACTAAAAAGAGAGCCCACATAGATCAGTCTTAAAAGAGCACCAAAAAGCCCACCACTAAAGCCCTGATCTATCAATTTTTTATGCAATTATAAATAATTAAATTAATACAAAAAATTATTTATCAAAAACTATTTAAGACATGAAAAACTAATTGCATGAGTATGACGAGAACAGTTCTGGCCGTCATCTTTCTGGTGATGGTCTTGGCCATGCCATCCGCACTGGCATGGAATCCGAGCGGGTATATAATCGTTAACTGTAACAATGAACGCGACGCTGCCCATGGGCTGATTGGAGCTCATAGCAACTATCTTGGAGTCATCAATCCAGGAGATCTTGAGTTCACCAATCCCGCTGCTGGCGATATCTATGTATTCCAAGATGGTTCATTCCTGGTTATTCCTCCCGCCAGCGGAGGGGTAAAGCGCACCAATCTATACTACCAGCTGATGAAAACCGATGGCAATCCCGAAGGGCATGTAGCCACTTTCACAATCTATCCATGCAATCCGTATTAATCCCTGAGCGGCTATAAGGTGATCATCCCTCATTTAAATCTTTTTTTGTCCAAAAATCAGTATCACCTCTCTGAACACTTAATAAAATATCAATTAGTTAATTCTATTTGGATTCCTTTATCTTCAGAATGGCCCTTCAATTGGCTCCTTGAAAAAGCTATCAGGCTTATATCTTGCTCCTAATCAATAGCTATAAGGCATATGATCCTCAGGGACAGATCCATACTTATGGATTCCTTCGAGCATAGAGGCAAATTGCTTTGGGCCCCGCCTGGCGAATATTCTCTTAATTATAAAATTCGTGTGCAACCACAGCGTTCCTTATTTATGAATTCCATTGCCTTTTCGTTCTGCATCTGGAGAACATCCTTATCGATTCATCCCAACCCTTCAACGGCTTGCATCCAATTGTATCCAAGCCACCCCGGCGTTGAGGGGACCTCGTTGGCCGCGGCCCGAAGGGCCGACTCGCGGTGCCCACTAAAAAAGACAGCCTGTATAGATCCGTCTTAACCATAATGCAATGGAAGTAATCCATCTGCTCTTTCAGTACTGCACCAATCCCCCTTCCGCCTTGACCTTCAGGACCGCCCTCTCGAACACAAACAGGCTCAGTGGAAGCAGCACTACCGAGAACAGTAGCAGGGTAAGCAATTCCGGAGCCAGCTCGCCCAGAGTGTACCCCTGCAGGAGGGCATGCCTCATGCCATTGACCGAGTAGGTGATGGGCAGGATGTGCGAGATGCTCTGCATCCAGGACGGGAAAACCTCGATGGGAAAGAGAACCCCGCCGAAAGGGCTCAGAAGTGCCCATCAGGAGCATGTTGATCGGGTCTCCTCTCTTGAAGACCATGATGAAGCTGGCCGATAATATTCCTATGCTGCTGAAGCATATTATGGTGAGGATCAGGATCAATATCGCCCCGCCAACATTGGCTCGTGTCATATCCACTCCCAGGAAGATGCCTATGATCAGATAGAGCAGCACCCGGAATGAGGCGAAGATGAAGTTCCAGAGAGATGACAGGGCGATGATGCTCGATGTGCTGGTGGGGGTCACCAGCATGGCCTCCAGGGTCCCCATCATCTGCTCGTCTCGCACGCTCTCGGAAAAGCTCCGGAGCGAGATCATCAGATATCCGGAGAAGGCCATCCCTATGAGAACGAAGGAGAAGTAATCCCCCGCCATAGGGCTCCAGGTACCTGGCTGCCCCTTCACCGATCAATTTAGCGATGAAGTAGTAGGTCAGTATGTTGAAGAGCATGAAAAATAGCCTTAAGAAGAAGTCGAACTTGTAGCTCATCTGCAGCATATAGCCCTTCTTGATGAACCAGAATGCCTTCTCGAAGATCATATTCCTCTCCTCCTGCTCATTCCCCGCCCTCTGCTCCTTTGCCTGGGAACGCTTACCGGAAATGAGGTCGAATGCTCCTCAAGCGATGCCTTGCCGGTATAGTGGCTGAAGACATCGCCCAGAGTGCTGCCCTCGGAAAGGCCGGCCTTCAATTCCATTGGGCTCCCAGTGGCCTTGATCTTCCCCTCATCCAGTATGGCCACCCTATCGCAGAGCTCCTCCGCCTCATCCAGCTGATGGGTGGAGATGAAGATGGTCTTTCCCTTCTCACCTACGATCTTCTCCTTGATGAAATTGCGCAGATTCCTTGCCGCCCCCGGGTCCAGGCTTCTGGTCGGCTCGTCCATGAAGAGGACCGCAGGGTCATTTAAAAGCCCGCGGGCGATGGCCATCTGCTGCTTCATACCCGCAGAGTAACTATAGAAGGGCTCATCCGCCCGGTGTTTGAGCCGGACCACATCCAATAGCTCCTCTGTCCTTGACCTGACGACATTCTGAGGCAGATTGTAGAGGGTGGCAAAGAACTGCAGGTTCTCTCTGCCCGAGAGCCTCCAGTAGAAGCTCCTCTCATCGGTGGTCACAAAGCCCAGGGACTCTCTGGCCCTCTGCCCCTCTCGCACCACATCATAGCCATTGATGTATGCCTCTCCCTCTGAGGGGAGAATCAGGGTGCACAGTATCTTGATCAGAGTGGACTTGCCAGCTCCGTTGGGACCGAGAAGGCCGAAGACCTCCCCCTCTCGAACTTTGATGTTAACTTTATCCAGTGTGGTCAAAATATCTCTATTTCCGGACTTTTTAAATGCATCCAGGAATCCTCTATACAGCACAAACCTCTTGGTTAAATCCCGTGTCTCGATTGAATACATCCCTATGATCTCTCATCTGTTTAGCCATTCGCATGGAATCGCGCAAGTTATCCCATTTTTTTTCGCCATATATAAGATTGATTCAAGGAAGGTGTTCAATGGTTCAACAGCTGCGGCAAAAGAAATCCTGGTGAAAGGGATGTCTATCGATCGTTTTTCCACACCACTTTTTCTCACCACTATTCATCATCGCCAATAGCCCCACTGCAGCTAAAGCCGCAGCAGATGCTCCATATAGAAACGAAGCATCTGCGCCCCACCGGGACCCGAGGGCTCCGGCAACCAGGCTGGAGATGATAGAGGCCACCCCCACTGCCCCGTAATATATGCCCAGAGAGCTGCCCCGAAGCCCGGCTGGGCACAGGTCAGAGACATAAGCCCTCTCTGAGCCGTCCACCAGGGCATAGACCAGGCCGTACATGGCAAAAAGGGCGATCAGTCCCCAGAGGCTGGAGACGACGGCAAATCCAACCGCTGTCAGGGCAAAAAGGGAGTATCCCAGGACCAGAACCCTCCTTCTTCCCACCCGGTCCGACCATATGCCCACCGGCAGGGCCAGGAGGGCATAGATCAGATTGAATAGCAGATAGAGAAGAAGAGGTGCTGCCACGGCCATTGACCCGGAGAAATGCTCCTGGGCGCGGAGGATGAAGAACATATAGCTGAAGTTGCCCAGGGCGAAGAGGCAGGCTATGAATAGAAAGCGCTTGTATTCAGGCGATAGAGAGGATAGATTCATTCTGTTGCTGCTTGTGCTGCTTGTGCTGCTAGCGCTGCTGGTGCTGCAATCAGGAGCGCGAAAGCTTTCTTTTACCCGGTAGAAGGGAATGAGGGCCACAATGGAAAGAACTCCCGCTACCGCCAGGATAAAGGTATAGCTGTAGCCGCCCTGCCAGAGCAGATAAGCCAGCAACGAGCCGATGACCGCACCCGCTGAGTCCATGGATCGGTGCAGGCCAAACCCCCGTCCTCTGCAGCCCTCATCCGTGGACTCGGATATCATGGCGTCCCTGGGAGCGGACCTCACTCCTTTGCCGCTCCTTTCCAGGGTCTTGAGGAAGAAGACATGCTGCCAGGCAGAGGCAAAAGGCAGGAAGAGCTTTCCGGCTGCCGAGAGGGCATAACCGGCTATAACCAGCGGCTTTCTCTTGCCCAGGCGATCGGACCAGCATCCGGAGAAGACCTTGAGGATGCTGGGCAGGCCGTCGCTCACCCCGCCGATGAGGCCCACCGCCATGCTCCCCCCACCCAGTTGAGCGATGAAAAGGGGCAGAATGGGCTGGATGATCTCGCTGCTGATGTCGTTGAGAAAGCTGACAAAGCCCAATAAGAGGACGTTCTTTTTCGTCTTTGCATCCGTCCGGGGATCGGGCTTTGGGCCTGTGGTAGGGGTTGTCATCAATTAATTAAAATCGAAGCTGTATCATTACATTACAGAGGAAAAAATAAGCTTTCGACATCACTCCACCAGAATCCTTTGAGAGTCTACCACCACCAGCTTGGGAAGATGGACCTCCAGGATTCCCTCATTGAAGCTCGCTTTAACCTGCTCCGGCTTGACCTCAAGAGGCAGCTTGATCTCACGCTCTAAATTTCGGTTCTCTATCTCATGGCGCAGGTATTTTCCCTCCCTGGCCGCTGCTTTGGCGCTGATGGTGAGGGTGTCCTCCGTCACCCGCAAGTCGATCATATCCTTGCTCATCCCCGGCAGGGATACAAGAGCGACCAGCTCATCCTTCCGGTCCACAGGTTCGCCTCCATGGACAAGTTCGTCTACACTCTGCGAAAGCTTCCCAGATTCGAGGTTAAGCTGGGCCGTCTGGGCCGGGTTGGTGGAGAGTTCGTGCAAAAGAGGGTGGACATCGCCCTGGCCGCTGACCTCGTCCGACTGAGCTGCGGCCGGATGATCGGAAAAGCGGTTATCGTCACTGGTGACAGCGATTACTCCCGCCATTGAGGCAGCAAAGGATGCAGGCGTACTGGTGACCCTGTTTCTCTCGGAGAGTTCGATCCACGATGAGCTCCTTTCCGCAGTGGACGAGAGAACTCCCATCGATCAGGATCTGATAGAACTGGTAGCTAGGTAGAAGAGTGGCTCGATAGAAGGGCGGCTAGCAAAAAGGATCGACGGCAGAAAAAGGAGGGCTCCTCAGGGGAGCCAAAAGCCGGCAAAGGGGTCAGGAACGCCGTCGTGAAGTGGAGAGACCATCTGATATGCCAGAGGATAACCGTCCTGCGTTCCGGCCAGCTGGAGAAAGCTCCTGAACCCCAGAGGAACAGATAGCTCCGAGGTCATGTTCAGGTCCATTATGTGCGGCCCGGGCGGATAGGCTGACATTCCCTGCAAAGTCTGAAGCCCTCTGCACAGCGATCAAAGACCCTGGAGAGAGCTGGATACCACCAGTCTCGCTGAGGAGGATGTTCGCTCCAGTGCCGCTATAAAAGCTCTCCAGACTGCCCTCCTGGATATTTGACTGTGCATGGGCAGATGACGCCGTCGTATAATCTGCAGGTGACGCTTCGAGGTGTATATTCTCTCCATCCGCCGCGGCAGCAATCTGCGCCGCTATCCCTGCATATGGATGGGACGCTACCTCATTCAGGTATTCATAGACGGTACCATTATCGATACTGGTCGATGAGTCTGCATAGCAAAATAGACTCGCTGCTGTGGATCTGATCAAGATATCTTCGCCGGCAGCTGTAGCATAGTGCCAGGCATAGGGATCCTTATGTATTCGCCGTCCGCGCCCATCGGCATGGTTCTGATGTAAGAGCGGCTTTCAAGGAATAGTATATTGCCCTCTTTCACATCCGTGGATACTCTGGCTACGGACTGGCCGATTGAGGTGTCGGCGATGTGGATCGATTCCCCATTTGCGCCAAGCATGCCCTGGACGACCTCAGCTTCTCCTGAAGTATTGGAGCTGGCAGAGCTGCTGTAGCTGGCTATTGATCCCTGCGAGACCGTAGTCTGGCCGGAAATCAGGTTCTCTGCTGTCAGTGCCGATGAAAAGGCAGATATCATCTGTCCGTTTGCCGAGGAGAAGGCCTGGCGGGATTGGGCCTCCTGGGGATTGGGGTTCGCCTCACTGGAAAAGCCTCCGAAGGACCCGCCAGCGGCGAGAGTGTTGGCATTTGAATGCAGATCTGCGCCGTTGGAGGAGGATGAGCTGAAGCTGACCAGAGCGCCAGATGTCGAACCTGCTGACTGCTCTGCTCTCGCACCGCTCTCATCTGCCTGCGCGGAGCTGGTGTATCCATCCAGAGAGCCCATGATTACATCCGTCTGAACGCTCGCCCTGGCACCGTCCCTGTTCACCGCATCAGCATCGCAGCTGATGGCAAGGGCATTGCTGGCATCCAGAGAAAAGCCGCTCAATTTGGCCTCATTAGGAGTCCTGAAGGGCTGGCTGTACTCATAGGATTGCGACATAAGGACATCGACGGATATGGATGCAGCATCGCCCTGGGGGCTGGTTGCAAAGTATCTTTTATGGAGAGATCCGCGGCCGGAGATGGCCTGAGCTGAACTGGCTCCGGAGATAGTCGTCCTGCCACTGACTGTCGCATCGACTGGCGCATCGATGTTCATCGAATCGGAAAAGCAGCTTCCTGCATCGCAACCACTGGTTTGTATCGATATGCCGGCGGCTTCGGGTATCAGGATTGCAGCCAGGAGAAGGGCCAACAAGAATGCAAGAGTTTTCATAATATCATCTCAACAATTTATTGTAATTGTTTATAGTTATAGATATTTATAGTTGCTGGTATCTGAATACTATGTAAAGCAGCAACCGTGCACAGATATGTACATAAGCGATCGACGACCCATAATCTCATTGTGATATATCATGAATGTTCTGGCCATAAACGGTAGCCCTCACATGGATGAGGGAAATACGGCAAAGATCCTGAACCCATTCCTGGAGGGCTTGAAGGAAGCGGGAGCAAAAGTCGAGCTGCTCTACTCCTGCAAGCTGAACGTCGAGCCCTGCAGCGGAGACATTAGCTGCTGGTTTGTGAGTCCCGGCACCTGCGCCAAAGACGATGACATGTTGACCATCCTTCCAAAGATCAAAGGTGCAGAAGGCGGTTTTAGTCTCCACCTGCTCCGCCTGGGAGATTTCCATGTTCGTTCCGCTTCTGGTGCAGATGAGGGCTATCTACGACCGCCCCCAGGAGGGATTCGAATTCGCCGGCGCGCTTCTTCGGCCCATGGCAGAGGGCATGAATGAGATGATCAAGGCCGGGGAGACCAGACTGGTCGAGGGCATCTTCAGCGCGGCCAGGGAGGCCGGCCACCAACTGGCACGAGAGGGCAGGAAGGGAGAGTCGAATTAGAAATCGGCGGCATTGCACCGCTAATCCGGCAGCTGGAGCGTCTGAGACGCCGTCGCATAAAACCGCAATATATTTCTTAAAGAGTTGCTCCTACTTAAGTTAGTTATTTATACTCAGATGGCTAATATTATTACGATCAGACTGATTGTTTGATTGGCCGGCAGATGACCTATATAATATAAACTGCATACAACTACATAGAAACGCGAGGATTTCAATGCCGATTTCAGCACTTGGGTACATGGGCATAGGCCTGGTCTGGGGTTGGTGGATTGGAGGTCTGGGCGGAAGGGTCACCTGTTCGCTTTTGGATGGTCTGGCAGTGAGTCTGGCAACTTTGATTTTCTCCCTGGGGATAGTTGCCTTTACTGGCTGGTGGGCTCTCTGGTTCTTCCTGGGTGCAGGCGGATTGACCCTTTATCTTCATCTCGCCTGGAGACAGGAATTGACAAATCGTTTCCGGCCGCCGGACTTTGATCCGGAGAGGAGGTAAAAGATCATGATAGATGAATCGACAATTCAGATTATCCAGCTGATTGGCGCACTGCTATTTGGCACGATCATAGGATGGTATGTGTACTTGATCAACCGCTATAGAAAGGGCGATGTTCAGCTGAGCGACCTGGCAGCACTGATTGGCGTTATAGGCGGCAGTGCCGTTCTGGCCCTGTTCGACAGGGAGGGAGGTCTCTTCGGGGCTTATGGTATTGGCCTTGCCATTGGCTTTTTCTCCTACTTCTTATCCCTGATCGTCATGGTTTCCAGATCGAACAACTTCAATAACGACTGGTTCCTTGACGGTCGACGCAAAAAGCCTGCAGAAGACTATGTAGTTCCACCGGGCACCGCCGAGACCATAAGGCCGATGGGCGTTGAAGGTGGCAGCGGAGGCCATGGCCCAAGGATTGAATAAGAAAGATATCACAAGCGCTCAAGGAGAGAGTCACACTGAAAAGGAAATGGAGGGCATGATACTCATATGACCGACCAATCAATAAAAGATCTCAAAGATGCGGTCTTTTGCCAGGAGGGGCCCAGTCCAGAGCTGATCATTGACCTCGCACCCTTCCTGACCGAGCCTCTCCTTTCCAGAGCGATATCTGTCGCCAATGTGGTCACTGACCCCTACCAGCGCGCTCTGATCCTCCTGGCGCTGGCAGGATCAGACCACATCTCTGATGACAGGAGAAAGGCGCTGGTTAAAGCGGCCCTTAATGCAGCAAATAAGATTTCATCCAGGCACGAAAAGATCCAGGTGCTGGAAAAGATACTTCCACTGGCATATGGCAAGGATCTCCGTCTTGTGGAGGCCTTACTGGAGCAGGAACAGGAACAAGAAGCTTTTGAACCGTGTGATTCGTCTGAGAAGGAAATATGCGAATTGAGTCATCGTCAAAGTCTCGAAGAACCACGAAACAATGGAATGGCCATCCAAAGACATCCTGGTAGGTAGCGAAAAAGGTGCAAAAGATCCTGATTCTCAAGGGCAGCGAGAACATGAAAAAGAGAGAAAAATTGGCGAGGAGACAAAAAGTCCTCTGACAGAACAGATCGCTGCCCTGGGCGAAGATGAGAGGAGCGAATTGGCCCGAGAGGCTCTGGCCCGCCTGCAGACCCGCACAGTCAATACCGGTTTTGCTCCATCGCTAGAGGCTGACTCTCCCCTGGACCCGAGAACTCCCCTAAAGCCCGGTCAGACCTATTGCTTCTGGCTTGATATTGGCCCGCCGACTCTGCACTCTATCGAAACCACCCCTACAACTATTCCGGATTACGTACCACCGAAAGCCAGCCTGGTGGTAGCCATCTTTCCCTTCGAGGGTGAGATCGAGATCACCCCCGGGGCGGACGTGGGAGAGCTGGAGCTTCAAGAGGACGGAACTGCCCGGGTATTGCGCCAGCCGGAGCCATCAATGCAGGCAGTACTAGATCGGGATATCCTGGACCGACGCCTGCTCTTTCCGGTCAGGGCACCGGCAAAAGAGGGCACATTCCGTTTGCGCTGCAATATCTACTACCAGCAGATACTGATTCAATCCAGGCTGGTCAGAGCCACTGTAGCCGGGGACGGTCTCTTAAGGGACGGTGCCCTGCAGTCTCAGATCGATTACGCTCTGAGCCACACCCTCTGGGCGGACCATCTCCGGGGCCTTGCTCCTCATCGCCTCAGCATTCTCATGAACAGCAATGGCGACGGCACCCATACCCTCAGCTTCCTGGGGGCAGAGGGTGAGGAGCTTTTCAAAAATAGCGCCGTTATACCGGCGACTGAGTTGAAGCTCCCGATAGAGAATGCCAGAAAAGCCCTGTGGAAAGCCTCCTGGGGAGAAGAAAAACCCTGGAAAGAGGGTGGCGGGCAGACCTATCGCTATATGAATCGATCTGACGCGAATATTGAGAGGCTTGAAGAGGATCTGATATCCCTGGCCAGAAGGGGCTACTTGCTTTATGATGCCATAATTGATAAGTTCACCAAAAGCCTGAGCAAATCCGATGAGCTGGCCCGATTGATGCTCAATCCAGGAATGGTGCAGGTCGCCATCAGGGACTCGCCCACCCAGATCCTCCCGGCAGCCTTATTCTATGATTACCCTCTTGATGTTCAGGCTGATGGCCATAAGCTCTGCGAGGCTTTCGTCGCTGCCCTTAACAGCAGCACGCCCCTGGAGAAAGCACCCTGTTTCAACGGATTATGCCCCCACTCCAAAAGAGATGCCTCCGGCAAGCCCGATGGTTACGTCTGTCCAAGCGGTTTTTGGGGCTTTCGGCATCGCCTGGGATTTCCGACATCTCTGCCTGAGGGAATGGATGTGCCCGCGGAGATCTTAATGGACGAGGGTCCGCAGTTGGTGGTTGGTGTCGCCACAAACCTTGATCGCCTCGATGGACACATGGAAGCGCTGCGAGGGATCAGGACCGATATAGGCTGGCATTATTCAGAGAAGCGCCAGGATATCCTCGACAACCTCAAAAGATCGAAATCGCATCTGGTCTATTTCTACTGTCATGGGGGAGTGACGGCCAACAATGTCCCTTACCTTCAGGTGGGTGATGGAACGGGCAATGATTTCATAGATGGGTCGAATCTGCGTGCTTATGGTGTTAACTGGGTTGGACCTCAACCACTGGTTTTCATCAACGGCTGCCACACCACTGCCCTGGACCCGGAAAGTGCAATCAATCTGGTCGCCAAATTCGTTTTCGCGGGCAGCGCAGGGGTAATTGGAACCGAGACCACCATCTTCGAGCCCCTGGCATGCAGCTTTGCCGAGGCGTGCCTGGGAGATTTCCTGAAGGACAAAAGATCAATTGGAGATGCCATAAGAACGGCCAGGCTGAAGCTGCTCAAAGAATGCAACCCTTTAGGCCTGATTTATACCCCATTTGTCCTTCCCAGCCTTCACGTAAGGGAAAACGGAGAAGTGAAATAAACATAAATAAACATAAATAAATATAAAATAAGTATAAAGTAAGTATAAAGTAAATACAAAGTAATACAAACTAATTAATAATAATAAATGCTGAGAGGCAATCACATGGCTGAATCGAAATCGAAGACCTTCAGGCAATTGCTGGAGAGATCAGGCCTCTTGCTGCGTCCATGCGGCTATGATGCCCTCTCTGCTCTATTGATAGAGAGAGCGGGATTCCGGCTGATGGGGACATCGGGATATGCGATCTCTGCATCGGCCATAGGTCAGCCCGATCTGGGACTGATCAGCTTTGGGGAGCTTTTGGAGAGAGCCAGAAATATATGCAACTGTGTCTCAATTCCCGTCGACATCGATGCCGATACGGGGTACGGAAATGCTCTCAATGCCTACTGGACAGCGAAAAACTACATCTGGATCGGTGCCGCAGGCATAAGAGTTGAGGACCAGACCTGGCCCAAACGCTGCGGACATATGAGCGGCAAGAGCATAATCTCCAGAGAGGAGATGGTCTGGAAGATCAAAGCGATGATCAGGGCGAGAGAGGAGGAGGGCTCGGATCTGGTGATCGGCGCCAGGACTGATGCCCGGTCGATAGAAGGATTTGAGAGGACCATCGAGAGGGCCGTTGCCTATGCTGATGCCGGAGCGGACTATATCTATGTGGAGTGCCCTCAATCCCTGGAAGAGGTAGAGCATCTGGTCAAGGGGATCCAGATACCTTTAGCATTCAATTTGATTCCCGGAGGCAAGACCCCACCGTTTTCCATATCCGATCTGGAAGATATCGGCGTCAAGTACCTGTCCATTCCCATGGTCTGTCTCTATCCGGCAGTCAGGGCTATGTCCAGCGCTCTAGAGGCATTGAAAAGCTTTGATCTGCAAAAGGCGGGAGAGCTGGGGATAAACTGGTCGGAGTTCAACGATCTGATCGGTGCCCGCCTCTGGAGGGAACGGGAGAGAGAGTTTGGAGGAGAGAAAAAATAAAGGAGGGATCGGAGAGTTAGAAGCCGACCCGCATCTTTTTCTGCTGCGTTTTTTGATTGTATTTTGAGAGTTCATTCACCTTATGGGTGCCTGGATGATTCCTGTGCCCATATCATCCTCTTCGCTTCCTGGGGCGAGAGGATCAAAGGTGCCGCTGGCAACGAGCTGCGCCATCAGAGTCTGGTTATCGATACTGCCGGTCATCTCCAGTTGGCGCTGGGCCCACAGTGCGGCAATGCCTGCAGCGTGAGGAGTTGCCATACTGGTCCCACTCATGCTGACAAGGCCACTTGTACCTGCATCCGCAGATATAATGTCTACGCCTGGAGCGGCGATATCCGCCTGATTATTGGAGAAATCGGCAATGGTATATCCTTTATTGGATTTATTCAGTGCCCCTACGGCAATGATTCCTGTGCCGGCAGCAGGGGGAGCGACAGAAATCTCATAGCGAGGCCTCTCGCTTTCATTGCCGCTGGCGGCAACTATGATCGCACCTTCCCCGAACGCCCCGAATGCTGTCACAAAGTCGGCCAGCTCAGTGAACAGATTGACATTGGCACGATACTCTTCCAGGGCCAGGGATGTTGCCGGGTGGATATCCATCCGTTCTTTTCGCACCAGATAATCCACATATCCGGGAAAATCGATTCCCAGTGACATGGAAATCACATTAGCCCCTTCATGAAGCGCCCACTGGATGGCCTTGGCAAGCGTGGCTGAGGAACCGCCGCCTTCTCCCAAAACCTTGCCGATCACGGCGCGTTTAATGTGGCGAGCGATACCGATTCTGACGCCATCGACATCCTGGCCGAAGATCGTACCGGCGCAATGTGTGCCATGACCGTGAATGTCGTTGCCGTCTTCGGCAGTGAAGTTCTGTTGAACCAGGGTCATGCCCTTAAAGGCGGGGTGATTCGGATCGATTCCAGTATCCAGGACGGCCACGGTGACATCGGTGCCATCAAATGGTGACTCTGATGCCCGTACTGCATCGATTCCCCATTGTTTTGTCGGTGCTGCAGCGGAAGTACGACTGACCGGTGCAATCAATTTCATCGGCATGGGCCTGGCGATGGCAAGTGTGCTGGGATCACGCCGCATATCATTGCGTTCTCGCTTGGTGAGTTCTGCCTCCTCCAGCCTGACGATTGAACTGACCTCTCGGGGGAACATCTCTCCCCGGCGCACCTTTCCCATATCTCCCCGTGTTGGTGCTGATATCTCCCTGCTGCGCAGAATAATATATTTCTCTTCTTCCATTGTCCTTTACCTCCGGATTGTCGTATATTTTTTAATTTTCAACCATTGGGATCCAAGAGCTGCCCAAGAGATGCCAGAGCATAGATGCCTCTTGTGGTTCACATCCCCATCCCGGACTAAAGACAGAAATTTTATCTTAAAATCCATTCACCAGAGGGGATATGATCGCTTTTTTTACTATTATTATTTATGCACAGTTCTTATTTATAACTTTTGGCAATACTGCTCAAATTTTAATATCAATTTAGTTGCATTTTAATTGCACAATCAAATATGAATCATTCCGCCGGCACCCATTGTTTGATCGCCTTATGCAAACTGCTCGCTCCTGCGATTGGCTCTGGCCGAGATGCAGGTTAGCAGGATAGATGAGAATCGCTTTCGTCTGGCTTCCGCCCAGTCCCCCATGGGACCCAACCAGCTCCTCGAACGCTGCCACCTCATCGGTCTCCTGAAGGTAGAAGCTGTTGACCAGGATGTCCGGGCAGTTGGAAAAGCCGTCCTCATAGATCAACTGCCTCAAGGCCTGCTCTCCATAACCCGCGAGGGGATTCTTCCCTTCCACCCGGCCATCCCAGAGGTGATAGACTCCATTTGCCCCAATGACCACCGGCCCCTGGACCGCGGTGCGGACCAGCAAAAATCCAATCTCGGGATATTCGAGCAGACCGGCAATCAGATAAGGGTATTTTTGCTCGATATCCTCCAGGGTCATGCGCTCTTTTCCGGCAATGAAGTATATCAGGCCCAGGTTTCCTGATGCCAGGACGATGGCTCCGTCTTCGGCCTTTTTTATTTCTGCATTTGCCTCCGGGCCAAGTGTCACCATACCGCCTTTCATCCTCTTTTTCAGAGCTTTGCCCACCAGCCGCCCGCTCCGGCTGTCCTGGCGGGAGATATCAGTTAATAGGGAATTGACCCTTAACCAGCTCTCATCCTCTGAGTGAGGGGAGAATGTCTTAAGCCGAATAAGCTCTCCTACCACCTCCTCCAGGCTCTTGCCGGTCCTCTGCCGGAAGGTAGCACCATTGCTCTGGCCATGATCGGAGAGCACCACGAAGTGGTATGGCCGGCTGGTTATCTCAGCCAGCCTCTCCAGCCATTCGAACAATTTATCCAGACCCTTCAAGACCCGCAGGGCATCCTTGCGCGCAACCCCGGAGTGATGGGCGACCTCATCGTAGCCAACGAAGGTTGCATACATGGCAGGAAAGGAGCGGATCATATCCCCTATCAGAGCGAAAACGCTCAGCTCCCGCAGGACTGCAGTGGCCACGGCCCGGATTAATGGATAGAATCCGAAACGGTTGATGCGCGGCCTCTCGCTCCTGGCCGATTGAATGAATCCCTCAATTACCTCCTCTACAAAGTGAAGCAGGAAGATCCCTGTCGTCCTGGCCAGCATATAGGGATTGGCAAAGAAGAGGAAGTACTCTATGGTATTGCGTTTTCCACTGCCGATGGTGCTGACGGTCAGAATGCTCTCTGCAGCATCGCCTGAGTACATATTTGCCCTGCTGGTACCATTCTTTGCCAGCAGGCCCATGCCGTCGGAGATCCTCCGCTCAGTCTCGGCAACATTGCCGGGATTATCGGAGGAGTAAAGCCTCTGCGAAGCCTTTTCATACCAGCGGAATCCCGGTATATTTGAGTTGTTGCCATGCAGAATTCCCGCCTGGGAGCCAGCGGTCTGGCAGGAGAGGTCAGTGTTCCAGCCGGTCAATCTATGGCTTCCGCTATCCAGCCACCTCTTAACCGTGGGCATATAGCCTTCCTGGATTGCTTTCTGCAGCACTTCTGCCGAGAGGCCGTCTATCTCCAGAAATATCACCCCAGGAACAGCCACTTTTTTCCCGCCTCCATATCGCTTCATAAGCGGCCTGATCACAAAGCGCTCATAGCTTTTGGAATCGTCCACCGCAAAGGCTCCACCAACCATCATTCCCGTGGTGGAGATCGCAAAATAGACCAATATCGCCGTGCCGACGGATGAGATGTAAACGCCCGGAAATATGGAGGCTGCGAGCAGCACCAGTATGCCATTCATGCCGAAGACGAGAATAGGGAAGAGCAGGGGATGCAAACGGACGGAGATACTCATCAGAGGATATATAAGAAAGCTGTTTGCCAGGCCCAGCACCAGAACAAAGATTATTGCACCCTCCAGGCTCCGGACCTCGAAGCCCGATAGGCTTTTGCTCAGGAGGGCTAAAACGCCCACCTGTGCGATCAAGGATATCAGTGCTATGGTCAGCGGCTCGATCAGGTTCCTTTTCTTCTCCTGGCTGGACCGGGCTCTGTTCATCTCTTCCGCCCTCTACTTTTTAGATTCTGTGCAATGCATATTTTAAATACTAATCCATTTGTATAATCAACATCTATAATACATATTCTTATTGCTTATACTACACACTCATATTACACACTCATACTGGATTATCCTGAATTATATGGCCCCGTATACGAGAATAAAACCGCAGAGTCACAGAGGCGCACCAGAGGACGACCCAGAGGTATAGATATGAAAAAAAGAGCCGAAGAGCTGAAGCTTGGATTGATGAAAAGCTATGCAAAAGTGGCAGAAAATGCCTCTTTTAGCTGCTCAGCCGGCTGCTTGACGAAGTCTGCCAGTGTCGAGGAGATCGGGAGGAGAATCGGCTATGAGAATAGAGACCTGGAAGCGGTGCCACCCGGCTCCAACCTGGGACTTGGATGCGGCAATCCAGTGGCTTTTTCCGCTCTGAAAGAGGGACATATCGTTCTGGATCTGGGATCAGGTGCAGGCCTCGACTGCTTTCTCGCCTCCAGAGCAGTGGGTGGTCTGGGTATGGTCATTGGGTTGGATATGACGGCCCGGATGGTGAAAAGGGCGAGGGAGTTTGCTCTGGACCACATTGGCAAAGGAGGGCAGGATAATGTGGAGTTTATAGTGGGTGAGATCGAGTCCCTTCCGGTGAAGAGCTATTCAATTGATGCCGTTATCTCCAACTGCTCCATAAACCTGGTTTTGGATAAGGATTTGGCATTCAGTGAGGCTTTCAGGGTCCTGAAGGCCGGCGGAAGGCTGGTGGTATCAGACATTGTCCAGAATAAAAGACTACCCGATTTTGTCCTGCAGTCGATCAAGGAGCATGTGGGATGCGTCGCCGGTGCCTCAACACTTGACCGATACCTCGATGCCATAAGGTCAGCCGGATTTGATGATGTTGAGGTGGTCGAAGAGGCCTCTTTCCCGCTCGATTGCATGATCTATGATCCAACCGGCCGGGCGATCTCTCTTGGCCTGAAGGGATCTGGCGAGGATAGGGATGAGATCGAGGATCAGGATAAGATCGAGGATAGAGGATCGATGAATAAGAATAATGGTCTGCGCCCTCAAGCCAGGCAGGGAATGATAAGCAAATGGCAATTTTGACCAACAAGTATATATGTCAAGCTGGCATGCAAGTACTGTTGCATTTCTTCGATCTGAAGGATTTGTTGAAATGTTTTCATAGCAGTTTCGATTCTCTGAGTCGATACAAAGGTACGTGAATTAAAATGTTTGAGAGAAAATATGACAACAGCGGTAGTAGCAGCAGAGGCGGCTACAATAGTGGTCCAAGAGAAATGACTGAAGTTACATGCTCGGAATGCGGGAAGCAGACCCAGGTTCCGTTCAAGCCTGATGGATCCAGGCCGGTTTATTGCAGTGACTGCTATCAAAAGCATAGACCTGCCAGAACATCCGGAAGATATTAAGCTGATTGAATTACCCTATAGTCAATCTGTTTTGATTTAAAGGCGAATGCCTTCAGGGCAAATCGCTGAGCGGTGCGAGAATTTCTCGCGCTGCGCAAATATTTGCCCGGTCAATGGCAGGCTTGGCTCTTTAAAAAGCGGATTATCGTTCGGGGCATAGGATCAAAAAAGTAATGGGGAAGTGGTCAAAATCAAACAATCTGAAACAGCTGATTTGGCGAAATTCGAGGGCATAGTCTCCGAGCTAAAGAGAAGAGGAGTAGTGGTCCTGATGCACCGCCCGACTCGATGGGGCTATGTGGTGGATGCCGTAATCCCTTCGGCGAAGATAGTCATCCTGAAGATGCCAGACATTACCAAGCAGATTAAGGTAGCCATGAGCCAGTTCAGGGATCTGATTAACCGGCTGGAGAGCGATGGATATCAGGTGGAAGTAATTCCTAAAAATAGAATGAGCCAGGAGGAGATCATCGACTTCTGCGACCGGATTTCGATCGAGCCATCTGTTGCTGCGGCCTGAATAGATCGCTCGCCATATAGACCGGTCCGACTTCAGGCCGGTATGAATCCATTTTCAATCGCAATCTCCTGGCCCTCCGGGCTCAAGACATAATCGATGAAGGCCTTTGCACCCGGTCCTGGACTGCCCAGGGTGATGAAGTAAAGCTCGCGGGCGAGAGGATAGGTTCCATTTCTTATATTATCTATCGAGGGGGGGACGCCATCCAGGGATATCACCCTGGTATCTCCTCTCATGATGTAGCTGTACCCGACATATCCAATGGCATTATCGCTTCCCCGGATAGCCGTCTTGACCTCAGAGCTATCTGCGGCCTCAATAATCACCCCGGGTGTCTCTGACTCCCGGCTTCCCATGATGGTCTCATCGAATGAATCCCTGGTTCCAGAGCCCGGCTTTCTCCCTATGACGAAGATATCATCATCTGGACCTCCCAGCTCTTTCCAGTTGACGATATTTCCTCCATAAATCCTTTTTAACTCTTCTTTTGAAAGGGTGGTTACCCCAGAATCGTACACCTCAGGGCTCACCATCAGGCATATGGCATCGAATCCCACGGTGACCACATTAAACCTATTGGATGGAGTCTCATATCTCTGCCGCTCAACCAGGTGAAGCTCCCGAGAGGTCATGGCGATGTCCGATCTGCCCTGGGCCACGTCCACAACGCCAACCCCTGAGCCTCCTGATGTGACCATTACATGATAGTCATTCTGGATCATATTGAACTCCTCTGCCGAGAGCTCTGCCAGAGGCATGACGGTGCTTGACCCTGATACTGTCACCTTCTGTGGCCTTGCGTCGCCAGATACGCATACAAAGGCAAAGGCCAGCAACAAGATCAAAAGCTTCCTCTTGTCTATCATCATAATAGCAGGTGGCCTGATAATATGTAAGGCTGGTGTTCAGGTGAATGAGAGGGTCTCAGTTAGGTATGAAACCCTCTTCTGCTGCGATCCTCTGCCCTTCCGGCCCCATGACAAAATCTATGAATGCCCTGGCTCCGGGAGAGGGGTCACCGAATGTATAGAAATACAGGTCCCTCTTAAGCTCATATATATCCAGCTTAATGTTTTCATAGCTGGGAACGATCCCGTCAAAAGCTATTCCCTGGACCCCCCCGCCCAGATAGTTGAATCCCACATAGCCTATGGCCCTGTCGCTTCCGGAAATTGCCGTCTTTACCTCTGCCCCGCTATAGGCCACGGTATCCACGCCAGGGGTCTCAGCCTTTATGTCCTTCATCACCGCTTCATTGAAGTCATCGCGGGTGCCCGAGCCATATTCCCTGGATATGACATAAATATCCTTATCCGGGCCCCCTACCTCCTTCCAGTTGGTGATCTCTCCAGTGTATATCTGCTTGACCTGCTCTCGATTCAGATCTTTAACCCCATCCTGGTAAATCTCATCGGACACGGCTACGCTGATACCATCCATTCCTATCTTGAACTCCTGGAATTTGTCCCCGAATCTCAGCTTCTCTTCCGCAGTGATCGCACGGGAAGCCATGGCTATGTCGTACTTGCGCTCTACAATGCCCAGAATTCCTGCTCCCGTTCCACCTGCAGTCACACTGACCAAATAGTCACCTTGCCCGACATTGAATTCCTCTGCCGAAGCCTCGGCCAGCGGCATCACCGTCGAGGACCCCATGACGGTAACATCTTCTGGTAGTGCCTCGCAGAGCGAGAGGGAGGCAAATGAGAGACAAACCAGCAAGATTATAATTATTTTTGTAATGAACCCCACCATTTATGAATTGTCCGGCCAGATATGTAAGCCTATCGTTGCAGCCAATTATCCATAGCTAGATACCTTATCTGAGATCTGTTTATCTTCCAGGCATTTTCCGAGGCAGTTCCGGTGATATAACCGCTTTGACCGTATCAGTTCACCTCAGTGGTCTCAAACAGATATGCCCCCAGAAACAGCATTGCTGCGCAGCATACACCCAGAACGGCAAAATCGGTCAGGGGCGAGAATGCGCTTGTGCCGATCAGGCAGTACCTCAGTCCGTCCACACCATAGGTGAGGGGATTGAAATAAGCCAGGATCTTGATCATCTCCGGGAACTGGTCTAAGGGATAGAGCGCTCCGGAGAGGAAAAACAGCGGGAAGATCAGGAAGTTCATGATCAGGCTGAAGCCGGACATATCCTCCATCTTGGAGGCAAAGGCCAGGCCCAGGCCGATGAACGTCGTCGCTATGAGAACCATGAAGACCAAAGATAAAATTAGCCCCTGGATGCTGGGAATTCTCATGCCCAGCAGTATCCCTAAGAGCAGTATGATCAGGGCCTGAAGAATGCCCGTGGTCAGGCCGCCGGCGGTCCGTCCCAGGACTATTGCTATCCTGCTCACCGGCGATACCATGATCTCCTTTAAGAATCCAAACTCCCGATCCCAGAGGACGGACAGACCGGCAAATGTCGCCGAGAAGAGCAGGGTCATGCCGATGATTCCGGGAGTAAGAAAGCTCATATAGTCCACTCCTTCCGGAATCCCGGGAATTTTGCCAATATTGTTAAAGCCCATCCCCAGAAATGCCAGGAAGAAGAATGGGGAGGCGACCGAGCCGAACAGGCGGCTCTTGAGCCGGAAGAAGCGCAGCATCTCCCGAAGCCAGATGCTGTAGATGGCGTATAGATCGCCCTTGATCGTCTCTGGGATCATCTGCCACCTCTGGGGGGAGCCATCTCCGCCCTTTTATCTCTGCCGCCGTTCTCTTTTATCTTCTTGCCAGTGTATTTGATGAAGACATCCTCCAGTGTGGGTTTGTGCAGACCGACAGAGTTTATGACCGCATTGTTCCTGGCGGCTTCGAGCACCACTTCTGCTATCCTGGATTGGGCATGGTCCACATGAAGCTCCAGGCTTCCATTATCAGTGCAGATGGACTTGATCCAGGTGAATGACTCCAAAGACTGGATGAGAGCATCCCTGCCGCCATCAATCACCAGGGTTATGGTGTCCGAGCCGATGGTATCCTTGAGGTTCTCCGGCCTGTCCAGGGCTACGATCCTGCCCCGGTCCATGATGGCCACCCGGTCACAGAGAAAATCCGCCTCTTCCATGTAGTGGGTGGTGAGGATGATGGTCACATCCATCTCTTTGTTCATGCGGCGAATGTAATCCCAGATATAGCGCCTGGTCTGGGCATCAAGGCCGATGGTGGGCTCATCCAAAAAGAGGACATGAGGGCGGTGCATCAGTCCGCGGGCGATCTCCAGCCGGCGCTTCATGCCCCCGGAGTAGTCCTGCATCTGAGTGTCTGCCTTATCCTTCAGGTCGACCAGCTCCAGGACATCGGCAATTCGAGCCTTTCTGAGGGCAGCGTCCATTCCGTACATCCGGCCGTGAAAGTCCAGGTTCTCTCTGCCGGTGAGCATGCCGTCAAGGGCAGGGTCCTGAAATACCACCCCGATAGAGGACCTTACCTCGGTTCTATTCCGGACGATGTCGTAGCCCCAAACCCAGGCCTCGCCGGATGTGGGAGTTAGCATGGTGGTGAGCATCTTGATTATGGTGCTCTTCCCCGCTCCGTTAGCCCCGAGAAGGCCGAAGAGTTCACCCTTTTTGATCTCCAGATCTATGTTGTCTACAGCGATCGTATCGCCAAACCTTTTACTGAGACCCTTTACGGATATTGCTGCGTCATCGACGGCTCTCGCAGGTATAGCCTCTCGCTTGGAATCCGATGCCGACTCTCTGCCCATCATCGCACCCATCTATCTTCCCATCTTTCATCCGTTATCTTCCATCTTTCATCCGTTATCTTCCATCTGTCATTATCATATTCAATCTGACCAGCCAGCACTTGAAGATATAAAAGATCAACGGATTTGGAATCAATTTATAAGTGTGGAGAGTATTCCCTTCTTTGCCGGGTGCAGAATGATAATCAACATCAAGCTCTGTGTTCAGAAAATTGGTTAAAAGGAAAAATATAAGTAAGCAATATACGGTTAATTAACCAGAATAAAGATGAATTAGAGCGGATGAATATAAATCTAATAAGAATTATTAAGTCTGATAAGGATAAAAGGCATATAGCATCAGGTACGGGAGGATAATCCATGGACTATGTCAGGATCGGTGGAGTCTGTCTGCTTATTATGCTTCTAGCTGCAGCTCTGCCAGCAGATGTGTTGGCGCAAGCCTCTGAATCATCAAGCGAGGCGGCCCCAAGCATAAGCCATAGCCTGCTTTCAGGAAGCAGCGCACAGGAATCGACGATTTCAGCAGAAACACTGTCTAAACGAAACACCGGGCTCAAGCCTCTGGGAAGCAAGAGCAGCAGCACGCCATCCGCCGCTGCGGCAACGACACCCACAACCCAGGCTTCACCTGCCCCGGCTGCGGCTCCGGTCCAGACGGCAGCCGCTACCGTCGCGGCAACGCCTGCACCGACGCCTGCGGCTACACCTGCAACAGCATCCCAGGTGAGCTCCTCCGAGCCGGTCCAGACGGCTTCAAGCTCGCAGGGGGCAGGCGCTACAGAGAGCGTTAGCACCTCTCAGGCGGAGTCCAGGATCGCAACCCCTTCGGTATCTGAGGAAACAATCACCCCAGACCAGATCGATCAGGCTGCCACGGATGCAGGCATCGATAGCACACCAACAGCCTCTGCCAGCACATCAGCTAGCAGCCCAACCACCCAGAGCTCAGCCTCCGCGAGCGGATCGACAAGCCAGACCGTCACTCCTCCGGAGGACGTCGCTGCGGGGACAATAATCTCGGGAACTGATTCCGCTGCTGCTAACTCCACCGAGTCCAACCAAATCCAGGAGTCAGAGAACGCTTCTGATGAGCAATCAACTGAGGATCAGAGCGCAGAGAATGAGTCTGAGAACCAGAACGAGACCGAATCTGAAGAGACTGAGGAAGATGAGATAGAAGAGGGAGAGAACAGGATCTGGAGAGAGGGCGAGAGTGATTATCAATATACCTGGACGCCCAAGACTTTCTCTGGATTTTTCTATGACCTGGAGAATGAGGTGGGCACAGAAAGGCTCACAGTGGACCTGGAGCCCAATGAGAGGTCCCTTGAATCCGGCCAGCTGACCTATTCCACCCAGCCTGAGGTCACAGACTTCGAGTTTGATGACTGGGGAGAGTATGAGGTCATTGGCTTCATGGCTGAGAAGTACTTCGCGGGCTATAAGGCAAGCGACATCCTGAGTGATGATAGGAGCCTGATAAACGACGGCCAGCTCAGACGTGTACTGGTTGACAGCGACGAGGAGAAGACTGTGACCACCGGGTCAGTCCTTCCTCTGGAGGAGGGCTATGAGCTGCGCATCAAGCAGATCGATATCGACGGCAATAAGGTCTATATGGCCCTGGCCAAGGATGGAGATGAAATCGACAGCAAGGTCGTAGACCCAGGTAACCTTGATAGCTCCACTTACAATTACGAGGTTGATGTTGCCGGAGAAGATACGACACTGATCCTGGCCCATATAAACAATGTCTTTGCCAGCACCGAGTCCGCGCTGGTGACCATCGACGGCCTCTTCCAGATCTCTGATACCTATGCCTCGGTCGAGGACGGCGACAAATACGGCAAGATGGAGGTAAAGAGCGTTTCTGATGTAGGGGTTGAGATGGAAAACGAAGACTCCCTCACCTTGAGAAGAGGAAGCACGGTGGAGATCTTCGGAGATGTCTCATTCCTGGTTGCTGATGCCGATGAGCTCCGGTTTGCCCCGTTTGTTGAGAAGACGGGAAGCTATGATGTCAGGGGCACAGTGATAGATCCCTCCGATACCTCCGAGTTCAAATGGGATCCTTACAACTTCGAGGGATTCTATTACGATATAGACGATGACGTCGGCACAGAGAACTTGACGATGAGGATCAGTGGCGGCAACAAGATCGAAGAGGGAGATCTGGAATACACCACACAAGCCCAGCCGGTGAAGTTCGAGTTCAATGAATGGGGCAAATACGATGTCATCGGTTTCATGGCTGACAAGTACTTCGCTGGCTACAATGATGATACAGAGTTCACTGATGAGGCCAGCGTGATAGGCGAGGGCCAGCTGAGGCGTGTCTTGCTGGACAGCGACGACAGCCGCACCATTGCCAGCGGATCAGTCCTCTCGTTTGAGGAAGGCTATGAGCTGCGCATCAAGCAGGTGGACCTGAACGGAAATAAGGTCTATCTCGCTTTGGCCAGGAACGGAGAAGAGGTTGACAGCAAGGTGGTCACCCCATCAAACGATCCCACTGACAGCTCGTCCAACTACCTGTACAAGATAGATATGGGCGCAGAAAAGGATGTACCCCTCATTGCTGCCCATGTGGAAAGCGTGTTCAGGAGCACTGAATCAGACCTGGCCACAGTGGACGCCATATTCCAGATATCCGATAGCCCCGAGTCGGTCGAAGAAGGGGAGATGCACGGCAAGATGAAGGTCGAGGCCCTGGATTATGACGGCATAACCCTGGAAAATGACGGCACCATAAGCCTGTCCCGGGGCAAGGACGTCGATATCATGGACAACCTAAGGATTCAGGTTGCCGATAGCGATAAGAGGCTGCTGGCCCCCATTGCCACCAAGACATCTGAAGGGACGGATATGTCCTTGACGGTCTCGGATGCAGTTGTGGACAGTTCAACCAGGATCTCCGTCAAGTCCGGCACTGCGGCTCTATCCGGAGTGGCGATTTCCGTAGACGGAAGCACCATTGGGACCACGGACACATCTGGATCGATCAGCTACACCCCAACCAGCACAGGCACATTGAATGTTGTCGCCAGGAAGACCGGCTACAAAGATGCTTCAGCCAGTATGGTGGTAAGAACGGCAGCCGAGGCCTCCAATGTTTCGGCGGCTCAAAGGGCCAATGTTACACTGGCCAATCAGCTGACCCTCAATGCCCCGGCAGAGGTGGCAGCAGGAGAGAACTTCCTGATAACCATTACCGAGGGCATAAACCAGACGCCTGTGGCAGGAGCACAGATCCTGCTGGATGACAGTAGGATTGGAAACACCAGCTCTCAGGGTACCTTCACCTATGCGGTTAATTTCACAGGAGAGCATTCGCTGAAGGCTGAGAAGGAGGGCTACAATTCCGCCAGCAAAAAGGTATTGGTGACCTCTGCAATGGAGATCCTGGAGCTGAACCTGCCGGAGACTGCTAATGCTGGGCAGACCATGAAGATCTCGGCCGTGGTGCAGAACGCTGGCCTTGAGGAGGATACCATCACCCTCAATCTGATGGTAAACGACACCCTTGCCGAGAGCAAGAATGTGACTGTCGACGGGGGCGAGAACAGCACGGTGCAGTTCAGCTTCAAGCCAGATGAGACGGGATTGCACAGATTCAGCCTGGATGGGAAGACCGGAACGGTGAACGTGGAGGAGGCGCAGGCTCAAAATTGGCTTATCATCCTGATCCTCGTTCTGCTCATTGCCATCGTGGCAGCGATTTATCTGTACATGACCGGAGAGCTGGACAAATTGCAGCGGCAGATAAAGAGAATGATGCAGGGGCGATAAAACTCGCTCCTTCATCTTTTTTTTAAAACAAAAAAACTATTTTTCAAACACTTCGTTCATTATCTTCATGCCCTTGGTGAAAGGCGGCATTCCTGATGTCAGGAGAACTACCCTCAGGACGTCGACTATCTCATCCTTGGTGACGCCAAACTCCTTTATGGCGCTGATCATCTGTTTCTTGGTAGCTCTATCATCGGAAGCAGCGGCGTTGATCCCCAGGGCGATGAGCTTCTGAGTCCTGTAGTCCAGGACCTTGCCGGTGTAAGTGGCCTCGTTCAGAGCCACTATAGCATCGTACAGATCCGGATAGTCCTTCTTTACCGTGGCCATACCTTCGCCGAAGAATACCTGTTCTTTCATTTTCAATTCACCAATCGTTCTACTACCTTCATGGAGTTATAGATTGCTCTGAAAAGACCTTCCGGTCAGCCTCAGTTCCTCGCTTCATCGGCAAGGCATCGAGCAGGTCACTCTTTTGTGAGCGCCAACCCAGACATGCTGGATATCTGGAAAAATTTGCCTTTCGAAGGATAATTCGGATGGATAAAGCGCTCCTCATATATATTCATTTTATTTTATTAATTATTTCAGGTAACAAACTATTGATTCCTATTTTGCGGGATCCAATACTAGTAAAATTTATTTAAATTATTTTAATGATACGATCGGAAATAACTTATATCTAAAGGACTTGAAAAGTGTGTTTCCCGAAAAGGTGCCTGGCCATGAGCAGCAGAATAGACCAAATTGATATCTTCCGCATGATATCTGAGATCCAAAAAAGGCTGGACGATCCTGGCATAAGGGACTTGATCGGTCAGAGCAATGCGAATGAGACCCTATCTGATGCCCTGAGTCGGATTTTAATGGTGCTGGAAGATCTATCCGCTGATATTGCGCCAAGTGGCAGAAAATCAGGGCGAGATAATGATGGGAGAACCGGGCCCGCAGGCAATGCCCTGGATTTCAGGACTCCAATGCTGGCCCACATCAACAGAGATCTGAACTACCTTTTTGTCAATCAATCCTACGCCGATTGGCTGGGTCTTGGCTGTTCAGAAATAGTGGGCAGGCATATCTCTGAGGTATTGCCAAAGGATTGCTACCAGGCGTCTCTTCCTCACATCCAGCGAGTTCTCCGGGGCGAAGAGGTGATCTATAGCATAACCATACCCGCAGGAGACCGGCTGATATATCTGGATATTAGCCTTATCCCCCAATTTGACAGTTCCGGCTCTGTGTCGGCATTTTGTACCGCTATCCGGGATGTAACCAAAGAGAGGCTTGCAGAAAAAGAGCTGCACAGATCAAGGATGGAGCTTGAGCAAAAAGCAGCGACCAGGACAGAAGAGCTCAAGGTGGCATGCGAGGCTCTGGAGAAATCAAGAGACTATCTGGAATTGATAATCAACTCCATCAGCGACCCCATATTCGTGATGGACAGAAAGCATCGTCTGGTCCTGGTCAATGCCGCCATTTGCAGGCTCATGGGCCTCTCTAAAGAGGACCTCCTGGGCAAGACCGCCCACGATCTTTCTTTCTCCAGGGAGATAGCGGACAGCTACTGGCAGAGAAATGAAGAGGTCTTCACCAATTTCAGGGAAGGTGTGGTTGAGGAGGCGCACGACCATTTTCCCTCTGCTCCAGCCAGGGTTCTTATCAAGAGGATACCCATCAATGATTCTGAAGGAAACAGGCTGCTGGTGGGCATAATCAGAGATATAACTGATATCAAGATGGCTCAGGATAGGATACGCTTCCAGGCCGATCTCCTGGAGCAGGTTCATAACACCGTGATCGCAGTGGACCTGGAAGGCAATATAACCTACTGGAATAAGTTTGCGGAGACGCTCTTAGGATGGAAAGCCTGGGAGGTTCTGGGCAAAAATATTGCGGAGACAGTGGTGCCGGAATGGGGACTGGAGCGGATGAAAAGAGTGACCAAAGAGCTCATCAAGGACGCCAGCAGCTGTGAGGGAGAGTTCAGCTTCAAGACGAAGGATGGCAGCACCCTGCCCTTCCATCAGTGCTTCAGCAGGATTAATAATGAGCGGGGGGAAACGGTCGGCCTGGTGGGTGTGGCAGTTGACCTGACCGAACGCAAGCAGGCAGAAGAGGCTCTGATCAGAGCAAAGATGGTTGCAGAAGATGCCACCAGCGCAAAATCAGATTTTCTGGCCAATATGTCCCATGAGATCAGAACTCCCCTTAATGCCATAATAGGCATGACCAGCCTCCTTTTTGAGGAGCCGCTGACGAATGAGCAAAGAGACTATATTGAGGTCATATCCACCAATGGCGAAGCGCTTTTGACAGTCATCAATGATATTCTGGACTATTCC
The DNA here is from genome assembly GCA_963813075.1 of Methanotrichaceae archaeon. GTDB lineage: Archaea > Halobacteriota > Methanosarcinia > Methanotrichales > Methanotrichaceae > Methanothrix. The sequence continues at coordinate 57,585 of CAWEXU010000031.1, forward strand.
AAGATCGAAAGCAACAGAACGATCCTGGAGGACAATCAGTTCGACCTCCGCCAGTGCGTTGAGGAATCCCTGGACCTCGTGGGCATAAATGCCGCCAGAAAAGGGGTAAACCTGGCCTGTACAATCGATAAGAATGTCCCTGAGAGGATCATGGGCGACGCGGGAAAGCTCAGACAGGTGCTTGGGAACCTGCTTTCCAATGCGGTCAAGTTCACAGATAATGGAGAGGTCGTAGTCTCCGTCTCCAGTAAGATGATCGACGAGGCCTGTGAGATCCATTTCACGGTGAAGGATACGGGAATTGGCATCTGTGAGGATCACATGAAGCTTCTCTTCCAGCCATTCCGCCAGATGGAGCCGTCGACTTCCCGGTTGTACGGCGGGACGGGCCTCGGCCTGGCCATATCCAGAAAGCTGGTGGAGATGATGAAAGGCGAAATCTGGGCGGAGTCCGTGGAAGGAAAAGGCTCCAGGTTTCATTTCACCATCAAAGCCCTTCCCGGGACGCAAGAGCCGGATCCTCTGAGTTCATCACCTCAGATGATAAACAAAAAGGTCCTGATAGTCCAGGATAATAAGACCAACCGCCGTATCCTGGCTAAACAGATATACGACTGGGGCATGGTGCCCTTGATTGCCGCATCCGGCCAGGAGGCACTGCAATACATCCGGCGGGGGGACGAGTTTGATATCGTTATCCTGGACATGGATCTGAAGGATATGGGCGGCCTGGAACTGGCAGAAAAGATTAAGGGGTGCAAGAGGAGATTGCCCATTCTGCTGCTCGTCTCTCTGGGAAAACAGGTGCCATCCGGTTATAGCTATCTGACAAAACCCCTCAAGCCGGCTCAGTTGAATCGGGCCTTAAATGACATCTTTTAGATGACAATTTTTAATAGCATGCTCTTTCATAACCAATCTGCATGAGAAGCTTTCCCAGGCCGAGGATAGTTGTGAGCCGGTGCATAGAGTTTGATCATTGCCGGTATGATGGCAGCATGATACCAAGCGATTTTGTTGCCGCTCTCAAGCCTTATGCGGACTTCGTGCCCGTATGTGCGGAGATGGAGATAGGCCTGGGGGTGCCCAGGAACACCATCCGGATTGTGTCCATAAAAGGGGAGCCCAGGCTCATCCAGCCGGCCACCGGCCTGGATGTGACCGATAAGATGTTATCGTTCTCCAAAAGCTTCCTGGATTCGCTATCGGAGATAGACGGATTTATTCTGAAGTTCCGCTCGCCATCCTGCGGCATGAAGGATATCAAGGTCTATTCCGGTCCTGATAAGTCCAGTTCGGTAGCTAAAACAGCGGGCTTTTTCGGCGGGGCTGCTGTCAAAAGATATCCTGACCTGGCCATTGAGGATGAAGGCAGGCTGAGAAACAACAACCTAAGAGAGCATTTTCTGACCAGGATATTCACCCTGGCCGCCTTCAGAAAGGCAGAACAGGATGCCAGTGCCTCAGCGCTCCTCGGGTTTCATACCGCCAACAAACTGCTGCTGGCAGCCCATAGCCAGAAAGAGTTGAAGGTCCTGGGAAATATTGTGGCCAACCGGGAGAAGCGGAATATCTCTCCGCTCATGACAGAGTACCGGGAGCATCTTTCCATAGCCATGATGAGGCCTCCCAGGTACACCTCCAAAGCCAATGTGCTCATGCACTCTCTGGGATACTTCTCTCCTGAGCTGTCAGCGGAAGAGAAGGCCTTCTTCCTGCAGAGCATTGAGAAGTACAAGCAGAAGAAAATCCCGTTCAGCGCGCCTCTATCCGTTCTGCAGAGCTGGATTGCCCGCTTTGATGAGGATTATTTGAAAAACCAGACCTTTTTCGCGCCTTTTCCCGAGGAGCTGATAGAGCTCTGCCGGGACACTCAATGTGAATGGGCGGGAACTGACTTATTTGAAGGGAGAAAGGCGGGCAGAGGACCTGGGTGATTGGGGAGCTTGACGGATGATCTTATGCATTGCATTCTATCATCAATGCATTCCATCATCATCATTTCATTTTATGATCCAGCCTCTCTTTACCGGATTGACATACTGATGGCATCCAGTCTCTTTTAATCCAATTGACCTTTTCCGGAATCTCTGCTTTGCCGCACAGCACATTCTTGGTTATGCCGATGGTGGGCAGATCGAGCAGAACCCCGATGAACGAGGCCAGTCCCGCAATCCGGGGATGATTTATGCCGCAGCCATCAAAGAAACTCAGTAGGGAAAGGCCTCGGGCATAGTACAGCAAGCCCAATCTACCTCCTCCATAGACTGATTGAGCAGCACCGCTCCTGATATGATCAGGCGGTCCAGAAAGCTATCAATAATCAATCTTCCAGGGCGATCACCCTTCCTGATCCGCTGATGGTCCTGCTGACAATTTCGGGATTTCCCTTGTAGTAGAGGCTTCCGCTGCCGCTTACCAGTGAGTTCAGCTCGTCTCTGACATCCAATTCCGCTATTCCTGAGCCGCTGATGGTAACCCTGGACCGGTTGGTCTGGAGGTCATAGCCGTGCAGCGCCCCCGAGCCGCTGATCACAATATCGCTCTTTGCTGTCTCTCCTTTTAAGTGGACTCCGCCCGAGCCGGATATTATCGCTTGTAGATCCTGGCAGACAGTATTCAGTTCCATGTTTCCTGAACCGCTTACTCTGAGGTTTAGGGCATCGGACTCTATTGGGGAAAGGCTGATGACCCTCCCGGAGCCGCTGATGCTCAAGCTCTCAATTTCCGGATTGGATACAAAGATCTTAATGGGCATATTAGGGTTGATGCATCTCGCTTTATGATAAACTTTGAGCGTTCCGCCACCTACTTCCGTTTTTATCTCCTGAATTATATTGTCTTCTGCCTCTATTCTCAAATGTTTTTTCTCCTGGGTGAGGTAGACATCACCGATTCCCGATAGATCTATGCTGCTGAAGTCGTCTACTGTCCTGTTCTCGGAGGTATAGTTGCCTGATCCGTGGATGCAGCCGGGCATGATGCACCCCGGAATGGTGCTGCTGATAAAAACCAATATTACTGTGCATAAGAGGATGATCTGCTCGATCAATGGCTTCATGATTTTCACCTTATCATGCACTATATGCGTCTTATCTTTTAAATAATATTTGGGATTCGAGCGTGGCGGTCAAGTAGGCGATCAACTTTACTATTGAGCTATCAATAAAAAGAATCGGGGATGACAATTGCTCAAATAATAAAATAATACATTAATGACGCCGCCACTGGAATGACGATATTATCGTTGACCTTCAAGGGGAGCGACTCAATGATGCTCGACAGGAGAACAATGGCCAGGGTCCCAACAGTTGGCATCACCAAAAAAGCGCCCATCGCCCCCGCGGCAAAACCGATCGTTCCCTCAACGGTCTTGCCCCGGTTCCAGGGCATCTTATGTCTGCCATAGCTGCTTCCGACAAATGTGGCCAGGCCATCACCCAAAGCCAGTATGATGATAACGGCGATCGCTGCCGAAGGATGGTCTCTCAAGAGCCCCAGGGTGAAAAGGACTCCCAGGGCATTGTAGAGCGCCCCCTCTCCCGGAATCTCCCCCTCCCGGCCCACATTCTCCACCCATTCCTTCATCCCCGGTACCTTTACCCCGGATGCACTCAGATGAATGAGCAGGATCTCTGTGCAGGTCATCGAGAGGACAAAGACCGATGTCGCCCGGATGCCGAAAATCCAGATCAAAAGACATGTGGCCAGGTTGGAGGCGATGTGCAGCGCTTTTCTCTTCCCCTCGTCCTTTCTGCTCTTTTCCTTCCTCTCCCGGAAGACTATGGCCTCGGCAATGGAATAACCCAGGCCGGCGATGGCAATAACCAGCCCCAGATCCAGCCACCAGCCCTCTGCACCTGAAACCTGGCAGCTGCCATAGATCAGACCCAGGAAATACAGCAGAGGAAATATCAAGTGCCCCAGAAGAGGAAACAGAATTGAGAAGACTCCACTCAGGGGCTCAATTCGATTGCCACCCCCAACACCTATGAAAATCTCCATGGCAGCGGCTATCAATGCTGCTGCCAGGATGCTGAAGAGGAGGAGCTTTAGGCGCTCGGTCGAGGTTGGATTGAAGGGAGACAAGGTCTCACCTGATTGATATCGATGATCCGCTAATCGATAGCATGGATCGATGACCAGAAGCATAGCTTGCTGATCGACAGCGGGCAATTGACCCCGAGGTATATAAAGAGATGGTGTGGCTCTTCGCAGGCGTATGCAGTGTGAGTTCTAGTGGACGCACAACGAGCCATTTCAACTCGCAGCAGCGCGGAGTCGCCATCGTTTACGGTGGGGAGGAGCGCGTACAAATATCTTCACTCAAGATAATCATATATAGCATTAGGTGAGTATACCAAATCATGCAGCTCACAAAGACCATTATCCTGAAATTAGATGTACCGGATAATGATCTAGCAGAATTGCTAAAAGCGTTCTCCCAAGGCATGAATTATGCCTCGCAAATCGTGTTTGAAATCGGCAAGCCTGTTGGAAGTGGACTTATCCAAAAAGCCACTTACAAGCATCTGAGGAGCAATCTTGACCTGAAATCTCAGATGGCTTGCAATGTGGCTCGCCAGGTTTCGGGAGCTTACAAAACACTTCAGAGTCAGATCGACAAAAAGGAATCGGAATGGCAATTCCTCGATTTCGATCCAACCTCGGCTACATTCTCGTTTGAACGCGATTTTGGCTTATCCAAAGATACCTTGAGCATAACCACATTAGCGGGGCGCAGGAGATATAAGCTCTTGAATTACCAGTATGCTCAGAGATACTTAGACGGGTCTTGTAAATATCTGGCATCCAAGCTTTGTTTACACAAAAACGGAGCTTACTTTTTCCATTTGGCCTGTGCGAAGGATATTCCTGACAAGAATATAGTTGATGCATCCACTTTCATGGGTGTTGATGTCGGTATTAACTGTCTAGCGGTTGCATCTACCACGGACAAGCAATGCAAGTTCTTCGCAGGTGGTGAAATCAAGAATCACCGAAACATCCGATCCAAGGAACGCCGGAGATTGCAGAAGGCAGGCGGTCGATATTTGGGCACTCGATCTTCTATGAGAACTCTTAGAAAAATAGCAGGTCGAGAGACACGGTTCATGACTGCCGTCAACCATAAGGTATCCAAGGATCTCATAGAATTTGCTATAGATAACGACGTTTCGGTAATAGGCATGGAAGATTTGACGGGCATCAGGAAGAGAACGGGAAACAAAGTCTCTACAGAATTCAGGTACGAGCATAGCAGTTGGGCATTCAGGCAACTACAGGCTTTCGTGGAATACAAAGCTAAAGAAGCCGGGATAGCGGTAATCTATGTAAATCCTGAATATACTTCCCAAACTTGCCCCAGATGTAACCACATCAGCCGAAATAACCGCTGCGGTGTAGCCTTCCGATGCGAAAAATGCGGTTACGAAACCCATGCCGACAGAGCTGGTGCTATGAACATAGAGCACCGAACACGAGACTTGAGGTATATCCTGGAGTCTCAGGGCGGTAATGTCAGCCCGCCAGACGCGACACGACTTTTTGCGTAGTCGCAAGCCGCGCCCTTCAGGACGCGGTAGTTGACTCAATACATTTAAGATTGATCCAACAGATACTGAGGTCAGGTCGGCGAAGCAGGTTGTAAGGCCTGCATAATATCCTGGAGGAATCAAATGCCGATATATATTGATATCAATAAATGCATTGGCTGCCGCACCTGTGAGGCAGCCTGCCAGATGGAGCACGGTGGTCAAGGACTCATCAATGTGCACTATGTGGAGGACCTGGCAGCCGTCCCCATCTTTTGTCATCACTGCGAGGAGGCTTGCTGCGTCACGGTCTGCTTCACCGGAGCCCTGTACAAAGATGGAGAGATCATCGCCTTTGATGCGGAGAAATGCACTGGATGCGGCCTGTGCACCTTTGCCTGTCCCTTCGGGGTGGTCTGGGCGGACAGGATCGCTCACAAGTGCGATCTCTGCCAGGAACGGAAGGGGGGACCGGCCTGCACCAGCGTCTGCCCGGCTAAAGCACTGTCAGTTGATTTTGATCTGGCATTGAGCAGGGCACGCGCGCTTACTGCTCGGGCAGCCGCGACTGCAAGAGGCGCAAGATGATAAGAGTTGACACCAGTCTGTGCCTGGGCTGTCGTTCTTGCTTTAATGTCTGTCCCAGCCAGAATATAATCAGAAGCGAGACGGAGGGCAGGATAACGGTTCACTGGAAAAGTTGCAAAGAGGAGTGCGATCTGTGTGTGAAGATGTGCCCGGCCGAGGCTCTTACCCTGGTGCCCTGGGATGAAACGGAATCCGAGCGGGAGATATCCTTTGATCTGGTGGCCTGCAAGATCTGTGGATCGGGGTATGCCACTGAGTCCATGCTTAAGAGGATTGAGTCCTCGCTACCAGCAGATATCCAGAAGGATGCAACAGGTCTTGATTGGATCCGGATCTGTCCGGTGTGCAGGCGCAATATAGAGGCAGAGAGGTTGGTCCGGCTGGTCTTGCCAGGGAGAAGAAAGAACGATTGGAGATGCTCCTGGCATTTTCTCGCAGGGAAACGAGGTCTGTATCCGGGACGAATGCGGCTGCTGTACGACCTGATTGTATTCGCAGGGATGCGGATCTGAGGCTGCAATCTTAAGGAAACAAGAACAAAGAAACGAAATAGAGATCTCGCCTGTCCTTCTTGCCCGGATCGTTTGCTCTCCTGCGTCTGTCTATCCCGAGCGCATTGATCAGTTCGCCTCAAACAAGGGTATTTATCTCGTGGGGTCAAGGGGTAGAGAAGACCCCAGCCCTTCAGGGTGGGGATGAATCGTGCCCCTTGCAAGATTCCTCATCCAAGATCCTATTAATGATTGCATCATAGCTTTCTCCCTTCTTACCTATCGATTTCAGGCGATCCCTCGTTTCAACCTTCAACTGTATGTTAGTGAACATAAGTCTTAAATAGTATCACATACTATATAAGCTTAGTTCCCCGATGCACTCGGGCAACAGTCTTTCGCCTCTATGAGGTAGGGCACTCCGGATCTACCGGAGTAAGACGGTGAATGAAAGACAAATCGCTTTGCTCGGCATGATTCCTGTAAGGGGATGATCTGAGCCGAATGGAAAGATTCGGCAACAACGGCGTTAATATCTCCATGCAAAGCAGGTCGCCAGGGTAGAGAGAAATCTATGATCCCTCAGGACTTCGCTAGTCTTGTGTCAACCGGCCAAACGCGACACGACTTTTTGCGTAGTCGCAAGCCGCGCCCTTCAGGACGCGGTAGTTGACGGATCGTCCGCATGAGCAGGAGGACATCCATTAATGATATCTATGCTCCGGTGCTGATGGCGCTTCAGCCGCTTCTCATCACCACCCTCGGGTACAGTTATGTCCAGGCCGCTCTCCTCCCGGTGATGCACAGCCTGATATCCTCGCTGCTCCAGCCGATCTTCGGTAGCCTGGCTGACAAGCGGGGGTTTCGGGTCAGCGTGGCAGTCTCCATCCTCCTCGCCGGCTGTGGGATTGCCATTCTGGGACTGCTATCGGACCACTACCTGGCCATGCTCGGCTGCGTCGCAATCGCCTCTGTTGGCGCTGCAAGCTTCCATCCGGGTGCACTCTGCCTGGTAGCCTCGATTGCGGTATCAAGTAACCGGGGCCGTCTCACCTCGTTCTTTATTGTGGGCGGCAACCTCGGTCATGCTCTCGGCCCGATTCTTGCCGGCATAGTGATCACGGCTGGAGGCCTCCCTGCGGTAACCTGGCTTTTGATACCTGCGGTGATCGGCGCACTTCTCCTAATTGTCCGTCCGATCCCGGACACCTGCCCGGCGGCGGCACGACAGGCGGAGTCCGACGGCGAGGAGAACTGGAAGCCGGTGATCCTCCTATTCGCCGGTTCCACCCTCCGCTCCTGGGTCACCGTCGGGACTATGACCTTCCTGCCCACCTATCTTGTCCTGAACGGCTACCCTCTGCTTGAGGCAACATTCTTCATCAGCGTCATGCTCTTAGCCGGGGTTGTCGGGCAGCTTGTCGGAGGCTACTATTCCGATCGGGTGGGCAGAAAATCGGTAGTTATCGCAACAACCCTGTGCTCAATCCCCGCTTTTGCCGCCATTCTCCTGACGAATGGTGCACTTCAGATTGCCCAAGATTGGCCTGATCTCGGGCCTCTTCATGGGTATCGCTATGGGCGCTGGCGGCCTGGGCGTATCGGTATCCAGCGCAATTGCTGACCAGTTCGGCCTGGCCGCCACCCTCTCTGCCTTCCCGCTTCTGATCCTTCTGGCAGCTCTTCTCTTTGCAGCCGTCGGATACCCGCGGAGGGTCTAGAATCCCTTTTAATCTTCAATCGCTTTGGATTGTTCAGTTGGGATCACTGCACTATGTATCCTTCCAGATCAATTATTAAATCAATTCTTCATAAATATAATTGAAGATTTCTCCTTTATTCAAGCAAAAAGCCGATTAAAGGGCGATAACGGCTATAGAGAGCCTCTTTTTCACCGCAATAGATAAATACCCTGAAATTAAGAAATATATGGATCAGAGATCTATATTAGAGATCTATTATGGAGCGAGCGCCTGGGCTGTGAAACTCCATCAAGCTAGAGGCTTCTATAGTTCTGTCCATATCGATTTGGAGATGATTATATGATACTATGCGAATGCGGAGAGATTATAGGCGGTTCTACTTTTAAAGATTATATCAAGACATCTGCAAATCCGTCAACCCCGACCATAGGACACAAAAAATGCGGCCATATATTCAACTTCATTGATGGAAAAATGCCCAAGAGATACTCCTCAAAGATCGAGCTGAAGAGCATCGCCATGAAGTTTGCGGAAAGTAATAAGATGAATATTGAAACCATCGAGAGCCTGCTCATAGAGATTGACCGGTTAAAATCCTCGGGAAGGCTTTCCGATGGGGAGATACTTTCCCTGGCTATTAAAAAATATTATAAAATATAGGAGAGGATAATGTATGCCCCAACAGTTGACATATCCGGGAGTTTACATAGAAGAGGTCCCCAGCGGTGTGCGCACCATCACCGGTGTGGCAACTTCAATAGCAGCCTTCGTGGATAGCTTCAAACGTGGTCCCACAGATAAGGCGGTACAGATACTTGGCATGGCCGATTTTGAAAGAGAGTTTGGAGGACTGTATGCCTCAAGCGAGGGAAGCTATGCCATACAGCAGTTCTTCCTCAATGGTGGCAGTGAGGCCTGGGTAGTAAGGGTGGTTCCAGACGATGCCGAAAGAGCCAGCGTCGATATCGCCACCAGTACCGCCGCTAGCTCAACTGCATTCACCGCCAGAGCCAAGAGCGAGGGTGAATGGGGCAATTCCATCCGGATCAGAGTGGACAATAAAACCCCGGTTCCCGGTGAATTCAATCTCACTGTCCTGGAGTACATAACCATAGCAGGCCGGCCAGTGGTCGCAAAACAGGAGGTCTTCAGAAATCTATCTATGGATAGCACCAGAACCAACTTCCTGGGTACTGTGGTCAACGACACCATATCCGGCTCCAAGCTCATCGATATCATAGGACAAGGAATCACGCCGCCTCTTTCCAATGGAACCTTATCTGGCGAGCACACCGAAAATCCCGTCCTGGCCCAGCCTCCACAACAATTCACTCTGACCATAGCAGATGGTTCCACCCACCAGACAGCAAACGCAATTCTTGACCTGCCCGAGGGTCCCGACAGCCCTGACCACCATTGCACCGGCTCTGGAATCGGCCATTCGTGCAGCCGCTCCGGCCAGTGCCTTCTATGCCGGTGCGAGCGTGAGCGTAGTAGGCAACAGACTGCTGGTCTTAGCAGGCCCGGGCAACCCGGCCAACCAGGTGTCCTTCCAGGACAATTCACTGGTCCAGGCTCTGAAGCTCAGCAATAATGCTTCCGTCAACCTCCAGGAATATATCCTCGGCAGGGACGCCATTGCTGGCACCGCCCAGAGAGCCGGGACGGAAGGCGAGAATGGATCCGATCCCATAACCGCCGGGAAGATAATAGGAGACCTCAATTCCAAGAGAGGAATATACGCCCTGGAGGACGTTCCCCTGTTCAACATCCTCTGCATACCCAGGGCCGCTCTTCTGGTTGCCGACCAGGCCAATGCAGTGATCACGGTATCAGAGAACTACTGCGAGACCAGGAGGGCTTTTTTCATCATGGACACCCCCCCTGGGATCATTGACATCCAGGGCATAAAGAACTGGCTGGACGCCAACAATAATCTCAGGAACAAGAATGCGGCTCTATACTACCCCCGGGTTATGATCCCCGATCCCCTGAACGACTTCAGACTCCGGTCGGTGGGGGCAAGCGGCACCATAGCCGGCCTCTTTGCCCGGACGGACAGCTCCAGGGGCGTCTGGAAGGCACCGGCGGGAACAGATGCCACCCTGACAAATGTGCCGGCTTTGGAAGATATCCTTACTGACCTTGAGAACGGAGTCTTGAATCCGCTCGCCATTAACTGTCTCCGGAACTTTCCCATATATGGCAATGTCTGCTGGGGAGCCAGAACCCTGGATGGGAGCGACCAGGAGGCTTCGGAGTGGAAGTACATCCCGGTCAGAAGGCTGGCCCTCTTCATTGAGGAGAGCCTCTTCCGGGGGACCCAGTGGGTCGTCTTTGAGCCCAACGATGAGCCTCTTTGGAGCCAGATTCGTCTGAACATAGGTGCCTTCATGCACAACCTCTTCACTCAGGGGGCATTCCAGGGGTCAACTCCCAAGGAGGCCTATTTCGTCAAATGCGACAAGGAGACAACAACTCAGAATGACATCAATCTGGGTATAGTAAACATAGTTGTGGGCTTCGCCCCATTGAAGCCGGCGGAGTTTGTTGTGATAAAGCTGCAGCAGATGGCCGGGCAGATCCAGGCATAAGAGGTGACTAAGAATGGTTCAGTTCAAGGTTAACCCCACCAGGTTCGACCCATACAAGAATTTCAAGTTTCTGGTGAAATTCGAGGGACAGACCAATCCAGTAGCAGGTATAAGCAAGGTGGGCGGTCTGAAGAGGACCACAGAGGTGGTAAAGCATAGAGAAGGAGGCGACCCCAGCAGCAGCCGCAAGTCCCCAGGCAGGACTGAGTACGAGGCTCTGACCCTTGAGCGTGGCGTCACCCATGACGCCGACTTTGAGGACTGGGCGATGAAGGTCTGGAACTTCGGCTCCGGTCTGGGCAGCGAGGTCTCATTGAAGGACTTCAGAAAAAACATCATAATAGAGCTCCTCAACGAGGCCGGCCAGGTGGCAATACGCTACAAGGTCTACCGGTGCTGGGTATCAGAATACCAGGCCATGCCGGACCTGGACGCCAATGCCAATGCTGTCGCCATCCAGAGCATTAAGCTGGAGAACGAGGGCTGGGAGAGAGACGAGGTCGAAGAGCCCCAGGAACCCACTATCACTTAAGCCATGCACCCTTTCTCATCGGAAGAGATATTGAGGGCCTGGGAACTGGGATTTGATCAGCATCCAATAGACAGAGCTCTGAAGATACTCTCCCTGGCAATGCCGGAAGAGGATATCGATAAACTGGCCCGGCTCACCATAGGCCAGAGGGATGCCCTCCTCCTCGCCCAGAGGGTAATAACCTTCGGCCAGTCAATGGGCATCTATACACAATGCCCAAAATGCGGTGCTCGACTGAATATACCCGTGCGAGGAGATGATATCTCCAGGGCTGGGGAGAAGGAAGAAAAGTTCAGTGGCACTCTCTCATCCGGCAGCTTTAGGGTCAGCTTCAGGCTCCCAGATAGCCTGGATCTGGCAGCCGCTCTAAAATCTGCGGATATCTCATCGGCCAGGAGTTCCATGATCGAGCGCTGCATAACGAATGCCACCATGGATGGGCTCCCTGTCGATGTCGGCCAGATCCCTGAGGATATGGTATCGCAGATAATGGATCAGATGGCACAGGGAGACCCTCAGGCGGATGTGCTTTTAGATGTGCAATGCCCTGAGTGCGGCGAGACCTGGCAGATCATTTTCGATATCCTCTTTTTTCTCTGGCGGGAGATCTGTGCAGAGGCGAAGAGGATTCTGATTGATGTCCATACCCTGGCAAGAGCCTACGGCTGGAGCGAGAGGGATATACTGGCAATGAGCCCCCTGCGCAGGCAGTCCTATCTGGAGATGGTGTGGTCGTGACCGACTTTCTGGCAAGGCTTATCGGCAGATCAAGCTGGTCGTTGCCCCTGGCAGAGCCGGTTATAGATCCCTTATACTCTCCCAGGCATGAGGCCCTCCCTACCCTGGAAATAAACCGGTCCGGGACGGAGGGGGTCGTGCAATCCACGTCTATTGCGGATTCTATGACCGATGGCATGGGGTTCCGGGCAAAAGGGACCTCATCTTTGATGGATAACGGCTGGGCTCAAGAGGGCAAGCGGGATCAGATAGCCCTGTCTGGGTCAGGGGCAAATCCAATTGGGGATACGAGATGCTTATTTCCCGTAATCCCCCAAACCGGGGAAAGGGATCAATCGCCTCCACAGACTTTTGCGCCGTTAGCCTCTGAAAACAATTCTCCCAAGAAGGGTGAGGAAATATCGAAGGAACCCGGGGACGGTACACCTCCTGAGAGGTTCGACGGGAAGCCTTCCCGAGCCCGGAAGAGCCCACATCTCCGCCCGGATGAAAGGGCCTGAAAACTCGCCTGATCAAAAAATGAGCCCTGGAGCCCAGGCATCAAAAGAAAGGAATGAGGGCCGCTCTCCCGCAAATGGCATTGATCTTTCACAGAGCCAGAGGGGACCGGTGGAAAGGGGATCAGTTCCCATAACCTTTGCCGCCAGCCGAAACCCGATGACTGAAAATTGGCATGATCCGACCTTGAAGATCGCCAGGGAGGCGGAAGACCGCAGTGGCTCAGAGGTCCTGACAGCTCAACCAGTAGATAGGTCCGCCTCAAGATCCCGGTCCCGGATCTCGGGGTGGGAAAGGCCAGGCCCGAGGATTGGAGATGAGACGAAAAGAGCCGGTCCACCGGTAAAGATCATTGAAGAGCCCCAATCGATTCGAGTGACAATAGGCCGTATCGATGTTCGGGCGGTCACCCGGCAACAGCCTGCCAATCCCAAGCCCACTCCGCCCGCACCGGATCGGGTTCCGTCCCTGGAAGAGTACATGCGAAAACGAAACGGAGTGATTCGATGAGCAACTTCTTGGCCATTGCAGCAGTCACAGCCGCACTTCACAGGATGCTTCTCTCAGCGGTCAGGGCGGACAATGCAGATATAGATATCAATATATCGACGGTCAGGCCCGATGGTACAGGATCGGGCATAACCTCAACAGGCATCAATATCTATCTGTATCAGATAACCCCCAATGCCGCTCTCAGGAACTCCGATCTGCCGATGAGGGGAAGAGATGGATCTCTGGTGAAAAGGCCCAGAATTGCCCTCGATCTCCATTATCTCCTGAGCTTTTATGGGGATGAGAGGACGCTTGAGCCTCAGAGGATCATGGGAAGCACCTTAAAGGCTCTGCATGCATCGCCAGTTATCTCCAGGGAAGCCATAAGAAATGCCATAAAGGATGAAGCCTTCTCTTATGTCGCCGGCTCAGATCTGGCAGAGCAGACCGAGCTGGTCAAATTGACCCCCCAGGCGTTATCTCTTGATGAGCTCTCAAAGCTGTGGAACGTCTTCTTCCAGACCAAATACACCCTATCCACGGCGTATCTGGGCACAGTAGTCCTTATAGATAGCGATCTGCCGGCAAGAGCCCCACTGCCGGTGAACGAAAGGAGGCTTTCGGTCTTCTCCTCAGCACAGCCTATTATAACATCAGTAGAGCCCCAGATAATTGAACTCTCTCCCGGAGCCAGCATAGTGCTGAAAGGAAAGGGGCTGCTCTCCGAGAGTACCGCAGCCATTATAGGCGGCATGGAATCCTTGCCAGAAGAGAGCTCGACCGGGGATCGGCTGGTTGTTCCGCTGCCGGTGGGAGTCAGATCGGGGGTGAAGACCGTCCAGGTCATCCTCCGTCAGCATCCAACAGATAAAGATTCAAGAAATGTCGCAGAATATGTCATAAAATCCAACCTGCTGGCCTTCGTCCTCAGGCCCAGGATTGATCCGCCCATCTTCTCAAGGACCGGCGACCCTGCGGATGCACGGATCACCGTCCAGGCGCATCCACCAGTCGGCCTGGACCAGAGAGCAGTTCTGATATTGAGCGGCATTTCACCCGACACCGGCGGAGGTTATCTCTTAGACCCGAGGCCCAGAACGGTCGAGTCTGATCCCCTGGTCTTCAGCGCCAGCCATGTACTTCCTGGTTCGTACATAGCCAGGCTGCGGGTAAATGAAGTTGAGAGTGCGCTCGTGTTCGGCCCGGACGGGATTACACCCAGGGTCGTGGTGACATGAACGGATACGATGAAGACTGGCATGGGGCAAACCAGCGGTATCTAGCAGCATCCGTCGATCTGATCAAGGCCGGGATCGGGCAAGCTATCCAGGAGGAACCGGATGAGAGACTCATCGACGAGCTGAAGTCTGCTCTTGAGGATGCAAGGCAAAAGCTGCCAAGACCGGCTGCAATAGATATCATCTCGGATTCCTTTGCCCTTTCAAACTTTGAGAGGAGCATACTCCTGCTCTGCGCAGGCTTCGAGCTTGAAGCATCCATATCAACTCTATGCGCCGCCATTCAAAGAGATCCCTCAAAGGTTTATCCTACATTTGGAATCGCTCTTGCCGCTCTCCCTGATGCTCACTGGAGCGCGCTACTCCCAGGCTCACCGCTCCGGAGGTGGCAGCTGATTTACCTGGGAAACGGCCTGTCTTTGACCACCTCTCCCCTGAAGATAGACGAGATGATTCTCCATTACCTGACCGGGCTTTATTACCCGGATCCCAGGCTCTCTTCAATCATGGAGGCGGTCGATGCCGGCGGCCCTGTTCCGCCTTCTCAGTCATCTTTGGCCGAGAGGATATCAATGGCCTGGAGCCATCCGGATCAAGGCATGATGCGTGCCGCGGTCCAGATCTGCGGCGGGGATGCAGGAGACAGAATGGATGTGGCAGCATTGGCCTGTGCAAGCCTGGGGATGGGGATGTACCGGCTCGATATTAGCCTGATACCCTCAGAGCCGGAGGAGATCGACGAGATCCTCAGGCTCTGGGAAAGGGAGGCGGTGCTGAGCAAGAGCGTTCTATTTATCGACTGGTCCGAAAGCACAGACGAAAGCCAGGCACCTTCCGGAGCCATCCAATTCATCGGAAGATCGGCCTTCCCCCTGATAATATCAAGCCAGACGAATAGACTGATCAAAGCAAGGCCTACAGTCTATTTCGATCTCATGAACCCTACCCACGATGAGCAGAGGGACCTGTGGAAAGATCTGCTGCCTACCACGGGTTTTGAGGTTGCCCGGATGGCGGAAGGGATGGCATCGGAGTTCGATATGAGCACAAGAAGCATTCGGGCCGCTGGCCTGGACATTCTGGCCCGGTCTAAAGGCCAGGCTTCGTCAGCCCAATTGTCTGCCTTTGCTCTGAGGGAGGCCTGCATAGCGGTTTCAAGGCCGAAGCTCGATGGCCTTGCCCAGAGGATAGAGCCCATGGCCACCTGGGATGACATAGTTCTGCCCGATGACAAGAAACGTATGCTCCAGCGTATATCGGTCCACGTGAGGCAGAGGTCAAAGGTCTATGGCTCATGGGGGTTCAGATCAAAAGGACACCGGGGTCTGGGGATCAGCGCCCTTTTCGCCGGGGCGAGCGGCACCGGGAAGACCATGGCCGCCGAGGTCCTGGCCGGTGACCTGGGCATGGACCTCTATCGGATTGACCTGTCCAGAGTGGTCTCGAAGTACATCGGCGAGACCGAGAAGAACCTGGCCAGGGTTTTTGATGCGGCAGAGGCCGGGGGTTCCATCCTCCTTTTCGACGAAGCTGATGCTCTATTCGGCAAGAGAAGCGAGGTGCGTGACAGTCACGACCGTTATGCCAACATCGAGGTGAGCTATCTGCTCCAGCGGATGGAGTCATACCGGGGTCTGGCTATACTGACCACTAACATGAAGTCCGCCCTGGATGCATCATTCCTGCGAAGGCTCAGGTTCATTGTGAGCTTCTCATTCCCTGATGAGAACCTGAGGCGCGATATCTGGAGGCGGATATTTCCTCAGGAGACGCCCCTGGATGGTCTTGACTTCACAAAGCTATCAAGGCTGAATGTCGCCGGCGGAAACATCAGAAGCATTGCCTTAAACGCTGCTTTTCTGGCGGCTGATGAGAATTCGCCCGTCCGGATGGACCACATCCTTCAGGCGGCAAAAGACGAGTACTCGAAGCTGGAAAAGCCGCTTACCGATGCCGAGATCGCCGGGTGGTGCTGAATGACAAAAAAAATCCAGATCCATATAGATGAATTGGTGCTGCATGGCTTTTCCAGAGCTGATGCCCCGGCGATTGGCGACGCCGTCCGGGAGGAGATCTCAAGGCTCATCGAGTTGAGAGGATTATCCCCTGGACTGGTTGATATCGACCGCATCGATGCCGGGGAGTTTTTCCCCGCCCCTGGCGCGAGGCCTGGCAGCGTTGGCTCCCAGGTGGGAAGATCGGTTTACAAAGGGCTCACGAGGAGAAAATGACGATCGGCAACAAAAGAACGGCTGATGTTAAAAGGACGGGTTCATTGCAGCGCAGATGCAATAAGTGCCGCAAAGGACGGAGGCTGCAGCGCTCGAAGATCGGCTCTCTGCCAGATTTTGCTCCACCGGTGGTCAACGAAGCCATAGCCTCGCCGGGCCGGCCAATGGATGCCAGCACGCTCCAATTCATGCAGTCGCGTTTAGGCCATGACTTCAGCAGAGTGCGTATTCATACTGGAGGGAAGGCTGCAGAATCCGCCCATGCCGTGAACGCTCTGGCCTATACGGTGGGCAGGGATGTGGTCTTCGCAGACGGCAGGTACTCTCCTGCGACTTCGGATGGCAGAGGATTGCTGGCGCATGAGCTTGTGCATACCATCCAGCAATCAGAAAACAGAGGCGTCCGTCCCCTCATGGATGAAGACCCTGCACTTGAGCGGCAAGCAGATCGTCTGAGCATGGGCTTGACACATGCTGGCTCAAGCATAGCGGAGATAACTGCAGACCGAATTCATTCTATTCAGCGCAAGATCGCAGTAAATGACCCTGCGGCTCAGCCTGCTAAAGCTCCTTCTGGAGAGACGAACGAAAAGATCGTCAAGGACTATGTAACCAAACTCTGTCCGGATTTCACCGTCAAGGGGGGAGATGTGGTACCAAATGCAGCATCCTTTTGCGCTGACGTATCGAAATCATCAGCGCCCGTCTCCTGCAAATGCCTGTGCGATATGCACTCTCTGACTGATCCCGCTACAGGAACCGCCATCACCTGGACCATAGACGTGAATGACGATGATTGGCCCCATACCGATCCCACAACGAAAACGGTCACTGTTCACTCTCCTTTCTCGGGATTGGAGTTTGGAGCGTGGGCAAGTGGCCCTCCGCCGCACAGAATGATAGAACAAAACTGGCTTGTGCTCGGTCACGAGCTCTGTGGCCATGCGGCTCTGTTCGCAACCGGTGCTCACCCCACAGGGCCACCTCCAAAACATGGTGGGAGGCCCAGCCACGATGTAACCGTCAAGATAGAAAATAAAATCGCAGCCGAGCATGCCATCCCATCAACCGATCTGCGAGGGCTATTCGGTGACCCCCATCACGGGGAGTCCTTTGCTAAGGTTACCGTATCTCAGTTTCCCCTGAACTCCTCAGACGTCACCGCTCTGCCTGCCTCGGAAAAACGCAATCTCGATATTGCTGAGGCCTTCATCAAGAGCGCGGCAGTCATGATGGATGTGGTAGGGCATTCCGATGATACCGGCGGATCCGCAGCCTCTTTGAGCATTTCCAGGAAACGGGCACAAGCGGTCAAGAAGAACCTGGTAGATAGAAAAATATCAAAAGATCGGTTCCTCAGCACAACCGGCGTCGGATCATCTGAATGCAAGTCTTCTGGCGACCAGCCGGGCTGCAGAAAGGCAGAGATATTCATGTTCATCATGGAAGGAGCCAGCATCGTTCACCGTTAAAATGGAGGAATGAAGTGAGACGAATACTTCTCAGGATAAGGCCTCAGGAGACCATGGACGACCTGGATCTGGAATTGATCCAAAAGAGGGCTTCTTCTCTCTCGGATTGGAGCGCACGGGTTTCGGATACCCGCTTATCGGATGCCCCATACATCAGCATGACCATCGATCTGCCAGAGGTCAGCGAGGATGAGCTGGTCAGGCTAAAGGAGGCTCTGCTGGGGATGCCTCGAATGCCGGTTTACCTGTGGATGGACAGAAAAAGAGAGATGGCTCTTGACCTGGTTGATGTCAAGGCTCTGGATGAGGCTTCCAGATCCCTGGCTGAGCTAGTCTGAAAAGGAGGTTAATAATAATGACTGCATTTCCGGGCTCACCGCGCCTTCTGAAAGGTGCGATAATTGGCGTTGACATATTCAATCCGCTTGCGAGCATCATTGTCTTTCAGTACAACCCCGATACGATATCTCGCACCCTCCAGGCCCAGACCTCTGGCGAGGAGGGAGACAAATCCGAGGCTTTGAGGCTCAAGGGGGCACCGGTGGAGACGATAAAGCTCGATGTGGAGATCGATGCCACCGACCAGCTGGAAAAAGGTGACACACTGGCCACTTTATCCGGGATCTACCCCCAGCTCTCTGCCCTTGAGATGCTCATCTACCCCAAGAGCGCTCTGGTGATCGCCAACACCATCCTTGCTGCCACCGGCACCATAGAGGTCGTCCCTCCTTTAGCCCCTCTGACCCTGTTTATCTGGGGAGCAAACCGGGTGGTTCCAGTCAAGATTACAGACTTCAGCATCACAGAGGAGGCTCACGACGTTAACCTGAATCCCATCAGAGCTAAGGTCTCCTTAGGGCTGCGGGTCCTCAGCTACAACGATCTCTCCATCACCAATCCCGGTTATTATGTCTTCCTGGCCCATCAGATGATCAAGGAAGCTTTTGCTACCATCGGCAGCATATCGAATCTGGCAGGAATATCCCCGCCGGACCTCTCCGGTTCCGGGAGCTTATCGGTATCTGGGAGCTTTAAGGTGGGCTGAATCGATGAGTTATACATAATCGAGGAGGTACACATAATCAAGGAGGTATACATGTTTGAAGCAAACAGCAGATACTACCAGATAGAAGAGGCCAAGTTTACTGCAGCGGACGGCAGGGTGATAGTCTACAAAAAGCGGCGGATCCTGCCCCTGAGCTCTACAATGCAGCTCGCAGCAGAGGTGAAGCTGGTGCAGGGGGAAAGGCTGGACCTGATATCGTCCAGGTTGCTGGGAGATCCAGAGCAGTTCTGGCAGATCTGCGACTCCAATGACGCCATGAATCCCAAAGACCTCACAACTGTGCCCGGAAGAATTCTCAAAGTATCCATGCCCCGCATCTAGAGAGGATGAATCATGAGCCTTTTAGGAATTCATCTCAGCATTTTTGTCGGCCCGATCATCCCCCTGCCAGCACCGCCGCTCATCACCGAGTCCATCAAGAACGTCGAGGTTACCCACAGCGATGACCAGAGATCCGCCTTCAAGATGGTGTTCAATGTGGGAAGATCGGGGATATTTGAGATCGACTATCCCCTGCTGAAAAGCCCCCTTCTCCGTCCCTGCAGCAGGGTCGTGCTGGTGGCGAAATTCAACCTCATCCCCCGGGTCCTCATGGATGGGATAATCACAGAGCAGCACCTCGCTCCCGGAAAAAATCCGGGTGAAGGCACTCTGACGGTGATGGGGGATGACGTGACCATCATGATGGACATGGAAGAGAAAACTGCAGAGCACCCGGCCCAGGACGAGACCGTAATTATCAACAAGCTCATTTTAGGCTACCCGGAATACCAGATTATACCCAAGGTCACCCCACCGCCGGTGATCGATCCACCCATCCCGGTTGAGAGGACGCCCGTCCAGCAGTGCTCTGACTATCAGATGCTTGTAAAGATGGCCAAAAGGTATGGTTATGTCTTCTATGTGATCCCTGGACCCGTACCATTCTTCAACATCGCTTACTGGGGCCCTCCAAAGAGGCTGGAGCTGCCCCAAAAACCTCTGAATTTCAATATGGGGGCCGATTCGAACGTCGACGATGTCACCTTCGACTATGACGGCATGGCTGCCACAAGTGTCACCGGCACAGTCCAGGACAGGCAGACAAACTCGGTCATGCCCGTGCAGAACATCCTCACCACCAGACCTCCTCTATCCGCCCAGCCCGCACTATTGGCTCAGAAATGCATCAAGAAAAAACGGTTCCGGGCTGAGTCAGGACAGAGCTATGTCCAGGCCATGGCCAGTGCTCAGGGGACGACTGATGCATCGACTGATGTGGTTGGTGGAAGGGGCCAGCTCGACTCTCTCAGGTACGGTGGCATCCTCCAGGCCAGGAGTCTGGTGAGCCTGAGAGGAGCAGGCCTGAGCTATGATGGCATCTACTATGTCAAAAGCGTCACTCACAACATATCAAAAGGATCCTACAAGCAAAGCTTCGTCATCAAGAGGGAGGGCCTGGGTTCCATCTCTCCGGTGGTGATAACATGAGCGAATGCCCCAAGTTCTTTGGAAAATATCGGGGAAAGGTGGAGGACAACTTCGATCCCATGCAATTGGGCCGGGTCCGGGTTAAGGTTCCCGCAGTGCTTGGAGAGGGAACCATGAGCTGGGCCATGCCCTGTGTTCCCTATGCCGGATCAGGGGTTGGATTCTTCGCCATCCCGCCCAATGGAGCGAACATCTGGGTGGAATTCGAGGGAGGGGATCCCGATTATCCCATCTGGACCGGCTGCTTCTGGGGTATAGGTGAGGTGCCGGCATCTCCAGCTCTGGCGGAGATGAAAGTTCTCAAGACCAGCACTGGTAGCATCACAATCAACGACCTGCCAGTAGTTGGAGGGATCAGCATAGAGACGACATCAGGCATGAAGATGGCAATCACATCCCTGGGCATAGAGATAGATAACGGCAAAGGCGGAAGCATCAAATTGACCGGGCCGAAGGTCTCAGTCAACGGCGGTGCCCTGGAGGTGGTCTGATGCCCGGAAGCCTTCTGTCCATCAGCACAACCTCCATCTGCCCTCACGCCGGCAAGATCTCCATAATCTCCACCAATGCAAGGGTCCTCTTGGGGGGCCAGCCGGCGGCAACGGCATCCGATACCTACCTGGTCGCAGGCTGCCCATTCATGGCCGGCCCAGCCAAACCCCAGCCCTGTGTGTTGGTCAAGTGGCTTGTGCCAGCCTTGAGGGTAAAGATCGGCGGCAAAGCCGCAGTCCTCCAGACGAGTTCGGGAATCTGCCAGAGCGCCGAGAAGATACCTCAAGGACCTCCCAACATTATTGCTACCCAGATAAGGGTGCGGGGGATCTAGATGCAGATAGACTACCCATTCCACTTCGACGGCCGGGGCAGGACGGCATCAACCTCAGAGGAGGATCATATCAGAGACCTGATCGAGGAGGTCCTTTTCACTGCGCCCGGAGAGAGGGTGAACCGGCCTTCCTTTGGAAGCGGCCTCGTGCAAATGGTCTTTGCTCCGAACAGCAGCGAGCTGGCAACAGCCACCCAGTTCCTCGTCCAGGGGGCGCTTCAGCAATGGCTGGGGGATAGAATCCAGATAGAGATGGTGAAAATAGATGCAATCGACTCTTCTCTCCGGGTTACAGTGCAGTACCTGATCAAGAAAAACCAGGAGCAAAGGGTGGCGGAGTTCTCCAGGAGTATCTGATTATGGCAGGAAGATTCATCTGCGGCCATGAACAACGTCGGGCGAAGATCTCAGTTCACGAGCAATTGAAGGGTATCGACTTTGTCGAGGTCTCAAAGGACGAGCATACGCTTTCACTTCATTTCGTGCCCACAGATCCCTCAACCGGTCTTGCCAAACCCTCAGTGCCAGCGAATATCTCTCCCAGCAACATAAAGATCACCGGCGGCGTGAGGATCAGGGATATTCGGGTAAAAGGAGTGCTACCCGGAATCGATGAGAATATAATCGACGTCCAGGTGGCGGACCCGCTAAACCTCACCAGCTCGGTAGGGGATTTTTCCACTTACACCCTGAGCCTCGTTGGGCTGGATGATCTTGATCCTCTCCTCTCAACGGTGGAGTTTTCCTTCAAGGTGGGCTGCAGCAGCAACTTCGACTGCAAGACCGAAAAGGCGTGCAGTCAGGACCTGGCAGAACCTCCACCGATCGACTATCTCTGCAAGGACTATGCCAGCTTCAGAAGGCTGATCTTGGACCGTCTGTCAGTCACAATGCCGGACTGGATAGAGAGAAACCCTGGTGATGTGGGGATAGCTCTGGTTGAGGTCCTGGCCTATGTCGCAGACCACCTCAGCTATTACCAGGATGCTGTGGCTACGGAAGCGTATCTTGGAACCGCCAGGAAAAGGATGTCCGTTCGCCGCCATGCCAGGCTCCTGGACTACCCCATGCACGATGGCTCAAACGCAAGGGTCTTTATAGCGCTCAAGGCGGGCACAAATGCCGACGGAGCCTATCTGCCCGGGTCTTCAGCCACGGGTCCAGAGAAGCCAAAAGCGGTGTTCCTCACTCAGATCGATGCCCTGGGCGGACAGGTGGAGCTGGATTTGAAGGGCTACACTGATGCAGTGAGAGCTGGAGCCCAGGTCTTCGAGGCCATGGAAGGGATTGATCTGTACACCGATCTCAATGAGATCTCGTTTTATACCTGGGGCCAGGACGACTGCTACCTGCCTCAAGGGTCCACCAGGGCCACCCTATTGGACGGTATCACCCCTTCCGGGGAAAGGGCTCTCGGGCAGCTGAAGCCAGGAAGGGCTCTCATCTTCGAGGAGGTAAAAAATCCCTATAACGGCTTGAAGGAGGATGCAGATCCCGCCCGAAAGCATGTGGTCAGGCTAATTGACGTTCAGTTCACCCGGGATATGCTCTATGATGAGTTGGTGGTACAGATCGAATGGGCGGGCGAGGATGCCCTGCCCTTTGATATGTGCATATCATCGAGAAGCGGCGGGAACCTGATAGACGGGGTGAGCAAAGCTTACGGAAATGTCATTCTTGCCGATCACGGCAGGACGGTGTCCGAGACCCTTTCCGCTCCCCTGGACGGGGTGCCATATGCACCCTCTCTCTCCCAGGGGCCCGTTTCACAGCAGGGGAGGGCAAGAGACAGCCTGGGCAGGCCGGTCAAGGACCCGGATAGGAGGCAGGCTCTCTTTGAACCAGGAGCTTCTGCCTCCAGAGCTCTTTTGTGGGAGATGAGGGATGTGCTTCCCGCAATAATGCTCTATGATGAGATGGTCGATCAGGTCTGGCGGCCCAAGAGAGACCTCCTTGGCAGCGGCAGATTCGCCCCTGATTTCGTCCTGGAGGTCGAGGACGGGGGTGCTCGGCTGAGGTTTGGCGATGATGTTACCGGCATGATGCCGTCCGGCAGCATGATGGCCGTCTACCGGGTCGGGAACGGCCGGGCGGGAAATGTAGGCGCGGGAGCGATCTCCCACGTCTATTCTGAGGTGAAGGGAATAGAAGCGGTAAGAAACCCCCTGCCCGCTTTTGGAGGCACTGACCCGGAGCCTATCGAGATGGTCAGGATCTATGCCCCCCAGGCTTTTCGGATTCAGGAGAGAGCGGTAACGGAAGAGGATTATGCGAAGGTAGCGGAAAGGCATCCCGAGGTCCAGAGGGCCATGGCCACGATCCGCTGGACTGGCAGCTGGCACACGGTCTTCATCACCGTTGACCGGATGGGAAATAGGCCCGTCGATAGAGACTTTGAAAAAGAGCTCACCTTATTCATGGAGAGGTTCAGGCTGGCAGGAATGGATGTCGAGATCGAAGGGCCCTCCTTCGTCCCCCTGGATATCCGTTTGACGATCTGTGCTGATGGGGATCATTTCCGTTCAAATGTATTGAAAGATCTGTATCAGGCATTCAGCAACCGGGACCTATTCGGAGGCGAACGCGGATTCTTCCACCCTGATAACTTCACGTTCGGCGATCCTGTTTATCTGAGCCGGATAATAGCCAGGGCGATGGAGGTGCCGGGGGTCAGATACGTGGATGCTGATGAGCAGAATGGCAACCGGTTCCAGAGGTGGGATCGGTTGTCAGCCGGCCAGTCCGAAGAGGGAGTGATAAGGATGGACCGGCTGGAGATTGCGCGGCTGGATAACGATCCGAGCATGCCTGAGAACGGCAGAATAGAATTCAATGTGGAGGGAGGACTTTGAAAAGGGAAAAATGCGGCTGCACGAGATCCGTGGCAGAGCTTTCAAGACACGAAAACCGGCCGGGCAGGTCCTCAATAGACTACCGGATAGGCACCCATCCCCGCTTCTTTTATGAGATGATCTCCCTCCTGCACAGCTGGAAGGTTCCGGAAGGTGAAAACGAGGGCATCCACCCTCTGGCATCATTGACCACCAGGGAGCTGGACGACCCGGCAATAGCCATACTCGATGGATGGGCGGCGGTGGCTGATGTCCTCACTTTCTATCAGGAGAGGATCGCAAACGAGGGATTTCTCCGTACTGCGACCGAGAGGTTCTCAGTACTGGAGCTGGCCCGCACCATAGGCTACGAATTAAAACCGGGAGTAGCCGCAACTGCTCATCTGGCCTTCACCGTTGAGGATGCCCCGGGATCACCAGGCTCTGCAATTGTTCCGGCTGAGACCCGGGTCCAGTCGATACCGGGCCAGGGCGAGCTTCCCCAGACATTTGAGACCAGCGAAGAGATCACCGCCAGAGCGGAATGGAACATTCTCCGGCCAAGGATGAAGAGGCCCCAGGAGATAGCCATAATTCCGGTTGACCCGTCGGAGGATTGGATATATCACCTGGATATCAGCACCAGCTTCCCGGAGGCTGAAGGGCGGAAGAAGATAGCATCTGACCAGTTCGATCAGATACATCTCCTGGATCCGGCCATCTCCCTTCCGGTGGGGAGGGATCTGTACGGATATCCGGTCACCAAGATTTTCCTCGAGGGCACGGATTCCGGAATAGAGGAGGGAGACCGTCTTCTCCTGGTGGGTTATTCGAAAGGAGGCGCTACTGGCAAAAAATTGTTCGTCCTGGTCCGGAGCGTGGTTATCGAGACCGATTTGAAAAGGACTATGGTGGAGCTGGCAGAGCTGCCGGAGGCGATC
The DNA here is from genome assembly GCA_963813075.1 of Methanotrichaceae archaeon. Taxonomy (GTDB): domain Archaea; phylum Halobacteriota; class Methanosarcinia; order Methanotrichales; family Methanotrichaceae; genus Methanothrix. The sequence continues at coordinate 82,830 of CAWEXU010000031.1, forward strand.
CCTCCGAGTCCTTATGTCCCCCCATTCAATCCGATGATCCTGCCGTTCTTCGATATTCTCCCCCAGAGGGTGGCCTTCAGTACGGTTGGCGTCAATCGTGTCCTGAATGCCGGAGCCTGGCGGGAGAAGGATCTTGCTGCTTTCGTCTCCATCCAGGGATGGAATAAGAATGACCTGGTCAAGAGCATCAATACAGGCAAATCAACCGGCCTTTCCGCGCCAATCTTCTCTCAAATGGCAATGGCGGCTAGAAGAGAAGCTGGACGGGGCTCTATACGAGGCTCGAAGGGCAACGGTTCCGAGCCGGTTGGTATAGATGATTCGGGTGTGTTCGCCTTCGATGAAAAGCTTGCTGTCTTTGGCAACAATGCCCCGTACTTCGACAGTCTGCCCGAAGTAACAACAAAAGGCAAATTCGATAACTGGGATGGCATTAACGGATGGGATATATGGCACGATTCCAGGGTTACATCTGATTTTTATGATGCAGACATCTATCTGGAACGCACATTATCCGGGATCGTCCCCGGAAGCTGGGCGGTGATAGAGACATCCATTCTTCCTCCTGGAATTAAAGTGAAGCACTTGATGCTCAAGGTCAAGTCTGCAGTCGACGCCTCACCGGTGGGCTTTGCAACCAGCATCAGGGCTACCGGATTGAATTTTGAAGAGGCTATAAATAAAAATGGCAATGCTCAATTCAAAATCCGCAACACCTCGGTTTATGTCAAGAGCCGGCGGCTGGATCTGGCATTGCTTCCCATAGACGATCCGATCGCCAAAGGGAAGACTGACATCCAGCTGGATAGCATGGTCATGGGCCTTTTGCCAGGCCAGCCGGTGATACTGACTGGAGAGAGAGACGATCCACCTGGAGTGAGCGCAGCCGAGATCCTCTTCCTCAAAGATATCGTACATGGCGGACGGCTTTACCACCATCTACTTCACAACCGATATCAAATCATCAGAATCCCAGGGCCTGAAGTACTCTTACCTGAGGAAGACTGTGGCCCTCAACGCCAACGTCTCCCAGGCAACTCACGGGGAGACCAGAAGCGAGGTCCTGGGAAGCGGCGACGGCTCTCTGCCAAACCAGAGATTCCGGTTGAAAAAGCCGCCCTTAACATATGTATCCGCGCCTACGGCAAGCGGTATTGAAAGCACACTCAGTCTTCGAGCAAACGATGTCCTTTGGTTGGAGGTACCGCGGCTTTATGGCCTGGATCAGAGGAGCGAGAGCTACATAGTCCGGATCGATAACGATGCCAATGCCGATGTAATATTCGGTGACGGCATAATGGGTGCAAGGTTGCCCACGGGCCTGGCCAATATAACGGCGGTCTACAGGAGCGGCATAGGTGCAGAGGGAATGGTCCCGGCCGACAAGATTACTCTGATCCAGAATAGACCTCTTGGCATCAGGAGCGTGACCAATCCCTTGCCGACTGACGGTGCAGAGGACCCGGAGAACAGGGATATGGCCAGGGTCAACGCTCCGATGACCGTCCTCACCATGGACAGGATAGTCTCGCTCAGGGACTATGAATACTTCGCCCGGTCGTTTGCCGGTATCGGGAAGGCAAGGGCAGTCTCCTTAGCATCCGGAGAGGTGCAATTCGTCCATGTCACCGTGGCCTCGGCCATATCCACGGGCTCGGATGAACCCGATTCTGCCCTGGCCAGCCATGTGATCGATTCGAATTCAGACATCTACAGGAACCTGTACGATGCCATCGCAGCATCATCTGATCCTGTTCAGCGGTTCAGCCTGGGCTCATACGATCCCATATTCTTCAATGTCTCAATTAAGCTGATAGTGGATCCAAGGTACAGGCCGGATGATGTGGCGAGCAAAGTGGAGGAGGCACTCAGGTCCGCCTTTTCATTTGAGATGAGAAACTTCGGCCAGGACGTGACCTCCTCGGAGATCATAGAAATCATCCAGGGGGTGGCAGGGGTCGTGGCCTGTGAGATAAGTGCACTGCACAAGTACGTTATGGGGGAGCCTGGAAGCGACCAGACTTCGCTATCGAATTGGGGCGAGGTAATAGAGGCGAAGGAAGAGGAGCTTATGGGCACAGCCGTCCTGCCGGCAGAGCTTCTCCTGATCAATCCGGTAGGAATCCAGATCGAGGCGGTGATAGCATGAATGACAGCAATAGTGACCGGATTTACAACCTCCTTCCGGCTATTTACAGGCTGAAAGATGCCTCCGAGGGCGAACCGCTCAGGGCACTGATGGCGGTAATCGAGCGAGAGGCCGGGGCCCTGGAATCGGATATTGATGGGCTCTATCGCGACTGGTTCATAGAGACGTGCGAGGAGTGGGTCGTGCCTTACATCGGCGACCTGCTCGGAGTCAAAGGGCTGCGGTCGGCTGCCCAGGGGAGCTATAGCCAGAGGGCTTTTGTGGCCAATACCATGGCTTATCGCAGGCGGAAAGGAACTGCAGTGGTCCTGGAGCAGATTGCCAGAGACGTCACCGCCTGGCCTAGCAGAGCAGTGGAGTTCTTCCTCTTGCTTGCTGCAACCCAGAACCTCAACCACGTCCGCCTCGACCGTCCCGCTGCTGTAGACCTGAGAGGAGGGAGCCAGCTCGATCTAATCGGAGGAGCCTTCGAGGCTGCTGCTCATACCGCGGATATCAGGAGCCTTCAGCAGGAGGCAGATACGGAATAAAGAATGTGGGATTATTCTTATGGAGGATGCAAAGCTATGCCATTGATAAAGGAACGGCGAGGAGGATGGACGACAGGCATTACTGGTTTGGTCCTCTGCCCAGGGACATACCCCTCTTCAACCGCCCTCAGACTGAGATAGAGATGGCAAACCTGGCCGAGGAGATCAATGTTCCCGCTCCTCTGAGGAGAAGGTTGATTCATAGCGAAATTGAATCTCTGAGGGCATCTATAATCAATGGTGAAAATGGATTAAGCGCCTACTTCGGTGACACTCCGGTATTTCAGGTCTTTCTTGACGGCGAAAAGGTCAATCCCGAGCATATGATCGTCTGCAATCTGGAGGAATGGGATCCGGACTATCCCTGCGTGGCAGACTGCCAGCCCGGGCCTGTGACTGCGAAATTGGCAGTTGACATGGAGCTGGGAAGGCTCGCCATACTGGGAAAGGATGCCGCCATCCCAACAGAAGTGCTGGTGAGCTATTCCTATGGGTTTTCAGGAGATATCGGAGGCGGTCCCTACAATCGTCGCTCGTCGCTCGAATCCTGGCTGAACCCTGATGAGAGGCCGCCCTCATGGATGAGGGGAGTCACAGCGAATGAAGAAGAGGTTGAGAGCGATCCGGATAAGCTCCGCAAGACCCTAGCCGAGGCGGTGGCTGAGTGGAACCTCTATTCCTCTCTTGATCCTGATGCTTTCGGGATCATTGTCATCATGGACAATCGGAGCCACAATGCCATGTCAGTTCCCGTCATTGAGATCCCGGAAGGCTGCAGGCTGGCGATAATTGCGGCATCCTGGCCTGAGGTTATAATAGCGGGCAATAGGATACGGGGGCCTGAACAGATAGTTCCTGAGGACATAAGGCCTCACCTCATAGGAAGCATCTCAGTTGCCGGGAAGTCCACCCAGGAATCAGCCGATCAGGGCGAGTTCATCGTTGACGGTATGCTGATAGAAGGGGGGGTCAATGTGATGCCGGGAAACCTGGGGAGGATCCGCCTGGAGCATACCACTCTTTTACCGGAAGTGGGAATTGTGAACGTTCTAACATCTGCATCCGGGGAGAACTCAAGCCTTGATGTGGAGCTTTTCCGGTGCATAACCGGTCCGGTAATCGTGCCCCCTCTGGGTCCCACATTAAAAGCAGTGGAAAGCATCATCGACGGCTCAGGCGGTGAGGCTCTGGTGGCATCCGGAGCCGATGTCTCTTTGGAGGCGGTGACCGTATTTGGCAGCGTTGATGTGCTGAGCCTGAATGCGGATAGCAGCATATTCACCGGCCAGGTAACGGCTAAGAGAACGCAAGAGGGATGTGTCAGGTTCTCTTATCTCCCCGAGGGCTCGACTGCCCCGAGGAGGTACCGCTGCCAGCCGGAAATGACACTTGCAGGCATAAGCGATCCAATGGAGAGATATATAAAAGGCTCAAGAGTTGCGCCTTTCTTCAGATCGATGACCTATGGCCGGCCGGGGTATGCTCAACTGGACCCTGCCGGGGCTGCTGAGATCCTGGAGGGGGCAGAGGATGGATCTGAGATGGGTGCCCTGGGAATTCTTAAAAGCTCTTTGAGGATATCCGATCTCGAAACGGCCCTCGATGAGTATCTGAGATTCGGTATGGACGCCGGTATTTTTTACGAGGATTAAGAGATCAAAGGAGTTTGATGCTGATGTATGGCGATTTCACCCGAAACACGTCGAAGCCGGAAAAGCACTACAGCGATGTGCGGATGCAGCAGGGCAGGGTCCTACTGGACTCGGATTGGAATGAATTGGTCGATATCGAGGCTCACAGGACTGAGACTGAAGCTGTGGACGTCATCGGGAAGCACGGCGGTCCTGCTGATGGAGCTGGATTCAGAATAGTCACCGATAAAAATGAACTTCCAGCGAAAGAGGGGGAGTCGGTCGAGGATCTTGAAGCCGGTGACTTCTATATAACCCCGGGCAGATATTATGTGGACGGGATCCTGTGCGAGAACGAGAGGACGGTAAGATACGCTGCACAAAGCGATCTGCCGGGAGCTCAGATCCAGGAAGATGAAGCCTCTCCTGCTAACAGGTGGCTCATTTATCTTGACGTCTGGAAAAGATACATATCCCATATCGAGGACCCTGATATCCGGGAGGTGGCCTTAGGCGGTCCGGATACCACCACCAGGTCAAAGACCATCTGGCAGGTTAAGACTGCTAAGGTGCCTTTAATCTCCATTCACCGCCTGGATAATGCCCTTCCTTTCTCCTCAAACTGCGAAGAGCTATTGCATATCCTGCCTGAGGCCAGCGGAGGCAGGCTAACTTCCGGACGAACTCCCGTGCTGACCGAGGATAAGCCCTGCCAGATATCCCCCAAAGGAGGCTATCAGGGACTGGAGAACAGGCTTTACCGGGTGGAGATTCACCAGGGCAATGAACCCTTAGTCTGGCCGAGGCCGGAGAATGTGGAATCGGTTAATGCCCAGAGGGTAGAAGGAGAAGAGAAGAAGCTGAGGGTTGATGTCGAAATCCTCGAAGGGACAGCATGGGCTGAGGGCGCAGATGGTCGAGGTCTACAGCGATGTGACCGACGGGGATGGCGTCGCCGGGATTCCGGCCAGGATCGATAAGATCGAGATCGATGAATCGGGGACCATTCTATCCTTCGACCAGGATGTATCGACGCTGATCCAGGGAGATGGCCTGAAGCTCAGACGAGTGGCGAGCTTCAAGTGGTCCAGAGATAACGGGTCGGTCACCTCTGCCATCGATGAGTTCGTAAAGAAGAACGAGAGCGATACTTCCACCAACAAGATCAGGATAAGCCCTCCCGGCAGGGATAAGGTCCTCACCTTCCGTCCGGGGGATACGGTCGAGATTCTGAACGACGAAGATGATCTGCTGGAGAGGCCGGGCATTCTGGCCATAGTGGATCCAGCCAGCACCTCGGATAGGGATGGCACGGTGGTGTTGAGCACCAGCGTGCCTGTTTTTGATAAAAGCCTTCATCCCAAGCTGAGGAGATGGGACTACAATCCTGACAGGAAAGCAGCTGGAAAGATGGCAGTCCATCCCGTCACCCTCGATCCATTTGACCTGGAGGAGGGCATAAGGATACAGTTCTCCGGGGAGGGGTTCAGGTCAAGGGATTTCTGGTGTTTTGCGGCCAGGAGCACCACCGGTGAGGTCGAAGAGCTCGAGGATGCTCCTCCACAGGGAATTATGCATCACTTTGCCCCCCTGGCGGTCATAAAGTCCGACCAGATCGAAGGAGAGCCTCTTTTATCCGTTGTTAGCGATTGCCGCAAGATTTTCCCTCCCCTTACAGAGTTGACCAATATCTATTATGCTGGCGGCAACGGCCAGTCGGGCTATCCGGAAAGAGAGCTGGATAGCCCTCTCCGGGTGAGGGTCGCTGCGGGCGGAATGCCCGTGGCCAATGCGCCGGTTCTTTTCCGAGTCCTGTCAGGCAGCGGAAGCATTGTTCAGGCGAGCCTCCTGACGGATGAGGACGGGATCGCAGAAGCCTCATGGACCCTGGGGGATTTTAAGTCCGGCGAGCAGCAGGCAGAAGCGGTTCTCGAGGATGGTATGGGCATTGAGACAAACAAACGAGTGTTCTTCAATGCCGATCTGAGCCTTGCAGAAGACGTATTCTACGATCCCAAGGGCTGCACGGGACTTGGTCTGAACAATAGAACTGTGCAGGAAGCGATCGAAAAGATATCCAGAGCGGTTATCTTGAGCAAGCTCTCCGGCGATAATCAGGTGGCAGTGCCAAACCCTGCTGCGGCGACAACCAAGCTCGAACAGCCTCTGGTAGTTCTCGTGGCCAATTTATGCGGGCCTATTGCTAATTTTCCGGTGCGGTTTGAGGCCGATGACGGGACGCTGGAGGGCAGCACGACAGGAGTTGTCGAGGTCAAGACCGATAGCGAAGGCAGGGCGTCTGTTAGCTGGATCCTGGACAATAGCACAAAAAGGGCCCGGAGAACGGTCAGGGTCGTCGTCGGAGATACTGGATCCAGAGATCCTGTGTCCCCCCTATCCCAGGCCACCTTTACCGCCACCATAAGCCGGGCCTCAACTGTCTCCTTCGATCCCAAAGGCTGCCTGCAGGGCTTCCAGGAAGCGAACACTGTGCAAAAAGCCATCGAGCAGCTGTGCAAGACACAGAACGTACAGGAGCCCGGGATAGTAGTCGAAAGGATCTTATTGGAGAAAGGCCCCTGGACAATGACGATAAGGTAAGTATTGAAGACCTGGAAAGTGGAATACGAGTGGTCTGCAAGAGTTCTGCAGGCAGTGACGACTTCCTGGCCACGATAAGCGATGCATCGTGTTTTGTGACCATAAACATGCCTTTCCCCTTGAACTCTGCCGATATCCAGACATGGGGCAGGACGCTGAGAGGCTACCAGCAGATAATCCTTCAATCACCCTTTATAGGCGTGGATGGTAATATCATTGTCTGGGCTCCTCCGAACAATTACATTGAGTTCTTCAAGATCCTCTTCACCAGGATGAGGGAACTGGAGTTCGGAAACATGGTGCTCGCCCGGTTTACTCTAAAAGGAAACTTCATCTGGACGGAGAGTGAGCCGCGCCTGTACCTGGATGGAGATACATTCGGCACCCCTGGACGGAACGGAAATAACTCTCTCGTACTGCCAAGCGGCGACGGCAGGAAGGGGGGAGACTTCGAGATCTGGTTCAGGGTGGTGCTGGATTAGGAGGATGAGGATGGCCGCTATGGCCAGAAAGCAGGCGTTGAGTCCGGCTGCGCCGGCAAGCAGCATTCTGCAGGGCAAGTGCAGCAAGTGCCGCAAGAAAAAGATGGCCAGGCAGCGCTCGGCCTTCGGCCCGGCTCCGGAGACGATGTCCACATGTCCCTGAAGAGCAATGCTTGATCAGAGCGGGGGATTCGTGCTGAATTTGCCTCAAAAGAGCCTCGCTTTGGGCACAACTTCAGCCAGATGGCCGTCTATTCCAGATCGCCCGCAAGAATCCAGGCAAAGCTCGCGGTGAATACACCTGGGGACATCTATGAAAAGGAGGCGGATCGGGTTGCTGATCAGGTGATGACAGCTCAACCACATTACGCAGCAAGCGGTGCATCTAAGCATATCCCGCTGAGACAGGCCCCCACTGAGCCCCGCTTCGGGCATGAATTCGGCATGGTGCATGTCTCTGCCGCCGCAAATAGAGGCAATGTGCTGCAGCGTCAGCCGGCCTCCAGCAGCCAGGACATTGAAAAAGAAAATAAGGATGAGTGGAAGCGCTTCGAAACCTCGCGTGCCCAACACAAAAAACGAATGAGGGTGGATTGGCATATTAAGCAGCAGCGCAATGTCGCCAATTTTTTGGACAGGGCTCGCAAGATCTTCAGCCGGATCCCAAAAAAGGACTCATGGACCCAGACAACCTTTTTCGTAACACAGTAGAGTTGCTGGATAGTGGCAAGTTTACCCTGACGGTTCTGAGCCCCACACATTACAGGTCAAATCTCTATTTTGACATAACCGTCCCTTATCCGAAAATTGGAGGTGACTATCCAGCAGAGCCCAATGTCCCTGGCAATGCCAGTAAAGGATTGTTCTTTGACTATGAAGGCCTTTATACAAATGCTCTGGGAGCAAATCGACCTCCTCCCCCTTCCTCGAATCCTAATGAAAATATTGTTCCCACAAAGGTCGAGCGTGCGCCCGGAGAGACGCGGACAGAGACAAAGCCCGGACTTAAGAATCCTGAATCTGTCCCAGACAAGACATCGAGCAGTCCTCCGGTTGCGTCTTCCTTTATCCCCGGCAATATCTTACCTGTTTACGCACGACCTTGAGATCACTGAAGACCAGTTCAAGAACACATTGGTACATGAAGGCCAGCACCTTGCGGATTTGGAGCCCAGACGGGAGAAACTGAGAAGCTGCAAAGAGGTATTGCGAAGCTATAAAAGCGAGTTTCGGGCTTTTTGGATTCAACCTCCAGTCCCACCGTCTGCTGGATTAGCAGGGGAGTCGATCAACAGGTTACCAGAACCAAAAGGTAAGGCCAGGAACTTGGAAAAGGTCAGAGTCTTCAGGCCTGAAGGATGCAAAATCTGTCCTCCCCCCAGTCCCTCCGCACCTGCTGAGGTCAAAACGGGTATGAAGAATCCCAGACAAGAGGAGATCTTTCTGTACATACTGTCCAGATACAAAACCATGGAATTCGACTGCTGTTACGTGTTCAACGATAAATTCCGCAATGAGGTCAATCAGTTTGCCTTTCCGCAATCAATCAACCTCATCAATTCCGACAGGCTGATGAACTTGAATCTCGAACTGCAGAAGCTGAACAAATCCATGACCCCGTCCGAGGTCAGTAACACGAGAATTGTTATCCTCCTCACACAGCTCGAACCTCTTGATTGGATATTCCTGAAGGACAGGAATCTATCGAACCCCTTCTGGGAGGCATTAAATATCACAGCACCCAAGTTTCTTTATAAAGGTGTGAAGGCTCTGGTACAAAAAGGATCGAAAAATCCAGTATCAGAGGCTGATGTCTACAGAGAGCTAACCAGAAATTGAATCTTCTTAGAAAGGAATCGACCGATGACTCAACAGGCTTTTTCTCAGTCAAAGCAAGTGCAGATCCAAAAGCAGACCGCAAATGGAGCTTTGCAGCGGAAGTGCGATAAATGCCGCAAGAAAAAGAGGGCTTTACAGCGCTCGGCATTCGGCCAGGCTCCCCAAGACCGCTCCGCCCATAGTCCACGAGGCGCTGAGATCGCCCGGAGTGCCGATGGATGCAGCCTCACGCGCTTTCATGGAGCCGCGCTTTGGGCACGACTTCAGTCGAGTGCGGATCCATATCGGTCCAGAGGCCGTACGTTCAGCCCGCGCTGTGGGTGCCCGAGCCTATGCGATAAGCCGTCACGTAGTTTTCAGTGATGGGCAGGACCCCGCAGACTCCTGCCGGACGGCATCTCCTCGCCCATGAGCTGGCCCATGTCATACAGCAGGAGCAGAGTATTGAAGCTCTTGATGAATCGATACGAATTGGCTCGCATGACGAATGGACCGAGAGAAAGGCTCAGGCTGCTGCAGATATGATATCTTCGGGATTGCAGGTTCAGATGCCGCTCATCCGCGCTCCCCTTCAGCTCCAGAGGTGGTGGCCTGCCAGCGCATCGTCCGGCGATGATCCGCTTCATCAGGAGATCATTGAGTCCTTTCGAAGAGAGAGAGGTCTGCCTCAAGGGGGGGTCGATCCTCTTACAGGCGAGAGGGTGGGCCCGTCGAGCGGAGATCAAGTATCAATTGAGCACTCCAAACCAGCTGGCGCGGCTCAGCGTCATGACCCCCTGGCAGCTCTCACGGCTACCGGCTAGTGCATTTGCCCCGGGAACAAGCGACCCTTCCTCCCGCGCTCGCTTTGAAGACTTTGCCAGAGCCAGTCTGCTTGCTCGATTGATACTTGCAGAAAATGGAGTCACATTGGATATCGACTCTGCCACCGCTCCACCAGTGGGGAGAGAGCCAAGCGCCGCCGAGCTGGCGATCCTCGATAGGAGCCTGTCGCAGATCCTGAGAGTGCAGAATGTGCGAGGCCTGGTTGTCAGAAGGGGAAGGCCAGATTGCAAGGACCCAGTTCCTCGCCCAGCCTCCAGGGAAGGGTTCGTATCCTCTCCAGCCAAAGGGACTTTGGCATCAAGCGCTACCAATTGGAGATGAGACGTCGTGGGTCTTGCTGGCCAGAATATAACTGAGCTGGATAGAAATGTTCGGGATATGTGGACCAGTCGGGGCATCAGCACCGGATCGCGACGGACACCACTGATCATGAACGGCGGGCAATTCTCTTTTTGGGACAAGATGGCGAGGTGACCAGGTTTCACATCCCAATGACCGATGCGATCTACTTGGCCGTCGACACACTCTGCTCAACTGCAGGGCCAGGAGGTGGCAAGACACGAAACTGTTCATTTGTCGGTGCCAGTAACGCCACCCTCGAATGCTTTCAGGAGGCGGTATGGGCAGCGGTTTTCACCCACACTGGTCTACCTTTGAGGAAGGGATGGCAGAGCTGATCACTCAGGAGCGTACGCATGCGGTCAAATTGCCCCACAACAACCTCGGAGGACCCGACCACCCAGGTCGCCGTGCTCGGGTATTCCGACTGCATAGGCACCGAACAAAACAACCAGAGTTTGCGCGATCGCCGGGCCGATGCCGTCGTAAAAGCGATGCCCGCCGAAGCCCAGGCCAAAGTCTCGCCGATCTTTAAAGGCTGGTGGGGCAGCCTGACGTATTTATTTCCGAACGACACCGCGGAAAATCGTGCCCGCAGACCGCATGGTCCTGGTTGCATTTATGCGCGCTCGCGCCGATTCCTGCGACGGCTTGGCCAAGGCGACCAATGTTGATCAGTTCATATTTCTGGTTCACGTTGCTTGGAAAAACGCCTGGGCCCTGACCAAAGCCGCAGATGCGCCGAAGACCCTGTCCCTGCTTCGGCAACTGTATTTCGGTAATGCCCCCTGGAGCACGCAGCGCAACCGCAGTAAGATCTGGGACGACATCATTACCAGCCGGCCCTGGGCACCCGGTAACGATCCGACACCCAAACTCGGCGCCAAGCTCCTCAATGCCCTGCAGGCCAGCAAGGAAATAAAATTCGACAGCAGCACTTCCAGCACGTCCATCGAAATCAGCCACTTGCTCACCGGCCTCGACGCCATGATGAACCCGCAAAACCCCTCGATCCATGCGGCCGGACCGATCTACCTGCAAACGAACGTCCTCAATCACGCTCTGGCAACCTGGGCCGGCGACGTCGCCTCGGCGGCCACCAATTACACAATCTGCGTCGATTTCCTGAAATTCTCGGCTTCATACGACGACTTTTTCAAAGACCTGGCTGAAGACGCCGATCTCGAAGGCGACATCGACGCTTACGCCGCGTGGGCCGCGCAGAATTCGGCACCTAACGCGCCCGTTCCGCTGCAATTGAATCTACCGTTTTCCGAAGTCCTGATGCAGTACTACCGCCTGAAAAATACGCCCGGCGGACAAGGGCGGGCCACGCGCTTCGAGATTTTCGCGAACTACTATGGTGCAAACGTCAAAGGCAGGAAAATGCAGAACCGGCTCGGGTTCCAGCAGAATATTTATCCCTCCGTTTCGGAAATCGCCCTGTTGTCAATGGCCAAACAAATGAAAGAGGTACTTCAAGGCAACGCGACCAGCATCGGCACCTGTGCGGGAGGCAAACCGCCGGCCCAGACGGGACAACCCGCACCGGTCAACATCGTTACGTTGCTCGCGGGGGTGGCAACGGCCAGCGCAGAAATGACCGAACGGTTCACGGTTTGGCTGGAACGGCGGCTTTGAGTAAAAAATAATCTTGAACGGCAACCCGTTGAGGCTGATCACATCGGTTATTAACGTTCAAGAGATCCACAGCAATCAAAACGTCACGCATGCCATCCCACTGTCGCCGATCAACCACCGAGTGCAGGGAGGCAGAATGCATTGCTCAGATCGCTCGCCAGCCTGGTGCTGAGTGCGCTACTGGCGAACGCCCGGGTTACGGTGCACGGACCTGTAAAGCAGCGGCCACCCAAGGCAAGATGAGGCAGCCAGGAACAGCTGGGGTGTTGTCTAAAGATGTGGTCGAAGGAATCCGATACGTGCTTGATGAGCAAGTGAGCTCCCAGACGGCACCCTCAATATTGCACGAGGCGCTGACGATCGCCCGGAGTGCTAACTGCAGCCACACGCGCTTTCATGGAATGATAATGAGCCCGTGAAAGCTGCTCCAAAGAAGTGCCGAGAAATTTGCCAGAGTTTAGAGACCAGTGTGAGTATGATTGAAAGACATGATGAAAAGACCATTATACAAAGCGCAAATCCAGAAAAAGTCTGGAAAGACGGGTCCCTCACGCAAGAGGCCAGGAAGCCTTCTTCAGCTCCGGCCTTCAATTCTCCCCCAACACCCTATGACCCGTCCCGGGGATAGCATGGAGATTGAGGCCGAGAGCCTTGAACGAAGAATGTGGTCCCGGCTGGATTTAAAGGCCGGGGGGGCTGATTTTTCGCCGTCAGGGATCGAGGGCAGGCCCCTGCCAGAGGATATCAGGACCTCCTTGCAGCATGGGATGGGAAAAGATCTGCGGCATCTGCGTATCTTTGACGGCAAGACGGGGGATAGGATGGCGAGGGCTGCCGGAGCCAGGGCTCTTACCATCGGGGACGACCTGTTTTTCAGGAAAGGGAGAGTATCTTCCGGCAAGAGATTCAGGGATGAGGCTTCTGGCTCACGAGGCCGTTCACTCCGTCCAGCAGAGGAGCTCGGGAAAGATGATCGCCAGACAGATCCTATTTGGCAAGACGAACTACAGATTCGACACCTATCAGATCACAGAGGAGGATCTTAAGGATCCGGATATCATATTCAGGCTCAAGGCACTTTCTTTCTCCCATCTTATTAAGTACCGTGACCGGGTCGCAGATCCTGCTGTCAAGAGTTATATAGCCAATCTCCTTCTTGCCAGCCCTCCCTCCAGCTTCGAGATAGCCATGGGAGTCTCGTTGGGCAAATTGCCGATAACCATGAAGACCGAAAGCGGCTGGACGATCAAGGTCCTTGCCGATGCCTATACAGAGGACGAGACCATCGTTCCCAAGGGCAAGGCAAAGACATTCATAAAACTGCCCAAGATGCTGGTCAGGTGGACCTCAAGATCCGGCAAGGCAGAGAACATCCGGGTGGATAAGACATTCTTTATACAGACGGTATACGGCAGCGGGACGGGCCGGACATCACCCTCCGGATATGGCAGGGGCACAACGGAAGAGGACATAAAGAGTGAGAGAACGACGCTTGCCCATCATGAAGGTTCCCATGCGATGGATCTGGTGGATTTCCTGATGAAAAACCCGCCGCCCAGGTTTGGCGGGAGAGGGGGCATGGAAATATCGAGCGCGCAGGAGGAAGGGCGAAAGTACAGGGCAGCTCTTGACGATTACATAGAAAATGCCCTGGAGTACAGTTCGAAAATAACGGACTGTGTGGGTGCCGAATCGGGTCTGCCTATTTGCAGGCAATCTCCCTGATGTTGCTCATAGGATTATGCAGAAATGCAGAATCGATAAGGAGGTTTAAAGAAGATGAGTCAGCTTACAGCTGCGGCTGCACAAAAGCAGAGCACGCTGCGTTCGTCAGGCATTCTGCTGCGCAAATGCGGCAAGAAGAAGCCGGCCTTGCAGCGGTCCAAGACCGGATCAACCTCAGAGGCAGTGCTGGCAGTGCCTGGAAAACAGCTTTCCAGTGCGTCGGCAGGTACAATTGAATCGGCGTTTGTGGATCCTCGCTTTGCTTATGAATTCAGCCAGATGTCGATATATCCCGGACCCCGGCCAAGAATCCAGGCAAAGCTCAGAGTAAACGCCCCTGGTGATATCTATGAACAGGAGGCGGACCGGATAGCAGATCAGGTATCAGCTGCACCGGCAAATATCGGATTAAGCTGCAGGCCACCATGCATCCAGCGTTTCTCGGGACAGCCAACCGGGCGGGCTGAGATGGTGGCGCCGCCGAGCGTGGACCGGGCGCTGGCCAGCTCAGGCAGGCCGCTGGAGCCGGGACTGAGGCAGGAGATGGAGGGGCGTTTCGGGCACGACTTCTCCCGGGTAAGGGTGCATTCCGGTTCGGAGGCGGAGCAGTCGGCGCAGGAGGTGAATGCCTATGCGTTTACTGTCGGACATGATGTAGTCTTTGGCCCGGGTCAATTCTCTCCAGAGACTCGTGGAGGGCGGCGGCTGATCGCCCACGAATTGGCACATGTGGTCCAGCAGGAAACGGGCCTCAGAAGTAATCTTGTTCAGAGATATTCCGGATGCTCCGCCAGCCAAGATACAATCGTCACCGATGATCATAAAAGAGCCCGGAGTATGTTATCGAATGCTATCGCCGCGGTCAGCTCATACAATGGGACGACGCCAGCCAAGGTGTTCAATGCCTTATCAACGCATTTTCATGGCTCCACGAGCAACGCCTTTGCCACCTGGATCAATGTAAATTTGCGGTTCCTTTGGGCGGTGACATGGATGGCGGGATACGACTGTTACACTGGAGGTCTTTTTGAAGGCACGTGGGCATGTGGACCCAGTGCTCTTGCCACCACCTTCTGGTGCGTGCCAGGAGTGAACATAAGGCTGTGCCCGTCTTACTTTGGCCAGGGCCCGACAGAGCGATCGACGACACTGATCCATGAGTGGGTGCATAAGTATGGCTGCAATTTCGACCTGGGCTACGAAGGCGAGGCTGAGTATCCCCAAAACATGACCTTAACCCAGCTATTGAATGCTGATTCTTTTTCAAGCTTCATTCGGGATGTACAGTGATCACTGAGGGGCATACCCCATTTCATTCAGCACAGGAGGTTTGGATGGATGAGTCAAAGAGCATTTGTTCAATCTGATTGTCAGGGTCAGAGCGAACCGCCGGTAAGTGGGGTCCTTCAGCGAAAATGCAGCAAAAGCCGCAAAAAGTCAATCCTTCAGCATATAAAGCCCGGCAATGCTGCGTTAGCTTTGCCAGTAGTCCCTGAAAGACAGAATTCGCCTGCGGCAAATGCAGCAACACCCATCCATCCAGAACCTTGCTTCTCTTATGATTTCAGCCGGATCCAGGTGCATTCCCGATCGCCTGCAAGAATCCAGGCAAAGCTTGCGGTGAATACTCCAGGAGATAGCTATGAACAGGAAGCGGACAGGATTGCAGATAAGGTGATGGCGATTCCGAGGCAGGCCGTCAGATCAGCACCACTGCAGATCCAGCGCTTTGCAGGAGAATCGACAGGGCAGACTGTTGAGGCACCAGCAAGCGTGGATAGAGCGCTGGCCAGCTCCGGCAGGTCGCTCCCTGCGGCGCTGCAGCATGATATGGAGGGGCGTTTCGGACACGACTTTTCCAAGGTGCGAGTGCATACCGACGATGCTGCCGACCAATCGGTGCGGGACGTGAACGCCCATGCCTATACCGTGGGACACGATATTGTATTCGGTGCGGGTCGATTCGCGCCGGGGGCGCGCCGAGGGGCGACGGTTGATTGCGCATGAATTGACTCATGTACGGCAGCAATTAACCGGGCAGACCACGAAAGAAGTTGTTCAACGGAGCCCTGATAAAGACGACTGGAGTATCTTCGAGTCTACCTTCGCCGGCGAGCCAAGATTTGTCTTTTGGGCCAAGCGCCACGGCAAACCCCCTGCTACCCACGGCGAAGAGCTTAGGCTACTCGACCAATACAAAGAAGCAATGAGAATCAATCCGAAGGGCGTGCTGGAAGAATACGACCGGGCACTGCTGGAAAAAGACAGGAGCGAGATCGAGAAGCGGCGACAAGCGGCACGCGCCGCGGAAGCTCGTGCAGCAGAGGTCAAACCTGTGCTCGGGCAAAAGCAACGTGAGCAGGCACGGTATCGGAATAGGGATCGGCTCTATACAGCGATCCAGAAAGCGTGGGAGGAGCGCCGGAGATATGCAGACGCAGAGGTGTTAAACCAAGCAAAGTCTCTCGTCGCTCATCGGATTCCACTCCCAAAAGCATTACGCCTCGGTCTGCACTGGAAATCTGACCAGCAGCGTTGGGTCTTTATTTATTATTACTATCATGAATCCATCAAAGTCCGTCCGGAATCTTTCGAGAACCCGTCTGCTGATGACGCTGAACTGCTGCGGTATGCGGTTCTAGCAGAATTAGACTATCTGGAAACGTCTACAAAGGAGGCTGAGGCGGCCGAGCTCGCTCAATATCGTAAGGGAATACCCAGAGCAGCACTGACCGAGCGGATCAAAAAGGAGGCTGCGGCCCGGCCGATGAACCCGCTGGAGGATTTTGAACCGGGTATATGCGACTATTTTGCATATTCGGCGAAGCCGCAATCGGTTGATGTCGATATCGTCGGCGGTGACTTCGACGCTGAGAACCTTATGATTAAATACTCAGACGGTAAGGAGTTGGATATTCCGCTGGACGACAGGTTATTCTTTTACAACAAACCGCTTGATCCAAAAATAGTATTAAAGATCTTTACCCGTCGCCACAAGAAATCGCAACGTTTAATTCCATTCGTTATCTATGAAAACACCCTCGGCGTAGACTTGGATGTACTGTCAGAAGAGGATCTGGCTTTGATGGGCTGGCCACGTTTTGATCCGGCACTGACTCCATATATTATGTACTTCCGTTCACCCGAATTTGCGATGCGCAAAGTCACCCTTGGCGCACTTCAGGTTGCCTCGCTTCACGCTAGTGGGCTCGGACTTAGGCAGCTTGGAGTGCCACTTGCTTCGAGCGCGATGAAGACCGGGGGTACACTCCTTACGGGAGCAGCGAGGCTCGGCACGGCAGCGGCAGGGCAAATAAGAGTTGCCGTGAGCACTTATGGGTATTCGAGCGTCGCAGCCACCTATTTGGGCAGATCGGCCTACACATTCTACCTGGCCAAAGCGGTCGAAATCAACACGCTTGGTCTCATGGG
This sequence comes from Methanotrichaceae archaeon, assembly GCA_963813075.1. Classification (GTDB taxonomy): domain Archaea; phylum Halobacteriota; class Methanosarcinia; order Methanotrichales; family Methanotrichaceae; genus Methanothrix. Next base: position 100,024 of record CAWEXU010000031.1, read on the forward strand.
AGCCGAGATAGCGTTTAGCCTGGCCGGCCAAGACATGGGCATCGTTTCCCCTGGCGACGAGGTGAGCATGGTGGTCGCTGAGGCGAAAGCCGCCGCTAGAGGCGTTAAGGAATGGAAGCTGATCGAAGCCGAAGTGCAAGAGGTGAAAGTCGCCGGCAAGCAGGCGAGACTTCGCATCACCAATGTCGCCAATATCGCGGAAAAAACGGCTAAGGCCGAATATGACCTGGGCAAGAAGCTGAAGTTGACAGGAAAAGAGGTGCTTGCTTCGGAACCCGTGAGCGGCAATCACACGGTGAATGCGACACGCAAAGGAATAACACTCTGCTCTCCTGATCCATGCCCATTGGTGAAGAATGTCTACAAAAAGGAGCTAACTCCGGCACTGAAGGAGCGGCTGCTACATGCTGAAAACAACCGTCTAGTTGATCCGCGCGCGGCTGCAGCGGAAGCCGCGGATGTCAGAGAGGAACTGGAACTTGCTCGACAGTATGCCTCGGGCGGGATTACTCGCGATCGCCGCACGGTGACACAGTACCAGAGAGATCTCGCCCGTCGTGGTCTCTGGGGAGAAAGTCGCATAGGGACGATTGCGAAACGTAAATTGGCGCGAGATATTGAGAGAGTGCTGCCTCCAACCACATCTGTCGAATTGGTTGCGGTTGAGGGTTCAGAAGCCGGACTGGCGCAGGGGCGTGCGGCCGCACGCCAAGGCACGATTGTCAATCTCGAAGTCGAACCACGGATTGATTTACCCAATGCAGTGCGAAAGAAGGCCGGACTCTACGTTCCTGGGCCCGGTGAACCGCGCATCAAAGGAAGCTTCAAACCTGACGATATCGAGTTTTTAGGCGGCGACTCTTACCGGTTCAAGGACCATAAGGAAGTGGATACTATTTGGAAAGAGTCGTATTATTCATCGGACAAAGCCCGTGATAAGCTTCGCGAATTGCTCTTTCGTGACCTCGAGATCGCCCGGGCGCTACAGCCCAACTGCAAAGGTTTCGCGTTTACAACCAATAGCAAGGAACTCAAGCTATTGCTCGCAGAGCTGATCGGCGATCTACCTAAAGAGGCCAGAGCGCTGCTGCATACCCCATAAATTATTAAAATGAGCCAGGATCAACCCCGACGCCGCCCAGTTCGGCATAAATCTCAGCTCGCCGCCCTGGAGACACTGGTCTACCCTCCGAGCAGACTCCTCCAGGAGAACAACCGCCTGGCTGGTTTCGACACACTGGAGATCTTGCCCAGAGTCGTCTCTGATGATATGGAGGATCAAATCGGTGAACGAGCACGTCCATGCAGAACCTGGAAAAAAGCAGCCATCAGTAACTTCAGGCATCCTGCAGCGGAAGTGCTACAAATGCAAAAAGAAGAGGCCACTGCAGAGAAAAACCTCGCAGGAAAAGCTATCGGAGGCGCCACCCATAGCGCATGAGGTCCTGCGCTTGCCAGGACCGCCGCTTGATCCGGCAAACCGTGCGTTCACGGAGCCGGGGATTGGGCATGATTTTAGCCGGACTCCCCTACATCCTCCTGTTCGCGGAGTGATTCAGACCAAGCTGGCAATCAACGCTCCTGGAGACAAATATGAGCAGGAGGCGGACCGGATCGATGTAGACGCAGAGCATGTTTGGGATTTGAAACTTCTGGGACTCAAATACTATCGCTTCGATAACCTCTGGCCTGCCAGCAACCAGGAACAGCAGCTTGCCGGTGGGCAACACGAGCGCCAAATTCGGAACTACCGGGAGGTCATTGATCGAGGGGATCCGATGACAGTGCTGGCCCATTGGAGGAGCGCTGGTTCGTAATCACCCGCGTCCTTCACCCTGCGCTCGGTGAATGATAGCCTTTGACAGAGACAATGCTTTCATAGTCGCTGCCCCCCCAAAACAGTGTCCAGGTCTCAGGGAGGGCAACGGTCTATGGAAGGTCGTTATCTCAAACCGGTTTCAGGATATGACTCCAAGTACCTTCAGGGGGTGGACCCCGGCACCCTGAAGGGCGATCAGCTCATCATTATTCGCGAGGCTGAACTCCTTTATGGTGGAGACGAACTCTTCAGGAGAGTCAGCGGCGTCCATCAGGACAAAATCCTCCTTCAGCCTGTTAGCCCAGCTCGGCAAGGTGTCTTTGTCGCTCATGTTTTCGGCCTTGGTAAAGTTGAACCCGAGGACCTGGCCCTCACCAGAATTGGACGATGCATCCCAGCGGATGAATATCCCCGCGACTCTGGTGCCGTTATACTTCTCCGTCAGAACGCTCGTCTCGTCTGCAGTGAGGTATTTGACGAAGATGCCGCTCTTTCCAGGAGTGCAGTCCCAAGCGATCTGGAAGTAATCATCCTTGCACCAGTTGGGACAGGCTATCACCTTGTAGCTCTGGTTAGAGGGGTCCTCGATGGGGAGCTCTTTTTCCATGTACCTCGCGAGCAGGAAGCCGCTGGAGACTCCAGGGCAAAGGTGGTCATGGAACTGGACCGCCTTCATGAAGACCGGTGGGGTTTTCTCATGGGCCCAGAGGTTGGCTACGGGCAGTATGTGGCTGAAGTTGCCCGGCTCCCAGGTCTCGACGTTGGCGAGGACTGTCTTGGCGTCGATCTTATCCTTATCCTGGATCTCGAAGCCGGAGGCGTCAGCGTTCGCCTTCATGTAAACCGCCTCTCCGGTGTTCTTGTTGAAGAAGCCGAACCAGAGGGGCTTCCAGGGTGCGCTCAAGATGTTGACCAGGTTCTCCTTTCCAGGAGTGCAGCCGGAGACCTCCATCACGGCATCAAGGCACATATCGGTCGTCTGGCCGTCGATCACCGGGTATCCGGCGTTGGTAATGGCCAGGATGTTCACATCTCCCTTCTCAAACCCCAGCTCAGTCATGGCATAGTCCGTTGCATTCGCGCCGAGCTGGTACATGTCTACCCCTTCAGCCAGGGTAATTCCCGGTACCAGGGCCAAAAGAAGCAGAGCAGTTGCTACAAATTTATCTATTTTCATTTTATCTCCTCATCTTCGGTACAGTGATTGCAATCTGCGAATAGTAGCAGACATGGAGAGGTTAATCCAAATAGTTTATAACTTTTTCGCTAAAATTCATACTATATACGAATGAATGAGATAAATCTATTGCAATATTTCAGCGCTTAAATGAAGAAGAGACATAAAAGAGAATTATCGCGTCGAGATAATGATGAAAGGATGGTGATGAAAGGATGGTGATTGCAGGCCTATAAGCACAAATAAGAGAGAATTAGCAGCCCCAGATTTGCCCATAGAAACGTCCATGAGCCCAGGCAGGAGCTCACAAGCGACCGATGGAAAACGAGATCAATCGATATCAAAAATTTAGTGTTGATCAGATCATCCCTTATATACCGTATCCTTGGGGCGGACGAACTGCATCCCCCGAGCCCACAATGCACAGAAGCATGGCCTTCTCGAAGTCCATCCCCTTCTCCAGAGAAAAGAATCGGTCATCAGCCTCCAGGTGGACCACCCGGCCAATGATAAGCACATACTTCTCCCTGGCACATTGATCACAAACTCCCCCGTCTGGCGGATGTTTTCCAGGGTGCGGCATTTCGCACCCCGTCTCTGGAGATGGTGGATAAGAGCACTACCGGCAGAGGCATGACCTGGGATCTTTTATTGGGTTACAGACCGAAGTTGGACTCGTCGGTGTCCACCACCAGCACCTTTTCACCTCTTGATGCCATCTGTTGGGCGATAAGAGCGGAGACGGTGCTCTTTCCGCTTCCGCCTTTGCCGCAGATCACAAATTTCATTTTTATTCACAACCTTCAGTTGACAAATATCTGCTTGTTCAGTGCCAGGGGAACGCCATTGGCGATTCCATGCCTGGTGAAATACATATCCACTGTGCCGTCGTGCGCCCAGTAGGTGTCGGCATAATAAAGGGGAAGAACCGGCAATTCCAGGGCATGGATCACCTGAATCTGATCGATCAGATCCTCACGTTTCTGCTCGTCGATCTCAGCAACCTCCTGATCCAGCAGCTCATTGAGATCCGAGTTCTCTGTGAAGCGGGCGCTGTTGAATGTGTATCCCTCGCCGGTCATCCTCTTCAGGATCTCAGGGTCTGCACCCATTCCGCCGTGGCTGTTCAAAGCCAGATCGAACTTCCATTCAGAAACCAGGCTGTCAAGGGTCTTGGAATCCACTGTGCGAAGGCTTATCAAAAAGCCGGCCTGCTCAAGCTGCTGGCGTATCAGCTCTCCTGCCCGCTCGTTGAGCGAGGTGACGAGCATCTCCAGCTTGACCGGACTGCCATCTCTGGAGAAGTAGCCGTCCACTTTGCTGTAGCCAAGCTCTGTCATCAGCTCCTCTGTCATAGCCTGGTCGTAGTCATACTGCTCTACATCGGGGTTATACCAGTCGTTATCCACAGCGAAGAGGCCGGGGCTGGCCAGGACTCCGTAGCCGCGGGCGGCATTGTCCATTAGCGCCTGGCGGTCGATGGCATAGTAAAGGGCCTGCCGGAATTGGGAATCAGATAGAGGCTCCTTCTTGTGATTGACCATGACCTTGGTGATCGAGTCATGGGAGGAGAGCATCACTGTAAAACCCTCGTCCTCCAGATCCTCTACCACCTCCGGAGGCACGTTTGCCGCGTTCACATCCCCTTTCTCCAGGGCGGCAGCAGACATCTCCAGGTTAACCTTGACGAACCTGAGCTGTTTCACCTTCGGGCTTCCCAGATAGTATTCGTCGTTGGCCTGATAGAGATAGCTTCCCTGGGACTGGTCATAGTCCACCAGCTGGAATGGACCGGTGCCCACAAGAGCAGCATCATCCCGGAACTCTGCCGGGTCGTCTACGTTCTCATATATGTGTTCAGGGATTATGGGCAGGGTCCCGGCAACCAGCTCCAGAAAAGGAGCATAAGGCTGGTTGAGGCTGATTTTGACTGTATGGTCGTCGAGCGCCTCTGCCGTCTTTATTATGTCGGAGGAGACCCAAACATAAGGATGCTCTTTGATGTAATCGATGGTGAAGACCACATCGTTGGCGCTGAACTTCTTGCCATCATGCCAGAGGACGTCGTCCCTCAGCTTGAATGTATAAGCGTCATCTTCCTCCATCTCCCAGCTCTCGGCCAGAGCGGGGACGATGCCCTTTTCGTCCTTCCAGACCAATGTGTCGAAGATCAGGCTCATCCTGACGTATCCCGGGCCGCGCGAGTAATGGCCGTAGGGCGAGGGGTAGCCCCAGTCGCCGATATAGTCGGCAATGGTCAGCACCTCGACATCATCACCACCGTTGCCACCTTCACTAACATCGCCACCATCACTACCTTCGCCTCCATCATCTGCCTGGGCGGTACAAAGTAATAAAAGCAGCAATCCAGCTGCGATAAAGCCGATCAATGGGAGACATCTCATCAGGATGGAACCCCTTGTTAACGATCCAATAGGCATTCAAATTTCACCTGTAAGAGAGAATATCGTATATTGTTTTAAGAACCTTTCCATTAATACTATGAAATATAATTTCTTGAGGAATTCTAGTAACACTGTTATAATGGACAAATTTGCAGAAAGCCCTGGCATTTTAGTCGATGAGGAAAGATATTAACATCTATGATGACAATAGATGATTGAGAGATATGCAGCAAAAGTTGACGGAAATCGCAGACCTGAAAAATATCGATCAGGAGAATGCCAGGCGGCTGGAGTCGTGTCTTGATTCCCAGTTTGTCTCCTGTCCCATTCGGTATTTCAGAGCAAGAAAGGCGATATTTATCGCTGGCGCCTCCGAGCCTTTGTCAATAAGGATCTCGGGGTTTGGCCAGCCCTTTCTGGCGAAAGAGCTGATATGCTGCAACACCGACAACCCGGAAGACCTGGAGGTGAGCGTGGAGTGCTGCGACCTATTATTTCAGTCAACTAAAGATCCTGATATCCTCTATCTGAATGAGGGCACGACCTCAATCAGTGGGAAAAAGCATTCAGACCTTGACCGGGAGCTGGATCAACCCGCTCAGCTCCTGAAGGCGCTGCCAAGAAGGGACCCGGATGTGGTGCAGATAGACGGGAGGGTATTCCGTCAGACGGGGACGGTCTGCGTCCGAAGCGCCTTTTATCTCGTCATCCTGGAGCGGTAGCGATGAATGAGATACAGGAGATCTCCAGCCTTTTGGACCGAGAGCTAGAGGCGATAAAGCTTTCTTTGCCCGAAGACGGGGCATCCGAAAAAATAGGGGGAAAGGCCTCCTCCAGGGTAGTCAAGCTGCAAAATCCCAAGATCATCACCCAGGAGAATAAGATAGAGATCATGGGGCCCGTATTTCTCATAAGCCTTGCCGAGCTGAAGAAGGCCATCAAGAACCGCTACAAGACTCCGGGACGGAATATATTCCCCGAAGTGGTGGACGACTTCGTCTTCAAGAACGGCATGGATGCCGTAAGCCGGTTGAGCAGCTTTGACTCCAGCCAGGCGGCAAGCGACCTGGTGAACCTCTCCAGGCTGGTTAAAGTGCCCTCGGACTCGGAAAAGCTGGCAATAGTAAAGAGGATAAAGCCGCTGGAGCTGGTGGACGAGTATATAATCGATGGCAGACACACCACGGGAAGTTTCCTGGGGAGATTTGACCTTCCAATAGTAGTCATGACCGACGAAGGAGCCCAGTTTGATTTTGAGAATCCGTCTGATGTGGTGGGCACAAATAAGCGGCTGGAAGAGTCGATGTCCCTTAACATGAAGAGCATTATGCTCATAGCAGAGAGGGTGGATGACAACACCATTCAGACCACCAGCGGCCTTAAGCATGTCCTCCTGGGAAATACGATGGCTGCAGTCTCCTTGATCTGCCTGTTGATTGGAGCCTTCTCGCTCATTGAAAGGAGGCTGTTCTTTTTTATAGTGCTGTTCATCTGCGGAGTGGCCCTGGCGGTGGCCAGATATCTGCCCACCAGCTGGAACAGAGAGTTCTTTGGAGTCTCAGAATTACAGGTGGTTGGCAATGGCTACACAGTCTTCAAGTTCTATGGAGACATGGCATGATCCCACCCGAGAGATACGGATCTATTTACCCGCAATGAAATTTCAGATCAAGTACAGCGGGCTATGGTCTGAATGCAGAAAGATACCGCTGGATAAAGCGAGATAAAGCGGGATAAGAGCGATAGAGCGGATAAGAGAGTAGAGCGGGATAAGAGAGATAGAGCGGGATAAGAGAATAGAGCGGGATAAGAGAGATAGAGCGGGATAGAAGACAGGATAGTGACGACATAGCGAGATTATGCGGGATAATGCGGGATAATGATGGATAATGCGGAATATGCCAGATAGAACAGGGTATAGCGTAAAGAGCGGTATAATGCAGGATAGACAAAATATAGCAGGTATAGCAGGTAATGCAGGATATAGGAGGAGTAGATGAGCGGGATAGATAGCGATATATTGAGGGAGAAGATAAAAGAGAAGATGCCAAAGGCACCAAAATTCTCTCTTGGATTTACGGCCTTCCTTGCCACTGCCATCATCTTATTGCTGCTGCTGGTTTTAGTGGGAGGGTCCTTTATAGCGATAATCCCTGCCGGGCATGTGGGAGTGCAGGACCGGTTCGGGGTGGTCTCTGATACCATCCTGAGTCCGGGGTTCAACTTCAAAGATCCTCTGACCAGCGTCCACCAGATGAACACCCAGACCCAGCAGATAGAGTACAAACAGGTAACCGGGACGCTGACCCGTGAGGGCCTGGAGATCAATCTGGACAGCAGCGTCCTGTGGCACCTTGATCCGGACATGGCCCCTGACATCTATAGATCAGTAAGAGGAGACTATGTGGACACCAAGCTAACTCCTTCTTTCATGGGCCTATTGCGGGCGGAGATCAAGAAGTACACCGCTGAGGACATTTACACCAATAAGTCGACTGAGATCCAGGCGGATGTAGAAAAGCAGCTCAAGCTGGAGCTGGATAAAACCGGGATCATCATCGAGAGGGTCTGGCTGAGGGGAATCTTCTTGCCGGTTGAGCTTCAGGAGGCCATCACCACCAAGCAGCAGAAGCAGCAGCAGGCCCAGCAGATGCAGTTTACCATCCAGCAGTCAGAGCAGGAGGCGGATAGGCTGGTAATCGAGGCCAAGGGCATTGCTGAGGCAAACCGGATAAAAGGAGAATCGGTAACGCCAACCCTGGTCTCCTGGGAGTTCGTGCAGGCGATCAAGAACAATCCCAATGTGCTCTATGTGCCCATAGGCTCGGGCGGGGGAGAGGTGCTATTCAACCTCCCCGCCCCTGGGCTGAAGAGCTGAGGATGATGATTTAGAGAGAGGAAGGTAAGGGCGGATCGTCAGCTGTACTTAATATATCGAGGACAATATTCTCCAGGCGGACCCAGGTGAAAGTTTGAACTGCTTTCATGAGGCTCAAAAGATCTCGACTGTCAGCACAGTTGAGTTCTCGAATCCAGGCTGTCATCAAGGCTAAGATTGATCTACACGAGACTGTTTTTTTTGTGCACGCCGCGAGTCGGCCCTCCGGGCCGCGGCCAACGACGGTCCCCTCAACGCCGGGGAGGCTCGGATACAATTGGAGGCAAGCCGTTGAGGATTTGATATGAGAATGCGAGGTTAATTAAGCTGTCCAGGCAAAAATACATATCCATAGACGTCAATAAAGGTCCAGCTATGTTCACAGAGTATATTCAGGCGGCCTTGGAGAAAGTGCAGTATAAGGTCATAGATAATGGCGATGAGCCCTATTTTGCAGATGTCCCAGAGCTTGATGGTGTGTGGGCCACCGGTCATACCGTCGAGGATGCACGCAGAAATTTCATTGAGGCTCTGGAAGAGTGGATCGCAGCTCGCCTGCAATGGGGCCTGCCCATTCCACCGATAGGCGGCCAGACCATCGAGGTCTCCAAGGAGCCGGTTTCGGTTGTCTAGGCTCGTCCCGGTCCCACGGGTGGAGATGGTCCGAAGGTTGAAGAAACTCGGTTTCGAGGGGCCGTTTCCAGGCAAGAGACACCAGCACCTGATTCGAGGGACCACGCTCGTCATTATTCCGAATCCACATCATGGCCAGGATATCAGCGCCGACTTGATAGCTGAGATCTTGAGAAAGGCTAAGGTATCACGTGAGGAGTGGTTCTCAGTTGCATGAGCCTCTTTTCAGGCTTTTCGAAGAGATTGAAAAGAATGTGATTTCTCTCAGTCGATTTTCCGAATCTTGGCTGGATTAAAGGTTAGTGTTGATAAATGCGAGCTCTTTTTTTAGTGGGCGCCGCGAGTCGGCCCTCCGGGAGGCAGGCAAAGGGGGCCCCCAAAGCCAGAGAGATCAGAATTAGACGTTGATGGTTTTTGCATTGAGATATATTAAAGCGAAAATTCGCCAGGCGGGCCCAGGTGAAAGTTTGAACTGCTTTTAAGAGGCTGGAAGGATCTCAAACGTCAGCATAGTCGATTTCTTGAATACAGAGATATTGTCAAGGCTAAGATTGATCTACACGGACTGTTTTTTTGTGCACGCCGCGAGTCGGCCTGCTGGCCTCCCGCGCTATGCCCTGGTCCCCTCAACGCCGGGGAGGCTTGGATACAATTGGAGGCAAGCCGTTGAGGATTGAGATATTGAACACAATTATTCACCGGATGTAGATTGAAAAAAGACAATATGAGATTTGTGTTAGAAAAGATTTGCAACAAATTTTATAATAATTAAAATATTTTGTTTGCCATTAGTGCAACGGTCACAGTCTCAATTGGGCAACGACTTTCGTATGCATGTCGAAATGATGATATCGATACCTTTCAATTATCATCTCTGGCGAGGGATACAAAATCTAAGTAGCCTTGTGGGGAGATGCAATCATATCCATATGTGATGAAGCGCATTTGTGCTCAATTTGCACATCCTCAGTTGGATGCGCTTGTTTCAGCGAGTAATCTGCGATCTCTGCTAATTTTTCTGCTCCAAGCATTTGCTCTATTATGCAGTTGTTCAGGCTTTCAAATGCTTCAATAAAGCCCGATTCCTCATTAAGTGCATAATAATTGGCATTCCCATGCTTGCATGCTATTTTCAGTACGTTCCATTTCACGAGTTTTCTTACAACGTGCACCAGTGTTTGCCGAGTGACACCTGTACCGCGCGAAAGCTCACTGATATTGAACTCTAAGCCTTTTAAGGGCAGCATGAATTGGATCACACTCAACTCGCTGCTGTCACCAAATAAGCCCTCGAAAGGTTTCGCCATATTACACTCCGTTGTCTCATTGAGCATTCATGGTATATAGTGTTTTTGACATTGATGTTAAATGAATTTTACAGCCTCCGAACCCTTCCAGGAAGGATTCTTCCTGCAGTTGCGTTATATCCATGACAATTGAGAGCATAACAGGCTCTCTCCATGCTAGAAATATAATATTTAATGTCTTTTTTCCTTATTTGGCCTAAATACTCTTTGCTTGCTAGACCTCTCGCGACATCTTCAGGATTTTGATTAAATTTTGATCGAAAGGCTTTGGCAATTTCACCAAGATTCTTGCTTCGATTGCTATTGACACATCGATGTTGATAGAGCACATTAAGAATAAATAGCTCTTCTATAGTAAGGCCACAAGCCATCTTGCCTACACCTTCTCACAGTTGAGAATTTGATGACATGATGAAATAGCTTTTGCTTGTTTAGCAAGGGCGGGGCCTCCGCCCTGAAGACCTCCGGCCAGGGTGGTCGGCGAGGAATAGGGTGAAGTTCAATAACTCAATCCATTCGGAACTTTCCGATCGATTACGAAGTTATTCAGAAATCCAGCATTTTAGCCGAAGGCAGCAGGGGCAGTCCATCGGCAATCGATTGAAATTTCGATATATTATCACCAGATTTCTTGATCTACTCCTTTCTTTTTCTCCTAATCTCTTCAAGGATCTCCTCAAGGCTCTGGTCCAGCCACCTCGCCCTTTCCTTGGTATAGTCGCCGCTCCCCAGATCAAAGCTCTGCAAGAATCTAGCCATATCCACTGGCCCCAGGGCTTCAGCTAGAGCATCTATCCCCAGCTTCCTTATCTCATTGATGCTTCTGACATCCGATTCCATCCTGATTCTCTCTTCGGTTTGGTCGTCAAATGGCCGGTTGATGCAGCAGACGTCCAGGTAGATTTTCATGAGTATCTTGGCCGTATTTGATATCTTGTTGGTAAGTGGTGGGTTTGCCCATCTATTAAATCTTTGGACAAATTCGATCATCGTGATTGAAAGAAGTGATTTCTGTAATCGATTTCTCGATTCTGGGCAGGGCTAAGGCTAGTACTGATATTGTATGGCTGTCTTTTTAGTGGGGGCCGCTCAAAGCCGCAGCCGGCAGAACGACGACGGTTAAGCTGCAGACTGATAAAGAATGTAAAAAAATGTTGGGCCATGTCTTTTCGCATAGTGTGAGACACCTGGAAAGCCCATGTCGCACTCGGCCCGAAAATAGATCATGGAGCAGATCTTCATTCATCTTGCGAGCACGCCCGTCCAGGAACTCAGCATTAGAGGGATGAAATGGCTGAAATTAGAGCTTAAATCCTAATTCCATGGCCTTTTCCAAAGCTGCATCGGCTTCTGCGGTGCGCCCGAGAGACAAGAATGTAAAGGCTTTGCCCACCCAGGCTTTAGCGTAATGTGGATCAATTCTGATGGCCTCATCGAATGCTTTGACGGCCTCATTATATTTGCCCTGGTCATAGAGAGCAAGGCATTTGTTGTATCAGACCATAGCATATTGTGGATTTATCTCGATGGCCTGATCGTATGCCTTGACTGCCTCATTGTGTTTGCCCTGACCATCGAGAGCAAGGCCTTTGTTGTACCAGGCATTGGCAAAGGTGGGATCGAGACGGATGGCTTCTTCTGATGCCTTCAAGGCCTCGTCGTACTTGCCCTGGCTAATGAGAACCTTGCCTTTATTTTTCCAGGCTACGGCATTATTGGAATCGAGACGGATGCCCTCATCAAAAGCCTCGATCGATTCGTTATATTTGCCCTGTTGAGAGAGAGCAAGGCCTTTGTTGTTCCAGGCATCCGCATACTTGGGATTGAGTCTTATAGCCTCATCCAAAGCTTGAATGGCTTCATCATTTTTATCCGCGAGAGCGAGAGCTCCGCCTTTATTGTTCCAGGCTTCCACGAGGTTGGGATCAAGACGGATGGCCTCATCGTACGCCTTGATGGCTTCATCGTGCTTGTCCTGATAAAAGAAAGCGAAGCCTTTGTTACTCCATGCATGGGCATAGGTGGGATCGAGACCGATGGCCTCATCGTAAGCCCGGATGGCCTCATCGTAATTGCTCTGGCCAGATAGAGCAAGGCCCTTGTTGTACCAGGCTTCCGCATCTTCTGGATTCAGCTCAATCGCTCTGTCATATGCTTTGATGGCCTCATCATATTTGCCTTGACCATAAAGAGCAAGTCCTTTGTTATACCAGCCATCTGCAAATTGTGGATTAAGTTCGATTGACTTATCGAGTGCTTGCAATGCCTCATAGTACTTACCTTGTTGAGATAAAATTGAACCTTTGTTGCACCAGGCGATCGCCAATTGTGGATCCAGCTCAATCGCTCTGTCGCACGATTCGATGGCTTCATCGTGTTTGCCCTGGTCAAAGAAGGCAGCACATTTGTTGCACCAGGCGATCGCCATTTGTGGATTCAGCTCAATCGCCCTGTCATACGCTTCGATCGCTTCATCGTATTTGCCCTGGTCATCGAGAGCAAGGCCTTTGTTGTACCAGGCTTCAGCATAATGGGGATTTATCTCTATAGCTATGTCATTTGCCTCAATGGCCTCGTCGTATTTGCCCTGGCCGGAAAAATCAACTCCTTTCTGGAGCCAATCCTTTGCAGTTGTTTGCCCAAATGCCGGGGCACATAGCATTGCCAACGTTATCAATACAAGAATAAATTTTCCTTTAATATGGCCTTCCTCCGCTTTCGATCATATGACCTAATTAGCGAAATAGTTTGCGCAAGTCGGAACCTGCTCCTTTGGATATGCTTGCTCCGGCGGTTGATGATTCCAGATATATCAAAGATAGTATTCGCCAGGCGGGCCCAGATGAAAGTTTAAACTGCTTTTAAGAGGCTCGAAGGATCTTAAACGTCAGCATAGTCGATTTCTTGAATACAGAGATATTGTCAAAGCTGAGATTGATCTACACAAACTGTTTTTTTGTACACGCCGCGAGTCGGCCTGCTGGCCTCCCGCGCTATGCCCTGGTCCCCTCAACGCCGGGGAGGCTTGGATACAATTGGAGGCAAGCCGTTGAGGATTTGATAGGTTAGAGACAAATTTTTCTCCGGATGTAGAATGAAAAGGCTATATTAGACTTATCCAGGAAGCACATTTTATTCATCTCCCGCTAGCCTGTGCAGATCCTGCCAGGCCAAAGTCTTGTCAGGGACATGGCTGAACGCATTCGCCCAGAGCATCTGCAGCTCGCCATCGCACGATTCTGTCTTCATCTGCAGCTCATCCTGTGAATCTCAGCCTGATCTGGCAAGGAAACTTCACCTGCCTTTAATTGGAGACAAATGATGAAAAACTTATTCCTTCCGACAAATCATTTTATATATCTAAAAAAACTAATACAATAAACATGGCACGGAATGAGCGACATGTGGTCAAGAACCCCCGGAACGGCTGGGATATCAAAAAGCCCCACGCATGGCGGCCCTGCGGTCACGCTCAGACTAAGGCCGAGGCGGTCATGCTGGCGCGGGAGATCTGCAGAAAGGAAGGGGCGGAGTGCATCATCCACGGCGAGGATGGAAAGTTCAGGGTCTACGACAGCTTTGGAAGGCCCCTGGATTCATCCCGGGATGTAAAGACCGGTCCATTTGGAGGATTTATATCCTGGATGCATCAGCTCTTCCAGTCAATATTTGCCCTCATCAAGATCCCGGCAATAAATCAGCAAAGCTCATAAGCCAGTGGGGAATGGAAATGGATCGTTATGTCCCAAAAGATCCTCTCCCCCTGGCTCAAGAACCTTAAAAGAACCCGGCCAGCAAACCCTCTCCAGGAAGACTGCAACTGCGACGTGGCGGTGGTGGGAGCAGGGATCTCAGGAGTTGCCACCTCCTACTTCCTCCTCCGGGACACGGGCCTCGATGTTATGCTTTTGGAGAAGGACCGAATTGCCCAGGGGGCGACGGGCCACAATGGAGGCCAGGCGGTGGCGGGCTTTGAGCAATCACTGAAAAAGCTCTGCCAGATCTTTGGCGAAGAGCTGGTCTCCGATGGGCTGAAGGCCATCGAAGGGGCCTGGGACCTGCTCTACTCCATAGTCTCCGAGACGGGGATCGATATCGATATCCAGGAGGTCTCCGCCAGTATGGCCTTCTCTTCGATTGACGATGTCCTGGAAATCCTCCAGGAGCGCAGGATGTCTAGAACGGCTCGGCATTGCCAGGGGAGATATAATTCTGGCAGAGGATGTGGCAGGCAAGATTCCTGAGGAGTACCGAGATCTGTTCACGATAAAGAGAAGTGATGTTTTAGCCGATATCCTGCACACAGAACCTGGCAGATACATATGCCTTCAGAAGACGAGAATCGGGCTTATGAACAGCGCGCTTTTCTGCGAAGAGATTGTATCCTGGATGCTCGAAAGGTATCCGGACAGATTTAAGGTGTTTGAGAATACCGCAGTGCAGAGCATAGAGCCTGGCAAGAGATCGAATGGCCCACGTGGGAGGCCCGATTCTGAGGATTGCGAAGGCGGCTACAGAAGAAAGGAATTCCCCTGAGGATATGCAGATTGAGGCATTGGAGCATGAGAGCTGATTATGAGGATGCCCCTTGCAGCCAGCATTGGGCGGTCGGGCATTCAGTCTATGCGAAGTATGCGGTGTTATGCACCAACGGCTACGACAACCTGACCATAGAGGGAATAAATAGCTCAATCATGAATAGCACTCGCGGCATCATGGGATTTATGATCGGCTGCCTTGATGAGGCCGAGCGAGAGCCAATGGCCTCTGCCTATTTCGACTCCAGTTGGCATGATCCGGACGATGGCTACTACTATCTCTCTTCTCGTGCGTATACGGACACAGATAGCTCAAAAAGAACGTCTGATATGCGTGGGCGGCCAGGACAGGAACCTGAACGAGAATGAGAGGCGCTGCTTTGATTCAATAGCCGTAAAGGAAGAGCAGTACTCCCGGATCGAGAGCTTCTACCGGGAAACGATCAGGGATCTGCCTCAAAGCCAGATTCCGGATTTCTCCTGGAACGGCCTGATGGGCTACACTAAAAACAAGGTCAGACTGATCGGCCCGGACCCGGCGGATCCGTCATTGATCTACAATCTGGGCTGCAACGGCATAGGCATTCTGCCGGCCATCTACGGGGGAAAGAGGGTGGCCCAGCTTCTCGGAGGCGTGAAGCTGGCTCCATCGATGTTCGATCCGAATCTGCTTTTGCGCCGAGCACCATAAATCATGCTCGGCTCCTCGCTATTTAGCACGGGTGGACTTGAATCGCAAATTCTAAACCACAAAGCACACAAAGGAACACGAAAGACTACACCAAAGGATTATTGGGCTATCAAGAACTGGATTAACCTTTGCGAGGCCTTTGTGCTCTTTGTGGTTAAAATCCGTTATCTATAATCCAATCAAACCACAGAGGCGCAGAGAAACAGAGGCTATAATCTCTGCCGGGCCTGACCCACATAATTCAGCGAAGAGCCTCATGCTCTCTACTACTCTTCCTCATTGCTTTCCGTCTCTCCAGTTGCCCTCTGAAGTGCTGCTTTGCCCGCTTTTTCATAGGCCCTGGGAAGCAATGCCGCTAAATTGACGCCTCCTATGTGAAAAGGGGCCTGTCCCAATCTTTTCAGAACCGCGCCCTCCACATCAGGGGCTCTTGGATTGACCTCCAGCAGATCAAGTTCGCTTCCTTTTTGCCAGTAGCAATCCAGGCACTCCTCCAGGGGCCTTGATTCCTCCCTTGGGCCCGGGCTTGATCTCGATATCCCATCTGGCTCCTCAACAGCTTCAGCGGAACGCAACTTGCGCATCGCTTCCATGATCTCTTCCTTGCTCCTCCCTCGAAGCTTGAAGATCAGGAATGGATCGCAGTCAAACTGCTCCGCCAGAAGATAGTAGACCGCAGCTATATGCTTGCAGGGATTGGACCAGTCCGGGCAGGAGCAGTCGGTCTTCAGGTCCTTGCCCTTGCTGGGAAAGAGGGACAGACCGGACTCGGAAAAGGCCTCTTCGATGTCCTGCGGCATCTCCCCGCCCAGCAGCCGGGCTGCAAATACTGCTTTTGAGGCCATAGCCGAGGCAGCCTTATCCCACTCAGCATCCGAGAGTGGCTTGAGCTTTATTTCAACATCATAGGGCTCCGATCCTGTCCCCTGCACCCTGGCCTTCACTATGCCGGGATTGACATCTATGGATATAACCTGCCCTTTTCGAGCATAGCTCTTTCCTCGAGTGAGCCTGGCTCCCAGATTGAAGGATTCAAGGGTCTTGACCCAGCGCTTGGACCACCAGGTCTCCCCTATGCATCCCCTAATGCTCTTGGCCTTCAGCCCGTTCTTGACCTCTTTGGGCTTTGCCGGCTCGTAGTAGCTCCAGTAGGGGCTCATCTTTTATCGCTCCTCTCCGGCTATCGCCTCGATCGCTCCTCTCGCTCTATCGCTGCTATCGCTGCTATCGCTGCTATCGCTCTCATTGCTCACTGCCTCCTGCCTCAGAACGAGCAGCTCTCTTAAGTTATCGTTAGACAGCTCCGTCAGCCAGGCTTCGCCGGTCCCTATCACCGATTCTGCCAGAGCCTTCTTCTTCTCGATCATCTGGTCTATTCTCTCCTCCAGTGTCCCAGCACAGACGAACTTATGCACAAAGACGTTCTTCTTCTGGCCGATGCGGAAGGCGCGGTCGGTAGCCTGATTCTCTACCGCTGGATTCCACCAGCGATCGAAGTGGAATACGTGGTTGGCAGCAGTCAGATTGAGGCCGAAGCCTCCCGCCTTTAGTGATAGTATGAATACTGGCGAATTTCCCTGCTGGAACCTCTGGATCATCTCCTCTCTCTGCTTCCGGCTGGTCTTGCCGTGCAGGAAGAGCGACTTCAACCCCAAGCTTCTCCTGCAGCTGATGTCTGAGCATCGCCCCCATGCCGGCGAACTGAGTGAATATCAAGGACCCTGTCACCAACAGAAATGGCCTCATCGAGCATCTCCTCCAGGCGGGACAGCTTTCCGGAGCGGCCCTCCAGCGGGCTTCCGTCCTGCAGGAAGAGCGCCGGGTGGTTGCAGATCTGTTTGAGTTTGGTCAGTGCCGCCAGAATCTGGCCTTTGCGCTCAATGCCTTCAGAAGACTCGATCCGGATTAGCATATCCTCCACCACCGCAGCATAAAGGCTCGCCTGCTCTGGTGTCAGATTATAGCCCACCTTCATCTCCGTCTTTTCTGGGAGGTCCGTTATCACAGAGGAATCGGTCTTCAGCCGGCGCAGGACAAAAGGCTGAATGAGATTTCGCAGAGCCTCGGAATGAGCCTTATTGTTGTATCTTTCTATGGGCAGCACGAAATCCCTGCGGAAGGATTCGAATGAGCCCAGATAGCCGGGATTGAGGAAATCCATGATCGACCATAGCTCAGAGAGCCTGTTCTCCACGGGCGTTCCGGTCAGAGCGATCTTTTGGATGGCTTTCAAGCGCTTTATGGACTGGGTCTGCCGGGCAGACCGGTTCTTGATGCCCTGCGCCTCGTCCAGGACGATATGACCCCAGGATACACCACCAAGCTCTTCCTCATCCCTCTGGGCGAGAGCGTAGGTGGTGATGACCACGTCTGCCTTTTCCGCCGCCTCCTCGAAGTCCTGGCCGGTGAGGCGGCCAAGGCCGTGATGCATGAGGACCTTCAGACCGGGAGCAAAGCGCTCGATCTCCCGCTCCCAGTTGCCGGCAACAGACATGGGACAGATGAGAAGAGTGGGACCGGGACCGTTCACAGTCTCTTCTCTCATTCTGTCATTCTGTCCATTCTGTCTCTCATTCTCTCTCTCATGCAGAAGAAATGCAATCAACTCTATCGTTTTTCCCAGACCCATATCATCCGCCAGACAGGCCCCCAGGCCGAGCCGGTTCAGGTACATGAGCCAGGATACGCCCCGCAGCTGATAGGGCCGCAGGGTTCCCTGGAAATCTCGGGGTGAAGTGAGCTGCTCCATATGGCCGCCGGGGTCAGAAAGGGCGGAAATCATCTCTTTGATCTTACCCTCGGCCTCAAAGCCATTCACGGGAAGGGTGGTTTTCGCTTCAGGCAAAAGACTACCAGCCGGATTCAGGCCCAGATGGAGAGCTTCGGCCAGGGTCATCTCCTGATCCCTGTTCTTATGGAAGAAATCAATGGCCGCCTCGATATCCTCAGGCCTCAGCTCCATCCACTCTCCCCTTATTTGAATAAGAGGGATCTTGAGGTGAGAGAGCTGGTCGAACTCCTCTTGAGAGATATTATAATCACCCATAGATAGTTGCCAGTCGTATTCCACAACTGAGTTCAGGCCGAAGAAGGCAGAACCTGCGTTGCCTTCTTTCCTGGGAGCGTCCTTCAGCTGCAGCTTTACCCCCAGACGGGTGCCGGGTCGCTGCCACCAGGCGGGAAGCATTACTCCAAAGCCGTTCTGCTCTAAAAGAGGGGCCGACTGGCGCAGGAATGAATAGGCCTCATCGGTTTCCATCTCCAATTCTACAGGCCGGGCCGTCTCCAGGCTCTTTTCCAGCTGGGGAAAGAGTCGTGCTGCTCTGCCCAGGTCAGCGAGAAGCTGCTCATGCGGATTCTTTATGCTCTTTTTCAGGAGGGTGAGAGCATCTGACTTTGTCCTCCACACCTCTCCTGCCGGGACCATCAGGCTGCGGTCATCTTTTGCCTGCAGGAAGAAGCTCAATCTCCAGGTCTCCTCTTCCGCCGGGGCTTCCAGCCGGAAACAGGTGCGAAACGGCACAGACACCGCTTTCGGCTCAAGTTCGCCGGTCCATGAATTCATCTTCTCGGCGAAGGCGGCAATCTCCTCAGTCGAGGCCTCAAGCGTTGGATCCATTGAGGTAAGAGACTGCAGGAACTGCTGGGGCAGAGGAGTCACCCGCGGTCTGCGCCCTCTCCTGGGTGGGAGGAGTGTAAGCTGTCTCAGGCTGCTGCGCACCAGAGAGTCAACCATTCTGTCCACGAAGCTTCTGGTCAGATCTTTGGGAGATGATCTATCGGTAGGAAATGATCTGAGAGCCTGGCAGCTTGGGGGAACGGCTTTTGAGAAGCGATCAAGCCTTTCCATATCATTCTCATCCATCACCGCCTTCCATAGAGAGGTCCTTACTCTGACCGCAGGCATAAACTGCTCTTTTGCCACCAGCTCCAGGGAATAGAGGGCGAGCCTGGACCAAAACCGCATTGAATCAGCATAAACAACTCCCTGGGGCGGATGTACGGGCAGGTCCAGAAGCAATTTGGCTGCCAGGTCAGGCTCAAGGGCAATTGCATCCACAGCGCATTCAGTCAGCCCGGCAGGCTTTTGTGAGATATAATCCTCTCTTAAGAGCCAGGGCGAGGGAAGAGGTCCATTTTTGCCGGAAGGAATTCTGAGAACCAGTGATCTTGTGTTGGCGTCATTCAGATGAAATGCTCTGGAAATTTGCGTTTTCAGCTCCTTTCCCGGCAAGGAGAATGGATGTGCCCGAATCCCTTCGCTGCTGGTAAAAGAGCCCTGATTGACCAGAGGCAGAGCTCGAGGATTCAGCCCAGATGTAAAATGCCTCGGTATCCCATAGAGAGTGCAAGACGTGCATGCGTTTCGAGTCCTTCGGTCAGATCCAGCTTAGGTTATATTTGTACTTAAATGCTCAGCCAGCGCAGCACGGCGACGATCAAGACCGCCATCAGGGTGACGACAATGGCCGGCCTGATGCCGATAATCTCCGGTATTGTGCCCTCAGGAAGGGGGCCCCATTTCAGCACTGACCGGTTCAGGGCTGGATAGAGGCGGGCGAAAATCCCCGCTCCAATAATGATCCCTATCATCCCCACCAGGGCATCTATCGCTCCAGACCCAAATGCAGCAGCAGCGGTCCCTGGACAGTAGCCCAGAATGGCAAACCCCGCCCCGAATATCAGCCCGCCGAGAACGGTAGATCCGATCGACCCGGATTTGTTGTGCAGACTGACCAGTCCCGCCGACCTCATGATATGAATCCCTATCATCCCCACCAAAATGGCGGTGAGCATCACCTCTGCCACTGTGTTGTCAGTGAGGAGCAGCTGGCCAACTATCACCCCATAGTCGGTCAGGCCGCCCTTCTGGAGGAGAAATCCGAATAATACGCCGAATATGAAACCGAGGGCGATCTGCATCCTTCCATTTGACCTGATACTCTCAAAAGGCATTCTCGTCCCTCCTCATTCCTTCACCAACCCAAAGATCAGCGCGGCGACCACAATCCCGACCGGCAAAAAAGCATATCACCGCAATCCAGCTGACCAGCGATAGCTGCAGAGTGCCGGATATGCCGTGCCCGGAGGTGCAGCCATCAGCCCAGCGAGCCCCCAGACCGATCAGAATCCCTCCAAAGAGAGCGACGGCCAGGCGAAAGAGGTTATCCGCTCCGAAGGCCCCAGCGAAGACCGGAGGCACAATCAGAACTGCCAGACTGCCCGAGAGGAATGCGGACAGAAAAGAGCCAACTATCAGGCCGATGACGATCATCCACTGCCAGTCAATTTTGGGCTTGACCTTCCGGTAGTAGGGCATCTGAGCCGGCATTCTCCCGGTTTGCTGCCAATTCTATCATCCCGGCAGACTTGGCAAAAGCGGTCGAGGCACCCAGAGGGCGATCGGAAAGGAGAAAGGTGATCCAGGAGAGGACCCCTATCCCCGCTCCCACCACATACGGCGACCATGAATCCATTGTAAGCCAATCGATCATATAGATCATTCTCTAAGGGTGCAGATACCGAGCTTCTGGTATGCAGTAAATCCGCCCGCCATATTATAGACGTTATTAATTCCGTTCATCTTCAAAATGGACGCCCCGATGCTCGCCCTCTGCCCTCCTTTGCACATCACAATGTACTTTTTGTCCCTGGATAGCTCTTTATGCCTGGTCCGGAGGTCATGCCAGGGGATCTGAATCGCTCCGCTGACACAGTCATCAGTCATCTCCTCTGCGGACCGGACATCGATTATTGTCGCGTTTTCCGATACCACCATATCGTTCGCCTTCTGGGGGGTTACTATTGGAACACTATCCACTGGCAGGGCGTTCACTCCCCAGGCCAGCATGCCCCTTTCCAGGAACGCTTCTACCCTGTCCAAACCTACCCGGCGCAGCTGCAAAGCGGCCTCGTCCACCTGCTCATTCCCTTCAACCACCAGGAAGATGTCCTTTTCCGGGGGTATGACCCAGCCCGCCTGGGTGGCGAAGCTGCCGGCAAGATCGATATTCCAGGCTCCGGGTATATGCAGGCCGGAGAATGCCGGATAGCTTCGTACATCCAGAATTTCTGCAGTTTCGGATCTTGTGCTCTTAAAAAAGGACTTCGGATCCATAGGCCTGGGAGGCTCAAGACTCCTCATGAGCTGGGGCCCGGTCCGGTTGATCTCCGAGCAGCGGGCGAAGTGGTCCGGGGCAGCCGGCATATCCGAGGTGAGAGAATGTATGAACTCCTGCCGATCGGCTATCTGCAGGGCATAGTTGTACTTTCTCTCGTAGCCTATGGTGCTGGTCCTCTTCGCGCTCATCGCCCGTCCGCAGAGCGAACCCATGCCATGAGCGGGATAGACCTCGCAGTGATCCGGCAATTTCAGGATCTTATCATGCAGACTGCTATAGAGAGATGACGCCAGCTCCTCCGCCATTCCCGGAAAGAGGTCAGGCCGGCCCACGTCCCCGACGAATAGGGTATCACCGCAAAAAAGGGAGACCGGAGTATCTGCTCGGCCGGTGTCAATGGCGATGTAAGAGATGTGCTCGGGGGTGTGGCCTGGAGTCTCGATCACCGAGAAGATGATGTCCTCCAGCTTTATCCTGTCCCCTTCTTTTAAGGGCTCATGGGGAAAAGCGCAGTTCCCGGATGCCGGAGCATATATCCTGGCTCCAGTCGCTTCCGCCAGGTCGAGGTGGCCGGAGATGAAGTCCGCATGCAGGTGCGTTTCCAGGATATGAGTGATCTTAAGGCCCATCCTCCTGGCAGAATCGAGGTAAGGGCGGATGTTGCGTTCCGGGTCGATTACGGCACAGGCGTTATTCCCGGCGACCATGTAGGAGCTATGGGCGATGCCAGGGACGAAATGCTGGTGAATGATCATAATTCTCACCTTCTATCAGACGAACAGATAGATGAATATTGTTGCAATGCATATGAAAAGCACGGTCATAACGCCCCCCGCCTTGAGATAGTCCCTGGGAGTATATCCTCCGGGATCCATCAGCAGGGCGTTCACCTGGTGGGTGGGAAGGATAAAGGAGTTCTGGGAGGAGACGGCCACCAGCAGAGCCAATGCCCGGGGATCCGCCCCTATCCCTGCGCTCAAAATGAGAACCAGTGGCACTAAGAGGACTGTTGCTGCCACATTGGATATGATCAGAGAGAGAGCAGTTGTCAGGACGGCTACAGAGAGCATGACCGCGATTGGGTGGGCACCTGCCAGGAGATCGACAAAAGAGCTGGCGATTGCCATTGAGGCTCCGGTGTTCTCCATCGCTATTCCGAAAGGAATCAGGCCGCCGATAAGAACCACGCTCTTCCAGTCTATGGAGTGATAGGCCTCGTCCGGAGTCAGAATCCCCGCCAGTATCATGGCCACAGCGCCGGTGAGAAGGGCAACGGAGATCGGCATTCCCGTAAAAGTTAGGGCCAGGGAAGCAATGAAGATCAGCACCGCCAGGGATCCCTTCTTGTAGCGGACCTCCTCGCCCTCGGGATGGGTGAGCAGCAAAAGGTCCTGGTGGCTGGCGAGAATCCTCAAAGTGTCCCAGGACCCGAAGGCGATTATGGTATCGCCGGCGGCCAGAGGGATATCGTAGAAATCAGATCTTGACTCCCTCATTTTGCTGTAGTGAACTATCGGCTCGATGGAGAACTTCTGGCGAAATCCAATCTCCCGCAGGGTCTTATCAAGGATAGAGGCTTTGGGCCGGACGATCAGCTCCGCCAGGCCGAATCCTTCGCTATCCAGGATGGACTTCAATCGGCTTGTATCCCCTGTGGGCACGCAGCCGGTGTCGGATATGAAATCCTCAAAATCCTCTCCGGACCCGAGGAAGGCCAGCTCCTGGCCGGATTCCAGACGGGCATAGCGGGAAGGGGCTACAGTCACCTCGGTGCCCTTCCGGATGGCGAGCAGGTTGAGGTCATATTTGATCTTGAATGATGCCTCTTCCCGGGTCTGGCCTGCCAGAAAAGAGGTGCGTGGCAGAATGCAGGTCTTGACTGTATAGTCGATGCCCCAGATCTCAGCCACCGTGGGCTGGCATTTCTTTTCCTTTTTATCTGGGAGTATGCGGGATCCAGCCAGGGCGAAGAGTGCCACCCCGACGACTAGCAGAGGAAGCCCCACCGGGGTGACGGCAAACATGGAGAATGGCTCGAGATTGTTCTGGCGCAGGAGATCATTGAGGATGATCAGAGGTCCTGAGCCGATCATGGTCACCGTTCCACCCAGGATGGCGGCAAAGCCCATGGGCATCATCAGGCGAGAGGCGGGAATTGAGGTCTGCTTTCCTATTCGCCTCATCGCCGGCAGGAACAGGGCAGCAGCTCCGATATTCTGCATCACTGAGGAGAGCAGGCCCACAGTCAGGGAGATGGTTGTGGTGATCCTCCTCTCATCCGTCCCAGCGTATCTGATAATGCTGCTGGCCAGGCGGGATGTAACCCCGGTTCTCTCGATCCCGTATCCCAGTATCATCAC
Source organism: Methanotrichaceae archaeon (assembly GCA_963813075.1). GTDB lineage: Archaea > Halobacteriota > Methanosarcinia > Methanotrichales > Methanotrichaceae > Methanothrix. Next base: position 123,954 of record CAWEXU010000031.1, read on the forward strand.
CGATGCCATTGCCATCACCGCATTTGAGGCGAAGCCGGAGATGGCCTCCAATGGGCTGATGAGGCCCAGCCAGGCCAAAGCGAGGCAGGCCATGATGGCGACTAGATCGAGCCGGACGCGGTTGCTGATAAATAAGACGAGAGTGGCTGCGATCACGATGCTGAGCAATAGAATACCATCATCCATAGGGAACAGGATTTGTGCAGCCCCAGGAGGATAAAAAGGTTATCTCCTAAGCAAAAATTAAAAAAAGGGATATGCTCTCATCAGATGGTGAATCTATATGCCGCTCCGCTCACAAATGTCCCTTTCTCCCAATAGCTCTTTCCGTCTTTTGTGATCACTATGGTATGCCACATGTCCCCCGGAACATTGAATCGGTAGATGCCGTCGGATAGATCCGTTCCGAATCCCTCTGTGCTGACATAATCTCCGTCAAGGTATACATCATAACCTGAGAGCCAGCTTGACCTGAGGGTCACAGATGACGTGCCGCTGGAGGGTGTCGGGACGTTGGACTCCTGACCGGTCCAGTAGCTGCCGTAGACATAGATGTAGATGTAGTTGCTCCATCCATTGCAGTAGTACTGGAGGATATGCCAGCCGGGAACATCTCCATTGAACCATTTCTTGTTCCATCCGGAAGACGAATAGCCAAGATATTTTACCCTCAATTCGCCGTTGGGGTACCACTCATAGAACCAGAACGGCCCGGAGGAGGAGATCTGCAGCCACATGGGCTGCCAGCCGAACAGCTTGCAGCCTCCCGTCGTCTGGGGAACATAGCTCACATAAAGCTTATTTTTCGCTTTCACTGCTTCCGAGACCACTGCCTTGCTGCTGGAGGGATAGGTATACTCGATACTCGATGTTCCTCTTCTCTGCTGGCCCAAAGTAGAGGCAGGTTCTGCATTAAAGCTGCCACCGATGCCAGTTGCCGCGAAGTCATTTGGAGAGAAATCAGATGCCGCGATCAGCGAGTCCTCTGATCCCAAGGAGCCTGGAGCTTCTCTGTAGTCAACCACTGTTGATTCTGCAGGGGAATTCAACCCCAGTACATCCGGACTGCTGGGGGCAACTGGAGCAGGAGCGCCGGAAGGAGCAGCAGTCTGGTATACTGTGCTCTGCTGCAAATCTGAGCCACTCCCCGATACTGTATTATCATTAAATTGAACATCATCATACTGGAGATCGCCGTAATTGCTGTCCGCATAGGTCGGGCCAAAGCCCCCCTGTCCAATTGCAGATATCGCCATGATAAGAGTGAAAATGCTCATCATAGCAAGAAAAACAGTCTTATTCATCCACTTCACCTCGATCTTATATAATCTTACACTCCCCATTGATCCAACCTCTCTATCTACTATCCAGATAGATTATAATTTGATTCATTTCATGATGTAAAAAAGTATGTTTTGTATGAACCCTATGAAGATCAATTACAAGGTCCATTTACCATTGTCAGGGGAACATGGCCACCAGCTCATAGACTCCTGAATCGCTCCTTTTGCTGACTGCAAATCCCATCTTTTTGAAGAGATGGAATACCGGATCGTTTCCTGCCAGGACCTCAGCAGTGAAGCCAAGGAGGCCCTGCCTTTTCGCGAGATAGGTCAGATATGCCAAGAGCTCGCCCCCTATTCCATGGTTCTGGCAGTTGTCCCTCACCACCAGCGCTACATCTGCGGTGAACATATCGCTGTTTATGCCGTACTGGCCCAGGCCGCAGATGGATTCCATGCCGTCCTCCTCTATGACCGCCACCAGCATCATCTTCTGGAAGTAGTCCACTGCAGCAAACTTCTGAAGCTCCTGGTGGGGAATGTCTCTCCTGGCGGAGATGAACCTCTGATACATGCTCTCATCAGACAGGGAATAGAAGAAGTCCTTCAGCAGGGGCTCATCGCTGATCTTCACCGGCCGCAACAGAATTCCGAGGCCCGTCCTGGTGGTCTTCCAGGCCTCCAGCTCCTCTGGATACTCTCCCTGTGCTCCGGGGATGAAGGCCTGGTCCGGATAGATCAAATGCATCCTCTTCGCCTCCTCGATCAGCCAGAGGCGGAATATGGGATGGGCGATGGCGATGAGAGCCATGGCCCTCTCTCGAATGCTCTTTCCATGCAGGTATGCTATGCCGAACTCAGTGACCACATAGTGAATATCCCCCCGGGTCAATGTGACCCCGGCCCCTTCCTTCAGGAATGGAACGATCCTGGAGACGCTACCCCCTTCCTGCGGGACCCCGCTTTCAGAGCAATCCGCACCGGTGATCAGGGCGGTGGAGGGCAGAGCGAGAATGGTCTTTCCCCCAGGAGCATAAGCCGTTCCGCGCATGAAATCAGCCTGCCCGCCGATTCCGCTGTAGAAATTGTGGCCCAAAGATTCGGCCGTTGCCTGGCCGGTGAGATCGATCTCCAGGGCGCTGTTGATGGCGATCATCTTTCTGTTCTGGGCGATGATCAGGGGATTGTTGGTGTAGTCTATGGTCCTGAACTCTATGCTGTCGTTATTTCGCAGAAAATCATAGGTCGAGCGCTGGCCCATGCAGAAGGTGGCAATGGTCTTTCCCGGATTGATGCTTTTATTGCTGTTATCCACCACCCCATCCCTTATCAGGCTGGCTATGCCATCGCTCAGCAGCTCAGAATGCACCCCCAGATGCTTTTTATTCTTCAGGCTGGAGACGATGGCATTGGGAATGCTCCCGTATCCCACCTGGATTGTAGAGCCGTCTTCCACAATCCTGGCCACATATTTTCCTATCCCCTGGGCGATCTCTCCCGGGACATCCTCTATGTACTCCAGCAGAGGCTCATCCCAGGGGATCAGATAGTCTACCTCGTCCATGTTGATCCAGCCGTCTCCATTGATGGCGGGCATATGCGAATTTGGCTGGGCGATTACTATCCTCGCCTTATCCACCGCCGTGCGGACGATATCAACGCTCACTCCCAGGTTCATTCTGCCGTCCCTGTCCGGGAGAGTGGTCTGGATTAGAGCTACATCCAGCGGTATTCTCTCCGATCGAATCAGCTGGGGGAGGTTTGATAGGAAGATGGGGGTATAGTCGGCAGCCCCTCGATTGACCGCATTTCTGGTATGGTCGCCAATGAAAAAGGAGTTGAGCCGAAAGTTGCTCTGGAACTTTTCGTCCGTATATGGTGCCACCCCAAGGATCACTATATTTATCAATTCAGCATCAAGAAAGGCTTTGGGCTTGTCTTTGACGAAATCAAGGAGCGATTTAACCAGATGCTGAGGCTCCCCGCAGCCTGTTCCCACGAATATCCTGTTGCCAGGGCGAATTTCCTGGAAGATGAAGCGCTCCTTATCTCTGAACTTGCCAGGCCATTTATCCTTTATATCCTGCCAGAAGGCTAAATTATCATATGATTCCGGGTTAAGTGATTCCTGCATTTCGGGCTCCTGAGTAGTGTGATATATATTCAATATGTATTTAATATTTATTTAAATTTTTATTTCATTTTTTTATTGTTATATTTAATCATCGGCAGTTCCAAAGGGAATTGAATCCATCATGAGGATGGAAGAGCACAGTGCCGACAGCATCTTTGGCAATTCCAGCTAACACCTCCATATTTAGCATCTCTTTCAGATAGGCGGCTCCTATATTTCAGATAGGCACCCTATATTTCAGATAGGCACCCTATAGTTCAGATAGCACCCTATAGTTCAGATAGCACCCTATAGTTCAGATAGGCGGCCAATGTGTTATAATTATTTCGATAAAGCGATCGCGCTGGAATATGATTTTTCTCATTTTTGCCGCATATCTTCATTTAGAATCAATGCAGTTGGATTGCACAAACTTATTCATTATATTTACGAATACCCCTGCCCTTTCTGAAATGCGATCGATCAAGGCAGTATCTCGTGAAGCTGCCCGGATGACGCAGCCGGCAGCGTCAGTATATTCCAGCCCAATCCGGGAGAACTGAAGGAAAAGTTCCGTGAACTGATCCGAGGATGATGATCGACATATGAATGGTGATTGCTCCGGATGAATTTCATTTTGGAGGTGAAGCTTTTCAGGAACAGAGTAATTCATATGCCAGCAGAGCACCGTCCAGCCCGATTCCCTGGCTGCGAGGAAAAGCTCTTCTGCCGCTCTCTTATCGCCTGGATATATGAAAGGAGGATCTATCAGCAGAAGTCCGGGAGAAGAGCTCTTTAAGATTGACCTGGCTCCGGCAAAGCCATCTTTCAGATGAAATGAAATAGTGGAATCATCAAGATATTCAGTCCAGGCGGCCTGGACTGAGGGGTCGATATCCCAGATCTGCATCCTCAGGTCTGATTTTTTTCTTTTTGCCAGCTTTGCCACCAGTAGAGCAGACCCTGGATAGCATTCTATCTGCAGAAGGAGGGAGCGATTCAGAGGAATTCAATTCCGTAAGGATATCGAAATAAGGAAAGTCTTTTAGGAGAGGCAGAGCCGGCCAGATTCTGCCGATTCCGCTCTCCCAATCACCAGATGGCTTTAAGGCATACTTTGGGCGTCCCACATGGCTCTCTGCATAAACCAGGCTGCTATCGGGGGTGAGGAGGCAATCAGCCGCCTCAAGCAGGAGGAAATGCTTCCAGACGTCACCTGCATTGCCTGCATGCACTCTGTGATCATAAGGGCCCATCAGGGCCAATTCTGCTCGTTCTGGTACATCTTCTTGGCGATATTGAAGGCCTGGGCAGGAGTTGCCATGGCGATCTTCTGGGAGTCGTCGAAGTTTGCTTTTGAGGCGGCAGCAGTGGCTGCGGCTGTCCGGAGGAGCTTCTTGTCCACCTCATTGGTCAGCCAGCGGGCTCCACCGATTCCCACCAGCAGAGCGCCGGCGATGGAGGAGATGGAGACGGATATCTCCTCTGCTCCAATTCCGGAGGCAGTCCCAAATAGAACGGCATCGGCAAAGGCTCCATAGAGGCCCCAGGAAATGAAGGCGGCAACCGCTCCCAGGAGGATATTGCCGGCAAATCCGGGACGGATGATTGTAACCCTTCCTGCGCTCTCCTCGCTGGGCTTGACAAAGCCATTATCGCTGACAAGCGCATTCACGATTCCTCCTACAGCACCGCTCAACATTATAACTCCAATTGGTATCAGCATCGTAATCGGCATTGTGTCCTCCCACTTTTCATCTCAGATTCTTCCCAGAGAGCATCCATTTCCTCGTGCATCCAAACACCAGGATGGCCCCTGATACATAGGTATCTCTTAATAATTTTTTTAAGAATGATAAGGAGTCATGCTATTTGAACATTACGCCAAGATAAAATCCGGAGAATAGCTAAAAAAAGTCGCAGATGAATCTTAGAAATCGGGCGTTGCCCGATAATTGGAGTTCGGATAAACTAAGTTTTTATAATAGCGGTTATCTGGTGGTAGAAGAGATGCAAATGAATTAACAGGAGCAATAGATCTTGAAGATCCTCCTGATGGGCAATCCCAATGTGGGAAAGAGCGTGATCTTTTCCCGGCTTACAGGAATCGAGGTAGTCTCAGCAAACTACCCAGGCACTACGATCGAGTATACGGAAGGGAGAATGAAGCTAGGGGATAGGATGGCGACGCTCATAGACCCGCCTGGCGTCTATTCTCTTGATCCCACCTCCAAGGTGGAGGAGGTGACCGGCCAGATCCTGGCCCAGGGTGCAGATGTGGTGGTGAATGTAATCGACTCCACCAATCTGGAGAGAAATCTAAACCTAACCTTACAGCTCCTGGAGAGGGGTCTAGCCACCGTGGTGGCTCTCAATCTCTGGGACGTGGCAACGCGCAAGGGAATCGAGATCGATACCATCACCCTGGCAGAGGAGCTGGGGGTGGATGTGGTTCCCACGGTGGCAGTGAGCGGCCAGGGGATCTACGATCTGGTCGAGGCCATAGGAAAGGCGAAAACCCCTAAGCCTGTGCATTTTGAATCATCTGACCAGCGCTGGGCGCGGATAGGGGAGATAGCGGAGAAGAGCCAGAAGGTCCTGCACCGGCATCCATCCTTTTTTGACCGGCTGGAGGACATCTCACTCAAACCCCTGACAGGGATTCCCATTGCCGTGCTTATTTTATATCTATCCTTCAGCCTGATAATCGAGATAGGCGAGACGCTGCAGCTGAGGGTCACCGACCCCATTTTCATCGCCTACTCCAATTTCATTACCGATTTGGTGCAGAGCCATATCAGCTCGGAACTATTAAAGGAGATATTGATCGGCAGCAGTCCGGAGCTCTTAAAGTCCTTTGGAATTCTGACCACCGGCCTCTATATTCCTCTGGGAGTAGTCCTGCCGTTTTTGATTCCCTTCTATTTGCTCCTGGGAATCCTGGAGGATATAGGCTACCTTCCCAGGCTGAGCGTCATCCTGGATGCCTTCATGCACAGGATCGGCCTGCACGGAGCGGCTATCCTCCCCTGCGTATTGGGAATGGGCTGCAGCGTTCCTGCCGTCCTCTCGGTCCGAATACTGGAATCGGCCAAGCAGAGGTATCTGGCTGCCACCCTGATGACTATGGCTATTCCCTGCGCCTCCCAGAGCGCCATGATATTCGGCATTCTCGCTCCCTATGGCCTCAGATATATCTTCACAGTCTATGCCACCCTGTTCTTCTCTTTCGTCGTCACAGGCTATCTGCTCCACAAGTTCATTGGCGGTGAGTCGCCGGAGATCTTCCTGGAGATCCCTCCCTACAGGATGCCCAATCCAAAAGCCCTATTGAAGAAGACCTTCATCAGGGTGCGGGAGTTCCTGAAAGAGGCCGTGCCTTATATCGGCCTGGGGATGATCATAATGAACTTCTTCTATCTGACCGGACTGATGCACCTGATCGGCGAGGAGTTGAAGCCGGTTGTATCCGGGCTGCTCGGGCTTCCCAGCGATGCGGCCACGGCATTGATCATCGGCTTTCTCCGCAAGGACGTTGGGATAGGCATGTTCGCTCCCCTGGATATGAACCCGGTGCAGTATGTCATTGCGGCCGTGGTATTGGCCATGTATATGCCCTGCGTTGCCACATTCATGGTGATGCTCAAGGAGCTTGGCGTCTCGGGAACGGCAAAATCAGTAGCTTTAAGGCTTGTAGCTGCTCTTGTTGTGGGATCTGCTCTGAACTTTATTCTCAGCTAGATCTGTTTAAGGATTAGTCTGGCCCTCTCTTTTTGGGCATCCAATCCCATATAGACCGGACCCTGTTGGGGGCTGCAATATACTCCATCAAAATCCATCACTCTTCAATACGCTCAGGCTGCTTAGATCCCTGATCTCGATTTTTACTTCTTCCTCTCCTATTTTTCTTCTCACCTGTTTTTCCTTTTCTTCTTCACCTGTTTTTCCTTTTTATCCTCCTCCTATGATCGTCTTTCTCTCATTAAATCTCAGCCTTTCTTAACTCTAACTTTTTACCCCAAAATCATGACTCTAATATGAAAAATTTAATAAAATTCTATTTTCAGAAAAATTAAACAATAAATTATTTCTGAGATAATTAATAGAATAAAGTGTTTATTTTGTTTTTTGATTTTATGATAATTTTAAAACATAATCAATTCATCATAATCATAAATAAATAACTTTAATAAAAACTGATTTAACTTGCCAAATCTCTTGTTAATATAGTTATAAATTTTATAAATAAAACTGATTGATGATAAAAGGTTTTAAATCGTTTATTTTTATAAATATTTACTTGGGGCAGAAAGTATAGCAGAATGAACCTAGTTAATATTCTATAAAATTTTATGTATTAATTTTTTCGAAGCCCTGTAATCTTATAGTATATACGAATGAATGGGACAGCAAAACCAATTTGATTTGCAGGACTATTTCCATCTCGTAAATAATGAGTATATGCGCCAGGGAGGGTATATTCATGTAGTGTATGGAATGATCCAGTTGGCAAAAGAGAAAATTTCCCCTGGGGCGAAGATGCGATACACATAGTTTATGGAATAAAGCATAATCACATGGTATTTCATCTGGCATTTCATCAGTCACCTTAAGTCTTCTCAAAATCTACTTGATTTGAAATAAAATTATAAAATTTTTAATTTTAATATATCATTATAGTAGTAATCAGATTATTGACAACTTTTATTCTAGTACATAATTTAATATATAATAATTTCAGTACAATATTAAATAATAAAATTAAAGTTTAAAAAACATAATAATTTTACAACTAATTTAAATAAAATATATAAAGCTCATTTCAAACATTTTTTATTTAAAATATTATATTTTCAAACATCCTGAATTCAAGCTTGTAAAGTGAGAGTTACGAGGGAATGAGATGTTCCCCGTCTGCCTGAAGTGAGACCAAATTATTATAAAATTTCTATATCCAGGACCTCATCTGCGAACGGATGGAAGGGATAAAATAGGAATTCGATTGCTCTATTAGCGTTCAAGTAAGAGGTCGGGAAAGATGCCCAAGCGAGAAGATATAAACAAGATCATGATCATCGGGTCTGGCCCGATCGTTATCGGTCAGGCCTGCGAATTCGATTACTCCGGCACCCAGGCCTGCAAGGCGCTAAAGGCCCTGGGATACAAAATAGTCCTGGTCAACTCCAATCCAGCTACCATTATGACCGATCCGGGGATGGCTGATGCCACCTATATTGAGCCGCTTAATGTGGAGAGGCTGGCTCAGATCATCGAAAAGGAGAGGCCGGATGCACTGCTGCCAAACCTGGGGGGGCAAAACGGCCTCAACCTGAGCCTTGAGCTCTCCCGCGCAGGCATTCTGGATAAGTTCAATGTTATGGTTATAGGGGTGAAGCTGGATGCCATCGAGCGGGGTGAGGACAGGATCATCTTCAAAGATACCATGAACTCCCTGGGGATCGAGGTTCCCAAGAGCACTGCGATCTATACGGTTGAGGATGCGGAAAAGGTGGCCCTGGAACTCGGTTACCCGGTTGTCGTCCGGCCGGCCTACACCATGGGAGGAACAGGAGGCGGTCTGGTCTATAACGCTGAAGAGCTGAGGACGGTGGTCAGCCGGGGAATTGCCGCCAGCCTGATCGGCCAGGTGCTGATCGAGGAGTCGGTCGCCGGTTGGGAGGAGCTGGAGCTGGAGGTGGTCAGGGACGCCAAGAATCATATGATCACCGTCTGCTTCATAGAGAATGTGGATGCCATGGGCGTACATACAGGCGACTCCTTTTGCACTGCCCCCATGCTCACCATATCCCAGGAGCTGCAGGATAGGCTGCAGGACTTCTCATACCGGATCGTTGAGGCCATCAAGGTCATCGGCGGGACAAACATCCAGTTCGCTCACGATCCGAAGACCGGAAGGGTGGTGGTGATAGAAATCAACCCCCGCACCTCCCGCTCATCCGCCCTCGCCTCCAAGGCCACCGGATTTCCCATCGCCCTGATCTCGGCGAAGCTCGCCGCCGGCCTGAACCTGGATGAGATACCCTACTGGAAGGAGGGAACCCTGGAGAGGTATAAGCCCTCAGGAGATTACGTTGTGGTCAAGTTCCCCCGCTGGGCCTTCGAGAAGTTCCGGGGCTCAAAGGACGTCCTCGGCACCCAGATGAAGGCGGTGGGTGAGGCAATGAGCATCGGCAAGACCTACAAGGAGGCCTTCCAGAAGGCCATACGCTCACTGGAGAACGGCAGGTATGGCCTGGGTTTTGCCCGGGACTATAATAGCAGATCTTCTGAAGAGCTCATGATGCTTCTCAAGGAGCCCTCAAGCGAGCGGCAGTTCATTCTCTACGAGGCGATCCGAAAGGGTGCCGACATCCAAAAGCTCTATCATTTGACCCATATCAAGCCCTGGTTCCTCCAGCAGATGAAGGAATTGGTGCAGCTGGAAGAGGAGATTTTGGCCTACAAGGGCAAGTCACTGGCCGATCTGCCAGACGAGCTTCTGGGCCGGGCCAAGAGGGATGGCTTTGCAGACCGATACCTCTCGAAGCTCCTGGCTGTCCCGGAGGCTGAGATCCGGGCGCGGCGCAAGTCCCTGGGAATTGTGCAGGGCTGGGAGCCGGTGCCCGTGAGCGGGGTGGAGAATGCCTTCTACTATTACTCCACATACAATGCTCCCGATAACCCCACCAGCGATAAGATCCCAGCAGCAGCCGGCGAAAGGTCATGGTCTTAGGAGGAGGGCCCAACCGCATCGGCCAGGGAATTGAGTTCGACTACTGCTGCGTTCATGCCGCTTTTGCCCTTAAGGATATGGGCATTGAGACCATCATGGTCAACTGCAATCCAGAGACGGTCTCGACCGATTATGACACCTCGGATAAGCTGTACTTCGAGCCACTGACGGTGGAGGATGTGCTCAGCATCTATGAGAAGGAGAAGCCTGAAGGGGTGATAGTCCAGTTCGGCGGCCAGACGCCCCTGAACATCTCCCGGGAGCTGGAGGAGGCAGGGGTGAAGATCCTGGGGACCTCGGTGGATGCCATAGATCTGGCTGAGGACAGAGACCGATTCAGGATGATGATGGAGGAGCTGGAGATACCCATGCCGGAATCGGGAATGGCAAGCAACCTCGACCAGGCGCTGGAGGTAGCGGCAAGGATCGGCTATCCCCTCATGGTCCGGCCCTCATATGTCCTGGGCGGACGGGGGATGGAGGTGATATACGACGAGGAGATGCTCGAAAGGTACGTCGCTGCGGCGGTCGACGTCACCCCGGAGCGGCCCATTCTCATCGATCGCTTCTTAGAGAACGCCCTGGAGACGGAGGCCGATGCCCTATCCGATGGCCATGAGGCCTTTGTGCCCGCAGTGATGGAGCATATCGAGCAGGCGGGCATTCATTCCGGCGATTCGGCATGCGTTATCCCTCCGGTGAGCATCTCTGCTGAGCACCTCCGAATCATAGAAGAGTACACCCGCAAGATCGCCCAGAAGCTGCATGTGGTGGGCCTGATGAATATGCAGTATGCCATCAGTCACGATGTGGTCTATGTGCTGGAGGCCAATCCCCGCGCCTCCCGGACGGTGCCGCTGGTATCCAAAGTGTGCAATGTATCCATGGCCAGGATAGCCACTCAGATGATGATGAATAAGAGAATGGACGAGCTGGATCTAAAGAAGAGGACTATCCCTCATTTTGGGGTGAAGGAGTCGGTCTTCCCCTTCAATATGTTCCCGGAGGTCGACCCCCTTTTGGGCCCGGAGATGCGTTCTACTGGAGAGGTCCTGGGGCTGGCCGACTCATTCGGCATGGCCTTCTACAAAGCGGAAGAAGCGGCCAAGCCCTCCCTTCCCGAAGAGGGGACGGTCATGATCACCGTGGCCGCCAAGGACCGATCGGCGAAGCTGGTGGAGGTTGCGCGGGAGTTCCAGAAGCTGGGCTTTCGCCATCAAGGCCACCAGCGGGACCCGAGCGGTCCTGGCAGAGAATGGCATCCAGTCGGAGATCATCAAGAAGATCTACCAGGGCCGGCCCAATATCGATGACGCCATCAAGAACAAGGAGATTCAGCTGGTGATTAACACCCCCATCGGCAAGGCCAGCCAGTATGATGACTCTTATATCCGAAAGGCAGCAATCAAATACAAGGTGCCTTATATCACCACCATTGCTGCTGCCTCGGCGGCGGCGAAGGGGATTAGTGCCTCAAGGGCCGGCCATTCGGGAGTGAAGTCGCTGCAGGAGTATCACCGGGATATCAAGTAGAATTGAGAAAGGATCTGGAATTACATCCCTTTCTCAAGCTTTTCTTTTTCACAGGCAGTATCTTCTTTCCCTATGCCACCGATGCGCTATAGTAAGGAGATGGCAATGTGGGATAAGCCCAAAAGACATGTCTGAATACATCTTCTGCCCTTTGTGCTACATCAGCTTCTGAATACAGGCCAACAGGAAGGCCTATATCTTCATTCCATAAAAAGTTATGAATAGTCACTCGAACAGCATCACGAGTTGCTTCCTTATCGCGCCATTGATCAACCCGGAGCTTTTCCTCCTTCAGCGTTTTCAACAATTCAACGGCCACTTTCTTGATGCGCTTAATATCAGCGCCCCTCTGATCTGGCTTTTTCAGCAGGTCGAAGATGGCCAATGATTCTTCATCAAGTCCCTCTCGTACTGCTCTGCTTTCTTCTTCGTTGAGTCCTTGGACGAGCTTGAGCAATGCCTCAAAGGTCTGTTGAATTGTTGCCCAATCCTTCTCACGGTTGTATTCGGCAACGATCTTCTCGTAGTGTTGCTGGAAGTCTGTGCGCAAGGGATTTTGCTGTAGCAGTCTCTGCAATCGGATCTCCACTGCCTGACGCAAGTTCTGAACCACTGTGTTCTTGTTCTTGTATCTCTCGAACTCTTGTTTGAGCCGGACGAAGTCGATTTTGCTGATATCGTACGGCTCCCCAGGCTTAGTCACCGCTTCGGACCGGACATCGATTGCTTCATCCACTAGCTGTTGGAGTTGTCTCATGATGTTTGTGATGTCAGCCTTTTCTCGATCCTGCTGGAGGCTCTTGTAAACGATGTTGACCGCATCCCGATCATCACGATAGGCGTTTATGTCCTGGAGGGTGATGCAAGCTCGGAATTTTTTGAAGACCTCCCGGCACATGATTTCAAAGCGCTTGCGCGTCTCATCATTTTCGTTGGCCGCCTCTTTACAGGCCGCGATAGCTGCATTGCGCTCAAAGCCTGTCTTTTGGATTATGTCATCCAAAGGAGCATTCCGCTCATCGAGGAAGGCCCGCACAAAGCTGATCGCCTCGGCCAGATCGGACAGTAGCTCCTCCTCTGGCCTGGCCGGATCGATCTCACCGCCCGGTTCACCATCTATCTGGGCGGGGACCAGCAAAGGTTGCCAGCGCTCGACGCAAGTGCTTTAGGATGCCGCAGTAGTCGACGATCAGGCCGTTGTTCTTGCCCTCGTTCACGCGGTTAGCCCGAGCTATGGCCTGCATCAGAGTATGGGCCTTCAGAGGCTTGTCCAGGTAGAGGGTAGAGAGGCTCGGCACATCAAATCCTGTCAGCCACATGGCGCAGACTATGGCGATGCGAAACGGATGTTCATCGGTTTTGAAGGCGTCGTCCAGACTAATCCGCTGCATGTTATGAAACTGGGATTTGCTGCGCATTGACTCAGACAGGTCGATGCCTTCCTTGATGAGTCTGCGATGGGGCGTTATGTCCAGGCCGCTCTTGCGGAACTTATCGACCTCGCCCTGCTCTTCACTAACCACTACAGCCGCCCGAGTCTCTCGCATCCATTCTATCTGACGCTTAAGATAGATCTCCTCGGTATCGTATGAGGTAGAAGAGAGTCCTGCCTCCAGCTCAGCTATCCGTTCTTCCCAGTGACCGTTGATCAGGTTGTACATCCGCACACAGGTTATCTTCTTGATCTTCGAAGCTGGTCGCACTCCCCCTGGATTGTTCTCTTCCATGAGGTCAGGCCCCTTCATTTTCATCCCAGGTCAGTTCAAGCCTCGATCTCGGCCACGCTTGGCAGTCTGCTCTGCAGCTCTTCAGGCAGAGTCTTCACAAGCTTTGTCTCCCAGCCTGCAACACCCATCGGCTTTTGGATTCCACGCAGGGCGTATTCGACCTCGATGAAATAGATTTCAATTCAACCACTACGTAGGAGCGCAACTTCAGATGATAAAATAATAGGTCAAGGTAATAGTCCTTAGTTGCGAATTCGAGGTGAACCTGTCTTCCCACAAAGGCAAATCCTTCTCCAAGCTCCAGGAGGAAGCGCTGGATGTGGTCTATCAGCCCTTTTTCCACTTCTCGCTCCCGGCGTGGATCGGCAGTTCCAAGGAAGTCAAACAGATATGGATCTTTGAATATGCTATCTCGTTTAGTCTTCATCCCTGGCCAGTGAGGAGCATTATCCCATCGTCTGACCAGCTTATCATTTTTTGGAGATGATACGAGTAGCTTCTAAAGCTCTTTCCAAGAGCCTCAGTCACGTGCAGCAAAAACCATTCTTCAGGGAGGCTCTGGCACGCAACGCTTGCTTTCCCGGCTCCTCGACGAGTACGATGACATCCACCTTCAGGATGATATCGCTGCAAGATAAGGTGTCCAATATATCCTTAATCTGAGGATTTCGAATATCGTTGCATTAGCATCTCTGAAAAGGACTACGTTAATATTTTCAATTTAAACTCTCATTTCTTTGTGTAATCCTCCATTATTCGACATCTTTTTCCTATTTTGTCATCATTTCTTGATACTTTTCGCGTTTTTCTCCATAGCTTCCGCTAGGCAGCCTTTTTGGCGACCTTGCCAAGAAGGTTGAACAAGTTATAACCGATAGCATTGAACGTCATTTTGACTGCAGCTCTTTCAACTGTTGTTACCATAACATGACCTGATTTGAATACTATTTTTATGACACTAAAGCATCTTTCCACAGGAGATCGAATACTGCTGATTCTTTTGTTTCGCAATTCATCAAAAATGCTAAGCGGATGCCCCCTTGCTGCTCTTTTCATGGCTGCATCGTATCCCTTGGTTTCTGCGCCATGATAGCCTTTATCGCCGTATCGAACCTCGCCCTCGTTTGCTAAATCCACCCGGCTGTCATGGATATTGGCGACGGTTGTCTCAACCTCCCAGATGAAGTGGTTCTCTGTATCCACTTTCGCATGTCCCTTGTATCCGAAATATGATTTGTTTCCTTTCTTCGCCCATTCACCATCTTTGCTTCTTCTGGTCTTGGCTTCCTTCCCTCGTGGGACATCGCTCTTAGCATGACCTGGATCAGATGTTATAAAAGTGGCATCTTGAATGACCCCCTTCTTCACCTCATATCCTTTAGCCTTGAGCTGATTTGTGAATTCTTCCCAGATGGCATCAAGCTTACCGTTTTTTATCAATCTTTCGCGAAACAGCCACACGGTAGTATAATCAGGGATAACTTCTGTTGTCCCTAAAAAAACGCGAAACGATATTCTATCTGCGACCTGAAGCTCTAATTGGGGATCTGATAGACCATACAGTTGTTGGAGTATGAGGAGCTTAATCATTATAATAATGCTAATATTTGGCCTACCGCCTCGTTCAGTTCTATTTTTATATAGATCGTCTTCGAATCGCAGAAACGCATCCCAGTCAACTAATTTTGCCAAGGATTTCAGCTTATCGCCACGCGGTTGAACTTTTTCATTATATTCTTGCAAGATAGAAAAGTCTATGAGGGTCCTCATAATATGTAATATGGTCATTCTGAGTTCCCGATAATTTACCTTCCACTTTCAGCCAGTAGCTTTTGGCTGACTCGTAGGCATCCCAGATGATGAAGTCATCCCACTCTTCAAAGACCTCCTCTTCCCTCCTTGCTTCTATACGGCGTTTGAAGTCCTCATAGCTCATATTGTATTTCGACCTCATCTCCAGGATCATGGAATCGAAGTAATGGATCTTTGCTTTAGCCTGATCCAGGACTAGATTCTTCAGAGCCTCCTTTTCATCTTTAAAGAGGCCAATCTTAACCAGATCGGTTATGGGCTCGAAGACATCCCTGGAGACCTCAATGGTATCGCTCATTCTTTCCTCACTTAGTAATACATTTATGAAGATATAAATATGATGTGGTTATTCCTAAACCTCGCCCTGAAACCACTTCGATCAGGGAGAGGCAGATTGCAGAAACGCAAATGCAGGCTGAAAGGAATCCGGTCCTAGCTAGGAAGACAATGGCATGGGTGCTAAACCGTTCCATCCCCGCCCGCCTGGAGCATATTTATTAAATTATAAAATTTAAAGCCTTCCCGTCTTCACACTCGCGCCGCGGGCGTGACGCGCGCATAGCCAGCCAGCACCTGCCAAATCTGCTCGCGCCCGCAAAGAGAGTATTTCACTGCCCGCTATGCATGCTGGATTTTGAATATACGTCTTCCGCCGGCATATAGCAACAACCGTAATCATGATCACAGAAAAAAAGGGATCCGGCGATGGAGCGCAGTCAATAGACTCCCAGCTCTACCTCGTCCAGACCGAACCGCTAAATCCTCCTGTCTTGGAGAGGGCCACCAATTTATTATCGGACTCGATCTGGAGGGCCAGATTGCCGTACTGCATAACGCTTCCCTTGGGAACGTCAGTCCATTCGGCGTCGATCATATTGCCGCTGATAGTGCCGCGCATGACATTGGACCAGCTCGGCATATTGGGATCCAGCTCGCCATACCACCAGACGTTTGTTCCTAGCTGGCGAATATAGTACTTGCCGCCGTCATCACAGTTCCAGACCCCGGTTAAGTCCATCGAAGCGATGGAGCCTTTGACACCGGAGACGCAGCAGTCGCTGGGATTGGCTGCAGGAATGTCGTTTTTCAGCCAGCATCGAGCGTTGGCCCCCTGAACTCCAGGTTTGACATAGGTGAAAGCCCGGCAGTTGGGATCAGCATTGCAGGCTTGCTCGCACAGAGTCGGGTTGGCAGCAGCGAGGTCGAAACTATTGTAGTCCATTCCAGGACGGTCCGTATTCATTTCCAGGGCCATGGATTCAAAAACGCCGGTCAAGACAAAGAACAGAACAGCGATAGATACCATGGCAACCATTTCTTCCTTAGGTCTTTCCTTTATCATTTTGTAATTCCTCCAGATCATGTGAAATTAATTAATCTAAAATTGTGCCTTAAATCGGTCCGCATTTTAGGCAATTCGGAAATCCTTAGTCCTGCCAGTACCAGTGGCTCCAATTCTCTTGCTGGGCTGCTCCATAACAGAGGTCGTCATCATCTCCTCTTTTTTAGATAAGATACACTCAACTTTTAACTATTTAAAATATGTGCTAGCATGTGTCAGGATACGAGATAAAAAAAATTTGCGAAAAAATTCATCCGAGAGCTGAATCCTGAAGACCTCAGACAAGATCTCTGGCGGCATCCAGCTCCATATTGAATAATGTTAAAGACAGGGAAACGTCCAAATAGAAGCGAAACCATACCCGAAAGCTAAAATGAAGCTCAAAATCTTAATCACCGGAGCCAGAGTGCATGATGTGGGATACAGGGTATTCCTTCTAAAACATGCCATGAACCTGGCTATTCCTGGGCTTTCCGTTTATAACTGGGATAAAGACGGCCAGCAACAGGTAATAGCCCTTGTGGAAGCTGATGAAGGCAGAATAGCCACCTTCAAACAGGTAGCCACAGAGAAGAGACCTGAACTTGCCGAAGTATCCGAAGTAGCCTTTGAACCTTACGATGAAGATATAGGGCGAGCTAGTGAGTTAGCGATGTTTTGCTCTTTTGTTCAGTTAGACAAGGCAATCCCTCTTATGCTAAAGATGAATGAAAGGTCTAGCTCATCAGATAATAAATTAGGTTCAATAGATGATAAATTAGGCTCGATGAATGAAAAAATGGACTCGTTAGCTGAAAATATGGGCTCGATGAATGAAAAAGTGGGCTCGATGAATGAAAAAGTGGGCTCGATGAATGAAAAAATGGACTCGTTGGCTGAAAATATGGGCTCAATGGCTGAAAAAATGGGCTCAATGGCTGAAAACATGGGCTCAATGGCGGAAAACCAAAAGGAAACACTTGAGGAGATTAGGGGCCTTCGCGAGGATCTTGTTGGCAGCCGGGAATGGCAACGTAGAATTGAACGTGATATCTCAGTGATTAAGAGCAAAGTCGGAATCCGTTAGAATAGCGTATCAAACGCAATATCTAGGAAATCCCGCTGATCTCCTGGTCTAGTGTGGCCTCAAAGGAAGCCATTTTTATGAATATCGCCCTTACGTTCTCCAGCAAAAGAAAGGAGCAACCACTGCAATGCCCGCCGCTGTGGAGATGAGAGACGCACCCAAAATTATGTTGAAGGCATCCCTTCTGGATGGCCTCCTTTTCATCCCCCCATCGGCAATGTACAAGAGCAAGCTCCCGTATAATTTCGTCCTCTTCTCCTCTTTTATGTTCCTGAGGATGGTATCATCAAGCTGCTCTTTTATTAGAGGTATAAGCGCTGCTTGCTTCCTTTATAGACCACCCAGGGAATAAGGCAGTCAATGAGAAGAAGAAAAGCCTTCCCAAAGCTTTCCACCTAAGGAATGCAGCAGTGCCCCATCATAGCCAAGCGCCTCCAGCCTGAAGACCACCATCATCCGGTGCCAGATGATTCCAACCAGAATGATATCAATCACCCATTCCCAAAACTGGTCCTCTCAGCTCGCCAGGTCTAAACTTCTCATTAATTCATTAGCTTCCCCTGCGCTCATCTTTCAGGTTTAACTTCCTTTCCCATGGCATTTCTTATACTTCAGTCCGCTCCCGCAGGGGCAGGGATCGTTTCTACCGGGCTTATAGATCACCTGGGGAACCTGGCCGTTCCGGGTGTACTTCATAATCTCTGCCGCATCCCGGCCTGAGCGCAGCTCGTGGGCCATAAAGCGCATGGGTCCGTCGATGTGCCTGAAAAACTCCCTGTAGCCGGCGCAGAGATAATTGAGCCCCGATTCTCCATCGGGCGTCTTGATGAAGCGGTTCTTGGGGCACTCGCCGTTGCAGACGAATCTCACCTCGCAGCGGAGGCAGTATTCGGGCAGAGTATCCAGCTTATCCCGGCCGAACTTTCTGCTGCTTTTTAGAGCTGGCTATCTGGGCCATGCTCCTCTCATTGATATTGCCCAGGTAGTATTTCGGCTCCACAAAGTGATCGCATGAGTACATGTCCCCGTTGTGCTCCAAGGCCATGGCCGTGCCGCATCTCTCGGAGAAGGCGCAGATTCCGGGAGGCATTCCCATCCAGGCGGCCAGGGCCACATCGAAGATCTGCACGAACATCCGCCCCACATCCCGTCGCACCCATTCATCGAAAACCGAGATCAGAAAGCGGCCGTACTGACGAGCCTCGACTGAGCGATCGGTGACATGATCTCCTTCCTGGAATCCGGTCTCGTTGTCCCTCTCCACAATGGGTATGAACTGGATGAAGTTGGCCCGGACCTCATCTCTGATAAAGCGGTAGACCTCCAGGGGATGCTCGCCATTGGCGGCATGGACGGTGGTCAGGATGTTGTAGTCCACCTTGTGCCGGCGAAGGAGCCGGGCGGCGTTCATCACTCTATCGAAGGTGGGCCCTCCCGATTTGTCCACCCGGTAGGCATCATGAAGCTCTCTTGGCCCGTCTAAAGATAAGCCGATTAAGAAGTTGTTCTCCCGGAAGAACCGACACCATTCGTCGTCCAGGAGAGTGCCGTTGGTCTGCATGGTGTTCTGGATGAGCATATTCGGGTACATGCGCATGTACTTCTTTTCACACTCAATCGAGCGCCTGGAAGAAGTCCAGGCCCATCAGAGTGGGCTCGCCCCCCTGCCAGGCAATGGTGGCCAGAGGGCATTGTTGGGCTTCGATGTACTGGCGGATGTAGTTCTCCAAAAGCTCGTCGGACATCCTGAAACTGCTGCCTGGGTAAAGGCTCTTTTTGGACAGGAAAAAGCAGTATTTGCAGCCTAAATTGCATGACGCTCCTGTGGGCTTGGCCAGGAGATGAAAGCCAGGCAGTGTGCTGGTTTTGCTCATGTGATAGCAGATATCTCTTTTTAATTGATATTTTTATCTGATAAGCATTAACTTTAAATAGCTTAAGCTTTATAAATATTAAAGAAATCCTTCTAAATAATATCAGATTAGGCGGGATTACTCGATAAAAAAATAGCTGAAATTCCCATGTGGTGGTGTATCTTAATGAAACGGACAAATTGGATATTGCTGGTCGCCTTTTTGGGGCTGGTTTTTGGCCAGATGGGCTCCGCCCTGAAATATGAGGAGCATTGTTTTATGTTCGAAAATAGTATCCCTTCTATCCAAATCGCATCATTTCCCCAGTTCGATCCGAACCTGGGTACTTTGACAAGGGTTAAAGTGACTGTGGATGCTTCGGCTTGTCAATCCTTTGCCATTGATGCCGAAGACTTTTGGTCCGCCCATACAATTGTTCATCTTGACACGACAGTATCGGCTGGAGAGCAATTTGCCCTGGTCCCATTGGAAATATGGCGCAATGAATTTGATTCATACAATGACTTTGTATGCGGTAATGATAGCGATGAATTTATCTACGACGATCCTGCTGCTCTCGCCGACTGGACTGGCTCAGGCAATGTGGACTTTATAACCCAGGCAGTCGATGACACAATAATAGATGCATCCGGTTCCGTCGATGCCAGAATTAGCAGCGATGCCGGTGAGACTATCTGCGTCGCCTATGAATACATTCCATTGCTTTGCATCAATGGCTCGAAGATAAATGACTGCACTGGAGAGGGAATTCCTGGCTGGGAGGTCTGCCTGATCAAACCTGATGGCGAAATGGTCTGCACCACGACCGATGAGAGCGGCGATTACTCGTTCTGCGAACTGGGGTCTGGAGACTATACAGTCTGCGAAGAAACCAGAGATGGCTGGTTGCCAAAGGGTCCGATCTGCATAGATGTGACCCTTGTGGATGAGAGTGCGGAAGGGGTCGAATTCCTTAACGAGCCGCTATTTTGCATAAGTGGCCACAAATATAACAGCAAGACCGATGCTGGCGTCTCTGGCTGGCTGATTACCCTCAAGGACGATAGTGGTGCCGTGCTCGATCAAAAACAGACCGGTACAGGGGGCTACTATGAGTTTTGCGGACTGGAGAGCGGTGACTATACTGTCTGCGAAGAGCTTAAATCCGGCTGGAAGCGGGTCGGACCGGAATGCATAGATGTGACACTGGAATGCGCGAACTCTGAGGACAACGACTTCGAGAATAAGCCCGGCCCCAATCCCCCCTGCAGAAATGGGTGCCCGTGGTTCATCAAAAATGAGCTGTACACCGCCAGTTGCCAGGAGGTTAAGGAGGTCGATGCTAAGCAAAGGAATCCTGGCAAATGACCCGGCAGGCTCAATAGTAGCTGATCCTGAGTCGATAACCATCGACCCCAAGTACGGCACTATTGAGGTCCATGAGGATGGATCTTTTGTATACGACCCGGCTGGAGCTGCAGGATTAAATCCAGGTGCTTATGTGGTATTCAAGTACAACGCTAACAACGGAAGATGTGATGCAAAGTATCCTGGTATTGCTAAGATCCAGATCAGATGTTGAGATTAACTAATATTTTTTAGATTAAATACTTAAATTGACCATCAGCCCAGGGTTTCTTGAAAGCGATTCTTCGAAGGAATTCCCTATCAAGCGGCCAAAGCCACTTCGAAGATCTGCGCGAACATTCGGATCACATCGCTTCGCATCCATTCATCCAGGCCCCATAAGGCGTGCGTACCTGTCTGTCAGGTGATGAGTCAAGAGGGCCACGCCAGTCATCGATGCACTAGGACATGATGTTCTCTGAAGAAGTTAATCTTATGTTGAACGCCTCTCAGGCCGGATGATATTCGGGTCATCGGGGAAAGGCTGACTGGCAGAAAGTTTCTCATTGCGGCTGAGAGTCAATGGCCTGATATAAGGCAGAAAATTCACAGATAACATAGCATACAACCGATGGATGTGAATTCTCAGGTGATTCATCCTTTAGACTGATCATCTCCATTACCTCCAGAGAATATGCTAATATAAAAACACTAAATTAACTAATATTAGGAACAGATTGCTCATAACTTTGCAGACGTGGTTAATTATTAGATGTTAATATTAAAAGATAATTCAAGAAAATGTCAAGAGTTTTCAGTATTTTATTTATAAATAAGTGTAAATTCTTTTTCTTATTTTAAAATTGTGTCAATTACTTATTTAATATATGTTCTATAGATAATTAGGCTTAATATTAGCAGGATAATTGGATTATTCGAATTAGGCTTGAAAATAGTAATAAAAATTTGATAGTATACAATAAAGTAAATTATAAATATCGGCAATCTCAACGTCAATTGACTACAATATTAATTAAAAAATTAGATAATTTAATATATTAAAAAGAAATTTCAAATTTGCATTTGCCATATCTGATATTAATATCATAATTAGGTTAACTAATTATCCCTGCACGATGCCGTAGTAATAACAGAGATTTAATATTATTTTTTATAATTAGAATACTGTGAAAGGGAAACACATACTAATATAAAAAATTCTTTATGTGTCGATAAAATATACCTTTTATACGGCAAAGCTTAAATATTACCGTCTTTAATGTCAATTGGTTGCGAATTTAATCCTAGATATTGGAGGGAGTGAATCAGGAAGCAAAAGTATTTGCAGGCATAAATTTGAGATTCAAATAGGTACTAATAATAAGGTAGTAAATTACTTATAATAGATACGTACATTAATACTACCAAGAAATGCCGAGTCGAATAATCGGTTAATGAGAATTGCAGGTTAGTCTTAGCTATAAAAATTAGAAGGTGTTAATACAATAAGTTTTATATATGATTAAAAAAAGATGGCAATTCTCGACAATAGTCGATAAGAATCCAAATTTGTATTGGATGGTGAGAATTTGAAAGGAAAAGTTGTTACGTGTTTGGTGTCTCTTGCTTTATTATTCATAACCGCTTCATTTTCGCAGGCGGACACCTTCGATCTAGCCAAAATGAATAGCCCTCCGACAGAACCATCTGTTCCTTCAGGTCCAACATCTGGCTCATCGGGAACATACTACGGCTATACCACCAAATCAATCGATCCTGATGGAAACCAGATCAGGTACACCATTGACTGGGGTGATGGAACTGTTTCCACTACCTGCTTGGTCAACCAAGGCTTAACAATAAGAGTTTTCCATAAATGGAGTGTCTCTTCTGGAACAACTGATACCTTCGACGTAAGAGTGAAGGCTACCGATCGTTACGGGCTGGCCTCAGACTGGTCAAGTTCGTTACCTGTCACCATAACTGGTTCATCTACCACAAGCATTAATAATCCTCCATCAACACCCTCTACTCCTTCAGGTTCAACATCTGGCTCCTCAGGGATATCTTATAGCTACACTACCAGAGCAAATGATCCCGATGGAGATAAGGTTAAATATTCATTTGATTGGGGAGACGGAACCATATCTGCCACATCTCTGGTCAGCTCAGGCACAGCAGCTAGCGCACCTCATACCTGGACGGTTGCTTCTGGATCGACCAAGACATTCAGCGTGCGCTCCAAAGCCACAGATGAGAACGGGAAGGCGTCAGCCTGGTCAAGTCCATTGTCAGTTACCATAAAAGGTTCTGCCATCTCCAGCGATAACAATCCACCATCAACACCGTCTATTCCTTCAGGCTCAACATCTGGCTCCTCAGGGATGCTATATCGCTACTCAACCAAAGCGATTGATCCTGATGGTGACAGAGTAAAATACATCTTCGATTGGGGTGATGGAACTGTATCCACCACATCTCTGCTCAGCTCAGGCGCATCAGCAAGTGGATCTCATATCTGGAATGTTGATATTGGATCGACAAAGACCTTCAGCGTGCGCTCCAAAGCCACAGATGAGAAGGGAATGGAGTCAGTCTGGTCAAGTCCACTGTCAGTTACCATAAAAGGTTCTTCCGCTTCCATTGAGAACTATCCTCCATCAATTCCATCAATTCCCTCAGGTCCTGCAACAGGCTCCTCAGGAATATCCTACGGCTTCACTACCAAGTCGTCAGATCCTGATAAGGATCAGATAAGATATATATTTGACTGGGGTGATGGAACTGCATCTTCCACCTGCCTGGTCAGTCCAGACATCACGATAAGAGTATTTCATAAATGGGCTGTCGCTTCTGGATCAAAGACCTTTGATATTCGGGTAAAGTCCATGGACGAGCACGGGATGACCTCTAGCTATTCCAGTCCATCATCCATTACCATAACCAATGAGGCTCTCCCAAGCATTAATAGCCCGCCGGCAGCTCCATCAGTTCCTTCTGGCTCCACATCGGGCAGCTCAGGGACCGCTTACAGCTACTCTGCCAAAGCATCTGATCCCGATGGTGATCGGGTGAAGTACACCTTCGATTGGGGAGATGGAACCACATCTGCCACATCTCTGGTCGCCTCGGGCACAGCAGCGAGCGCACCTCATACCTGGACGGTTGCTGCTGGAACAACAAAGACATTCAGTGTGAAAGCAAAGACCACAGATGAGAAGGGTCTGGAGTCAGGCTGGTCAAGCGCATTATCGGTTACCATAACCGGTCCGGCTGCGGTGAACAATCCTCCAGATAGCTCCATCAATTCCCTCAGGTTCCACATCGGGCAGCTCAGGGTCGTCCTACAGCTACTCTGCCAAGACAACCGATCCCGATGGAGATAGGGTGAAATACACCTTCGATTGGGGAGATGGAACCATATCGACTACATCCCTGGTCAGCTCGGGCACAGCATCGAGCGCATCCCATAGCTGGACGGTTGCCTCTGGGTCGACAAAGACCTTCAGCGTGCGCGCTAAGGCCACAGATGAGAAGGGTTTGGATTCGGGCTGGTCAAGTGCATTATCAGTTACCATAAAGGGTCCGGCTCCGGTGAACAATCCTCCAGTAGCTCCATCAATTCCCTCAGGTCCCACATCGGGCAGCTCAGGGTCGTCTTACAGCTACTCTGCCAAGGCAACTGATCCCGATGGAGATCGGGTGAAATACACCTTCGATTGGGGAGACGGAACCACATCTGCTACATCCCTGGTCAGCTCGGGCACAGCAGCGAGCGCATCCCATAGCTGGACGGTTGCTTCTGGATCGACCAAGACATTCAGTGTGAAAGCAAAGACCACAGATGAGAAGGGGATTGGAGTCAGGCTGGTCAAGTGCATTATCGGTTAGCATAACCGGTCCGGCCGGTGAACAATCCACCAATAGCTCCATCAACTCCCTCAGGTTCCACATCGGGCAGCTCAGGGATCATCTTACAGCTATTCTGCTAAGGCAACTGATCCCGATGGAGATCGGGTGAAATACACCTTCGACTGGGGAGACGGAACCATATCTGCTACATCCCTGGTATCTTCGGGCACAGCAGCGAGCGCATCCCATAGCTGGACGGTTGCTTCTGGGACGACAAAGACCTTCAGCGTGAAAGCAAAGGCCACAGATGAGGAGGGACTGGAGTCAAGCTGGTCAAGCCCGCTTTCGGTTACGATAAAGGGGCCGGCGACCACGGATACTACCAATAGTCCCCCAAGAGCTCCAAGAGCTCCAATCGGCAAATTGATGGGCGATACACGATACTCCTACACCTACGAAACCGTGGGACATGATCCAGAAGGGGACGCGATAAAATACACGTTTGACTGGGGAGATGGTACTACTTCCACCACGGGATATGTAGCATCTGGTACATATGCTAGTGCAACGCATAAATGGTCAGGCATAGCACCAGGAGACGGCAAAGCATTTACTCTCAAAGCGATGGCTACAGACAGCCATGGAACACAGTCGGTATGGTCACAGACTGTGAATGTGATTATGTGTGAACCATATGTAAACTATCCCCCAGCTAATCCGGTGCTCTCTGGGCCAGCAGAAGTCGAATCTGGAGTGCCTGCCAGGTTCACAGTTGTATCCACCGACCCGAACGAAGTAGACAAGATACGATATGTAATCCATTGGGGCGACGCTACCAATACCGAGACTGATTTTTATCCATCCGGACAGAAAGTGACCGTATATCATACCTGGAATGTTCCGGCAGGTATAACATTGAAACCCTATATAACTGCGATAGCGGTTGATCAGAGAAATCAGGCGTCTGATTATTTCTCAAATGCGTTGAAATATAGTATAACTGGTCTTGCATCAGAGACAAGTCCTTTAATCTATACTCAAAAATCTGGATTAGAATCTGAAGCATATGATTCAATGTATATGCAGACTGAAGGGGCTGGCTCTGATATGCAGGCCAACGAATCAGACTCCGATGAAGTGCCAATTGAAGAGGCTGTTCCCTTGGATGAGCTGTTTATTGAATCAGAGTCAGTAGATGTGCCTATCGAAGAAGAACTCCCATTTGTAATGGATGATGAATATTCCATGGCATCTAATGGTAGTGTTCTGGAGATCAGCAATCCTACAGTGTTAGAAAACGATCAATACTGGGGAGATAAATCTTTATCTGTAACAAGCTACACTCAGCCAGCACACGCCGCGGATTTCTTCATGAATCCAGATGGTTCCTTCGCATATACTCGCACCAAGGATTATTGTGGAGAAGACAGCTTCACCTATAGGGTAACAGATGGAGATTGGGAATCCAACATGGCTACAGTCACTATCTACATAGACTGCGATATTAGAAGTGAAGAGGAGATGACGTATTAAAAGCAGCTATACTCGTTAACAAGTGCATGGCTAAATTTAATCATTTTCATATTTTTTATTATTTTAAACGGGCATTATTACTATTCGTCCAAATGTCCCCTACATTAAAGTATCTATGCCTACAAATTCGAGCATTGGTGGGACAGATGGTGCAAGTAGATGAGCCAGATCTGGTTTACAAGGGCCCCTGGGTCAGAAGCGCTCAACAAAGGTTGTTCTAAACGCTTGAAACCGACTATGCTTTCCGAGGGCTACTTGTCGATCTCTGGTGAATCTTATCTGGGATTTTCTCAATGAGACTTTCAGTGAGAAGCTTCATGAAGGTCAGATTGCTTTCCATGCAGCATCTGCCCTCCGAGCCTCCTGGAAAAAGACTTTCGCAGGTCAAACAGCGCACCCCGCTGCAAGCAGCGGGGCATGTTCGCGCCGTTTGCCTTCATTCGAAATCTAGCAAATTCATTTGCTTATAGGCTTCCTTTTCTTCAGGCGTTCCTTGTGTTTCAACATAATTCCGTATGGTGTCAGCCATAACACCATCACCTACAGTTCCAACATAACCCCCATCGCTCCAAAATTCTCCTCCCCAAAGCTGTTTTTTTACTTCAGGATACTTTTTAAAAAATTCTCTTGCGGTTATACTCTTTACAATTTGCACAATCCTTGAAGGCGAATATCTTGGCGCAGCGCCAACAAAGATGTGAACATGATCGCCATCAGTACCAATTGCATCGAAATCGAAATGATATCGTTCACCAATCTCACTGCATATAAATTTAATATAATTAATACGATCGATATCTTGGAGTAACTTTCTTCTATATTTTATACTAAATACCATATGATATCGAATTTTATAGGCACAATGACTTGCCTTTTTAACCTCAATCATTTGGCATCGAATATGCCGCTTTCCTTAAGTCGGTTTCCTGACCATCCCAGCCGCAGCAAGCTGCGGGGTATTCATTTAAAAATAAAATCTGTCCCTGTCCATCTAACGGTTCATGATCAAAACGATATGGATATCCTAGCCAAAGAAGGCACCTCTGTTCTCAGAAAGCACAAAATTCTTCGCATGACCAGCGAGGCTCTTGATCAAGACGGTCTCCTGGCTCAAGAGGACCTTGTTGTCCTGCTTTGCAGTTCCCGCAGAATAATCCGTCGCGATATCAAGGATTGCAAAGATGTTTTTGAAGGTTACGAGTACACTGACATCGAACGTAAAACGGGTCATTCTGGCTTTTTAACCCAGATATCTCTCAGGATTTTTAAAATCGATCAGACTCTACCTTCGCGAGAGGGCTGAATGATCTTTCGGTTTTTGGGAATGATCTCCTCCGCCAATCCTTCTTGCACATCTTTGACCTGGTGAAGATACTTTTTCACAGTGTTCCGGGATATGTTCAGTTCGCGGGCTACTTTTTTGTAGGATTTATGGAGTTCGTACAGGTCTACGATTCTACGTACATCTGCCATCGTTTTCACCTTACCGCCCACCTCTCAGAGTACTTGGAGAGGGAAGGCTTTCCTTCTTGGGGGGGTCAAAAACGAATTGGCGTTTCCTTAAATAGAGGGGTCAAAATTGAGTCGGCGAAAACATCCTGGGCGCAATAAGACCATCGAGAACACCAAAATGCTTCCGGTCATATTATCCATAGCGAGTCAGGATGATTTAAAGCTTAGACTCGATGGTTACTCTGCTAAGGAGATCCGGAAGTGCAAGGTAGCCAGGATACTCCGGGAGGCATATGAGCAGAATGGCGTTTTGAATCAAGCAGATGTGAGCCTCTTGATGGGGATTAGCGCCGGAACCATTGGCAAGGATATCAGAGAATTCCAATTGGAACATGGAGTTATCCTGCCTTATCGCGGGACGGTTCACGATATCGGACCAACATTGACTCACAAAAAGGTTATCATTCAGCAATTTGTTCGGAACATACCAACTCCTGAGATCGCACGGAGGACCTCTCATAGCGAAGAAGCTTGTGATAGGTACATCAAGGGATTTAAGAAAGTCCTATAGCTTCATGGCGATGGAATTCCTGCGGAGAACATTGCTTCGGAACTGGAGATGAGCAAATCCCTGGTCCGAGAGATTTGCTACTATTTTGAGTACCGAATTCTTTTTTGAAATTCAACTATTGAAAAAATTTATATACTTGTAGTACTTATCTATAATTAGTATCATAAGTAGGAGGTATTGCTGTTGAATTAAAATTGTAAAGGAATTCTTTGCTACAAAGAGTGGCCTGGGATTTCAGTCGGCTGCAATACATAAGATCGGCCAAACGTTGGTACTGAAGTATCTGTGCAGCAAAAAAGGATATGAGAGCTGTAGCTGATAGATCATATGCTACCAAATGTAGAATTGCTCTCAGTAATGAAGATAGAACATATTAGGGAATTGGAGGGCGATTAAAAATGAGAAATATACTATCAATATTAGCGTTGACATTTATTATTTCAGTAATTGTAGCATCGGCGAGTGAATTTAGCATAACATCACCAGAATCTGATAAGAAGTATTATGTTTGGGATGAGATACCAGTCATTTATGGGGATGAAGGTGTGCATGATTATAGCACATACGCCAAGTTGCTTCCGGACGGTACTGAAACCCTTGTTGATGGTGATGTCCTTAAACCAGATATAGGCGGAGAGTATCTGATAACCGTTCGTTGTGACGACTGTGATGATGAGGATAGTGTGACTATCAACGTTAGAGACAGCCCACGGCCCACCAATACGCGAATAGTCATCAAGTCACCCGATAAATATACGAATTATATAGTCGGCGAACCAGTCCCAATCATCTTTGAATCCTTACTTCCAACAATCAGGCCGGACGTTAAAATCACATCCTATGTTACCGCCCCAAATAGCAGAGAACGAATAGAGACAGATACATGGGTACCGACGGTGGCAAATGAATATTACGTCATTGAAGTCAAAGCTGAGGTCGACGGATTTACCTTCATTGCTTCGAATGGGTTCAAAGCTGCAGCTTCGTAATAGGAACCTATCACATCAATACCAAGAGGGTTATAAACTCTTCAGCCTTAAGACCGGTTGAAGTGGACCTTTTCTTTTCTTTTGTATAAATTGATTGGCTGATTTTTAGTAGCCCGTGATTTCGTAATTTACTTAAGCTTAAAATGTACTAATAATTAAAATATAAATATTTTTTGTTAAATTTACATTATCCTAAATTCTTAGATGTAAGTAATAATTTTTAAGAACTAAAATAAGAATGAAAAATACAATGATTATAAATAGCTTTAGCTTAGATGTATATAAAGTGTCCTTCCTCGGAATGGACGGGTGGAGCAGGCTCAATCAAACTGGTCATTTGTATTGAGCATTCACTGGCTGTAGTAGAAATTGCAATGAGGGCCTTAAATTAATGCAAAAGATTGGCATACATCCAATAAAAGGAGGGCTAAAATTCCCCGATCCCCAGGCATATCACCTAGCCCCTCGTCCAGTTTTAAGGCCTCCATTGCATTCTGGCCAGACGCCATCTATTTGATGGTTGATTGAAATGAAAAAAAGATAGGCTCAATGAAAAGGAAGATAATAAAGAAGCATGCTGGAGGATATATGGATATTCCTAATGTTTCGGCTTTAGCATATAGGTGTTCTTCGAATCCGGGATGTGCATCAGATTCATACAAGAGCCTAGCCTTTACCAGATGAGGTGATTAATTTGAAAATAAGAATATTATTGGCGGCTGTTGTTCTAATAGGTCTACTTTTTAGCCTACCTGCATCAGCCCAGAATGCGCTGTGCGTATGTGATGACCCTCAACCAACCCCTGCAAAAGAGTACAAGATACCCATGGCGAGAAATATAGATACCCTAATCGGTGTTGAGAAATTCAATTCAAGCCTGGGATGTCTTCAAGAAGTTAGATTGACGGCAAAATCTTGCGGTTATATATGGGCTGAAGTTGACAACGAAGATAATTTATCCCAAGAGTGGGAATACGTTGCAACATCAGGAATCAGTGTTGTTCTGCCAGAGAGCCTGGGAGAAACACATTGTCAATTTGGAACAGTCGATGGTCCTGAAACAATACCTACAGGAGCAGATGATCCTTCTGAGCTGCCACCAGGAGATGTATATAATCCAGATTATGAAGGTCCAGATTACAGCAGAACTGATTACGGCACTAGAACAAACCCCACCTGTTGTGAACCTGAAGAAGGAAATGGTATTTTCATATTAGATTCATCAGCAGCTCTGGAACTATTCAGTGGCACTGGCCTTCCGGGAGATACGGTTAATGTTTTAGTTCAAACAAGTGGTTCATCTGGGTTGACTCCAGGACAGAGTGCAAATGTAGGGTACCAGAGCTTTTCCGAAATGGACGCAACGATTACTGTCGAGTATGTATACTGCCCACCATCGCTTGCATGCATCAATGGCTCCAAGGTAGGCTGCGATAACGAACCTCTTTCTGGCTGGACGATTACCCTGACCAAGCCTGATGGTTCCACAGCCACCGACGTGACCGATGACAACGGCGAATACTCATTCTGCGACCTCCCTGCAGGCAGCTATAAAGTCTGCGAAGAGACCAGACCTGGATGGTATCCCGTCGGACAGACCTAGCTATGACATAATCTTGGATGACGTTGATAAAGTCGAGGTGCCTCCCTTCAAGAACACGCAGCACTTCTGCATCAGCGGCTACAAGTACAACGTAACTAACAACGCCGAAGAACCACTTGAAGGCTGGACGATTACCCTTACCAAGCCTGATGGTTCCACAGTCATCGATACCACAGATGCCAACGGCTACTATGAGTTCTGCGATCTGGCCAATGGTCAGTATAAGGTCTCTGAAGAGCTGAAGCCAGAATGGATAGCTAAATCTCCAGCCTCCGTTAATGTTGTGCTGTATTGCGAAGATGAATCCGTTGACTTCAGAAATGCGAAACAGCCTAATCTGGTCTGCGTATGTCCGTTCTTCATCAGGAACGAGCTGTATGGCGCCAGCATGCAAAGAGGTAAAAGTGGTCGATGCCAGCAAAGGAGTCATTTCCAATGATCCCCAGGCTCTGTGGTGCTCAATCCGGAATCAATAACCATTGATCCAAAATACGGCACACTCTTCGTCGAAGAGGATGGATCCTTTGTCTATGATCCAACAGTTGCCACTGGACGCCTTTATTCTGGCATGTATGTGATGTTCAAGTACAACGCCAACAACGGGCTCTGTGATTCCGTATATCCAGGAATCGCCAAGATCCAGCTCAGATGCTGAGACGGATCGAACATCAAATTTTTATTTTTTTAATTTTTAATTATTTTTACAGGTTAAGCTCTTCTACTCCCAGATTCTTCAATCGACATGTGAAAGAAAAGAACATAAGAGGCCCTTTCGCTGACGTTTTTGCCGCAAAATAAGCGAGCAGAAAGCCAATGACTTTAAATAGCTTAAGCTTAATACATATTATAAGGGCATCCTTCTCTGAAACCGGACGGGTGTGAAGCAAGCTCAATCAAACTGGTCATTTGCATTGAGCGTTCCCTGGCTATGGCAAATTGTGATGAGGATCTTAAATGAAATCAGATTATCGGCAAAGTGATTCGATAAAAGGATGGCCGGACTTCCCCAATCCTCGGTTTTCATCATTTGGTCCCTCGCCCGGATTTAAGGTCCGCATCGCATTCAAGCCAGGAACCATCCAAAATGGTGGTGTTCTTGAAATGAAACCGATAAAATGGATATTACTGGTTGCCTTTTTAGGGCTGGTTTTTGGCCAGATGGCCTCAGCCCTGGAAACTGAGCAGTATTGTGCTGTGTTCGATAACAAGAGTACTGATTGGGTCCAAACTAAAACAGTTCCCCAATTCGATCCCAGTCTGGGAACTCTGACCGAGGTCAGATTGACGGCAAACGCTTGCGGCTATCAGCTATTTCAACTGGATAGCGAAGATACCGCAGCGCAGTGTTGGACAGTCAGAACCTCCGGTGTGCTTACCACGCCTATGCCCAATGGAGATGTATTAACCCTCAACCTCCCGCCAGATCAACCAGAGAGAGTCCGCGAATTCTGTCTGGATGCTGACTCCGATGATGAGACAGACTTTATTGGAGACGACTCATACAGAGACTTTATTTCGGATTGCACTGATGACGAGATGCAATTCTTCGGTGCCGACCTGGCAGATTGGATTGGCCCGGGCACTGTGAGCTTTACGACGACTGCAGACGCCACTACAATCGTAGATGGACCGGGCAGCTTCGATCAGAGCGTCCGCACCAATGCCGAGGAGACAATCTGCGTAGTCTATGTATATGAGCCGACAAAGCTGTGTATCGATGGCTACAAGTTCAACGGCTCAACCGATGAGGGTCTTGAAGGCTGGACAATTCAGCTGAAGGATGCATCCGGAGCGGTTATTAAAGAAGCGACGACCGATATAGACGGCTACTATAAGTTCTGTGATCTGGCCCCAGGCACCTACACAGTATGCGAGGTCACAAAGCCCAACTGGACACCCATTACGCCTACCTGCGTTCCTGTGGAGCTTATCGACCAGGATGAGACTGTAAACTTCAGAAATATAATTAAGCAAAAACCGCCATGCGGAACTGGATGCCCGTTCTTTATCAAGAATGAGCTGTACACCGCCAGCTGCAATGAGGTAAAAGTGGTCGATGCCAGCAAAGGAATCCTGGCCAATGATCTTAAAGGTTCAATAGTGCTTGATCCCGAGTCAATAACCATCGATCCCAAGTACGGATCTATTGAGGTCTATGAGGATGGAGCCTTCGTCTATGATCCGACGGGAGCTACGGGGCTTTATTCCGGCGTCTATGTGATATTCAAGTACAACGCTAACAACGGATTCTGTGATGCCAAGTATTTGGGTATTGCCAAGATCCAGATCAGATGCTGAGTCCAAGTAAATAAATTTTTAATTTTTTAAAATCTATTTTTTAATTAATTATTTTCTCGGGTTAAGCTTTTCTCCTTCCAGATCCATGCTTCGACTGGCTAGAATTGAGCGATTGCCAGAGATCGGGATGCGGGCTATATCCATGCAACACAAAGGCGAACATCGAAGAAAGTCGAGAAGAAATAGAGCAGAAAAAGTCTCCTGCCAGTTGCCCCATCAATAGCTTTGACCTGATCGTCATAGGCGCGGGCCCGGCGGGTCTGTTTTGCGCCATAAGCTCCTGCCCGGGCGCAGGCGACAAGAGACGTATTCTTATTCTGGAGAAGAATGCCTCCCCAGGAAGAAAGCTCCTTATATCCGGCTCCGGCCAGTGCAATATCACCCATGCCGGAGACATCCGCTCTTTCCTTGACCACTATGGAGATCAGGGCAGATACCTGCGGCCGGCCATCCTCGGCTTCACCAACCAGGACCTCATATCCTACTTTGAGGCAAGAGGCCTGGGAATGTTCATTGAACCAGAAGGCAAGGTATTTCCCCTCACCCGGAAGGCCAGGGATGTCCTGGATATACTGCTGGAAGACTGCCGCAGGTGTGACATCGAAATCCATTGCCAGAGGGAGGTGATGGAAGTCGGCAGGACAGAAGAAGAGGGATTTCGTATTTCTTGTGTTGGCTGCGAGTACAGATCCCCAATCCTGGTCATTGCCACTGGAGGGTGCTCTTATCCAGCCACTGGATCGACAGGAGACGGCTACCGATTCGCCCGCTCCCTGGGCCATAGCATAACCGAGATTGGGCCGGCCCTGACCCCCCTTTTGATAAAGGATTACCCCTTTACCGACCTGGCAGGCATCTCATTTGAAAATATTAAAATATCTCTATACCACCAGGGGAAGAGGAGAGAAAGGCAGGGCGACGTCCTGTTCACCCATGAGGGGCTCTCCGGCCCTGGCGTTCTCGACCTGTCCCGCTATATCCGCTCGGGCGATGTCCTGGAGCTCTCTTTTGTGCCAAAGGAGAAGCGCCAGGAGCTGGATCGATGGATGGTGGAATCAACTGGACAGGAGGGCAGTCGAACGGTAAAATCCAGGCTTTCAGTTCTCCCTCACTCCGTCCCCCTTCCCTCAAGGCTTATCCGCAGAATTATTGAGATATCGGGAATCGATCCCGATCTGAACCTCTCTCAGTTGAGACGAGAGGAGAGAATGCTACTCGTCGAAAACCTGGTCGGCCTGCCGCTTGTCGTCTCCAAGCCCGCGGGCTTTGCCGCCGCCATGGTCACCAGGGGTGGAGTAGAGTGGACTGAAGTAAATCCCAAGACGATGCAATCAAGGCTTGTCAGGGGGCTCTATCTGGCAGGTGAGGTGCTCGATATTGACGGCGATACAGGAGGCTACAACCTGCAGTCCTGCTTTTCAACCGGCTATCTGGCTGGAAGAAGCATTAAGAAGATCTGGGAAGAGGAAGATCGGTTAATATGAGCCCCACAGGAAAATCCCTCTCTTGCCCTCTCTTCACCTCATTTCTCAGGCTGGGCATGAGCGCCTTCGGAGGGCCGGCGATGATCGCCTATATCCGCAGGATGGCGGTCGAGCGGAAGGGCTGGCTTGATGAAGAGACATTCCGGGCCGGGGTAGCCCTATGCCAGTTCATCCCCGGAGCCTCGGCCATGCAGATGGCAGCCTATGTCGGCCTGAAGGCGCGTGGGGTCGCAGGAGCTGCCACCTGCTTTATCGCTTTTGGCCTTCCCGCATTCCTGATGATCGTCATTCTCTCTGCACTGTACCAGAGAACACATGAGCTCCCCATTACAGCATCATTATTCAGCGGCCTGGAGGCAATAATCGTTGCTATCGTCGCCTATGCCGCCTTCATATTTGCCCGAAATTACTTCAGCCGCTGGAGGGATTTAGCCGTGGCTGTAACTGCCGCGGCATTATTGATCCTTGGATTCAGCCCCTTTCTGGTGATCCTGGTTGCTGCATTTGCCGGGCTCATAATCTACCGGGACCTGCAGCCAAAAGAGAATGCAAAAGAGAATGGATCACAGGAGAGTGCACCACGTTCGAAGGAAACACCCAAAACCTCAGTGCCCTTAGTCCTCATATCTTCCGCCGCAGTACTCGGATTTGTACTCCTTTATATTTTCCAGCAGGACCTTTTCTCGCTTGCGGCATCGATGTTCTGGGTAGACCTTTTCGCATTTGGCGGCGGATTTGCCTCTCTTCCCCTGATGCTGAACGAGGTGGTAGCGGTACGATCCTGGATGGACTACCAGACCTTCATGAACGGAATAGCTCTCGGGCAGATCACCCCCGGACCGATTGTGATTACAGCGACGTTCGTCGGCTATATGGTTCAGGGTGTGGAGGGAAGCATTGTGGCCACGTTGGGAATCTTCCTGCCCTCTTTCCTTATTCTTATAGGAACGGTACCCTACTACGACCAGCTGAAGCGATCTGCTTCAATTCAACCGGGCAGTAAATGCCATACTATGCTCCTTTGTGGGATTGCTGGGACAGGTCGCCTTCCACTTCGCTATCAACATGGAAATCGACGCCGCTCATATTCTGATGGCAGCAGCAGCTTTCATTTTATTGTTCAAAATGGATATACTCTGGGTTATTCTGGGGGGAGCCCTGATCTCAGTGATCTTTCTCTAAGAAGGCCAGGCTCAGAGGATTAAAGGAATCAGAAAAATAAATCAGAAAAAATGAATCAGAAAAAATGAATCAGAACAAATGAATCATGATAAAATAAAAGGAATGTGACGGGGACCGGCCCCATCACATCATTATCTCATAGCTGTCCTTATGCGGATTTATGAGCAGCTTCTCTGCAATCTCCTGGGCAGTGATCTGTGCCTCGGGTTTCAGCAGCCTGAAGTACAGCTTCCAGACGGTGGCTTTCTTTACATCCACCACATTACGGTAGCCCAGCCTCTTTCTCAGCCGGTCCCGGATGGCAATAGCCTCGCCGTCCTCGATATGCAGGGCAACCTTAACCGGCACATAGCCCTCCTCGAACTCCAGCCGGTCAATCAGAACCTTATGGCTCTCCTTGTTCTCATTAACCAGCTCCCGGGCAAAGGCCCTGGCCAGCTCATCGGGATCGCCGGAATCGACCTGGATGGAGAAGAGCCTCTCCTTTTTCACATCCTCCAGGACCTTTCCATAGCCCAGCCGCCGGACCAGGGTATTCTTCACCGTGGCCGCTTCTGCATCCGGTATCTTCAGCCAGACGCGCAGATTGATTAGCATGACTCCACCTCGATGTAGCGCTTCATCGACTCGAATATCCGCCTTCCTGGACCGGGCTCATCGGGCCGGTGCTTTCTCGGATCGAAGGAAGGAAGCTGCCAGGCAAAGAACGCCCTCTCCGGATGGGGCATCATTCCCAGGACGTTTCCTTCCGGATTGCAGATGGCGGCAATGCTCTCTGTGCTGCCGTTCACATTCACCGGGAACTCGTTTATCACCCGGCCGTTGCGATCGCAGTAGCGAAAGACCACCTGCTCCTGATCATTGAGCTTTTTGATCAGGCCGGGCGATGCCGTGACCAGGTTTCCTTCCCCATGAGCGATCGGTATCTTCAGGAGGGCGCCCATCTCAATCTGGTACGAGCCGCTGCACCTCCTGGATGAGGCATCGTGCCGCAGGTACACCCAGTCGCAATAGTAGCCCCGGCGGACGATCTCTCCTTTGGATACCATCACGTTCTGGGCCAGGGCCATCTCCACCTTTCCTGCCCCCGGCACCAGACCCGGCAACAGGCCGGTCTCGACCAGGATCTGAAAGCCATTGCAGATTCCTAAGATCGGCTTATTCTTTGCCGCTTCCTCTTTCAGGGCCTTTAAGACCGGCTCCTTGGAGGCAACGGCTCCTGCCCTGACCCGGTCCTGATAGGAGAACCCTCCCGGAATGATAAAGCCGTCAAAACCGGACAGCTCTCCTTCAGGCCGGTTCCAGCGGAAGATCTCGCCCTCCATGCCCACCTCTTTGACCGCCACCAGGGTCTCAAACTCGCAGTTCGTCCCGGGGAACTGCATCACTGCGATCTTCATCTCATCGCCTCCGCGAGGCCACTGGTCCATGCATTCCTCGCCTCATCCAGGTCCAGGTCGGCCACAGTCTCTCCTAATCGGCTGATTTTTATCCTTCTAATCCCCGTCACCCTGCCGATCTTCGCCGGCACGAGATCATAGCTTTTCAATAATTCCTCCAGCCTCTCCTCCTTTCCAGCTTTCGCCTCCAGGAGGAAGCCCGAGGACTCCGAGAAGAGAAGCTTATCCGTTCTCAGATCCATTTCGCCGCTCACCACCCCATCCAGATCCAGCTCGATGCCGAACCTGGCCGGCCTGGTTACGGCCATCTCCATTGCCGTCGCCGCCAGCCCGCCATTGGATATGTCGTGGGCTGCTGCAAGCAATCCCTCCTCTATGGCATCGATGACCGCATAGATCATGCTCCTCTCCAGGTCGAACCGAACCCGAGGAACATTGGCTCCCATGACTCCGAAGATGGTCTTGTAGTATTCCGACCCGCCCAGCTCATCAAACCGGGGCCCGATCAGATAGAGGTTATCTTTTGCCGCCTTCAGATCCATGGTGATTGCTTTGTCGAAATCCCTGATGATTCCCACACAGGCGATCACAGGCGAGGGGTCAACTGAACCCTTTGGAGACTCGTTATAAAAGCTCACATTTCCTGAGACTATGGGCACGGGAATTCTCTCATCCTTATAGTCCTTCAGCCAGAGGTTCTTGCAGGACTCGGCCAGGCCCTTCACCCCTTCCCGGAACTCCCAGAAGGCCTCGGGCTTCTCCGGGTTGCCATAGTTCAGGCAGTCGGTGAGAGTGGCTGGCGTCGCCCCTATGGCCGCCACATTTCTCATCGCCTCGGCCACTGCGGTCGCTCCTCCCCAGTAGGGGCTGATCCGGCCGTAAAAGGGATTGGAGTCCACAGCCAGGGCCACGCCGAACCTCTCCCCCCGGACAGGGGCGATAAGTCCCGCGTCCGCCTCTCCCGGACGGATCACTGCGTTGCCCATGACCTCGGTATCATAGTATCTATAAATGTGTTCCCGGGAGGCGATGTTCGGTGACCTCAGGATCTTGAGCAGGACCTGATTATAGTCCTCTGGCTCGCTGTTTTCGGGCTCAGGTTCGCTATAGATCCTCTCGGATTCCGTTCTCTGGTAGCGGATGCCTGCGGTCAGGTGCTGGATGAGCACATCGCACACCGTCTCGCCCTTATGCCGGGCAACAAACCTGTCACCGGTATTGATCTTGCCCACAACGCTCGCCCTTGCCCCCTCGTAGACATTGGGCAGATCCCAGTCCTCGTTATAGATCTTCAGGATCTTCTCTCTCAATTCCTCCGGGGCGATGATCAGGAAACGCTCCTGGGTCTCGGCTATGCTCAGCACCTCGGGAGGAAGGTCTGCCGCTTTGTGCATCTCGTCCAGGTCGATCTCCATTCCGAAGCCTCCTGCCGCCCCCATCTCCGAAGTGGCGCAGGTGAAGCCCCCGCCTCCCAGGTCCTTGAACCCGATCTCGATTCCCGACTCCCGCGCCAGGCGGAATAAGTCGCTGTTCGCCTTGAAGAGGACGTTCTTCAGGAAGGGATCTGGGATCTGCACTGCTCCCCGGTTGGTCTCCTCGTCCTCCTCTCGCAGGGCTTCAGAGGCAAATGTGACCCCGCCGAGGCCGCTTGCGTCCGTGGGCTTGCCAACCAGGATAACGTCGTAGCCCTTCTCCCCCGCCAGCGGCGGAGCACGGGAGCGGATGATCTGGTCGCGGCGGACTATTCCCAGGGATACCACGTTAACCAGGCAGTTGTCGTCGAAACTCTCATTAAAGACCACATCGCCGGCCATGTTCGGCACGCCCAGGGCATTGCCGTACTGCCAGATTCCATCCACCACCCCTTCTGCCACCCAGCGAACCTTGCTGGCCTTGGGGCCGAAGGGATCTCCGAAGCGCAGCGGGTCCGCGGTGGCAATCACCGTTGCTCCCATGCAGTTCACATCGCGGACGATTCCCCCGATACCCGTCGCTGCTCCCTCATTTGGCAGGATCTGGCTGGGGTGGTTGTGGCTCTCATGGGATATGACCACGCACCAATTGTCATCGATGGCCACTATTCCCGAGTCCTCGACCGGCCCCATTACCACATTGGGAGCATCTGAGGGCAGGAATTCCTTTAAGGTGGCGCGGGAGCTCTTGTAAGAGCAGTGCTCGGACCACATGGCATCATAGCAGAATAGCTCGGTGAGGGTGGGATCGCGGCCCAGGACCTCGGCGATGGAACGCGCTTCATCGACGGACATGCCTATGCCCGCCCCGCGGAGACTTGATTCTACTTCAGGATCGGCAAAACCGATTATCTTCAATTGGGTACACCTCTGGTAGCTAAGCTTATGCATACGAGGAACGTTATGAATTTATCGATCCTTTTCTTTCCAGAAAAAAATTGCATCCCGCGCTCATCAGTTAGCTTAAAGCCCCCTCCTCTACTGTTGCCAGAACCTGCAGGTTAGACCCATCTTGACTTTTATGCGCTCCGCCAATAGCATAGATCTTGTCATGAGGAACAGCAGCGGCAGCAGAAGCCAGGAACCATCTGGAGGCGAGCATGGGCGATTTGACCGTCCAGGTGTTGTTGACGGGATCGTACTCTTCAGCGATGTTGCTCGGACGGCAACCATAAAGCCCTCCAATGGCATACACCATGTCATTGCTCGCTCCAACCGCGGCCAGGCAATATCTGCCTGTTGAAATTGGAGCGCAAGAGGTCCATGTATCGGTCTTCGGATCGTACTCCTCGACGATGTCCAATGGGATTCCCTCTTTGCCTATCCCTCCAATCGCATAGATCTTTCCGTTGGTCGCAGCAGCAACGGCAAGCTCGCCTCTTGGAGTAGGCATGGGCTTGAGGGACTTCCAGACATCATTCAAAGGATCGTAGCAATCGACCGCATCCAGCACCCATCCTTGATTTTTTGTCCCCCATCCGCCAATGCAATAGATCTTCCCATCCTTTGCTCCCAGGGCGGATCCAAAAAGAGATCGAGCTGTGGGCATCGGTGCCCTGGTGGTCCAGAGATCTCTCATTGGATCATATTCCTCAACGATGTCAAGCGGCATTTGGCTATATCCGCCTAAAGCATAAATCTTGCCGGTGATTGCGGAAGTCAAAGATAGATCAGATCTCGGGGTTGGCATCGGGCTTCTGGTTACCCAACTGTTGGATAAAGGCATGAATTCTTCCATTGTCCCGACGGGATTGCTGAGTGTATCCTGATCCGGTCCAGATTGGACTGCTGAATCTCCACCGCAAGCATATACCCGTCCCATGCTGATCGCTGCTCCCAAGCATGATCGAGGTTGATTCATATCAGCTCTTGTTTTCCAGGTTATATTCATGATCTCACCTTTCAATTATTCAGCAGGTCTTTGGTATACGACTTTCCGTCACTGGTTTGTGCCATAACATTGCGCTGGCCAATATTGTTATCAAAACGAACTAGACGGTCAGTAGGCGTTGGGCCATTTGCACAGGACAATGTAGATGCCGGGTCTGCATTGCTCAGGTCCCCATCAGCGCTAACATACATCAAGAAACTCTCCTGGCCTGATTTTGGTATCCATTTAAATGGACCGACTATCACCTCATCACCCGGATTCAGGGTCTTTCCTGGAGGACTCAGCTCTGGGGTAATCATGGGATTCCAGCTATCTGGCCAAATAAGGCTAGCAGATTGTCTGCTATTATAGCCTCTCACCACTACATTTTGTGCTATTTCGCTTCCTCGATTTTTAATCTTTACGTAGACGTGATTTAAGATGTTCTGGCATGGCGTCTCATGTTCTGTGCCGGCATCCGGGTGATGACGATTCCATATATCCTGATTCTCCCAGAAGACCTCCTGATACTCATATCCACCGTTCTGGCCACCGTCAATATAGACGTCAACATTGCCCTGCATGGTGAACTCTGACCAGAATCCTCGCAGCCGGAAGGCATCCCACATCACCTTATGGCCAACTCCGCCGTATTCCGGCAGGGCGATATTCTCGTCGACCATGGCCATAGCAGCATCCATCATATTAGGATTGGTGGTCAGATTGAAGTAAACCAGGATCATGGTTCTGAGCAGCTCGTCACGGGAGGCCATCTGAGTGGCAGTGCTCGCTGAATCTCCTCCTATATTGCAGTAGATATTCCACAGCGCTGCTGCCCAGATCTCGCCATCATCATGCTCCTCGTCCGCCCAGTCGTCAGGATAGATCTTACCGCCGTCCACCCGGCGCAGCCCCCCGGGGGCGAAGACCCAGTCCTCAAACACTTCCCTTTGAAATGGATGCTCCGGAGAGTAGTAGACACAGGCAAGGATATCGCTGAAGCCTTCGCCGAGGGCGCGGGATTCCAAGCGCCCGGTCACGGGATTAGGAATCCCAGATGGTCCATAGCCGGGCTTCATATTGTCCATAATGGCATGATTATATTCATGATAGATACAATCCGCGTCCTCTGCTCTATTTGGTCGGCAGTTGCCAGAATCACCGAAATGCAGGCCCTTATCTCCCGGCGAGTAGAATCCGCCTCCCCCATTTCCATTATCATGGGCATCGGCTTCAATTTGCCTGTTGTTTGCATTGTTGATGCCGAGGGTATTTTGGATGTATCTCTGCATGGTGTCTACATGATAGTATACCATAACCGCTTCAAATCCATCGTTATTGCTCAGGTAGTTGAATGCGGGTTCTGTTTCCTCCGGGGGAGCGATATTAGGGGCACCGAAATCTCTGAGCTTGACGAAAGGACCTTCAAGCTTATACTTTCCTCCTGACAGAGTAATGCTGTTAAGAGTCCGGGAAACCCTCTGTCCATCGATGGTAGCTTGAGGAGTGCCGTCGAATCCGCAGGTGGCTATCGTTGCCGATGGATCGCGAAAGGTATTATCAATTGCGGTGACAACAGGATTTGGATCAAATACCATTCCTGTGCCATCATCCTCCCAGATTTCATCTTCCTTTAACAATATCTCGCCGCTATAGGCATCGACAATAATCCTCCAGTCGTGAGCCGGATCTTTAGTGAGAACCATCACCTCATATGCCAGCTGCAGGCCATCTGGTGTGGGGAAGTATACCTGTTTTGGAGCGCTTATCTCTTTTCGCAATATATGCTCTCCAATCGAATCGAGTGCTGCATTGATTGCCGATTCAGGGCTCAATGCTTCCCTTTTTCCTTTAATCGCCGGCGCGACCCTGATAGACGGAGCTGGCATCAGGTCGATTTGCTGAACCCTTTGAGATCGATCGAGCCTTACCTGAATCTCGCTATTCAAGATAGGAATTCCGTTCTTCGTTTGTATATATCGGACGACCCTCCCGGTTGGCGTTTCCACGTCCTGTACTTTCATCAGGTCGTCTGCCTGCATATTCAGCTCCAGCTCATCAATATTGGCAAATAGAAAAGATTTGACTCCATCTTTAGAAGTCTCAGCAACTGGCAGTTCAAAGTTTCCTCGAACTTTTAGAACACGGCCAGTTTGACGGTCTCTAGTGAATTGGCTGCCAGTGAGTTTAGTCATATCCTTGATCCTCCATTATCTAACACAAAATATATCATTTATATGAGCGGTACCAAGATATATAGATTCCGTTCTAATTATCCGGTAATGATGAATTCGATAAACAGTTTGCTTTCAGGCTAATAATGAAGCGTGCAAAATATATATAAAATAATTAAAAAATTTTGAGTGTCATTTAGGTTTATCTGATCATGGGCTCAACCATTCTCTATCTGATCTTGGCCTCCACCATATCTTCTCTGAGCCGGCACAGGTTTTCAGCCCCCCGGATGTAGAACCAGTAGTGCACAATCACCAGAATACCCCATCCGACTGGCGAGTACCACATTGCCAGGGCAGGATCTATCTTGATATAGCCCATCATGTTCAATAGCAGCCAAATTATGTTCACTACCAGATATATAGCGATGTGAATCTTGAACAGCTTCATCTGGTCGGCAACAGTGGCTTCTCGGAAAAGCTTCTTGTACTCATCAATTTTTCCCGCCATTTTTTCACCTACCCTAGATTTTAGTAGCATCTACATTGCACATATGATTATTTAAAGATATTGAATATGATTGTTAACATGAAAAAAACTATGGCCGTCAGGATCTCTCCAGACGCTCAATCCTATTTTTCTATGCTTTTGCATCCCTTCCATCTTTTTGCAGGGATGGGTATCATTCTTCGGACCTCTTTTTGGTAATCAATATACTCCTGCCCGAACTGTTTGATGAGCCTCTTCTCCCAGTGAAGGGAGCCCATGAAAAGATAAACCGTAGTCAGAAGATATACCAGCAATAGGTTCTCAGTCATGAAGGGGGTGAGCCAAATGAGCAGAAAGCCAGAGAGCAGAAATGGATCGCGAATCCAGCAGTATATCCCCCGAGCACCCAGGGCGAATGCACCCGGGCTGTGCCCTTCGCCAAGCTGTGCCCGGATGAGGAAACGGTGAGGAGCATCCAGAAATGCCCTTAAGGAAGCCAGTCCAACCACCAGCTGGGCGGCAAATGCCAGCCAGATCCACGGGCTGGGCAGGATATAGAGCAGCCGGCCGGGATAGAAGAATAAAATGACCACCAGTGGGAGAAAGGTGACAGCCGCCACCGCAGAGAAGAAGACCGGATACCAGGGGTCAACCCTGGAGCCGAAATGATCCTTTGCCATCCTCTTGGCAGGCAGGCTGGCAAGAAAGCTATGCAATGCTGCAAAGCCGATGAGATAAATAACCGGATAAA
The DNA here is from genome assembly GCA_963813075.1 of Methanotrichaceae archaeon. Lineage (GTDB taxonomy): Archaea > Halobacteriota > Methanosarcinia > Methanotrichales > Methanotrichaceae > Methanothrix. Next base: position 167,884 of record CAWEXU010000031.1, read on the forward strand.
GCGATGTGCTATCGATAGGATGACCCCCGAGTGCGTCGAATATTGTACCCATATCCTGGGCTCTGGTGGTTAATTGCTCTGTCGGTCTTTGCGGTTGAGGCAGGGATTTATATCTTGATAAATGATAAAGAAGCTCTCTATGGTTTTCAAATTGCCCTCGATGAAAAAGCAGGAGTACGACCGGCTGATAGAAGAGGAGTACATCTGCCGGATAGCCTTTAAGGGAGAGAGCCACCCTCATGTGGCCCCGTTTCTTTACATATTCGATGGCAAGTTCATGTATTTCCTGTCCACAAAATATGGAAAAAAGGTCATTCACTTCAGGCAGAATCCCGCTGTTACCGTGGAGGTTGAAAGATACAGCCCGGACCTCTCCAGCTTCTCGTTCGTCTCTCTGCCTGGAAGGCTGGAGGAGGAAATGGACCCCAAGATCAAGTGCTTTGTGAGAGAGGCTTTTGTGGAGCTGATCCGGAAGAAAAACCTCTCATCCAATGTGCTCAGCGCTCTCGGGCACTCTCCGGACGAGCCGGTGGAGGCATTGCTCACCGAGGGGCGCAACAGCGTCTGGAAGCTGGTGGGTGTGAAAGTGGGAAAAATCTCCGGTCTGAAGCATTCGGATGGATCAAAATGAATTGATCTTCTCGATGTAGCCCTTAATGCTGAACTTGGTTTTCGCTCCGTTGTAGCTCATATAGCGCACCTTGCCGAATATCGGCCTCTCCTTCCAGGCACGGTCGTGCACTCCTCCAATAGACCAGGCGATCCCTGTATAGCCGTTGGGATCCCTGCCATCCAGCTCATATCGGTCGTTAAGGTATATCGCTGCCTTGAGGGCCTCTGCTGGACTTCTCGTCCACTCCAGGATCTTCTTCGCCCAGTACATCCTCATATATCCGTGCATCTTTCCCCGAAGGAGCATCTCCATCTGGGCGGCATTCCACAGGTCGTCATGGGTTTTCGCCTCTTCCAGCTCCTTGATGCTATACAGGTATTCGCGCGGATCATTCTCATGCTGCTTTAGGGTCTCCTGTGCCCAGTTGGGAAAGCCCTGCACCGAGTCGTATTGAGGATTATAGCAGCAGAAGTTGTCTGCCAGCTCCCGCCGCACTACCAGTTCCTCTAAGAAAGCGCTCGAATCGGTCAAGCTGGACAGTGCCGCGAGGGCTACCCTTTGGGCGGATATCTGGCCGAAATGAAGGTAAATTGAGAGGCCGGACTGGCCGTTTTTCACTGGATTGTTCCGGTCAATGTCATAGCGAATAAGCCCCTGATCGATGAACTTATCGAGGTGCTTTTTCGCCGCCCTCTCCCCAGGCAGGGCCCAATTCACGTCGGGTGTATGGTCCACTCTTATCGTCCTCTCCGCGGTCTGCCAGTCGTTGTCTACCACCTCCGGCCAGGGGAAGGGATGCTTCTTTGTGAGGGGGAAGTCCACCAGGTACTCGTCCAGCAGACGGTGAATCTTCGGCCGGATGCTGTAGGCCGCCCATTCCTGCTTTATTGAAGCCTGCCAGCAGGGGATGATGTTGTGGCCGTCAACCTCATAAAAGGGTATATTCACCTCGCTGGCTATTGACCTTTGCCAGTGCATCTTGATTCGCAATGGAGAGAAGTCCGAGACCAGGGCTCCTGCCTCATGAGAGCGGAGAAACTGGGGGATTTTTTCCGCTGGATCTCCAAAGAGCAGGAAAAAGGGGATATCAAATTCAGCAAGACCTGCCTCCACCTCTTTTAATCCTTTCAGCATGAAATTATACTGAGAGCTTGTGGCCCCCAGGAACTGAGGTGATATGCAAAAGAGCACCGCCAGAGGAGACTTCTCTTTCATGGCCAGCTCCTGGGCGAAACAATAATGGCCAATTATCAGCCACTCGCTGCTCCCGGCTCATCCAGTAGAATACTGCACCCTTTTTCTCTTTGGCCTCGACCAGGAGTCTGGTTCTCTTAGGATTCACAGGCATTGTAGCATATAACAACCTCGCAATCTAATTTAAACCCGGCCGTCCATATTTCGAGGCATATTTCAATACATATTTGTGAATCGTATTTATGAATCGTATTTATGAATCGTATTTATGAATCTTATTTATAAATAGTATTTGAAAATAGTATTTACAAATCATATTTTTAAATCGTATTTAAGAATTGTATTTGCGATCCGTATTTGACAAAAAGGCTCAGAAAATATATATTCATAAGAGCGATATGGGTTAGGAAAAGACGAGGAGATGGCTTAAGTGACCGATAGATTAGCAGCCTGGAACGTTCGGGAAGAGGATTTCCCAGTCAATGGCAACCAGTACGATCAGATTAAAGGCCTGCTCAGGTATGCTGTTTTAGCTCCCTCCGGGCCCAATACTCAGCCCTGGAAGCTTTCGATTAACGGGGACGAGGTCTCACTGATTGCAGACTTTGACCGTGCTTTGCCCAATGTCGACCCATCCAACAGGACTCTTTATCTCAGCCACGGCTGTCTTCTGGCCAATATCCTCCTGGCTGCGGAGCACTTTGGCTTTGGATATGATGTTTCATACCTGCCCGATGGCCCTTCCGGCGAGAGGACCGCGGCCATAAAGCTTACAAAACCTGCTGACTCGAAAAAGCTCCCGGATCTATTCAATCAGATAACCAGACGCCACACAAACCGGAAGGAATTTGAAGAGAGGGCAATAGAGGAGGCAAGGCTTAAAGAATTGAGGGCCTGCGTACAGAAAGATGGGGTTGATCTGAATATCCTGACCGATGAGGCCGGCAAGTCTGCGATGTCCGATATCCTCGCCCGCGCTCATAAGATCCAGCTGGGGAATAAGACCTTCAGAAAGGAGCTGGCCAGTTGGGTGAGGCCCAATACCGGGGACGAAAAGGACGGCCTGCCAGGCTATTCATTCGGCTATTCTGATTTTGAATCCTACTTCGGCTCATTCATCTTCGGGACCTTTGATATGTCCTCATCCCGGGCGAGGATTGAGACCGCCTATATGAAGGCCTCGCCAGCGGTAGGAGTCCTATCCACCGATCAGGATGACATGACGACCTGGCTGAAGGCGGGCTTCCTTTTCCAGATTCTATTTCTCAAGGCGACGGAGATGGATGTCAGGTTTGATCTCTTCAGTCAACCCGTAGCTATTCCTGAGTTGAGGGAGGATATGGCGAGGATATTGAAGGTAAAATATCCCCAATTGCTCATCCGCATGGGTTATGCAGAACCGAGCAAACATACACCCAGAAGGCCGCTGGAAGAGGTGCTGGTATCCTGATCGGGATTGGGGTACATTTAGAAGGAAGATACAGAAAAAGAAATCTATCCTTAATTAACTTTTTCTATCAACTATTTTTCCTAAAGATATGAATTGTAGAAGGTCTATTTATTATAATGTTAGAAAAAATTATATAATACTACAATATTTCACCGAAATATTTATATATGATAGTCCAAAGCTAAAATTACTTCTTAAAAAAATAAATAATTTTAGCACAGATCTACAAAATATTTCTACTATAGAAGTTATGTTATTTAAATTCATAATAATTTTTTTAATAATGTATTTCAATTTACGTAATCTTTAAATATTTCTAAAGCTAAGAATTTAGGTATACGGAGGTTATATGTTAAGAATTGAGGTAGACATGTATTCTGGGCGACCTAATCCGTCCTGGACTGTAGATGAGAAGGATGCTAAAAAATTCTGGATAAAATATGCTAAAAGTGCACAAGCTGTCGCAGATATAGAAGCAGGACAAAGAGACCTGGGCTATCGGGGCCTCATCATTGAGCCCTTATCAGAGGAGCTCATGTACGAATATGATACTCCTGCGTCCTTCAGGATCGCCAGCAGAGAATCAAAAGATTTGGCAGGAGGAATCGATCTAGCTACAGAAATAATTAAGAAAATGCCTTTAGAAAAAAAACGGTAGATGCAGATGCCACACCACTTGAAGCAAATCTGCGGGATACCATCCTAAATGAACTAAATGTCTTTTCAAAGAGGACCGCCATCTTCAGTGAAAAAGACGGAGCCAAGGAGGTCTTGCCACCTGTGGATGTCGCCTGCAATTACGAGAGGACCCAGTTCAATCCAGGATTTTGGAACGATTCCGCCCACATCTCAAAGAATAACTGCTACAACTATGCGATAAATAGAAGAACCGATAGTTTTGCCCAACCAGGAAGGGCATGTGGCCAACAAGCTTCAACATGGGCTTGTGATGCGGTAACCAATGCTGCTCTGTGTGACGGTGCTCATAGGCGATACAACTGTTTCCCAGATACAGAAAAAAATCGCAATCTGTGTAGCCCTGGTCATTTGGCCGGGTCAAGGATTATCATTGGTATCGTCTGCACTCAGAGGGATTCTGGGGCCATAAACCTGGAAGGACGGCGGCAAGAAAACACAGACAACTGCAACCAGGTGATCAAAAATCCACAGACCTGCTGTCGCGGTCCTTACACACAGTTCTGTGGATACTTCTATACTTGCAAGAGTATGAGGATAAGGTGATTCGAAGGACATAGACTTTATTATTAGGTATTGATATTCACAACATATTAAGAAATGCCAGATTGAGAAAAAAGAATCCTTGTTGAGGTAATAAAATGAGAGAATTTGTTTCGCTAAATCCAAAAAATATGTCGAGAGACTTCGATGCAACAATTCAGGGAGAGGAACCGATAGTCAGACTTGAGGAGACTGCAGGCAAAATAACGATATCATATACTTTCCCTGGTTTTTACCTGGTAGAAGACAGTCGCGACATCGACATGAGGAGATTGGCTTCAAGCTGATCACCATCGCAGCAGTCGGTTCTTTGGGTGTGAGCGGTCGACCACAGCTCCCCTCATTTGGCCGTTATGTGCAGATCCCTCAGAACGCAAGCTACAAGATCACCGTGGAAAAGAGCAAACCAACCGTCTTCGATAATGTAATCGTTTCCCCATTTCAGCAGATGCAGACTGACAGCCCTGGCGGGAAGACCGCATTTGAGTATGACAGCGATTTCTATAATCAAGACATCCTTTATCCGGAAGAAATCGTTAATGTCACCGGTCCCTTCAACATCGACCAGTACAACGCTCTCCTGGTCCACGTGACTCCTTTCCAGTACAATCCGGCTGAAAAAAAGGCTAACTGGATATGGGAATGTAACGGTTGAAATTGAGATTAAACGAAGGCCGGAGGCAATGGCGAGCAGAGAGATAAGACCCTCTACTGCATCACCCGAGATAGGGGCTTTTGGAAATCTGCTGCTCAATCCCGGAAGCCGTATAGATGCCAGGCTCAACCTGCCCGAAATAGTCCTGCACCAGACGCTGCAATAAATGAAGCCGGCAAGCCGTTGATACTCCTACGGCCGCGGTTTCTGATCATCTATGCCGGGGCGGTTGAAGCTGCTGCCAGGAAGCTGGCCAACTGGAAGATCCGGCGAGGGCTTCTCACTAAAAATAATTTCTATTGATTCTATTGGCTTAGATGTTGCCAAAGATGTTGCAAAAATCAAGAAATATGTCCGGAAAGAAAAGGCGAATAACCCCGATCTGAATTATGTCCTTTTATTCGGAGATGTGGATTCAATTCTCAACGGAGACAATTCATGGCGGCGCATTTGAAGAATATGGAGATAATATAACCGATTACTACTACTCAACAAAAACCGATCCCACTGGGCCAAACAGCCTTGTCTTTCCCTGGCTGTCTATTGGGCGCATTCCTGCAAGCAAAGATGGCGATGCTATGAACATAGTGGATCAGATAATCGCCTATGAAACGGAGCCATCTTCTGATCCCAAGATACTATACGAGGATGACCTTTGCCGCCTACTTCCAGGATGAAGATATGGATGACCGGGATGACCGGGAATTCCTTAAGACCATGGAGGATATCCGCACCAGCATTCAGCCCCTGGGATACAGCATAAAGCGAATTTATGTCACCAACAACAAGGACATGAAATTCCACATGGACGGAACGCCTATCCCAGAGGATGTTAAGGAAGCGATAGTAAATCCCAAAGTAGCCACGAAGATGATGATCGATGCAGTTAACGAAGGTCAGCTCTTTATCGGCCATAGAGATCATGGTGATTGGGATGGATGGGGTCAACCTCCCTTCAAGATCGGTGACCTGAACAAGGTGACAGGAAAAACCACATCCATATTCTACAGCATCAACTGCCTTACAGGAAAATTCGATGTCAATTCTGCAGAATCGTTTGCTGAGAAGAATCTGAGGATGGAAGGGGCTGCTCCGTCACTCATTGCCGCTTCCCAGGTATCAAGTAGCTCGCTGAACAATAGCCTTGAGAAAGCGCTCTTTGATGCCACATTTGGCGGTGTCATTCCCACGTTCCCCAGCGGCACGGCCAGCTACCCGCTCACCTTCAACCGTTTGGGAGATGTGCTAAACTACAGCAAATCCTATCTTCCCATAAGCTTAAGCGGCACTCCGATGTACATAAAAGATCATTTTGAGATTTACCACGTGATCGGAGACCCCACCATCGAGCTATGGACGGCAGCGCCGAGATTGGTCTCGGTTAAAGCCAAACTAAGGACCATTTTAAGAGAAAGGTGCTGGACATAATTCTCTCCGAGTGTCCTAAAGGCTGCACGCTCACTATATGGGCTGATGATCAGATGATGCGCAGACTTGAACCCTCTTCCACCCATATAGCGATCTCCTTAAATGACCTCAAATTGACTATTGGTGAGAGCCTGGTTAAGGACTTACATGTATGCTTCCATGCACCAGGATGCCGATACAGCGAGGTGGTTGTAAAGACCGGTAAATGATCTATTGTGATTGATCAATTAATGGTAGCAAATACATAAAATTTTTATATTTCACAATTTTTGCATATTTTTTTTTATAATTTTAACTTTGTGACCGGGGATTGGAGTCCATAACTCATGGGAAAACTCATATATCAAGACAGCCTTAATAATAAAGGCGATTAAATGAATTTCAAATTCTCTTTGAAATTAATGCTTTTAGTAATTATGTTTTTTGCTGAGGCAGGTGACGCGACCAACTTGACCGGAGTTGATAATATTCTCAGGATTGAGATGGACATATTCAGCGGAAGAGAAAATCCTTTCTGGAATTTGAACATAAATGAGTCGAATTTTTCATAGAGAAAATCCTATCTCTTCCAGAAGGTAATAAGAACGAATCGATTGATGCAGGATTGGGATATCGGGGATTAATCATCACAGGTGACCTGCTAAAGGATAAATGTATTGACGAGATCAGGATTTTCAGTGGGGTGGCGAACGTTATGGCTATGGATAATGTATCAAATCTTTCTGATCCGGGGCGTGATCTGGAGCTATGGCTGATCGAGACGTCAAGGACGCACATTGATAGCGAACTCTATGATTCAGTGCATAAAGAGGTCACGAATGCGACTAGCTGAGGTATTTCCAATTTGGGATTCAAAGGCAGTAGGGAAAAATGGATTGCGGGAATCAAATCTGAAAAGGTGGTGGCAAGGCGAGAATTGATCCTTGCTCATCCCACTCTTATGAGCCTCTGCGCCAGGTTTTACAGGATCAGATCCCGCCTGCGATTATTCTTCAGGATGATTCGCTTCAAATCGATTTAAGCTGCTCATCTATTCTCTTGATTTTATTAGCGCATTCCGCCAGCTTCACCAGCAGGAAGTGGCGCTCGGCCATCAGCTTATTTTTATGAAACAGCAGAGCGGCCGAAGATTTTTTCCTGCTATCCGATTCCATTTTTACCTACCATCCGGCACTGAGCATAACTGCCGTGAGGCCTATGCCGATGAATGCTCCCAGGCTGAGGAATATCTCCACTATTGGGGCATTTTTCGATCTATAATTCTGGTTGACCAGGGTCTCATAAAGGGCCTTATAGTATCTCTTCATGGTAAAGCCCCCATTCTGGCCATGAGGTCCATTGAGAATACTGATCCGAATATCAGTACGGTCAGGGCCAGTGCGAATAAGATCTCATCTGTATGCCGGATGCTGTCTGCCTGAGCTCTCAGGTAGCCTGCTTTAGGGCCAAACAGCCTGGCCCCAATTCCAGAGAGCTCATAATGCTCATATTGCTCATAAGGCTCATTAGGCCTATATGGTTCGCTTATTTCATTTCTTCCGATCATTTTCAACTTCCTGGGGCCAATATCATTAAGAGACCGGCAATCTCTTATGCGGCCCGTCCTTCCAATTAGTTTTTTTATAAGTCTATTCCGATTCGATAACGCTATGCAGCGGTCGAACATTCAATACCCAATCCAGATCGAACCAGATTGGGTGTTACAATCCCGGTTTTCTTATAGATGCATCTAAGGACGCACCAATGTCGTGCTCTCGACTGAAAATGGAACTGCTGAGCTTCGACATGCTATTCTGGTTTCAGCACAACCTATATAAATTTTACTGTCGAACCCCAGGATTGTATGCTTAAATCATTTCAAAGAGCTTTATTCAGATTGTTCAATAGGTATATAGTGGTGCCCGCTTTTCAAAAGAACCTCGGCAAATACATTTCAAATCCCATCATAGGCAATATCATGGTCATTAAAACGAGAGGCAGGAAGACCGGAAAGACGCGCTATACCCCGGTGTATCACGCTCTTGTCGGCGAGAACATTTACTGCTACCAGGGCAAGCATCTAAAGGGCCAGTGGTATCTGAATGTATTGGCTAACCCCAATGTGGAAGTCCTCCTGCCCGGCGGCACTCTGACCGGAGTCGCAGAAGAGGTGAGCGATCCAAAGGAGGCAGCTTATGCCATCCGCCAGATCCTGAAGGGCAGTGGAGTCTGGGCATTTCTGTATGGATTCAATCCATTTACCATCGAGGATGGATCCCTGGAAAAGAAGGTGCAGCAAATTCCGGTGATCAGGATCAAGAGGGCAGCAAAATGATCTGCAGTGACCATTGCCGCTTCTCTTATTCCCAGGCGTTATGCCTGCGTTTTTCGCATGCCGATTCCAGCCAAACTTTTTATAAGATTGACATCATTTATTGCGAGGTGTTCTTGATATGTCCAATATTGATAAGATATCGATAGATACGAACCGAGTTGTGCCGCCATTCCTGACCCCAGCGGTCAAGGGTCTCGCTCTAGTCCTGCTGCTTCTCATGCTGTCAGTTCCGGTCCTCGCTCATTCTCCATCCCAGGTACTCCTCGCTTATGACAATCCGAATCAGACATTGAATGTGACCATAAGCCATAGCTCGTCAAATCCAGGCCACTTTATCCGGGAGGTGGCAGTGCAGAAGAATGGCGAAGACGTCCTGAGAAAAGAATACACTAACCAGACTGATGCCAACACCTTCAGCTATTATTATCAGATTAATGCCACCGCAGGAGACATCCTGAAGGCCGGGGCCTACTGCAGCATCTCCGGCAGCAGATCAGCCCAGACCAAAGTGCAGTGAGATTTTTGGGCGAGGAGACTGTAAGCCAGGAAAAGGGGAAAAAATGGGCAGGATGAAAATCAATGCTCTGCCGCTTTCCTGGCCTGGACAGCCAGCCCCCTTTTGATCTGCATCATCTCCTCAGGCGCGAGGACGGCAGTGCCCGTGGCCAGCAGCCGATCCTCTGAGTCGACGACCAGAACCTCCTCACCGGCTCGAATCTCCGGGTCCACCGCAAGGACGTGCCTGGCAAATAGATTGCCTCCTTTGGCGATGAATGGCGCAGCATCATCTGTGGCTACCACCCTGAGCTTAGGGCTGCAGAACAGATCGTGCAGCCTCATGGCGCCGATCATGCTCAGGGTCAGGAGGTTATCCCTTGCTCGGACTGTGGCAATCCTCTCCTTTTCCCGGTAAAGATACCTCAGCCGGCGGGTCTTGGATAGGCTGTATTTCGTGCCATCGGGAAATAGAGCACTGCCCGCGCCCCTGCCAAACTGATAGTCGGCGATAGTCCTCGCTCGCTTAAGCATCCAGATTTCCTTTGCCGGAGGAAATAAAAGAGTTATGGTGCTGGTGCCAGAACGTAATGGTTGGTGCCATTGCCAGTGGCGTCATCATGTCCAGTGCAGAGCATCATATCTCGGGCTCATACCATAATCTATTTTGCCCTCCTCAGTAAACCACCACCCATCTCGCTAATTAGCACCGGTGATTCGATTTGAAATCCCTAGATGTTGTAGATCCCGAAATCGCAGCCGCGATCCAGTCTGAGCTGGAGAGGCAGCGAAATAATATCATCCTGATTGCATCAGAGAACTTCACCAGTAGAGCGGTCATGGAGGCGCAGTGCTCTGTCATGACCAATAAGTATGCGGAAGGCTATCCTGGCAAACGCTACTATCGCGGCACGGGCTGCGTTGACCTGGCAGAGAACCTGGCAATAGAGCGCTGCAAGAAGCTCTTTGGCGCAGAGCATGTGAACGTCCAGCCCCACAGCGGCACTCAGGCCAACATGGCGGCCTACTTCGCCGTCCTCAAGATCGGCGATACCATCATGGGCATGAACCTCGCTCACGGCGGCCACCTCTCCCATGGCAGCCCGGTCAACTTCTCAGGCAAGATGTACAAGATCGTGCCCTATAACGTATCCAGAGAGACGGAGATGCTCGACTACTCCGAGATGGCGGACATAGCTCGAAAGTCCCGGCCCCAGCTTATTGTGGTGGGCGCATCCAGCTACCCCCGGACCATCGACTTCAAGGCGGTGCGGGAGATCGCCGATGATGTAGGGGCTAAGGTTATGGCGGACATCGCCCATATCGCCGGCATGTGTGCAGTGGGCGCTCATCCATCTCCCGTGCCCTATGCGGATATCGTTACCACCACCACTCATAAGACCCTGCGGGGGCCGAGGGGCGCTCTGATCCTGTGCAAAGAGGAGCTGGCCTCAGCCATTGACCGCTCAGTTTTCCCTGGCACCCAGGGGGGGCCGTTCATGAACTCCATCGCGGCGAAGGCGGTGGCATTCAAGGAGGCCTTAACCCCGGAGTTCAAGGAGTATCAGTTCCAGGTTGTAAGGAATGCCCGCGCTCTGGCTGATCAGCTGCTGAAGAACGACTTCGACCTGGTCAGCGGGGGCACAGACAATCACCTGCTCTTGGTCAAGCTGCTGAAAGAGAACATCACCGGAAAGGTGGCTGACGAGACTTTAGAGAGGGCGGGAATCACTCTGAACAAGAACATGATTCCGTTCGACCCGGCCACGCCCTTCGTCACCAGCGGAATTCGCATGGGCACTCCGGCCATGACCACCAGAGGCATGCAGGAAAAGCAGATGGTCCAGATCGCTGATTTGATCACCAGGGTGCTCCGCGACATCAGCAATGAGAAGACTATAACCGCGGTTCGCTCTGAGGCAAAAGCCCTGTGCGACCAGTTCCCCCTGTATCCCGATATGGCGTGATCGAACTGACGACGATAATTGATGGAAAGGCCCTGGCCGGTGAGGTGGAGGCGGAGACTCTTCAGAGGGCGAAAAAGCTGGCCGAGAAGGGTATCGTCCCGGGCCTTGCCACGGTTCTGGTGGGAGAGAACCCGGCATCGCAGATGTACATCCGGCTCAAGCACTCCGCCTGCTCCCGAGCGGGGATAAGATCCGAGAACGTACTCCTGCCGGAAAACAGCACAGAAGAGGAGATCATCGCCAAAATTCAGCAGCTCAATCAAAGAGAGGATATCAACGGCATTCTCCTGCAGCTGCCCCTGCCCGGCGGACTTAACCCTCAGAAGGCGATGATGAGCATTCTGCCGGAGAAGGATGTGGATGGATTTCATCCCCGGAATATGGGAGCACTACTGCTGGGAGCAGAGAGGCTGGTGCCCTGCACGCCTCTGGGGATCATCTATGCCCTGGAGAGGCTGAACAAGAAGCTGGAGGGGGCAGAGGTGGTCATCGTCGGCCACAGCAATGTGGTGGGCAAGCCCCTGGCGGCCATGATGCTCAACCGCAATGCTACAGTGCAAATATGCCATGTCTTCACCAGAGACCTGGCCGAGCATACCCGCGATGCGGAGATACTGGTGGTGGCAGCCGGGGTCCCGGGCCTGATCAAAAAGGAGATGGTCCGGCCGGGAGCTTATGTCTTTGATGTGGGCATAAACCGGGTAGGAGATAAGACCGTAGGCGACGTGGACTACCAGGCGGTATCCGGGATCGCGGGAGCGATAACCCCGGTTCCAGGCGGAGTGGGGCCTCTCACCGTGGCCATGCTCCTCCGACAGACCCTGAACGCCACTGAAAAGCAGACAGAAGCCCGCCAGTAAAGGAATCAAATCAAAGAGAAATGGCAAAGGAAAGGATCAGAATATGTCCCTGGTAATTGCCCTGGCTAAGAAGAAGGAAGCGGTGATAGGAGGCGACAGGCGCTCTATCACCTTCCTGGGCAGCTGGCCAGAGCTGGAACAGGAGCTATATAGCGGCCTGATATCGGACGATGAGGCTCTACTAGCCCGAGCAAAGGAGATGGGGGCCACCCTGCAGGTAACAGATGGCAGAGACAAGGTCTGGAGGCGGGGCGACATCCTGGTGGGAGAGGTAACGGAGATCACTCCCCAGCTGGAGAGGCGCAGGAGGATATACGCTGCCCCTGGAGGTCAGCTGCAGGTCGACATCTCCGGGAAGGAGGCTCGAATAAGAGATCAGGGAAGATCGGGATGCATCATTTATGGAAACCGATTCACCCAGCAGATTGCGGTATCAATTGTGGTTCAGGCCGATGGCCGGGTGGATGAGACTCTGATCCGGAAGATCTTCCAGGAAGTAGCAAATAAGACGGCCTCTGTAAGCCAGGAGCATGTGATCTTGAGGAGCGAGAAGGAGTTTTCCGATACCCAGAAGGCTTTAGAGGAAGCCCTGGTGGAGGACTGCCAGGAGAACGGCTGGAGGCTATGCGCTCCGCTGTGATCCTGGCAGGGGGAAACAGCCATCGCCTGGGTCTGGAGAAGGCGCTCTTAGAGTTTGATGGAAGGCCGCTCATCTGCTGGACGGCAAAGGTCCTTCTCCTGGCCGCTGACGAGGTGGTGGTGGTGGCTAAAGATCGGGATCATGCGAGAAGGCTGGCCCAGATCTTATTAGATAAAACATTTTTGGATGAAACAATTTCAGATAGTCCACACTCAGGTCGAAGACACTCAGATCAAAACCGGATTCGCTTCACCTGGGACAGCATCAGTGGTTTCGGGCCGGTGGCGGGCCTTGAGGCGGGATTGAGGATGGCCAGGGGCAGGTTCGCCTTTGCCACAGCATGCGATCTTCCTTTTTTGAACAGGATGGTTATTGACAAGCTCTTTGAGCTGGCGGACAATGATTTGCGCTATGAGGCGGCAGTTCCTGTGCAGCCCAATGGGTACTTCGAGCCTCTCCATTCGGTCTATGAGAGGGCAAAGATGCAGCAGGCATGCCAGAGGGCTTTGGAGAGAGGGGAGAGGAGGATTCACGTCCCCCTGCAGGAGCTGGTAGTCAATCGGGTCCCAAAAGAGCAGTTCCTGCCGATGGACCCCGAGCAGCTTTCCTTTTTCAACCTCAATACCAGGGAGGACCTGAAAAGGGCCCAAGCTCTCTGGCCGGAAAAACGAAAAAGAAGCTGATCGCCTTTCAGACATATTGCTTCAAAGCGTAATAGATTAGATAGACTATCGCTATGAATAGAGCTAATTTTGCCAGAGACCAGAAGCTATTCCAGAGGATCAGGGCCACTATGACGGCCAGCAGTATCAGCACCAGATTCTTCTCCCGGCTCATCGTTGGCTGCTGCAGTTTATATATCCGCCTTGGCATAACAGGTCATCGTTGGAATTAGTATTAATCTCTTTTCCATCAATCTCTTTTCCATCGGAACCAAAAGCATTATACATTCCTTATTCCTTTTCCTGGGCTGGTGAATCTGATTTGGACAAGCTTGAGCTGGCGATGAGAAATACCGAAGAGATCGTGACTGTAGATGAACTTAAGGGTCTCCTGGAGAAGCCCAGCCGCCCGCGGGCTTATGTGGGCTATGAGACCAGCGGCAAGGTTCATTTGGGCCATATGCTGACCGCAAATAAGCTTCTTGACCTGCAGAAGGCGGGCTTTGATGTGGTGGTCCTGCTGGCCGATCTGCATGCATTTCTCAATGAGAAGGGAACTCTTGAGGAGGTGCGCCAGATCGCCGACTACAACCGGGACTGCTTCATGGCCCTGGGCCTTGACCCGGAGAGAACGGAGTTCGTCTATGGCACAGACTATCAGCTCAAGCCGGATTTCATGCTGAAGATCCTGCAGATGGCCAGGAATACCTCTCTGAACCGGGCCAGGCGCAGCATGGATGAGGTCAGCCGCAATGCAGAGAACCCCATGGTCTCCCAGATGATCTATCCCCTGATGCAGGCGGTCGACATCGCCGACCTGAAGATCGATCTGGCGGTGGGAGGCATAGACCAGAGGAAGATCCACATGCTGGCCAGAGAGGAGCTGCCCCGGCTGGGACTGCCCGCACCGGTGTGTCTGCATACCCCCCTGATTCCTGGATTGAACGGGGAGAAGATGTCCTCATCCAAGGGGAATAACATCGCCGTGGACGAGCCGGCACAAGACGTGGAAAAGAAGATCAAAAGCGCCTTCTGCCCGGCCAAGGTGGTGGAGAACAATCCAGTGCTGGCGATATGCAAGTATCACGTCTTCCCCCGGATAGATGAGGGGATGACAATCAGGAGGCCGGAGAAGTTCGGCGGCGATGTGCACTATGACAGCTACGAGCAGCTGGAGGCGGACTTCGTCAGCGGGGCCATGCATCCCATGGACCTGAAAAAGGCCTGCGCAGAGTGCATGATCGAGATTCTGGCACCGGTGAGGGAGAAGATGAAGGTGTGAACAACAATTTATTTTATTTTCTTTTAAGACTAATATTTTCGACTTTATCCAGGACAGCGAAAAGGTAATCTTCTTTTAATTTCTATTCAAGAATGGCACCTTGCCGGGAGGAATTATCATAGAGCATAAAATTAGGATCAGTCTGGCTGTGGCAATGGCATTCGTCTTTGCTTTATGCATTCTGGGCACATGCAACACGACCATCGAGTTAGATGAATTAGGTTTACCGATAGTTGATTACGGTTTTGTATCTCCGGAGGGAGTGTCCTCTGAGACCGAGATAGAGGGATGGACCAATGTGGGCAAACAGAGAAATCCTCTAACCATCGCCGCTCAGGGACTGATTTATTATGATCAATATCTGTTGGGAAATGAGAGTTCTAAAGACCTGCTTATTAACTGCGCAGACTGGCTGGTCGATAACGCTGTGGCCCGAAATGATACCCTGGTCTGGGAGTACAATTATGGTTGGCCGACCTATAACATCACACCCAACTTCATTTCAGGCATGTCTCAGTCTGGAGCAATCAGGGTACTGGCCATAGCCCATAACCTCACCGGCGAGGAGAAATACATTCAGGGAGCGAGGAAGGGACTGGATGTATTTTATCTCGAAGTAGATCAGGGAGGGGTCACGTACAAGGATGCAGATGGCTGGTGGTATGAAGAGTATGCTCAGCCAGGTTTGGATATAGAGCCGCGAGTCTTAAATGGCCATATGGCCGTCCTGATCGATCTATATGAGTACTACAATTTAACTGACGACAGCAGTGCAAAAGAGCTCTTCGATCTCGGTTTGAGCGACCTGAAGGCAAATCTTGATAGCTACGATACAGGCAGCTGGAGCAGATATGATCTTGTCGGAAATAATGCCGTAAAAAAATATCACGAATTCCACATTAGCCAGCTCCAGGCGCTCTACAATATAACGGGAGACGCTCTCTTTAAGACCTACCGGGATAGCTGGTTGTACTATGAGCTGGCCTATCTCCACGAATATATGGCGGAAATTGAGAAAGATATCGTCAAGCTCAGGTCATATCAGTCTGGATTGGTCAAGGAAATATCGGATATAGAGACCAGGCTTTCGGATGGAGTCTCAAATAGCGAAGCTATAGATCGAAATTAGATCGAACTTGATCGAACTTAGATTGAACCTTCCCTCAACCTGCAGGAACACAGCCGCGAAGCGTATCGATGCCCAGACTCGCGGCCCTGCCCCTAACAATCGTTTACCATCGTTCTTTTAACGCTTAACAATCACAGATAATGTTAAGGAAGGCGGATCTACATGATTGAATCCCATCGCAGCAGTTACGGTCTTGAGAATCACGGTTTTCGGAACCTGGATGAGGAGCACTGGAACTTGAATGCCCCTGCCCTATACGAGCAGGCCATCAGGCGCCATGAAGGTGTTCTGGCCTATCCGGGAGCATTAGTGGTTCGCACCGGCGACTATACCGGTCGTTCTCCAGACGACAAGTTCACCGTTTGCGAACCATCCACGAAAAAAGAGATATGGTGGGGGACGATTAACCGGGAAACCACCCAGGCTGAGTTCGACAAGATGCACCGGCGGATATCAGGCTACTTTGAAAACCGCGACGCTTTCGTGCAGGACTGCTATGCTGGAAGGGACCCGAAATACCGCCTCCCGATCCGCATCATCACCGAGCATGCCTGGCAGAGCCTTTTTGCCAGAAACATGTTTGTGACCATTACCGATCCACAAATCCTGAACCGCCATGTCCCCGAGTTCACCGTCATCTCTGCCCCGGGGGTGACTGCCGTTCCCGGCCTGGACCCGACCAGCTCGGGAGCCTTCATTCTGGTCAACCTGGCCAGGAGGATGGTCCTCATCGGCGGCACTCTGTACGCCGGAGAAATCAAGAAATCCATCTTCACCGTCATGAATTACCTCATGCCCAAGCGCGGGGTTATGGCCATGCACTGCTCAGCCAACTATGGACGGGATCACGATGATGTCGCCATCTTCTTTGGACTGAGCGGAACGGGCAAGACCACCCTCTCCAATGATGCCAAACGCACCCTTATCGGTGACGATGAACATGGCTGGTCAGATGATGGCATCTTCAATTTTGAAGGGGGCTGTTATGCCAAGGTGATCCGGCTATCCGAGGAGAGCGAGCCCGAAATCTACCGGGCGACCCGCAAGTTCGGCACGGTCATTGAGAACGTCAAGCTCGACGCCCACAGCCGGCGCATAGACTTTGACGATGATGACTTCACTGAAAACACCCGCGCTGCATATCCCCTCACCCATGTGGAAAATGCAGATAACGATGGAATCTGTGGCCATCCCAGGCACATCATATTCCTGACTGCCGATGCTTTCGGCGTCATTCCACCAGTTTCCAGCCTGACCCCCGCCCATGCCCAGTACCACTTTCTGGCCGGCTACACCGCCAAGGTTGCAGGGACGGAAGAAGGGGTCAGCGAGCCTATTGCCACCTTCAGCACCTGCTTTGGAGCGCCCTTTATGCCTCTGCATCCCACAGTCTATGCAAATTTGCTTGCGGAAAAGATCAAGATGCACAATGTGAAGATATGGATGGTGAATACCGGCTGGACCGGAGGGCCCTATGGCAAGGGAGAGCGCATAAAATTGGCCTTCACCCGGGCGATGGTTCGCGCTGCCCTGGAAGGCAAACTGGACGACGTCAAAACAGTGATCGATCCGGTATTCGGCTTCAAGGTGCCCACCGAGGTTCCAGCAGTGCCTGCCCAGGTGCTGGTCCCGCGCAACACCTGGGATGATCCCGGCGATTATGATGCCATGGCCAGGGATCTTGCCGCCCGCTTCCGGGATTATATGATTCAGTTCGAGGATAAGATGACCCAGGAGGTCAAGGCAGCAGCGCCAAAGGCTTGAAAAGAAGAAGCGCAAAAAATCAGGGTGAGCATAGCCCGCCCTTGCGGCATGCTGACTGCAAACCCGCGGCCCAGCTACCCGAAATCAGATTTAACTGCTTTCTGGCACAATCTGCCTAAATGATTTTTTTCCAGCTATTTGCCTTTCTTAGCGGGCTTTTTCTTCTCTTCGGATGGCTTTTTCCCTGCCATCTCGTTTACCTCTTCTGCTCCCTGTGCCAGCAGCTCATCCTCGTCCCCGGTGAGGATCTGGAGCAGCCGGGAGAACTCTCCCGCATGAACCCTCTCCTCATTGGCGATATCTATCAGCACCTCCTTGACCAGAGGGTTATCGGTAGCCTCGGCATGAGCCATGTAAAGATGCACTGCCTCGTGCTCCGCAGCCAGGTCAAGGCGTATTGCCCGAATCAATTCTTCTTTGGTCAGTTTACGGTCAGGCACTTTTCCGCTGAACGGATTGACAAACTCGGCCATTATATATTCCTCCTTTCGGTTTGGTTAGTATATTATTCAAGGATTGCAGGAATGTCTGCCTGTCCCATTTTCTTTTTAAAGCAAATAAGCCTTTTGGGCTGAAATGCAAATTTGATATTAAAATAAAAATGCGATCAAAACTGCCGGTTGCACCTCTTGATCCTCGAGCAGCATTCCCTGGAATAGAAGGGGCCGAAAATCTGATTACCACTCCCACCAAGGCCGCCCTCCTCTACCTCATGGTACCTCCAGGCGATCATGGTGTCCCTGCAGATCGGTATCGCATCCGGAGTCTTCATGGGTAGCCTCCATCCGCATTCGCCCTCATCTCTCAAATAGTACAGCCAATAGTGGAAGAGGTCATTTTTCAATCCATCAATGCCCGTGATCACAGATCCCATGTGGCCGGTAGCGCTCTCATCCTGAGTGTACTGAATGTCTGAGACCAGCTGGAGAATTTCCAGAACGCTCGCGCCGGAATGGACAGAGACCTTTGACTTTTTTATACTGTTATTTTTATAGCTACTGCCATAGTTTATGTATACCTCTGCCTTCACCTTGCTATCTTTGGATCTTCTTTTGAAGAGCAATCTGCCACCTGTGGGCTAATTATAATTCTGAGATATTTAAGCCATTGGTCTAAAAGCTCCCCAGCAGTTCAATTCGCAATTCAGATTGACATTCCAGAAAATTGTCTTTGATCTGCCTGGATTTCCTGAGATCCTGGCTGAAAAATTATATCAATTATCGATTCCAATCGAGGCCCATGGACTCAAAAGGTTCCTCCTCCTCAAAAGAGTCAACGACCGCAAAGGACTGGGCTGATTTGGGAAACGATCTTTTCAGTCAGGGCCTATTTGCCGAATCGGTGGAAGCATATGAGAAGGCTTTGGAGATAAATCCTCGGGATATGGAATCGTGGAACAGCAGAGGACTCGCCCTCTGCCGGCTGAGGATGTCCGAGCTAGCTGCCGAATCATTCCAAAGGGCGATAGAGATAGATCGTGAGTTCCTGGATGCTCATAATAATATCGGCGTGGTCCACTACAGGAATAAGAGGTATCAAAGGGCTCTGGAGATTTTTGACCTGATTATAAAAAAGGATTCCCGATACATCAAAGCCTGGTACAACCGGGGAGTGGTCCAGGAAAAACAGGGCAAGCTTGTCGAGTCCATAGAAAGCTACGATAAAGCAATTGAAATCGACTCAGAGAAACCGAAGATCTGGAACAACCGGGGAGCGGCCCTGGGCAAGATGGGAAGGTACGAGGAGGCATTGAGCTCTATCGACCGGTCGCTTGCCCTAAAACCTGACAATGCCGAGGCCTGGAACAATAGGGGCTCAGCCCTGTGCATGCTGGGCAGATATGATGAGGCCCTCGAGGATTTTAGCCGGGCATTAAAGATCGATCCGAAACACTGCGAGGCCTGGTGCAATAAGGGCGAGGCCCTTCGACAGCTGGGCGACTACGCCCAATCGCTGCAGTGCTTTGATGCCGCCATTGAGCTGGACCCATCATCAGAGAGCGCGCAGAGGGAGAATCCTCGTCCTGGGAGAGCTGGAGACGGAGAAGACAAAAGATATCTAGCGGGTGCCAAGCCCTCTTTGCTTTTCTTAATTTAAAAACTGAAAAATTTAAATGGAGCTTTGAAGTAGAGTAGAAAGCTATAAGTACTTACAAGTTTAAAGTTATAAAGATCTATTTTTAGATTGAAAAAGCTAGAAAATAAGAAATGGTGGGTGTTCGAATATGGGATATGGAAGGATCAATATCTGGGTCAGGGAACCGGATGACTGCACAGTTGCCGAAATGAACGGCTATGCCTGGGCCAGACCTTGTTGCTCTAGAAACCAGGATCTGATCTATGAAACTACTCTCAAGATGGGTCATGCAGAGATCGAGGTGCCTCCCGGATGCTATGTGGTTGATGCTGCCTGGAAGCCTGGCTGCTGCGGCACGGCAAAAGAGACCATTGCGATAGTGAATTGCGGTGATACTGCTTGTGTCAACCTGATAAGAGAATGGGGTGGAGATCCATCGGGCATTCGTCTCGCAGCCATGATGAACCATGCTAAAGAGGCAGAGATACCCGAGGCCGACCTGAATACGGTCATGGATGTGTTCAGGAAACTATCAAAATCTCTGCCGGAAGGAAAGATCAGGCGCCTCTCGGAAAAAGAGCTTGAGCTCAAGCGCAGCGTCTCTGATGATGCGCACAAGAAGATATTGGATGAACTTGAGCCCATGATCAAGAAGGCCAAAAAATAGCCTGGATATCATTCGGCCAACTTCTTAAGGCTCTTATATTTTTTTCAGTCGCTCTCCTCCTCCATCTCCCAGCCCAGCCGCTCCCGGATGATCAGATAGCTCATCTCCGGCGATATGGCTCCTGCCTCGGTGCAGATCAGGTCGATATACTGATGGGGAGTGACATCGAATGCCGGGTTGCGCACCCGGACGTGCTTGTATTTGGAGATGTCCGCCAGAACCTCTGTGGCCTCGCGCTCCTCAATGGTCACCAGCTCTCCTAAAATCGTCTTCGGGCTGAACTTATAGGTCTCGGCAGCCACCATGAAGCTGGTTCTGGCCTCGCGGGCGCACAGGGCGATCTGGGCGGTGCCGATCTTGTTCACCAGGGTGCCATTGGCGGTGATCACATCTGCGCCCACCACCACCAGGTCCACATCGTTCATCACTGTCCTCACCGCCGAGTCCACGATCAGCTCCGTCTCTATGCCCATCTGGTCGAGCATGCCGATGGTGGTTATTCCCTGGAACCTGGGGCGGGATTCGGTGGCGATCACTTTGATATTCTTACCGGATTTGTGAGCGGCACTGATCACGGAGATGGCGGCAAATGAATTGCAGTGGGTGAGGACGGTATCGCCGTCTCTGATTCTGCGGCTGCCGATCTGGCCGATCTTCTCCACTGCCTTCTGGGAGTTCTCGATGAAGCGATCGGCATTGGAGGCTATGGCCTGGCGGGCGCCATCGATGTCCTCCGCCTTATACTTCATCACCATTCTTATGGCATTGGAGAGGGAGACTGCGGTGGGCCTGGTCTTGAGGAGAATGTCTGCTGCCTCTGCAGTCTTCTGGTTGAAGTCCTCGAAGCTCTCCGCCTGGACGGCCAGAGCGTAGTCCTTCAGAGAGGCGGCTGCGGCAGTGGCAATCCTTCCTGCTCCTCTGATCTCCATGCTGCTGATCTTTCCTGCAGTCTCGGTAACCTGATCTATTGGCTTCATTCAAGAGTTGTTTTGGCCGGCAAGAGTTATATCTATTTCCTATATCAAGCGAAAGTCTCTTTAACTGTATCCAATATGCTCTAATAGCAGCGGATATGGAGAAAGGGACCCTAAAATGGAAACTGATAAAAAAAGAGAGTTTTATAGTGAATACGACCTCAATGTTGCTCGTAAAGGTTACTTGAAAGAACCTGCTGGCCATCAGAGATTGGCTATCGATGAATTGATTAAGTGGTATAGGGCAAAGAAAGACGGATATGCAGGAGGAATTCTTGTCTTGCCCACTGGCGGAGGCAAGACGTTCACTGCAATTAGATTCCTTTGCTTGACCGCAATATCCGATGGCTATAAGGTTCTCTGGCTAGCTCATACCCATCATCTCCTCGAACAAGCTTACAGCAGTATTGGTGAGCATGTGGGCAAAATTGCTGAACCCAAGTCTATTTTAAGAGTTAGGGTTGTTTCTGGGACCATAGGGCATTTCCATATTGCGGATATTCAGCCAGAGGATGACGTCGTCATTGCAACCTTGCAGACCGTGACGAAGGCATATAGTGATGATCACTTCGCACTCAAATCATTTATCGATTCGGCCAAGGGTAAACTCCTCGTCATTTTCGACGAAGCGCACCATGCGCCAGCACCAAGCTATCGCAAGCTGCTAACAAGTCTCAGAGACCGCTGCAAAGATATGCTTTTATTGGGTATGACTGCGACCCCTGTATACTCTGATGAAAAACTTCAAGGGTGGCTCAATAAGCTATTCCCTCAGGGTATCCTATATCAGGTCACTCCACAGTATTTGATGGCGCAAGGCATATTGGCGAAACCAATCCCTGAGCAGCAAAAAACCAATTTCACCCCTAACTTTGACTTGAGAGAATATCAAAAATGGGTTGGTACATTTAGAGATATTCCTGAAGATATTATCACTCAACTCGCCGAGAATAACGAAAGAAATATGTTTATTGCAGATCATTATGCCAGAAATAAGGAAAAATATGGAAAGACCCTTATCTTTGCAGATCGATGGTTCCAATGCGAGGCGATAAGCAAACCTCTGGAAAAGAGAGGAATACGTGCTGGAACTGTCTATTCACATGTTGAGGGTGGACCGAGAACCTCAGATGAACGCAATAAGCGAAAATCCGATGAGAATACTGAGGTGCTTGATGCTTTTCGCAGAAATGAATCTAGATGTTGTCCTTAATGTCCGCATGCTTACAGAGGGAACGGATATACCTGATGTAAAGACATGTTTTATAACGCGCCAGACCACCAGCAAAATACTATTAACACAAATGGTTGGCAGAGCTTTGCGTGGTCCAAAATTCGGAGGGACTTCGGAAGCACATCTTGTCTTTTTCACAGATAACTGGGAGCAGCTTATCAACTGGGCAGATTATGAGTTGGTTGACGGAGGTACCGATCAACATGAAAAAGAATATGGAAAGAGACCCCCTCTAAGGTATATCTCAATCGAGCTTGTCCGAAGGCTCTCCGCCCAAATGGATAGTGGGATCAATATCAATCCCGGTCCATTCATGGAGCTTCTCCCAGTAGGTTGGTATAGAGTCGAATATACTGCCAAAGAATCGGATACTGAAGAGATTGAACATGTCCAACGTCTCGTAATGGTATTCGAACATGAATCGATAGGATACGAACAGCTTATAAAGGGATTGCTGTCAAAAGTTGATAGCAGCTTTTATGATGAAGGTGTCCAGTTGCAGGATGTATCCTTGGAAATATCCGAATTGCAGAGAGACTGCTTTCCAGGAAATAATGGGCATTTTGGCTCAAATCTTTTGCAGGATATCTTTAGCATCGCTAGACATATTGCTCAGACTGGAACTGCACCCAGATTTTTTAATTTTGAAGAGAGAACGCTGCATGACTTGGATCTGGTTTCAGCAGAATTGATCGATAAAGATCTATCAAGAAGACAAGAAGATGATGCAGTGCGTCTTGAATTCAACAGACAAGATCGATATTGGCAGGTATTATATATCACATATGAGCTTTTCAAAAGCCAGTACAACGCTTGTGCAGAGAGATTGCTCCATATCCGTCGTCATGGTGCGGATTCAAATGGCCATATAGTGATAGCAAAGACTATGTCGCCACCCGATCAAGAACCATCCGAAGAGCTGAAAATACAGGTTTTAGAAAGAGATGGAGGATGCCTTTGCTGTGGATCTACCAATGCACGTTACCTGGAAGTTGACCATATTATCCCCAAATATTTTGGTGGCAATAATATCCTTGATAACCTTCAAACACTTTGCAGTAAGTGTAACCAGCTTAAGGGTACTGAGCATATCAACTTTAGAGACTGTCAGACCGATTTGACTATGCCAGCGGATAATCTTCCTGAGTTTGAGGTACCGACAGGCGCTAAAGCAGGAAATCCTGATTCTTGGGGGGAATTCGTGAACAGAGTCTTTAATTTCTTTTATCGATGCAGTGCAGTTCATGCATTGTGGATTGGAAAAAAGGGTGATTCCTTCTACAATTGGCATTTTGAACTAAAGGCTGGCAATGATCCAAGATGGCTGGAACCGCATCTGCCAAAGCTATTAACTCGAATTGCTGAGGCAAAAGAGATAGAAGGATATGGATCTCCGACATCTATCACGGTATCTGCGCCGGACCTCCCTGATGTTAAATGCAGGCGTAAAAAGCGATCCACTCGATAGACAATGAATTTAGCGGGCTAATTCCAGGTGAAAGAATATGGATACAATCGACCATAACATCATTAAGGCAATTGCCAGCCTCAAGGTTCCTTATCCCAAAGCAGATAGGATCCTCTCCATGGTGAATATCGATCCAGAGGAGCTTGGCGCCCGGCTGGGCGGACTGGAGATGCAGGGCTTAGTCAAAACCATGAGCGAGGCGGATATGGAGGGCTCCAGCCTCCCTAACGGCATAACGGCGGCAGGGCTGACAAGTCTTGGCAAGAGGGCTTTGTCAGGGCCGAGATGGTAGGGTCAATTTCGGTTCGATCTCGGCGAATTTTGATCTTATCAACTTCATCCTCTGGCCCATCTCTCTTGCCGTCGCCTGCTTTATGCCAGGACCATAGTCACGTAATGGATTCTATCCCCAGATAGTCGTAATACCTGCGCCGGAAGGATTCAAACTCCTTGATCGTCTCATAGGCCTTGTCGTACATGAATGTGGATCCATCCTCGTACATAACCTTGCCCTTCAAGACCTCCATGCGCAGGGGAAGAGCAAGCTGCTGGAAGATTTTGATGTCATAGATGTCGTCGAATAGATCCGATAGGACATTGAGGCGGAACTGGGAGCTGTCAGCATCATCAGCATCATAGTATACACTGATGTCGATATCTGAATCCGATTTCATCCTGCCCGAGCTGGCTGAGCCATAAAGAATGATGAATCTAACTCTATCGCCGCCAAAAGATAGAATCTTCTGGACGGCCCGCTCGATCTTTGCCGCCAGTTTGGGCGGCATGATCGCTTCCCCTTCAGTCTCTTGTGGCATTTATCGGAGCAGCGCGGTAATCAGAGATTGCCCTTGAGAAGCTGGTAGACGAAGTAGACCAGGACTACGAATATAGCCACTCTGCCAGGTACCAGATGGTTCTCCAGAGGGCGATGACGATGATGAATGCCAGGACCAGAATGACCAGGTTCTTGATGGTATTTTCATTTGTCATATACACTGAATATGTCGTATTCTGATAAAGCTGTTTCGAGAGAAATGGCAAAAGGACGTCAGGGCTGGAGTTATTTCCATTGATCTACCACACCTTCAAATCGATCCCCTCGATCCTCAACCTCTCTCCCTCCGAGTGCACCACTACGCCGGAGTGCACCCTTTTGCCATCATGCCCAAATATCATTCCGATCTTGGGAATCACCTGATATGATAATCTGTTAGCATCCTGATATGTATAGGGCTAGGCGAGGGATTAGCCTTATTTTCATAGTATCCGGAATGAATGGGTTCATAGAATACGTTTTTCCAGGAGAAGAGGTCCGGAGATATATTAATTGCTGGAAATAAATCAGAATTTGATACTGTAGCGTATTGCACAATATAATAATATAATTATAATTTTATGCATCAAAAGGCTTGTTTCAAAGCCCAAGATTGGCATGTGAGGGGGCATTTAATGAGCGATAAAGTTATATTTAATGATATAACTGAGGAACCGATATGAATCCTCTTATAGATTTGGCTCCAAAATTAATTGATTTATGGAATTTTTATTCGGATATTTATGTGGGTAAGGAAAATAAAATTTTTGATAATTCTTTAACCGTACTATCTGAAAGGCATGATATTAATAAGGAAGATTTGAAAACGATTTTGGAAAACATTGATAAAGACAAAATTGACGAGGATCAGAAAGATATTATGGACGAATTTTATACAATATTTTATGAACATATATTGAATGATTCGGAATTTCGAAATAAATTAATTGCAACGAGATTAAGGCACTATGAGTCCTCCCTTGAAGAAATAAAAGAACTTCTTGATTCTATCAAAGGTGTAAAAAACCATAATGATAAAACCGATTATGTAGATATGATAAAATCTGAATTAGAATATTGTATTGATTTATTAGAACAACCCCATGTTAAGACATTGCCTACAGATTGTTGGATATCAGTTAATAATAGTGGTCTATTAACGCTTTTTAATAAAGATACAGAATTAAAATCAATTCGTGAAATTTATAATAAAATTCAAGATTTTAATGAACGGTCAAAAATACAAAAATTCATCGGATACCCTTGGAAGCGGTTAGAGTATGAAGATGGAATGCGATTATCTAAAATGCAAGTGAAACAATTCTTGGAAATACGTAGTTGGCTATTGGCTGAATTAAAAAAATATACGAGTTCGTAAATGTTAATATATGTCATATATTATGCTGCACTCTGATGAATTTAAAGTTATTATCGATCAAAATCCGAGCATGGTGTGATATTCTCTGAATCGGTATCTAGCGTTATTAAATTTAGTTAATTCTTTTTGTATTTACGATAATATTTCCGACGCGGGCGATAATATGCAGGCACTTTATTATTTAGATAAGACAACCGGAGAGAAGCAACTTGTATGAATAAGGAAGCAATTATAGCGATTATTGCAAACCGCTCCATACAGTCCTTTTCATACCATCTATTTACATGTAGTGATACAACCTTTGGACTAGAATACCACTTGTTTCCTAATTTATAAAATAATGTTAGATATATGTTATGATCTCCTCCGGGTGCATTTGGATCTATTGTGAAATTGATACTATAAGGAACCCAACCTTCGTTCTCTGTTGTGACTTCACCCCAGTTAGTAAAACCGTTAATATCATACAGGTTAAAATAAATATTAGGCACATTCATATCAATTGAGGAGTTTTCGGGCCTGCTAGTTATATATGGCCTGTGAATCGTAATTGTACCGTTTAAAGGATTAAAGGTATATTTATACTCTAGCGACTGTAATGTTACTCTATTGTCCTTAACGATATACTCGGGAATATTAACCCGTAACTTTCCGAAAGTTGCATCGCCTGCGCCAGATATATATAATTTCATTGAATATTCATCATTGTTATTAACGTGGCTATTACTTGCTTGAACTTCAATATCATAGGATGGTTCACCTTTAAAAGATGAATCACTAATATCAGTATTCGAAATCGAGTATGTTCCATCATCATTAAGAGATAGACTAGAATGGTCGTATTTTCGCTAGTAGATGATGTTGACAATGTCATAAATAATATTAGGACAATCCATATTCTTGACATTTGGCACATTATTGATTCTTTAATTTTATAATCACCCCTGTTATCAATATCTTTTTTGTCTTCATCCATATTTCCTTGATTGCTGAATCAATTTATAATTCTTTCTCTGCTACGCATCTTCCAAATACTACCACAGAATAGGGAAGAGAGGGAAAATATACTCAACGATATCCAATTCAACATGCTAATCGATGCCCTAATATCATCCCCATAGTCATGCAGTTTATTAGACCGTTCTAAAAGATAAAGCAAGACCGATATTCAAATATACCTGTTATGATAAACCAAGATTCTAGATTCAACTAATAAAAATAAAGATATCTCACCATCTTAAAACCATTTGCTTAATTTTAATTACCAAAAAGCTTTTAATTGAGAACTTTATTAATGAGTAACAGGTGAAAAAATATGCGAATAGCAATCTTGGCTGCAATTTTGATAATTAGTACCCAATTTATACCTGTGACTGCGCTCACGGATAACGAAAAGAATAATGTTGAGGCAGTTGGAACAAGCCTACTTATGAAATCTGAATTTATTTCTTATGGACTTGTTGAAATTGACTATGGAAATACGATGAAAATATGGTTTATATCAAGTGACGATGATCAATCTACTGTCGCGAGTTCCCTGGGCATGGTCGTCGGAGTCTATTTAGGTGCCTGCAAAATGTTTCCAGAGATATCTGACTTGAAGTTAATGGTGGGGACAAAGAATAATGTAGCTGGTGAGTTGTATGCCGAAAGAGCTTGGGCTGATGGAGTTAGAATGAATCCAGATGGGTCATACAACTCTGATGATGTAGCGGTTCTCGGTTTAAAGGTGCTAGGAACATATAAAGATAGATAATAACAACCATATATGCAAACATCCAACTCTTGGTCCTTTGCATATCTCATGCCCAAATCTCGAACGTCCTCCACATCAAAGCCCAGGGAGCGAATAGCTTCGAGACTCGATCTGGGCATATCGGCATCGAGTAGAAATTTAGGCTTTTGCATATGCAGTGATCTCTTCTCCGGCTACAACTTTGGCCGCATATGCCAGGGCAGCAAGAACATCTTCTTTTTGCAGGTCGTATTCCCTGACAATCTCTTCAATTGCCATGCCGCCAGCAAGTGAGCCGAGAATTATATCCAATGGAACCCGGGTGCCCTTTATGATCGGTTTTCCATGCCTCACCGACGGATCAATTACTATTCTATCCTCGTACATTTTGCGCCTCAACTATAATAACAGACTTCTCGGCATAAATCCATTATCATTGCTTCCTGAAATTATGATTTCGGATAAAGCTGTTTCGAGGAAATGGCAAAAGGACGCCCAGACAGGGACAATTCCAATGATCTACCACACCTTCAAATCGATCCCCTCGATCCTCAACCTCTCCCCCTCCGAGTGCACCACCACTCCGCTATGCACCTTCTGCATCATGCAGTGCTCGGGCAGAAATCGCACCGTCTCCCCCACCTCCGGCCTCCTGCCCCGGAATACTGTGCCCTCAAAGGCTAGAACCATGACATATGCCAATGTCCTCGGGCGCAGGCAATCCCTGCAGCAGATGCACCGGCCCCACCAGATGGACGGTGACGACCCCCTGGCTGGATTTGAGAACTTTAGCAAAATGAGTGATGGGGCAGCCCAGCGGCCGGTAGCGGAAGACGTCACCCTCTTCCAGCCTGGCCGCAGGATTAAAGGGATGCAGATCCTCCCGGCAGGAAGGCTCTCCAGGCAGGGGGGCGAGGGAGAAATCCGCACGCAGGCCATCCAGAACGCCAATGATATCATTCTCTTTCTCTGCGGTGATCAGCTTGTCCTCTTCTCTGACTATCTCTTTATCCTTGCTTGATATGTCCAGCAGCTTCTCTATCTCCTCTGTCCGGCCCCGGAACCTCTCCTGCTTGAGAATGGGACATCTCTCCAGGCCTGCCACATCCACCAGCTTTCTGGCAAACTCCCGGCAGCTGGAAAATCCGCACTCTCCGCAGTTGTACCCTGGCAGGAGCTTCTCAATTTTTTTCATGCTTTTGAAATCCTCTTATCTCCGGCATTCAGCTCACTCGCCAGTGTACTCCATGAACCCATCCAGATGGCGGAGCATTCCCCGGTGGTGCTCCTTGGAGACCCGCAATTCGCCCGGTGCATAATGTGCAGATGGCCAGCGGCGGGTTGTGCCGCAATGCCATCTCCCCGGAGATCTCCGGCCAGCCTGAGATCAATTCGGCGATCTCGGCTGAGCCCTTGCCGGTCAGGCCGTTGGCCTCGATTATCCGGCAACCGGGATTGGCCTCCAGGATGCGCTCTCTGAACACCTCCCTCTCCGCCTGGGATACGAGGTCTCCTTTGGTCATGACCGCAGCATCGGCGGTGGTGAGGAGCGGCCCCACCTTCAGCGGACTGTTGGGGCCGGTGGTAACATCGATCACGCAGATGGCTAAAGCTTGATCCGGATAAGGAGCACAGCGCAGGCACAGGCCGGCAGTCTCATTGAGCAGAATCCCCGCCCCCTGCTCTTTGGCCCAGTCGAGCATCTCGTCTACATTGTATATGGCATAGTGATCGGGACACATGTCCTTTGACAGGCCCACAGCCACGGGCAGGCCGAGGCGCTTGAAGCGAATGTCGTCCTCGGTCCACATGCAGTCGATCTTCACCAGCGCAGGAGAGGCCCCTGCCCGGATCAGGTCCTTTACCGCATGCATGAGAACGGACGTCTTGCCTGAGCCCGGCGTTCCCGCCACCACCACCATCTTCAAGCTACTACCTCACCCTGACGGATGGTCTCCCGCAGGCTGGTGAGCCAGCCGTCCACCCTCTCGATATCCTTGAAGATCCTCTGCTCCTGCTCATTGGTGCTGATGACCTTGGTCATGCCGCCGTTCTTCATCACAATCCTGCGGGTGGCCATCAGGGCCAGCATAGGATCGTGAGTTACCACCACCACGATCTTCCCCTCGCCGGATAGGAGCCGCAGAGCCTCTTGCTTCTTTATTCCCGCGTTCTCGATCTCGTCTATCAATACTATTGGCGAGTCGCTGATAACCGCTATGTCCGCCACCATCAGAGCCCGGGACTGGCCGCCGCTCAGAATGGTAAGCTGCATCTGGGGGCTTATGGGCTCACCGGTCAGGGTATTGGCCAGCTCGATGACCTTGTCCGCCAGAAGAGGGTCCTTGCCCCGGGACTTGGCATGCATCCGCAAGAACTCTCCCACCTGCATGTCTGCCAGGAAATGCATATTCTGGGAGAGCTGGGCCACCAGCTTCTTTCTCGGGTCGTAGCGCTGCTCGTTTTTCGGCTCCTGGCCGTTGATCAGAATGCTCCTGCCGGAGGGGGTGTCTCCCAGGGCAAACTGCTCTATATCGGCGATAAGAGTGCTCTTTCCTGAGCCGGTAGGTCCCACGATTCCTATTATCTCTCCCCGGGAGATCTCTATCTCGGGCACAAGGTCCTGGTGGCCGCTCTTGTCCACTCCACCCTGAACGGTGAGGGTCAGGGGGCTTTCTTCTGCAGGTTCAAGCTCCAAAGGCTTGACATTCAGGTTAACAGTCGGGCTAATAGTATGGCTAATTGTCTGGCTAACAATCTGGCTCATGATCCTTCCTCCAAAAATAAGACTGCATCCTCCCAGGAGGAGACTGCAACATCCGGCTGCAACATATAGCGGGAATAATCCTCTTTCATCCTGGCAATGCCGCCGCCGGTTATATTGAGAAGTATGATTTCATTCGAGGAGACGCTTCTTTTCTCTACCGCTTTTTTCAGCGCTGCCACCGCAACTGCCGGAGCGTTGAGGATATCGATCTCCTCAGACTGCTCGAACAGGTCCCTGGCTTCGCTGGCCTCTCGGTCGGTGATTCCGTAAACCATGCCGTTTGTGGCCTTCAGGGCATCTTTGACTCCGCCGGGCATATCAAGAGGCGGCTTGCGGTTGAACAGGACATCATCGAACATATCATCCTGGTATGGCTCGGGCTCCAGATCCTTCCAGGCATAGTAGATGGGAGCATTGGGGATATTCTGGGCCAGATGAAGCCTGGGCAATGGAAGTTCCGGGTGGAAGCGGCCGTCATCCCTCAGCCGCAGGCTGGCCTCCCAGGCGGATATGCCTCCGGTGCCGCTTCCTACCGCCTGGAAATAGTGGTCGGGCGTTCGGCCCAAAGCTGCCGCGGCATCCAGCATCACCGTTCCCATGCCATCCCTGCGGGCGATGTTCCTCGCACCGCCCTCGGGAGTGAAGCCCTTTCGGGATTGCACCTTCTCCGCTATCTGAATGGCATCAAGGTAGTCCCCTTTGACTGCGATCAGGGTTATCCTGCCCGGTGGTACAATCGTCCACATTCTTTCCAGGGCCTTTTCCGGGACGAATAAGACCAGCTGCTGCCCGGTCAGTGAAGCGATATGGGCAAATGCGCGAGCTGTGTTTCCTGCTGAGGCCACGACCAGTGATGACCTTTCCCCCTTCTCCAGGAGCATCTGCATAGTGGGTGGGGCTTCCAGGTCCTTGAAGCTGCAGGTGGGCATCCTGGCATCCTTTTCAGGCCAGTAGCCATTAAAGCTGATGTAGAGATTCTCCAGCTCCAGCTCCCGAGCCAGCCCCAGGCTTTTATAGGTCACTGGCCCCCCTGTTGCCTTTTCTATGATCCCATTCACAGGAAGCCAGTCGATGAACCGCCAGATACCGGGAAGATCCCTTATCTGCAGCTGCCTGGACCTGTACTCCGCCCGCAACAGCGAGCTGTCACGGGGGCAGCTCAGGGAATATAAAGGCAGCACCGATCCATCGCTCACGCATCTGAGCACATATTCTCCCATAATAGGTACCTCTTCTAAAGGGAATATAACATTTTCTGTTTATGGCTAAATTTTATCCTTCTTGTACACGAATTAAATCCTGCAGACACGTTTAGGTTAAACCAGTGGAGATAACGCTATCATAGCACTGTATCATCGTTCTTCCTTTTAATGCAACCATAAATCTGAAGTATCCCAAAAGTACAAATATACCCATGTGCATATCCTAATAGTATGCCAAATGTGGAAAGGGTGATGAGAGCGGCCTTCCAGTCAGATGAGAGCCTGCGTGATACCTTAAAAGAGGTTATCGGGGAGCTGGGGCTCTCTGCCCGGGAGTTCTCTCGGATCTCAGAGATCCCTCAGAGCACTCTTTATAAGATCCTCTCCGGCCACAGAGAGCCGAATATCACCACTTTGCGCCAGATCGTGAAGACCATCCGCCAGCTTGAGGGCTCTGGAGGGGACTTCATCGCCATCATCGCCGCCCGGCCGGTACTGGACAAGATCAGCGAGAAGAAGATGAAGATAGGAGACCGGATGCTGACCCTGAGAGAGTATTCGGCAACCAATATTGAGGAAGCGATAATCGCCGCGGTGAGGGCGGAGAGGGATGGAGCCTCGGCTCTGGTCTGCGCTCCCATCGTCAGCCCCACAGTGGAAAAGCTGCTCACCATCCCTGTAGCCACCATAATACCGCAAGAGAGCGTCGTCCGGGCGATTGAGGTCGCCGCCAGGAAGATCGAATAAAATAGGATATGCCAGGATTGAAATGAGGAACAAGTCCCTGCCATAGCGGCAATACTGATCGCTTTCTGCCTGCTCTTCGGCCTTGTAGCCGTCTGCAGCTCCCAGAATGCCCCTGAATTCCAGAGCGTGAGCGGCGAATTCGCCAGGGACTGGATTGAGAGCTTCAAAGCCGAGAATCCTCCGCCTGTGCAGGAGAACGAAAATAGCGGAGGCGAGAATAACAGCAGCAATCTATGGAGCTGGGGAGGAGCGCCCAGGGGGAGCAGGATCGAAGGCAGTAAGCTGATTACTGATCCCAACTATCTTCAAGGAAAGTTGAATCTGTCCACCGACTGGCTGGGCGATGCTTATACCGATCCAGATACCGGATTGCCTTTATTGGAATATCTGGACCCATTCACCGGAAGGAAGACCTACACCTACCTCAATCCGGACACCCAGCTTCCGATATTCACCTACTATAGCGATCAGGATGATAAAACAGGAAGGACTGCATATTCCTATATCGATCCCCGGACAGGGAAAGCGGTCTATTCCTATGAGCGGCCCCTGGATATAATCAACGACCTTATCGGCGGCCTGGCGGATCAAATAACCAGTCCGGGCCAGCCGTGGGTCAGACTGTAGATGGAGAGTTTTTATCCCGAATTTATTTTTATATTAGACCTGAAGGCAGACAACAATGATGCATTTAGCGGGATGTAAATATTATAAAATTAATTAAAAAAATATATTCTCCAAATGATTGGAGCATTCTCTATTAACTTTCAGCTTCTTCCTAATACATCCTCTCCACATGCAGAGATTCGATCAAATCATTATCTTCCTTTGCTTCTCTGAAATCAATACCGTATATGAAGCTCTTTGAGACATTTTGATTATAGAAGGAATCGAAGTACGGCTCATAGGAATAGGCAAAAGCTTGAATGTTCCGGTTGTACATAGAAGAGAAACCAACAGCTCTTCTCGCTCTATTGCCATCTATCTCCACGGTGGACTTTATAGAGGTGTCAACTTCAAATCCGCTTAGAGTTGAATCCATCAACTCGTCCAACATTTCATCGTTTGTGGTTGAAGCTCGGTCAAGATCCATGATCCACAAGAAGGCTATCTCATGGTCCATGCTATCTATCAGTGCCATGGCCCACATCTCCATGCCTTCGATTGACATGCCAAAGAAATCTTCGCTATTTTCCTCATCAAAATGAAATTCCTCTGAGGATAGCTTTTCAGTTGAGTTGAATTCCACTTTCCAGGGGCCGAGAATCTCCATGGTGGGGAACAATTCCTCTTCAGGCTCTATAGAGGCATTATTTGCTATTGCCATCGTTGCATTGCTCTCCGACGGAATAGCTACGCCAACCTGGCCTGCACCCATTGGCAAAGCTGCCATAGCCAGAAGCGACATCATTAAAAGATTGACAATTGTCTTAGTCATCATCACAATAACCTTCCATACCTTTACTATAACGTTTGAACTTTCGAAGATAAATAGATTTTGTCTGTCTTTCATTTGTTATGAATCAAAGAACGCTTTTTGCTTTTTTATTAAAAATAAGAAAATAAAGATAATGGAGGATCTCGTGGCCGCGAAATTCTGCGCAAAACAACTGAAGATCTGCCTTTGACTCTGGATGATTAATGGTTTGCATGCGCCGCTGCCCGGTGGCATGGCCTAGAAGCCTTTGATCATGGCCAAGAGCCTTTGATAAATTCTTCAGCCATTCGAAAGCCTTTTATTGCCCTGAGCCACTTCAAAACCAGTGGGGTCAGTATGAAAACTGCATTTGCAGCAGCGATGGCATTACTAATGGCAATGGCATGCTTCTTGTCCGGGAGCGCTCTAGCTCAGGATAAGAACGGATATCAGAACGTCGGTGGAGATTACGGCAGGAATGTCTTGACTAACATAGTGGCACCTGATGCTCAGCAAGCAGCAAAAGCCGAGGGCAACCAAAGCCTCTGGAGCTGGGGAAAAGCACCCAAGGGCAGCCTGATCGTGGATGGAAATATAGTCGGCGATCCCAGGTATACTTTGAAGAACCTGAGCGTTATACGCGATTGGCTGGGCGATTCGTTTGTAGATCCATATAGTGATACCCCGGCATATTCTTATATCGACCCGACCACAGGGGAGAAGGTCAAAACCTATGTAGATCCAATAACCGGGCAACACTACTATACATATACAGATGCCAGTACCGGAAAGCTGGTTTACGTCTACTTCAATCCGGAGACTGGCGAGCCGATATACGCCAGCTTCACCCCCGTCTCCGGACAGTATATCGAAGAAGAGCAGTACACATTGCCACCAATCTTAAGATCAAATTGAACAATGATCTGCGAAAGCCTTTTATTGTCCGGAATCAATCCCGGCTTGGTGGGTTCAGTATGAAGACTGCATTAGCAGTAATGGTCATAGCATTAGCTTGTCTTTTGCTATGGGATTGCTCAGCTCAGAGCATGAGCAGCTATCAGGGTTTGAGCGGAGATTCCGGCAGAGCTATACTGGCAAGCCTGAAGGCCAATGACACCCAATCTAACGAAAGGGACAATAATACAAATACCAGCGAGAATGACACCCTGTGGAGCTGGGGAAGCAAACCCAAGGGAAGCGTTATTGTCGATGGACAGCTACTGACAGATCCGTTTAACAGCTGGAAGGATTTCAATGTGACAGAGAGCGGGATAGCTCCGATTGGAGTCGACCCATTCATGGGTTATCCGATCTATGCCTACGAGATCCCAGGCACAGGGGAGACAAAGTACTTCTACCTGGATCCTTTAACCCGTGAGCCATTCTATCTGGACGGATATGCAGGGGTTGTTGCCCCAGTTGCAGTGGAAAGCAGCAGCTACGTATTGCCACCGGTGTTAAGATAGGTGCTTTTCAGATTGGATATTATTGGCAGGCAAAGGCTGCCATTAATGAGTGTAATCAAATAGAGGAGTGATTAAATATGAAGAATAAAATGATGTATATTGCAGTATTTCTGTGTCTGGCAGGCCTCGCAGTGGCCGCAGAATATAACGATTGGCAAAATGGAGCCATTGATGGCTTCAAAAAGGGCTTTGAGATGGGTCAGGCATACCAGCTGGCTCTGGATGGAAAGGATATCTCCGGCTTCAATGCCAAGGTTGACGAATACAACACCTGGGTGAGAGCTAACTTCGGAGAAGACCCGCAGATGCTGATGCAGAAGATGACCGCTCCAATTGACCTGAGCAAACCAGTTATTGTTACCAACAACACCACCGCCTCAAAGGGCATAGTCCATGAGATAGATGGAGCAACTGGCGAGAAGGCAATTAAAACCAATGACATGAACCTGCTCTCTGATGCGGATATCGCTAAATTGAACGAGCAATCCGAAAGTGGAAGGGACGCCGGCGATTATCTGGGTGGAAGGGCCGTCGGTGAATATCTGGGCGGGATCTGAAGCTTCCGCCATTATACCTTTTTCTATTCTCTTTTGCAGCCACTCGCTAAGAAAGGCCCCAAGCGATACGGATATATTTTTTAATGCGTAGTACTTAATGAACATAAATTGAAATATCTGGTAGCTGATGAATATGGATAAAAACATTAAAAACGTTTTTCTGGATTTGAAGGCAGTTCATGATGATCTGCAGATGATCTCTACGGATATCATAGTGATAGCTGATTGGGTGCCATTGAAGTGCAGATACGGCTGCAGCAACTATGGAAAACACCTGAGCTGCCCGCCCTTTTCCCCAACCCCCGAGGAAATGAGGAGGGTCCTATCTGAATACAGGCATGCAGCACTTGCCCGCTTTGAGGCCAGGCCGGATCAGAAGCTCTCTGTGAAAGCGGCCAGACAGGCCCTTGGCAATACCATAACCAAGATTCAAAAGACCATATTCGATCTGGAGAGATCAGCATTCCTCGGTGGTTGCTACAAGGCCTTTGGGCTGAATGCTATGCCCTGCGCTCTTTGTGATAGCTGCATCATTGAGGAGATGCAGAAGAAAGATCTGCCGATTTACGACCTTGACCGGGTACGGTGCAAAAATAAGGAGATCATGCGCCCCTCAATGGAGGCCTGCGGTATTGATGTCTTCAAGACTCTGCAGAATGCCGGCCATGATCCCAGGGTGCTCAGAGGAAGCACTGAAAAGATAGAGCTGTTCGGCCTGATACTGCTGGATTAGGAGAATGGATTAGGAGAATGGATTAGGAGAATGGATTAGGAGAATGGATTAGGAGAATGGATTAGGAAGATGGCATCTTGAGACGGGATTAAAAGACTGCAATCCTCATATACTTGCAGCTCTAACAGCAGGCAGATGCAATGGGAACTGGTTGGCTGGTGTGCGGCTCTGTTGACGATGTTCGGATTCGTCCCCCAGATCCTCAAAATCTATCGCACTGAATCGGTCTCAGATGTCAGCCTGGTCATGCTGCTGCAGTTCTCGCTGGGCATGTTTCTCTGGCTGCTCTATGGCCTTTATATCCAGGACCGCATACTGATCGTCTCCAATACCATCTCCTTTCTCACATTGACCGTGGCCACCGGGATGTATATGAAGTACAGGAAAAATGGCGCCAGCCCTCTGTAGTACCCACAGGATACAGGCAGGTTGACTGATATTACCCACCGATCACTATTGTCCTGTCAGTCTTTATCCAGCTCAATTATCTTATTTTTGATCCTCTCTTGCAGCCTTTCCAGAGATGCTTTCGTGCTCAGGCGATTGTCGCAGGGAGATGTATCCTTGGGGTTGCAGCCAGCCATTAGATCCATTACTCTGTCAGCCAGATCAAAGGCCTCCAGCTCCTCCAGATGCTGCAATAAATTACTGGTGCTGGAGTTGAAATCACGGCATTTTCCCGTCTGTGAGATAGCAGCCTCATGCAACTTATAGAGCAGAGAGAGCTCCTTTTGGATCTGCAACCAGTCATCCCTGTTCATCGCCATCTGGGAAAGCTATCCATCATTCAGAAATATTAAGGCGATGCTCTCAGAACAGAGGTTATGGGCTAATGGCCTGGATCCAGGATATGACCAGAGCCTGGCGTCACAGTAAGCGATTTCATTGATCTGGTAGGGTGGCCCTTACTGGCCAATCAACTTCGCCTCTGAGATTGCTCTTACATAATAGATACAAAATTTTCACACATAATATGCGAATCCGATATCTTCTTATAACTAAAGGATAATTGACCCAAAGGTGGTTCTATGCACATTCCTGATGGCTATCTGGGGCCTTATACATACGGTGCATTATGGATAATAATGATCCCCATATGGATCTACGCCGGAAGGCGGCTGAGCAATGAGCTAAGATCAAGGCAGGTTCCCCTGCTTGCTCTCTCCGCTGCTTTTTCCTTTGTGATCATGATGTTCAATGTTCCCATACCCGGTGGCAGCACCGGACACGCAGTGGGTGCAGCGATAATAGGAATAGTCCTTGGACCCTGGGCAGCGGTAATATCAGTGACGGTGGCCCTGGTTTTGCAGGCTTTGATATTCGGAGATGGGGGAATCACCGCCATTGCAGCCAACTGCTTCAACATGGCGGTAGTGATGCCCTTTGCCGCTTATTATATCTACCGGATAGTGAGCGGAAACACTGATATCACATCCTCAAGGAGGGTCATTGCCGCAGCAATAGCGGGATATGTTTCCCTCACCCTGGCGGCAGCTCTGACAGGCATAATGTTTGGAATTCAGCCCCTCCTCCATCAAACGGCAGAAGGAGTTCCCATTTACATGCCTTATTCCCTGAATTTCACCCTGCCTGCTATGCTGATCGAGCATGCTCTCGGATTTTCCATTCTTGAGGCTCTGGTCACGGGATTAATATTTGCTTATATTCAAAAGACCGATGCCACCCTGCTTTATGGAGAGGTGTCAGCCAGAGAGAGAATAAAAATGGGAAGAGCAGGAACCGTATGAGAAGGGAGCTTGGACATCATAAGGAAAAAGCAGGATCAGAGTGAGGAAAGAGCATGGACAAGACTACAAGAAATCTGGCAATCGGCCTGATAGCGCTCATCATTCTCGCGCCGCTCGGCCTACTGGCAGTGGGTGAGACCTTTGGCGAATGGAGTAATGAGGAGCTGGAGGAGAAGATAGGCTTTGTTCCACCGGGCCTTGAAGAGCTCTCCTCAATCTGGAGCGCGCCAATGCCAGACTATGCCCTGCCCGGTATTGGAGACTCAATGACAGCAGCGTCTATTGCCTACATTCTCTCCGCGATAGTCGGAGTTATCATTGGAGGCGGCCTGCTGTACCTTCTGGGAAAGAGGATCGCAAAGGATTAGTGATATGATACCGGAGTGGATGAGAGAGGTAGATACTGGCCCCCACCAGTTTCCAGAAACAGCCCAGGGCAAAAAGGGGTTTGTGGGAAAGACGATAGACGGGATATTCAGTTTCATGGAGGAGGCATTCGTCTCTGAGGCCAGCTCCCGCCTGCCCGGCGTCCTGCAGAGCCTGGACCCAAGGGCGAAGTTGATCTCGATTCTGGTCATAGTATTCGCAACCAGCCTGATTGGAGATCTTAGGGTCCTGGTATTCATCTATCTCCTCACCCTGGTCTTCGCATATCTGAGCAAAATAGATGTAGTCTTTTTCATCAAGAGGGTGTGGCTGTTCATACCCGTTTTCGCCGGGATAATTGCTCTACCCATGATCTTCAATATCTTCATTCCTGGAGATCCTCTCATTCACCTGGCATACCTTGGGCCGGGAGCTCACCTGGGGCCGTTCTCCCTTCCTGATGCGATCTATATAACCCGCCAGGGAACTATTGCCGCGGTGATATTCACCATGAGGGTGGCAGCATGCGTCTCGGCAGTGGTATTGCTATTCGTCACCACCCCCAAGCAGGTCCTGTTCAAGTCCTTAAGATCGGTGGGCGTGCCAAAGCTGTATGTCCTCACCCTGGAGATGGCCTATCGCTACATCTTTCTCCTGATGGAGCTGGTGCGAGAGATGTACATCGCCAAAAAGGCGAGGACCATCCGGGCCGGGGGCCTTTTTGACGAGCAGAAGTGGGTGGGGGGGAGGATGGGATATACCCTGATCCGGTCACTGGACATGAGCGAGAAGGTCCATATGGCCATGACCTCCCGCGGTTTTAACGGCGAGGTTCATATCATGCAGGAGTTCAAATTCAGGAGTCGGGACTATCTCGCCGGGGCAACAGCTATATCTCTTAGCATTCTGCTCCTTTTAGTCTCTCAGAATATCATCCGGATATAGGAGCATGGAAGAGAAGATGGATACCATATTCGACCTCAGGAATGTATCTTACTCCTACCTGGGAAAGATCGAAGCCCTGAGAGATATCACGATCAATATCAATAGGGGAGAGCAGGTCACAATCATAGGCTCAAACGGCAGCGGCAAGTCGACGCTTCTTGCCGTCTTGAACGGCCTGGTGTACCCCTCATCCGGCGACTTTTTTGCCTTCGGCCATCCGGTAACCGAGGAGGTCTTTGACTCCATAAAGGAGAATGAGTTCAGGAGCTACTTCCGGACGAAGGTTGGTTTTGTCTTCCAGAACTCCGACATCCAGCTCTTCTCCTCTACGGTCTTCGAGGAGATTGCCTTCGGCCCGTTGCAGCTTAATTTACCCATAGAGGAGGTCAAAGCCAGGGTTGAGGATATCATGGAGATGATGCAGATCGCAAAGCTCCGGGACAGAGCCCCTCATACCCTGAGCGGAGGGGAGAAGAAGAAGGTCTGCATTGCCACCGTCCTGGTGAACAATCCCGATGTGCTGCTATTGGACGAGCCATCCGCGGGCCTTGACCCCAGGACCCAGCTCTGGCTGGTGGAGCTGCTTCATGAGCTATCTCATGCCGGAAAGACCATTATCACTGCTACTCACGACCTGGAGATCATGGAATTGATCAGCAAGAGGTCCATTGTGATGGGCGAGGACCACAGGGTCAAGCTGGATGACACTCCAAAGAAAGTTCTATCCAATTTCGAGCTTCTCATGGAATCCAATCTGGTGCATGAGCACATGCATATCCACGGCAAGCTGGTGCACGAGCACCTGCACGATCATGAGACGGGGCATACGCATGTTCATCTTAAGAGCTAAATGCACTTTTATAAAAATTATTTCAATCCCAAAGCCTAGCGATCAAGATTTAAATAGGAAGAGATAAGGAGTATATTCATGTGCGAGGTTTTGGAGCGGAAAGACCAGAAGCATGCACTTGACTACAACCGGGAGGAGCCCGAGGACATAACCAAATCGCTCATGATCCTCTCAGAGAGATCTCTGCATGATTTCTTAGCGAGCGAACCTGATATCTATACAGTTGATGATTTAAAAGTCCGATATAGATGAAAGGAGATATAGTACTCGTTCCTTTTCCAAATTCCGACCTGACTCCAGGAAAGCTGCGGCCAGCTTTGGTCCTCTACGAAGATGATATCGAGAATGAGACCACGATTGCCTAAACTCAGTCATAAAGCTGAATAAAATAGCCACCATAAAAGACTATTATATTTCAGGCCTGCTCGGGTCTGCAAACGAAGCCCTGCAGGCCGAAGTAGATAAGGCCATTGACGCCTGCATGAAATTCAGGCGATAAACATAGAGCAATTGCGCAACAAAAAATAAGCAAGAATAAGCAGGCAGGGATACTGTCTCAAATGCTATGAAAAACGAGTTTTGGTAGCGTGCCATAATTGCTGTAAATCAAGAGCTTCGCTGGCCATGCGAAGAATTTTGTGCTTTCTGAGACCAGAGGTGCCTTCTTTGGTTAGGATATCCATATCGTTTCGATCATGAACCGTTAGATGGACTGGGACAGATTTTATCTGCGAGAGTCTTTTTCCAGGAGGCTCGGAGGCGGATGCTGCATGGAAAGTGATCTGACCTTCATGAAGCTTCTCACCGAAAGTCTCATTGAGAAAATCCCAGATCAGATTCACCAGAGATCGACATGTAGCCCTCGGAAAATCATAGTCGGTTTCAAGTGTTTGGAACAACCTTTGTTGAGCGCTTCTGACCCAGGGGCCTTTGTAAACCAGATCTGTCTCATCTACTTGCACCATCTGTCCCACCAATGCTTGAATTTGTAGGCAAAGATACTTTAATGTAGGGGACATTTGGACGAATAGTAAATACCGAGTGCATACTATGTGGCTGCTGCGTTGATGCCTGTCCGAGCCAGGCAATTAGTTTTTCATTTTAAAGCAGG
Source organism: Methanotrichaceae archaeon (assembly GCA_963813075.1). Lineage (GTDB taxonomy): Archaea > Halobacteriota > Methanosarcinia > Methanotrichales > Methanotrichaceae > Methanothrix. The sequence goes on from CAWEXU010000031.1 coordinate 209,831, forward strand.
ATGATAAGCCCTGGAACATCCAAAAATTATAATTAAAAACAATTGCTACCTTATACGAAGAATGGAGATGAGAATCGTATTGGTGATCATGCAAATTAGCCCTGCAGTTAGGCCTACGCCAATTGGTGAATGGCCAAAGAAAAAAAAGTATTTTGAAAGAATCAAACCAGCGGCCATGGCTGCTACAAACACAAAGGCCTTTCGAAATGTCATATTGTCCATATCATGCAAAATGCATCATCCCATTTAAGCTTTTATCTTCCATTGACAAAAATAAGAGGATATTCATCCTGTCCACCATCAAATGTATATGGTTCATCTCCAATGCCATCGCCGTTCAGGTCCTTTCCTTTATAGTCAGACCAGTAATTGCCGACATAGCCTTTTATGGTTTTATTGCCTTCTTTAAATGTTATTGATTCTGCAGAGCGCCATAGATTGAAAGACCCCTGAGTGCGGGCATCCTTGGATTGCGCATTTTTGCTGTTTTTGAACTTGTTAAGGTAGATGGTGTTATTGCTGGAATCCTGCAGGTATATGCCGATATCGCCGCTCTCCTCAACGGTATTGCCCTTGATTGTGCTGCCATTGCTGAACTTCAGAAGACCGATTCCCTGAGTGCTAACCTTTTGAACTGTATTGTCCACTATGTCATTTCCTACGGCGGAGAGAAGTCCAATGCCGTTTGTGCTGCCCTTAACTCGATTTCCCTCCACTAAATTGCCGCTAGATGTATCCAGAAATATGCCAATAAATCCATTCTCTATAGCATTGTCTCTGATGGTATTGTTATAGCATTGAATTAATTGTATGCCATCTCCTCCACCCTGTGAGAATGATCCACTCAAGAGGCCGGATAAGCCGTCACATGCCACCAGAATACTATTATTTTGGATCAGATTGCCATGAGCCTTATTTAGAATGATGCCTGCCATACATCCTTGCACATCATTATTAGATACAACGCTGAAATTTGAATTAACAGATATTGCAAACAAGTCGCCACTGCGGATCTTGAACCCGCTTAATTCAGAGCGATCTGCAAGCAAACTGGCCATTTCAATCGATGGCAGCCCTTTTCCAGTGTCCAGGCCGGTGATCACGAGGGGTTTATTGATCTCTATGTATTCTTCGTAGTCTCCGCTTTCAACCTCAATAATGTCGCCGGAGCTTGCTTGATCGATTGCTTCTTGAATGCTCTCACCTTCTTCTACGGTGATTTTCGCATTCAGTGCATTTACTGGAATTATAAGGCAGATAAAGCAAACAAAAATTATAATAAGTAATAATTTCATCAAGGAGCAGTTGGGCATAATCTCACCAATAAGCTACTCTATAATTAAAAGTATAAAAGTGTTGGCTAATTTTTTTAGGTGAGGATAAAATCAAAGAAAAAAGAAAATTACTGAGGCAGCAGTACTGTTGCTGCCTGCAGTGCCCAGTTGATGAACTGATCCGGGAAGACACCGATATAGAAGACTGCGAGCATGGTCAAGACCAGTGCCGCCATATATCCCTTCGACTCGGCGATCTTCGGCCCGGCGGGCTCCTTCAGATACATGTAGCTGATGATCCTCAGGTAGTACACCAGGGACAGAGCGCTGTTCAGGATGGCGAGAACTGCCAGCCAGATCAGGCCGGAGTATATGGCCGAGCTGAAGAGCACGAACTTGCCGATATATCCTGCCGTGGGCGGAATCCCCGCCAGGGCGAACATGAAGACCAGCATGCAAAACGCTGTTACCGGCGCTCTGCTTGCCAGGCCCGCATAGTTGGATATATCATCCGGGTCCTCTGCATCGCTTTTTGAGACCATCGAGGCCACCTGAGCTGAGCCGATGAAAGCTCCGGTCTTCATCAGAGCATGACCGAGGATTAAGAGCAGTGCTCCTGCGATTCCCAGCTGGTCAGCGGGGATCATTCCCAGGTTCAAGACATTGACCGGGGCATCACCGTAGGCAGCACCGACCACCACAAATGCGATGGCGATGTATCCCGCCTGAGCGATTGAGGAGTATGCCAGTATACGCCGGACGTTGTTCTGCCAGCAGGCGGCCAGGTTTCCAAGAGTCATGGTTACGGCTGCCAGTATGGCGAAAGCCAGATACCACTCCATCCTCATGGCCACCATGGCGATCAGGAGAACCCTGAAAGCAGCGGCAAATCCCATCTTCTTGGAGCCGGCAGCAAGCAGTGCCGAGACCAGGGGCGGTGCTCCCTCGTAGGTATCAGGAGCCCACATATGGAATGGCACCAGCGCCATCTTGAAGGCAAACCCGGCAATGACGAATAGCAGGGCCACCAACGTCGCTGCACCGAAGGATTCTATAGATGCTGCAGCCACGTCCGCCAGCTTGGTCGATCCGGTCATGCCATAGAGCAATGAGAAGCCGAAGAGCATGAACGCCGAGGAGACAGAGCCATAGATGAAATACTTCATGGCCGCCTCCAGGTTCTTCTTCGTCTTGTCAAACGCCGCCATGGCGTAGGTGGACAGGCTTGCCAGCTCGAAGCCCACAAACAGAGTCACCAGATCTACGGAGCTTGAGACTATCATCATGCCCACAGTGGCAAAGAGCAGCAGAGCGAAAAACTCGTCTGAGCCCTTTCCGGTGTACTTGGATAGCGATGCTATCACTACCAGCAAGGACACTATCAGGAAGACCGCCTTGAAGAACTGGGACAGGGCGTCTACCGATATGGTATCAAAGAAGAACAGGGTGGGGGCAATAAAGAGATTGCTTGCCACCAGCCCCAGGGCTGCAACCAGCCCGGCCAGGCTCAGATAGCCCGGGAGCTTTCCACTGTTCTTCATCAGGGACCCCAGCAGCAGAATGAGCACCGCCAGTGCCGTCAATAACGCCTCTCCCCAGAGGGGTGCGTAGTGAGAAAAGTCCACTTCAAATCACCCCCATTTCAGATAAGGTTACAACCGGCTGCAATAGCTGGTTTGCTGCTGTGCCCATCATGTCGGTCATAAGACCGGGCTGCAGGCCGAAGAGCAGAGTGAGCAGAATGATCATGCTCATAGCGAACAGCTCATAGGCATGCGGATCATGTACATCCATATACTTCCTCAGAATCGGTCCGAACATGGCCTTCTGCATGGCCCAGAGATGATAGGCCGCAGTGATCACTATGCTCAGGAAGACCACTATCATGGTGTAGGTGGGAAGAGTGGCATAAGCTCCGGTGAGTGTCATGAACTCAGCCACAAATCCGCTCATGCCCGGCAGGCCCAAGGAGGCCATAAAGCCGGCCATCATGATAACGGCAAACTTGGGCATCCGATCAGCCAGTCCACCCAGGTCTGCAATGATTCTGGTGCCGACAACGTGCTGAATGGTACCGGCGGACATGAAGAGGACGCACGTGATTATGCCGTGGGAGAACTGCTGGAACATGGCTCCCTGGATGGATAATGGCACCAGGGCCACTGCTCCTAAAGTTACGAATCCCATGTGGCTGACTGAGGAGTAGGCCACCAGCTTCTTGATGTCCTTTTGCGCCAGGGCCAGGAATGCTCCGTAGACGATGGAGATCACCGCAATGATGGCGATGATGGTCACGAAGATCTTGTCAACGCTGGGCAGCATGGGCACTATGATCCTGAAAAGACCGTACCCGCCCATCTTCAGCAGCAGTGCAGCAAGCACCACCGACCCTGCGGTCGGAGCCTCGACGTGGGCATCCGGCAGCCAGGTATGGAAGGGGAAGGCGGGCATCTTAACCAGGAACCCGAGCAGCAGTCCTGCGAAGATGATGTTCAGCAGGGCTGGCGGGAATATATCCGGGTTCTGGGTGGCCTTCAGGAGGGTCAGCATATCAAAGGTCCTCGATCCATCCGGCAGCTGGTAGGTGAAGTACAGAGCGAATATCGCCAGGAGCATCACCAGGCTGGCCACGTGGGTGTAGATGAAGAACTTGATTGCTGCATAGTCCTTTCTCGGTCCGCCCCATGATCCGATCAGGAAGAACATGGGTATGAGCACTATCTCCCAGAAGATGTAGAACAGGAAGAAGTCCAGTGCGGTAAACACTCCCAGCACTCCCACTTCATTTAAGAGAAGAAGGGCGAAGTACTGATTGGGCTTCTTTGTCTCTCCCCAGGAGTATATTATCACCAGTACGGTGACAATGGTGGAGAGGAGGACCAACGGGAATCCTATGCCATCGACGCCTAAAGTATACTTGACTCCGATGGAGGGAACCCAGTCGTAGCTCTCCACGAACTGCATCATAGTTGAGCTCTTATCGAACTCCATGTACATCTGCAGGGATAACACCAGAGGTGCAAGGGAGGCGATCAGAGCCACGAATTTGGCCTTGGTGCCCACAAAGAAGGATACTATCGCTCCCAGCAAGGGAAGGAGTATCATCAACGAGAGCGCGTTTGAGATCATATCAGGCCCACCTCCATTAATAGCCTGATAGCAGCAATTGCAATCACCAGCACCACTATCCCTAGCATTAAAGCTGTGACGTAGTTTTGCACCACGCCCGTCTGAACCTTTCTCACGTGACCTGCAAAGCCCATGACCCAGGCGCTAAGCCAGTTAAGCCAGCCGTCAACGATCTTGATGTCGATCGTATTGCTGATCAGAGCCGTGCCGTAGACTATGCCTTCAGATATCCAGCCGGTCATGATCTCATGCTGGTAGTAGCCTTTGAGCAGCATCTTTCTGATTGGATCTTTGTCGCCTGTCACCTGGCTGGGGTCAAACTTCTTGACGCGGTCCCAGTAGAACAGGGCTGCAATCAGAATGCCGCCTATGGCTATGAAGATCGGCAATATCTGAATGTACCAGGGCTCTCCGTGAGCTTCTTCGCCACCAGCTTCTCCTTCGCCAGCAGCACCGTGGCCTTCTTCAGCCTCGGCAGACGCATGCTCGCCTTCGGCAGGAGCACCGTGCTCTCCCAAAACCTCATGGCCTCCAATAAGGGCCAATTCGGCGAAGTTTACATCGACACCAAACTTCTCCTCGTATTGCCCGAAATTGTCCCCAACATAATTATAGAAGCCTTCTTGGGCGACAAAGCCGAATGCCAGGGCAAATACCGCCAGAATCACCAGCGGCCCGAGCATGACCCAGGGCGACTCGTGCTTTCCGTAGTTGGACCTCTCTTTGCCCGTGAATACAGAGAACCACATTCTAAAGGTGTATATGGCGGTGAGAACTGCTGCCAGCACCAGGAAGATGTAAGGCAGGAAGTTGATCGCCACACCGTACTCATAAGCGATCACTATGATCTCATCCTTGGAGAAGAATCCCGTGAATAAGGGGAATCCGGCCAGGGATAGTGAGCCTATGAGCATGGTGTACATGGTCCACCTCATATACTTCCCGACGCCTCCCATCTCACGCATATCGTTGGTATTGACGGCGTGAATCACAGAGCCGGCACAGAGGAAGAGCAGGGCCTTGAAGAATGAGTGGCCTATGAGGTGGAATATAGAAACTCCCACTGAAAAAGCTCCTACTGCTGCGCCTACTCCAAGACCGGCCATCATGAATCCGAGCTGAGAGACGGTCGAGAATGCCAGCACTCTCTTGATATCAAATGCAGTCAGTCCCATGGTTGCTGCAAATAATGCAGTGAATGCTCCGACAGCCGCTACCGCGGTAAGGCCGTGGGGGGCAGCATAGAATAATGGGAACATTCGGGCTACGAGATAGACGCCGGCGGTAACCATCGTCGCCGCATGGATCATGGCGGAGACGGTAGTTGGACCCTCCATGGCATCAGGAAGCCAGACATGCAGGGGGAACTGACCTGACTTGCCCACTGCACCTCCCAAAAAGCCAAGGGCAATGAGGGTCAACTGATCAGGTGGTATCAGGGCGAGATTGGCATAAATCACCGGGAACTGCAGGAGATATTCTCCCGGGTTGAGGGTGAGGTTCAGGCTGGCCAGATTATTGTAAAGCAGGATTATGGCCGCCAGGAACATGACGTCGCCCACACGGGTGGTAAGGAATGCCTTCTTGGCTGCAGCTGCGGCAGAAGGCTTGCGGTACCAGAATCCTATCAGGAGATAGGAGCACAGACCCACCAGCTCCCAGAATATGAAGAGCTGAAGGATATTATCGGCATAAATCAGGCCCAGCATGGAAGCAGTGAAGAGGGCAGCTTCAGCAAAGTACCTGTTAGCACCCGGATCACCGTTCATGTATCCATTGGCATAGGTGTGGATCAGCATAACCACAAATGTGACCATGAGAAGCATCACCAGAGCCAGAGGATCTATCAGTATGCCCACATTGAAATCGCCAAACCAGCGCATCGACTGATGGACAATTCCAAGGGGATAGATCTCCTGAAATATTCCCAGAGATATAACCAGGCCGCCTAAAGTTGCCAAAACGGTGAGGAACCCGCCCCCTCTGGGCAGGCGCGACCCTATGAATAGGCACAGCACAAATGCCAGTACAGGCAGCCCAACAATCAGGTAAGCTAAATCGGAATACAAAGACTACCACCTCATGGTGTTGATGTTGTCCAGGTCAATGGTTCCGTATAGCCTGTATAGTGCGATCAATATAGCAAATCCAACGCCTGCTTCAGCCGCTGCCAGCGCTATGGAGAACAGGGCGAATACCTGCCCGTTCATATTAGGCTGGTAGGCTGAGAAGGCAACAAGATTGATGTTGGCGCTATTGAGCAGCAACTCGATGCACATCATCAGCTTGACTCCGTTCTTTTGTGTGACGAGGCCGTACAAGCCGATGGTGAACATGATGGATGCCAGCAATATGTAAAGCTCCAACGGTATCATCGGTAAATTTCCCTCCTTGTCATTCTCTGTCGCCCTCCCTAGGCGTCCTCCTTTCTTGCCACCCAGATCGCTCCGACCAGGGCTGCGGTCAGGACCAAAGCCAGAATCTCAAAGGAGAAGACATAGATGGTGAAGATCTCAAATCCTATGTCTCCAATGCCGCTCTCAGGCAGATTCTTTCCTTCTGCAGGAACATAGCTGAGCGGGTGGTCTGTGGCCGGTCCCCAATCGGTAACTGAAAGCGAGGCCACCAGGGCAGCAAGGAAGGCCAGGGTCAGTATAATAAGCTTAAATTTCGCCATGGGACTCCTCCATAATCGTCCTCCTGGTGAGCATCACAGCGAAGAGTATCAGAACTCCCACTGCACCAATGTAAACCAGGATCTGAGCCACACCCACGAATGGGGCATTCATGAATATGTAAAGCGCTGCCACACCGGCAAAGGTTCCGAGCAAGTAAAGAGCGCTATGCACAATATTCTTGGCCAGGACGGTCAGCGCCGACAAAAGGACTATGATTGCGGCTATGGCAAAGAATGCCAAAAGCTCTATGGCAAAGCGGATATCGTAGTCCAGCAGCCTGTCCAGTATCGTCTTGGACCAGGGGGACAGAAATACTATCACCGCCAGTCCGCCGAAGATGACTCCGAGGCCAAGCAAAAGCACCAGCAGCTCGAATATGCTGCGAATTACATTTGTTTTGAGCTTTTCCGCCATCAGGAAGCACCTCCTTCCTCAGGCTTTGCCTCTGCCTTCTTTTTCTTTTCTGCACCTGCTCCCTCTTTGGCCGGCTTCTTCTCGCCTGCGGCTGCACCCTCTTTTGCCGCAGCCTTCTTGGCAGCGGCCTTCTCAGCCGCTATCCTCTTAGCCTCGGCCTCCAGGTCTGCCACCTCTTTAGGTGTGAACCTCTTGGTCGCCAGGAAATCAGGACTCTTCACGATGTCCTTTCTTTCCCAGCCAGCCATAACGACCTTCTTTCCCATCTTCAGGCATTCGACCGGGCACTCGTCCACGCAAAGTCCGCAGAACATGCATCTTCCGAAATCAATTTGCGGAAACTGCATCTTCTTGTTCTTGAGGGGACTTCCGAACTTGAAGTGCACCATCTCAATGCAGCTGTTGGGACAGACTCTGGCGCATGTGCCGCAGCCAATGCATATGGTGGCATCCAGCTCATGAATCCCTCTCTCTGCATCAGGCAGCTCCATCATGAACTCGGGATAGAGTCTGGTGACTTCTATCTCCCGCGAGGCGGTCTTCAAAGGCCAGGTGAAGTTCTTTATCATCTTTCTCTTCAACATCTCACAGCCACCTCATGCAAAGTATGTGCCCACTATTACTGCCCATGCCAGATTCACTATGGATAAAGGCAGCATCCATTTCCAGCCCAGGTCAGTCACCTGATCTATTCTCAAACGGAAGAGAGCAGCTCTTATCAATATTATGAACCAGATAACGATAATAACCTTCATGAGCAGCCAGATCAAAGGCGATACCATGTCCAGAAGGGGTATGGGTATAATCGGTCCATGCCATCCGCCCAGGAACAGGAGCGAGACCAGAATGGATCCCAAGAGGAAGTTGTTGTACTCCTGGAAGTATATCAGACCCCATCTGATACCGCTGTACTCGGTGCTGTAGCCGCAGATGATCTCCTCTTCTGCCTCGCTCTGGTCGAATGGGACTCTTCCCAGGTCGGTTACCAGGGCGATCATGAAGATGACAAATCCCAGAGGCTGGGCAAATGCATACCAGACGGTCTGGCTCTCCACGATCTCCACCAGGTTGAGGCTATGGGCCATGATAGCCACCGATATGACGCAAACGCCCATCGGAACCTCATAGGCAATCATCCTGGCAATGCCTCGGAAAGCTCCGAGGATGGAGTACTTATTGTTCGAGCTGTACCCGGCCATGAAAACGGCGATGGACATGATGCTAAGAGCTGCTTCCACATAAAAAGCGCTGATATCCATATTGGCGACTACCAGGGGGTAGTTTTTGCCGCCTATATGCAGTGCTCCAAATGGTATGGCTGCAGCCACCAGCATGGTGCCGGCAGAAGCAATGATAGGAGCCCAGACATAGACCCCCTTATCGACTCCTGCTGGTATGACATCCTCTTTGGTGAACAGCTTTATGGCATCAGCACCCAGCTGAAGTATACCCCATCTGCCACCCACCCGGTTGGGGCCAAACCGGTTGCAGAAATCGCTCATTACCTTTCTGTCTGCCCAGATTACCAGCATGGCGCCCACATTGATCACGGCAGAAAGCACCGCTGCGCCGATTATGCCTATGATCAGGGCGAATATCGCCGGCTCCTGGGCGGCAAATTGAGTGATGGTATCTATTATTCCGTCCAAATCCTCTCCCTCCTACCTGTCAGATTCAGATGGGCAGCCGTCCATGCTTCCGGCAATTGCCACCGCATCCGCTATGTATACTCCCTCAAGAAGCGGAGTCAAAGTCTGGAATGTAGCATAGAAAGGCCCTCTTACCTTCACCCGGTATGGCTTGTCGCCCCCATCGCTGATGACATACATTCCCATCTCGCCACGTGGGTCCTCGACCCGATAGTAGGCCTCGCCTGCGGGAACCTTCTTGGGAATCTTGGCTTCGGTCTTTATCGGTCCGGAGGGAATTTTATCCAGACATTGCTCTATGATGTGAATGCTCTCCAGCATCTCTCTTAGAGTGCAATCGATTCTGTCTGCCGAATCACCACGGGTTCCTGTGACCACCTTGAAGTCAAGCTCCGGATAGACCAGGATGGGATCCTCCACTCTCATGTCATAAGAAACACCCGCAGCCCTCAGCACCCTTCCTGCGCAGCCAATGCGCCTGGCAGTCTCGGGCGATATGGAGCCGATGTTCTCCATCCTGGCATGGTAGATGGGATCCTGAGCGAAGAGCTCAATGAACTCCTCGATCCTGGATTTCATGTAGGGCAGGACCTTTCGGCACTGCTCGTCAAAGCCTTCGGGAAGGTCGTTTCTTACCCCTCCAAAGCGGACGAATGTGTGAGTCAGCCTGGCTCCGGTGACGCTCTCGATCAAAGAGATGATCTTCTCTCTGTCCATGATCATGTACTGCCAGGGAGCAAAGCCTACGCCAGCGATCAGAGTGAGGAACTCGCCGGTGCCTATCAGGTGGCTCTGGATTCTGGAGAGCTCCTCCAAGATGACCCGGATGTATTGCGCCCTCAGGGGAACCTCAAGGCCCAAAATCCTTTCCACCGCTCCACAGTAGCACTCGTTGTTGCTCAGGGAGGCGACGTAGCACATCCTGTCGGTATAGGTTATCCCCTGGAGCCAGGTTCTGTTCTCCATGATCTTTTCGATGCCCTTGTGGATATAGCCGATATCGAGGAAGGCCTTCTTTACCCTCTCTCCTTCAACCAGTATATCGAGCAGAAAAGGACCGGGAACCATGGCATGCTGGGGACCCAAGATGCATGATCATCTCCGAATCGGATTTGATATGGGCCTCCTCTCTCTCCCGGAATGTGGGATATTTGGGCCTCTCGGTTACCACTGTCCCCGCCTCGATCTCGGCAGGAGTGGGCGGGAAGTAGTATTCGGTATAGCCCTCCGGAGTGGTGATCTGCACCGCCCTCTCTCCAGTGGTCAGGTCAGGATAGCCCTTGAAATCCTTTCTCCAGGGCCAGGACCCAACTAATGGATCGGACAGGAGAAGTGGATACAGCTCTGGGTGGCCTTCGAAGTTGATGCCAAGCATCTCCCAGATCTCTCTCTCGTACCAGTTGGCATTCCAGTACATGTTGACCAGGGAAGGAACGGATGGATTGTCACGTGGCGTTTTGACCTTCAGCATGGCCACCACTTTATGGGCTCCATAGCTGGCCATGATCTCGACGACTTCCATCTCATTTCTGGCGATCCAGTCGACTCCTGCTGAACCTGCATAGTGGTCGAAACCGAGCTTATCGGTCATGTACTTGCATACATCCAGGATCTTCTTGGAGTCGATTGTGGCCCATAGCCTGCTGTCCGACTCCACTCTGCCGTCTGAGACCGCTCCAGGAAAGGCGGACTGGATCGAGCTTAAGACCTCGCTTGCATTTGTCAAGAAAAGATCCCTCCTTAATAGTCTCGCAGGTCCTTGCGCTGCTTGATCTTTTCCTGGAGATTCATGAGCCCCTCAAGGAACTGCTCAGGGCGTGGCGGACATCCGGGGATGTAGACATCAATGGGGAAATGGTCACCTGTGTTCTGCACGATGTTGTAGGAATCGTAGAACGGCCCACCGGATATGGCACACTCGCCTATGGCTATGCACCATTTGGGCTCAGGCATATTCTCCCACAGGTTCTTGAATACCGGCAGGTACTTCCGGGTCAAGTAACCGGAGATGATCATCACGTCCGTTTGGCGAGGGGTGTTTCTGGGGATGCATCCAAATCGGTCGCTGTCATAGGGTGCAGCTCCGAAGACGAACATCTCCACACCACAGCAGCCCATGGGCTGCATTAAAAAGTATACCGAGTTCTTTCTGCCCCAGTTGAAGATATTCTTGATGGGCCCCATCTGGATGATCTCATGGATCTTCTCAGTGGTGGTGAACCAGACCTCAGTTACAGGCTGGCCGAATATGGTCCACTTCTCAATCTCCTCATCGATACATACAGGCACGGGTATGACATCGCTTATACCCAACGCAAAGCCTCCTTCTTGATTGCATAAATCAGTCCAACCAGCAATACAATGATGAATAGGAGCATCTCGAAGACGGCAATATTCATAGATCCGAAGACCATGAACTTTTGCATGGCTTCGTTCGCGTAGACATAGATCCAGGGGTATAAGAATAAAACCTCAACATCGAATATCACAAAAACGATAGCGAAAAGGTAATATTGAACACTATACTGGATCTTGGCGTCGCGGATTGGTTTTAGCCCTCCTTCGTATATCGATAGCTTTTGACGGCTAGGTCTATTCGGCGCTATGATTTTTATAGCTGCCAGAGCCGCAATGGGCACTATGGCTCCCATTATCAAAAATATAATAAGTGGTATATAATAAACCACTGCCATCGGTTCGCCGGCCATTGTTTATCCTCCGTAAAAGCTAAACATAAGGCCTGGTATAAAAGGTTTATGAGAAAAAATTTCGCGTTGCATAAGTTCAATCACAATTTTCCTGGACTATTTGACAGATATTATCATAATTAAGGTGAATAAAATGGACACGGTACATCAGCTGGAGATCAAGCCGGGGATGAGCATAGATCTTCTGGTCAGGGGATGGAGTCAATGCGGCTTTGGGGCGAGAAGGCTGTCCCAGGCAGCGGACATATACGAAAGGATGCTTTCTGGAGATTTTACAAAATTTCTCACTCTTTCCGGAGCGATGGTCCCGGCGGGGATGAGGCATGTGGTCTCAGATCTGATTCGGGGCGGCCACGTGGATGTGCTGGTGACAACCGGAGCAAACCTGGTGCATGATATAATAGAGTCCTTCAGCTGCCACTCCCTCGGATGTGCCGAATCGGATGACTCCTCACTCCGAGCTTTGGGGGTGAGCCGGATCTATGATGTATTCATCAGGGACGAGGATTTCGTGGCCTTCGAGGAGCTGATGCAGAGCATTCTCCCGGAAAGCGCTGAAGCTATCTCCGGCAGAGAGCTATTGAAGATCCTGGGCAGCCGGATAAGTGATGAGCGGTCCATATTGCGCTCGGCATACGACATGAATGTGCCCGTATTCTGTCCCGCTCTGCCCGACTCCATGATCGGCCTGCAGGCCTGGATGTTCAGCCAGACGAAAAAGCTCTCTGTGGACGCTTTGCCGATATCAGAGGAGATCGTCGACATCTGCTACAACAGCCAGAGGTCGGGGATAGTGATCGTGGGAGGAGGGGTCCCCAAAAATTTCACCCTGCAGTCCATGCTCGTCACTCCCAATACCTTTGATCTCGCGATTCAGCTGACCACGGATACCCCGGAGAACGGAGGCCTGTCCGGAGCAACGCTGTCCGAGGCCATCTCCTGGGGCAAGATATCGGAGAGTGCGAGCTATGTGACGGTTTACGGGGACGCGACCATTACCCTGCCTTTGATGGTGGGGGCGGCGCTGGAGAGGCTGAAAAATAAGGAGAATGCGGGAATTGAGCAATGATCTGATCGATCCGAGCAATCTGCTCTTAACGGAGCTGGAGGCCCTGCAGATCGATGCCCTGAAGGAGGCGCAAAGCAGGGGGATGAAGATCCTGTACATCAGCTGCGTCGGCTCCCACATGTGGGGGATGGAAAACGAGGAGAGCGATATAGACCTGGTGATGATCTACGTCGTCCCCACCAGGAGAATCCTGCGAGGGGAGAAGTTCCCGGCCACCATCCGCCAGGAGATGGCCGCGAGAGAGGGAGGGATCTATGATACCCTGGGCTGGGAGATCGGCCACCTCATCGACCTGCTGATCAAAGGAAACGTCAATGCCATCTGGTATGCCACCAGCCCCCTGGTCAGTTTTGCCCTCTCCCGTTCAGGAGGAGCTATCGGCTCTCGTGCAGGCCAACCTCTGCCGGGAGAGCTATCATTCCATAAAAGGGATGGCGGAAAGCCAGATCAAATCCGAGACCGGGCAGCTTAAAATGACTGGTGCCGGGTTGGTCAAAAGGCCGGGCAAAGGATACCGCACCGCTCTGAGGACCATCAACTTCGGAATCAAGGCTCCTGAGAGAGGCCCGGATTAGCTTTGAGCCGGTAATGCATGATCCACTTTCTGAAGAGGTAAAAGAGGGGATGGATCAGCTGGATGAGGCATACAGGCAAAGCATGCTGCCCGATCTGCCCGACGAGGATCAATTCCGCGATTTTCTCCTGCGGCGGCGGTTGGAAGAGATGAATGAAGATGCCGGAAAGGAATGAAGATGCAGGATAGGATTGAAGAGATAAGGGAGTTCTTCTCCCAGTATGAAGCCAACTTCAATGATGCTCTGAGGGGGGATCAGGAGGGAGAGGACAAAGTTGTCGATCCGGGACAGCTGGCGAAGAGAACCGCGAAATTTTTCAGCGACTGCTTCATCGGCGCCAATCCCAGAGGGGTGGCCTGCGCAAAGAATGACGACGAGTTCATCTCGCAGATTCAGCGAGGATATGATTTTTACCGGAGCCTTGGCACTCTGAGCATGAAAATCTCCGGCCTGAAGATAGTTTTGCTGGATGATTATCATGCCCAGGCAATTGTTGCCTGGCGTTCGACCTACTCAAAAAAGGACGAAGAGGGAAATGGTGTGGTGATCGATTTTGAGGTGATATATCTGCTCCAGACCATCGCCAATGGGCCGAAGATCTTTGCCTATATAACAGGAGATGAACAAAGTGCTCTGCGACAGAGAGGTCTGCTGTAAACAGCGATCTGGTCAAATGCCCGTGAATATGTCAAGCGCAGAGATATAATTATATATTTTAAAATATGATAGGGGAACTGATATGGAGATCGTTGTAGGAATCAGCGGGGCATCGGGAGTGCAGTATGGAATCCGCCTTCTGGAAGCCTTAAAGGAGAAAGGGTGCGTCACCCATTTGATAATCACCGATTCGGCCCGAAAGATCATAGAGATAGAGACCAACAAGCGGCCTGAAGAGGTAGAGAGGCTGGCGGACCATGTTTATGCCCCCAAAGACTTCTCCGCCCCGGTGGCCAGCGGATCGCATCTGTTCGACGCCCTGGTGGTCATCCCCTGCAGCATGGGGACCCTCTCCGGTATTGCCTGCGGCTCCTCGGATACTCTCATCACCCGCTGCGCTGACGTATGCCTGAAGGAGAAAAGGAGGCTAATTCTGGTCCCCAGGGAGACTCCCCTGAGCCTGATTCAGCTCCGCAATATGGTCAATGCCGGCGAGGCGGGAGCGGTGATATTGCCTGCCTGCCCTGCCTTCTACTCCAGGCCCCGGAATCTGGCGGATCTGGTGGATGTGCTGGTGGGAAGGGTGCTGGATCTGCTGGGCTTGGAGAATGATCTTTATAATAGATGGGAAGGGATATGAAGGAAATGCTTATAACCGTGCGAATCAGTGCGAGTAAAAGGTGAAATTAGATGAAGTGCGCCCTCTGTCTTGTTGACAAGGAGACGGTTCCTGTCAAGCTCAACTTAGCCACCATTCACGGCCCCAAGGATGAGATTGTTCAATATCTGCAAAGAATGCCTGGACCTGGCCCATCAGGCCTATCTGGATAAGGACTTCCTGATCGTAAAAGGCGGGACAAATGCAGCGCCCCATGGCGCACATGCAGATGCGCACGGCGCGCATCATTAGCTAATTTTTTTATAACCCTTTTCTCTCCTGGTCAGAGCTGATATAGCGCATGCTGAGCAGTGCCGCTGCGGCTCCCAGGCCCCCCAGGCCAAGGCCGATGGCCATAACTCGGGTCTCCAGCTGGGCCAGCATGAGAAAATTGAATAATATCCCCAGGACCGGAAGGACGGCCAGCTTCCCTAGGGATATCGGCACCCGGAAGGGGCGAGCGATCTGGGGCTTTTTGTATCGCAGGGAGATCAGCCCGGCATTGATCACAATAAAGGTCACAAAGACGGTGAAGTTGCTGACATTGGCCACCAATGCGATATCCCCAAGGAAGACAAAAGAGATGGCGATGATCATGGAGAGTATTGTGGCCATCCAGGGGGTATGGGTCCGGGAATGGACCGAGGCCAGGATTGAAGGAAGGGATCCGGAACTGGCCATGCCGTAGATGATCCGGGATGAGGCTAAGAGCATGAGCAGAACGGTGTTGGTGGTGGCGAAGAGAGCCATGACCGATATGGCTGCAGAGGCATTAGGCCCCAGAGCATAACGGGCGATGTCCGAGAAGGGGGCAGAGGAGCGGCTCAGCTCCTCCCAGCCCAGGACGCTCACCGAGGAGATGGCCACCAGTATATAGAGCACAATGCTCACGGATATTGCCAGCATCAGCCCACGAGGTATATTTATCTCCGGATCATGTGCCTCCTCGGATAGCTTCACTATCTCCTCAAAGCCGATGAAGGCAAAGAATATCAGGGCGGAGGCCTGCAGTATGCCTGAGCTGCCCAGCGGGCTCAGCTCCAGCAGGTCCACTCTTCCCAGGTAGGGAATGCCCATCACTATCACCAATACCAGTCCCAGAGCCTCTAATGCCGTCAGGACCACGGCCAGCCGGGTGGAATGGGTGATGCCGAAGAATAAGACTAGAGAGAGAGCTGCCAGGAGGGTTATGGCGGAAGGCAGGATGGGTGCGCCGGTTAGTGCCTGGAAGTAGCCGGCAAATCCCAGAGATACTGTGGCCGCTCCCACCACCCCGCTGAAGATGATCATCCAGCCCACGAGGAAAGCCAAAAACCGTCCAAAGGCCTGTGAGGTGTATTCGTATTCAGCGGCAGCTTTGGGAAACATGCTGGACAGCTCGGCATAAGATAAGCCGGTCAATAGAGCGATCAATGCCGATAGAGCAAAGGATATCCAGACCGCATTGCCCGCCAGGCCCGCTGCCTCGCCGATCAGAGCATAGATTCCCGCCCCCAAAATTATGCCAACCCCGGATACCGTGACCTCAAACAGGCCCAGGGTGCGCTTCAAGCCAATCTTCTTTGCCACAGACTCAAGTTGTAAAATAGTCTATTTATGGCTTTTTGGCGACCGCCAAAGGCTATAAACTGGAAAAAAGAAGAATCTACAGAGATGAGCATGAAACCTAGCGCCTCAACTTTGAATAAGAGAATGAAAGAGGATTTATTGAGGCGATTTGATCATGCCGACAGGCACAGCCGCGGAGCCCTGCGACTCCTGGCCGCCACATTCAAACGGATGTCTGAGACGGAAAGCTGGGATGCAGCAGCAGCTATCGCCTACTATTCTCTTTTCTCCCTCTTTCCAATCCTTATATTGCTGGTGATTTTAGGGAGCGTATTTCTGGAGACCGAAGAGAACTACAGTCAGCTTATAGATTTTATAGGTGAAATCCTCCCCCCGGCAGAGAGCCTGGCAAGAGAGAACATTCAGGTGATCCAGGAGCTGGGTGACAGGCTGAATATGCACCTGCCGCTCAATGAACTCTTGCGCGAGAACTTGAAGCAGATCATCCATCTGAGGCTGCCGGTGGGGCTGGCGGCAGCAGCAGGGCTTATATGGTCGGCGACAGGCGTCTTTGTGATTCTGTCCAAGAACATTGATCGCGCATGGAGCAACTCAGAAGGGCGAAACCCCCTGGAATGGCGGCTGGTGGGAATTGCCATGGTCGGGAGCCTGCTGATCGGCCTGGTCATCCTTTCCATGGTGGCGGTATCCCTGTTCGGGCTGCTGGACTATGGCCTGGGGCTGTTGCTGGGCGAAGGCAGTGCTTATCATACCCCATTGGAGTCAAAGCTCCTTTACAGACTGTTTCCCGATGTGGTGATCTTCATCACTTTTACCATTCTTTACTGGTGGTCCCCTAATGTTAAAGTCAGATGGTCTGACGCTGCTCTTGGGGCATCGGTGGCTGCTTTATGCTGGGAGCTCTCCAAGATGGGCTTCGCCTGGTATCTGGAAAGCGGCCTATCCAATCATATGCTGGTCTACGGCTCTTTGGGCACTATAGTCATTTTGATGCTATGGATCTATCTGAGCGGGCTGATCTGCCTCTTTGGAGCGAACCTCGTCGCCCAGATGGTGGGACGGAGGCAGACGGCCGCCCGTCGGGGGCAGACGACAGCAGCACTGAAAGATAGCTAATTCTAGAGTTAAGGCTGCAAGAGCCTAAAGATGCCCGGTCAATAATGCCCGGTCAATAAATTATATATTTTAGAAAAACCATAGGATTGCTTACATGTCGGGGTCAAAGAGATTCAACTTATTGGCATCCGCTGTACTTCTCATCGTCTTTGCCGCCACAGTGTATGTCACAAAAGCATTCATTGCTCCTCTTCTTCTGAGCTTTTTCATCGCCTTTGTCCTGTTTCCCGTATACTCCCGCATTCACTGCTTCACCGGGAGGAAGAATTTATCAGCCTTCCTCTCTTTGCTC
The DNA here is from genome assembly GCA_963813075.1 of Methanotrichaceae archaeon. Taxonomy (GTDB): domain Archaea; phylum Halobacteriota; class Methanosarcinia; order Methanotrichales; family Methanotrichaceae; genus Methanothrix. The sequence continues at coordinate 227,619 of CAWEXU010000031.1, forward strand.
CTGGTCGTCCTGTTTTTCATGGTCTTTCTTTTAAGTGCCTTCAATGCCATTGCCACAGAGGCATCAGGCCTGTTTTCCTCTCAGGAGGATATCGTTCAGTCCCTTGACGTCTATATCACCCAGAAGACCGAGGAGTCCATTGACACATTGCATGTCGTCTTGAATAAATTCGTCTCTGAATCAACCGCAAATGAGACGATAGAACGATTGAGGGATTTGGTGAGGCCTTTCATCGAAGCCCCCAGGGACAGGATCGTCTCCAATGTCCTCCCTCAGATTGCATCTGCAGCAACCTATGTAGCCGCCAGCTTCTTCACCGAGCTGCCTGTGCTCATGTCCCAGTTCTTTGTGGCCATAATGATCACCTATTATCTCCTTATCGGAGGGTCCAGTGCGGTAAAGGAATTCTTGCTCGTCCTTCCGGAGAGGGATATAATGAACTATTTTGTGGGCGAGCTGAATCGAATTTATAATAATCTTTTTAATGTTTACCTTCTGACCTCCCTGATAACCGGAGCGTTCGCTGCAATTGGATTTGCCCTGTTTGGGGTCTCATATCCATTCCTGTGGGGCCTGGCGACGGCCATATTTGCCCTCCTGCCCATGATCGGACCGCCGATCGTCTTTGTGCCCATATGCATCTATTTCCTCATGATCGGGAACTACTTAGCGGGCATTGGCCTGTTCATCTATAGCCTGATCTTCATCAACACCATTCCGGAAAACGTAATCCGTCCGAAGCTGGCCAGCCAGGGGGCAAAGATCCATCCCTCCATCACCCTCCTCGCTTTCGCCGCGCCCATCTTCGTGGTGGGATTTCTTGGATTCATAATAGGGCCGCTTCTTTACGGATTTCTTCTGGCGGCATTCAGGACCAGAGTCTATATGCTAAAGGAGGAGGGGGCAATAGACGAAAAGGAGCTTGCAGAGCTCTCAGAGGGAGCAAATCTGCCCCCTGGACCCAGATTTTGCGATCTGGGCTCGAAGGCCAGATCGGCTATGCTGTGGCTGAAGCGCCACCATCCTTGAGGCAACTGAATGGAGAATGATCGTCATATCTGCGGAGCCATAGAAATTGGCTCTTCGCCGTAACAATACTTCTTGTATTCCTCTCCTCATACTTTCTCTGGCCGCTCTTAGACGGCATTGTCCTGGGGATAGTCTTCACCTATCTGGGCCGCCCGGTGAGAGATCTGTTCGGAAAGAATAGACAGATAGGCTCTCTGGCAGCGATCGTCTGCATCATCGTCCCATTATGCATTATATTCGCTGCCGGTGTCCTGGAGGCGGCAAACCAGCTTGCATGGCTAGAGAGCCATCGGGCAGCAATCTTGGCCACCGGCCAGGAGTTCATATCCAGCATTTATATTCCTCAATTCATCTTCGATGAGCTATCCCGAGGCGTGGACAATCTGATGGGAATAGGACTCTCTATGCTCACCAGCCTGCCGGTATTCGATCTGGGATCGACGCTGACCATGGGATTTCTGAACCTATTGATCGCTTTTTGTGTATGCTACTACCTGCTGGTGGATGGCGATAAACTCCTTGGGGCAGCGACTGACTTCATGAGGCAGAAGAAGGGGGATTTTGAGATTCGTTGCCTGGGCAGAATTGATGGCATCTTAAGCGGCATCTACACGGGCAGCATCACCACCGCCATGGTCTATGGGATCGCCTCCATTCCCATATTCTATCTCTTCGAAATTCCCAGGCCCCTGGCCATGGCCAGCATAATCCTCCTGGCAGGGGTGGTCCCATTTTTAACCTGGCTCATCTTCCTCTTGACTGCCATATCCCGATATATTGAGATGGGACCGATGGAGGCGATCGTCTTCTTCATCGCCGCCTCCATCCTGGTGTTAGCAGTGGAGCTATTTGTGCGGCCCTATATCGTCTACGCCAGGTCGTCAATCCATCCCATGCTGGTCTTGCTAGCATTTTTGGGCGGAGGGCTTGTGGGCGGAGTCTTCGGATTCTTCCTCGCACCCACCATGCTGGGAGCGATCTCGGGAATCTATCAGATGCTTAAAGCAGAGCTTTTCGGGATGAAGAAAAAGCAGCAGGTACAGAAAACGGATGCTATAGTAGCCATTCAATCTAATTAATAAATTTTTAAATGCTTCATGCTAATATTATTATTTTTAATAATTTTACTCTCGTTATATATACCTCTATACATTTCTGCCTCGTTAATGGACGAATACCGAAAACTATATATTCGTTAATCGCAGTATAGTGTATTGGCAAAAGTCAAATTCTATTTTTCCCTCCTACATCACGACTTTTGCCTCCCTCCTAATTACCCCGGTCACTATCCCGAAGATTACCACATTGGCTCCCAAAAGTCCTCCCCGGTCATCCGGCAAGCCGCAATCATCATCCATCATTTTTTGGTCACATGAACGCCAGGACAGCAATCCGTATATACCTTGCCGTTTTCAACTTAGTCTGAATGTTGAGCGACCTGCGACTCTCCATTGTGGCAGAGCTGATAAAAGATCACGTCGCCCTGGACGGGATCGATAGATATTGCCAGGAGACGGGAGTGCAATGCTTTGATTTTATCCCCATCGAGCCGGAGAACTTCCGGGGGATGATACTGGCCATAGACGGGTCGAACGTCTCCGTCTGCGGCTGGTCTGTGGCCAGCATCAATCTGATCCGTTCCGGCTATGTGGTCTATCAGGGAAGAGAGTGGAAAAGGACGGTCATCACCTTTAATGATATCTTCTTTGCCGATCCGGCAATTTCCGCCGACCAGTTCGAGCCCTACCTGAAGCGGCTGGGCCAAAAGGAGATCCGCCTCACAGAAGAAGATCTGGAAAGGCTCTCCACCTACTTCCGGGAGCTTCAGGAGTACGTATCCCTCGACGACGCCATAGCCGAGGCGAATCCCGGCGACATAATCCTCTATGACGGCAGCTTCGACGTCTTCGAGCCCCTGCGAGCAGCTCTTTCCAGTGTCATCCAGCGCGCGGAGGAGAAAGGGGTCGCCCTCCTGGCAGTGGCCAAGTCCAGTTCACTCTATTGGGGCGAGGGCATATCGCTTCCTTTTATGCACCACACAAACCAGGCAGGAAGCATGATCCTGCCCAACTCTCCCTGGTACCTGAACCTGAAGGACAAGAAAGTGAATCAGGGACCGGGCAAATGGGGTGGAGAGAGCTACATCGTCCGGTTCACCGGTCGGAGCGATCATGCCTTCCGGGTGGATGTCCCCGCATACCTGGCCGGCAGGATTGAGCCGATACTGGCAGGGATATCATCCTGTTCGACCTCCGCAGAGTGCCCGGGCTACCCTCATGCCCTCTTCCGGGCCCACCGGGACATAAAAATCACAGAGAATGAGGGAAGATCTTTTAAGATGAAGCTGATGGAGAAGCTCTGCCTGGAGGGCATGAGCCCAAAGCAGGTGAAAATGCTCATGCAGGACTATCATGATATCCTGGAGATGCGGCAGGGAATCTAGGGAGCGTCGTATTGCTGGAATAGAGTAGAAAATAAAAAGTATGAAAAAGGAGAAAGATGGTGACGCCGAAGCTAGATATCGATAATATCCGAGGGGAGGCAGAGAAGCGAGATTCAGATCGATTGGTTATAGAGGACGAGAGTACCACCTACCGCATTCTCTCCAAGAGCGTCAGAGAGTATCATTTCATCGTCCCCTACGACTCAAACCTGGATCGGGTGGAGGTAGGTCAGATATTCTCCATCAAAGATCACGACCTCACCTTCCTGGCACGGGTTCTGAACATCGAGCACAGCTCCAACTATGACGGCCACTGGGACACCACCATGAGGGGCACCCAGTTCTATGACGACGACCAGATATTCAACCGGGTGATCGCTGAACCCCTGGGCTGTGTATCCTCAGAGGGGGCATTCAGAAAGGCCAGAACCCTGCCCACCAAGTTCTCGCCGGTAGAAAGGGCCGAGAAAGAGGAGTTCGGCTTTCTCAAGGCGGTGATGGGAGACATAGAGGTAGGATACCTGAGAAACGGCTCGGTGCTGGTCGAAGATATACCAGTCTCTTTGCACAGCCTGGCCATGGACCATCATATGGGGGTGTTCGCCACCACCGGCATGGGCAAATCCAATTTTATGAAGGTCTTTGCCGCCTCATGCATGCGGCTGGCTGCTCGGGGCGAGTCGAAGTTCGGCCTGTTGATCGTTGATCCTCATGGAGAGTATCTGAAGGGAAAGGACCTGAACAAGGGACTGGTCCACCTCAAAAGATACCGAGAGGGCCTGGCCTGCTACTCCACAGATCAGAAGAAATGCCTCTGATCCGGATGTAGAGGAGCTGGCGATAGCCGAGAGCGACATCCGTCCAGAGGATATAGCACTGCTGTACGATTGGTCGCCGCCCCAGAGGGATGCCCTGGATGCCATATCCCGAATACTGGACTCGGGCAACTGGCTGGAGGAGATTCAGCGTCCAGAGGGCCTGGCCAGGATGGTGCAGGAAGGCTTCAAGGATACCACCATCATGGTTCTCGATCCGCAGGATCAAAAATGAGCTGGAGAGAAATAAATACATCAAGAAGAGGTCGAGCCTGGACAATATCCTCGCCCGGCTGCAAAAGGGCGAAGTCGTCCTGGTGGACATACCAAGGATGAGCGATCGCTCAGAGCTCTTCTTGCTCTCGGTTCTCTCCCGACATATCCTGGAGGAGTATAAGAAAGACCCGGCAGGGGAGAGAAAGAACTGCCTGATCACCATCGAGGAGGCGCAAAGGGTTCTTGGGCGCAGGAAGCAATATCTCCCGCTTCGAGAGCATTGCCAGAGAGGGCAGGAAGTTCGGGGTGGGTCTATGCGCCATCACCCAGCAGCCAAAGCTGATAGACAGGCAGCTTCTCTCTCAGTTCAATACCCTGGTGGTGATGGGCCTGGGAGACAGAAACGATCGCCAGCAATTGGAGGAGTCGGCCAAGCAGGACCTATCCTCCATGGACATAGAGATCCAGACCCTGGAGAAGGGCGAGGCGGTGGTCTCCACATTGAGCATCCCCTTCCCCGTCCCCGCCAGGATCCACCGCTTTGAGGATTACCTGCGCCGCTTGAACCAGGAGGAGAAAGAGGAAGGCCTCATAAAGAGAGGAGGCTTTAAGCCCTTCCTGGAATAATGAGGAGCGGATGAGGGAGCAATTAAGATGTGTTAGATAACGAGGAGCAAGACCGATGAAGATAATCCACCTCGCCGATTCTCATCTGGGATTCTCCAGCTACAGCCGCATGGACGAGCACGGCCAGAACAGGATAGAGGAGATGGTCTACTCCGGATTTGAAAAGGCAATCGAACTGATCATCAAGGCTCATCCCGATGCCGTGGTCCATGCAGGAGATGTCTTCCATCACGTCCGGCCCAAGATCAAGCCCTTGTTCATCTTCCAGAGGGGCCTGCAGCGACTGGTGGAGGCAGCGATTCCGGTGATCATAATCAGCGGCAACCACGATGCTCCCAAGAGCTTCAACCAGACCAGCCCCTTCCGTCTATTCGAGGGCATCAGGGATGTGCATATCGCCCAGCGCTACCGGTATGAGCGCTTCGAGGTGGGCGACCACTCTTTCCATTGCATTCCCTTCTGCCTTGAGCCCCAGGACTATCTGACCGAATTTGGGGAAATCAGGCGCTCGGGCAGGGACGTCCTGGTAATGCACGGCATGGTCGAGTCTCTGAAAAACCAGAAGATGAGAAGCGTAGGCGAGCACGAGCTGAATGACAGCCTGCTGAAAAGCGACTTCGACTATATCGCTCTGGGCCACTACCACGGCCAGGCCCAGATTGCCGCCAACGCCTACTACAGCGGCTCGGTGGAGTATTTCAACTTCGGAGAGGCCAGGGATGTGAAGGGCATGCTCTCGGTCGACCTGGAGACCAGGGAAAGCATCCCCAGTAACCGTAAAGCCCAATTACATGATAGACCACCCGCCGATAGACTGCAGACGGCATGCGATCCGATGAGATAGCAGAGGTCATCATGGAGCTGTGCCATGAGGAGGAGATTCTAGACCGGATGGTTCGCATTAATCTGAAAAACGTCAACCGGGTGGCCTACCGGAGCATAGATCAGGGGAGGCTCAATCGGCTGGGAGCATCGGCCATATACTTCAAGATCCGGCCGGATTTTTCCGATGAAGAGGACCGAATCGAGCGGCCGGTGGACCGGAGGATGCTCCACTTGGAGTTTGCCGGGTTCATGGAGGAGAGGCGTTCGGCAAATCTGATACCGGAAGCGATCAAGGACGAGGTCGTAAGCTACGGGACAGAGATCATGAAAAAGGCGGTACTGGCCAGGCAAAAAGAGACTACAGATGCATCTTAACAAGCTTTTCATGCTTAACTTCAAGAAGTTCCGCCGGGCGGAGGTGGAGTTTCAGGATGGAGTCACCGGCATCTTGGGGAGCAACGGCGCTGGCAAGAGCACCATCGTTGAGGCCATAGCCTGGTCGCTTTATGGAAGCCGGGCTTCGAGCATAAAGAGGGACTTCATCAGGAACTCCCGCGCCGGCGAGGCTGACTCGGTGGAGGTCAAGCTCTCCATGTCTCTTGGAAAGCGGGAGCTAGACATCTACCGCTCCATGAAAGGGAAGAATATGACTCCCGAGGCTTTTCTCTTCCTGGATGGGCAGAGGATCGCCGCCGGCACAAAGGAGGTCGACCAGAGACTGGAGGATATCCTGAAGATCAGCTATCAGGATTTCATGAAGACCTTCTACGCCCGGCAAAAGGACCTGGACAATCTGCTCAAAGAGGGGGGAATGGGCAAGAGGGAGTATCTGCTCAAGCTCCTGGGTCTGGAGGACATAAAGGAGAGCGCCCTGGAGGAGATCAAATCCGATCGATCGAATCTTGAAGAGCAGAGGAGCAGGCTGGCTGGAGCCCTGGCGGAGATCGGAGAGGTCCAGGCGCGGCTGGAGGAGGCATCGCGGGAGATATCTTTTGCCAGAGAGGGGCTGGGGGAGGCGGAAAGATGTGAAGCCCAATTGCTGGGGGCGAGGGAGTTGCGATTCCTAGAGACTGGATGTTCTCAACCAGAAGATGAACTCTTATGGCATTCTGGCGGAGAGGGCCTCCCGGCTGCAGGAGGAGTACAGGAGCCTCGAGATCCTCATAGCCCGGGATGAGGGGCGACTGAAGGAGATCGAGGCATCAAAGAGGCGATTGGCTGAGATCGGCCCGGCTCTGGACAGGCTGGCCGGGGTCATCGCCAGGCTGGAGCTGCTTGAGCCCAGGAGGACTCTGTTCGAGGAGATCTCCAGGAAAATAGCAGTGGCAAAGGCACGCCTGGAGGGAGAGAGAGCTGCTCTGGAGAAGGATGAGAAAAGGCTGGTGCAGCTTGAAGGGGATAGGGCTCGGCTGGGCGAGCTTGAGCCCTGTGAAGAGGAATATAAAGAAGTTCAAATTCTCCTGGCCAGGCTGGAAGAGCTGCGAGAGAGGTATGCCAAAATCAGCCTGAGCCAGAAAGAGGATGCCATCCGGCTGGAGGGAGCAAGGTCAAACCTGGTCCGAGCAGACAAATCCATCGAGGATCTGCAAAAAGCAGCTGCCAGGTACGAAGAGCTTCAGCCGGCAATAGAAGAAGAGAAGAGGCTGAGAGTTGAGCAGGCAAAGCTATCCGGAGAGAAGGAACGGCAAAAGGAGCTGGACCTTCTGGAGAGCCAGAAAAAGGCCCTGGAAGACAGGATAGCAGCCCTGCAGGATGGCGGCAGCAAAAATCCAGGAGGATCTTGTGGGCCTGGGAGACCTGGAAGAGAGAGAGGAAGAGCTGCGCCAGCAGGACAGGGACCTTGACTCTCTCGGATCCGAATTGAACAATGCCCTGGCCGACCTCAGGGGGAGCCTGAAGGTTCAGGAGAATGCGTTTCTGGAAAATGAGAGGGCACTGAAAAAGGTCAGATCACTGGGAAGTGAGGGGCTCTGTCCCACCTGCGAGAGGCCAATAGAAGGCCAGAGGGATCTGCTCCTGGGAAAGTACCAGTCCGCCCTGGCCCAGGCGAAAGAGGAGAGGGAGAAGCTGAAGGGAATGACGGCCTCCCTTACTGAGAAGATCGAGGGGGTGGCAGGCTCTCGCAGCCGGCTTGCCGGGGCCTTTGAGGATCTGAATGGCAAAAAAAGCCGGCGATCTGCTCTGCAGGCCGATATGAAAAATGCCAATTTGCAGATCAGAGAGACGAATAAGGAAATTGAAGGGATTGAAAATCAGCTCCTCTCTTTTGCCGGTCTTGCTTTTGACGCCGCAAGACTCTCAGAGGTCGAGGCCGCTCTGGCAGATCTGGCTCCGCGGGTTTTAGAGTGGCAGAGCCTGGCCGGACGCAAGGAGGAACTGCCCAGAAGGATCACGGAAAGGGAGGCTCTGGTAAAGGAGATAGAGACCCTGGAGGAGAGAGGGCAGCATCTGGCAGAGCAGATTCGAGAGCTGGGCTACTCAGAGTCTCAATATATAGAGGCTAAGAGAAGGTGGGAGAGCACAAAGCCGCAGCATGAGCAGTTCATCACCCTCATGGAGAGGACCAAGGAGATTCCGGCTCTGGAGGAGAAGACCGCTTTCCAGAGAGGGGAGATAGAAAAAGCCTGCTGCTCTTTAGAGGAGCTGGAGAGATCGGGCAAGGACCTGGGCTTTGATCCAAAAGAGTACAGCACTTTACTGGCGGAGAGAAAGCATCTCGCCCAGGCGGAGGAAGAGGCCAACAAAATAAAAATCCGGCTGGCACTTGAGCCGGAGGTGAAAGGAAAGCTGGCCGAGTCTAGAGATGCCCTGGAAGCCAGGCAAGTGGATATCGCTCAAATAAAGGCGGAGACGGAGTCATCTGGCCTACAGCCAGAAGGCCCATGAGAATGCAAAGCTCGACCTGGCCGAGGCGGAGAGGAATCTGGCCGCATCGCAAAAGACCCTCTCAGATTTGAGGGTTCGCCTTGGCGTCCTGGAGGCGGGACTGGCAAGGCTGAGAGAAGAGGAGAAGAGAAAGACTGAGCACGAAAAGAGGCTGGAAGAGACCTCAAGGAAGCTGGAGGTGGTGGAGATGACCCGAGGTCTGGTCAACGACTTCATGGATCAGGTTCTGATCCGGGTGAAAAACGACATCGCCAAAGCGGCCAGCGAAATCTTAGAGGAGGTCTCGGGCAAGTACAGCCTGCTGAAGATCGACGACGACTTCAATATTCAGGTGGAGGACGGCGGCAACTTCTACCCCATCTCCCGCTACTCCGGCGGGGAGATCGATATGATCGCCGTATCGGTGCGGGTGGCCATAAGCGAGTACCTGATGCGCTTTGGCCCGGATGGTGAGAGCTACTCCTTCCTGATCCTGGACGAGGTCTTCGGCAGCCAGGATATCGAGCACCGGGAGAAGATGATCCAGATGCTCAGAAGCCTGGAAGAGCGTTTTCCCCAGATCATCACCATCAGCCACATCAGCGACGTGCAGGGGCAGTTTGACAATACACTGCTGGTGGTGGAGGACGAGCTGGGCAACAGCCGGGTGGAGGCAATTTGATTTGATCTATCAACGATCACCATCCAGCCGAAAGTACAGCGGTTCCTTAAGAAGAAAGCCGAATGCAGCGTCAGAATGAGTAATGGATATATTTGAGCTAAGATGTGAGTTTATAAAAGATGGCTTCGTCAGTTGAAATCATAAAGAACAAGAGTTCCCGAAAGCTTGATGCCTTCATAGACTCCTTGACCGACAAAGAGATTGATGAGTTGAACGCCGATGAAGGCGGTGATGAAGAGCCTATGCCTTTTGAGGAGTTTTGCAGGAAAGCAGGCATTAAACTTCAAAAATAATTAAGATAGCCCTATAATCGCCCTTCGCTAAATCATGTGGCTAACGTACTGTAGAAAATTTTCCTTTGTGCCTTTGCGCTTTGTGCCTAAACTCCGCCCTTTTTAATAACCATATTCGCCTCAACAGGCACGCTAATTTCCATCTTTTCCAAAATCGTCCTCTGTTTTTTAGAGACCTCTGTAAGCCTCCACTTTCCGCCGACTTTAACTGCTCGCAACTTTGACAATTCCATCAGAATCTCCTCGATAGAACTCTTATCGAGCAGCTTAGCCTCCCTTGCCCTCCGGAGCAAAATTGCTCTCAGTATCAGCGATATGAAGAAGATGAACAGCAAGCCTTGTAGCGTTTCGACCTTCTGTACTCTCAGAGGCATAACTTCAAGTTCATTCTTCAGATCATCGAACTTCTTCTCGACTTCGTCTCTCTCCCGATAGAGAGAAAGGACCTCATCCCAGCTTCGTTTTGATGAAGAAAGTAGAATTGTCTTTCCAAATCGATTTACAGCCTGCGATATGGCGTTCACTCGTCTGCTAAGATGAATCGTCTTGCCTTCCAGAGTGTACTCAAAATATCTTTCAAAATTTCCTGCTGTCCTCTTGAATTGGTCGATTGGATTTCGGAACTCTTTTCCGTCAATGGTGCATTCGATATCGATTAATCGATTGTAGAACGAATTTGTTTCTAATCCTTCTCGCTTCTTGTTAAACAGGACATATCCATAGGCATCGACGTCCCCAATTTGAATCTCACTTTCCAGGACATAGAAGATATCACCGCCAAATCTTTTAGCATTAGCCGGGCTCTCAATTTCTCTATTCGTCTCACTGATCAAGCCCTTGCCGACATTGACGCTAAACGGAAGAGGAATGATAAAATCGATGTTCGCGTCGTTCATTTCTTTTATATTATTCTCACTGTAGAATCCGCGATCCAAGATGAATAGACTCTTCGATATGCCAAGCGCTTTGACCTCAGCCACAAGGTTTTTCAGAGTCACAACATCGCTGATGCTGCCTGGAAACAGTTTGAAATATAAAGGTAGATGCCTATGCAATGAAAGAACCAGGCCGAGGTTCACTTGAGGCAGGTCAAGACCATCGCGATTATATCCCCACTCCAGCCAATCGATATTTCTGGAAGCAGATGAGAGCGATGTGATATCGAATATCAGCGTCTCATCCTCGCCGGCGATCAAAGAATTATAGAACGAATTCATGGACTTTTCTTTTGTGGCCAATCGTTCCAGGAAATTTGAAAGCCATTGGGAGCTGAATGATTCTTTGAGCGAGTACATCTCTGGCAGGAAAGAATCATCAAGAACGTTGTTTAAATTCTTAAGAGAGGTTTGATGAAGCAGCTTGCTCATTGCCATAGCTAAAATTATATCGCCATCTTCGGCAAATGATTCTGAAAGCTTCTTTCTGAGCTGGATCTCACTGCTTACGGAATCCAGAAGATATGCCGGGCCTAATGATTTCGTTGTCTTGACATCTCGTTCTGCTGTTTTCGGGATGATCTGGCCTGTTGCCTCATCCCAAACGCCAAGGTATCGCCGTTTCTGCCGGGATTGTTTCTTTTCAGGATCCCAATAATTTTCGGCTTCGTAAGCATATGTCCGCCCGCGGATCTTCTGCTTAACCAGATATGTCATAGCTAAGAGTAATAACCATTGCGCCTTTGTGGTGAGGCCTAAGAATCCCGATTTCACCAGAGAGACAAAATGGAGAAATAGTGGCCCCAGTTATGCCCATAGAACACAGCCTAGAACCGTTTGCCTGGATTTCTCCACCCAGCATACTTCAGCCTAAAGCATAGCGGAGCAGCCCGGCCAGCTTCAAGCCATCCCAGTCCAAATGAAGGAGCATCTTCATCATCAGACTGCTGGGCCGGTCGATATCCCCATGCTCTTCTATGGTCTTGATAAGCGCGGGCTTTCCGGCCAGGTAATTCACCAGCTCGTCGCATTCTTTGCCGCTCATTCGATTCAGCATCCGGTTTGCCCTCATGCCGATCTCCAGCTCCCGGCCCAATTTGGCCCGCCAGATCCGGTCGTACTCCTGCAGCCGCAAAACAGAGCCGTCGCCTTCCATTGCAGCTGCTGCCGCCACCCCGCCCGCGATTTTGGCCGCCACCAGTCCGGGATAGATCCCTCCTCCCGAGGTGGGCTTGACCTGGCCGGCAGCATCCCCCACCACTAAAAGGCCCTGGGCGACGGTCGTCGCGGGCGGCCCAAGCGGCAGGCCGCCCACGTTTATCGCTGTTGCCGATCCCGAGGATCCTCTTTCTAATTCTTTCCTGCCCGAGGAATCTCTTCAAATGCTCGCATCCCCTCTCCCTGGCGCACAGGCCTATGCGAGCACTCTCTTCGCCCGTGGGTATCACCCAGGCGAAAAGGCCCGGCGCGGCTCCCAGGTGCACCTCCACCGATTCGGGGTCCTCTACTGCAAAGGGAACCTCCACCTGCGCTCCGGACAAAACCACCTCCGGAGGCATGATCCCCGCCTGTCGGGCCAGCCTGCCTCTGACTCCTTCGGCAGAGATGACAATCGATGCCCGGATCGCTTCGCCTCCCCCAAGGGAGAGAATGCTCTCTTCCCCCTCTCGTCTTATTCTTCTGACCGGCGAGCAGAGCCTCATCTCCGCCCCCTCTCGCAGGGCCTCGCAGGCTAGCGCCCGGTCAAAAAGCCTCCTGTCCACGACATAGGCCCTTGGAGCCTGGGCTTTGAAGTCCAATCGATTGCCGGCCGGGGAATAGATCGCCGCCCCTTTCATCCTTCCCAGGACAAATGAGCCTTCTTTTAGCTCCGACTCCGCCATCGCCCCTAAACCGAGCAGGCCGGCGCACTCCACCGGCCAGCCCACCATTGGATGCTCCTCCAGGAGGATCGTTTCTGCTCCCGATTTAGCGGCATATTTGGCGGCCATGGAGCCCGCCGGGCCGGCGCCGATGACGGCTACGTCAAAATGATCTTTCAGGGAATGCATCTTTCCAGGTATTCTGCCAGACCTTCTATCGTCTCGATCTTTTCATCAATCTGGGTGCCCTCAGAGATGCGGTCGTACACCAGATCCCAGCAGGAATAGTCCCTCAGCCTGAGGACGGGCTCTCCTTTTGGCGTCCAGGCCATTTCTATCTCATAGCGCACCCACTGGCCGTTCTCCTTTATGACCTCAAAGTTCTGGCAGGCTCCGACAGCGCCGCCAGAGATGACCGGTTTTCCGCCATCCACCTGTTCATCGACCTGTACATTGATGAACAGCCTTATCCAGCTTTTGTATTTCGAGTAACGGCAGGCCCAGTCAGATAGACATACAGGACCCTCCCAGCCGGGGATCTCTCTCATGTTCTCCAGATTCCATTCCTCCAAATCGACCTCGTTCTGATTCATCTTGAGCTGATTCACCTCATCCGAGTTCACCTCATTCACATTGTCTGACCGGCATATGCCTCTTGCGGGCAAGTCGAAGTAGGTGCCAGGTGCAAAAGCATTTGTACAATCCTGACATAATAATACTCTATGGCCGAGGTAGTGGAGCTGATTGAGGAGACAGCAGGAAAGAAGGAAGATGGGGCAGAGGAGGAGGATTCAACCCCTTCTGCACCTCCCAGGACCATATGGTCAGGCAGCCTGAGAATAGGTCTGGTCAACATTCCGGTCAAAGCCTTCTCCATGATCAGGAACACCCGCATCAGCTTTCGCATGCTTCACAAAGCTTGCAAGACCCCCATCTCCTTCAAGCGCTACTGCCAGGAGGGAGAGGAGGTAGCCCTCGCGGACATAGTCTACGGTTATCCTCTGGGAAAGGATAAGTATGTAGTTCTGGAGAAAAAGGAGATCGATAAGGCGAAGCCCGAATCCAGGAACACCATAGCCCTCGACCGCTTCATCAGCTTCTTTGAGGTCGATCCACATTACTTTGAGAAGACATATCTGCTGCTGCCCGACCGCTCCGAGGAGGCCTACTCCCTTTTAAGAGCAGTGATGGAGAAAACGGGCAAAGCGGCCATCGGCAGGATCACCATGCACTCCCGGGAGAGGCCGGTCATAGTCCACTACTACCGGCAGGCAATCGCTGCCACCACCATGAGGTACCCTGATGAGATCACAGATCCGGCGGGATATAGCGTACTGAAAGAGCTTCCCGAGCCGTCGGAAAAGGAGATGGAGCTTGCTATTGAGATCGTTCGCGGCCTGACTGGCGAGCTGGATTATGGCGCTTATGAGGATGAGTACAAGAAGAGAATCGAGGCCCTGGTCAGGTCCAAGGTGGAGGGCGTGGTGATTGTACCGGAGAAGAAGAGGGAGAAGCCCCCGGCCAGGAGTCTGATGGAGGCCCTGCGGGCGACGGCCGATTCGCTGAAATGAATCCGATCAAGCCGATGCTGGCTGTATCCGGCCAGCCCTTCAGCAGAGAGGGCTGGATCTTCGAGCCGAAGATCGACGGGACCCGCTGCATAGCCTCGGCCCAGAAAAGGGTCGTGCTCTCCAACCGCAGGCTAGCGGATATCAGCTATCGCTACCCTGAGCTGGTAAGTGCGCTGAGCAGCCTGAAGGAGGAGTGCGTCCTGGACGGCGAGATCACCGTCTTCAAGAAGGGCATTCCCAATTTTCGTTCTTTAGCGGAGCGAGACCATCAGAACGATAAGATCAAGATAGACTACCTCTCCCGTGCCATGCCGGCCAGCTATGTCATATTCGATATCCTCCATCTAAATGGGGAGAGCCTGATGCATCTTCCCCTCAAAGAGAGAAAGAGGATTTTGTTCGAGCAGTTGGAGGCGGATCTGGAGGATAGCGAGACCGTGACCCTCATCGACTCCTTTCCTGAGAAGGGGGAGGATTATTTTCAGGCCGCTCTCAAAATGGGGAATTGAGGGAGTGGTCGGCAAGAGGCTGGAGTCGCTCTATCTGCCCGGCATCAGGAGCCAGGACTGGGTGAAGATCAAAAAGAGCCTCAAGCTGGATTTAGTTGTAGGCGGCTACATTCCGGGAAAAGGGGATCGATTGCCTTTCTTTGGCGGACTTCTCCTCGGCGCCTACAGCCAGGGCAAACTGGTGTACATCAGCAGGGTTGGATCCGGCTTTACCGAAGAGGAGCTGCAGGATATCACCAGCCGCTTTTCGCCCACTGAAGAGTCCCCGTTCTCCGATCCGCCGGCAACGCCAGGAGTAGTATGGATCGAGCCGAAGATGGTGGTCCAGGTCACCGCTCTGGAGACAACACATGATGGCGGCCTGCGGGCCCCGGTATTCCTGCGCCTGAGGGATGACAAGGAGCCGGAGGAGTGCACATTGGATCAGATGGGAGCGGAATTAAAATAACTTGTGAAGAAGATCCGAAGAAGACGCGCCTCTAAAGAGAAGCATAAAATCGAGTTCCGGGCGGGTTCAGCACCGATCCACAGCGCCCTTTTAGAAGGAGCCAATCACATTGTGATGGCCTGTCCGCGCCCCGAGCCCGACTCAAAGCCGGGCAATATAGCAATTACCACACTGGACTTAACGCAGCGTCCCTTTTACGAGAACCCTAAAGCACCGCTTGATGCCGGGTTGATCAATTGCACTGCCACTGGCTTTGTGCCGCGCCCATTGAGCCAGGCGAGATTTCCAGATAAGCTGAATTAAGGCATACTACGCCAATTAAGGCGTGTATCTCTTTGACCCACTGGTCATCAGCTTTTCTGGTGCTTTTCGGATGCTGCCCCAATAACAGCACCGATAAGCTTTTTTCTCGTTCTTGCGGCTTTAGACGCGGCAATCTATCTATATAATCGTTATAGTTATTTGTAGTTTTCGGTTGAAATCGAATAAATTAAGTGGCCAGACGCAAAGCATGGAGCCAGTAAATATACGGCGAAATTATGCGGTGAAATACTGTGAAGATAGTCTACAGCAGAGAAATGCAGGAGAGGTATCCTGCAAACCCGGTGGAGAATCCGGATAGAATCTCTCTCTCGGCCTCAGTTCTGCAGGAATTCGAATTCATTGAGCCCATTCCGGCAAGCCTTGAGGACATCGCCAGAGTGCATGGACCGGAGCATATCGAACGGGTGAAGAGCAATGGACTGTACGATGCCGCCGCCCTTGCCGCGGGCAGTGCCATAGCGGCTGCCGAGCTGGCCCTTGCAGGAGAGCCAGCTTTTGCCCTCGCCCGCCCTCCAGGCCACCACGCATCAGCCAACCGGGCCTGGGGAATGTGCTTTTTCAATAACATGGCCATAGCGGTGCAGAAAGTCCGGCCGAAAGCGAAGCGCGTCCTGATAATCGACATCGATCTTCATTTTGGCGATGGCACAGTGAGCATCTTTCGGGGAGACAGCAATGTCCGGATCGTCAACCCCTGGTCGGTGGACGAGAACTTCGAGTACCTGAACATGGACCAGAGCCGCTATTTGGGGCAGATCAATGAGGCCTTCCAGGGTTTCGATTGCGATATCGTCGGGGTGTCGGCGGGCTTTGATACCTATATCGAGGATTGGGGCGGCCTCTTGAAGATCGAGGACTACAGAATGATCGGCAGGGCCATCCGGGAAGGATCAGAGGAGAAATGCGACGGGAAGAGGTTCGCCCTGCTGGAGGGCGGATACCACCCGGGTCTTAAGTGGTGCATAAAGAGCTTCATCGAGGGATTCGGGTGAGCTGGCTGCAGCTAGCCAAAGAGAGCATCCGGCTAGATCACGGATATTCCCACGGGAAATCCGCGCTCTTCCAGCTCCCTTCCCGCCATTACCCTCCTGTTGCCCTGCTGGTCAACGATGGTCAGGCTCTCCAGATGCCATTCGCCGGTCTGATTGGCTGGCAGGATAATGCTGGCATTATACCAGCCATCCTTAGCCGATCCCGCGGTGATGTTCGCCGCTGGTAAAAGGGCCACTGCCTCCACGCTGTCGGGCCCGGTGACTGAACCTGGCTTCGGCTCCATAAAATGCCTGGTCGTCTATGGCATGCAATGTGATATTGACCGGCTGGGAGGAGTTGGCCGGGATCGATTGCGGCTCAATGGCAAATCCCGCCAGGCTGGGGGCCTGGTCGTCCGCCATCGGCCCGGAGAGACTGCGAGGCGGGCTCAGAGGATCAGGGGATCGCCTAGGCGAGAAAGTCCTGGCTGTTGCCACCGATCTGGATGGTCTTCTCGATCGAGAAGACGCCTATCAGGTCCTCCATGCTTCGGCCGTACTCAGTGGCTGCGCCAAGAGCGGGGATCGTTGGAACTATAGCGAGCAGTACGAATACGGAAATGAGTATGGGGAAGAGGGAAATTCTGTTCACGACTCGAATAATGCCACCAGGAGAGAAATAGCTTTTCCCTGCAAAAGAGCACGTCTTATGCCTCACTCTCCACCACTTCTTCAACCATGACCTCGCCCTCCTCATTCACATAGATCCGGGCATACCTCTCCAAAGCCCTCTTCTTGAAGAGCCCTGGAGCCTTACGCCGCAACTGCACCACTACATCCAGAGATGTGACAGGCAATCGTATCCCACACTTATCAGCAGCAGCAAAGATCATCTTTGGCAGAAGGAATACGTCCGTCCCCGCCGCAGCCTCGAGAGTGATCGGGGCGCGAATCATCATCCACTGCTGAACAGTCCTCTCCGCCCGGTCGATGTTCTGGTGAGCCCTCTTCTCCAGGATGCTGATATTGGAACGGGTGGTCCCCAGCCGATCGGCCACATCCTGCTGAGAGAGGCCCTGATGGCGCATCTGCAGCACCTCAAGCTGCCTTTTGGTCAGAAATGAATGGGAGGGGTATTCAGCTTCATCTTCCGTCACTGCCCTTTCGGAATCATCCATTTTTCCCGCCCCTTCATCTCCTTCTTCTTCAAAAATCATCTTATCATCTCATAAAGAGAAGCTTAAAGAAGATAAAATCATTCTTTTATCCTTCTCATCGATCTTCAAATCATCTACCAGGGGGCTGAAATCGCCCGACCAATCTCCCCCATCACCTTCTGCGATCCGAATACTTCATCGGTCCGGCCCACGGAGGTGAGCCTGCCCTCCTCTAGCACCGCCACCCTGTCTGCCAGCATCAGTGCCTCCTGCATATTGTGGGTTGCCAGGACAACTGTGGTCTTCTGTCCAGCCAGGCCCTGCAGTAGGCGGTCGATAGCCTCGACGCTCTTTGGGTCCAGGTTTGCGGTGGGCTCGTCCAATAGCAGCAGCTCCGGCTCCAGGATCAGAGCCCTGGGCCAGGGCGATCCTCTGCATCTCCCCTCCTGAGAGGGTGTTGGCATCCCTCTTCTCATAGCCGGAGAGTCCGACCGACGATAGTGCTTCCTGAACCATTCTCTTGTCCTTCTTCCCCCTCATCTTCAGGCCAAAGGAGACATTATGCTCCACATCCGCCCTGAACATCACCGGCTTTTGGAAGACCATAGCCATGCGGCGGCGCACAGGAAGCTTTTCACTATCCGGGAGACTTGAGACCTCACGGCCTTCGATTGAAATTCGACCGGAGGTTGGGCCTTCCAGGAGGTTGATCAGCCGAAGGAGAGTGGTCTTTCCCGAGCCCGTGGGGCCGATGAGGGCCAGGACCTCGCCCTTCATCACCCTCAGGTTGATATCCTTCAGGATCTCTGCCTGGCCGTAGCTCTTGGCAAGATCCTCTATCTCCAGGAATGCGCCTTCTCGGGCAATCTCGCTCAATATATCACCTTAAATCCGTCACTTATCAACATCTCCCATCCAATCCGTCACCATCGAATCCATCACCCTCTGATCCTTGTCAGGACGAGATTGATCACCAGGGAGATGGAGATGAGAATGATTCCCAGGGCTATGGACAGCTCCAGGTTTCCCATTGAGGTCTCTAAAGCTATGGAGGTGGTCAGCACCCGGGTATAGCCGCGGATGTTCCCGCCAATCATCATCGCCACTCCCACCTCGGATAGCGCCCGGCCAAAGCCCAGGAGCACAGCAGCCATGACCGCAGCCCGGGCCTCCCTGATCACAGTGGCTATGATCTGCATCTGGTTTGCTCCCAGCGATCGGGCAGTGTCCTTGATCAGGGGATTTACCTCGGCCAGAGCGGTGATGGTCAGGCCGATCATGATCGGGCAGACCAGAATTGACTGGCCCAGGATTATGCCATAAGGGGTGAACAGAAGCCCCAGGCCACCAAGGGGACCGGATCGGGAGATGAGGAGGAAGACGAGCAGGCCCACTGTCACCGTGGGCAGGCTGTAGAGGGTCTGAATCAGATTTATGAGCGCTCCCTTCCCCCAGAACTGGCGGAACTCGATCAGTCCTCCCAAAGGTATGCAGATGATCGAAGCCAGAAAGGCCGAGGATAAAGAGATGAAAAAAGATCTGGATGTGATCTCCACCACCTGGGGGTCAAGGGTGGCTATCAGCTCAATGGCCCTGAACAGGCCGTTCCAGATCTCTTCCAAGTGCGAACACCGCTCGGCTTCTTCTTTTCTGCGATTGTTCTATTCGTCTTCTTTGCTATTTTCTGCTAATTTCTCTTCACTCAATACTCAATATCCATCCTGCTATGCTGCAGCAGCGCAGGCGGCAGCTGTGGGCACAGCGCACTCCTCTTCCGAGCAGCCAATCACATCGCAGTTGCCCCTGGCCGGGAAGAAGAGAGGCTTTCCGAACTTCTCAGTGCCGAAGCTGGCGATAAGATCCTGGCCCTCTTCAGAGACCAGATAGTCGATGAACTCATTGGCCAGAGCGCAATTGACCCCTGGATGCTCTTCCGGATTCACCACCATGCCCACGTAAACATTCAGGAGCTCGTCTCCTCCCTCAATCAGGCTGATCAGACTCAAGTTGCCCTGATAGGACATGAACGTGGACATATCGGTCAATGTGTAAGCCTGCAGTTCACTGGCCATGTTCAAGGTGGCCCCCATCCCCTGGCCGGCATCAATGTACCAGGATTTGGTGCTGTTGGCCTCGCTATTATTATAGACATCACTGTAGTTGTAGCCGGCATTCTTCCACAGGAGCTTCTCCCGGGCATGAGTGCCTGAGTCATCCCCTCTGGAGACGAACTTCACCGAATCCGGGTCCACCATACCCCTGGCCATGATGGTCGCCAGGGCTCAAGATGCGTTCATGCCCCGGACCCCTGCCGGATCGTTCTCGGGTCCGACCAGATAGAAGTAGTTGTAGGCAATGCACCTTCTCTCCAGGCCATGCCCATCCTCGATGAACTTGAGCTCTCTTACCTTATCATGGACCAGGAGAACATCCACGTCTCCCCTCTCACCGTACTGGATGGCGATTCCCGTTCCCCCGGAGACCACGTCCAGGGATACATTATGAGATTGGTCGAACTCGTCCTTGATCAGGTCAAGAAGGCCCGTATCCTGCAGGCTGGTGGTGGTCGCCAACTTCAGCCTTTCCCCTTCTGCGGCAAGAGCGCTGCTGCAAAGGGCTGCTGCTAGCAGGAGCAGCAGAGATATTCTGAGAATATTTCCGGTCATGCTTATCACAGCAGTTAAGCAGAAGGGCTAACCATAAATAGGTTATGTTAGCAAAATTCAACAGGAATGAGGTCATTAATGAAAGGCAAAGGTTTAGTTGATATATTATGGAATATACGTATATATGATAAGGATATTTATGTGATATAGGCAAGGATAATTCGCAGAAAGAGTATCTACTGCCTAACTGGACCGAGAAGCGGGGCTTAAGATATTGCAGGTGTTAATATGATATATAGCAAAAATAGCAAAATATTGCTTTGCGTGATGACGCTATTTTTCCTTGCGTTTCAGGCATACGCTGAATTGGAAAGCACAAACGATAAAAATTTAAATATGTCAAATGAATCCAGCGGAGGCGAATTCGCTGAGGCATATGTGATCGAATTGAAGAAAAAACGGAGAATAATTCGCAATATTGAATGACAAAAACTCTGGAGTCAGGTGTAAGTTATTGCCTTGGCGAAGTATTGGTACACAGGACTCTACAGTCGGCTTGTAGTAATGTCTATAGCCCCAGGCGAGGATATTGGAAAGGACGACTCACTTGGCTGTAGATCAATTCATCAGAGTCGAGTCAGGTACTGGAAAGGCTATCTTGAATAGCACAGAGTACGACATTGCGTAGATGGATCTGCGTCTGATTCCTGCAGGTATGATACATAATATCATCAATCCCTCTGATTCAGAGCCCTTGAAGCTTTATACCATCTACTCGCCACCAAATCATCCGCCAGGCACAATCAACGTGGACAAAGCCGCGGCATTGGCCCATGAAAATTATGAAGTAGATGATGAAGTAGATGAAGAGGTAGATGAAGAGGCAAATGAAGATTAACATTAGAGCGTATTGAAGTATCGTTTCCTGACCGGCATAATCGGTCAGAATAATTTTTTGCATATGGCTCGGGTTGAACGAGATTAGTATCAATTTCAAGCCCCTGATAACCGAAAAGTTCCACAATCTTGATTAACTTGAAGAGACTAGCCCTGTGATGATGCTAAAGAACAGATCCATCCTCGTCACCGGAGGTGCAGGCTTCATAGGCAGCCACCTGGTGGGAAGGCTGCTATTGGATAATGAGGTGACAGTGCTGGACAACTTCAGTTCAGGAAGAATGGAGTTCCTCGCGCCTTATCAGGATATTCCGGGTTTTCACCTCCTGACTGGCGACCTCAAAAATTCCGAATTGCTGGATAAGGCGGTATCAGGAAAGGACTTCATCTTTCATTTGGCCGCCAATCCGGATGTGAAACTTGGAGCGGAGGACACCCATGTTCACCTGGAGCAGAATGTTCTGGCCACCTATAATCTCCTGGAGGCGATGAGAAAGAATGGCGTCCGCAAGATGGCATTCACCTCCACCTCCACCGTCTACGGCGAGGCGGCGCTGGTTCCCACTCCCGAGAACTACGGGCCGCTTTTGCCCATATCTCTTTATGGGGCCTCCAAGCTCTGCTGCGAGGCGCTGATCTCTTCTTACTGCCATACCTTCGAGATGCAGTCCTGGATCTACCGCTTTGCCAATATCGTGGGCGAGCGGGGGACACATGGAGTCCTGGTGGACTTCATCAGAAAGCTGCGGGAAAATCCCGGGAAGCTGGAGATCTTGGGCTCAGGAAAGCAGCGCAAGTCCTACCTGGAGGTGAAAGATTGCGTCCGGGCCATGATTCATGCCGTGGAGCACTCCACGGACGAGGTCAATGTCTTCAACATAGGATCTGAGGACTCGATTGATGTCACCGGGATTGCAGATATCGTGGCCAGACAGATGGGCCTCTACGGGGTCGAGTACAACTACACCGGCGGAGTCGATGGCCGGGGGTGGAAGGGAGACGTAAAGCTGATGCTCCTTTCCATTGAGAAGATCAAGAGGCTGGGCTGGAGCCCGGAATTGGGATCGGCCAGGGCCCTGGAAGTGGCAGTGAAGGCGCTTCTTGAGGATTCTTAAAGATTCTAAAGATACCAATAATAAAGACACATAAAATAAAGATACATAAAAAGTAACGAAAGAAAGATCAAAAGGAAAAAATTGGGCATCTTTCTTTTGCCCACTCATTTTTTGCCCCGGCCTTATGTCACATTGCTGACTGCCCAACTGGTTTCCTTCCACCAGTCGCCCTCCAGCAGGGTGGCATTGTAGCCCATAAGCCGGAGGCTGAAAAAGAGGCTGTAGGCCTCTGGCGTTCCATAGACAATGGCAGTCCCGGACTCATCCAGCCGGCGGCCAAAGAGGTCCTCCAGGGTACCGGCATCTTTAATCTTTGAATCCTTGTAGATCTTATCCAGGCTCAGGGGTATGGCCTCATTGGTGATCCTGTCCTTGCCGTATTCAGAAAAGTCCCGCGCATCCAGAATGCTGACATCGGCCATCTGGAGCATGCCATCAAGGCTCTCTGGGGTCACCAGGAGCCCTGGCACTATATGGCTGGTGTAGTTGGCGGGTTCAGGAGAGGGCGCGTTTGCGCTCAGGGACAATCCTGCGCTCAGGGCGGCATCAATTCCTCCGTCCAACAGGCTTACGTCCTCATGCCCGAGGTAGGAGAGGGCCCAGAAGACAAAAGGCGCACCATGATCGCTGGAATCGCCATAGATGAGGAGCCGGTCGCTGGCAGTTATGCCCGCCCGGCCTAAAGCGTCCTGGGCCAGGCTCGGATCCAGGACTCCATCCCTTTGCAGGTCTTTCCAGTAGAGGTTGCGAGCGTCCGGGATATGCCCCTCCTGATAATCTTGAGCAGAGCGCACATCCAGAACAACTCGATCGCTTTCGATCGAATTCGCCTGGGTGAGGATGGAAGCGACAGGATAGTTCGCCGGCTCTTCAGCGGGCGTTGATATGGCGTTGGTCGGTGAATTTCCCGTGTTCTTGCTGGACGGGAGGGCTTGGGCTTTGCATGCCATTCTCATAGGACTCCTTCTGGGCATACCAGCCGTCCAGGTTCGTCCAGTCCGGGCAGGTGGGACAGAACTCCCCGGTCTCCGTGCCTGCCAGTGCAGTGCTAAATAACGTAATTATAGAAATGGCCGCCAGCAGGGATATGAAAAAAGCAGATCCTGCAGTCTTTCCTGGCTGCCTTTGACCAGATAAACTAAACCCCATCGAAATCACTCCCTGGGTACGGAGTTTTTCCACTATTTCAGGCTTACCTTACCTGAACGTTAACTTTAAATACACAATGTTGCTCATCATAGCTAAATAATATACTACAATGCACTAACTTGTACATTAAAAGAACGATATCAAGAAATCAGGATAAGTCATAATTCAGGAGTTGCCGAGAGTGAGAGGGACATCGATTCGCATGGAGAGGATATTCAACCGCAGTACCGGAAACGCAGTCATAATACCCATGGACCACGGGGTGACCGTTGGACCGATCAAGGGCATCAAGAGCGTCAAGAACATCGCCGATGCCGTAGCTCGGGGAGGAGCGGATGCCGCGGTGGTGCACAAGGGAGCGGCCACCTTCGGCCATCGAGGCTACGGCCGGGATCTCGGCCTGATCATTCACCTTTCCGCCTCCACCGCCCTGGGACCGGATCCGAACAACAAGGTCCTGGTGGCCACGGTCGAAGAGGCCCTGAAGATCGGAGCGGATGCGGTGAGCATTCACGTCAATGTGGGGGCAGAGGATGAGAGCCGCATGCTCTCGACCTTAGGCGAGATATCCCGCCACTGCCAGGAATGGGGCATGCCTCTCCTGGCCATGATGTACCCCCGGGGGAAGAAGATCAAGGACGAGTACTCTGCAGAGAGCATCGCCCATGCCGCCCGGGTGGGGGCGGAGCTGGGGGCGGATATCGTCAAGACCAACTACTCCGGAGACCCGGAGAGCTTTGTCGAGGTGGTTGAGAGCTGCCCGGTTCCGGTGGTGATTGCAGGCGGTCCCAAGGTGGAGACGGAGCTGGACCTACTCCGCATGGTGGAGGGGGCGATCAATTCCGGAGCGCGGGGAGTGGCCATTGGCAGAAACGTCTTCCAGCATCAGGATCCTGAGCTGATCACGAGAAGGATCTGCGGAGTGGTGCACAAAGGGCTCAAGGCGGAAGAGGCGGCAGCTTTAGAAGGGCCTGCGAGGGGCTCTTAGATCTGATCGATTGGGGGGGCAGAAAGGGAAAAATTATCGCTCCCCTGAATTGTGTTGGCTGCAGGATAATTAGTGCTCTGTGGGTGACCGCGTGCTCCTCCGCCCGCAGGGCTGATAGGCCTGAAAGGCTAGAGCCTGCTGGGTCCGTCCATGGCAAAAGAGCTGATGACCTCAAGATTGAGATTCTAAGATAGAGTTATATCTCCCGACGTTGCATGAACTTCTAATATGTTCTGCGAATACATCCAGGCTGCCATCTCTAAGGCGGTCTATGAAGTCATAGATGATGAAGAGCCTTATTACGGCGAAGTGCCAGAATTGAAAGGTGTTTGGGCAACCGGCAAAACCGAGGAAGATTGCCAGGAAAATTTGAGGATGGCCATAGAAGACTGGATTGCGTTTAGTCTGCGATTCAATTTGCCTATCCCGGTTATTGAAGGCCAGACCATAAGAGCACCAGTCGAGGCATGAGCACGTCAAGGTTATGTCCGGTTTCGTGGAATGAACTCATAAGAAAGTTGCATGCTCTCGGATTCGAAGGCCCTTATACCGGCAAAGGACCGCATCCCATAATGCGGAAAGGAATTATTAGAGTTATGGTCCCAAATCCACATCGAGCTGATGTTAGCGTCGACCTTATAAAGAAAATCCTCAGGCAAGGCGAGATCAGCAGAGAAGAATGGCTTTCTGCTTAGCAAAAAGCGCAGGCTGCTGGCTCCGGCTCATACTATTCACATTTGCAGCTCGTCGATGTTTTGGCGAAAGCATATTGATAGCATGATGCCAAAGGTCCTTTAAGATCAGTTATGATTATCTGCTTCTTCCTCATTGAGCTTGCCCAACACAATTCTATGTCGGTGTCTCGTTCTGTAAAGCCGTCAAATATTCCGACGTTCAGCTTCCAATTGCAGTAAAATGTCGTCTTCCACAGGCTCAAGGTACAATTCAATCGCCTCTCGAATGTTCTTTATCGCCTCTTCTCGCGTGCTGCCCTCACTGATGCATCCGGGGAGGTCTGGCACGAGCACTGTGAATCCGGCTTCTTCGCTTGGTTCAAGGATCACTGCAAGTTTCATGGTGTCTCTCCAATCTATTCTTTGTCCTGATAGATCTAATAGATTTCCTATGAGCGTCTCTATGAACTCTGTGTCTCTTTGGAGTGAATTTGCAGGTAGGCGCAGAAATCCAGAATTTTTTTATAAACTAGATCACCTTCCGAAATAGGCTGCCACCTTTTTGAGCTCTTCTCGGATCTGGATTCCCTGGGGACACTTCTGCTCGCATTCTCCGCACTCCTCACACTGGGACGCCACTCCGGGGCTTCCTCCGAAAAAGCCTCCCAATGATATATTATAGTTGATGCCGGCCACGTCTGGTGCATCGAACATGCACCCTTGATTGTACATCTCAAAGCATTCCGGGATGCTGACGCCTGAAGGACAGGGCATGCAGTATCTGCAACCGGTACAGGGAACCTTGATGCGCTTCTTGTACTCGATCTCTGCCTCTTTAAACAGATCCAGCTCCTCCCTGGATAAAGAGTCTGATAGACCGTTTTCGGCATAAGCCACATTCTGCCGAACCTGCTCCGGGCTGGACATGCCGGATAGAACCACTGTCACCTCAGGATGATTCCACACCCACCTCAGCGCCCACTCTGTAGGGCTCCTCTGAACTTCAGCCTTCTTCCAGATGCTGTTTATGGATGGAATATCCTTGGTGAGCATGCCCCCTCGCAAGGGCTCCATGATCACAATGCCAAGATTTCGGTCAGCTGCATATCTGAGCCCTTCAGTCCCTGCCTGATATTGCTCATCCATGAAGTTGTACTGGATCTGGCAGAATGTCCAGTCATAATCGTCCACGATCTGCTTGAACAGGGGCAGTTCATCATGGAAGGAAAAGCCGGCATATTTGATTCTCCCATCGGCCAGGGCATCGTCCAGAAAGTCGGTTATGCCCAATTCCAGCAGCTTTTCCCAGAAGGGATTCATCAATCCATGCACCAGGTAAAAATCGATGTGATCGGTCTGGAGCCGCTTGAGCTGCTCGTTCAGATAGCGATCCATATCGGCCCGTGATTGGACCATCCAGATGGGGAGTTTGGTGGCGAGCTGAATCCTCTCCCGGTAGCCTCCCTGCAGAGCCCGGCCAAGGAAAGGCTCGCTCTCTCCGTTGTGGTAGGGATATGCGGTGTCGATGTAGTTCACGCCCTGATCGATGGCATATCTGAGCATTTCAGCCGCCTGGCTCTCGTCTATTTTGCCATCCGCGGTTACGGGCAGGCGCATGCATCCGAAGCCGAGTATGGAGAGATCGAGCCTGGCTTTCTTCATTCTTCTGTAGAGCATAGTTCCCACTTCTTTCTGCTTGATCTAATATATTTCTCATTGGGTGGGGTAGTTCGTCCCCTCTCATGTCATCCAGTCATCCACTGGCCAGAAAAGTTAAAAAGATGCAAGACCTTCCATTGGACTTATGAGAAAGCGGCCGGGATCTGCCTTTGAAGCTACTGTTTTCGCAATATTTGCCCTTGCCCTTATATTCTTCGCCCTGCTACCCATTTTCCCGGCCGCTGCCGCCTTGAATTCTGGAGAGGGTGAGACGGGTGTTGCTCCGGCTATCGAGATCTCATCTATCCAGGGCCGGCTGGATCTAGAAGAGCCCTTCCACAGTCGCCGTTGTCCTATTCAACAACGCCTCGGATCAGGGGGAGGTCTATGAGACGGACCTTGACCCGGCCAGCGGCCAGGAGCATTACAGCGGAGCTTGTAAGCGACGACGGCAGGATCCAGGTATTATCCGGGCCCCAGATGGCCGGCTCCCTCGGTCCGAAGGAGAACACCACGGTGGAGTTCATGGCCCTGGCGGAGGGGGCAGAGGTGGGCATTTATCCCGCCCGGCTGCGGCTGAACTACTCACACCTGGAAAGGGTTTCGACCTCCAGCCAGGATATAGCGCCTGATATCATTTTCGTCTATGAAGAGGGATCTCAGTGAGCTGCCCCTGCCGGTCAAAGTGGTCCTCGGGCCGAAGATAAGGATCCTGGAGGTCAGGGGAAAGGCAAGGCCTGGGGAGGCGTCCGGCCTGGAGGTGGTGGTGGCCAACGAGGGAGACGAGACCGCCTTTGACCTCCGGCTGGAGGCAAGAGCCATTCCCCCATTCCTCCGGGCAGGAGATGAATTAGGAGGATTAGGAGGATTAGGAGGATTAGGAGAATTAGGAGATGAATCGGGTGAAGGACCAAACCAGAAGGACCTCAAGAATATCGAGGCGGGATCTGAAGCATCCTTTGACCTCGTGCTCCTCACCGAGGCCAATGCCACACCCGGATACGCTCCCCTCCCCTGCAGCATATCTTATCGGATCTTTTCTCCGGGGGAGGACAGGGACCTAATGAGCGGGGGAAGCGAGAGGAAGGAGGATATCGCCCTGCTGGTGATGATAGGAGAGGACTCTTATCTTGAGGACTGGATGATCTTTTTTGCCGGTCTAGTCATCCTTCTCATCCTGGCGGCTGCATACATATATTTCAAGCATTTCAAGCGAAATGGACCCGGCAGCCGCAGCATCTTCGGCAGAAAGAAAAAGCCCCCCAAGAGCCTGTTGGGCTGAAATACGGTGCAGTAATAAGGGAATAAAACGCAGAGGCGCAGAGCGCGCAGAGGACGACAGCCCCAGGGGCTTTTCGAGGTTGAATGGAAAGGAGAAAAGAAGATGAGCGTCTCTGTGGATAAAGTCTAATCCGCAGATGTCAGTCGCATGAACCTCTCCTGCGCCTTTTCCAGGATCTCCTCCTCTCCCAGGGATGATGCCGTTTTGCATCAGCACCCTTCCATTGACGATGGTGGTGTCCACCCCTCCGGCCATGCTGTAGACCAGGTGGGATAGGATGCTCGACTGGGGGATAAACCAGGGCTTTTTCAGGTCGATCAGGGCCAGGTCGGCATTGGCACCGGCGAATATTCCGTTGTTCATTCCGAATGCCCGGTAGGCGTTCTTCGTGGCGAACTGCCAGATCTGCTCAGCCGAGAAGGCGGCAGGAGTGTGGTAGGCATTCTTCTGCACAATGGCCGTCGTCTTCATCTCCTCGAAGAGGCTGAGGTTATTGTTGCTGGATGCGCTGTCCGTTCCCAGGCACACGTTCACCCCGGCCTTCATCAGGGTGTTCAGGGGAGCAATGCCCGAGGCCAGCTTCAGGTTGCTCACTGTGCAGGCCACCACATTGGCCTTTCTCTTCTCCAGGAGATAGCAGTCCTCTTCAGAGAGCCAGACGCAGTGGATGGCGGCAAGGCGGCTATTTAAGAGGCCCAGCGAGTCCAGATACTCCACCGGGCTTTTGCCCCGGCTCAGCAGGAATCCGTCCACCTCCTTGCGGGTCTCGGAGAGGTGCATATGGACCATGACCTGGTGCCTGTCCGCGATCTCTTTCGCCCGGAGGAGGGTCTCCTCCGAGCAGGTGTAGGCGGCGTGAGGGCCCACGGCCGGCCTTATCAGCTCGTCGTT
Source organism: Methanotrichaceae archaeon (assembly GCA_963813075.1). Taxonomy (GTDB): domain Archaea; phylum Halobacteriota; class Methanosarcinia; order Methanotrichales; family Methanotrichaceae; genus Methanothrix. The sequence goes on from CAWEXU010000031.1 coordinate 256,452, forward strand.
CTTCCACCTCTGGATGAAGGGCTCCACCTGGGATAAGAGCTCGGGCTTCATGTCGAATACGACGCCCGAAATAAAAGCCCGCAGGCCCATCTCCTTTGTAGCCTGGGCGGTCACATCCGGGAAGTAGTACATATCACTATAGCAGGTGATGCCGAATCTGATCAATTCCAGGCAGCCGAGCTTCACTCCCCAGTAGATATCCTCCTCCGTCAGCCTGGCCTCCAGGGGCCAGATCTTCTCCTCCAGCCACGGCATCAGCTCCATGTCGTCGGCATAGCCCCGCAGGAGGCTCATGGCCAGGTGGGTGTGGCAGTTGACCAGGCCCGGGATGGCCAGCTTTCCCCGGCCCTCTATCACCTCATCAATGCCACTTTTGGGCAGATCGGGGCCTACTCTTGCGATCCTGCCCTCTTCGATCAGTATATCCTGCCCCGGCACCAGACGCCCGGACTGGAGGATGGAGACATTCTTTATGAGCATCGGAGAAAAATGGGCACTGGAGATAAAAAAGATTGTCGATTTGGGTGAGCAGGTGCAGGGCTTTTGGGCTTGCTTTCAAGGGGGGGGTATCGTCAGGCTTAAGATCTATCGATTCCAAGCATGTGGGCGGGCTGAGGTAGCCAAGCGGCCTACGGCGCTGGTCTTGAGCTGCCGTCTTCTTACGGGAGGACGGGACGGGCAAACCAGTGGTGCATCGCACCTCGTGAGTTCAAATCTCACCCTCAGCGCTATTTTAATAAGGTTGAAATTGGGAAGAGACCCACAGGAAAAGTAATAAATGCTTGCAACGCGAAAGGGTATCGAAAAATGTCTGAGGATCTCTCAGGGAAAGGGTAATAGATGAGCATGTCTAAAAGACGGCCAATAGGAGAACTCGTATGACAATGAAAGTAGAAATCAAGGATAACAAGCTCTTTATAGAAATTGACCTGGAAGAACCAACCCCATCGTCATCCGGCAAAACCCTTGTTGTTGCAAGTACACATGGGAATATCGTTACTGCCGCTAAAGTTAATGATAAGCCGATCACCATCGGATTGAATGCTTATATTAAGCCTTGAGCAACCGCAAAAGCTGCTCTATACCATGTGGCTGGCTCAGGTCGAGATGAAGGTAGGGGTGGGTTAAGTTTCTCGACCATTGAATCGAAATTTTCAGTTCTCGCCTTGGTTGCAGATCACGCCCAGGTTCTAATTGAGCGGCTTGAAGAATGGAATCATCAGGAATGCCGGGAAGGGCTGTAGCCTGCAACATTCTCCTTTTGAGAAAGAAGACCAGATTTATGGCCAGAAGCCTCGCAGATCTGGGCAAAAAACAGGCTCTTCGCTGTATCGTAGTGGGTCGCGGGATAATTAACCCTGGTGGAATACGGAATAAAATCGCAGAGGCGCAGAGCGCACAGAGGATCATGAAAAAATGTCGAATTCCTGTGACTAGCGCCCGAACCCGCACCAAATAGCGAGGAGCCAAATTTATGGGCAGGAGGCTCGCAGAGCTGGCCAAAAAAGCACTCCTGCGAGGCCTTCTACCCCTTGATGATCCCCTGGAGGCAGCGGTCTTCTCGGTGTTGGTGAAGTTGATGGAGATCTCGACAAGACGAACGAGAATGAGCAAAGCGCAGCTCTGCCTTGAAAACCTATATCAGCTCTCCCTTCGTTTATGACTGCAAATGGCAATCCTTGTGGGAACTAGCGGCTGGTCTTACGATGATTGGGTTGGAGGATTCTACCCAATGAATCTGGCCAAGAAGAAGGACGAGTGGTTCTCCTACTATGCAAACTACTTTCAGACCGTGGAGATCAACAGCACCTTCTACCGCCCACCTGGAGAGCTTCAGGTCCAGTCCTGGATAAAAAAAGCCAGGGATCGGAAGGATTTCGAATACTCAGTCAAAGTGCCCCAGCTCGTCACCCATAAGGCGCTGGTAGAGAAGGATCTGGCGAAGGCCATATTCTGGGCTACCTCTTTCGAGAAGACCTGCGTGAAGCCCCTGGCGAATTCTGACCTCCTGGGAGGGGTGCTATTTCAGCTCTCACCCTATTTCAGGAATGCAGGCTCGGCCCTGGCCAGCCTGAAAGGCGTCCTGGATGCGGTCTCCTGTGAAAAGTATGACTACGCCGTGGAGTTCAGGCATCCCAGTTGGCTGGGAGAGGAAAAGAGAGAGATCGACCCCGCGACCCTGGAGGCGCTGAGTGAGAGGAATGTAGCCAATGTCCTGATCGACGGACCCGGTCTTCACATCGCCGCTGGGCCGACGGTCAATCATGCTTATCTCCGTTTTCATGGCCGGAATTATGATATCTGGTACAAAGGCGAGAAAGAGGATGACCACAGGCTGGATAGATACGATTTTCTATACCATGCGGATCAGCTCGCGCCCTGGGTGCCTCTAATAAAGGATGCCGAGCTGAAGGCGGCCAAGGTGAGGATCTATTTCAATAACCACGCCAGGGCTAAATCAGTGAGGAACGCCTTTCTGCTGATGGATATGCTCCATATAGAGCACAAGTCCAAGGAGATTCATCTGCAAGATCAGTTCACACTTGGGGAGTTCTGACTTTTATACCTAAAAGAAGTGGCTGCAAAAGCAGTCTCGGACAACTTATCGCACCGGATCCATTCCATGAGGTTGCCGTTTTCGGCCATACCTGAACCGGGCTAACGTCTCGGGCCCCCATAAGAACACCACGATTATGGCCGTGATGGTAATGAGCCCATAGGCAACAGCTGCATCGCCCAGCTCCAATGCGGAACGGCCGCCGGGAAACAGGCTCCTCCCCGTATTGGTCACGGCATGAAAGAGTATGGCCGCAAACACGCTACTTCCAGTGTTGTTATAGAGCCAGACGGTCAGGATCCGGAAACTAACGGTCAGTATGCTGCCCCATACAAACAACCCCGGTGCCATGCCCATTGAAATCATCGACGGCCAATGCCATACCGCATGAATCGACCCTATGATTATGCTGGCAGTCAGTGCGCTGTACAGGGCTTGCATGGGATCGGTGACGTACCCCGAATAGCCGATCTCTTCTAAAGCCGCAGCGAAGAAGAAAATCCCAAAGATAACCGGCGTCACGAGGGGCGGATTCCAAACGGCCGGGACCGGCAGCCCGACCAGACGCATCACCCAGTAGGTCAGCACGTAGATGAGCGGCATCAAAAAAATGATGGGAACATACCAGATCTTCTGCCTGATCCTCTTATAATCGAAGGTTCTCTTCAACATCTTCCGTACCCCAAAAAGTCTCTCTTCCCTGTACACCAGGATCAGGGCCGCTACTGTCGGGGCAAAAGTGGCTGCAATGTCTGTAGCGGGAAGGTTATCCACTGGAAGCTTAATCGGAAAGAGGATATTGAGTACCCAAAATGGGATGGAAAGAGCATATACCAATGCAAAGAAGAGAAAAGGTGACCTTTTTGACGATCCGCCAGCCTTCATGGCTTATATTCTCCTTCATATTAATTGGCTTTGATGGTATAAGAAAGTTCCTTTTATAGCGCGTGATCTTCCCATGAAGCCTTCACATACGGGCCAACCATCTGCTCTGCTTGAACCGGTTCGAATCCCCTCTGTCGCACATATGCAGCTTCCAGGATCCAAAGATGACCGGTGTCAGGAGGGGCGGATTCCAGACGGTCGGGACCGGCAGCCCGACCAGACGCATCACCCAGTGGGCAGCACGTATATGAGCGGCATCGGAAAAATGATGGGAACGGCGCGAAAATGCCCCGCAGCTTGCATCGGGATGATCTGCCGCCGTTTGACATCAGCCCAGATGTACTGGACGCCTTATGATACCCCTTCAGAGCCATCCGATAGTAGCTATGCCTCCTATTGTGAAGTGTTGAGTGACAATGAACTCACCATCAATAAACGCATCTACCTGCCAATTCCCCGGCATATTCTCAGGATGATGTCCCTCGATATAAAGGAAAGAATATATATTATACCAAGCATACATATCTTCAGGGGAAGGGATTTCTCTATTCTCAATATGGAATAGGTTGCCATCAGGCGAGTACCATCTCCATTCAATTGCATGTCCCTCTTTGATATTTTCGAATTTAAGCCAGCAATAGACTCTGGCATCGGTCGAAGAGAATGAATTGGTTCTGGTTATTACATCGCTGCTTTCTTCATCGACCTCATTTGCTATCGCATAATCTACGGGGCGAATTGAACTTTGAGGCGAGGATTGACCCGGCGTCCGGCTCTTTTCTGACTCTGCTGTGTTTATCATAGCTTCTGGCACAATGCAATAGGCATAGGCTTTCTCATCCACGTAATCGACGTTCTCTACCTGGAGCCAGGCTGCGGTACCTTCAACATAATAAGGAAGAGGACCTTCGGTAATGCCCACTATGTCTCCCGGTCCAAATTTGAGAATATGGTTCCTACCTGCCTTGAATTCATATGGACCCCACACTTGCCAGACTCCAGCGGCCTGAGTCCACCAGGGTTTGCTTTCTTTGTCGATGACCGAGTAGACAACATAGATATCCCCCGGATTCTGAGCGCCGTCATTAAGCGGTTCAGGGTACGGGGTATACTCAAGCGGCCCATTGAATCCAATGCCATAAGAACTGCATGGTTCACAGATGGGGTTGTTTCCCTGCGGATTGTCCACCCCAGCAGCCAAACCTATGCAGACAATAAACACAGTTATTAGTAACCTGATATATCTGATTTGCAATCTTATCACACCTATTTCCAGTTAATACAGGACTATTCTATTGGTGTCTCCATAGATATAGTCTTTGGATATTTTTTTAGATATAATTATGTGCGGCCACTCCGCTCTTTTAGGTGGATACTCCGAGCTTAACGCCCGACGTTCTTGAATTCAGAATTCATCGAGTCTTCCGGTTCAAAACATCTCTGTCGCACATATGCAGCTTCCTCACCCAGTCTCATGTAGGTGTGGGCAAAAAACTGGTATGAGCGATTTGAGCAAAAGTAAATCATCCAGCCGGAAAGGCGGCCTGCGGGTTCTCTTCCACTATCACCCGCAGTAAATCCCGGTTTGCTTTCCCACCCGGCAGGACCAGAATAACATCGTTTTCAGTGCTCCGATCATAAGATGGAGCTGGACGACCATTCCTGAGCTGCTCAAAAAAGATTGTATCTATGCCTCTGGCGTGCGCTCAACGATTCCCACCCTCTTCAAAGCATTCGCAATAGAAGGATTGCGCGGCCTGCGTAGTGTGACCCGCAGGTTATCGAGCCGGACGCCTTCCGGAAAGCCGCCAGGATTCGATATCTCGATCTGGTCCTCATTGGCCAGCCCTTCCCGGAAAGCCTGCTCAGAGTAATCGGAGATTACGATGCGAAGCCAGATAAGTTCAGAGTGTAAATCTCTTAACTACTACTACTGCAAGCCCCGGTGCTGCCATCAATAGATATAGCAGAGCCGTGGTTACTGCAATCTTGACCTTCAAGCTCATATTTCGCTCACCTCCCTACTGAGTTATTAAAGTATATATTCTTCATGTTTGACTATTTTAAATTATCGGCATTACCAAATGCGAGGATTCTTGAAGGTTATACGCACCTACGAAATAGTTGGCATTGCTTCACTCATTGTCCACTCGGAGGGGTTCACTCCAATCCCATTTCACCCCTCCAGGCAAAACTCCCGTGGCCACAGCCCTCCTTCCTCCTCCTGAGGATGGACCTCCTCAAAACGATTCCGGATCATATCATCAACCTCCGAGATCCCGATCCTGAAGACCTCGGCCAGGATCTCCTTGGCCGCCTCCAGCTCCAGGACCTTAATGGGGATGAAATCAACCGACAAGATAGGTTGATTCTGAGACCGTCTCATGCGCTTCAGGACTCCTGCCATGCTGGCAAATAGGCGGGATGGAATAAGTACTTTGGGCAGAAATCAATATCAAGCGACTATTTTTACCGCCGAGGGAATGGACGACTAAGATAAAAACAAAGGATACAGATATGAAGTTGAATACATTTCACTAACACTTTCACCCCCCGCCCGGCTCGACATTTAATCTCAAGAGCAGCACATTCTTGAATATGATAATCGAACTCCTCCCAACGGTCTCCCTGATCCCCGAGACATTCAATGTCCTGCTGGCCCCAGCGGAGATGGTAGCCGGAGTGCTGAACAGCAACCTGAAACTGCAACGCTACAAGATCCTCTTCATCTGTGGCAACTACTCTCGCATCCTCAGCCGCCTCGATCGCAAATTCACCGAGCTGGATGTCCGCCGGGCTTTCACATCCTTCCAGCTTATGACCATCCTGGAAGAGAACCAGCACAGCTTCCTGATAATCGAGCACGACCCCCTCCTCTATGAAGATGCCACTGATATGGTGGAGTACGTGGCACAGGGCCTGAAACAGACCTCCAGGGAAGCTACGATCCTGCTGATTGCTCCGGCTCTAGACCCTCACCTCGAGAAGATGACCGAGCTGGCAGACCGGGTGTTCTGCTTCTATGAAATGCCGAAAGCGCAGTCAAAAGCGCGGGCAAAGATCGATCTGAAGATGCCAGGAGCCCAGTCCACCCTGGAGGCGTACTCATGATGGGCCGGAGCTTCGAGAGCGTGAGGATGAGCGTAAAGGACATCTCCGCCAGGTGGCTGAAGGCCAGCAGGGCTCTGAAGAAGGAAGACCAGGTTTATGGGCATAGGCTGGCGGAGATGGCCAGGAAGCATTCAAGCGAGGCCTTCTATGCGCTCGATGATCCGCTGGAGGCAGCGGTGTTCTCTGTGCTGGTGGAGCTATTGAAGGAGCTGGACTGCAGCGGCAGTAGCAACCGCAGCGACTGCAGCGACAGTAGCCACAGTAGCCACAGTAGCCACAGTAGTGACAGCAGCCAGGAAGAATAGAAATTTATGTGGATCTTTGACTCATACTACAAGGGCTGCGTGGAGCTTTGGGGCAGAGAGAGAGGACTCAGCAGAGATAGCATCTCCTATCCGCCTTCGTTTTATATGCACCTTAAAGACCCTCCATCTCACCGGGAGATGATAGAAGCCCTGGAGAGCCGCTTTAAAACTGAGGAATGCAGCTTCAGGACTATCTTTGGGGCATTGCAGGGTTTCAGGATCTATGCCAATCGCAAAGTAGCTGAGAAGATCGAGATACAAACCCGCTACGAAGTCGAGCTTTACAACGTCGACATCCGCCAGGATCAGAGGTTCATGGCGGAACATGACATCTTTCCATGTGGATATCGGGACGAATCGAGGTTCTCTGCTGATTTTGAGGCCCCACTGACCGGATTGGAGATAAAGGTTGCTGGAGACCCTTCGACTCCCAGGGAGATCTCATGTGTGCAATGTGCGCAGATACTGGATGGCAGAAATGAAAATAGGAGAAATGGCAGAACGAGAATACTGAATGGACGGGAGAGGACGATCATCTCCGACTTCCAGGAGCTTATTAAATCCCATGACCCTGACCTGATCCTGCTCCCCTATGCAGACATATGGATTCCGCGGATCGTTCACAAGGCCAGCAGATACGGCCTGGAGCTGACCATAAGCCGTACTGGCTGGTTTAATCAGATGGCTTCCCGGTCTTACTGGAGCTATGGCAGGGCTGTCCATAAGGACGGAGCTATGATTCCTGAGGGCAGATTGCTGATCGACACTGCCAGGAGCTTTGTCTATTCACAGAGCGGTCTGAAAGGAGTTCTCATGGCCTCCAGGCTCTCCGGTCTGTCCCCAAACCTGACCTCCAGGTTCACTCCCGGCACACTCATATCAAGTTACGAAGTTTTTGAAGCACTGCGAAGAGGGGTGGCAGTCCCATTCAGGAAACGAGATACGGAAGGGGTAAGGAACATCTCGGAGCTGAGGGCCTGTGACAAAGGAGGCATGATATTCCAGCCAGAGCCTGGGGTATACGAGAAGGTGCATCAGATCGATTTCACATCGCTTTACCCCTCGATCATCGTCAAGTACAACCTCTCCCCGGAAACCATCGGACACCCGGATCAGGCAGGTTTTTTGAGCACAGTTATCTCCTCGCTGCTAAACCTGCGCATCAAGACCAAGAGGCTCAAGAAGACCGATCCGGATTACGCGGGCATAGACTCGATTCTTAAATGGATGCTCGTAACCTGTTTCGGCTATACTGGATACCGGAACGCCAAGTTCGGCCAGATCCAGGTCCATGAAAGAATCACCGCCATCTCCAGAGAGCTCTTGATGCAGATCAAGGAGCTTGCAGAAGATATGAACTTTGAGGTCCTGCATGGCATTGTGGACTGCCTCTGGGTGATTGGCGAGCCGATATCTGACTTTAAGCAGGCGGTGGAAAAGAGTACCGGCATCCTTACTGAGGTGGACTCCTATAATTGGATCGCCTTCCTGCCAATGGCCGATGGTTCAGGAGCCTACAACCGCTATTTCGGCAGACTGGATACTGGAAAGATGAAGATCAGGGGGGTGATGGCAAGGAAAGGAGACACACCCGATTATGTACGCCAAATGCAAATGGAGCTGTTCGAGGTTCTGGCTCAGGCTAGAAGTCAGGATGAGATTCTGAGGGTGAGACCAATGGCCTGTGATGTCCGGGAAAAGTACATGCAAGGGCTTGATGACGTGGATATAAGAGCGCTTGCCATTCACCGCCGATTGGGCAGAATTAGCTATTCGAGAAGATGTGCTGAGGCATCGGCATTGAAAGCATATCAAAAAAGGGGAGTCCAATTAGCTCCCGGGATGGAAATTGGATATGTGGTGGGCGATTCTGCCAGCTGGGATGTGGATACTGAAATGGATGCATCCCGGTTTGATTCCAGGTACTACAGAAAGCTGCTGGAAAAGGCATGGGATGAAGTGGCATTCGTGATGACGAAATCCAATTGAAGCTATGCTATGTGAAGCTATGCCGTGAGCCTATTCAAACTTTTATAAAGGGAAAGCTTGAAGAGCATCTGAAAGGATGAGCGAGCCCATGAGACTAAGATCTGCCATCTGTATCCTCTCCATTCTGCTCCTGATAGCCCTGGCCCTGGGGGCCCCAAATGAAGTCACAGGGCGAGTGGTTCTGGTTACCGATGGCGATACCTTTGATGTAAAGGTTCTGGAGCATGATGGCCGCATCTCGGAGGATACGATAAGAGTCAGGCTGGCAGATCTTGACGCTCCAGAGCTATATGGCGAGCGGGCCTGCGAAGAAGGCGAATGGGCGAGGGAGTACACCCATTCATGGCTGATGGGCAATATTGTGTCCCTTGATATCGACGACTTGAACGGCCAGGATGAATATGGTCGATGGATAGCTGTCTGCTACCTGGAAGATGGCAAAAACTTCAATAATATGCTGGTAGAATCAGGAAATGCAGCCAGGAAGGATTTCAGGAGCAATGAGTTCGATCCCTTTAGCTGGAGGGACATTGAGGTTAAGGGCGAGGCAGAAACAGAGAGTTCCAATGATATTGAATTTGACCCTTCCCCGAGACTGGATCGAATAAGGCATCGAAAGACTGCACCCAGGGTCGACCGAGATGCCCTTCCGGAAGCTGGCCCCAAGATGGATGAGGAGGATTCAAGCCCCGGCGCGGACTATGGCCTTTGGGGGGTGCTGGCAGAGCTGATCAAAATGATTCTCCAGCTCATCAGTGGGCACCATAGCCTATAATGAAAGGTGAGTGTAATGAAAAAACTCAACAGAAAGGATATTCATATATTGAAAAAGCTGGTCAAGCCGCACATAGAAGACCTGGAAAAGGGAGAACCGGGAGCTTGTGACATCGATCTCCAGATACTATATATCGGATAAAGAAGACTTCCAGGCAAGGCTGGAGAAGCTGCCTGATAAGGACCTCAAGTATCTGGCCGAGCGAGCCATGGACGGCTCGGAATGCCTGCTGTGCATCGCACCGCAGTGTGCGGAGGTCTTTTTGGATGCAGCTGAAAGAAGGCTCTCGCCTGAGATTGCGGGCCGATTAAGGGAGTCGAGAACGTCACCACCGGCTACAGGGATGTGACCTGATCGGGTTCTGCTCAATGTATGTGATTGCCCTCAGGCTTCCAGAAGAAGAACCGGCCAAATACTTCTTGTCGGAGATGTCACGCCAACTGCTTAGAACTGCCTGCACACTCGACAGAATTAGTGAATCTCGACCGCGTCCTGAAGGGCGCGGCTT